>NZ_JAZHRR010000001.1:6478092-7751184 GCF_036924515.1 Bradyrhizobium sp. AZCC 1610 | reverse complement strand
GCATCGATACCGGAATCGTTGGCGCTGACCATGCAGCGGATGCCTGAGACAAAGCCGATGCCCGCGATCACGCCGCCGCCCGGCACGCTCTTCTCCGCATCCGCCACGTCGAACATGTAGCCGGCGAGCGTCGATAGTTCGATGAAGGGGGAGCCGGGGTCGAGCACCAGCGCGACGCGCTCGCGCGGCAGCAACTGTCCGCGTTTGTGGAAGCGGTCCCTTGCCGCGGCCGATGCGGCCCGTGTGCGATCTTCGAGCGAACGCATCCGCGCAATCAGCGCCAGCATGCCGTCGCGATTGGCCTTGTAGGCGGCGCTGGAGGGAACGATGGTCGATTCGATTACAGCCATTAACTCTCCTGCTCGTCATTGCCTGCGACAAACGCGGAGCGTTTGCGCAAGGGAGCGAAGCGACGAAGCAATCCATACTTTTTGTGCGTCACGATGGATTGCTTCGCTTCGCTCGCAATGACGGCACTAATGCCTTGTCCCAAATATCTGCCGCGCTTCGGCGGGGCTCGCGATTTCACGGCCCGCGCGCCGCGCGCAGGCGGCGATAGCTTCGATCAACTGCCCGTTGGAGGTCACCTTGGTGCCGTCGGCAAGATAGAAGGTGTCCTCAAGCCCGGTGCGGAGGTGGCCGCCGAGATCGGCGCAGCGCTGGTGCAGCGGCCAGATTTCGGCGCGGCCGATCGCGGTCACCTGCCAATGCGCTTCCGGCAGCTTCAGCTTCAACAGGATCGGCAGCAGGTCCGGATCGGCCGGCATGCCGGACGCGACGCCCATCACGAAATTATACTCAAGCGGTCCGGAGTACATCCCGGTCTGCCGGTACATGCCGACGCAGCGCACGATGCCGACATCAAAGCATTCGAACTCCGGGATCGTGCCCGCCTCCTTCATCACGTCGAGATAGTCCTGCACCTTCTCGACCGAATTATCGAACATCATCGGCGGCCAAGCCCAGGTGTTGTCGGACTTCACCTTGAGATAATTTAGAGAACCGGCGTTGCAGGCCGCAATCTCGGGCCTGGTCTCGCGCACGCAGTCGAGCGCGCCGTGATATTTGGGACCTGACGTACCCGTGGTGTGGTTGATGATGACGCCGGGACAGGCCTCGCGAATCGCCTGCTGGATTTCCTTGCTGACGTTGACGTCCCAGGACGGCAGATGCCCCTTGTTTGGCTCCTGCTGGCGCAGATGGATATGCATGATGCTGGCGCCGGCGTTGAAGGCAGCCCTGGCCTCGCGCGCCATCTGCTCCGGCGTGACAGGCACGTTGTGCTGCTTCGGATCGGTCAGCACGCCGTTCAGCGAGCAGGTAATGACGGCCTTGTCGCCCATGGATCAACCTTCGAAAGCGGGACGCGAGAGATCGCGAAAATGCCCAGCGCGATCATGCGTCCCGCATCAGCCGGCTTCTTGCGTCCACCCGCTATTGTCGGCGGCGGCGTGGTGGTGGCTATAGATCGCCAGATCGCGCGAGCCTGAAAAGATCGCGCGCGGCTTCAATCCATAGAAGCGGCGGATCGAGTGGCTGAAATGCGTGGAGTCGGGATAGCCGATATCCTGCGCCAGATGCGCAAGGTTGATGTCCTGGTTGGCGAAATGCAGCAAATGCCGCGCCCGCTTCCAGGCGCGGAACGAACGGAAGGAAATGCCGGTTTCTTCCTTGAACAAATGCAGGAAGCGCGACGGCGACAATCCGGCCTCCGTGGCGCAACTCGCCGCCGTCACCGGCTCGCCGGAGAATTTTCCGATCTGCACGATCGCGCGCGCCACGCGGGCATCGAGTTCGCGCCGCGGCAGCGCTTCACCAAGACACAGGGTATCGAATTCGGCGCTGGAGAACTCGTCGCCGGCATGATGCTCGCGCAGTTCGAGATAGGCGGCGCGGATTCGGCTGGTGAAAACTTCGCCTTCAGGCCCCGCGAGGCGTTTGGCAAGGTCTTCGAGCACACCGGGGCGAACGCTCTCCGGCTCGATCACGATGCTGAGCACCGAACGATGGTCGCTGGCAATGGTGTGCCTGACGTTCGGGAGCACGGCGACCATCTCGCCATAGCTCTCGCGGCCATCGGCGGTGGTGAGCCACAGCCCGCCCTCGATCGAGACATAGATATTGAACGCGCCCGAGCAGCGCGCCCGCGGGCGGCCGAGCAGGCCCGCGTAAAAAACGCGCTCCGGAGTGATCAGCATCAGATGGCCGGATTTGTGGCCGATGTCGTCCATGGTTCGTCCTCCTCGCGCGGCTCTTTGGGCCGCTGCGACGGGGTCAACCATAGCGGAAATTCGGTGCCTGTCACCGACCGGGAAAGGTTAATTCGAAGGCCTGGATCGGCGTCCCTTCAGGCTCGGATCCGAGGGGCCACATTCTGTTCAACACCGGCCTTGCGTTCCGCCGCCACGGCGCGCTGGTAGCCGTCGCGTTCCTGCAGCCTGGCCCAATAGGCGGCGACATTGGGGCCGAAATCCCTGGCGAGCCCGATATTGCCCGCCAGCCGCAGCGCATAGCCGTTCACGATGTCGGCCGCGGTGAAGCGGCCGGCGCACAAGGTTTCGGCATTCGCGGTGGCTGCCTCGACAGCGCGCAGCCGGCCGAGGAACCATTTCGTGTAATCGCCGGCCACCTGCGGGTTCCGCCGCTCCTCCGGTTCGAGCTGGCTGTATCTCAGCACCAGCGTTTGCGGAAAGGTCAGCGTAGCGTCGCTGAAATACATCCAGTTCAGGAAGGCGCCATAAGCGGGGTCATCCATCCCGACCACCAGCGGCGACGGCCCATATTTGGTGCCGAGGTAATAGCAGATGCCGGAGGACTCCGTCATTTTGGTCTCGCCGTCGATCATGAACGGAATGGTGCCGAGCGGATTGATCGCGAGATATTCCTTGGCGAACACCCGCGGCGGAAACGGCAGCATTTTCAGCTCATAGGGCAGCCCCATCTCTTCCAGCATCCAGAGCGGACGGAACGAGCGTGCGCCGTCGCAGTGATAGAGCGTGATCATCAGGCGTTCCCTTGTCGTTACCTTGGCTGTTCTTATTAGCTTTTCGGCAGCGTGCCCATCATCTTGCACAGCACCGTCAGCATCACCTCGTCGGCGCCGCCGCCGATCGAGGTCAGGCGGCTGTCGCGATAGGCCCGGCTGACCGGCGTCTCGTTCATGAAACCCATGCCGCCCCAGAACTGCAGGCAGGCATCGGTGAGTTCGCGGCCCAAACGCCCGGCCTTGAGCTTGGCCATGGTCGCAAGCCGCGTCACGTCCTCGCCCGCGATCAGCGCCTCGGCGGCGCGGTAGATTAGCGCGCGCAGCAGTTCGACCTCGGTCTGCATCTCCGCAAGCTTGAAATGGACGGTCTGGTTGTCGAGGATCGACTTTCCGAACGCCTTTCGATTGCGCGTGTATTCGATCGTCTCGGCGATGATGAATTCATGCGCCTTGAGGCAGGCCGCCGCGCCCCACAGCCGCTCCTCCTGGAACTGCACCATCTGGTAAGTAAAGCCCTTGCCCTCCTCGCCGATCCGGTTGCGCTTCGGCACCCGGACATTGTCAAAGAAGATCTGCGCGGTGTCGGAGGAGCGCATGCCCATCTTGTCGAGCTTGCGCGCGACCTGCACGCCCTTGGCTTTCATGGGCACGCAGATCAGCGACTTGTTGCGATGGACCTGGTCGTCGCTGGTATTGGCGAGCAGACAGATCCAGTCGGCCTGCACGCCGTTGGTGATCCACATCTTGCCGCCGTTGATGACGTAATCGTCGCCATCGGAGCGCGCCTGCGTCTTGATCGAGGCGACATCGGAGCCGGCGCCCGGCTCCGAGACACCGATGCAGGCCACCGCATCGCCGGCGATCGCGGGGCTAAGAAACTCGCGCCGCACTTGATCCGAGCCGAACCGCGCCAGCGCGGGCGTTGCCATATCGGTTTGCACCCCGATCGCCATCGGCACGCCGCCGCAAGTGATGGCGCCGAGTTCTTCCGCCATCATCAGCGCGTAGGAGTAGTCGAGCCCCTGGCCGCCGAATTCGACCGGCTTGTTGAGGCCGAGGAAGCCGAGATCGCCGAGCTTCTTGAACAGCTCATGCGCGGGGAAGATGTCGTTCTTCTCCCATTCGTCGACAAAGGGATTGATCTCGGCAGCGATGAACTTTTGCAAGGCGCGGCGCGGTTCGTCGTGGTCGGCGGTGAAGAGCATTTTTGGCCAAGCTCCAATTGGTATTTTCACTTGCGTCATGGCCGGGCTTGTCCCGGCCATCCACGTCTTCTTCCAGTGCAGCAAGGCGTGGATGCCCGGGTCATCTAGCGCGAAGACGCGCTTCGCGCTTCTGCCCGGGCATGACGGAGAAAGAACGTCACAACCCCATCTGCCTTGAGGCGAGATCCTTCATGATCTCCTCAGTGCCACCGCCGATGGCGTTGACCTTGACCTCGCGGTAGATGCGCTCGACCTTGACGCCACGAATGAAGCCGGCGCCGCCAAAAATCTGCACCGCCTCGGAGGCGCAGAACGCCATGGTCTGGGTCGCCTGGTTCTTCATCATGCAGATTTCGGCGACGGGGCTTTCGCCTTGCCCGAGCCGCCATGCCAGCATTTCCAGCATCGCCTGCGACGCCGCGACCTTCTGCGCCATGTCGACCAGCTTGTGCCTGATGACCTGATGCTGCGCGATCGGCTTGCCAAACGTCTTGCGCTCCTTGGCATAGGCAATCGCCTCCTCGACGCAGACGCGGGCATAGGCCGTGCAGCTCGCAGCCATGCCCATGCGCTCGCTGTTGAAATTGTGCATGATGATCTTGAAGCCCTGCCCCTCCTCGCCGATCAGGTTTTCGGCCGGCACCCGGCATTCATCGAAGTGCAGCGTGGCGGTATCGGACGCCCACCAGCCCATCTTCTTCAGCTTCGTGCGCGACAGGCCCGGCGTGTCGCCCTCGATCAGGAGCAGGCTAACCCCGCCCGGTCCCTCGCCGCCGGTCCGCACCGCGACCGTCAGGTAATCGGCCCGCATGCCCGAGGTGATGAAAGTCTTTTCGCCACTGACGACATAATGGCCGCCGTCACGCCGCGCCTTGGTGCGGAGATTGGCGACGTCGGAGCCGCCGCTGGGCTCGGTGATCGCGAGCGCGGAAATCTTCTCACCCGACAGCACCTGCGGCAGCACCCGGGCCTTGACCTCAGGCCTCGCGGCCCGCGCGATCGGCGGCGAACCGATGGTATGGCTCATCAGGCTCGAGCTGATCCCGCCGGCGCCGGCGCGCGCCAACTCCTGCGATGCCACGATTTTCATGAACTGGTCGGCGGCGACACCGCCATATTCCTCCGGAAAGCCGAGCCCGAACAGCCCGATCTCGGAAGCTTTCCGATAAAGCTCGCGCGGAAACTCGCCGGCCTCGTCCCATTCATGGGCATAGGGCTCGATCTCGCGCGCCACGAAGCGGCGCATCACATCGCGGAACGCTTCGTGTTCGGCCGTGTAGAACGGGCTTTGCACTTTCGTTCGCTCCAGCATGGTTTCCTCCCGCGGAGTCACGATGCCCCGATTTGGCTCGCTCAAACTTGCGTTGAGCGGCTGGCATTATCTGCAGACAATCTGTTGCGCCCGTCGTTTTCCGACGCATGCCGCGTCCAGCAACTGAACGCAAGACCGGCTCAATGAGCATGCCCTAGCCTTGGCTCAAAGCCAATAAGAGGTCAGCGGCCATTCGCCGGGGAGGATGAAGCATGATCCGATCGAGCAAGTTCGTCTCCGCCGTTCTCTTTGCAGCGCTGTTCTCCCTTACTGCAACGACTACAGCCTCCGCCCACCAACCCGGCATTACCGACACCGAGATCAAGTTCGGCAACATCATGCCATATAGCGGCCCGGCGTCGGCGCTCAGTGTCACCGGCAAGGCTTTTGCGGCCTATTTCGACCTGGTCAACGAGAAAGGCGGCGTCAACGGACGCAAGCTCAACATGGTCTCGCTCGACGATGGCTTCTCGCCGCCGAAGACGGTCGAGGCGAACGCGCCGCCTGGTCGAGAATGACGGCGTCGCGTTCATGTTCGGAACCATGGGCACCGCGCCGAGTTCTGCGACCGCGAAGTATCTCAACGGCGCCAAGGTGCCGCATCTGTTCCTGATCAGCTCCGCCTCGAAATGGAACGATCCGACCCATCAACCCTGGCTGATGGCGCTGCCCTGGGCGCCCAACTATGTCGAGGAAGCCGGCATCGAGGTGCGCTTCGCCCGCGCAAAAAATCCCAATGCGCGCTTTGCGATCCTTTATCAGAACGACGACGCTGGAAAGGATTATCTGCGCGGCGGCTCGCCGCAGCGCCCTACCGCGCGAGCGGCTTAGTCCTGTGACCCATCTCCGACATCGCCCCGCCCGCATGCCCTCACAGAACCGCTCCCGCCCAACAAGGTAAGTTGGATTGTCGCTCGATTTGCTGGCGCGAGCTTGACAGGCTTCCTTACCAATCTGCGCGGTCGATCTCAAAAATTTGCATCCGCCGATGTGAGCCGGTTCACATCGGCGCCGCACGGTTGGTCCCAGCGTCAACTGGGGCACTTCAATGTGGGGGAGAAAAATGCGTACCCTCTTTCTTGCCCTCGCGACGTCTGCGACCATCTTCGCAACCAGCGTCGCCCCGGTCGTGGCTAGCGAGTACCGGTATTGCCTGCAAGGCGACGACTATGCTGGCGCGGGCGATTGCGGATTCACTAGCTACCAGCAATGTCAGGCCACCGCATCGGGCCGCACGGCCTACTGCGGGGTCAATCCTTATCTCGCGAACGCCGCCGTCCTGACAATTCCTGCCAGGCCGCGTCGTCGGTGACGCCGCGTGCCTCACGAGCAAATCAGATGGCTTGGTCCGGGTTAAATTTCCGCCGAGGCACTAGCTATGCCGGCGGTCTGGTCGCAATTGGAGTGATCTATTTCGCCCTGGCAAAAGCCGGCCTTGCTCTCGCCTCTCTTCATCCCAGTGCAACGCCAATTTGGCCGCCGACGGGTGTCGCGCTGGCGGCGGTGCTGTTGTGGGGATATCGGACTTGGCCCGCAATTTTCGCGGCGGCGGTGATTGCCAATGCGATGACCGCCGGCTCGGTTGCCACCGCAATTGCGATTGCTACCGGCAACTCTCTTGAAGCGGTTGTTGGCGCTTACCTGATCAATCGATGGTCGAGCGGATGTAATACTTTTTCGACGCCAAATTCTGTCGCGAAGTTTGCTCTGATTTGCTTCGTGATCGCGACGCCGATCAGCGCCAGCATTGGACTGACCAGCCTGGCAACTGCCGGGTACATCGAACGGACGAATTTCGCGAACGCCTGGGTCACATGGTGGCTGGGAGATGTGACCGGCGCGCTGGTCATTGCCCCCGTTATCGTGCTTTGGGCATCAAGCCACTTCCATGCTTTCAACCGCAATGACTTTTTGGAGACGGTCGGCGTCCTCGCAACAGCGGCGGCCGTTGGACTCATTGCTTTCAGTCCCCTGATCGAGCAAACGCCGAGCCGAGATCCGCTGGGTTTTCTTGCGATCCTGCCAATGTTGTGGGCGGCGCTGCGCCGCGGTCCACGTGACACCGCAACGGTTGCGCTGGTGCTTTCCGGCATCACGATTTGGGGGACACTCACGGGCGGCGGCCCCTTCACGACCGCGGATCTCAACGCTTCATTCCTGCTGGTGTTGATGTTCTTGATCAGTATTACCGTTCCAAGCTTGCTGTTGAGCGCCGACGTCGAGGTGCGCAAGAAGGGGGAGAAACGTCTGCGCCGCGCGCAGATCGAACTAGAACGGAAGGTCGCAGAGCGTACGCAAGAGCTTGAGCTCGCAAATGCAGCAAAATCGCGCTTTCTTGCCATGGCAAGCCACGATTTGCGGCAGCCATTACATGCACTAGGCTTGTTTATTGCACAGCTGCGCACGCCGCTCAGATCGGGGGAAAGGACAAGGACGATCGAGCTGGTCGATGCAACGCGCAAAGAAATGGATGAAATGTTCAATTCGCTCCTGGATATGTCCAGACTCGATGCTGGGATCCTTACACCCAAACTGACTGAATTCCCGATCGCGCGCCTGTTGCAAAAAATTGAGACGACGTTTGATCAGGCAACGCTAGCAAAGGGCTTGCGTCTACGCGTTAGGCGAAGTGACTCCTGGGTGAGGAGCGACGCCATGCTGCTCGAACGCATACTCTTCAACTTGGTATCCAATGCTGTGCGCTATACATTGCGCGGCGGGATCATTGTCGGCTGTCGTCGGCGCGGTGAAATGTTGCGTATCGAAGTATGGGATAGCGGTCCCGGCATTCCTGAGGATCAGAAGCAGAATATCTTTGGCGAGTTTTTTCAACTTGCTGCCCCAGAACGGTACCGGTACGGCGGCCTGGGGCTCGGCTTGGCTATTGTCGACAGGCTTCGCCTACTTCTCAACCATCAAATCGACTTAGCTTCGACTGTGGGCCGAGGTTCGCGATTCGCAATCCTGGTTCCGATGGCCGATGAATGCGTCACGTCCACCGAGCCCGTCGACTCACCTCACCCCGTAGCCTTTGCGGTCGAAGGCAGGGTAATTCTTGTTATTGCCGATGCCCCAATTGTGCAGGAGGGAACGGGCGGATTGCTTGGCAAATGGGGATACTCCGTCCTTACCGCCGGATCCGACGAAGCGGCACTTATCCAACTTGCTGAGCGCCAACAACGCCCCGATCTTATAATCTCGGACTATCATCTTGCGAGCGGAAAGACGGGGATCCGAGCCATTGAACAAATCAATGCGGCGTTTGGTTCATCAATTCCAGCTATTCTCATCAGCGGCGATACGGCACCTGAACCATTACGTGACGCTAAGGATAGAGGATACGTTTTACTGCACAAGCCTGTCGACCCAATGCGGCTCCGCGCTGTCATGCAAGAGCTCTTTATGGATCATGACGATAGGAGAGATACCGGGCCGGCTTTATGATTCAGATTTCGGCGACGATTCCCAGCCCATTTTTCCTACTTTTATTACTGCCTCGGTGCGGCTCGTTACGCCGAGCGCCTTGAGAACGACCGTGATGTGGTTCTTCACTGTCGGCACTGCCATATTGAGGGTCTTGGCAATGACCTTGTTGCTTTTTCCCTTCATCAGGAGCGCAAGCACTTCAATCTGCCGATCGGTCAACCCGAGACCTTTAAGAGAGTCGCGCGTCGCTAGCTCGTTTGTAAGCCGCGGAGACGTTGCTTCCTCCAGAATTTCCGAGGGAATGTAAATACCGCCGGAGAACACTAACTTAATGGCGTTAAGCATGACCTCTCGTTTGGTAGTTTTCGGGATGAAACCCAGAGCGCCAAGTTTGAAAGCGCGCTTGACTGTGTCTTGATCATCCGAGGACGAAAGAATGATGATAGCAATGGTCGGATAGCGGTCTCGCAGTTCGCGGAGGACAGAGAAGCCATCTCGATCCGGCAAATTGATATCAAGTAAAATGAGGCTGATGTCGGGATGTTCCTCGACTATGTGCATTGCCTGACGGCTGTTCGAAGCTTCAAATATGACGGCTTCTTGCTTCAGTTGTTTCAGGACAGCGTGCAACGCCTCGCGAATCAATGCATGGTCGTCGACAATAAGAACTTTCATGAAAAGCTCTCCGTCATCCCATTGCACGGAGATCCAAATAAAGGAAAATCATACACCCACCTTCAGGTCTTTGGCGAGGAAGAGGCTGTCGGAAGACTGGCTCCCGAAACCATCCATCCTCCATCCTTGGCCCAACCAGCGGTCCACCGTCAGCCACTCAAGGTAGGAGCCGAATGCCGTTGTGTGCTGCAATTGTAATCACCTCACGGTAGGACACCGAAAAAGCGAGTGCGGACGACGAGACTCGCGGGGCTCAGAGTCTCCTTCGTCCATGCGCAATGGTGAACGTCCATGATGCGTCTGACGGATGTCAATTGATGCCGAGATCTGTACGGTACCTTGATCATAGGACCTAGGAACCTCTCTGTGTGGACCTCCGGCTGATTGACGCGCTGTGCCGTTGAACGATGATCGTCAATAGCCTCACGCGCTAGGATGTTCTACCAAGCGCCGCCATATGATCGTTATCGCAATAGCTTTCGTCGCCGGGTTCGGCGTGAAGCAGCGCCAAACTGCGGCGTTGGTACGATCCGGCAGTGCGGCGGCGATGTTTTTATCAATTCGGTCCCTCTTGAAGCGTGCTCGCACGTCGGATGGGGCAACCAGATGCACGATCGAATCGCCACCCCAAAGCTATTGATCGGCGAGCTGCCGGAGCTGAAAGGCCAGGGCCGCGACCTGCGCATTGACGCCTGCCGCGGCATCGCACTGTGGTGCATCTTTCTTGACCATGTCCCCAACAACATCGGAACTTGGCTGACGCTGCGGAACTACGGCTTCAGCGATGCCGCGGAAGTATTCATGTTCGTCTCGGGCGTAACCTGCGCACTGGCCTACGGCAAGGCGTGGCGCTGCGAGGGCTGGACCGGAGTGGTCAGCCGGACGCTGCACCGAAGCTGGGACATTTATGTCGCATTTCTGCTGCTCACGCTCGCCTGCGCCATCATGGTTCACCTCGCAGGCGGTGGCCGTCTTGCTGACGAGAGCAATACGCGTATCTTGCTGGACCATCCGGGCGCGACGCTCGCGCGCGCAGCGGTCCTGCAATACCGTCTAGTCAATGCCGACGTGTTGCCGGTCTTCGTGCTTCTTCACCTCTTGTTCGCGCCGCTGCTGTGGCTGCTGCTGCGAGTGCCGAATGTGGCGCTTGGCGCCTCGCTGGCGCTTTATGCGCTGGTGCATGCCTTCGGCTGGACCGTCCCGGCGTGGCCGAACGGCCACTGGGCCTTCAATCCGCTGGCTTGGCAGCTGCTGGTCGTGCTTGGCGCGTGGTGGATGATCGAGGGCAAGAGATTCCGGCAGTGGGTGATCTCACGTACCGCGCTTGTGGCTGCCGTTCTCTATCTGGTGTTCAGCCTCAGCATCGCATTGAGCTCGAGCATCAAACCGCTGGAAGCGCTGGTCCCGCAGGCGCTGCTGACGCTGCTTTACCCGATGGACAAATCGAATCTCGATCCATTGCGACTGCTGCATTTTTTGGCCCTTGCGGTTTTGGCAGCGTGGTTCGTACCTCACAATTGGCGAGGGCTGACGACGGCGGTGATGCGCGGCGCGATCCGCTGTGGCCAGAATTCGCTGCCAATCTACTGCCTCGGCGTTCTGCTGACGTTCGCCAGCCACCTGGCGCTGCTCGACATCTCGGAGGGGCTGACGATGCAGATCGCGCTCAGTGTTGGTGGCGTCCTGGTGATGATTCTGGCGGCGACGCTGCTGAACTTGATCAAGATCAAACCCAGGCAGCAGCCGCACGCGAAGCCCGCCGACCTGCCCGTCGAGCGGCCAACCAAGTTTGAGCTGGTCATCAATCTCAAGACAGCCAAGGCGCTCGGCGTTGACATTCCGCCCACGCTGCTTGCCCGTGCCGACGAGGTTGATCGAATAAAGATGTTGTTTGCTCCGGTGCGCAAGTCCGGCTGCGGTGCTGATCCAGCGCCAGCAATCGCATACGCCTTCGGGCCACCAGCGAAAAATGTGGGTCAGGATGCGAATTAGATCACAAGGGGGCCATCGTACAGGAGCCAAGGCCATGATTTCCCACCCAAGGGCCCACAAGGTAGCGGTGCTAATCGCGGCGTACGTGATGTTTGCCTGCGTAGCGGCATTACTGTCGGTCAACCTGACATCACCCACCAGCGCCGCGCTCGGCGCTGACTGGCAGTGCAGCCGGTTTGCGCTCGTAGTTACGACCTGCACCCCGGTGCGTGCACACGAGACCGTTTCCACTGCCGTGCGCAAGCCGACCTAGTACACGACAAACCGAACACCATGCTGCGAATTCGGCCTGACGCGATGTCCTCGGTCGCGTCAGCGGACGCCGACAAGATGATCGCGATGGCTGCGAGTTTCGAGGTCGCCGATCCCACGGTGGATTCGCAGATCCTCACGCTCGCCAACACCAAGGCCGACGTCTTCCTGATCTACAGCGTGACGCCGCGCGCGTGCGCGCAAGCGATCCGAAAAGCCTACGAAACCGGCTGGCGTCCGATGCGTTTCATCTCCTCAGGCTGCGCCAACAAGGAAACGGTGATGGTGCCGGCCGGGCTCGAAGCGGCGACCGGCATCATGTCGGTCGGGGCGCTAAAACCTTATGCGGCCGACTCCACCGACCCCGATCTGGTCGCCTACCGGGATTTCATGAAGGCGCGGCTGCCCAATATCGATCCAGCCAATCTGGCGGCAGGCTATGGCTACATGGTTGCCCAGGCGCTGGTCGTGGTGCTGACGCAGTGCAAAGACGACCTGAGTCGCCAAAACATCATGGCGCAGGCGGCCAACCTCAAGGGCGTAGCGCTGCCGATGCTGATGCCAGGCGTCAAGCTCAACACATCGCCGACGGACTACCGTCCGATCAAGGACGGCTATATGGTCGAGTTTCGCGACAACCAGTTCAACGTGATCAGCGAATTGCTGCGGGGTTCGTGAGGAGGCGCCACGCCGTCGATGGCGGCGGCCGATAGACTGGCGCCCCAGAAAGCAAGTCGTCGTTCAAGCATTGCCGTAGGCAGCATGAAGCTGCTGATGAAGCGCTTCAATGCTGGGGAATTCGTCGAACTCGCGAAGATCACCAAGATTATACTCAAGACAAACGCCTATGTCCCGTTGGGACATATAGTTTGCGTGGATCAACGCCTCGCGTATTTGATCACTGGCCTCCGAGTACTCCCGTTCGTCTGGGTCGTGGCTCTTGAGCAAAAATTCCCGATAACATCTTTCTATAACTGGTCTTGAATGCCTCTGGATCTCGTCCACGACGCGGAGAATCTCAGTGATCTTGATGTCCACCGCTGCCGGGGTGCTGAAATATATGTTGCCATTTGGGTGGGCCGAATTGTTGCGGTCATCCACCAGCTTAACATAGGTGCCAATCTTTCCATTGTCGCAGGCGATAAGCTTTAGGAAGCGCAACATCGTGCGTTCAGGGACAATGCTGAATGCAAACGGTGAAGTCGCCTCGATCAAGGTTTTCTCATCGCGCCCAAATCCGATAAGACCCTTCTCGAAGTCGCCCGGCTCAGTCTGCTTGATCTGCCAAATGTTAAAATAGACGAAGCTCATGGTGAGCATATGATAGGCAAGGAAAGCAAATTGGTACTTACCGTTCGTGTAGTTCATTTCGAAGGCGTCCCAGAGAAATTCGATATATTCCTGCTCCTTTGGCGTTTTGAATGAGAGTGGCAGATAGTTGGCGAGTTCAGCCGCCTCTTCCATTTGCTTATGCCTCCGTAACGACTGACTCTTGTTCGCCCCAGATTCGAGCAAGGGTCGATTGGACCTTTTGTTCGAAGCGGATGATCAGTTCGTGGTTACCAGCGACTAAGGCTTGCTCGGCTTCGATCTCGGCTACAAGGGCTTCCTGCGTGGCGAGCGGTGGAAGCGGAACCGGAATACGCTCGACGATACCCTGATTGATCTTGGGCATGCTGCCGGCAGCGCCTACGGCGTTTCTGACAATGAACTCGCGAACGGGCTCGCTCTGAAGAACGGTTAGCAAATAGCTGCTTCGAATCTTTGATTCATCCGCTCGAACGCGAATCATCAGGTCGGGGTAAATAAAATTCTGTTCGTCTGCGTCGAATATCGCGGCCGTACCCACCAATTCCCTTGTGTTGCCTCGTTGGAGGTAGATATCCCCGCGCCGACATCGACAAGAAGACTCCAATGGAATGTCCTCATCGAGATACTTAAATTTCGATAGGTCCATCTTTCCCGACGTCGTCGCGCTCAGGGACAATACTTTCACGTTCGTGGGACGATCCACCGGGCTACCGGAATACCCATTCTTAGGCTTGCTCTCGATTACTTCGCCGAGCCCAACCATCGGCCATTCAGGATGGATCGGGATGTGCGGGCGGTAGTGGTCGAGGACAGTCCGGGCGCCGCCGATGACTTTCTGATAGCCCTCGATCTCGGCCACGATCTCATTTTGCAGCGCCAACGGTGGCAGGGGGATTTCGAGAGCCTTGAATGCGTCTATGTCAATGTTCTTTTGAGCATGACCTCGAGCGCAGCGATAGATACGATCTTGGCTGTTTAGCAAAACTTGAGCGACAAACGTCTTTGTCGCAAGGCCTATGAATTTTTCCGAAATCGAAAACGTGAACCCTGAATCGAGCAAGTAGAACTTACCTGCGACCGCTCGGACGCATTCGGCTGACATCGCAAAACGCGAAATCACGATATCGTTTTCCCGAGTAAACGAATCGGTACGAAAGCTTTCCCCTCCTCCTCCGTAGACCGGAAAGAGCGTTCCTTCGTAATCTTTTTTGGTGATACGCGTGCCGAATTCCAGTTTGAGTAGCTCGCCAAGCTTAACCTTTGGAAATGTTGTTTCGCGATCGATCAATTCTCGATAACGCTCGCCACTAAGATTATAGTCGCCGTTTTCAACGATCTTTTCTTTCGGCACAATTAGACCGCAGGTGAGTCGAAGGTCGGCTGTAGATTGCTTGTTTCGCAAGGCATGAAGGTAGGCGTTAAGTTCAGCCCTGATCTGCGGGAGCTCGCTTCCTCCAATGGCTCGCCTCTGGGCACCGAGGCCGAAGCCGTCGTTCTCCACCTTGAAGAAGGCGATAGTTTCGGCATCTTTGGCGAGAGATTTGTCGAGGAGCAAAATGGACGTCTTAACTCCAGAATAGGGATTGAAGCATCCTGCCGGCAGCGAGACGACAGCGACTAATGAATTCTCGACGAGCATTCGACGCAGCTCGGTGTAAGCGGTCTGACTCTGGAAAATGATACCCTCCGGGACGATAATGCCCGCGCGCCCACAAGGCGTGAGATGCTCGGCCATGTAGTCCACAAAAAGAACTTCGCTGCGCTTGGCCTGAATAGAGAAGCGGCGGTGAGGCTTGATTCCTCCCTTGGGAGACATGAAAGGCGGGTTGGCAAGGATTATGTCGGCAAATTCATTCCAACGATCCTCAGAGGTTAGTGTGTCGTATTCGTAAATGTGCGGATCGGAAAAACCATGGAGATAAAGATTCACCAGAGAAAGGCGCACCATGTCTGGCGAGATGTCGTAACCCTTAAAGTTGCTAGCGAGTGCACCGCGCTCTTCGGGCGTGAGCAGATCACCGCGAGATGGAGGGATTCTGGATGAGTCAAGCGCCGCCTTGTCATTTTCGTCGATGGCTTTCGAGCTAACCGCCGTGGGTGAGCTATTTGCTTTCAGAATATGCTTATAAGCTGAAATCAAAAAGCCTGCTGTGCCGCACGCTGGATCAAGCACGCTCTCGTTCTTTTTCGGATCGAGGATCTCAACAATGAAATCAATGATGTGGCGCGGCGTACGGAACTGTCCGGCATCGCCCTGCGAGCCGAGGACCGACAGGAGATACTCGAATGCGTCGCCGAGGCGTTCGCTGTGATCGTAAGTGAATTCGTCTATGATTTTTAAAAATGCCTTGAGCGTCTCGGGGTCGCGGTACGGGAGGTAGGCGTTCTTGAAAATGTCGCGGAAAAGCAGCGGTATGCCAGGATTCTCCGGCATCGTGGAGATGCCTTCGGCATAGAGGCCGAGCATTTCATGACCTCCAATGCCCGTACGCATCAGTTGGGCCCAGCCAAATCGGGCGAAGTCGCCAGTGAAAAACTTGCGCTTACCTCCCAACTCCTCAGCTTCAGCGTCCATGTCATCCATGAACTTGTAGATCAGAGCGATGGTGATCTGTTCGACTTGGGACTTGGGATCGGGGACCTTGCCCACGAGGATGTCACGCGCCGTATCGATGCGCCGTTTAGTGTCAGTGTCGAGCATTCGGGTTCCTAGGTGACGAACTGGTTCAAGGAGACATAGTCCTTGACGTATTCAGGGATGAGCTTCCGGTATTTCGCGGGCACGGCCCTAAATTCTCTCGTCGAGAAAATGGGGTTCGTGGCCAAATCGGTCAGGTGACCGGACTCAATGATGTGACGAATCTGATCGCTTGCAGCATAGGCCTTGAAATAGTTCTTGATGGCCGGAATGGCCCCGGCTTCGTCGGGCTTGTAGTCAGCAACAAACTTTGAGAACTCCTCCTCCAGGAGATCGTCCTTGGATTTGAAACGTGGAATCAAACCAAAGATTTTTTCGAGTATTTCACGGAGCGTGAGGCGCCGATCTACACCTGCAGCTCTCCGTAGCTTCTCAAGGGAGTAGTATTCACTCGGCTTGTCGAAAATTTCCTTGTTCAAGTAATCGATGACGCGATCCCACTCACCAGCCTCAACGCTGGCCGCGACGAAAGCATTCTCACGCACGACATCCTCGAACCTAGCGTAAAATTCTCGATCAATCCTCATGCCCCCGTGGCCGATATCCTCCTCTTTGAGCGTGAGAAGAATGTCGTCGTCGAGGTGCTCGTAAATGGCTCCCGTGGAGCCGCCACCTGTAGCTTCCTCGCCTCCTTCACCGGTCCCGGATTTCGGTTTGGGAAGCTTGATAACCTGGTCGTAATCGAATTCTTCCTCGAAATATTCGCAGTTTGCGAAGAAGTCGAACAGCTTGAATCCGGATTTCTGTGGCTCCTTCACACTCTCCCTTATCGTCTCGTCAAAAAGCTGCTCCCGGAAGTCGTGCTTGCGAGTTCCGCGCCCCTTGATTTGAATGAAGTCCGTTGGAGAGAAGATCGGACGAAAAAGGCCCAAATTGAGGATATCCGGGCAATCATAACCGGTGGTCATCATGCCGACGGTAATGCAGACGCGGGCCTTACTGGTTTTATAAGTGGGGATAAAATTCGCTGATCCAAGCAGATTATTGTTTGCAAAGTTGATCGTGTATTGCTGCGCACCGTCAACATGCGACGTGACTTGAACGGCAAAGTCCGATTGATATTTACCGGGGAATATACGGTCTGCCATCCCGTTCAGAATCTGCGCCAGCTTGGCCGCATGGTTCTGGCTCACGGCAAAAATGATCGACTTGCCAATCTCACCGCTGATCGGATCGCGCAGGGCGTTCTCCAGGAAGGCCTTGCAAAAGAGCTGATTGGTGGCAGGCGAGAAAAACCGCTTCTCAAATTGTCGTTGCTTGTATGTTTCCTTCTGGTCGTCCCCCTCCTCGTCCTTGAACTCGACGACAAAGCCCCCGTCCGACAGAAGCTGGGTGGTCACTTCGCTGCGGGCGTCTACGACGGTTGGGTTGACGAGGTAGCCGTCTTTGACGCCATCGAGCAGCGAGTATCGGAAAGTGGGCTGGCCGTCCTCGCAGCCGAAAGTCCGGTAGGTATCGAGCAACAGACGGCGCTCGAACTCGCGAGGATCTTTGCTCGTGGACTTATCTTTAACAAATTTCTTGAGGTAGTCGCGGGGAGTAGCTGTAAGGCCGAGTTTATAGCCGATGAAGTAATCGAAGACGGCGCGGGCATTGCCGCCGATAGAACGGTGCGCTTCGTCAGAGATGACGAGATCGAAGTCGGTGGGCGAAAAGAGCTGGTGGTATTTATTGTTGAAGAGCAGCGACTGGACGGTGGAGACAACGATTTCGGCGTGACGCCAGTCATCGCGGTTCTCTTTGTAGATGACGCTCTTGTAGTCGTTTGCGAGCACCTTTCTGAAAGCTTTTAGTGCTTGGTCCTCCAGCTCGAGCCTGTCTACCAGGAAAAGCACACGGCGGGCATTGCCCGTCCGAAGAAACAGTTTGATGATCGCAGCCGAGGTGAGCGTTTTCCCGGTACCAGTGGCCATTTCCAAGAGAAAGCGGTCGCCACCTTTCGCCACTGTTTGCTGAATGGCCACAATGGCTCGCTTCTGGTACGGGCGAAGGAAACGAAGTCCGTTTAGCTCGATGAACCGAGGGCGCTCGGCATCGCTTTTCCAGGCGGCCTCGGAGGCATAGTTGGGTCGCTGCGTGAGTGCCACGTAGTCATTTTCGACGACTTCCTCGATGAGGCATTTTGGGTTAGGGACGCTTTTCTGGTAGCCGGTAACGGAGACCGGGGTTGGAAAACTCGTGATGACGTAGGGATTGCCCCTTTCGAGGTCCCAGAAGTAGTGCAGGTTTCCATTGGAGAGTATGACGAAGCGACAATTTTGAGACTTCGCATACTTCCGCGCCTGCTCCTTGCCAACGAGCGGATTCTTGTCTTCCGCCTTCGCTTCGAGGACGATGAACGGAAACCCCTTTTCGTTGAGCAGCAGGAAATCGATGAAGCCTTTGGAGACCTTCTCGAAGTTCTCACCAAGATTATCGAGGGTATGCTTTGTGAGTGCGACGCTTGGTTCAAGCTGGACGTTCGCTGGCCCTTTTGAGTCCGAGAAAAAACGCCAGCCCGCTGCTTCAAGCAGCTTGTTTATTTTTATGCGGGCGGTGGCCTCCTTCATTTAACGATCTGCGTTTCCCTAGTCGCCGACAGCATCACAACTCACGGACGAGTGAGTCCCTTACTAACCGTCTATAGGTTTTACAGCAACAAGGCCAACTGCGATTTTCTGGACCGAAGCGGCCGAAGGATATCTCGGCGCTCCAGCAACACAAGTGCGGATTTCGGATTTTCCGAATTTTACTTGACGACGAGGCCAAATCAGCAATATATCGATTTCGTCCCGTCCCGGTACGAGGGGCGTTTCGCGATCGTCACAAGCGCGGGATGGGATGCGGTGGACGTGGATGTGCCTTTGACGAACGGTGCTGATGCGTACGGCGAAGTCGTGTGGTCCTGACGCCCCGATGCTGGCGTCAAGTCTCGCGTTGCGCATCGATCCAATTGGATCGAGCGCGATATCCGCGAGGCGACGGTGACAACGAGCCCGGCCCGCCGGGGAGAGCACGATATAAGCCGTAAAGCCATTGCGCAGGGAATGTCGGATGCCTCCGCTGCCCTGTATGCTCGTGTGCGCATTTTTTGTGCCTATTGCACACGAGACCGCGGGTGCAGCGTGCACCCGGCATTCCCTGCGCCCTCTGACTGGAGGGTTGAGGAAATTCGATAGCAAGCCTCGGGCAAATCAGGCCGCGAGATCGTGAAGTCGTGTTTGCCGATTGAGATTAATTGGGCGCTGGAGCCACTCACCGTCATTGCGAGCGTAGCGAAGCAATCCATCGTGCGGCGCAGGAAAGTCTGGATTGCTTCGTCGCTACGCTCCTCGCAATGACGGCGCCTGTTGGGCGGCACCGCCCGGAACCGCCCCACCAATCCCCGCCCCAGCTACTCCACGCAAGACAGTGTCCCCATATGACGCCTCATCTACTGGACAGAATGCCATCGAGCAAAACCGGCGGCGCAAGACCGCCGGACGTGGAGGAAGCATGTCGTCGGTTCGCCATTACGACTGGATTGCGCATTTCGGCCGCCGCACGCCGGACAAGATCGCTGCCATCGACCTCGCCAGCGAACGCCGGCTTTCCTACGCGCAGTTCGATGCGCGGATTTCGCGTCTTGCCACCCATCTGCGCGACAAACTCGGCGTCACGCGCGGCGACCGCGTCGCTGTGCTGGCGCTGAACACGTCAGATACGCTCGAGGTGCAGTTCGCCTGCGGTCGGATCGGCGCGGTATTCCTGCCGCTGAACACGCGGCTTACGGTTCCCGAATTGCAGTTCATCGTCGGCGATTCCTCGCCGAAGGTGATGATCCACGACACTGATCTCGCCGAAGTTGCGCTGACGGTCGCAAAGCTCTGCAACGTTTCGTCAGCGCTATTGCTCGGACCTGATGGCTCCTATGAAGCGGCGATCGACACATCCAGGCCGCTCGACCGGTTCGAACATGTCACGCATGACGATATCTCGACCATCATGTATACCTCGGGCACCACCGGCTTGCCCAAGGGCGCGATCATCACCCATGGCATGACGTTCTGGAACTGCGTCAATCTCGGCGGCCCCGCCTATATCTCGCCATCGTCGGTACTGCTCACGGTGCTGCCGCTGTTCCACACCGGCGGGCTGAATTGCTACACCAATCCGGTGCTGCATGCCGGCGGCACCGTGCTGATCATGCGCGCGTTCGATCCCGCTCTCGCGCTGCAGCTGATCAGCGATCCCACATACGGCATCAACCAGTTCTTCGGCGTGCCCGCGATCTACCAGTTCATGTCGCAGCATCCGTTATTCGCAACGGCCGATTTCAGCCGGCTCGTGATCGGCGGCGTCGGCGGCGCGCCGATGCCGGTGCCGCTGCTGAAAATATGGGAAGCCCGCGGCGTCGCCCTGCAGCAGGGTTACGGCATGACCGAGACCAGTCCGGCCGTGCTCACGCTCGACAAGGAAGACGCCGCGCGCAAGGCCGGCTCGTCCGGCAAGCCGGTGCTGCATACGGAAGTGCGGATCGTTCGCCCGGACGGGACGGATGCGGATGTCGGCGAGCTCGGCGAGCTCTGGGTCAAGGGACCGAACGTCACGCCGGGCTACTGGAACAGGCCGGACGCCAACCAATCGTCCTTCACCGACGGATGGCTGCACACCGGCGATGCCACACGCGTCGATGAAGAAGGCTTCTACTACATCGTCGACCGCTGGAAGGACATGTACATTTCCGGCGGCGAGAACGTCTATCCGGCCGAGGTCGAGAGCGTGCTGCATCAGCTCACGGCAATCGCCGAGGCCGCCGTGATCGGTATCCCGAACGAGCAATGGGGTGAAGTCGGCATGGCGATCGTGGCGGTCAAGCCCGGCCATACGCTCCGGCCGGAGGAGATCCATGCGCACTGCCAGACCAATCTGGCGCGGTTCAAATGTCCGCGCCTGATCGAGTTCGTCGACGCCCTGCCGCGCAACGCCACGGGGAAAATTCACAAGCCGACATTGCGAAAGAATTTCAGCGCGCCGAAGCCGACCGACAAAGCGGCCATTGCTTCATGATCGCGCGCCGGCATGCGACAAACGAAAAGCCCGCCGGTTCATCACCGGCGGGCTCTTGTATCAGAGGCCAATCAGAGGATCCCAGTACATCCGTGGAAATCCCGAATCGGCAACCTTTAGTCGACGCGAAGGTTCTCGGCGCTGGTCTTGCCGCGCATCGGGTCCTTCTTCGCTTCGAACGAGATCTTCTGACCTTCATTGAGCGAGCTCAGACCTGCGCGTTCGACGGCCGAAATGTGAACGAAAACGTCCGTTCCACCATCATCGGGCTGAATGAAGCCAAAACCCTTGGTCGCGTTGAACCACTTAACTGTTCCGGTAGCCATGTAACTATCTCCAAGATGCGCGAAAGCGCTTTTGCCTGCACGACCTCCGCGCAGGCTTGATCCGATTTAACGATGTCTTGGGGAAAGGAGCCGGTTTTCGGTTCGGTCAACAAGGCAGAGCGATTATTCGAATATGGCCCATATAGTCTATTTCACCGGGAATGCAAGGCCTGAGAGCACTACCCCGGCAGGAACATCGCAAACGGCTCATCGGTCGTCCGGCGCAAATGCTGGCGGTAAACCGCATAGTTGGGGTCGCCGGACGAAACCCTGCCAAAGGTCGGGCTGGCAACCATCGTGATCGGCAGATAGGCGATTGGCGCAGCGATCGGCGTCAACAGCGAGCCGCGGCCTGCGAGCAGTGTCGTGATGATGCCGTACATCTCGCCCGAAATCGCCAGCCGCGCCACCGTGATCAGGCGGTGCTGGCCGTGCCGGTTGGTGACGAGATAGATGTGGCCGGACTGGTTCGGTACCGCCACCTCGCCGAACTGGGTGAAGGCCGCGTCCTGCCGTTCGCTCTCGTGAAACACCAGCGATGAGACCGCCGCGTCCCATGATATCTCGGTGCGGTAGGCGAAGATCGCGTCCTTGTCGCCGAACGAGGGACGCACCGTGACGTAGGTGCCTTCGATCCAGGCCACCGCGCGGCGCGAATAGGCGCCGAGCCCATCGGGCGCAACCTCGCCATTGAGGGCAGCCGCAGGCGCTGGCGCCGCCTCCGGCGTCTTGCGCAGGGAGACGCCGAGCGCCTGCTCAAGCCGCACTGTGGTGGCGAGCGTGAACGGACGGCGGCCGCCCAGCACCTTCTCCAGAGTCGACAGGCTGAGTTTTGCAAGCTCCGCCAGCGATTGCCGGGAGATGCGGCGACGGGCGACTTCCTCACGAATGGTGTCCGCGATCTGCCGGCTTTGCTCGGCGGAAAGCTGCTTGTCCGGCGTCGGCATCGTCACCCCTGGTTTGCGCGCGCCAGTCTAGCAGACGCACAATCCATCACAAACCCGCACAAAACCGCCCCGCCCGTGGCGGAGCGCGGTGGCTGGCGACCGAACAAGGCCGATCATTCCGCTCGCGCCAAATCACTGATTTCCGCACCTTCACGCCACGGCGAAAAACGCCGTTCGGGAGTGAGCGACATGACGACATGCGACGAAATTGAAGCCGACAAACGCAGCGAACAGCCCAACCTGATCAGGCTGGTGCTGTTCTTTGTGATGCAGGGCGTTGCCGTAATCCTGGTCGGATTTGCGGCATTATTTTTGAGCTTTGAGCCGGCCTGGTCCGCGGAACGCCTGCAAGCCGCCTTCGTCAAGCCTGGTGACGCGCGCTCTGGTTCGTTGCTCCTCAAGACGGACGACGGCTACGCCGATGCGTCGCGGCTCGGCATCGATGTCGACCTCATCGTATCGGGTCCCACGGTTCGCGCCCGCGTCACCCAGATTTTCCGCAACCCGACGCAAGATTGGGTCGAGGCGGTCTATGTCTATCCGCTCCCGTCGGGCGGCGCCGTCGACACGCTGAAGATGGTGATCGGCGATCGCGTCGTGGTCGGCGACATCAAGCAGCGGCAGCAGGCCAAGATCGTCTACGAACAAGCGAAGCAGAACGGACAGAAGGCGGCGCTGACCGAACAGGAGCGGCCGAACATCTTCACCAATTCGGTCGCCAATATCGGCCCCGGCGAAACCGTGCTGGTGCAGATCGAATATCAGGAGCCAGTCCAGCAATCCGGCGACGAGTTCTCGCTGCGGGTGCCGATGGTGGTCGCCCCGCGCTACAATCCCGCGCCCGTGGTGCAAAGCGTCGACTTCCGGCCCGATGGCAGTGGCTGGGGTTCGGTCAAATCCGATCCCGTGCCGGATCGCGACCGCATCTCGCCCGAAGTGCTCGATCCCGCGACGAACGCGCCGATCAATCCGACCCGCATCACCGTGCGGCTGCAGGCTGGTTTCCCGCTTGGCGAAATCAAGAGCCACCATCATGCGATCAAGACCGAAAAACCAGACGCCAACACGAGCATTCTGCGCCTTGCCGAAGGCCCTGTGCCGGCCGACCGCGATTTCGAGCTGACCTGGAAGCCGGTGGCCGAGAAGGCGCCGTCGGTAGGATTATTCCGCGAGCGCGTCGGCGACAGCGATTACCTGCTCGCCTTCGTTACACCGCCTTCGGTCGAGCAGACGCAGCAGAAACCGCTGCCGCGCGAGGTGATCTTCGTGATCGACAATTCCGGCTCGATGGGCGGCGTCTCGATCATCCAGGCCAAGGCGAGCCTGATCTACGCGCTCGGCCGTCTGCAGCCCGGCGACCGCTTCAACGTGATCCGGTTCGATCACACCATGGACGTGCTGTTCCCGGCGGCCGTGCCGGCCGACAGGGAGCATATCGGCCGGGCCGCCTCCTTTGTCGGCGCGCTGCAGGCCAATGGCGGCACCGAAATGGTGCCGGCGATGCGCGCGGCGTTGTCCGACACCATCAGCGATACCAACTACGTCCGCCAGGTCGTCTTCCTGACCGACGGCGCGATCGGCAACGAGCAGCAATTGTTCGAAACCGTCAGCGCGCTACGCGGCCGCTCGCGCATCTTCATGGTCGGCATCGGCTCGGCCCCGAATACCTACCTGATGACGCGCGCCGCCGAACTCGGCCGCGGCACCTTCACCCATATCGGCTCGGTGGAACAGGTCGAGGAACGCATGCGCGGCCTGTTCGCCAAACTGGAGAATCCAGCGGTGACCAATCTCACCGCAAGATTTTCCGACGCCAGCGCCGACATCACGCCGGTCGCGATCCCTGACGTCTATCGCGACGAGCCGCTGGTTCTGGCGGCCAAGCTCGACAAGCTCGCGGGCTCGGTCGAGATCAAGGGCCGTATCGGCGACCGTCCCTGGGTCGTCACCCTTCCGCTGGCGAACGCGGCCGAAGGCAAGGGCCTGTCCAAGCTCTGGGCGCGCCGCAAGATCGCGGATGCGGAAGTTGCGCGCACCACGCGGCAGGCCAGCCCGGAAGATGCCGACAAGACCATTCTGGCGCTGGCGCTCGAGCATCAGCTCGTCACGCGGCTGACCAGCCTGGTCGCGGTCGACAAGACTCCGAGCCGCCCCCAAGGCGAGCCGCTCAAGGTCTCGGAACTGCCGATCAACCTGCCGGCCGGCTGGGACTTTGAAAAGGTGTTCGGCGAACGCCCACGCGCTCCTGCAATGCCGACGGAACGGCGCGCGGATACGGAGGAGGCGCGGGTTCAGGTCGCCGCGCTGAAGCGAGCGCAGCCCGTCGTCACCCAGGCGCCCAGCACGGTCACGTTGCCGAAGACGGCGACTGACGCCGAACTGAAGATGATTGCGGGTGTGATCCTGCTCACGCTCAGCCTGATCCTGTTCGTATTCAATCGACGTCAGATGTCACTGCGTTGACATCGGCTGAAAGGAGGAGGCCTCCCCAACCTCCTCTTTCCAGAGCGCGCGCGGCTTCCACCCGTCCCCCCAGGGCCGCGCGCGCCGCTTTTTCCAAAGCCGTCATTGCGAGGAGCGAAGCGACGATGCAATCCATTCTTTCTTTTCCTGATGCGATGGATTGCTTCGCGGAGCCTGTCATCGGGCGCGCATTCGCGCGACCCGTTGGCCCGCAATGACGGGAAGTAACAAGATGCCCCGCTTCGTCCTTCCCCTGCTTCTCACCCTCATCGGCCTGATCCTGTTCGGCCAAGGGGCCTACATCCACGCCAAGGCGCTGCTGGCGCAAGTTCTGCTGGAACGCGCCTTCGAGAAAACCATCGCCACCGGGCGCGAGACAAAGCCGTGGTCGTGGGCGGATACATGGCCGGTCGCCCGCATCGAAGTGAAGCGGCTCCATGCCCGCGCCATCGTGCTTTCGGGAAGCAGCGGCCAGGCGCTCGCCTTCGGTCCGGGGCACGTCGAACGGACGCCCGATGCCGGCGAGCGCGGCGTCGCCGTCTATTCGGCGCATCGCGATACGCATTTCGCTTTCCTGAAGAATGTCGTGATCGGTGACGAGATCAACGTGATGCGAAGCGACGGCAAACACTTCCACTACCGAGTGGATGCCACCGCGGTCGTGCGCTTTGATACTTCCGGCATTGATCCGCTCGCAGACGGATATCAACTGGTGCTGTCGACCTGCTGGCCGTTCGACGCGCTGACGCAGGGACCTGAGCGCTATCTTGTGCATGCCACGATGATCGGTGACGCGCCGGGTTCACGCTGAATTCTCCGCAAGCCGGGATATCGTGCGCGGCGCGAATGGCGCTGCGCACGCAACGCGTGTTGCCACCCCCGTCAAGTCCCAATAGAAAGGCCTTAATCATAAGAACATCATGGCGCGGCGTTCGTCCTCGATCGCCGCGGCCAAGGAAAACAACAGAGTTAAGGGATATCCATGGACGCTCAGGCAAGCACCGCATCGCATCAGGCCGAAAAATGGTCGCCTTCGCCTGACGCCAGCGACATCGTCAAGAGCATCCATCCGATGCTGCATCCGCGCAATATCGTGCTGGTCGGCGCCACCGACAAGCCCGGCAACTATGCCGAGCGTATCTGGAACAATCTGATCAAGTACAAGTACGAAGGCGGACTGTTCCCGGTCAACGCCAAGCGCGAAACGATCTGGGGCGTGCCCTGCTACAAGGATTTCGCCAGCCTGCCGGAAAAGCCCGATCACGTGCTGGTGCTGGTGCCGGCGCGTTTCGCGGTGCAAGTGATTCGTGACGCCGCAGCGGCCGGCGCACGCTCGGCCACCATCGTCACTTCGGGCTTCAGCGAGTTGCAGGACGAGGACAGCCAGCGGCTGGCGCTCGAATTGAAGGAGGCGGTGCGCGAGACCGGCCTCGCCGTCACCGGCCCGAACTGCCTCGGCAATCTGAGCGCGGGCGAAAAGCTGTTCACCAATATCGACGATCGTATCGTCACCATGGAAGCAGGCCCGGTCGCGATTGCCGGGCAATCCGGCGCGATCGTGATGGCGATCCGCCAGACGCTGGAAGATCGCGGTGTCGGTGTCGGCTACATGGTCACGACCGGCAACGAGACCGGCCTGGAGACGCCCGACCTGATGGCCTATTTCGCGGCCGATCCGTCGATCCGCGTCATTGTGGTCTATCTCGAAGGCGTCCGGAACACGAAGGTGTTTCGCGAAGCCTGCAAGGCCGCACGCGCCGCCGGCAAGCCCGTGATCGCACTCAAGCTCGGCGCTTCCGAGGGCGGCCGCGCCGCCGCGATGGCGCATACCGGCGCGCTCGCCGGCTCGATCGAAACATTTGACGCGATCTCAACGCGCGAAGGCGTGATCCGCGTCCGCGGGCTCGACGAACTGATCGAAACCACCGAATGTTTCGTCCATGCCGATCCGCCGAAGGGCAACCGAATCGCCGCGGTGTCGCTATCCGGCGGCAAGCGCGGCCTCCTGATCGACGCGTTCTATTCGGCCGGCATGAACTTCGCGCCGCTCAGCCCGAATGCAACCGAGCAACTGGCAAAGATGCTCGGTCCCGGCAGCATCGTCGGCAATCCCCTCGATGCCGGTTTTGCCGCGGTCGTGGACCCCTCGGTCTACATGAACTCGATCAAGATCATGATCGACGACCCCGACACCGACATCGTTATCATCGACGCCGAACTGCCGAAGGCGCCGCATGAATTGCGCGAACGCAACTTACGGATCGTCAACGAGATGGCCGGCGCCGCCAGCAAACCCGTGGTCTACATCAGCGCGATGTCGATCGGATTTACCGAATTCACCAAGGCCTTGCGCAAATCGCTGCCGAACATCGCGGTCATGCAGGGTCTTGACCGCGCGGTCGGCGCGATCAAGTCGCTGATTGAATATTCTTCCCTGCGCAAGGAAGTGCCCGACATCGTGTCGAGCTCGAAGGCATCCGCGCGTGCGGTGCTGGAGAAGACGCTCAAGGCCGCCAACGGCGCCGCTGCGCTGGACGAAGTCGCTTCGAAAAAGCTTCTTAAGGCCTATGGCATCCCGGTTTCAAAGGAAGAGATCGCGCAGACTGCGGCGGAAGCGGTGAAAATCGCCAAGAAAATTGGCTTTCCCGTGGTCGCCAAGGTCGTCAGCGCCGACATCCTGCACAAGTCGGATATCGGCGGCGTGGTGCTGAACCTCAACAGCGCGGCCGAGGTGAAAAAAGCGTTCAACGATATCACCGCACGGGTGACGAAGCTGAAAGGCAAGCCGAAGCTCGAAGGCATTCTGATCGCGCAGCAGGTCAAGGCCGACCTTGAACTCGTGGTCGGCGCCTCGCTCGACGCCGAGATGGGGCCGGTAGTGCTGTTCGGCACCGGCGGCGTCGATATCGAACTGATGAAGGACGTCGCGCTCGCCGGCGCACCGCTGGATGAAGCCGAGGCGAAGCAGCTGATTGCCAGGACCAAGGCCGGCGTGAAAATGAAGGGCTATCGCGGCAAGCCGGCGCTGCACGAGCCTTCCGCGGTGAAGGCGCTGGTCGGCCTGTCTTATTTGATGGCCGACGCCGGCAACCGCATCGCGTCGATCGATGTGAATCCATTTTTGATCAACAGCAAGGTCGGCGTCGCCGTTGACGGCCTGATCGTGCTCAACAACGCCGCCGCGAACAAGGCGGCAAAGCATTAGCCGGCTGGCTCAGCGGTCATTGTCGTCCCTGCGAACGCATGCGAACGCAGGGACCCATAACCACCGATGCCAGTTGCTACGAAGACAACTAACGCCATCGCCCTGCCGATGGGCCGCGGCGTATGGGTCCCTGCGTTCGCAGGGACGACGGTTGTAATGTAGTTATAACCCCACACCCCACTTCTGTGCCGCCTGCAATATCCAATCCCGGTAGAGCGTCAGCGGCGTGACGCCGGTCATGCCGCCGCAGCCAGCGCTTCCGTTCGGCCCGGTCGACCAACTCACCACGCCAACGATAACGGGGCCGCTTTGCTTGTCCTCAAAAACCGGCGCGCCGGAATCGCCGGTGCAGGCGCCGAGCCCCTCACGCGTGCCCTGCCCCACGGGATCGACAAGCCTGATCTGCAGCGTCCCCGGCTTGCCGGTCGCGACCAGACCGGTGACGCGTATGGTGCCGCCGCTCTTGCCGTCGCCGCGCACGGTCACGCCGATGCCTGCGATGGAAAAACGGCTGCCGACGGCAATCGGGATATCAGGCGATCCGAGCACGGCCAGCGTCTTTCCCTTGGGCGGCGCGGCCAATTGCAGCAACGCGACATCCGCCGTCGCACGATGCGCCTGCATGGCCTGCATATTGAAGCCGGGATGAATGGCGACCGCCTTGACGTCCTGCAGCGACGGCTGCCGGTCCGCGCCATATTCGACGATCTTGTAGTCCGCGCCGGGCTGCACGCAATGCGCCGCGGTCAGCACCAGCTTCGGTGCGATCAACGCGCCGGTGCAAAAATTGCCGCGCGAGCCGACGATGGTAACGACCGAGCGGGCCACGCCTTCCGTCGACGGCGCGCCGCCGCCAACGATGGCGGGCGCGGGAACGGGCAGCAGCAGGGCAAGGCTGGCAACAAGGCCGGCAATCAAGCGAGGCAGGATTTTCATCGGCGCAGCAATAGCCCGCGCTGCGCATGTCGCCAAGCGCCCGATCGCACTGGTTCCAGCAGGCAATTCGTGTTAGCCGCTCGCCGACACATTTATTTCAGGCAGGGCATGATGATCGAGGCAGTGATCTGGGATTTCGGCGGCGTGCTGACCACCTCGCCGTTCGAGGCGTTTACACGGTTCGAGACCGAGCGTGGACTGCCTGCCGACATCATCCGGCGCACCAATGCCGCCAATCATCTTGAAAACGCCTGGGCGAAGTTCGAACGCGCCGAGGTCGATATCGAAGCCTTCGACGAATTGTTCGCGGCCGAATCGCTGGCGCTGGGCGCGGCGGTTCGCGGCAAGGACGTGCTGCCGCTGCTGTCAGGCGATCTGCGGCCCGAGATGGTCGAGGCACTCACGCGCGTGAAGGCGCGGTTCAAGACCGGCTGCATCACCAACAACCTTCCCGCCAACGCCATCGGCAGCCACAGCGGCCGCACGCTCTATGTCGCCGAGGTGATGGCGCTGTTCGACCACGTCATCGAGTCGGCAAAAATCGGCCTGCGAAAACCCGACTCGCGCATCTACCGGATGATGGTCGAGACGCTGCAGGTCGATCCCAAAAGCTGCGTCTATCTCGACGACCTCGGCGTCAACCTGAAGCCGGCACGCGAGATGGGCATGACCACGATCAAGGTGGTCAACGCAGCGCAGGCAATCACGGAGCTTGAGGCGGCGACCGGGCTGGCATTGCGCTAGGCGGAAAATACCGGAATTTGCGCCCTCGTTATGCCTAAACGGCGCTTGTTCTTTGCCGGGAACGCAGGCAGAACATTCCGAAATCCATCGAATTCGGAGTTGAAACCCCGTGGCTGATATCAGGCCGTCGGCCTCGATCGAGGCAGTGGAAAGCGGCCTTGCGGCGCAAGGCTATATTGCAAGCCGCCAGATCGCGACCGCGGTCTATCTGGCGCAGCAGATCGAGAAACCCATTCTGGTCGAAGGTCCCGCCGGTGTCGGCAAGACCGAGCTGGCGAAGGCGATCGCCGCATGGCGCGGCATGAAGATGATCCGCCTGCAATGCTACGAAGGGCTGGACGAAGCCAAGGCGCTCTACGAGTGGAAATACGCCAAGCAGCTTCTGTACACGCAGATCCTGAAAGACAAGCTCGGCGAAGTTCTCGGTGGCGCTCCGACGCTGGAAGCCGCGCTCAATCAGCTTCACGATTTCGGCGATGTCTTCTTCTCCAAGGAATTCGTCGAGCCGCGGCCGCTGCTGCAGGCACTGGAACAGCCGGCCGGCTGCGTGCTGCTGATCGACGAAATCGACAAATCGGACGCGGAGTTCGAATCGCTCCTCCTCGAAATTCTCAGCGACTTCCAGGTGACGATTCCGGAACTCGGAACGATCGTCGCGGTCGCGCCGCCGACGGTGATCCTGACCTCGAACAGCGAGCGCGATCTCGGCGATGCGCTGAAGCGGCGCTGCCTGCATCTGCATATCGGCTTTCCCGAGCAGAAGCTGGAAGAGCGGATCGTCGAAAGCCGGGTGCCCGGCATTTCGCAAACGCTGCGCAAGCAGATGGTGGGCTTCATCCACGAGATCCGGACGCTCGATCTGAAGAAACTGCCGTCGGTCAGCGAGACCATCGACTGGGCGCGCGTTCTGGTTCTGCTGCAGGCGCCCGAGCTTGGTCACGAGGTAGTCAAGGACACGCTGAACGTTCTCCTGAAATACGAGGCGGACATCGAGGCCACCATGCCTCAGGTCTCCACCTTTATCGCCAAGGCCTCGCGTCAAAACGTCTTCGGGTGACGGGCGAATGAGAGAGAACCTGCATCGCTTCTTTCGTGCGGCGCGGGGCGCAGGCGTCAGGCTCTCGCCGGCCGAAAGCATCGACGCGATGCGGGCCGTCTCCAAGGTCGGCTTTGCCGACCGCACTATCCTGCGCGACACCTTTCTGCTGACGCTCGCCAAGACGCAGGATGAGAAGAAGGCGCTCGGCGATTGCTTCGATCTGTTCTTCGATCAGCCTGAGCTGCAGTCACCGCCCGAGGACGGCAAGGCAGACGAGCAGGATCCGTCCGGATCCAGCGCGGCGTCCGATTCGCCGGGCGATTCAAGCGGCGGCGACGAGCAGGCCGACGGGCTCGGCCAACTCGCGCAGATGCTGTTGGCGCAGGACCGCAACCAGATTTCATCTGCCATCGCCAACGCGGCGAGCGCAGCCTCGCTGTCCGACATCCGCTATTTCACGCAGCGCGGCATCTTCTCCGGCCGCATCCTCGACCAGATGGGTATCCAGCAACTGCGCGACGATCTCGACAATCTCGCCGCGACCAACCCTGGTCTGGCCGAGCGACTGACCAACGCCCTGGACGGTCTGCGCGGCACGGTCCGCGATACCGTCTCGCAGGCGCTGATGCTGTACGGGCGCGAGGAAGCCGAAAACCTGCGCAACGAGATTTTGCGCAATGCGCCGCTGTCGCGGATCGAGCCGCGGCAGGTCGAACAGATGCGCCAACTCATCCGCCAGATCGCGCGCCGGCTGCGCGAGCGCTACTCCAAGCCGCGCAAGCGACAGCGCCGCGGCCATCTCGACGTTCGTCGTACCATCCGCCGCAACGCCGCCTGGGGCGGCGTGCCGTTCCTCACCGCGTGGAAGCGGCGGCACCGCGACAAGCCGAAGATCGTGGCAATCTGCGACGTCTCGGGTTCGGTGGCGCGGGTGTCGGATTTCTTCCTGCTGCTGATCCACAGCCTGCACGAGGTTGTGGACGACGTCCGCTCGTTTGCGTTCTCCGGACATCTGATCGAGGTCAGCGACATCCTGGAATCCAAATCGCCCGAAGAGGCGATGGCCGAGATCATGTCCAAGGTTGGCTTCGGCTCGTCCGATTACGGCAACTCTTTTTCCGATTTCGAACACGGTTGGATGAGCGCGATCACACCGCGAACTACCGTGATCGTGCTCGGCGACGCCCGCAGCAACAACCTCGATCCCCGCGCCGACATCCTACGCCGCATCGCCGAGCGGTCGAAGCGGCTGGTCTGGCTCAATCCGGAGGGCCGGATGGCCTGGGGCTGGGGCGATTCCGAAATGCCACGCTATTCGACCTTCTGCACCGTCGTCCGCCAATGCGCGACCGCGAAGCAACTCGAACGCGCGGTGTCCGATATCGTGGCAAGCTATCAGTAAGCGCCTTCACGCGTCGATCGCCTCCTTGATGCGCTTGCGCGTCAGCGGCAAATTCCGCAACCGCTTTCCCGTGGCATTGGCAATGGCGTTTGCAATCGATGCCGCCGCCGGCCCCTGCCCGGTTTCGCCACTGCCGAGAAACGGCTGCCCCGGCCGGTCGATGATGTGAACCTCGATGCTTTCAGGCACGGCATCGAAACGCAGGATCGGATAGGTCTGCCAGTCGATGCTTGTTATCCTGGTATCGTCGAAGGTAACGCTTTCGTACAATGTCCAGCTCATTGACTGCACGATTGCGCCTTCGATCTGGTTGATCAACCCGTCCGGATTGACCACCTGCCCGCTGTCAACCGCCGCCACCGCGCGGACCAGACGAGGACGGCCGGTCTCCCGATCTACCTCAACCTCGGAAGCAATAGCGCAATAGGCCGCCAGATTCTTGTAACGCGCAAAGGCAAAGCCGAAGCCGCGATCCTGCGGCGCTTTCTGGCCGCTCTTCCATCCGAAACTCAGCGCCGCCTTTTCGATCACGGCACGGCCACGCTGATCCTCAAGATGTTTCAAACGGAATTCGACGGGGTCGACATCGGCGAGGCCTGCGAGTTCGTCCATAAAGCTCTCGATCGCAAACACGTTGTGATAGGCGCCAAGCGCGCGCATCGCCGAAATCCGGAGCGGCATCGCCGGGATGAAGTGGTGTACCACCTGCGCGTTGGGAAACGTGTAAATCGGGATTGCGTTGCGGTCGCCGCCGCCTTCCGGCAGCGGCAGCGGCCTCGGAGCAGGCACGGCAAAGGGTTGCGCCATGTGCTGCGCCGCCAGCATCGATCCGGCGCCGCCCGGCCGCATCGAGTGCGTATTGCTCCAGACCTCGAAATGCCAGCCGGCGATCTTGCCATTGCTGTCGAGCGATGCCTTGAGTTTCGTCACCATCGCCGGGCCGAACGGCTCCCAGGCATGTTCCTGTTCGCGCATCCATTGCACGCGAACGGGGCGGCCGGGCAATGCACGGGCGATCAGCGCGGCGTCGGCCGCGGCATCGTCGGCGCCATTATGGCCATAGCAGCCAGAGCCTTCGACATGGATCAGGTGAACGCTGGCCGGAGGCATACGCAGCATTTCGGCGATGCCCTGACGATCGGGATAGACGCCTTGCGTATGCGTCCATACCGTCATCGCACCATCGATCAATTGCGCCACGGCACAGGACGGTCCGATCGATCCGTGCGCATGATAGGGCCGCGTATAGGTCGCTTCGATTGTCCTCTGGCCACTGACTGCGGGATTGTTGCGCTCAAGGATGGTCGTGTTCTGCGAAGGCAAGCCGGTCAAGACGCGCGGCAGATCGTCCTGCTTCGGCAAGCTTGCGGTCTCCTGCCACTTCGCGGCGGTGGCAAGCGCATTCATCGCCTTGATCGACTGGAACTCCTTTTCCGCGACCACCGCAAGGAAATTGCCGTCACGCACCACCTTGACGACGCCGGGCAGCTTCTCGACCGCGGCGGTATCGCATTCGGTCAGCTGCGCGCCGTAGCTCGGCGGCCGCACGACGCGGGCATGCACCATCCCGGGCAGCCGCATGTCCTGAACATAGGCCGCACCGCCGGTAACCTTGGCGGGGATATCGACGCGCGGCACAGGCCGGCCAATGACCTTGAATGTCGCCGGGTCCTTCAGTTTCGACTTCGGCTGCGCCTGGACATGCAGCATATCGTCCCGGACGAGTTCACCATACGACAGACGTTTGCCATCCGGTGCGATCACCGCACCGTCTGCCGTTCGCAGATTCTCGACCGGCAGACCAAGCCGCCTTGCTGCTTCTGCAATCAGCAGTTCGCGCGCCTGTGCCGCCGCATTCTGGATCGCCGTACCGCTGTCCTTCATGGAGTTGCTACCTGCCGTATAGCCTTCGTTCGCGGTCAGGCGCGTGTCCGCCGTCGTCACCTTGAGGGATTCAAAGGCAACGTCGAGCTCCTCAGCCGCGATCTGCTGAAACGCCGTCTTGAAGCCCTGACCCAGTTCGGCCTTGCCCGTGAACACCTCGATACTGCCATTGGCGTCGATGCGGATCCACGCGTCGAGATAGGGCGACGTTTTCAAGCTGCCGGGCGGGCTCGGTGCGGGAACTGCTGTGGGCGCGTCTTGCTGCTGCGCCAAAGCTCCTGATAACGAGAAGCTGACGATCAGCGCGCCGCCGCCTGCCAGCACACGGCGGCGATCGATAATCACTGAGGCGTTCATCGGGCTCTCCCGTCGGCTGTCGACGACGCATCCGCCGTGTCCATCAACCTTGCGGCACGATGCACCGCGCGCAGGATGCGCATGTGGGTGCCGCAACGACACAGATGGGGCTCAAGCTCGGAAACGATCTGCTCGTTGGTCGGTCTGGAGTTTCTCTGCAGAAGGGCCTGCGCCCGCATCATGATTCCGGCGATGCAGTAGCCGCATTGTGCTGCCTGCTCTTCCATAAAGGCGCGCTGGATCGGCGCGGGTTTGGACGCCGTGCCGAGGCCCTCAAGCGTCGTCACTTGCTTGCCTTCCAGCAAAATCATCGGCGTCACGCAGGAGAGCACGGCCTTGCCGTCGACGATCACCGTGCATGAGCCGCATTGGCCTAATCCGCAGCCGAATTTGGCGGCGTTGAGCTTGATGTCTTCGCGCAGCACATAGAGCAGCGGCGTATCCGGATCGGCATCCACCTGATGCTCCCGACCGTTGACCTTCAATGTCATCATGGCTTTTCTCGCTGCTGAGGATCGGCCGGAGCATTACGCGGCCCGGCCGATGTCTGGAGGTAGACCGTCATGGCGCGGCGCGCGTCCGCGACGGTTTTTTCAACGCCGATCCACGCCGGCTGCTTGCTGAAGCGAGCGCGCAGATAGTTCAGCAGGACTGCCATCTGCGCGTCGTTCATGCTATCGGCAAAGCTCGGCATGATCGGGCTGCGTTCGCCTTCGACGGCCGAGACGCCCGACAGCACGACATTGGCGAGATTGCGCGGATCGGGGCTGGAGACTGCCGTGCTGAGCGCGAGATTGACGCCGCCATAGGGTAGCGGCCGGCTCGTCTCATGGCAGGATGCACAGGCGCCGGCATAGATCGTCGCGCCAGCCATGTCGGTCTGCGAGGCCTGAGCCGGTGATCTGGCTTGCGCGAGCGCTGCCTCGCCTTCTCGTTTGCGGTCTGGCGTCGGTACCCCTGATATGTCGGCCATATAGACCGCGATGGCGCGGACATCGCTATCCGGCACCGACGACAGATTGCTGACCACTTGTGCCATCGGCCCACGCGCCGTGCCGTGAGCGGGATGCCAGCCGCTGCGCAAGTACATGTACAGGGCGTCGGCATCCCATGGCACCGGCGCATGCGAGCGGTCGTTCAGGGCATAGGCGAGCCAATTATCGACGTCGCCTCCGGCAAACTGGGCGTTCACGCGTTCCGCGCCAAGCGTGTTGCGCGGCGTGTGGCAAGCGCCGCAATGGGCAAGGCCGGCGACCAGATAGGCGCCGCGATTCCATTCGGCGCTTTTGGTCGCGTCGGGCTGATAGGTATCGCGGCGAAGGAACAACAGTTTCCACCCGGCGATGACTGGCCGCTGGTTAAGCGGAAAGGAAATCTGGTTTTCGCGCGAGGGCGCATGGACCGGTTGTCGCGTCATCAGGAAGGCATAGAGTGCCCGGTCGTCTTCATCGGAAACATGGGTGAAATGATCGTAGGGAAAGGTCGGATAGAGGTGCTCGCCCTTACGGTTGACCCCGTCGCGCATCGCGCGGCGGAATGCTGCTTCCGACCATTGGCCAATCCCGGTCTCGGCATCCGGCGTGATGTTGGAGGAGTAGATCGTTCCGAACGGCGTCGGCACCGGCAGGCCACCGGCAAAGTTTTTTCCCCCGCGCACGGTGTGGCATTCGTTGCAATTGCCGATCGCCGCGAGATCGCGGCCGCGCTTGATCAGGGCGGCATCGAACGCGGGTGGCGCCGGGGGATCGATCGCCGCAATGACCGGCCGCCAAACAATCGCAAAAGCCGTCGCCACGCCGGCGATCAGCATGACAGCGATACCGCTTGCGATGAGCCGAGACGACCTGGTCATGCTCATTTGAATTTGTTGTTCGGCCGTGTTCTAACACGGACATCCCGGCCTCGTTCGCCCGAGACGGCATCGATCACCGCCTGTTGACCCCTTTTGAAGCCGATATGGAAGCGAACACAGCCCTCAATAGCTGCTCGGGAACCGCTCGGGACGCGCTTTCGGTACTGAATCACGTGTTCGGCCTGCCTGCCTTCCGCGGCGCGCAGGAGGAAATCGTGCGGCACGTGACGGACGGAGGCAACTGCCTGGTGCTGATGCCGACCGGCGGCGGCAAGTCGCTGTGCTATCAACTGCCGTCTCTGTTGCGCGAAGGCTGCGGCATCGTGGTGTCGCCGCTGATCGCGCTGATGCGCGACCAGGTCGCGGGACTGCTGGAGGCCGGCGTCAACGCGGCGGTGTTGAACTCGACGCTGTCGTTTGACGAAGCCTCGGAAGTCGAGCGGCGGCTGCTCGCCGGCGACCTCGACCTGCTCTACGTCGCGCCTGAACGATTGTTGACACCACGCTGCCTCACCTTGCTCGGCCAGGCCAATATCGCGCTGTTCGCGATCGACGAGGCGCATTGCGTGTCACAATGGGGGCACGATTTCCGCCCCGAATATATCGGGCTGTCGATGATCGCCGAACGCTTTCCGGACGTGCCGCGCATCGCACTGACCGCGACCGCCGATGAGATGACGCGCAAGGAGATCATCGCCCGGCTCGGGCTTGCCGGCGCACCAAGCTTCGTCGCGAGTTTCGACCGCCCCAATATTCGTTATGAAATCGTCGAGAAACAGAACGCCCCGGCTCAGCTCAAGGCCTTCATCAGCGAACGCCACGCGGGCGACGCCGGCATCGTCTATTGCCTGTCGCGCGCCAAGGTCGAGGACACCGCGGCAGCCCTGACCAGCGCCGGCATCCCGGCGCTGCCCTATCACGCCGGGCTTGACGCAGGCTTGCGCGCCCGAAACCAGGATCGCTTCATCAACGAGGACGGCGTCGTGATCGTCGCCACCATCGCGTTCGGCATGGGCATCGACAAGCCGGACGTGCGCTTTGTGGCGCATCTCGACCTGCCGAAAAGCATTGAGGCCTATTACCAGGAAACCGGACGCGCCGGACGCGACGGCAAGCCCTCCAGCGCCTGGATGGCCTATGGCCTGTCCGACATCGTGCAGCAGCGCCGAATGATCGACGAATCAACCGGCGCCGACGCGTTCAAGCGCGTATCGATCGGCAAGCTCGATGCGCTGGTGGCGCTGGCGGAAACTGCGGGCTGCCGGCGCAGCCGCCTGCTCGGCTATTTCGGCGAGGAAGTCACCGGCGGCAACTGCGGCAATTGCGACAACTGTCTAACGCCGCCGCAGCTTCGCGACGGCAAGGTCGCCGCGCAAAAACTTTTGTCCTGCGCTTACCGCACGGGCCAGCGTTTCGGCGCCATGCATCTGATCGACGTGCTGGTCGGCCGCATGACCGAGAAGGTCACGCAGTTCGGACATGACAAGTTGACCGTGTTCGGCATCGGAAATGATCTGAACGAAAAGCAGTGGCGCGCCGTGATCCGCCAGTTGGTTGCCATGGGCCACCTGCGCGCGGACAGCGAGGCATACAACGCACTGAAGCTGACCGAGAGCGCACGCGGAGTCCTGAGAGGCGAGACGGACATCATGCTGCGCGAGGCGGCGCCCGGCACGCGCATTCGCGCCAGCCGCGCCAAATCAAGGCGCGGCGATCTGGCGCCGCGCGCCGAGACCAAGCCCGCCGACGCCGGCCTGCAGGCGGCGCTGCGGGCCTGGCGCGCCGACATCGCGCGCCAGCGCAGCGTGCCGGCCTATGTCGTGCTGCACGATTCCACCATCGACGGCATCGCCGCCGCGCGGCCTGCGACAATCAACGAGCTCCGCAACATCCCGGGCATCGGCGACAAGAAGCTCGAACATTACGGCGACGAACTGCTCGCGCTGGTGAAGGCGGCGGACAGTTAACCCCATCTCATCCATTACGGAACGCGTAGGCGTATCCGTTGATCGCGGGCGCGCCGCCGAGATGGGCGTAGAGCACCTTCGAGCCCGCCGGGAAATAGCCCTTGTTCACGAGGTCGATCATGCCCTGCATGGATTTTCCCTCGTAGACGGGATCGGTGATCATGCCTTCGAGGCGCGCGCACAGCCGGATCGCTTCCTTGGTTTCCTCTGAGGGAACGCCATAGGCCGGATAGGCGTAGTCCTCAATCAGGACGACATCGTCCTCGACGATCCCTTGGCCCAATTCAACGAGGCCGGCGGTGCCACGGGCGATATCGAGCACCTGCGCCTTGGTCTGGGCCGGAGTGAAGGAAGCGTCGATGCCGATCACCTTTCGGGCGCGGCCGTCCTTGGCAAATCCCACCAGCATGCCGGCATGGGTCGAGCCGGTGACCGTGCAGACCACGATGTAGTCGAAGGCGAAGCCCTGCTCCTTCTCCTGCGCCCTGACTTCTTCCGCAAAGCCGACATAGCCGAGCCCGCCATATTTATGCACGGAGGCGCCGGCCGGGATCGCATAGGGCTTGCCGCCCTTGGCCTTCACATCCGCGATTGCCTCTTCCCAGCTTTGGCGGATGCCGATGTCGAAACCTTCATCGACCATCTGGACGTCGGCGCCCATGACGCGGCTGAGCAGGATATTGCCGACGCGGTCGTAGACGGCGTCCTCATGCGGCACCCAGCTTTCCTGCACCAGGCGGCACTTCATGCCGATCTTGGCCGCAACCGCTGCGACCATGCGGGTGTGGTTGGACTGCACGCCGCCGATCGAGACCAGCGTGTCGGCATTGGAAGCGATCGCATCGGGGATGATGTATTCGAGCTTGCGCAGCTTGTTGCCGCCGAAGGCCAACCCCGAATTGCAATCCTCCCGCTTGGCGTAGAGCTCGACCTTGCCGCCGAGATGCTGCGACAGCCGCTCCAGCTTTTCGATATGGGTGGGCCCGAAGGTGAGCGGATAGCGTTCGAATTTCTCCAGCATCGTCGTCCCCGTTGATGGTCTGATGTCCGGGAAACGCCCTATCATCGGATCCTGGAAAGGTGCTCTCAAAATTATCGGTCACTTTGCGAAAATATTCCGCTACTGTCGGGATAATCGTCCGCTATTATGCATATGAGTGAAAGCTTCTTTCATGGCCGGCAGGCTCGACCGCATCGATCTTAAGATATTGCGTTTGCTGCAGAATAGCGGCCGGCTGACCAATGCCGAGCTGGCCGAAACGGCTGGTGTCAGCGCCGCGACCTGTCACCGCCGCACCCAGCGCCTGTTCGACGAGGGCTATATCGCCCAGGTCAGGGCGATGGTGGCGCCGCGCAAGGTCGGCAAAGGGGCGCTGGTCATGGTGGGCGTCGTGCTCGACCGCTCCACACCGGAAAGCTTTGCCGCCTTCGAGCGGGCAATCGCGCAACTAAAATTCGTGCTCGATTGCCATCTGGTGGCCGGCGATTTCGACTATTTCCTCAAGATCCGTGTCGGCGACATGGAGGATTTCAACCGCATCCATGGCGAACAATTGATCGCGCTGCCGGGCGTCCGCCAGACCCGGACCTTCTTCGTCATGAAGGAAGTGGTCGACAACGCGCCGCTTGATTTCTGACGGCGTTCGGCATCGCAACACCGGGCTACCTTGCCCTCATGCTGTTGCCGGAACCTTGCGAGACTCTGGTCACACAGCGCGCCATGTCCTATCAAACCGGCATGACCATGAAATTTTGCCGGCATGCTTTCGCCCTTGCCATCATTTTCATTGCAGTGCCGGCCCGCGCCTCGGACGAACTTCAGCGGCAAGAGCCCGATACCGTCATCTTCGCGATGATGTCCGGCAAGTGCAGCACGCTCAAGGTCGCGGGACGGGACTTTGCCTGCCGGGCCGTTGCCTTTTTCCAGACCGAGGAAGGCAGGGCGAACTTTACCGTGGCGCTCGACGATCCTGACGATGGCAGCCACATCATCACGTTCTCCGGCGACAATGGGCGAAGGCCGGAGGCCAATCTGTACGAATTGCCGATCGACCGGATGCTGCTGAAATCCAAGGACCGGCCGAAGGCCGACGGCCTGCCGGTGCCGTCAGTCGAATCGACCGCCGGCCTCTGCAAGCAGGTCGGCAACTTCGTGACGCTCGAACTTTCCAGCATCACCTGCAGCGCAGTCGACAGGAACGGCAAGAAATACGAACTGCAGTACCAGTCCGACGGCGCGCCGATGGCGGTGCGCCGCATCAAGCGGATGCGCGTCGGCAGCCCCGCGGTGTCGCCGTTCGACGACGTGAAATGAAAGCGTGGGGTGTGAAATGAAAGGCCGCCGGCGGAAAACCGACGGCGGCCAGTATCGATCCACGCATGGCTCGCGACTGCGCAGACAAGCTCATGCTAGTTCGAAAGTCTTCCCAGGTAGTGGAGGCCATCAGTCAAGATCGGGCGATTGCCTTCGCACGGGCTTTACCGTGAGCTGCCTCGCTCGCGCCCGCTCCTCGTTGGCAGGATGGCGGCCGCGATTTCAAACGCGACAGCCCATCTCGGCTTTTCTTCCTCCGCGCCGGGCACGTTGATCTGAACGCCGACGCCGTCGCTGATAGAATAGGATGCGGCCAGTGCGGCGGCCTCGAGAGGCGGCGCCTCGCGAATCGTAGACGCCGCCGATCTTGACGTTGTCGGCAAATACCGACCAACCTAGCGGCGCCTTCACGATTTCAAACACTGATCGTTCCATTAGCTCACCTGTCCCGTTTCACCTGTATCGCTTCCGCCCCTCGCCTACGTGACGAATCCTGGCCATGGGAGCGCGGCGTCGGGACGTTGGCTTGTCGCCGGCGGCCTTCGCTCGCCAGTCGGAAGCCCGCAACCCGGTCAACGAATTCAACGCCGGTGCAAGCGCGACTTCCTTCCGCACGGCATCGACAATTCGATCGAATTCAACTTCGCTCATCGCACGCTCCATTGCGCCGGGCCGGCATTCTGCCGCCAGGATGATAAGAGGGACCGCGCTGAGCACAGCTCGCCATGCAAGTTTGTTGTTTGAAGGCTCGTCCGCGGTCGCTTCGATGGCAAAAAAGGGTCGAAATCGGGAACGGCCGGACCGCACCTTGCGAAACCGGTGACCCCGATGACCTGCGGCCGCCACCCCTTGGCCCAACTTGCCCGATGCGTGCTAGATTCGGCCACGAATCAGGAGGGTTTGCATGCCGGTAGACAGTGATAGCGCCATTGCGTGGCACCGCGCCCAGCTCAAGAAGCTTCGCGAGACCTTGAAGAGCATCGAGACCGCGAGGTTCATGGTGGGCGAGCCTGCCCAATCGAGCAGGACCGGCAAGACGCAGAAGGCGATTGCTGAACTCGAGCAGAAAATCCGGCAGTCGCAGCACATCATCGCGGCCTATGAGCGGCAGACCCGGCGGCCGCTCGCGACCGACCAGCGAAGCCTCGCCAGCGTGAGCTGGAGTAGCTGGAATGCCCGAGCTGCCCAAACCCGCAGCTAATTCGCGGTAAGCGTTGCATGGCCCGAAGGCCGCCGGGCCATCCGGCTGGTCTTGCCCCAGGTTTCGAGCTAGCGGCACGTCATGTTGACGCGGCGAAGGTGTGCGTTGCGTTCACGGCCGAACGCCATAAGGCACTTGACCGGAGATGGCAGTGACCAGTGCGTAAACGGCGGGCGGCGTCTGTCCCTAGTTCTTTGCGGTCTCTTTTTCCCTCGCCTTGGCCTTGCAGGAAATCAGGAACGTAAACGCTCTCGCATTGCGCGCGATGTCGGCCGTCTTCAATTCGGCCTTGGCGTCGGAAATCTGATACGGCACCACGCTGTTATCGAGAAAATCCCTCAACGCCCCGGTCTTGATGGCGAAATTGATGTTCTCGGGAATGTTGCCCGTTGCCCTCACGAACTTGATGGCATTCAGTTTGGCCGCAACCACGCCGACCACGTCGCCGCTCGAGGCCAATAGCGGCCCGCCGCTGTTGCCGGGTTGAACGGCCGCGCTGATCTGGAGAAAGCGCGTATCGTTCAGGATGCCGCTGAGCGAGCTCACGATCCCGGTTGTTACCGTGAAATCGGATGTCAGCAGTCCATGGAATGGATAGCCGATCGCCACCACGCTGTCGCCGGACTGGATCGCCTTGTCCCTGATTCTGGCGACGTCCTTGAACGAGCCCGTCACTTGCAAAAGAGCAAGATCGTTGGTTTCGTCGCTCGACACCAGGCGCAGTTTGGCGGGCGCCTCGCCGGACGGATTGCCCTGAATGTCGCTGACGCAGCCCTGCACCACGTGCGCATTGGTCACGAGGTGTCCATTCGAACTCACCAGGAAGCCGGTGCCCTTCTGGTCGAACAGTCTGTCGGGCTTGGCCGGCGCCGAGTCCGATGCCGCTGCAGCGACCGCCTTGGCTGCGGGAAGGACCGAGAAATCACTGGCAGCGGTTACGCCCGATTGCCTGACCTTGGCAACGCAATGCGCCAATACCGGCAATAGCTGCCCGGTCTGGTCGAGATTGAACTGGAAGAGCTGGCCTTGCGTAAAGGCCGTCATCGCCTTCGCCTTTCGAAATTGGGCGATGAGCGAGGAATTGCTCGGCATCGGAACGCGAACCAGCTTGTCGGCGATCGGCACGCCGTGAACGTTGAACGGTTGCTGGCCGTCGAATGTCAGGGTAAGCGGAAACGCCTCCCCGGTCGTCAGCCTCCATTGTTCGTGCATGAAGCCGAGGCTCCACCCGCCATTGCTGTCGATCATCACGAGAAAAAAGACGCCGCTGGCGTATCGGGCGCCGGCTGCACAGTGCGTGAAAGACCCGGTCTCGTCGTTGGTGTAGGCCCCACCCTTCCAGTTGCCGACGCTGATCGAGCCGTAGGGCCCGCGCGCCTCGGCATTCGAACTGGCAAAAATCGTAGACAATAACACTGCGACCGCAGCAGCACGGCATTTCATAAGCGTTTTTCCCCACACACCCAGAGCGAGCATATTGGCCTTTGCAACCGAAGTCCATTTGGACCGTGCGAGGAGGCCGAAATTTCTTCATGCAAGCGAATAATCAAGTTCGCGAGCGGCTTTTGCGCGTAGTCCCGCAATGGGCTGAGCTACCAAAAACCCCTTTGCCGCGCGCCTTGCCGGACCCGGCGTTTCCGCCTCAATCCGCGCACAATAGCCGTATACGCCCCTCCCGGATCGCCTTCGGCGCAGCCGTTTACTGGAGCAGCGGGCGCCGCTGTCCGCGGGAGCGACCAAACGTCCCGGTGCCTGCCCGTTCCGGCCGCTCATTTTGATGGATCATGCGTGGCATCTTGCATACGGTAGGGCCCGCTGGCCCGCCCATTCCGGGCTAACACCGGAATCAGGGAAGCAAAAATCACAATCGCGCCGCCAATGGCGGACGCCAATCTGCAATAACCGGAGGAATATCCTGTGAAGCCAAGAGTTGTTCGGTGCGTCCTGTTTACAGTCCTGGCGGTCGTATCCGCCCTAGCCGGCCAGGCGCAGGCCCAATCATGGCCGGAGAAGCCGATCACCTTCATCGTCCCGTTTGCGGCCGGCGGCGGCACCGATGCCTTTGCCCGTCCGCTGGCGGCCCAGCTCGACACGCAGCTGGGCAAGCGCGTGCTGATCGAAAACCGCGCCGGCGCAGGCGGCACCGTTGGCGCATCGCTCGCGTCGAAGGCCGCGCCGGACGGCTACACCTTCTTCATGGGCGCGGCGCATCACGCCATTGCACCGTCGCTCTATCCCAATCTCGACTACAATTTCGAGAAGGACTTCGTTGCAGTTGCCTTGGTCGCGCGGCCGCCCCAGGTCGTCGTCGTCAATCCCGAAAAGGTCGCTGCCAAAACGCTGGCTGAATTCATCACCTACGCCAAGGCCAATCCGGGCAAATTGAACTACGGTTCTGCCGGAGCCGGTACCACGCATCACCTAGCGGGCGAGTTGTTCAAGATCCTGACCAAGACCAACATCCAGCACGTCCCCTATCGCGGGGCCGGGCCCGCGATGCAGGACCTCATCGCCGGCCACGTGCCGGTCGTGTTTGACGGGCTCGGCTCGTCGGCCGGGCCCGTCAGGGCCGGGCAGTTGCGCGCGCTTGCGGTCGCCGCGCCGAAACGCGTGGCTGCATTCCCCGATCTTCCGACCGCCGCGGAAGCAGGCCTTCCCGGTTATGAAGTATCGACCTGGTACGGCCTGTTCGCACCCAAGAACACGCCGCCGGCGATTGTGCAGCAGATGGCCAAGGAAGTGCAGAAGGCGATGCAGACACCCGCCATCAAGGAAGCCTGGGAGCGCAACGGCTCCGATGTTCCCGATGTCACGGGCCCTGCGTTCGCGAAAATGGTGTCATCGGAAGTCGAGCGCTGGCGTAAGGTCGTGACCGATGCGAACGTGAAGCTGGATTAGCCTCGCAGCTCAGGCGCGGCATCGTTTCACGACGAGTTCGCCGCGCCTGATTAGTTACTGCCGCGCACGCCATAGCGCATGAAGTCGTCATCGATTCCGGCCTGGATCGTCTTTGCCGCGGAAATATCGGCATCGCCGCCAGCCCTGTCGCCGTTCTTGAGCCTGGCGAGCCCGCGCCCATAGAGCGCACTCGCCAGCTTCGAATCTACTCGCAGCGCGGAACTGAAATCATCGATCGCCGCGTTAGCTTGCCCCATCTTCAGGTGGATCAGTCCACGCGAGTCATACGTGGCGGCGTCGTTCGGCCACGACTGAAGCACCTTGTTGCAGTCCTCAAGCGCCGCTTGCAACGAGCCGAGGATGGCCCGGGTCCAGCAGCGTCCGCTCCACGCTGCTTCCAGATTGGGCTCAAGGCGAATTGCCTCGTCGTAGTCTCGCGCCGCGCGATCGTACTGGTTCTTTTTCAGGTAGACTCCGGCCCGGTTGACGAAAGCTCTGGCGTAGTTCGGGTTGAGCTTGATCGCGTCGTCCAGCGCTTTGAGGGCGAGATCGTATTCGCCTTTCCTCAAGTAGGCCGCGCCGCGGTTGTTGAAGGGCTTTGCGAAAGTTGGATCGAGCTTGATCGATTGATCGAAATCCAGGATGGCGCGGTCAAAGTCTTCCTTTGCCGTGTGGGCATTGCCGCGATTGTTATAGGCAATCGCAAGCGCCGTCGTCGTCGTCGTCCCTTGACCGGAATCGATGAGCGCCGTGCAACCATTGATCCGGGCTGCAAGCGACGTGCGATCCGAGCCGTTGCACAGCTCGATGTTCCCGAGATAGTCGCTCTTCCTGGGGCTCTGCGCGGCAGCCGGTGACCCGAGCAGCAGCAAGACAAAAGCAGGCGCGAGGCCCTGAATGATGCGCCCGCTCGCACTGCATCTCATATCAGGCTCTCCGATCTTGGCACCGGAGAATGGGCGGCCGTCGATTTGAACTCCCGGACCTGCCTGGCTGCCAAGTCTCTCGCACCGCGAACATGCCTAGCACCCCCGACAGATGTTCAGATTTGTCTTGGGATAAGGCTTTGGGTCGGGTTGCTGCGCCGCCGGTGCCCCCGGCTTTCGCGCGACCCTGCTCTTGCCTTCTTCAATGAGGGTGGAAAATCTGACCGTCCCGTCGTCTGAAATTTCGACGCGTGGCGTGGTGCCTCGAACGCCCATCGTCGCGACCGGCGTGTCGACCTTCATATCGCCGGTCTTCGCGACTTTGCCCGCGACGAAGGTGAAGGTTCCCTTGGTTAGATTGAACAAGGACGCATTGGACGTACTATTTGGATCGTACACGAACTCGTTCAAAACCATGCGCGCGCTGTTCGACAGATTAAAGGAAGTGCCGTCGGTGAAGTTGATGCCGACCCGGCCGTCGGCGCCGGTCGCAACCGCATCGCCCTGATAGACGAGATCGCCTACCTTTGCCTGACCAGCTTGACCTGCGGTACTCGCCTGAACGACCATCGCACCCGCACGTTCAAGGGTGACCGAACCCGTGGCGACAACAATTTTTCCAATTGGTCTTGATGCGAGATCCTGAACGGCGGGCTTGGCGATATCGCGTTGCGCGTGAGCCGGTCCGGCGAAAAGCCCGCCCGCCGTCAGAACGAAACCTGTCACCAATACGGCAATCGCATGCGTGCACATGATCCCCCCTTCCTGAGAAGATCTTGTCCGAGAGACCGCTCACTGGCTCTTTGAACCGTCGGCCAGGGCGACATTAGACCCCAACCTTAGACCCGATGCCGGGAGAAGGCATCCTCTACCCACCGTTCAAAAGGATTACTCCTTTTGAGCCTAAAGCCTAACGCCCATGGATTGGGGTAGCTTGGAGGTCTTGGCGGCTAGCCTTCGGCTGGCCGCATGAGGATATTTTGACCTTTTGGGCTGGCAAAGCCAGACCACGAAGATTTCGCACGAGGGCGGGGGTTGAAGCCATGCTCGTCGGGTCCCACGTCGAGACTGGGGACGAACGGAAGGCCGCTGCGGCCCCGCTTCCCCAAACTATCGGCAACGTTCAGACCGCGGCCGGCTTCGGCACCCTTAGGCGCGTGACCTGCACTTCCGCTCAAGCCACAGTCGGCGATCCGCGAAGCCGGGCTCATGCCGGCGGGTTCGGCATGCTGTGGCTCACGGCACTGACCTTCTCGCTTACGAAGAAAGTCCAGGCCGCCGACCCGAACGTCACATTCCTGGACGATGGCAGCATCACATACAAGGACCTCGAGCATGGCGCATTCGAGCTGGTCACCAAGGAGGTGATCCCTCGATATTTCCTCGTTGAGGATCCCGGACAGACCGTCATCCTGCGTCCGCAGGGGTCCTCGGTCAGCGTGAGTCAGAGCACGAACTCCGCGGCGCGCATGGCCGAATTGCAGGCGGCCCAGCAGGAAGCGCTCGCCACCTATGAGAAGGGGCTGGGTTCAACCGGGTCGAGCACGCCTCCTCCCCTCGAGCGGCTGCCGGTGCAACCGATCAATTTCATTCAGATTGATGGTCCTTCCCCAGCGCGGGATTTGCCTGCTTTGCCCGCGGTGATCCTCGCATCAGCGCCGGAGATGATTATCGGACAACTGCCGCCCCCGCAGCCAACGCCGCCGACGCTGAATGCGGTCGCCGGGCCGACCGAAACCGACACCGCGGTCTTTGACGTTTTCACCGCGACAAGCGGCACTTTCCTTGCCAGCAGTCCCAACAGCGACGCCACACTGACCTTCGGCATCAGCGGGGGAACCGCCGGCAGCACCTTAATCGACGGGGTAACGTACGATGTATCGAGGGCCGGTCCCTACGGTACGCTTTACGTCGATAGCACGACCGGCGCCTATACGTTCGTTCCGGATAGTGACGCGATCAATGCGCTAGTTGCGCCCACGACAGCGGACTTCACGATCACCGTATCCGACGGCACGCTCTCGGCCGATCAAACCTTCACGATCGCCATCAACGGCACCAACGACGCGGCCATCATTTCCGGCGCCACATCAGGCACAGTTATCGAAGCCAGCGGCGTCGCCAATACCACGCTCGGCGCACCGAGCGCCACCGGCACGCTCACCAACACCGACGTCGACAATGCGCCCAATACTTTCACGGCCGTGAACTCGCCAACCGCGAGCGCGCGCGGCTTCGGCACCTTCACGCTGGCGGCGAATGGCGTGTGGGCCTACACCATCGACCAGGCCAACAGCGCGGTGCAGGCACTCAATGTCGGCGATACGCTGACCGACACCTTCACGGTGACCACCATCGACGGCACCGTCCAAGTGGTGACAGTCACCATCAACGGCGCCAACGACGCGGCAGTCATTTCCGGCGCCACGGCCGGCTCGGTGATCGAGGACAGCGGCGCCAAGTGCGACGAGCCTACGGCGACCGGCACGCTCACCAATACCGACGTCGACAACGCGCCCGGTTTTACGGCCGTCACCTGCCCGACGGCCAGCGATGCCGGCTATGGCACCTTCACGATGACGACGGACGGCGTGTGGACCTACAAGCTCGACGACAACAACTGCGCGGTGCAGGCGCTCGACGCCGGCGACACGCTGACCGACAGCTTCACGGTGACCACCATCGATGGCACGGAACAGGTGATAACAATCACCGTCCACGGCGCCAGCGATGCCGACCCCAACGATTTCGACTACCTGGCGACCGGGAAGGACGTGATCTGCGATCCGCCGTACGTTTACGGCACCCCCAGAGGCGACAGCATCGCGGGCGGCGGTCATCATGGTCAGATCATCTATGGAGGCGCCGGTAATGACACCATCAACGGCACCGGCAAATGCGATCTGATCTACGCCGGCTCCGGCAATGACACGGTCAAGGGCAATGACGGGGATGACAAGATCTACGGAGGCTCGGGAAGCGATACGATCAACGGCAACAATGGCTGCGATACCATCATCGGTGGATATGGAGCGGACAAGCTCACGGGCAGCAATGGTGAGGACCGTTTCGTTTTCTTGTCCGCAACTGATTCACGCGCGGGCCGGTTCGACGTTATCACTGATTTCAGATCGGGGTCCGACAGGATCGATTTAACGGCTCTCGGCGCACTTGCCTTTCTGGCACTGACGTCCACAAGCACATCCGTACCGGCACATACGATCGCCTGGCTCTATGACAGCGCAACGAATCAAACCATTCTGTACGTCAATCCGACAGATCAGACCCTCGATATCGGCAATTCCGCTCTGCTGGAAATTCATCTGGAGGGAATGGTGACCGTTCAGGCTTCGGATTTCGTCCCGGAGCCGACGGCGGCGCCAGTCGTGGTCGCTGCCGAGCCCATCGATCCTGCGCTGGCCGCAACGGCCGAAGCCGACGCGGCTGTCATCACGACGGTCGCCGCCGACGCTTCGCCTGACTGGACCGACAGTGACGGCGCGCACCTCGACAGCGGAAACTGGACGTTGCCAACAGCTTCGAACGGCGACAGCTTCGACTTTTCCCGCCTTGACGAAGCGCGGACGCAGCCAACCGAGCACACCAATGATGACGAAGCGATTGCTCTCACAAGCGGACCGTCAATCGAACCACAGCGTGTTCACGTTACAGAAACAGAGGATCATGGCCTCGCGCTGGATCAGACCTCGACGCTCGATACCATCGTCCACAATACATGCATTACCGTGCTGAACGACGATGGTGACGCGCCGCAGCGGATCGAAGACCATGCTTACATGTGGAAGCACGACGGACACAGTCACCATTCGAATTCAGGCAAGCACGATACCGCGTCCAAGCACGGGGCCGCTGATTTCGAGCCAACAACTGTTCTCGTGACATTTAGCTCAGCGGCTGCCCATAAGCATGGGCATGGCGACTCGTTCCACTTCAAGGACAAGATTTCCGTTCTTGGAACTTCAGGCGCCGCAGATATGGACCATGCTTCGGCATCCATCGGTCACCACTGGTACAGTGCGAAGACCAGCGAACCGCTGGCGATTTCAGAGGTTGCACAAGCGATAGAGATGGCTTCGGCAAAACATCACACGCCGGACAATTCGAAGCATCACTGGTCGGACAACTTCAGTAACGGCCCGGACCATTCGTGGAGCGGCGCCAGCCCCCATGCACCGCACGATCTGATCGTGTGAAGGAGCTGCGCCGATTTCAGTGCAGCCCTTCCGCATCGCGCGAGGCGCCCTACTTCGCTTCGCTCGCCTTGATTCCCGAGCTCTCGATGAGCTTTGCCACGCGTGGCAGGTCGGCGGCGAACAGGCGTGCATGCGCCTCAGGCGTCAACTCACCGTCGGGGAATGGCAGGGTTCCGAGCTGCTTCAGCTTCTCCAATAGCTCCGGCTCGGACAGCGCCGCGCGGAGCGCCGAATTCAGCGCATTGATGGTCTCCTTGGGCGTGCCCTTTGCCACGTAGAGCCCATGCCACATCGAGTAGCTGACCTCGGGCATGCCGAGCTCGGCGGTGGTCGGCACCTCCTTCAATTGCTCGAGACGTTTCGGCGACGTAATGGCGATGCCGTGAAGTTTTCCGGCCTGAATCTGCGGCAGCGCGTTGGTCACCTGATCCCACAAAAGATCGATCTGCCCCGCCAGGAGATCACCGATTGCGGGGGCTGATCCGCGATAAGCCACGACCGTCGGCTTGAAGCCGAGCACATTGCCCATCATCACGGCGCACAAATGACTGTTTGTCCCGAGACCACCATGCGCGAAGTTCGCCTTGTCGCCCTGCGCCTTGATCCAGGCGACATGGTCCTTCGGTCCCTCGCCGGGGATCGACTTGCGGCCGATCAGGACCATCGGCGCATTGTTGACGAGGCCGACCGGCTCGAACGCCGTTTTCGTATCATACCGCAGGTTGGTGAACAGGCTGGGCGCCGCGAGCAGCGCGACGTGATTGATCAGGATGGTCGAACCGTCGGGCGCCGACCGGGCCACACGATCATTGGCCAGCGTGCTGCCGCCTCCGACCACGTTCTCGATGATCACGGTCTGGCCGAGCGTCCGCGACATCCGCTCGCCAATGAGGCGAGCGACGGTGTCCGTGCCACCGCCGGCCGCAAAGGGCACCACCAGCGTCACGGTTTTGGAGATCGATTGCGCGGAGGCCTGCGTCGAAAGCGCGGCAAGCAAGAGGCCAACGCCTGTGAGCACGCTTCTTAAATGCCGGTTGATCACGTGGGCGTCCTCCAGAGTTTTTCTTTGTTGGCGTGCCGCATTGTTGCGGACATGCGCTCGTTGGCGAAACCGCGCCGCAGCAAACAGCGTGGTGTGCCGCATGACTTCAGATCATGCTGAATGCACATCTGCAAATCAAATACAAAAGTAGTGTAGCCCCCTTATGATCCAAGCGACATGTACGAAGATGCCAACGCCGGGCGATCTGGCGGTCCGACTCCACTTCCCTCGCAGAGGCGATGCCTCGCTCACGGAACCTGCGGTTGCGATCACCGCATCTGCGAAGCGGTGTGATGGAACGTTCACCTTTGTGCAGGGTTGCCAGTCCAATGCGAAGCAGAGGGCCTGGGACTGTGGCTTTTCATATCAGTCTTGTTGATCGAAATGACCTCAGTGGTGAGATCTACCGTCAGATCCGGCAGGCAATTCTGGACGGGCGCCTTCGGCCTGGAGAGCGGCTGCCTCCCACGCGCGAACTGGCCGCCGGGCTGACGGTTGCGCGATCGACGGTGACGGTCGCGTATGAAAGCCTTCTCGCGGAAGGATTCGCGACATCCCATACCGGCGCCGGGACGTTCGTCAGCCATCAGTTCGAGGCAAAACGTCCGGCGTCGAAAACAAGGCGATCGACGGTCCGCGCGTTTCAGGTGCGTGGAGTTTGGGAGACGATAACGCTTCCGCCGCCGGAATTTTTCCACGGGGCGCCTTTCGACTTCAGAACCGGGTTTACAGACGCTTCGCTGTTTCCACACCGGGCCTGGCGGCGGGTCGTCGCCCGTGCGCTGCGCTCGCGCGAGATAGCGGCAAGCGGTTACGAGCTTCCTGCGGGCAATTGGGACCTGCGCGCGGCGATATCTCGCCACATCGGCATCTCACGCAGCGTTTCCGGATCGCCCGACGACGTCATCGTGACCAATGGCACCCAGCAGGCACTCGACATCATCGCTCGCGTGCTTCTCGAGCCCGGCGATGTCATTGCGGTGGAGGATCCGGGCTATCGGCCTCCCAGGTATCTGTTCAAGACGCTGGGTGCGCGCGTGATCGGTGTGCCGGTCGATAGCGAAGGTCTGGTCGTGGAGGCGCTGCCGGCCGAGGCAAAAGCCGTCTACGTGACGCCGTCGCATCAGTATCCCCTCGGCGTGGCCATGAGCCTGTCGCGTCGACGTGCGCTGCTTGCCTGGGCCGAGCGCAACAACGCCGTTGTCATTGAGGACGACTATGACAGCGAGTTTCGCTTCGGCGGGCGCCCGCTCGAGCCGCTTCAGACCCTGGATACGACCGGTCGCGTTGTATATGTCGGCACGTTTTCAAAGACGTTGCTGCCGACTCTCCGGCTGGGCTTCATGGTCGTGCCGCCGTCGCTGCGAGAAGCGGCGCACAAGGTGAAGCATGTCACCGACTGGCATACGGCGACAATAGCGCAGAGCGCCTTGGCGCAGTTCATCGACGAGGGCGCGTTTGCGCGCCACATTCGCAGGGTGAGCCGCATCTATAGCGAACGGCATGAGGTGCTGACCACGGCGATCAAGAGGAACTTCGTCGATGACCTCGACCTTGTTCCATCGAGCACCGGGCTGCATGTCGCCGCCTACGCGCGAGCAGCGTCGGTTGATGATATCGAGGCGATTGCATCACGAGCCTTTGATCTCGGCGTCGCCATTCAAACGGTCTCGCGGGTGGACGGAAAGCGTCAGGCTGCCATCGTCCTGGGGTATGGGGCGATCGAGGCGGCGCGGATTGCCGAAGGGCTGAGGCGGCTGCGCCGGTGCTTCGATGAACGTGTGCCTCGACGCCCGAAGCGGCGTGAGCGATGTCGCTTGAGGTGACGGCACGCGGCGAACGAAGTGATCGGGCGAGCGCTACGCGCTCAGGTCAATCCGACAACTAACAGTCCCGAGGCGCCGCCCGAATTGGACTGATTGATTATCCGCAAATTGGACCTTCCGTCATACCGCTTCGTTTTCTAACGTTGGGCCGCTGAAGCGCGCGGTGTCAGGCAGCAGCGCCGATATTGACAGACGGCGGGCTACGCGGAGCGCGATGCGATCGTGCGCGGGTACGCGGGCCCGCCACGACGGTGGCCGCTCGCGTTGAGACCACAAGCATACCTTGACCGCCGACCATGGTTCGTCATCGCACGAATGCGTGAGGGGTGAACAAGCTCACACGCCAGCGACGCGCATGTCGATAGTTCTGTCCGCAACTTCTGACGTATCAGGAGGACTTATCATGTCCGTTGTTGGCAATTCGTTCACGAGTTGGAAGGAAGTCGCGGCATCCAGCCATCGTCGACCTGGATGGGGATTACGGTTCCTACACTGGTGTGTCCGGTGTTCGGAGCGGTCGCGGCAGCGGCAAGCCCTGGCAGAGCTTGATGACCACGCTCTCAAGGACATCGGCGTGACGCGGCAACAGGCGATCGCCGAAGCAGCCAAGCCCTTCTGGAAATGACATCGTTCATCGCGGCCTTTCTGCCGGCGGTGGCACTAGGCCTGTGCGTCGCTATCCCGTTCGGTCCGGTTGGCTTGATGTGCGTACAGCGGACGCTGGCATTCGGTGTTTGGTTTGGGATCGCGAGCGGCATGGGTGCGGCGACAGCGCACGGCATATTCAGTTGCCTGGCCGCGCTGAGCGCGACCCTGTTGACGCAGATGGCGCTCATCCTGCACACGCCGCTGCGCATCACTGGAGGGGTCGTCCTGGTCCTGATGGGCCTCAGAACCATCCTCGTGTCCACACCCGCGGCGCACGGCGCGACATGCGGAGATTTGTTTTCGGCCTATACATCGACCCTGCTGATCGCCGCCGCCAACCCGATGACGATACTGCCGTACCTGGGCGTCGCGTCCGCGCTGGAAGCCGGCAAACCGCTGATCATGGATCCCGCGCTGGCGACGCCCATCGGGGTGATGCTCGGCAGTGCATCCTGGTATCTGGTCCTCGCCCTCAGCACGAACACCATGTTTCGGAGCTTGCAGGAAGCCGCGCTGGATCGGCTTAACGGTCTAGCTGGGGTCCTCCTGATGGCCCTGGGAGCCGCGCTATGCGCCCGCATCGTCTGACGGCGACGGTAGAACTGGCACCATCGACAGGACACCGGTCGGTCGATCGTGCGTCGCGTATCAGGGCACTTCCGGCGCTGCGCATCCTCTGCCAGCCGTCTGCGAACTGCGAGGCCACCATGAGCAACAATAAGCTTGTCGCGAATGCCGCAGCGATCGATCCAGCGATCTCAGACAAAGTAGCTCGCGCGCGGCTCCGACGCATTCTCGCCACCGCCGAACAGCGAGGCCGCAGCGGAGCAGCCCGCGAGTGGCGTCCCGGTGATCGAGCTCATCGAATGAGGGAGATTAGGTGATGCACATGAAGCCTGTTGACCGCATGAAGAAGAACGGCCGCCTTATGGTGGGCTCGATGGCGCATGATGCGGCTCAAACGAAGCGGGCCGTGGACGGAGTCCTTGATCTCGTCCACGCCGCAGCCGATGAAATCGAGCGCAGCCGTCGCCTCCCCGACGCGATCGTCGCTGCCCTGCGCGACACAGGGATCAACCGCCTGCTGATCCCGGCAGCCCTCGGTGGAATGGAGGCGCCGATCACAGAGGTGATGGACGTCATGGAGCGCATCGCGGCAGTCGACGGCAGCGCCGGGTGGTGCGCGGCGATCGGCGCGGGAAGCAACGTGTTCGCCGGCTACATGCCCGCAACGGGCGCCGGCACGGTGTTCGCCGACCCGGATCAAGGCAGCGCCACCATGTTCGCCCCGGTCGGCCGGGTGGTCAGCGACCACGGCCGAGCCATGCTGAGCGGCCGCTGGCCATTCACGAGCAACTGCCTCCACAGTGCATGGGTCGGCCTCGGCGCACTGTTCCAACAGGCCGATGGAATCGATCCCGTGCCGCACATCGTGTTCGTGCCCGTGGCCGACCTGACGATCGAGGACACCTGGGATGTCGTGGGCCTCCGCGGGACCGGCAGCCACCACGTCGCCGCCGCCGAAGTTCCGGTCTACCCGGATCGCTGCGCTCGCTTCGCCGACCGGCCGTGGCCCGACGGCACGTTATGGCGGCTGCCCATCTACACGACGCTGCTGCCGACCCTCGTCGCCGTCCCGCTCGGCATCGCCCGCGGCGCCGTCGACGAGGTTTCGCGGCAGGCGCGCGAAGGTCGGACCGCGCGGCGCGGCCAATTGGCCGACGCACCGATCTCGATGGCCGAACTGGCCGTCGCAGACACGCGACTGCGGGCGGCCCGGGCCGGATTGCGCGACGCGGTCGGTGAGGCCCACACGCACGCCGAACGAGGCGAGCCGATTAGCCGGCAACTTCAGGCTCGCATTTGCCTGGCTGGCATGCACGCCTGCGACACGAGCGTGGAGGTGACGTCCACTGCGCACCACCTTGGCGGCGGCGCCGCCGCTTACCGTGGGAGCCGCCTGCTGCGGGCCCTCAGCGACGTGCAGGCCGCGCGCCAGCACCTGCTGTTCTCCCACCAGCACTTGAGCGAGCTGGGCAAGCTCGTCGCAGGCCTGGACGTAGCCTATCCTCCCTACGTCATATGACGGCCGGCCACTGGTCAGCTCGATTCCGTTGCCATTGAGATCATGCTGGTTGCATCTCGGTAAATCAAATGGAAGCTGGCGTAGCTCGCCGGCAGACCGGCGTGGTACCATGTCCTTGAGGCGCGGGTAGCAGCGGGACGGAGTTGAGATGAGCGAGGCTGCATATGTCGCGGTCGATTGGGGCACGAGCAGTTTTCGACTTTGGCTCGTCGATCGGACTGGCGACGTGCTCGGGGAAAGGCGCAGCCACGAGGGCATGATGGCGGCAGGCAAGCTTGGCTTTCCGACCGTGCTGCAATCGCATCTGCAGGCCATCGGCGCCGCGGATGGGCTGCCCGTGGTCGTCTGCGGCATGGCTGGTGCCCGAGGGGGATGGATTGAAGCCGGATATGTCGATACGCCGGCGCCGCTCGCATCGATCCTGAAACATGCCGTCGCGGTGCCGGGACGAGACCGTGACATCCGCATCCTTCCAGGAATCGCACAACGCGACCCCAGGGCGCCGGACGTCATGCGCGGCGAGGAGACCCAGTTGCTCGGTGCCTTAGGCTTAGACGCGGCCGGCAACGCGACCATCTGCATGCCGGGCACGCATTCGAAGTGGGTCAGGGCGCGCGGGGCGACCGTCGAACGCTTCGCCACGTTCATGACGGGAGAGCTGTTCGACGTCGTGTCGCGCGAAACGATCCTGTCCCACGCGGTGACCGGCGCCGTTCAAGCGGAAGATATCGACGCCTTCAAGTCGGCGGTCATTGCCGCGTTCGAGGCGCCTGCGTTCGCCGCCAATCTGCTATTCCAGGTGCGATCGGGTCAGCTCCTCTACGGCGGCACGCCAGCCTCGGCCCGCGAGAAAATATCCGGCACCCTGATCGGTCTCGAATTGGCGGCGGGGCTCGCCGACGTACCCAGGACGGGCATCATGCTGGTGGCGTCAGGGAGGCTCCAGATGCTTTACCAGTTGGCGTTTGACACGGTTTCCGTTCCTATCCGATCAATCGGGGCCGAGGATGCGGCCCGTCGCGGCCTTTCGATGGCCGCGGAATCGATTTGGAGTGTATGAATGAGCGTTGTCCCGTTCCCCCCGATGAAGCGTCCGCTGATCGCGATCCTGCGCGGCGTGAGGCCTGAGGAAGCGACGGATATCGTTAGCGCGCTGATCGACAGCGGCATGACGGCGATCGAGATTCCGCTCAACTCGCCGGATCCATTCCGCTCCATCGAGATCGCCGTCAAGAAGGCCCCAGCCGGGATCCTGGTGGGTGCCGGCACTGTCCTGACGCTGGAAGCCGTCGAGCGGCTCCATGACGTTGGCGGCCGGCTCCTGGTAACCCCCAACGTCGATCCCGAAATCATTGCCCGCGCCCGGGCGCACGGCATGGTCACGATGCCCGGTGTCTTTACCCCGACGGAGGCGCTGCATGCCGCCAAGGCGGGCGCCTCCGGCCTCAAATTCTTTCCGGCGAGCGTGCTTGGCGCCGCGGGGATCACCGCCATTCGCGCCGTGCTTCCCGCAGACCTGATGATCGCCGCCGTGGGTGGCGTCTCCGACCAAAACTTCGCGGACTATACCAAGGCCGGCATTGTTGCGTTCGGCCTCGGCAGCAGCCTCTACAAGCCCGGCATGAAAACCGCGGAAGTAGCTGTTCGCGCCAAGGCGACGATCGAGGCGTACGACATGGCCATTCAGCGGGCGAAGTAGGCGGGCTCGCCGCGCTGAAGCATCCGCGAAGGCCTGGCGGAGGGAGAGGACCTGGGATCCAACATTCTCCACCTGCGGTCGCTCGTCTATCCGCCCCGGCTGAGACCGAACTGGCGAAACGTGTGAGTCCGAGGAGTGCCCACCAGACGTTCGGTCCCTACGGGCGCCAATCTGTTTGTCGCCTTGGGATTGCTTTTCTGCCCAATTGTGCATCGCAATCCTGACCGATCGCCGCGGCCATTCATCCGCTGGCACCCGGACGGCCGCTAAGCTAGCATCGGGATCATTTGAGAGGAGCGGTGGGTCGCACTGGACGGTTTACTCTTATGGGGAAGTCCACGGCGAGCGCCGTCTGGGCATACTGCAATGGCCAACATTTCTGCTTCGCCAAAGCCCATGCCATCCCGCGGCTATTTGGCCGTCATCCGCAGCATCGACAGGTTCACGGAATTGTCCGGGTACCTCTTCGTCCTCTCGATCATTCCCCTGATTTGCGCCAATGTGGTCGAGGTTTTTGCCCGCTACGTCCTGGCGGATCCGACGGTCTGGGCCCTCGATGTGACGACGATGTCCTACGCGACCTTGTTCATGCTGGGCTCGGCATTGGCGCTCCTGAAGGGCGCTCACATCCGCACCGATGTACTGTGGGAAACATTCTCGGATCGCACGAAAGGCATGATCGACAGCCTGGCGTTCCTGCTGTTCTTCCTGCCGACAATGGTCGTGCTGTTCTTCCTCTCGATTGACGATTTCTTGTACTCACTCTCGATCGACGAACGCGGAAGTTCTGGCGCGTGGACGCCGGTCCTGTGGCCGCTGCGCGGGGTTATTCCGCTGACGGCCTTCATGCTGTTCCTGCAGGGTATCTCGGAGCTGATGAAGAGCCTCTGGGCTTGGCGAACCGGCGCATTCTTGGCCAGGCACGAGAAGATCGAGGTCTAAAGAACCATGACCGCCGCCGAAGCTCTCGGAATTGCCATGCTCGTCGGTATGGTCCTCGTCATTTTCATCGGTTTCCCGATTTCCTTCACCTTGCTGTTTCTCGCCCTTGTTTTTGGTGGCATTGGCCTCGGGTGGGAGCAGACTTTCAATCTGGGCTACCTGCAAATCTGGGGCACGATGAAAGACGAGATCTTTCCCGCCGTGCCGCTGTTCATTTTCATGGGTTACATGACCGAACAGGCCGGACTCATGGAGCGGCTGTTCGTGGCTTTGCGCAGCGTTCTCGCGCCGGTGCGCGGATCGCTCTATTTGGCCGTGATTCTAACGGCGACTATTTTCGCGATGGCGACCGGCATCGTGGGCGCTGCGGTGACCGTGCTCGGCATCATGGCCGGATCGATGATGATCAAAACCGGCTACGACGCGCGGCTGTCAGCGGGTGCAATCGCCGCCGGCGGTACGCTCGGCATTCTGGTCCCTCCGAGCGTGATGCTGGTAGTCATGGGCCCGGTCATGGGCGTGCCCGTCAACCTTCTTTATTCAGCGGCGTTCGGCCCGGGCTTTCTGCTCGCTGGCTGTTATATCGCCTATACGCTCGTCCGCAGCTTGATCAATCCGAAGCTCGGTCCAGCCATGACCATGGAGGAGCGCAGAGCCACCTATGACGCGATGACCACGGAAAAGGTAGGCGCTCCTGTAGTCGGATTGGGCCTCGTGTGCTTGGTCGCATTGGCGTATTTGCTGCTCGATTTGTTGTTGAGCCAAGCGCGTGTACCGCGTCCGTCGTTTGCGATCGGCCCGCTTAGCCTATCGGCCATCGCTTCGGTGTTAGCAATTCTGATGGCCTATCCCTACTTCCGGAACGCGTACTTCCGCGCCGTCATGCTCGGCATTACGCCTCTCAGCGCGCTGATCGGATTTACCCTCGGAACCATCGTCGGTGGAATCGCCACCCCGACCGAGGCAGCCTCGTGCGGGGCTTTCGGCGCCATCCTCCTTGCATTCTTTTACGGCCGGCTCAGCATGCAGTCGATCACCAACGCGGCTATCGGCACGATGGTGACCTCGGCCATGGTGCTGTTTCTGGCGGTGGCCTCGACGGTGTTCGGCGCTGTCTTCACCAAGCTGGGTACGGCGAACTTGATTACCAACTATCTGCTCGCCCTTCCGCTGAGTGACTGGTGGAAGCTGGCGTTGATCATGGTGATCTTTTTCGTCCTCGGCTGGCCGTTCGAATGGCCCGTGATCATCCTGGTCTTTCTTCCGATCGTTTTGCCCGTGGTCGAAAAGCTTCAGTTCGGTTTGAACAAGCTCGACCTGCTGATTTGGTTTGGCGCACTGACCGCCATCAATATGCAGACTTCGTATTTGAGCCCGCCCGTTGCAATGTCGGCGTACTACTTGCGGAACGTCGTTCCGCAATGGAGCTTGAGCACGATTTACAGGGGCATGTCCGATTATATGGTGATTCAGGTCATAGTCTTGGCGCTGCTGCTGTTGTTCCCGCAAATCGCACTGTGGTTGCCGAACCTTGTCAGGTAAGCGCGATCGGCTGCTTATCCATATCAAGGAAAGGCGGCCAAGGCCGCCTTTCCTGCAATGTCATCCCTTCGCCGGAGCCCGTCTTATTCTTTAACGGGCCAATAATGGTCCGCCTGCAATGCGTAGGACGGAAACATGAAGCGCTTGGCGGGCACGACCTTGGCGGCATAGGCCTTCTGAGATTCGTAGACTTTCTTGAAGAAGGGGTTCTTCGCCGCCTCCGCCGCGGCAAATTCGTCCCACGTCTTGAGGAAGGCCTGATTGACCTCGGGCGGTGTCGTCAGGAGCTTAACGCCGTGCTTCTCCTTGAACTCTGCGATCGCGTCCGCGTTTTGTCGCTGGAAGCTGGCCCACCAGCGCAGGAATGTCTCTGATGTAGCCGACTTGATGGCCTCCTGGTTCTGCGGCGGCAGGCTGTCCCACACGTCCTTGTTGATCGCGATCTCGGCGACCGAGGCGCTCTCATGCATGCCGGGTGTGTAGTGGTATTTCCAGACCGTATGCAGGCCGAGCCGCAGATCCTCAATTCCGCCGACCCACTCGGCACAATCGATCGTGCCGCGCTCTGCGGCGGGCAAGATCTCACCACCCGGCATGTTGACGACCGCCATACCCATTTTGGCGTAGAGCTGGGAGACGATGCCGGTCTGGCGACACTTCATTCCCTTGAAGTCCGGCAGGTCCTTGATCGGACGCTTGAACCAGCCGAGCGCCTGCGGGCTCGGCGGAATACTCGGAAATGCCACCAGATTGAGCTTGAGCTCCTTCTGATAGAACTCGTTCCACAGATCGAGGCCGCCGCCCTCGTAAACCCATCCAATGAAGTCGATAGCATCCATGCCAAAAATGCCGGCCGGTGTATTGGCGAACAGCGTCGCGGTGACGCTCTTGCCGTACCACCAGTAGGAGATGCCATAGGCACCGTCGATTACCTTCTTGTGCGTGGCATCCAGGATCTCGAACGGCGGAACGACCGCGCCGCCGGGCAGCGCCTCGATCTTGAGATTGCCGCCGGTCAGCTTGTCGACGCGCTCGGCAAAAAACTTGAGAGCATCGTGCGTAGTGGACGATGGCGGAACCGCCGATTGTATCTTGAGGACTCGAGGCTGTTGGGCGAGCGCTGTGCCCGCGAACGCCAATGTGGCAGAGGTTGCAGCGAACAGTGCGACTTTCCTGAGCGAACTCATTTTCATCGGACGTCTCCCTCCCTTTTGCTCCCTTTTTTGCAGAGTGCGGGCGAGCCAGGGGCGGCCAGCCCGCGAATAGCCTACAGCGGTGAGGTGCTGTCAGCCAGTGTACCCCTCTGGGCTTCGTAAAGCTGCCAGTAAGATGAACCCGCAGGCCCCTTAAACAGCGGTCCGGCCGCCCGGTTCAGGATTGGACCAGACAGCAGCCTGGGGTAGCAAAACGGCCATCTGGCAGCGGCGGAGCCGTTCAAATGGATCGGCTGGACAATTCTTGAGCGCCGGCGGAGCGACGCGCCTTCCGGACGGTGCCGTCGCGCCGGGTCGCCGCGGCTCCCACCAAAAATATCGAAAACAACCCCATGCAAAGTAGCCGGCGGCCGCCGCAACCGACGGTTTGGGCCGAAAACTTGACACGTCGGGCAAATCAGCGGCACAATTTCATCATCCCGGAATTCGCTAAACGACAGCGTGAGCGCAATATTGATGCGATCATGTTCCGCGTGGCTGGACCGTTGAGGACACGCCGCCGTCGCTTGCGCGAGGGTGCAGAAACCGCGAAAATCCGAGCTGTTTCAGAGCTTGTCAGCGGAATCCCACACAGATGCAGTTTGATGACGTTATTCTCGGTCGCCGGAGTATCCGCGGTTACAAACCTGATCCAGTACCCAAGGCGCTGATTGCGGAAGTCATTGGTTTGGCGATGCGCGCTCCGTCGTCGATGAACACCCAGCCCTGGAATTTCTACGTCATATCAGGCGAACCGCTGGATCGGATCCGCGCCGGCAACACCGAGCGGATGGTGGCGGGCATCCCGCAGTCGCGCGAATTCCGCACGGGTCAGGCCTTTGCAGGCAAGCACCGCGACAGGCAGGTCGGCGTCGCCAAGCAATTATTCGCCGCGATGGGGATCGAGCGCGATAACAAGGACAAGCGCCAGGATTGGGTGCTGCGCGGCTTCCGCCAGTTCGACGCGCCGGTCTGCGTGATCATCACCTATGATCGCGCGCTTGACGGCAGCGACGATACGCCCTTCGATTGCGGCGCTGTGGCCACCGCCCTGGTCAATGCCGCCTGGTCTCGCGGGCTGGGCGCCGTGATCAACAGCCAGGGCATCATGCAATCCCCCGTGGTGCGCGAGCACGCAGGGATTGCCGACGATCAGGTCATCATGAAAAGCATCGCGCTGGGCTGGCCGGATGAAACTTTTCCGGCGAATGCGGTGGTGTCGGAGCGGAAGTCGGTCGAGGAGGCTACGGTGTTCGTCGGGTTTGAGAAGTAGCGGCGCGCGGGCGGAAGGGCTGGAGGTACAGCAGTGATACGCGCCATGGTCCGACGTGCACTAGAGCGTTTTCCAGCGAAAGCCTGCCCCGGACTTGATCCGGGGTGGGTACCGGTTCGCGTCAAGAAAACGCGTCAAAACAAGAAGCGAGAGCCCCGTTCCGATTCAATCGGAACGGCTAAGGCTCTCGTGCTGGCGGCGGCTTTTGCCGCTGCCTTGACGCCGGTCACGTGCCTTGGCGAAAGCAGCAAGCCGTTGCCGGCCAAGGCGACACAGGAATTACCGGCCGAGCTGCTCGCGCTTCTCGAACAGAAGAAGATGCCAAAATACTCACCTATCGTTGTGCGTCTGTTCAAGGAAGAGGCGGAGCTCGACGTCTGGAAGCAGGACACGGCCGGCCGTTTCCAATTCCTCAAGACCTATCCGATCTGCCGGTGGTCGGGCGACCTCGGGCCGAAGTTGTACGAGGGCGACCGACAGGCTCCGGAAGGGTTTTATACAGTTACACCCGAGTTGATGAATCCCAACTCCAACTTCTATCTTTCGATCAACCTCGGCTACCCCAACAGCTTCGACAGGGCAAACAAGCGCAACGGCAGCTTCCTCATGATCCACGGCGACTGCTGGTCGAGCGGTTGCTATGCCATGACCGACGAACAGATCAGCGAAATCTATTCGCTGGCGCGCGACTCACTCCGCGGCCGGCCGTCGTTCCAGGTCCAGGCCTATCCGTTCCGCCTGACGCCGGCGAATCTGGCGCGGCATCGAAACAGTCCCAACCTGGCCTTCTGGAAAATGCTCAAGGTCGGCAACGATCATTTCGAGACGACGGGGCTCGAACCCAAGGTGGATGTGTGCAACCGCCGCTATGTATTCGATGCGCAACCTCCGCCGAATTCGCCGCACCCGCTCGTGTTCAACGCGAACGAAAAATGTCCGCCCTTCGTCGTCAACCCCGAAATCGCGCGGCGAGCGCTGAAAAAGCAGCGCGCCGACGAGCGCGCGTACGCGCAATTGCTTGAAGACAATTTGCCGGCTGCCCCGATCTACAGCGGGCTTGACGGCGGAATGAACAAGGTTTTCCTCGCACAGTTCCCGGGCAGAGTGACGCTCGCGAAAGTGATGCCGTATGCATCCTACCTGCCGCAACTGCCGCCGATCCTCTGGATCGATGGTGATGGCTCGTTGACGAGCAAATGGTTTGGTACGTCGTTCTCCAAGCTGGCTCTGTGCGATGCGGCCCGTGCCGGCTTCCCATCGAGCCGGTGCTAAATACCTATCTGACGTCAGCGATGGGCCATCAGAGACCTCGCCTGAAGAAGTCAATTAGTGTAAACAACAAATCGCGCGGGCGTCCGGCAACCGGTCACGATCCTGTTTCGGCCGTGCGGCTGTCGGAAGAGCTTGCGGCCAAGATTGATGCCTGGTCAGCGAAAAACGACGCGCCCAATCGATCAGAAGCGATACGCCGCTTGGTCGAGCTAGCCTCAAAGGCGAAGTGACGGTGAGTGACACTCAAATTTGGAGCTAGAAATGCCTTCATCGAAATTCGCGGCGGAAGTTAAAGAGCGCCAAGCAGGCGAACCGTGCTTCGTCGTTATCAATACAGATCAGGCGATCGGCCTGGATCACAAACAGGTCTCTTTCAACTTGCCGCACGGCACCGGCCTCGCCGAAGCGGAAGCTCTTGCGCAAGCGCTTCGGGCGAGTGGTGCCACTATCTCTGTTGGGTGATCCGGGGCTTGGGCTACGAAGAATGGCGTCGCAAGCCGCTCTGAGGCGATACGCCGATTGGTCGAATTAGCTTTGAAGGTTCATCGGAAAGGATGAGCGCCGGCCCCTACACTCTCGAATGAAGGCTTGAGGCACAAATGCTCGATTTAGCAATCGGATCGCCTGGTGTGTATGACGTGGGCTTTCTGCAGCCGTTTGTCGACGCGCTACCGCCAGCAGAACACCCGGGCGCTATGGTGCTGATATTCAATCTCGTCCAGATCAGCCGGCTTGTGGACGATTTTGGAGCAGCGGTTGCGTTGCTGGATTATGTCGAAAAGTCAGCAGCCGACGTAAACGCGGTCAGCCCGGGCACAAGCAAGCCAATCGAGATCGCGCGCGTCGTGCACGTTCTGAGGCTGTGGAACGGTATGGCCGGCCGCGACGCTGCTATGACAGTCTTCCATTTTGGAAAAACGCTCGCGGCTATACGGAGCGGCCTTAACAGCCTTCCCAGCATAATAGACGACGTAGAGCACACTCGACTGCGCGCGGCGGCAAAGCGATTTCGCCAGGATTTTCCGAATTTTGAAAAGACTAGGAATGGTACAGGGCACCGCGCGGAACTGACCGCGTCGGTCAACTCACTGAGCGAGCATCTCGCAGGCGGCGAATTCATCTTTGACGGGTTGGAAGACCGAACATATACGATCACCTATGAGGGTAGCCACCGCACCCTTGTCATAGATCATCAAACGCGGGGAAATCTCGCCGAAACTGCCAATGAGGTTTTTGCGGCCTTTCCGAAAATTTCAGCGAATCTGCCGCCCTTGAACTTGTCGAAGGCTTCGCCGAATTAGTTTTCTAAAAATTTTCAGATGGCCAAACCACGTGCCGGCTGTGGGAACGGGCTCAAATCTTGAGGATTGTGGACTTAACAAACCACGCCACATTTCCGCCTCCCTGATGGTGAGGCTGGTTCCATTGTCGTCATCGGCAACCTTTCTGTGATTCGGCCTAAAGCCGAAGGCTCAACTAGCCGGGTTCCCGCGTACAGGGGACGAGCCAGCGGGCTTTGTTCGCTCGCCAAACAGAAAGGAGCCCGCCATGCCAACACATGGCAAAGGGCCAAAGGACGTGTTTGTCAGACAGTATGGGCGTTGGCGTTTTGGTCGCTACGAACGTGTGCGCGACGCGCACAGGGGTTCGCGGCACCAGATAGGCAAGGGCCATTCACCTGACCAACTCGACTTTGGCTTTTGAATGCGAGGGGGCACGGCCCCCGAGCATCCGCCGATGACGGCAAGTTCTTCCCGCGAAGGGCTTCGCCTCTTCGCCGGGTTCGTTCGGGCTTGTAACATTGAGAAGCCAAATGCCGACGCACAAGCCGCTCCATCAGTTCAAGGCGAGTTCCGCTTCCGCTTGGATTTTGGCCGAGACGCCGAAAGAGGTGCGACTGCACTTCTTGCTTCAGAGCGGCGACTTCTTGGCGGTCGAAATTCCCCGGCACGTTCTAGCGCGATTAGTTCGGAGCGCGCAGCGCGCAATTGACGCCGCTCCCGTGCCATTTCGCGGGCTGTCGAAGGCGTCCCGTCCAGCCACTTCCCGGAGCAGATGATGCAAAGACAAGGGTGAGTGCTAATACCCTAGCAAGCAAAAACCGGCCACGGGGCCGGTTGCGGGTATTACCGCTTGGATTTGCCCGTTTCGTCGGGATCGTTCTGGCCTGCTTTTCCCGCCTCACGCGGGGCCTTGGCCAAGCCTTTTACCGTTGCGTTGAAGCGTTCTTCTGAATTGTCCGTATCGGCCTCTTTGGCCGCTTCACGGAACTTCTCGATCTGGCATTACGGTGACAGTGCACTAAACCGGCGCTGCCAGCGGCCAATTAGTGCACTGTCACCGTAATAACGATTGAAGGCGCGACGATTGACGACGATATCGGGTCGTCACGCATAGTGTGGCACGAGCGGATTCAGGTGACTGCCGACGAAGCACTGACTCAGGGAGACGTGAAGAGCACTGTTAGGATACGGCGACCAAATTCCTTTCGAGCGCGCTGGCTGATGGGCCGGCCCTGGTATCTGAACTGAAGGAACGTGCGACGGATAAATTAATTTCGTGGCGCATCGTCGAACGGGCCAAGGAGTTTCTCGGTGTACAGCCGCAGAAGTTGGATTTCGGCCGAGGCTGGCAGTGGCGGACATGCGACATCGCGGAAGAATTGAATTTTGGCTAGCCGGACGTTCGGCTCACTTCTTCGGGGTTTTTAGACGTAGTGCGTACTTACTTTGCATGAAGCGAACTGTAGAATACACGCTATAATTGCTTTTAATAAGTCCTTTGGTTTTTTCCTAAGCTGTGGATTTCACGTTCATCGATTCTGCTGGAGGGCGCACATGCGCAAACCTGAAGGCAACAAAAGCGATTCAACGGAGCACGTTGTTGGCCGGACCCCTTCGGACGTCGTTTCCCAGTCATTACGTTTGCTGGGATCACTAGGTCCTTTGATTATTCTCGCCAGCTTGGGTTTCTACGCGATCTTAACATTTCAAGACAGTCTGCACCGGATGCACGTGGCCAACGAGGACCGATTCGCAAAACAATTCGAGGCGCACATCAAGTCTTATGACACAATGGGGAAAGTTAGTTCGTCCCAAGTTGATCAGCTATCTAAATTGTTTGACTTAACTGGCAAGGCCTCCGCTGAAGCTCGTGAGGCGGACAAAAAGGCGCAGGAACAGGTTGCTAAAGCTACTATCGCCGAAGCGCAGCAAAAGGTCGTCCAGAATGCGCTAGAAAAGGCGAAAGCTGAACTCGGTACAGCGGAGGCCGATTTGGTTAAAAGCCAAATACGATTGGCCGAACAGAACAAGGAGCTCGAAGGCATCAAAATTAATGTCTCAGAGATAGCAAAGCTCGTCTACGAGGAGAGCTGGGATAAGGTCATTGCAAAGCTCAATGACCTTCTAAAAAAGACGGGATCGTCAATCAACCTTCAGTTCGATTCGGAAGCTCTGTCGAGGCTGAAGGAGTTAAAGACGGAACGGGAATCGTCAGTAACTTTAGTGCCTGATGAAGAGCGGGAAACACTTACAGAGCAGATTCGCAAGTACGTCAGTGACAATTCGAAAAACCAAGCGGCAGCGAAGGCTTGGCTGACCAAGAACCGCGTTGATATGCCGATTGCAATCTTCCTGGAGTCGCCAAATGGCGCACTCAAACAAAGGATGGTTCGTGAGCTAAAAATTCCCCCTCTCCCGCGCATTACGCAAAGGGTAGACCCGCCCGAGCGTAGTTATGCCGCTCTCTTTGATCCCTATGTCCCAAGCAGGCACACCAATACGTACGTCATCCAGCTGCAGACCGCGCTCTGTGTGCCGGATAGTGAGATCAGACAGAGAGGCGCGCTCACCAACACGAAGGCTCTGATCCAGATCTACAAGAGGGCGGAGAGACAGGCTGGCGACAAACTGAGCGATGACGACGCCACGAGGATTCGCGAACAAGGGGGATGCAGGGCTGGGGGTGGCCAGAATTACTTCGAAAAAAGAACTTTTGATGATCCAAGCAATGGTGCTGCCGCGCTCAGGGAATTGATCGCGGGCCTTCGGAAGACGCAGGCCGGGGCAACTCTGTCTCCCGAGACGTCACTGGATGGCACTCGCACTACTGTTCAGGTGGTGAGAAATAGCGCGCCTCCGAGCGCCAAGTTAATGGCGTTGCCTCCCGCTCTGTCAGGTCAGGTTACGCCAGACTTCTGGTCAATGCTGCGGAGGCTGTAGCTGCGCCCCACCCCCAACCTACTCCTGTCCCGGATTTGGCATTACGGTGACAGTGCACTAAACCGGCGCTGCCAGCGGCCAATTAGTGCACTGTCACCGTAATCGCCGATGGGGGCGAGCACGGCAGCAAGAACAAGCGCTAGGACTGGGTGCTGCGCACCTATTATCGGACGCTGCATCGTGACAGCTTCAATGCATTGACACGATCATGTTCCGCTTAGGTACACCGTTGATGGCAAGCCGCCGACGTGATTCGGAAGCGATGACCAAGAAGGGAAAACTTTCGACGTGAAGCATGCTTCATCCATCCTGGCTCCGGAGGGGGAAAAATTTCGTCGATATGGTCACCCTGCGGATCAACTACAGCTTCGGGGGGGCGCGACCCGACTGAAACCAGCGCAGGGAAACTAGTCAGTCGATTGGCACGAGCCGTTCGTCCCACTGCGCCGCAAGGTTCTTGATCTGCTCGAAATTCAGGATCGCCGGTTCACCCTCGCGGACGATTGTTGTCCGCTTGCGTTCCTTGGGCAGCAACGTCATCGCGCGCAATACGGCCGCGCGCAGTTTCATCGAGCCGTGATCTGTCAGGGTGACGAACTCTTCGGGGTCAAGGGCCATGGGTCCATGCCTACACTACCGGCTGGCCCGCAAGCCAGCACACGCGCCCCGAATGCCCAACTCTCCAGATAATCCAACTTGGTTAATAGTCAGTTATCGTTCGGCTCTGTCATTTTGAATTGGCGCGCGCGGTACGCCTTGAAACCTCGACCCATGCGCCGCCCGATTTCAATGGTTGGCCTAAAGGAGCGGGCTGCCGTCAAGCTCACAGCAGGGGTGTTCGCTCGTGCCGCACCTGCCACGGTAGCACCCAGTAAGCCATGGCAGTCGCAATGGATCAGGCTACCGCCGCCAACCTGCCATCAGCATCCGGGTTTGCGCAAAGCAGACGCTTGCGAATGGCCTCTTCAACGAGCGCGAGCGCCTCCTTGGCTTGTCGTGCTTCGGCTTCAGCAACTTCGGCACGAAACTCTGCGGCCGTCAACTTATCCTTCTGAGCTTCAATACAGGACCGAGCTTGTTCCAGCGCTCGGCACGCATGTTGCAACTTACGTTCGGCGGTGACGATGAGTTCACGTTGTGCCCGTTCGGCGGCCTCCGCTCGCATTTCGGCAAGCCGCAATCCTTCTAAGGCGTTCGTGCAAAGTGACTGGGCACGGGCTTCCGTCTCGCGGGCATGCTTCTCCATACCGCGGAAAACATCGGCCGCTTGATTTACCAGATCGAGGGCTGTTGCTCCCTTGTCTGGTGCCAGCGGGGAGGGAAAGCTCAGGGCGTCCTCATCCCCTACAACTGACGCTCTGGAATTACGCTGCGCCATGTAGTTCAAGCTCGTCACGAACACACACGAGCAGCATCATGAATAGCTATGGTTAACGGATGGTTAAACAGTTGTATGCTGGAGGCGTCGCGACGGCGCCCGGCGGGGCAGTGGCACGCGAAGTCTATCAGCAACGTCGTCGAACGCACTTTGCGGACAGCCCCTCTGGAGGGGGAAAAAACTTCGACGTGAAGCATGCTTCTTGCGCTGCTCATCCGAGAAGGAATGGCGCCAACTCGCGAAGCCCAATCTGAAGGAATAGGGCCGAGGCCTTCGAGATGAAGTGCCCTGCCGAGCTCTATGCCACCTCAGCGCGTTGCTATGCCGGCCTGCCGGAGCTGACCTATCCGTTCCACGATCGGGAGGTGCTTGTTACCGCCTGCGGACGCCTCTGCCTGCATCGCAAGCGCATCAATGTCTCAACCGTGCTGGCTGGTCAGAAGCTCGGCATCAAGGAGGTCGACGACGGCATTTGGCTCACAAGCTTCATGCATTATGATCTGGGATACTTCGACCTGGAGCAGAAAACCCTGCAACCCCTCGACAACCCGTTCGGCACGAGGTTGTCACCCATGTCTTAGGTACAATCTGTTACCGATGTGTCCGGGCCGGACAAACAATGAGCTGGCGGAGAGAGTGTCAGAGTTACCGTAGATCGCCCGCCTTCGCAAACGTTCGCCGCCATTCAAGAAATGCCCGCGCCAAAGGCGCAAGGTGTGCGTCGCCCCTCACATACGTTCGCCCCCATTCGTGTGCGATTTTCGCGCAAGTATGGGCCGGAGTATGGGCGAAAACGTTCGACGGAAGATTGGGCTTGGTTGGAGATAGCTAGCGCGAACGACTAACGCAACGCGCTCTCCAACCTTGCCTTTCGATCCTCCCAGTCCGGCATCACGGTACTAAGAAGAGTGCGCCACTCCTTACTCTGATCAGGATAAAGGCGCGCGTCAGTTCATGACAGATGAGCTGCCACCCGTTCTTGGAACACCCGGCCGGCGTACCCGAAACCAAGCCTTTGCACCTTTTAGTTGTCTTCGCGTTAGGCCTCACGTTCTCGGCGCGCCCGATCGAGGCATTCCGCCCGGAACTTTCGAAGGATTTGAACGCAATCCGTCGGTTTGCCGCGCTGGTCGAGGTCGAGCGTAACGCCGCGCGTGTTTGCCCATAGGTCGCGATCGCGGGAGAGAACGCGCTTCCTGGTTGGCCCGGATCGACGCCGGAAATTCGACCTCGCCATACACTTAGCAACTCGACCTCATCTGGAGCCAAAAAGCTGTACCGCGGCACGACTGCCGGCGCTGCTTTGCCCTGTCGATCTGGTTACGACGAAGTTCACGGCCCAAACTTCGTTTGAGCAAGACGCCGCGCAGCGGCCTTCTCTCAGCCTCGCCTCCTACCGCTTGGAGACTTTGCCCCTGTATTTATCCCCGCAACTACTTGGTGTACAAACCTCCTGACGCTGTTTTGGCGCTATGACAATTCTCAGGCAGGAAACGGAGAGATCATGGCATCGCAATGTTGGATCAATCTTGGCGCCGACGGCACTTTCGCATCGAGCGGCAAGTTGTCGAGTACAGCCGCAGATGTCGACTATCTGCTAGGCGATGCCTTGAGCGGCGCATCACGACTGGTGCTCTTCTTCCACGGGGGCTTGGTTAACGAAGCGTCCGGTTTGTCCAGCGCGGAACGGATGGCTGGCAATTACGGAACGACCGCTGCCTCGATTGGCATCATCTGGGAAGCCGGGCTCCGCGAGACCTTTCGTGACAATCTTTTGGCGATCACGGACACTAAGATATTCAAGAAGGCCCTTTCGTGGGTGCTGGCGAAGGCGGGCGTGGGCGATGACAATGGTGCCAGGGGCCCGGGCGGGGGACCGCTCGATGCCGCCAAAATTGAAGCTATGCTTGAAACACCGACGGGTGCAGCAGAGCTTGATGGAGTCCTTTCGGCTCAGGCCAATGCGGCAGAATCCACCGCAAGTGCAAAAAGCAGCGGCCTGGACGATCGTGACCCTGAGGCCATCGCCCGTGATCTTGAGTATGATTTTGCGGAAGATTCCTCGCTGCCGGACCTCATTGACGCAGGGGCGCCGGGGGCCGGGCCAATCAAACGGAAGATCGACCTTGAGGAGGGAGCTAGAGGTCTGACAATTACAGGAGTCGCGCTGTTCATTGGCAAGGTCGTTTTTGCGGTGACCCGCCGCTATCGCAGCGGCACGGCGCATGACCCTCTCCCAACTGCGGTGGAGGAACTGCTGCGCGCCGCATACCTCGCCGATGTTGGTAAGTTTGCGTGGGACGCGATGAAGACCAAGGCCCAACGGATGTGGACCGATGATGGGACGGCGCCCGGCGTTACCGGCCACGGCGGAGGGTATATCCTGCGGCGGCTCGAAGCGCTGCAGGCAGCAAGGCCTGACATGATTATCGACGTCGTCGGCCACAGCGCCGGATCGATCGCGATCTGTGAAATGCTGGCTGCGATCGAAGCGGACCGGCGCAGGATCCGCCTGCGCAACGTTATCTTCCTCGCGCCCGCCGCCCGGCTCGATTTGTTCGCCCGCTGGATTCCGCGCGGCCCGCAGATATTTAAGCGATTCAGAATGTTCACGATGACCGATGCCTACGAAAAGATGGATCGCGTCGGCGGGCCGGTCTATCCCAGGTCGTTGCTCTACCTAGTATCTGGTTGCTTCGAGGATCGACCCGACGCGGCCATTGTCGGCATGGACCGATTTTTAAGACAAGCAGAGACCTCAGCCGGACGCGATTATGACGACGTGCGACGCTGGCTGCGGGAGGATACCCGTCTCGTTCATTCCCCCAGCGACGCCGGTGCGGTGCAGGGCCTTCGAACGAGCGCGCGTCACCACGGCGACTTTGACGATAACTCGGAAACCTTGGCGAGCCTTTTATACATGGCAGGAGCGATTCCATGACCCACGCTCCGGACGACTATGCCTTGGTCATTGGCGTCAACGACTATCCGAAGTGGAACAAGGGAGCCAAGTCGCTCAAGGGATCGGTCCAGGATGCGCAGGATTTTCGCAATTGGCTTGTCGACAAAAACGGTGGGGGGCTATCGCCCGAAAATGTAAAGCTCCTGGTGTCGACCGACAACCCGCCGGGTCCGCGGCAACATGTCATCGACGATGCTTTCCGCGAAATCCGCGAGCAGTCCGAGGGAAAAACACGTCGGCGCTTCTATTTCTATTTCTCGGGCCACGGCCATAGTCGTGCCGGTTCGTGGCAGCAGCAGTCGCTCTGTCTCGCCAATTGGTCACCCATCGACGCCGGCGCCGCTCTTCATCTGGAAAGCTACATTAAAGCCTCGGTCGGCTGTCTCAAATTCTCCGAAGGCGTCTTCTTCCTCGATTGTTGTCGCGTCCGCGCCGTCGTGCCGCTGGGGCAGGGAAGTGAGTTGGAATGCGGAGATCCGGACGTAAGGAACCGCCATACGGCCATTTTCTTTGGAAGCGATCAGTATGAGCCCACCTTTGAGGGGGAGGTCAACGAGGAGATTCGCGGCTATTTCACCGCCGGACTGCTAACGGTGCTCAAACAGGGGAGGATCGAACTTGGAGATCTTCTCGAGCGATTGAGGATCATCGTCCCGAACATAGCGAAACCCAAGGACCAGACGGTTCGCGCTGTGCCCGCGGACAAAAAAATCTATCTTGGCGCTCCCAATGGTAAGCCGCCGCCGGAGAATTATGCGGAAGCAGGAATAACGTCCGGCACGAGCGTTACAATCTCCCTAACAAGCAACCTGACCGGCCGCAATGCCTCTGATGACACTGCGCCCACGCCGCGGCCCGGCGACATCAGCGTCCTTCGCAACGATTTACTCGTTGCTCGCGGCATGGGTTTCGTCAGCAGGCAGCTTCCCCCCGGCCGTTATCAGATCCGTGTCGATCATGCGGAGGCATCGGCGACACACGAGATCGATGTCGGCGCCGAGCCTTTGGAGCGCGTGTTCGAACTTCCCCGACGTTCATCCGCAACATTACTTTCTAGCACGATCGGCAAACGCGAATGGCTGACCGACCCGGTGGTCGCTGCAAGTAAATACGATGCATCACGACACGGGGACCACGCTGCCTTTGTTTCGTTGCGCCCGCGGCAGCTGGACGAAGCATCCAAACCCGCGGGGCAGCTGTATTTGATCGACCGCCATGAGCAGCGCTACATCCATGAGTCGAATTCGCTGCATTTTCTGAATCCTGGAACGTGCGCATTGCGTTACTTTGATCCGGATGGAGGCACGTCAACCCTGCCTATTCCGATCGTCGAAGGTTGGGACACGCACATTTTTATCCTCACCGTCGAGGGCCGCGCGCAACTCGCTACTGCGTCAGTGTCGATGCGACCTGCCGGGGAGGGCTTCGATCCATCCGATGCGCTGATCGATGCCTACGAACGCGGTATAGCAGACCTGGTGACGGGCGGTCGTGGTCCCGACCAAACAACGCTCGATGATCTGCTCTGGGGCAAATTCCGGAACCCCTTGTTCGGTTTGCTAGGAGCGCATTTCCTGATCCGTAAGCTTCGGCGCGACTCCGAACCAGACCCCATCGAGCTCGGACGGCTGGCAATCGTGGCCAAAAATCTGGGAGCTCTGCTTGGTGTGAACGCCCCGGACGTCGTTGCCTTGCGGCTATGGAGACAGCTGATTTCTAGGGAGGAGCCGACGGAGCGCTTTGCTGGCGACCTGCCGCTCTTCAACGTGGGCTTCCAGGCATTTGTCGAGGCGACCGCCTTGTCCGGCGCCGCGAGGACCAACCTGCTGGACGAGATCGCGCTCGGCCTTCATGCCAATTCCCCATGGACGCTATGGAGGTCCGACCGGACGAAAAGCATTTCTTCAGGTTGGAGCCTCTATCCAACGCCGCATTCAACGTTCGAAGTGGAAAGCGAATCGATCGCTAGGCTAACGATAATAGAGAACGCCTGGCGTGAGGAAGGCTTTGCTGTCGAGTCGATGCAGGCTGGCAAACTTCGCAAGCTACGCGCGACGCGCAACGTTGATCACGGGCCCGGTATTTACGATGCCGCCGATCGGGCTGAAACGATTCTCCGCGTTCCCGATTGGTTGGTAAGTTACCTGCGTGATGCAATCGGCCAGAGCGAACGAAGGGACGAGCCTCTGGACCTCGTGCGGCTAGTTCGGCGCACCATGTTGCCGATGAACGTCCTTCGCGCGGCGATGGTCCTGGCGGGGCACGTTAGTAATGGGGCAAGTGAGGTGCTGGAAGACACCCGCGCCGAGCAGCGCCAGGAGCTGGTGCAGAACCTTGATGAGGGTCAGGTGATCGACGGCGTGGTCAAGATCATCACCGATTACGGTGCGTTCGTTGATCTCGGCGGCATCGACGGCCTGCTTCACGTCACCGATATCGCCTGGCGCCGGGTCAATCACCCGACCGAGGTGCTCACCATCGGCCAGACCGTGAAGGTCAAGATCATCAAGATCAACCACGAGACCCACCGCATTTCGCTCGGCATGAAGCAGCTGCTGGACGATCCGTGGCAGGGCATCGAGGCCAAGTATCCGCTGAACGCGCGCTTCACCGGCCGCGTCACCAACATCACCGACTACGGCGCGTTCGTCGAACTGGAGCCGGGCATCGAAGGCCTGATCCACGTCTCGGAAATGTCGTGGACCAAGAAGAACATGCACCCCGGCAAGATCGTTTCGACCTCGCAGGAAGTCGAAGTGCAGGTCCTGGAAGTCGATTCGGTCAAGCGCCGCATCTCGCTCGGTCTCAAGCAGACCATGCGCAATCCCTGGGAAGTCTTCGTCGAGAAGTTCCCGGTCGGCTCGACCGTCGAAGGCGAAGTCAAGAACAAGACCGAGTTCGGTCTGTTCCTCGGCCTCGACGGCGACGTCGACGGCATGGTGCATCTGTCCGACCTCGACTGGAAGCTTCCGGGCGAGCAGGTCATCGACAACTTCAAGAAGGGCGACATGGTCAAGGCCGTGGTGCTCGACGTCGATGTCGAAAAGGAGCGCATCTCGCTCGGCGTCAAGCAGCTCGAAGGCGATCCCTTCGCCGAGCCTGGCGACGTCAAGAAGGGCGCGGTCGTGACCTGCGAAGTGCTCGAGGTGAAGGAAGCCGGCATCGAGGTGAAGATCTCGGGCACCGACTTCACCACCTTCATCAAGCGCTCCGCACTCGCCCGTGACCGCAACGATCAGCGCGCCGAGCGGTTCGCCGTCGGCGAGAAGGTCGATGCGCGCGTGATCCAGTTCGACAAGAAGACCCGCAAGGTGCAGGTCTCGATCAAGGCGCTGGAAGTCGCCGAAGAGAAGGAGGCCATCGTGTCATTCGGCATGCAAAAATTGAGCCCCTAAGCCGGGGGATCGGCGTCCAAAATTGACCCCCCATAGGTTGGGCTGTTGCGCTGCCTGCTTTGGAACGAAGCAGGTGGTGGGGGATGCTGGTCGTGGAGACGATTGCGCGGATACGGCGCGAACACTTCATCAAGGGCAAGACGATCAAGGAGATTGCCCGTGACCTGAAGGTGTCGCGGAACACGGTTCGGAAGGTGCTGAGGTCGGGAGAGACCTCCTTTGAGTACGAGCGGTTGGTGCAGCCGCGGCCAAAGCTGGGGCGATGGGCATCGGAGCTCGACGGGTTGCTGGCGGCGAATGCGGGTAAATCGGCTCGTGAACAGCTGACGTTGATCCGGATCTTCGAAGAACTGCGCGGCCGCGGCTATGACGGCGGTTACGATGCCGTGCGTCGTTACGCCAGGCGGTGGAGCAAGGAGCGCGGGCAACTTGCGGCCGCAGCCTACGTCCCGCTGAGCTTTGCGCCGGGAGAAGCCTACCAGTTCGACTGGAGCCACGAGGTGGTCCTGTTGAGCGGGACCACGGTGATCGTGAAGGTCGCCCACGTCCGGCTCTGCCACAGCCGCATGCTGTTCGTGCGGGCCTATCCGCGCGAGACGCAGGAGATGGTGTTCGATGCCCACGACCGGGCGTTCGCCCTGTTCAAGGGCACCTGCAGCCGCGGCATCTACGACAACATGAAGACGGCGGTGGAGACGATCTTTGTCGGCAAGGATCGCCGCTACAATCGCCGCTTCATGCAGATGTGCAGCCACTACCTGGTCGACCCGGTTTGCCTGTACGCCGGCCTCGGGCTGGGAGAAGGGCCAGGTCGAGAACTAGGTTGGGCTGGTCCGAGAACGCTTCTTCACGCCACGGCTGCGCTTCAAAAACCTGGACGAGTTAAACGCCTGGCTGCTGGATAAGTGCATTGCCTACGCCAAGGCGCATCGCCATCCGGAGCTGTCCGAGCAGACGGTCTGGGAGGTGTTCGAAGCCGAACGCCCCAAGCTCGTCCCCTATGCCGGCCGCTTTGACGGCTTCCATGCGGTGCCGGCGTCGGTCTCGAAGACCTGTCTGGTGCGCTTCGACAACAACAAGTACTCCGTCGCAGCCAGCGCGGTCGGGCGCCCCGTCGAGGTCCAGGCCTATGCCGATCGCATCGTGATCCGTCAGGATGGCAGGATCGTTGCCGAGCATCCACGATCCTTCGGACGCGGCGAGACGACCTACGATCCCTGGCACTATGTGCCGGTGCTGGCTCGCAAACCCGGCGCCTTGCGCAATGGCGCTCCCTTCAAGGACTGGGTGCTGCCGGCCGCGATCGAGCGGATCCGGCGCAAGCTCGCCAGCACCGACGATGGCAACCGGCAGATGGTCGACATCCTCAACGCGGTGTTGACCGACGGTCTGCCGGCCGTCGAGGCGGCCTGCGCCGAAGCGGTCGGTCACGGTGTCCATTCTGCCGATGTCGTTCTCAACATCCTGGCCCGCCAGCGTGACCCGACGCCACCAGCCAACATCCTCACCCCGGCTGCGCTGATCTTACGTCATGCGCCGATCGCCGACTGTGCCCGTTACGACAACCTCAGGAGAACCAACTAATGGAGCGCACCCAACTGTTCGATCTCATGGGCGAACTCAAGCTCTACGGCATGAAGGCTGCCTTCGACGAGATCATGGCGACTGCCGTCAAGCGTCAGCACGAGCCCCAGCGCATTGTCGGCGACCTGCTCAACGCCGAGATCAACGAGAAGCAGGCCCGTTCGATCAAGTACCAGCTCACCATCGCCAAGCTGCCGTTGGCTAAGGACCTTGAGGACTTCCAGTTCGAAGGTACGCCCATCAACCGGACGCTGGTCAATGACCTTGCCGGCGGCGGCTTCATCGCCCAGCAACGCAACGTCGTGCTGGTCGGCGGCACCGGCACCGGCAAGACCCATCTGGCCATCGCAATCGCCAGGAGCTGCATCCGATCCGGTGCTCGTGGGCGCTTCTACAACGTGGTCGACCTCGTCAACCGGCTCGAGATCGAGACCCGCAACGGACGGCAGGGGCGGCTCGCCGAGCATTTGACCCGGATGGACTTCATCGTTCTGGACGAACTCGGATATCTGCCCTTTGCTCAGTCCGGCGGCCAGCTTCTGTTCCATCTCGTCAGCCGTCTCTACGAGCGCGCCTCCGTTATCGTCACCACCAACCTCGCCTTCGGAGAATGGCCCAGCGTGTTCGGCGACGCCAAGATGACCACCGCATTGCTCGACCGGTTGACCCATCACTGCGACATCGTCGAGACCGGCAATGACAGCTGGCGATTCAAAAGCCGCGACGACGATCACGCAACCCGCGCTCGTCTCGTCTCCGCAATCCCGGCCAGCTCCGACGAGACGAGCGCTACCGCCAAACCCCGCCGCTCAAAGGGGTCAAAATTGGAAGCCGATGAGGGGTCAAATTTGAACGCCGATTGACATTCAGCGTCGTAGCCCGAGGGTTTCGAGGGCGCGGCGCTCGAGATTCACAAGTTTCTCCTGCCGGTCCAAACCCTGCGTTACGAGGCGCATCAGCTTGTTGTTAGCCAGCGCCTGCGGAATGCGGATAACGGTCAATAGCCGCAAGCGAGCGCGCTCCTAAATTGGCGCCGCAGCGAGCGGCTTGCGGTCGGCAAAACCCAGACAGTCGCTGTCTGTCATGCCGCTGCCCTCGTGATCGTACGCGCCCGAGAGGTCTCGCCGCGGACAGGATCGCCCAGACAATCCGCGCCTCCTAGTTTGCGAGCGCCACCGAGACCAGGCGTCGCCGGTCGAAGCTTGAAAACGGACTTGCCTCGGTGGGCCAGGCTGGACAACCTGCCCGAAGTTGACCGTCAGCTTCCGAAGATTTCACCGCGCCAGTTGCCCGGCTTTACAACAGGCAGTTTCAACGATGGTTTCTTCTTCGGGTAAGACGGCATCGCCATTTTCCTCTAGTCAGCAAGGAGACAACGCTACGGCGAGATAGAGCGTATTGACCGACCTCCCCCGAAGCTGGAGGGGACAGCTTCGGTTGGCGTCTCAGCGTATGAGACCATATTTGCGACCTAGGTTCTCTGTGTCGAGCCCGACCCTTACCCTCCACTCCCAATGTTCGGGAAGCGTTTTGTTGTGTTTTTCCTTGTTGCACTGGGCATGTGCAATAAGGAGATTTGCTCTTTCGTCACGACCGCCCCTCTCGAGTGGGACGACATGATCTACCTCACCACTTTCAGGACTGTCGATCGGCTTGAAGCAGCACGCACAATGCCCATTCTGTTCACGGAACAAATCCTGCTTGGTCTTCGCGTCAAAGCCACGGCGAATTCCGCCAGCCGCTCTTGCCCGCTTTGCGTCGCGCTCGCGTCGAGCGTCCTTGTTGGTGGCTTCGTATACGGCAGAAGCCTTGTTCATACAGCTACGACAGTAACCACGCAGGCCGCCCGATGGCGTTGATCCGAAGAATTCTCGCGTCGCGGGCTTCTCCTCACCACAGCGGGTGCACTTTCTTCCGGACATCCAATCGCTTTCCTGAGGCCGCTCGGATGTGAAATATCTGCGCCTGCCAACTGAATCCAGCTTCTATATGGACTCGGACACGACGCGGAAGTTCTGGAATGGCTCGCATACGAGTGCTTACCGCACTTAAGGTCAAGCAAAATCTAAAATCGGGAATGTATGCTGATGGGCTTGGGCTTTACCTGAAAGTCCGCGACGGCAACTCCAAGAGTTGGATTTTCCGGTATCGCATCGGCGGCAAGTTGCGGGATATGGGCCTTGGCCCATTTCATACCGTGTCGCTCGCCGAGGCCCGTGAGAAGGCAGAGGTCTGCCGAGTCATGCGCCTCAAAGGCCTCGACCCGTTGGAGGAGCGCCTTAAGGAGCAGCAAACCAAGAAGGTCGAAGCGGCGGAGGCCATCACCTTCGAAAAGTGTGCTGAGACTTATATCGCCACCCACAAGGACGGCTGGAAGAACAGCAAGCATGCCGACCAGTGGACGACGACCCTCCAGACGTACGTCTATCCCATCTTCAAGGACCGGCCAGTCACCGCTGTCGATCACGACCTGGTTCTGAAGGTTTTGCAGCCGATCTGGAAGGAAAAGACCGAGACGGCTTCCCGCATCCGAGGCCGGATCGAACGCATTCTCGATTGGGCGCGCGTCATGAAGTACCGCACAGGTGACAACCCCGCGCGGTGGAAGGGTCATCTCGATCATCTTCTGGCGAAGCGCTCACGAGTGGCAACCGTTGTACATCACGCCGCCCTGCCGATCGACGAAACCCCTGGCTTCATCCAGGTTCTGCAGCGGGAAAAAGCCGTCGTCGCGCGTGCCTTCGAATTCTGCATCCTGAACGCTACGCGCACCAGCGAAACGCTCCGCATGCGCTGGGACGAGTATGACGAGAAGGCTCAGCACTGGACCGTGCCCGGCGCCCGCATGAAGGCGGGCCGCGATCACCGCATCCCGCTAGCTAAACGTTCGCAGCTAATTCTTGCCGAAATGCAGGAAATCCGCACCAACGACTTCGTCTTTCCCGGTGGCGTAAAAGAACGCCCCCTCAGTTCGATGGCCTTCCTGATGTTGTTGCGGCGCCTCGAACGCCGCGACATCACGGCCCATGGTTTCCGGTCTACCTTCCGCGACTGGGCGGCGGAACGAACTGACTTCCCGAACGAAGTCGTTGAAATGGCGCTGGCTCACAGCATCAGCAACAAGGTGGAAGCCGCCTACCGTCGCGGCGATCTGTTCGACAAACGCCGGCAACTTGCCGAGGCATGGGCCGCTTTTTGCGCGGGCCCGGCGACCTGCGAGTCCTGACCGTCAATCGCACCTAACGCTCTGACTTCCATGCACCAAAGTAGTGCGCAGGCGTCCGCTCCCGTCCGCCTCAAATCTATATCCGCTTGGAAGTTGAGACGCTTCCCAGACAGGAGAAACACATGTTGATACAACTTGAGAAACCCAAGGGCGCGATGTCGGTGAACGACTTCGCAAACTGGGCAGGCATTGGACGCACCACCGCTTGGAAGGAAATCCGAGAGGGCCATCTTCGCGCGGTCAAGGTCAGCGCCAGAACGATCATTCGCTTCGCAGACGCCGAGAAATGGCTCGCCACCCGACCGCAACTTGAAGTTCGCGGCCACGCCGAGCGATCGAACGTTCTATAGCGCGAATGCCGCTGACTGGCGCTTGGAGTGTCCGTGGCTAACAAGAGCATGCTCAACGCTCATTGAGCCAAAAAGCTATCGTTGGTAGATAGTCAATCCCTCTCATCACATAGCCAGCCCCCCATGGGCTCCGGCCTCACAGCTATCCAAGCGGGTGGGGAAAACCGGACTACGTCGAAGGGCATCGATAAAAGCTGACAGTCTGATGACTGACAGCAGGAGTGGGCTCCGGTGACTCCCGACCCACAGCAGCCGCGCGGTCGACGGATATGCCGCATGGTAGCCCCGCCAGTGAAGCGGCGCGTAAAGGCCGACCGGCTGACCCCGGCCTACCCGTTATAGGGTGCGCTTATCCGAAAGACTGACCGACGGCGTGGCTCCGTTTTCGAGCACTGCCTCACTCAGCAGCTTCGCTCTTGCAGGCGAAGCTGTGCCCTTACGGTCCCAGAAACATCCCTCCGACGTTCACCTATTTTCGAGACGACACGGATAAAGAATGAAATCGAAGAATTCTTCGCCTACAGATCTATCGTCCCGGTCCAAGGTGAGCAGTTATCAATATCAGCCTCTGGCCGGGCATGAAAAATCTGCAAGACGATCAATTCTCGTTGGCCAAGACTTTGACCAAGTGGAACAGCGCATTACCGACGCCCTTTGCAGTGGAAGCCTTCGTTTGAGGGAAGCGGAATTCCTACAACAAATCTCCCGCAAGATCGGGATTTACCGGGAGCGCACCCTGCTGAGCCATAGGCAAGCCGGCTGGTTATTCACCATCCTTACGAGCTTCGAGGATGGGTCGAGAAATCGTCGAACTGTTGAAGAAGCTTAAACATAATTGGCAACCAACTGCCCATCGCATGCGGCCCCCCCGAAGACTTTGGCCGCTTACCTGGTCCCGCTCAGGGGTAAATTCGTCAGAACAAAAGCCGTCGCCACTACACCAAATTTATCAATCATATCAGTCAGATATTCATTCCGCGAGATGCGCCATTTCGATTTTGGACCTTCTCGTATTTCGATTTAGGTGCTCTCTAGCCGTGCCCGAGCTTACGTGATCACCAGAGCGACCTCCAAGCCTGCCCCTGACTACGAGCGATATGATCGTTATGTCGGGCCTCAGCGTCGTAGCTCCACCCCCGCCCCGCTAATTAGTACGGAGGTGGGGTGCGGGTCGTGCCGATCGGCGGTCACATTCTTAGAAGTGCGATTTACTTCGCAGTCAGATCTGCAGGGTTTTCTGTAACTCTTCCCACGATGACGCTTGAGGATTGGCAGCCTGGCGCAAGTAGCGTTCGTAGTCCCACCAGGTGATCCAATCTCGACGCCATTGGCGCACGTCCTCGGCAAACCAGGCTTTTGCTTTCTTCTCTCGTAACTGGCTGAGAAGTTGCTTTTCAACTCCGATATGGTCCTGGGCTGACACCGAACCTTCGCCGCGATGCTGATCGATCCATTGAGCTGCTTCATCAGGGTCGAGCGGCCCTTGTATCTTCTGATATTCCGCCCGCCGACGAGTCCGCGCGTCGTACTCTTTGGCCTCCCAACCGAGCCAGTTCGAATCCAGCTTGAGATGAGACCAGGCCTTGTCCCCAAATGCCGACAGCTTGGGCATGCCTTCTTCTGCGGCCTTAGCTTGGGCCGTATGCCGAATCAGCTTTGACGCGTTAACACGGAGCTTGAAGGGAATAACGCCGCCCGCGCGACGGTAGTTAGGCCGCTGGCCAATAAGATCGAAGACAGACTTCATCTGACCCGACACTGGATCGCGCTCGATCAAGTTAGGATCTAGTCCCTTCGTCACGTACTGAATTCGATCCCATTGCCAACCCGCAGCTGACTCCGGCGTTCGGGGACGTTTGATCTGAATGTCAATCGCCTCCTTCGAGGCCACGCGACAGTGACGCCAGAAGAACGACCGATGAGAATCGCGGCACCAATCTACAAATGGCTTTTTGAGCTGTGGGGGAATGTAAGCCAAAATGTGAGTGTGCAGGCCTCGCTCCTCACTATTCTCATGCACATAAACGTAGTGCCACTCCTCGAAGCCCCATCGCTTCATTTGCTCGCCCGCCTCGTCTAAAAACGACGTCAATCGGCTCGTCATCAACCGTTCTTCATCGATGAGCAATGCCTTGTAAGCGATGGTAATAAAGGCGTTGAAGAAAAGGTTATATTCCTGCGTCAGAAACGACGCCGCGTCGTAAACCTCTCGCGCCTGATCCCGGCTCATAAGATGACGAGTTTCCGCCGCCCGCTTTTTCTCGACCTCCTTACGTCGAATGATTTCGATAGCATCATCTTTGACCAGCGCGTGCATGATTTGCTGTTCTTCCGTATGGCCCATGATCGCCTTGTTCAACTGGCTATGATAGCCGTTGCCAGCAATGTCTCGCGGGCACCGATGTCCAGAGTCGCCATACTCCAGCAGGCAGAACTCACGGCGAAACCGTTCTCGCTCATCCGGATCATCAATTTCTTTCAGGAAATCGAACACGTTCATTTCTTCTTTCGACTTACGCATTGATCTTTCCTCCGCTATTAGGTCTTCACGCCCACACGAATGGCAATCGGCCAATTGAGTTCTCGCCGCGTGCGCGGTGAGCCCCATGTGTTCTTGAGGGTATTGATGAAATTCCAAACGTCGATTTGAAAAATGGAGCCGCTGACTGTCAGTTGCCGCACCACGGGCCAGGTTTCAATAAACCGAACCAAGGTGAATAGATCCCATGAGCTTGCATAAACATCCGCGAGCGATAATCCTCGTTGGGATTTCCCATGGCGATTTCATCGAATGGAAAGTCGAGGCACCGATAAGCGTTCAACAGGTGGCGCTCGTCAGACGTAACAAGCGGGCACAGCGAGTGTTCGAATCCGTGCTCTAGCGCTCCGTTTACAATATTCGAAGTCGCTTTTTCGTTGACCGAATTTTTGCGTGAGACCACTTTCAGCGGAAGGTAACCCAACAGAACGATCAATCCACGCTTGCGCAGAACTCGTTTTGCTTCAGCTATAGCGGAGACCATTCCAAATTCGTGCCCTTGCTCGATGATCACCTTATCAAACGTTTCGGCCATAAACGATGTTTGCGGCAGTTCGGCCCATCGATAGTCGATGCCAGGGCGAATAACATTCTCCCGGAGAATTCGAGGATCTCGGTCCGAATTGGCGATATGGTTTGCGATCGATGCCTTGCTGCCCAGTACTCGCGCCTTCATCGCTTCAACCGCAATGGGTTCGTGATGGATCACCACTACATCGCGAAGATATTCAGCGAGCTGAACGGTGAACGCGCCGCCTCCGCCGGAAAGAAGCAAGGTCGTACCACCACCGCTCGCGGTCTTGAGGGAGCGAATGTGATCGAGCAACTCATCTGTGGCAGCAGGACCTGTGAGCCGGCTACTAAGCTCGCGCTCCCGGAGTTCCTCAGGGGAGAGGGCACCGCCGTCGGCCTGCCTTCGCTTGGGCGGGCGGGGCTACTGGCCGTATGCGGGACAACAAATCAGACCAGGCAGTTTGCGGATTGAACAGAGCTGACATCGGCGTTCTCCTCTAAAGTGAATGCAGAGGACGCCACCGCGATCGCAGCGCTTCTTGAGACGGACGGTACCGATCTCTGCGCCTATATATTCAGGTTAGTAGGCATGGAACTTGCGGGCAAAATGCACATGCGACAACTCGCCGCATTAGGTCCGGAATTAATACAATTAATTCAATTACTTAGCTCCAGCTGTTCCTGACAGACCGCGCTTCTAGTTTCGACAAAGCCGCCGTCGCCGACCAGCGCACCTACTACTAATAGAGGTCATTTTCGCCTACGACCATTCTGGCGTTCCCTGTTACGCAAGGGCCTTGAGGCGAACGGCGGACCTCTGCCGCCCTGCGACAGGAGCCTCCGGATGCCAGATCGCGTTCAACCGCTCGCGAATAACCGCGCGACTGCACGTTGGGTCGGCGGTCATCGAACTTGAGAGGTTCATGTTGCGGAAAATGTAGTCTCCGCAGGGATCGGGCGAAAAAGTGCAACTCCCGTTACGAGCAACGAGCAATTCATTGCAGCGAGAGATTCGAGGTTAGGTGGCGACGTCAACTTGCTGGTCGAGCGAGTTCCGAAACGCTCTGCCTCTCACGCTAAAATAGCGGCCCTGCAGATGTCCGTTTGCTGGTGAATGAGCAATATTCTTCATAGCCCCCTTGTTAACTGATGACTTCCAGCAACCTCTCTCTCTCTCTCTCTCTCTCTCTCTCTCTCTCTCTCTCTCTCTCTCTCTCTCTCTCTCTCTCTCTCTCTCTCTCTCTCTCTCTCTCTCTCTCTCTCTCTCTCTGCTTACCAGTTTACCTCTCGACCTGATTGAGTGCTCTCAAGCCAAGACTCGAAAGTCAGTCGAGCCGGTAAACATCGGTGCCCATCATTCGAATCTCGCGTGTCATCATCACTGCGAGATTTTCATGCAAACGTCGCCCATTGCCTTCACCAGCGCCGCGCACCTCCCGCGCGTACCGCTTGTTCCCGACGAACTACTTCGCCGCAACAACGTCTTCTTCGAAATCGACACGCGTTTCCGCCGCGCCGCTCGCCTTCTTCAATGCTTGTGGTTGAAAGATCGAGGTATCCCCACCGGCCACCACGTTCGCGGCGATGGCGACGACGCTATCACCATGGAGCTCCATTCATACCTCAGCCCCGACGCGGCCCGGGCCGGTCTCAATTTTCTTTCCCCCGAAATCCATGCCTTCGTTCGTCGCGAGCTGCTAATGCGCGAGGAAGGCGCCGCCATCGACGAAGACCGTCTCTTTGGTAACGCCCTCAGCTCCATGCCGCTGGTCTTCAATCTGTTCGGACCCATGGCCCTCGACCTCAACCTCGCCACGGCCGCCCTGCGTCAGCTGCTGCCGGGCTTCGTCCATCAGGTGACCGGTTTCATCTTCGAGCACTCACCGGGCCGCCGCCAGGACCGCTTTCTCAATGACGGCACCGCCTTCGACCTCGCCATCCGCGTCATTACCACTGATGGCGAGGAAGGAACGATCTTCGTAGAACAAAAATACTCCGAAGACATGACTGGGCCCGCGGCCAGGCTACGGGATCGCTACGACGAAGCGTCACGCGCCGCTGGCCTCTTCGCCGACCCCGATAGCCCCATGCTCCGTTCGCTGGCGCTGGAGCAGCTCTGGCGTGAACATATGCTGGCCCAGCTCGCCGTCGATCAAGGCCTCACTCCACGGGCCATGTTCATCGCAATCGGCCCTCGCCTCAATCGCCGGGTCATGGCCGCCTTTCGTGTTTACGAGAATGAACTGATTAGTGCCGACGACCAAGACGCCAACCGTGTTCCATTCCAGGCCTTTACGCTGGAGGCCTTCATCGATGCTCTTGCCGAGGCCGGCGCCGAAGGCATTGCCCGCGAGTTGTGGGGACGCTACGCGGATTTCGAACGCGTCTATCACCTCTCGTTGGGCGAGTACCTCGAAGCCCCGCCAAGCCCCGCCGTCATAGCACCGCTCGCAACGGCCTCCGCCAGAAACACGACGGCGTTGGTTCGAGGAACCACAACAAGAACGACGGCGGCTAAGCGCACGACAGAAAGCAAGCTGCAGAAGGTCCAGGAAGGAGTGTCCGAATGAAGGAAGACACTCTCTTGACGACAGCCGACCGCGTCGAACTTCTGGTGAACGGGCTTAATTCGGGCATCGACCATCGGCCCGTGGTCAAGCTATTCACGCCTGATGGCGCAGCGACTTGGCTTCTCACCGAATGCGATCCGGATGAACCGGATCGCCTTTTCGGACTATGCGACCTGGGCCTCGGCTGCCCCGAGCTTGGCTATGTCAGTCTCACTGAACTCACCGAACTGCGAGGCAAGTTAGGCTTGCCGGTCGAGCGCGACCGGCACTTCTCAGCGGACAGACCGCTATCCGCTTATGCCGCAGAGGCCAGAGCAGCGGGCCGTATCACCACTTAACGGGGACACGGCGGCATGAGCGTCATACCTGGCGCCAAGCCTGAGCAAGTCCCTCGTATCAATGCAAGGTGATGATGGAACGTGTCTTCGTCGCAAGGCGCATCGATGCGGCCCATGGGCGGGACTCTGCCGACGATAAGGTCCTGCCAACCTCAGAGCTTGCACTGTTCGCATTGATGTCCGCGGTTGCAGTCGGCTAATGGGCCTTGACATCTCCCGGTTGCATCTGACAGACTTAAGGCATCATGCGCACAGTCCGCTGCTTGACGCCCAGTAGATTTCGAGGGTCAAGGAGGCGTGATCATGAACGCGAAATCATTCGTAGTGATCGCCTTCGTCGGAACCGGCATCATTCTTGCGCGACTGGTGTTTGCCCAGACAGACAAACCGCTCGGTAAGGCATATATCGATACCTCGTGCAATCCCGAGACGCAGGAACTGTTCAACCGCACAATTCTGTACCAATGCTCGTTCTGGTATCGGGCGTCGCAAAAGACGTTCGAGCAGGTGCTGAAGAAGGATCCCGAGTGCGGCTTCGCCTACGGGGGCATCGCGCTTAGCCTGCGCGGGAACCAACATGTCCTGCCGCCTGGCAAGAATCTGGCTGATGGCGCGGCTGTCTTGACGAAGGAGAGGAGCGTCGGCGCCAAGACCCAGCGCAAGCGTGACTGCATGGATGCGCATTGGTTGATGTATGGGGACTACGACAAAATCGACCATCGCACGCGCAATCAAGCCTACGCCAAGCCGATGAAGCAACTTGCTCAGCGATTTTCCGAGGACGAGGAATCGCAGATTCGCTATGCATTTGTTCTCAACACCCTCGCTTTGCCTTCAGAAAATGCGTGCGCGAACCAGCGCAAGGGCGGCGCGTTGCGTGTTAAGCTGCCAGGGACTGGCGTCGCAGTTTGCCGCAGATCAACGAGAACCGCGCCGGGCGGCGTAGCCGGTACGAAGTCGATGCCGTTGCCAATCGCCTATGTTCCGGGCGGCGCATCAACTCACAATAGGAATTTCAGCGGATAGCATAGCGTTGGGAGTAAACCGGGGCAGAGCGCATGGTTCGACTCATCGGCCAAAGTCGACCGCACCTTGAGACACTTGACAAGCTGTCGCGGGTTGCCGGTACTGACGCTGAGGTGCTGATTAGCGGTCCAACCGGCGTCGGCAAGGAACTCTACGCCCTGTATGTTCATGAGAGGAGCAGGCGCGCGAGCTTTTCCTTCGTGCCGGTGAACTGTGGCGCGATTCCGCTGGAACTACTGGAGAATGAGTTGTTTGGACATAGAGGCGGGGCCTACACCAGCGCAGGCGCCAGCCAGGAAGGCTTGGTCGCTGAGGCAGAGAATGGCACGCTGTTCTTGGATGAGGTTGACACGTTGTCGCTGCCCAGCCAGGTAAAGTTGCTGCGGTTCATTCAGCAGAAGGAATATCGCCGCCTTGGGGATTCGCGCATACGCACAGCCAACGTTCGTTTTATTGCTGCAACAAACGCAGATCTTCCTTTATTGGTGGAGCAAGGACGCTTTCGCAGCGATTTGTACTATCGTCTTTGCGTCTTCCCTGTCGACGTACTTCCTCTCACGAGCCGGAAGGACGACGTGCCATTCTTGATTGACGAATATTCCGGCCAGTACTCGGAGCAATACCACCTACCGAAGATCGTGCTGTCAACGGGTGCCTTCCAGGCGATGCTCGACTACCCTTGGCCAGGCAACGTACGCGAGCTCGAGAACTGCGTGAAATACCTCACCTGCCTGCAGCTCGCGCGTCCGGTGGACAAATATGACCTGCCAATGCTCGCGAAATCGATCCCTGCGAGCGTAATGATCGATGACGAGTTACTTGGCAAACCGTTCACGAGCGCACGGAAGCATCTCGTCTCTCAGTTTGAGAAGCGCTATGTTTCAGAGGCCCTGCGCAGAACGAACGGCAACATCACACGCGCCGCGAGCGAGTGCGGCGAGTACCCGAAAAAGATTTCGCGGCTCATCAAGAAACACGGCCTCAGCAGGGAAGGTACGCCGGATCAATCAAGCGCAACCGATTGCCTACCCTGGGACGGCGAGAACCCCTCGTTGTAAGCGAGATCGCGCCCGCCATCGGCAGCCGCGTATTGCGCCGCTTGAGCTTGTGCTCCAGGCACAATGCCGGCGTGACCACGTCCTTCTTAGGCACGATGGCGGTTACGATAGCGTAGACGAGAAGGTTGAGCCAAACTCGACCGTGTCGGCTGCACCGACGCCGAAATCCTCGTCAGCGGCCCCACCGCGGGGGTCGGCAAGGAACTCTTTGCCCGCCATGCCCGTGACGTGAGCCGGTGCAGCAGCCGCTGCCTTCGTGCCCGGCAACTGCCGCGCCAACCCCCGATGTTCGAAAACGAGCTGTTCGGCCATCGCGACGCCGCTTACACCGGCGCGAGCGCCGTGCATGAGGGCACGCGGCCGAAGCGGAGGGAGGCACGCTATTTCTCGACGAGTTCGACGCGCTGTCGCTCGCCGGTCAGGTCAAGTTGCTGCGCTTCATCCAGTAAAAAGGAAAAAGGAATAACCGTCGCCTTCGGCGATTCACGCATCCGCTGGACGTCGATTCGTGGCGACCCGGACTTGGTTCGGCTGTTATAAAACGAGTCGACCGGTGCGGTACGCGTAAGCGCCGTTGGTGTCCCTCACGAAGTCATCCTGTTGAAGCAATGGCTCTAGCTGCCCACAAGCAGGACCACCGGACGAATGGCACAACGAACGCTAGCATTCTCGGTAGGAACTGTCGCCCGAAAGGCACACCGCGAATCATCTTTGCCGCCATAGGCAATGTGCTCGACCATTTCGGCCTCGGTTTTGGTCCACTCACTTTCCCTTACCAGCGCGATGTCGAGACCCCAAGGCGACGCAAGCCGAGAACGGCCGCTTTCAAGGCCGTTCCCCCATGGGTAACGTCTGCCGTCGGTACCGCGACCCGCCATTTCCCGCTGGTCCGTTTCGGGTAAATCGATGCGCGCACCTTCGAATTGGCCGAGCACTTCGCAAAGGCGCGCGGCCTCTCCATGATTGCATAGATACGACTCGTCATCTGCCGTTGCCCCAACCTGGGCCGCGAAAACGGGGGACACGAGGCTTCGTGCCTGCGAGCCGCTGAGCGGACGGCGGGCGATGAAGAACCCTGTGGAGGGGGCGACGCGGCGAATGGGGTTGCGCGCGGTCAAGTCGGGGTCGTCGGCTCCAAGCCAGTGCGGCAGCGCGGCCACCCAGCACACCTCGATCCCGGTGCGGCGCAACCTATAGCGCCCGTCCTCTTCGACGACGCAGTCGAGCGCGGGCGGCGCGTCGTATTCAATGTCGAGCGGCTCGCTGAGAGCGTTGATGAGGAGGAAGACGCGGTCGAGTCTTTCGGCCGGGAGGCCTGCTACGCAGCGCCAGAGATGCCGCGACATGATCGCGCGCAGTTCGTGCCGGCCGTCGCCGTGGTCGGGCGCGGCCGTGCGCTCCGGCCCGGGCTCGCCCGCGAGCTGGGCCAGGACGACCTTGCGCGCGGCGTAGAGAATGCTGCGGTCGGTCTCGTCAGGCCCTTCGCGGCTCGTGCGCGGAAGCTCGAGGCGCTCCACATCTTTTCCGAGCGCGCGCACGCCCAGGCGAGCTGCTGCCAGCATCGCCGTCGCGCGCACCTCCCAGTCCTTGTCGACGAGGCCCGAGCGCAGTACGGCCTCGATATGTTCGTTGGATTCCTTGCGGTCGCGGATCAGCCAGCGCAGCGTCTGCCGCCGCAGGTGCGCGTCGCCCAGCCGCGGGAAGAGGACAGAGCGGTCGGGGCGTTGTCTCTTGTCTTCGCGCAGGCGCTCCGCGGCGACCTCGACGGCTAACTGGACAAGCTCCGCATGCGCTTTCTGGGCGGCGCGCGCGACCGTCGCTTCGCGGTGGCTGCGCAGCGGTCCGAGCCGCTCGGTCAGCGCGAGAGCCCTGAGCTCGCGCAACGCGAGCACGCCCAGCAGGAGCTGGCGCGGATCGGTGGACTGCAGCAACGCTTCGAGCTCGGGGATGCCGAGCGCCGGCAGGGAGCTCTCGACCTCGGTCTTGAGCGCGCCGGCGCGGGCGCCGTAGAACACGAGCACGCGCAGCCTTACCACGGGGTTGAACGTATAGGAGATGCTTTCGTCATCATGGCGCGACCACGAAGCGAACTCGGGCTCGCCGGGGACGAGCGAGGGCGCGGCGGAAGTGTCGGGCGCGCGCTCCCAGCCGAGCTTCGAGAGCGCCCGGTCGAGCCGCGAAAAAGAAACCTCAGGTCCCAGCACCATGTTCAACGCAGGACTGCTCCTCTACAACCCCAGTGCTTCGCGCGGCACGCCCAGCGCGTCGGCGATTTCCGCGGGCGTTTTCTTGCCGCTGACCGCGTCGAGTCGCGGGGTGAGGCCATCGCCGGGACCGGGAGTGACGGGGTATTCGAACAAACCTGCATTCTGCCCGTCGCGCACAACCCAAGCGGAGAACCGACCGGGCAAAGGTCCCGTATTGAGCTTGTACACGTCGCGCCGTGGGAACGCTTCACTCAGGCGGTAGGCCGTCATCGTCAGGTCTCCGCCTGTTGGCCGGTACAGCACGACGCCCGTAGGTCCGTCGGTCAGCCGGATCGGGCTCTGCTGCTTCGACCGGTCTATCTTGAGCGCGCGCGCCGCGTCATCTGCCGACGCGCCTGCCACGACGATAGCGCTCTTGATCGTACCCTCAGGCTTGGCCGGCTTAGGCTCGCCCGGTAGCGGGCAGCCGAGCTTGCGCGCGAAGCCGTAAGGATCGCCCGCGAGGTTCTCCTTGTGCTGTCCGCGTTCATAGACTTCGATGACCTCCAGGCCGCCGTACGCCTTGTCGAGGTAGAGGACATAGACAGGGAGCGCGAGCTCGCTTGAGAGCAGCTCGGCAAAAGGCACTTCGAGCGTACGTTCACTTCCGGGGTTGCGGCTAAACACAGCCGAGTACTGGCCCTGGCAATTCTGTACTTCCCATTTCGGAAGGTATTTCTCGCCGGCGCCGAGACGGTCGCGGCGCAGGGCGGCCGCGCGCTCCTCAAGCTGGGCCGCGGGGGCCGGCGCAAGCAGCACCCAAACCAATGAATATGCCATGCCTGACCTCTCAAAAAGGCAGATCGAGGAGAATCTTCATCTCCTTCGTCAACTTCGTCACCGCATCATCACTCATAAAGATAATCCTTTCCAGACCAGTCCGCGACTTGATGAGTTGCTCGATGGCATTCCCGCGCCTCAGCTTCTTGAGCGTGTCCCCCACGACCAGGATGGGCGCGTGCCCGCTGGCGGCGGCCTTCTCGAGCTGTTCCATCAGATGCTCGAGAGCGGCGACCGCCTGCTTCTGTTCTTTCTTGAGGAGCAACTCTGCCTCCTTCCTAGTCAGCCCCTGGATTTGCGTGAGGTTTTCCAGCTCGTCGAGTCCCTTGAGCATGTTCCGCCAGAAGGTCTCGCTGAACGACTTCACCTCCAGGCCGCGGATCGCCTTGTCGCCCATCTCGACCAGAAAATCACTGATGGTGCCGGTTACCCACCGCTGCCTCTTGAACGATCTCACCCCGAGCATGACCAGTTCGTCCATCGCGTCGGCCTGGATGATCCTCGCCTCGACGATCATCTCTCCGGCTGCGCCCTTGAGGCTGCGCCACGCCTCCATCAGCTTGTTGCGCAGCTTGCCGTCTCTGAAGATTTCCTTGATCGTCTTGCCCTTGATTGCCGAAGCGTCCTTAAATGTGGCCCATTTGGTCGAATCGTCCAGAGCGAGGAAGTTTAGTATCTTGTTCGAGCGGGCCGAGTTGTCCGTGAACAGCCGGGTTTGCGCCAGCCAATCCAGGTCGAGCGTGCCGGCTCCGGCTTTCTTCGCGAGGATCTCGACGGCTTCATCGTCCAGGGCACCGGCGAAACGGCGCGCATTCAAGTCCTTGACAAACGATACGTAGCGGCCGGGATCGGCCGCCTTCGTCGAAGCCGCCAGAAACCCGTCGAGCTGCTTGAGATCGGCGGGCGCGCTTTTGAAGAGGTCGTGGATCGAATCGAAGTACGTGCCTGCCTTGTCGGGATCGAGTTTTCCGACGGTCTCGCCGATCTCGCGCAAGGTGCCGGCCTCGAACTCGATCTTCTTCAGTGTCTCGGAGAAGTCCTTGAGCTTGGCGACGAACGGTCCGGGTTCCTCCAGGCGAGCCGCCGCGATCATGAAGCCCGAAAGATCCGCGGCCTTCTTCGGGTATGTTTCAGCGACTTTCGCAAGCGAGGCGACGAAGCGGTGGCCCGCCTCCGGATGAAGGCTGGAAACTTTTTCCACGACCGTCTCCAAGGCTTCCGCCGAAATGCGCTCGGCGGCCTTGCCTTCCCCGGCCAGCTTGGCGGCGGCCGAGAGGAAAGCGCCCGGATCCCGCATTTTCGTCGAGGCCGTGACGAGGTCGAGCGCGGCTTTGGGAGCGTGCTCGCATGCGTCCATCGCTTTCCCTACGGTATCGAGGAAGGCTTTCGCCTCGGTAGGCGGCAGCTTGCCCGCATGATCTGCTACGGCGTCGAACGCGGCGGGCAATCCCTTGATATCCGCCTCTTTGCGCAGCTTCTCGAGCACGCGCTTGGCTTCTTCCGCGTCGAGCTCAGCCGCCTTGAGCGCTGCGACGAGCTTCTGCTTGACCTCTAGGCGCGGCATTTCCGGCGCTTTGGAGAACAATCGCGCCGGCTGCTGCAGATAATCGGGCTTCGGCACCCTGCCCCTCGCGATGTCCAGGCGACGCTGCGGCGTAATGTCCGCGACGTCGTCCAGACGCCGCGACAGGTTGTCGAGGGTGCGCTCGGCGTTCTCGATTTGCCCGAGGATCTGCTTGCGCGCGGCTGCGTCATCTCCGGCGGCGGCGAGCGCCTCGTTCAGGTTCTTCAGGAGGCGCTGCTGGCCGTCGATCTCGAGGTCGAGCTTCTTGCCGTAGAGGCTGAGTTGCTCGTCGAGCGGAAGGTCGTCCCATTTCGAAAGCACGCTCTCGTCAAGCTGGCGGAAGAGGTGAGCCTTCTCCGGATCGGCGCTCTGGAGGAGATGGATGCCCTCCTCGCGCAAGACCCTCGGATCGGCGCTCTCGCGCAGCAGTACCCGCGGCTTCCCATCCTCGATGACCACGACGGCCTGTCCCTTGGCGCTGCGCGTGAAGCCCTCGAACTCGGCGTCGCTCACCACGTGTATGGGCACGTCCTTGAACTGGCCGCGCTGAGCGTGCGGTATGTCCGTGAACAGCTCTTCGCGCATCTTCTTCTGTGCCTGGCGGACGGCTTCCTCGTCCGCCTGGCGCGCGAGGATGCCGGCGTCGAGATCGGCGAGGAACTCCTTGTATGACTTGCCGGGATTCGCCTCCTGGAAGAGTCGCCACCCCGCGAGCCGCTCGGTCGGAGTGCCACGGCGTGCCAGGATATCCGCGGTCTCAGCGATCTGGCCCGCCGCTTTCGCGGCCGGCTTCTTCAGGCCGCCTACCATCCCGAGACCGCCGCCAAGGGCCGCACCCATCGCTCCGGCCGTGAAGATCTCGGAGAAGTTGAGACCGTCGCGCTTCTTGTCCATCATCTGGGCGGCGATCGCCGACGGAACGGCGGAGATGAAGTTCTCGGCGCCCTCGGCCAGCCCGTGTGCGAGAAGCCGCGGGGCGAGCTTTGCGCTCTGGGCGAGCTTGGCGAGAGGCCGCAGCTTCAGGAGCTTGCCTCCCAGGCCCGCAGTCGCAGCCGAGACCGCCGCGTCGACGACGCCGACCACTATGTCGGTCATCAATTCGTCGGTCTCGTAGTAGGCCGAGCCCTTGAGGGCGATCTTGGTCGCGATCGAGGCTGCCGCTCCGGCGAGCGCCGCGGCGGCCGCGACGACCGGGGCCGCGGCGCCCAGTGTCGCGACGATGACGATGCCCGTGACGATGATGCCGACAATCATCGCGGCCCGGTCCGTCTCGAAGTCGATGGCGTCGCGGTAGTTCGTGGCCGCCTGGTCGACCGAGCCTGCATGAAGCTGGTAGCGCGTGTGGGCGACCTCGTACGCCTCGGTGCCGGGCGTGAGGGTCTCCATATGAGCTACCTGTTTCTCAAGAAGCGCGACCTCCTCCTCCATGTTCCTGAGCTCGATGTCGGTATCGCTTTCCTCGAAATCGGGAAACTGCTCCTTCATCCGTTTCAATTGCTCGGGAGACCGCCCCGCGGCCCAGCCATAGGCCCTCTTCTCGTATTCAAGCTTCTTGCGTTTCTGCGCCAGCATCTCTTGCGGGGTCTGCGGTTCGCCCTCGAGCGCGATCGCGATGTCGTTCTTCTCGCGCCCGCCGAACTCGCTGACGACGTAATCGTTGAAGGTCTTGCCCTTGTGGGCGGCCAGCCAGGCCTGTCCGTCTTTCGTTTTGGCCCAGGCTGCGGCCATCTTGTCGATGTCGGCTTTCTTCTTGCCGGCGAGAACGCTCTTGACGGCGTCCGCGTCCTCGTCCTCGACGGCGTAGTGCATCGCCTGCTCGGGCTCGAGGATCCCGCCGTGCGCGATCATGTCGCGCGCCTTTTCCCTGTGCGTTCCGGTCAGGTTCCGGTCGAGCATGGCGTCGAGACTGCCGATGCCGTTCTTCTCCTCGTATCCCGCCTTCAACGCGGACGTGTACGTTTGCGCGCGCTCTTTGGTCTTGATTTCGATCTGTTCCTTGACCTTGTCCCGCTCCGCCTTCCAATCCCATGTGCCGAAAGCCTCTATCTCTTCCCTGCTGCGGCCTCGCAGCATGGCCATCTCCTGCCGCAGCGCGAACGCCTTGTAGCGGTCCGTGAGCTCGACGCTCAGGTCCCTCTCGGTCTCGCGGCGGGCACGCTCGGCCTGCGACTTCAGGATCCCCTCTATCGCCTTGCGGTCGCCGCCGACGTAGCGTGGAGCACCCGTGATCGGGTCGTACATCAGGACGGCCTTGTCCTGCAGCTTGAGACGGGCGACGTCGGCGGCCTCTTGCTTGTTGTCGTGCAGGGCCAGGGCGAGGTCGAGCGATGCGCCCGAGAAGCTCTCCTTCAGGTCGTCCTGGTAGGTCCGCTCGGCCTTGCCTTCCTTGACGCGCCTCTCGTTGTAGATCCTCTCGACCTCGTCGCCGCGTTTCTTGACCTCGGCCTCGACCTGCTCGGTCTTCCAGTCGGCCTTCGCATCGCGCTCCACGTCCGCGCGGATCTGGGCGTACACCGCCTCGACTCCCTTGCGATCCTCCCCCGCCACCGATTTTTCCAGGGTGATGGCGTAAGCCGTCGTCGTCTGGCCGGCCACGAAGGCCTTCGCGCGCTCGAGGTCTTTTCCCTTCAGGGTGAGTTCCAGATATTTGTCGAGGTCGCCGTAGCCCGCGCTCTTGAAACCCTCCCGCAGATCCTTCGCTGGCGTCGTGCTGAGGACCTGCATGACGGTGTCAACATCGCCGCCGTATGCGCCTGGAAAGACCGCGAGGCGGATGGCGGACGCGCCGGCGAGCCCCTGGTTGCCTTCGATCAGGCCCTTGGCGCGCTTGTACTCCGCGCCGCTCAGCTCGTCGTCGAGCCTTGCGTCAAGATCCCCGTAACCCTTGTGGCGGTAGCACATGCGAGCGGCGAGCGTGAGCAGCGGAGTCAGAACGGCAAGGGCCCGGTAGATCCTGTCTTCGTCCGTGCCCGCGCCCTTCGCCGCCTTGTAGACTTCCGACGCGATCCAGTCGGCTCGCGGAAGGCCCGGGCGCTGTGCCAGCGCGACGCCTTCGACGTCGTGCCAGCGTGCGTCATCGTCGAGATGGTTCAGCTTGTAGTCGAACTGCTGGATCAACTCAGGCCGCCGTTCGACCGACAGACGCTCGCGCAGCCTGTTCGCCACCGTAAGGATTGAATCGCCCTTCGCCTCCCCCGCGTAGTAGGCGCCAATGACAGAGTTCTGTTGTTCTGTCAGCGCAGTGCCGCCGAAGGCGTGCCGCTGGTCGATCTTCCCCGCCTGGAGGTCCTTCAGATCTCTCAGGGTGTCGAGGTCGCGCACGACGGCGTCGCGCGCCTCGGACGTGCGCGCCGCCTCCCAGGCCGCCGCCGACTCCTGCGCCTCGATCTCCCAGTCGATGTCGCGCTCCCCCTGCTCGAACCATCCCCTCTCGCGCACGGCGCCCATCGCTTCGGCCCAGGTACCGATCATGTCGATCGCGCGGCCGCGCGCGCCTTTGACTCCTGCGTCGTAGGACGAAGCGATCGTCTTCGCATCCGACTTCATCTGCTCGACGATGCGGGCTAACTCGTCGAGCTTGACCTTCAGCCAATCGAACGTCGGCGTCGAGAGCAGCTCGGCTTCGGCCTTGGCGTCGGCCTCGGCCTTGGCCTTCGCCTCGGTCCTGGCCTTCGCGTCCGCGCCGGCTTTCGCCTCGGGCTTGTGCGTCTTCCTGGCTTCCCTGAGATAGTTCGCCTCCTCCTGGCGCGCCGCCTTCATGTAGGCCTCGCGCATGGCGGCGCCCGCATCGGTAAGGACCTTGCCCCGCCGGTCCCCGGCCTGGATGTAGCCGATCGAGAGCTGCGCCGTCTTGCGGGCGACCGCACGCACGAGCTTCTCGCGCAGCTGAAAGATCGGGGCGGGGTCGCCGTAGATATGCATGGCGGCCGCCTGCTCCTTGGCATACTGGTCCGCGGACCGGCGCTGACCGGCAGCTTGATCCGCATTTTTCTGCCATTCGGCCTTGAGCTTCGCCTTCTCTTCCTCAGTGATACCTATCAGCGAACCCGTGGATTTGAGGAAGTCATCCGCTAGCTGCGCTCTCCGCTCCGCAACGAAGCGATCGAGATCCTTCTGCTCGAATCCAACCGCTTTGCCGATCGCGTTGATCTTTCCGTAGAGGAATTTTTCAACCTCCGGCCGGACGCCGGTGCCGAAATCGTCGTACTGAGAATTGGTCAGTACTTTTTGAGGGTAAGCGTCGCGACGCGCGGCATCGACAATCTCCTGTGCACCGGGCTCGACCATCAGCGAGAGCGCGGCCAGCACATGGCCGACCTCGGTCTGCGTCTGCTTCGTCACAGGTGCGGGAGGAGGAGGCTCCGCGGTCTCGCCCCTGACCACCAGGGGCTCCGCGAGACCTTCGCGCCATTGGGCCTTGAACTTCTTCTGCCTCGCCTCCCGGCTCTTCCTGATTCGCCGGAGCTCCTTTTGGTTCCCGGCGGCGGTGGCCGCCGCTTCCTGCGCCTGCAGCTCCATTTCTGCGGCGGTCTCGACCTTCGTCCCGTATTCGGCAGAGACGGGCTTCACGGGCTCCGGCATGATCTTGCCTGGCGTCATGACCAGAGCGGGCAGGACCTGGTCCGGGAGCTTCCTGCCGGCGGTAGCGCGGACGAGATTCGAGGCAGCAGGAACGGGATCCTGCTCCGGAGGCAACAGGGGATCGGGAGCTTGCGGCGGAGGCGGAACGATCGTCATCGCCTCCTTGTCCGCCTTGCTCCTGGACCCGGTGGCGCGGCGCCTGGCGGAAGTCCCCGCCGCACGCACGACTCGCGAGCCCTCGACAGCCACGGGCTGCGTGCGAGGCGCGCTGATCGCGTGCGTGGCGCTCGTGGCCTTTTCTTCCCATTCTGCGAGTTCGGGCGCAGCTTCAGCGCCTGCGGGCGCTCCACCTTCAGCAGCCGCGGGCCCTTCGACGAGCGGTTCGGTCACTGCTGCACCGCTCGCTGCGCTGGCTGGTGATTTCGCCGTGGCGTCGGCTTTTCCTCCCTCCACCTCCGCTTTCGCCGACTGCTTCACGTCTTCAGCGCTTGCCGTCGCCGGCCGCATCGCCTCTTCCTTATTCGCCGCAGCTTCCATCAGTTTCCCGGCAACTTCCGACGGCGGCTCTGCTGCGGGCGCTTCGGCGCCGGGTGCCTCCTCTTTCAATTCGACCGGCTGCGGTGCGACGGCTTCGGCAGACGGCTCCTCGATCGGTCCGGGTTGTGGCGCCTCGTAGAAACCCAGGTCGGGCGGTTCTCCGGCCGCCTCTTCTTCATGCTCTCCTCTGACAAGCATCTCGGCAGGGACTGCCTGCGCTGCTCCGGCTTGCGAAGGAACTGCAGTGCGGGCGTCGACGTATCCCGTGGTCTGCGCCGCGGCGGCGAAGGCCATGACGCCATTGCCGAACCGCGCATGCAGATTGGAAATATCCCCGGATACTTCGGCCGCCATGAGGTCTCCGGATCCGCTGGCAGCGGCAGCGGCGAGGGCTGCGTTTCCGGCACCTGCCTGCAGCGCCGCCAAAGCAATGGACGGTTGCGGGGTGGCCACGGGTTGCGGTGCGGGACGCCGTAGCGGCGCGAGTTCCTGCGGCTCGCCCCTGAGTAGCTCAGCCTTGGCAGGTGAAGGGCTCATCAGGCCTCACGAAGAAAGCCCGCGTACCGGCCGAGCTCGGACGGCATCAGCACGCGCGCCTCGCGCCGCTACTGGCGTGCGATGGCACGAACCAACTTCTTGCTTCTTGATCGAGATTCCGAACGTAGACCAAACGTATCGCGTATACGCTTTTGAATCGGCTGTCCGCGACCCGACCATCGCTGCCATGCGGGTGCCCGGACTCGTCGCCGGCGTGGACCGCAGCCGGACTTCCAGGCCGATTGCTGGTAGATAGACCTTGCTGCCGGGTGCTCTGCGTGCTCATATTTTTGTCAGTGCCACGAGGCCGCGGCCGCCGCGCGCGGCTGAATCTCCGAGTCGAGCAGCATGCGCGCTTCGTTTCGATACTGCCGCTGCACGCCGGTGACAATGTGCGGAACGCCGATCTCGCTCGCGTCGGTCGACGCCGCCAGCAGCGCCGCCGTCCGCGCGGCGGCGACTATCGACGCACCCGTCATGTCGAGCCGCGCGAAGCCGTCGAGATCAACGTCAGGAGCGAGCCGTACATCCGGCGGCAGCGCCAGTCGCCAAATTTTGCGCCGGTCCAGTTCCGAGGGTCGCTGAAAGTGTAGCACGAACTGGAAGCGACGCATGAAAGCCTGGTCGATGTTGTCCTTGAGGTTGGTCGCAAACAGCACGAGCCCCGAGAAATTCGGATCTTCGAGCTTCTGGAGCAGGTAGCTCACTTCCATGTTGGCGTAACGGTCCACGCCGCTGTCGACTTCGCCCCGCTTGCCGAACAGCGCATCGGCCTCATCGAAGAACAGCACGGCGCGCATGTCGTGTGCCTCGCGGAACACGCAATCGAGCTGTTGCTCGGTCACGCCCACCCACTTGGAAACGACTTGGCTGAGCTCGACCTTCATGAGCGGCGCGTCGAGGCGCGATGCGATGACCTCCGCAGCGAGCGTCTTGCCGGTGCCCGAATCGCCGCTGAAGAGCGACTTGACGCCACCTCCGGTTGCCAGCTGCTCGAGTTTCCACTCTTCTCGCACGCGCGGCCACGCGCGATAGAAATCCGCGATCTGCAATACCTCGCGGTGCGCGGGCTCCGGAAGGACCAGATCGGACGGCTGTCGACGCGGTCGGATCACCGTCGCAAATGAGCTCGAACCGCGATGTGTCACCAGAGCAGCGGCGCGTGCAGCGGCTGTTGCGCTCCCGCCGTTGGCGCTTTCGGGATCTGACTTCAACAGGCTTGCGAATGCGGCGACCTCACCTGGCCCGAGGCGATAACGTCCCGCGAGATCCTCGGCGACGTTTTCGATTCCATCGATCTGCAAGTCAGAGAGCAGCGCGCGACGCGCGCTGAAATCGAGCTCGGCCAATTCGAGCTCCGCGTAACGGTGCGACTGCAACACCGCCAGAGGACGCCACGGATGGGCCGCCGTGATTGCCAGCGGAGTCCGCACCTCATTCGCTTCCGTGTCCATGGCGTCTTGCAACTCCGCCAGCAACGGCCCCTCCAAACCCTCGAGATCGAGCCAAAGCACGGCGTTTACTGCCGCGGAGCGCTCGATCGCACCCGCGAGCTCGACGCGCATTGTCGTCTGCATGGAGGCGACCGGCCGAAAGCGGCGCAAGCCGCGATCGGTTCTCTTCCCTAACAACTGCAGGGCGGCATGAAGTCCCCGGGCGCGGGGCCCCCCAAATCGAAATGCAATCGAGACCGCCCTGCCGCATCCGATCCGCGATTCGCTCGAGCCTGGAGCGCGTCTCCCCCGGCGGCAGAACTTGCAGCCCAGGCCAGCGGACTTCTTCCGGATCACGCAGGCTCTCGACAAACGCGGCATTTGAGCCGAGCAGGAACTCGACCAGAGCGGGCGAGCATTGCAATTGTTGACGAAGCGTGGTGGGCGCCTCGCCGTGGCATTTAACCAGCCCAAGCCTGCGCAGGCGGCTATTGGCGCCAATGAGCGAATGCAATTTCATGCGCATCAACCAATGGTTGGCACAAAGCTGGGTCAAGAGCTCCACACACGCATAGCGACGATTGAGATCGTCGAGCACATACGCGTAGATGCGTTCGTAGGCCCGGTCGATTTCCGGCGCAACGCACACCAGCAGCATGCGCATCTCGTGCTCCCTGAGATCGGCGCGCTCGCGCAGCAATTCGAGCGGCAGTCGCGTATTGAGCGATTCGGCTGCCGCGCGAAGCTCGTGCTCCGCGACACGCTCGGCATCACTCAATACCCACTCATCGGCGGAAGGCTCGACCTGCACGGAACCCTGGATCTCCGACAGCAGTTGCGTCACCTGCTCGTCCGTCACACACAGCGGCGTAGCGTCGGGGCGCAGCAACTTGCCAGCGAGCTGCGCCTGGCGTCCTACCGCCCGCTGCAGCACACGTGCCAGTGGTTGCATGCGCAGCGCGAGATGGCGGATTGCAAGCTCCGATGGAGTTAACATTCATCCCACTCCGAAAATGACCGTGCGCGCGCCGAGCCAAGGCACCTCGCGCACGTCGGCTAACAAGCCGTGGTCGCGCAGATCCCAGGCGCGGCGGCCCATGGGCAACCTCACGTGCACGCGATCCGGTGTCACACGTACACGTGCGTCGAGATCGGCGAAGTGTTCGATGGTGGCGAGCGCGGTGGTGCGCGATCGATGTCGCCACAAGGTCCACGCAATCGCGCTCAGCGCGAAACTCGCCGCCAGGGAAAGGCTGTTCTCGAAGCCGGGATCGACGCCGGGACGATGCGCCGGCCGCTCGTCCTGCACGGCGCTCCAGTTGGCGAGCGCTGTCTCGCACAGATCTGCACCGCGTTCGGCGAGCGCGCGTGCGCGACCCCGTTGCGAGCCGTGGATCGAAGTCCATAAGCGCGCGCCGTCCAGCGCGATGAAGCTCGCGGCGCTGGGGCGCGTCGCGAGGTTGACGTCGGTGGCATAGGGAATCTGCAATTCATCGAGCGTATCGAAGTGCTCGTTGCTGGCGGCTTTCGCGGGCAGGAACAGAACACCACCCGAAGGTGCCAGACGCATGGCCAGCAACTGGAGCGAACCAGTCGCAGTGGGTACGAGGCCATCCTCGTCGAACAGCATGAGTGCGCCCGAAGGGCCGCGAGCTAGCAACCATGCTGCCTCGGCGCGATGCTCGCGCAGCAGCTGGTCGGTCACGCAGGCGTCCAGCAGCACGAGCTGTGGCCGCAACGCGCGACCGGCGTTCAGAATGAGTTCGTTGTCGCAGCTCTGACGCCCTGCGAAAGCCGCCGCGGCCGCGAGCGCGCCGGGTTCACGCAACCAGCCACGCTGCGGCGCCGCCAGGCACTTGCGTGCCAATCCGATCGCCACACCGCCTGCGAAACTTCCCGCCTTGGCAGCTTCGAGAGCCGCCGCAAGCGTCGCCAAGTATCCGGAACGCGCCAATGGAGTGAGCAGCAAAAAGGGCAAGGCGCACGGTACATCTACTTCGAACACCGCGTCCGCGGGCGGGTCGGTGTGAGCGACGATCGACGCTGTCGCACTAGTTAGTGCGGTATCTGCAGCGGTCGCGGTTTCCGCATTTCCGCGCGCCTCCGCGGGCGACGCAGCTGCCGGTGGCGTCTCCACCAAAGAAGTGGCATCGTCAGAGCAGTACGTCGCGAGCAGCTCGTGGCTGTGCGTGCTGCTGGGCGCCCACCGCGTCTTGAGCTCTAGCGTGAAGATGATTCGGCGAGCGAGCCACCGCGCGGCACCGGAGGGCATGAGCAGCGGCAGCGCACATACGTCGCGCCACAACTCGGCCACCACCGCATCATCGATCGTGGAGGGCGCACTGGCCGCACCAGGGGCCACTTCAATCAGGCGGTCGAGCCACATCCTCAGCACGACCTCATTGAATGCAGCGAGCTGCGCGAGCAGCTTTCTTTCCGCGCGCCACTGGCACAACAGCTTCCACAGAGTCGAGGGCTGAGATCGTGCCGTCGCCAACGCGACCGAAGATGTGACGCGTGCCTCACCATCATGCGCCAAGGGCGAATCGGCTGCGGGCGAGACGGCATCGCGGGCGGGCCCCATTCGCGCTTCCGGCAGTGCCTGGGTCATTGCCGCATCGATGGCGGCTTCGAGGCGCGCACGCATTTGCTCGCCCGGCTCGCCGCTGCCGATCAGCTCGGCCCATTCCTGGCCTCGCAGCGCCGCGCGCAGGCACAGTGGCTGCACGATTTCCAGGTCATCGGGCAGAGTGTCCACGAGTTCGCCAAGTCGACGCTCAAGTAACGCAGGCAATCGCTCGATGGCTCTGCGCGTGAGTGTCTGAGCATCGGCACCCCACGACCAGCCACCCTGGCGCGTCACGTGCAGCGTGCAACGGCGGATCGTGATGTCGCGCGCGGGTTTCATCAGGGATTCGGGTCTCTGGTCAGCGAGAGCGCATGGCCCGCCACGGCGGCCATGACGTATACCGGCACGCCCTTGGGAATTGGATTCAGCGTGGGATTGCTTCCGGGCACGAGCGTGATCTGCACGTCGACGGCCTGGTTCTGGTTTGCGTCGATCTTGCCCTCGGTGATGCATCGGAATGGCGGCTGGTCGGGCGGTGGGTCTATCTGCTGAATCACCACGCTGAACGGCAGCCCCTGGCTGCCCGCATTGCTGGGGATGGTGATGGTGAACTTGGGCACCACGCTGCCGGTTGCCGTGAGCGCCACCGTTGCCACGGGCGCGCCCGAGGCAAGCGGCGCGGCTGAGCCATCGTCCGCGACCACGCAATTCAGTGGATCCGAGAAAACCTGGCGGCGCTGGGCGACAGTCGAGTTCTTCACGACGACGGCGTTGAGCAGCGAGACCGGCACCTGCATCTCGACCGGCGGACTGGGCGGAAAGACGTCGCTGGCGAATACGCGGCGACCGCGCACGGTTAGAAATTCGGGAGCGAGCAACGCAATATCGCCGCCGCCGTCCGAATCCGCATCCCGCGACAGCACGCCGAGAACGTGGTGGGTCTGCTTGAGCTCGATCGCGACGAAAGGCAAAGCGTTCATGCGCCACTCCTACTCTTGCTTGACGCTCGCGGTGATCAGATAAGAAAACGTCGCCGACCGGTCGACGATTGAGCCAGCGCCTGTGGGAGTCGAGAGGCGCAGCCAGCGCACGCGGCAATGCGCCTGCCGGTCTTCGTCGACCCGGCATTCGAGTACGAATCCCGCCCAGGTGTTAGCGGTGTCCGGTGCGTCGTTCTGATCGATCTGCGGCGACAACAGCACGCAGATCTGCACCTTCTTGTCGTCAACTTGCTTCTGTGTGACGCCAGCCGGCAGCGGGATCGTGACGCCATCGCTTACCACACCCGACTCGGTGACCACTGAGCCTCCCGCTAGGGTGCCCTTGAGCTTACCGGTGACTTCCAGATCCCCGCTGTCATTGAGGGTGAGCAGCGGCTCGATTTTTCCGTTCGGCTTGAGTTTGCCCACCTGGAACTGCCACGGGTCGTCCTGCAGCAGCATCGCTGGCTTGCCGGCCTCGATGGCAACGCGCGTACGCATGCTCAGTGACCCGCCGCGCGCCACGACGCTGTCGGCGTAGACACCGGCATATCGCGGCCGATGCTGGGCATCGGGCTCGGTCTTCGCATCCTTGAACTTGAGATCCGTGCGGCTCCACTGAACGAAACCGACAACTACGGGCCAGGCCTCCACTCCGGCCGCGCCGCTCGGCGTGGAATCCACCCTGGGCGGGGGGCGCTCGACAGCCTCCATCCCAGGGCGGCCGAAGGTCACCTCCCAGGATTCGTCCACCCGCGAAGTAGACAGGGTGTTGCACTGCTCGCGGCGGAACGGCGACGGACGCTGCGGCGTGTCGACGCCGGAGACGAACACCGGATACCAGGTGTCTTCCCGATCGCTTTGCGAGACCACGCCGAAGTTCTGGAATTCTTCGGCCGTGCGTATCGCGCCCTGGGGGAGCACCACCTGTCGCCCCGTACCGTCGACCAGCATTCCGGCCGCGACTACCAGCGCTTCGTTGGCGATGCTCACCTCGAGCCCGTACACCACGCCGTAGCTGTGCTGATGACGTTCGTGGCGCGCGAGTGCCGCGCGCGCGTATTGCAGCTGCGCCTCGAGATCGGCGGCGCCGAGAATCTGCGTCTCGTAGAAGGTGGGACGAACGATGACGTTCATTTGTTGCCTCCTCTCCTGCGCGACACCTTGCCCTTGGTCATCGTCGCGAGCTCGGCCTTGACCTTGGCAAGCTCGTTTCGCAGATCGGCGATTTCTTTGTGCAGCGTTTCGTCACGCACTGTCGCCTCGACCGACGCGCGAGTGACTTGCGCGCCGAAGGCCCTGGCCAGTTCGGGCAGCAGTGTAAAACGGGATTCCGGTGCGTCCGCATCGTCGATGCGCGCGAGACGCTCGGTGAGGAAATTTTCGAGGTCCTTGATCGACATCTCCGCGGGTGCTGCGCCCGGGGGACAGCAGGCCTTCGTGAGCAGGCAACGCCAGACATTGGTGAGGCCGAGCTGCGTGAAGTACGCCGGAGAAGGAACAGGCAGCCTTCGATGGACACACAGATTGCTCACTTTGCAGTCTTCGAAATCAAAGCAGGCGATGAGCACGCCGTCCTCGTCGCAGGGGGGACAGTCGGCCAGAAAAGAGTCGCAGTCGCCCTTGCGCAGCCAGCCGATGAGCAACCACGCCACGATTGAGTTGAAACGCGCCTGCCCATCGGGGTTGAGGTCGAGACCACGAGCCTCCGCTGCCAACTTCATGTTCTCGGACTGATATGGGTCAAACGACTCCGCCATGTCCTGCATGAGCAGGTCGAGCGTTTCCTTGCGACTCTGCAAGCTCACTTCCTTGTCAGCCTTTCTGAGCAGTTGGAACACGCGCCGCGCCTTTAGCGTGTTGCTGCCATAGAAGCCACGGCTGGGTTCGATGAGTTTGCGCGGCTCACACCCCGACGGCGTCCCGCATCGCAGCTCGAAGCGATAACCCTCGCGCACACGCGTGTGACGGCACTCGCCGCTGCCGCAGGTGTCCGCGCCGTCGTACGGCGCCACGGGATCCGCGGGCTGCTCGCAATACACTACGTACAGGCAATACGAGTTGCTCTTCTGGTCCGGCCGTTGCGTGTAGGGATCGCTGGGTCGCACCGGATCGACGACGACCGCCGCTCCGGTGGCGGCCGGCGCCGAGCCCGTTGCAGCCTCTGCCGGCTCGATGCCAGGCACTCGCTGGGGCGTTTGCCTTTCTGGGCAGTCGTATTCGTCGCGTTTGCGGCAGGGATCTCCGCAATCCTTGCCCAGCATCCTGGTGCGCAGGTCCCTCACCAATTGCACGACGTCAAGCCGCGCCTCGCATGGCACGACGATGTCGTTGCCGCAACAATCGATGGCGTAGCCGGGGCGCACGACGAGATGTCGCTCGGGCTCGCACACATCGACGTTCACGCGCAGTCCGCAGACCACGCCCTCGCCAAACAACATGCGGTTGTGCAGCCGGTTCTTCGCGACGGTGTAGTCCGCCAACGATTGCAGATCGTCCTCGGTGAGCAGCTGGCCGCTGAAGAATTGGGGCCGCGAATAGGCCTCGGGGGGCGATTCGCAGATACTACAACCCTTCCCGCCGCAGCCGCAAAATCCGCGCTTGCTCGCGCCGCCACCGCAACCACAGCCCGAACTCTCCTTACTGGTCATGGCGTTGGTTTGCATGACTCACTCTCCCTTGGGCAGGCCGTATTCGTCGTAGTGCGAGGGCGCGTGTCCACTCTCGCCGCGTCGCCGAACGTAGAACCAACTCTCGAAGCTGCCACCAGGCACGCCAATGCCAGAGCGCGGCGGTCCGTAGGGATCGCGGTCGCAGACTGGCGGTAGCATGTCCTTGTGAAATCGCCGGAACCTTTCGTCGGGCAATATCGGCACGAATCCGCCGACGTTCACGCCGTCGAGCGGCTGGCAGCAGCGATCGAGGATGAACGCGCCGCGCACCATGATGATCACGCGATCACCGTTGTCGAGTTTCTCGTCGCTCAGCGAACGTACTCGGAAGCGGCGCACGAAACCTTCCGCATCGGGGTTCACCGGGATGATCTTGGTGTCGAGGTTGTAGATCTCCGAGCGCGCGCCGCGGCCGCCACGGATCACCCAGACATCGACCACGCCGCGCCGCAGGGTGCGCGCATTGACCTTGTGCGACATCTGGAACACCAGGCCGCCGTCCTTCTCGTGGCCGGAGAATTCTCCGCCTAACAAGTCATCTACTTCTTCGATCTCGTAGGTAGCGCCGTGCGTCCAGTTGATACCCTCGATCCGTGTGGAGTCGTAGAGGTCGAAGCGACGGCGCACGTCGTTGTCGACCTGCTCCGGCTCGAGGTTGCCGGTCGCACCCGTGCAGTCGATGCGCGCCAGCAGGAGGCAGCAATCCTCGCAGCAGCTGCAGCAGTATTCGCAACGCCGGTCGCGCTCGGGCTGCGTCAACGACACCCGGAAGCGGTAGGAATCCTGAAGCTTGCCGTACACGCAGTCGGATCTTGGTTCGCAGGAATCTTCCTGCACGGGGCGCACCGGCGACACCGGCTTCTCGCAGAAGCAGATACTTACGTACACCTCGTGGTGGCCCTGTTCGAGTTGCACGCGCTCTTCGCGGCTTAGCCGCTCCCACAGGTCGAGCGTCTCGGTGCGCCGCACGATAATCTCGTTGCCCTGGCAATCGAGCGCGACGCCGCACTCCACCAGCACGCGCGGGCGAACCGGCGGCAGGGGACAGTGCTTTGGTAAGTGCTCGAGTTCCTGTTTCAGCTCTTCGATGCGCTTACTGGCGTCGTCCTTCTTGTCCTGCGGCCAGTTCTCACCCTCCTTCAGTTCCTTCTCGATGCGCGCGATTTCCGCTTCGAGCTTGGCGTGCACTTCGTCCTGCTCGCTCTTGCAGGGCTTTTCCGGCGGCGCCGGCTTCACCAGCAGACCGCACACCGTGCCGTATCCATGTAAGCAACGGTTGTGTAGCTTGTGTTTTTCGCGAAAGTAGTTCTGCTCGCTGCGGAAGTCGTCGACACCGAGCATCTGCCCGAAGAAGTAGTTCAGGCGCCGCATATCCGGCACCGGCGCGCAGGGCTTCGCTGTGTCCACCCCGGGTTCGTGACGTTGTTTGCTGTGCTGAGCCATGTGTCACTCCAGATGTGAATTGATGCCAACGCGCAAGTTTGAAGCCGTGGCGCCGCCTGGTCGCGCGGGCCTCGAACCCGCAGCAAGAATGGAATTGCGCCGCAAGCGGATGTTTCCGCCGCGGCCGAGCACCGGTTTCGGTATGCCGGTGAACGCGGTATCGACTCCGATGCTCGATCCCGTGCCGACCACCCATCCGGTGCGGCGGGTGCGTAGTGTCTCGACGGTGTGCGCTGGTTTCTGCGCGCTGACCAGTTCCGCGAGCCGGCGTTTGAGCGGCTCCGAACCGCCCATCGACGGTGACACCAGCACGCGAAAACGGAACGCATCCGCCGACAGCGCGTCCCGATCAGGGTTGCCGAAACTGCGCAGCTGCGCCCTGCCGAGCGCGGAGGTATCAAGCCGCATGCGCGCGGAGGCGCGGCCGAACACACGTAGCGAACCGAGGCGAGCACCGAACGCAAGCGCCGCGTAGGCGCGTTGCGGTCCGAGCTCTTCGATTTCGCAGTTCGCGCCGAACACGAGCTCGATGGCGCGGCGCAGTCCCTGGCGCGTACCGCGCTGCGCGTACAACGCGGGAATGGAATGCAGAACACGTCGGCGCACGCGCGCGCTCCAGCGCGGGTCGTACGCCACGTCGAGCAGCGTACCGATCCAGGGCAGCACTTCGTCCGGCGTGTTGTCGAGATCGAACAACGCCGGGAAGGATTCGATGGATGAATCGATGTCCGCCAGGATGGAATCAAATAGCGCGAGCAGGCGCTCGGTGAAATCTTCGGCTCTTCCGCTTTCGCGGAATACCGGCGGCAGATGCTCGATGCTGGTAGCCCGCGGAAATTCCAGGCGGACCCTGCGCAAGCGCGGTGTGACATTGCCGTCGCCGGCAAATTCGAACAGCAGGTGCAGAAATCTCCCTGGGGTCACCATCACGAGAAAATCGTTGGCGTCCGGATTGGCGGCTCTCGTCCACGTCAAACCACCGGCGGGTACCTTGCCGTCGGCCGTGGTCGCGAGGCTCACGCGGATCGACGCTCTCGGCGGCAGTTCGGCATCCAGCACCACGCGGTGCCAGCGGCATTCCTCGATGCCGCTGTCCAGCGCCTCGGCGAAGTATTTGCCGTCGGTGACGAAGCGCGGAGCGCACGACGGCAGGGCCCTCTCCAGATCGTCGCGTTCCGCGCAACGGCCGTACCAGGTGAAGCAGCTCACGCGTGGCGCCTCGTTGCGGCGCCCGCGCTCGATGCAGAATCCATCCGCTGTCACCAGCGCAATGGGCAGCGGTGACAGGCGGCGCACAAGCTCACGCGAAGTTGCCGTCGTGGCCGCGCCGCTCGTGACGTCGATGCGCAGCAGACGGAATTCCTGTGCGTCGTGCGCTGCCGGCGCACGCTCGATGGGAAGTTGCCGGTACAGCAGCCAAGCTTCATTGCCGAGCATGCGCATGCCCACCAGCCGGGATCCCGACGGCAGCGAAACAGCGAACACCCGTTCGACGCGCAGCCGCCGATCGATCACCGCGATTCGCACCGTGCCGTCAGGCTCGTCGCAGCACACCACTAGCTGGCCGTGCATTCCATAGGACAGCAGGCGCGGCGCCGACAGCCCGGTCGTGCCCAGGAACATCGCGCCGCGGCGAGCAAAGTGCAGCACCGCGCCGCGCGCGTGATCCGCGACCGCGAAGTGACCGTCGTACGCCGCGATGGCGTCCAGCGCGGAGCCTTCGAAGGGCTCGCAACGCGCGCTCCACATCGGCTGCCAGTCGCAGTCGCAGGGACCGAGCTTAATGACGCGCGAGGGCGCCGGGGTGACCAGCAGCCACTCGCAGCGGCACGCGTCCCAGGCGAGGCGCGGCGGCGGAATGCGCCTTTCATGCCCGCGGCATTCGATCGCGCCCGTGCCGGACAGGCACAGGCCACCGGGCGAGTTGAAGCCGGTGACGCCCTGGACCAGCGGCGTGAGCTCGAACCAGCCCGAGTCCATGTCGAGCAGGCGGTAGATAGTCCTGTCGGGGACGCAACTCATGCGCTGTTCCTCGCGTCAATCACCTGGAAGCCCGTGGCGCGCAGCAGGCTGTGCGGCTCGATGGCGAAGTTGCTGCATCCCACGACGGCGCGGCCGTCGACGCGATAGTCCAGCGTGCGCAGGCTGCGCACCGCCGGGCGGCCATCCACCTGCGCCGCCATGACCACGCGCACCAGGCCGTCGTAACGGATCTCGCCACCAAACGGCCAGCCCTGCCCATCCACTCCGCCGCGCAGCGGATGCAGGTAGTCGTCGAGCACGCGCACCACCGCGCGCACCGCGCGCGTGGAGTCCACGTCCGGATTCAAGTCGACCGCGACGCGCAGCGCGATCTGCTGGAAGCGCGGCACGGCGGCCGTCACCACCACTCCCGCGGGCGCGACATGGGCGGAGAGCTCGGTGGCCACGCTGCGCAGCGTCTCCGCATCGGCATCCGGCACCACGCCACCACGCTCCGGCGGCAGCACGAACACGCTCACTACTCCCGGTATACGTGCGCCGGGGAATTGCGCGTGATAGGCGGCAACCGCGTGCGCGCGCGCCACCTCGGCGCCGCGCACCTGCTTCGCGTACAGCGCGTAGTCGGCCACCGTGACCGCGCGCCCGCGCGCACGGATCTCCGCGGGTCCGCGCCGCAGGGCGGTCGACTGTAATTCGGGATCCGTGCCGCCGCTCGCTTCCTGCGCGTTGTTGACGCTGGTGACGCCGGGCGCAGCGCTGATCAGCGCGCTGATGTCTTTCGCGGCAAGATGCTCGGCCGCGCTGCCGCCCACGCGGTATTTCACGGCGCGCACATTGCCGAACCCTTCCGGCACGCTGCGGCCGTGGACGTCGTCGCCGAAGGAGACGATGCCGTTGATGGGGTCCAGCGCGAACACGCGGTCGTAGGATCCGGCGGCCGTGAGGTCGTCGACCTGCCGCCAGGCGCGGAAACGCCGGCCTTCACTGTCGGCCGCGATATCGTCCGCGGGCCCCTCTTCCACCTCGATGCTCAGCGAGCCCGCCAGCACCGGCACCTGCGAGAGCGTGAAGCGGCGGCGCTGCGAGCCGGGCACGGCCACGAGGTTTTCGCCGAACACCGTGCGGCCGGACGTGGCGCGTGCGGCGTTGATGGACACCTGTGCCAGGCGCGGCGCGCGCGAGTAAATACCGTCCATGAGACGCACGCGCAGCCAGCGCAATGGCTGGTCACGGCGAACGCCGGCGGGATCGCCAGCGCGCCAGCGCGCCGGCGCGCGCAGCTCGACCAGCCCGGTGACGCCGAGCGCCGCGGTTTCATCGCGCACCGGCTCGACGGTGACGAAGCTGCCGCTGTCGAGCACCGACCATTCCAGCGCGGGCACCGGCAGCAAGCGTTCCGGATCCGTGCCGCCCGCGCTCAGCGGCGCGGGCGCTTCGTCCACAGTGGAGACCTGGAACGAGAGCGTCAACGATTCGCGTACGGTGGCCGTGCCGGAAAATCCGATGAACAGCGCCGCGCCCGCCGCGGGCCGCGCACCGAAGGGTTCGAATGCCTTGCCGGGATCGGCGGGCGACTTGATCGACGAGAGATTGCCATCCACCAGCGTGGCCATCGCCTCGATGCGCAGCGGCACCGCGTAGAGCGTGTCGTGGGTTTCGAAGTACACTGTGTCGCCGTTGGCTCCCGTGCCGCCCACCTGAAAGCCGGCCGGGATCGCCACGGACTCGGTGAGGTTGTCGAGCACCTCGAAGCTCACCAGCGCGGACGCCGACCGGCCCGGCAGGGCCGACACGCCGGCGATGTCGAGGAATTCGGTAGTGGCCTTCTCGGGCAGGCGATTGACGCGCGTGATCAACGCGTCCTGCAACTCGAGCACCAGCTCGCGCAGCGCGATGCCGGCGTCGCGCGGGTCCTCGCGCGTCCACTCGGGCGTGTAGTTTGGCCGGCGGCGGCGCAGCCGCGCACGCAGTGCCTCGCGGCGCTCGACGATGGCCGGCTCGGCGTCCACGCCGCGCGCGGGCGGCGGCGCATGTCCTCCACGTTGCAGCCACCAGACGCTCATCGCAGCCCTCCGCTGAACGTTGCGGGCGTGAGCGTCGCGGTGAGCGAGCGCAGCCACGGCAGCGCGTGCGGACTCGGCGACACGTCGCCGCAGTCTTCCTCGTCCGCGCCGTCGAGCGAGATTGCTATGCGCGTGACGGTGAGCCCGGGAGCCAGCGCTTGCTGAGCGCGACGCAGCAGCATCGAAGGGCGCAGCGGCGCGCCGAATTCCCAGCCCGCGGCCGGATCGCCGTCGCCGCCGGTCAGGGGATCGAGGAACTCGCGCAGCGCCTCGAACAGCGCGGCTCGCACGGCAGCCGCCTCGCTGCGCTCGCCGGAAACATCGACGTGCAGGTCGACCGCACGATACCAGGCCGCGCGCACAAACACCTGCGTGCCGAGCAGACGCGCCCGCCCGAGGCGCTTGCGAACCGCGGCCAGCATGCCGACGTCGGCCACCGGCGTCGCCACGAATTCGTCCGTGGGAAGCAGCTCACCACGCGGCGCCCAGGGCACGATGAAGACCGACACGGCATCGGCCACCGGGCAGGCGTGCCGCGGATGCACGCCTACCGCGGCGTGCGCGCGCGCCACGTCCACGCCCGGGGTGGCGCGGGCCAGTTCCTCGAAGTCCGCCGCGGTCACCGCGCGGGTCACGCGGCGTGTCCAGGCACGCGCGCGGGTGCGCGCGGCATCGATGCTCTCGGCGTCGGCGCCGCCGATGCCGGGCACGACGTTTCGCGCGGTGGCACAGGGACGGGCCGGAGCCGCGGAGTCCACGGTCCACGTGCGGCCGGTGCCGACGTTGCCGCGTGTGCCCCCACCCATCCAGAAGCGCCATTGCACGTTGTCACCGGCTGCGAGCGCCGGTACGCGACCCTGGTAGCCGTTGCCGAATTCCAGCAGTTGCCGCTCGCGATCGATCACGAAGACCCGCGCATCGGAGCGGTGAAAGGTGAAGTCGTCGGTAGCCCGCCAGAGGCGCCAGCTGCCGTCGCGCTCGCGCAGGCGCAGCCGGGATTGTTTGCCGAGCGGACCGTCGCCGTCGTGATTGCCCCGCGCGTCCAGCAGCAGCGGCAGTTCGCGGGACGGCAGCGGCAGGAGCCCGGCGTTCATGGGGCCGCACGTCACGGGCCGGCGATGCTCGGCGACTACCACGTTCGGGACCACGCGCAGCAGGCGCGGCGAGTAGACGAAGGCGCAGCTCTCGACCGTCGCCCACAGCGAGTAGATGGAGCTGCCCGCCTCGCGCTCCGCCCAGCGAGGCGCGGCCGGCGGCCGGAAGCGCAGCAGCCCGGGCCGGCGCAGGCCCAGCGTGTCGTCGACGAGCTGGCCAGCATCGAGTTCGCGCCGGCCCGCCGCGGTGCTGTACCACCAGCGCAGCCGCTGGGGCGGCGGCGCGCTGCGCGCTTCGGAGGGATGCCAGGCCGGATGAATGCCCGGTGCCACGTCGAGATCCAGCAATACACCGAATGGCGCCGAGAAATTCGCGGGCGGCGCGGCGCGCAGGTGGAGGTCGAAGCGCACTTCGGCGGGCGCGCCGTCGGTGCCGAACAGCGGCAGCGCGCGCGTCGAGTCCAGCTGGCGCATGCGGCTGTGATGCAGCGTGGACACCGCGACGTCGTCGTCGACAGCCAGTCCCTGGGCGGCGTGCATCGTGGTGAAGCGTATGTCGGGACGCGACTCATCGAGCAGGAACTCGCTGTGCCGCGGAACGAGGAAGGCGCCGGGTGCGATGCCCGGCAGGCGGACACGCAGCAGCGTGCGCGCCGGCCGCGCGCCTTGCTGCCGCACGCCTAACAAACGCAGCGAGGCGCGAACCATGGAGTCCGGCACCTGGTCGACCCAGAAGATGCGCTGCTCGATGAGCCAGGCGTAGAGCTCGAGCAATGTAACGCCGGGGTCCACCGGCGAGTGCAGCGTCCAGTCGCCCGACGACGCCGCCGGAACGCGGCGGCGGATGCCGTCGACCATCGCGCGCCAGTCAAGATCGTCGAGCTTGACGGGTGCCAGACTCATTGCGGCGCTCCCGAATCACGCAGGTAGAACGGGAACACCAGGTTCTCGCGCGTATTGGAAGCGCGGATGCGGTAGTCGATGGCCACCAGCGCGATGGTCTCGTCGCGCGGGCTCAACTCGGCGCGTACGTCGTCGAGCTCCACGCGCGGTTCCCAGTCGCGCACGGCCTCGCGCACCGCGCGCTCGAGCTCACGCAGGAAGTGCTCACTGCCCGGCGCGAACACTAGGCGGCCCGCGGTGCAGCCGAAGTCCGGGCGCATCACGCGCTGACCGCGATCGGTCTGCAGGAGGATGCGCAGCGACTGCTCGATGTTCTGTTCCCCGCCGACATAGCCCAGGCCGCCGGACGCATCGGGCTCGATGGGGAAGCGCCAGCCGTTGCCGATGATGTCGCTGCCCATGTGCGCTCCTATGCCTGCACCGTGACGGTCTTGGACAGCACCGTGGCCAGCGCCGGATTCGGCATCGGCGGAGTGGTCGGGATCTGCCCGACCTGGTGCGTGTGCGTCGAGAACAGCTGCAGGAACGCGGTGCCCAGCACGGCGGGCTGGATCGCCGAGGAGCCGATCTCCACCTGCGCCGCATCGAGCTTGACCTTCATCTTGCCGGAAAGCGTGATGGTGCCGCTGCCGTCGAGCTTCACCTGTTGGCCGCCGCTGGTGCTGATGATGATCGCGCCGCCGTCTTTCTCCATCGTGATGCTCTGGCCGCCGCCGGTGTCGATCACGATCTTCTTGCCCTGGTCGTCGAGCGTGAGCGACTGGCCGTCGCTGGACTTCAGCGCTATCTTTTTCTTGTCCGGCGTGTCATCGAGCAGCACCTGGTGTTTGCCCTTGGTGCGGATCAGCTTCTGGTCGAGGCCGGGCGGCTTCTCGCGCTTGCTCGCGGGCTTGTCCTTGCCGTTGTACAGGCCACCGAGCACGATGACCTCGTTGAGATCGCCGTGCACGCAGGCCACCAGCACTTCGTCGTGCTCCTCGGGCACGAAGAACGAGCCATAGCCATTACCAGCGTACAACTGGCACACGCGGCACCACTCGGTCTCCATGCTCTGGTTGAGCCAGGGATAGCTGAGACGCACCCGGCCCTCGCCTAGCGGATCCTTGTTGTCGACCACCAGCGCCTGCATGACGCCGTAGTAGTACTGATCTGCCTGGTGTGCCGCGCTGTCCATTTCAACTCCCGCTGTACATGGTCTCGACGTCGAAGGTCGTGGTGTAACCGCCGTCGCCGATGGAATGCGTCACCTTGCGGACGCGATACGAGCCGCTGAAGCGATCGCCCACACCCTTGAGATCGATGTTGTCGTCGGGCTGCAGCTCCGGAATGCCGATGGTCGAGCCGTTGCCGGTGCCGAAACGCGTGGCGCGTTCGCGCAGGATGCTCACCGCCAGGTCGCGCGCCTCGCGCTCGCTGGCCACCGGCCGATCGACGACGAGGTTTTCGCGATCGGCGAATTTCTTGCTGGCGAGCTCCGGGCCGCTGGTGCTGTCCTTCTTTGTGGACGGCGGCAGATCCTTGTCCGTCGCCACGCCCACAATGGCCTTCTTCTCGCGCGGATCCCAGCCGCGCACCGTGACCTTGGACACCTGCCGGTCGCTCGACAAGGTCGGCGAAAAGCTCCGCAGGCTGCGGCCCCACTCCAGCTCGTAGGTGCGCGCGGTCTTGCCGTCGCGCCCGTCGCGCGGCGGCTGGAAGTACAGCGTGTTGCGCCCGGCCTTCGATCCCACCAACACGAAGCATTCGAAGTCGATGCGGCGCGCGCGCTGCAGCAAGAACTGCGCGTCGTCGAGGTTCTTCTGGTACACCACGTCGTGCGTGATCGGCGATTTCTCGCCGACGAAATCGAGGTGATTGCGGCGCGCGATGTCCTGCGCGATTTCCGTGTCCGTCTTCTTGACCCACTTCACGGTCTCGCCGGACTTGGGCTTGCGCGCCTTGAGGAACTCCAGGCTGTCCTTGCCGCTGATGCTCACGGTCAGCGCGCCGTTCTCGCTGAAGCGCGGACTGACGCTGGTGATGGGACCATGAATCACTTGGCGCGTGCGGTTCACGTAGCCTAGCTCGATGCGCACCATGTTGCCGATCATCAGCTCCGCGGAGTCGCTGTACTTGAACCTGAGGTGCTCGTCGTCCCAGTTGTTGAGCGTGACGTCGAAGCCGCCGAGCTCATCGGCGGCGAGATTCACCTTGAGGTCGATGACGTCGCCATGGGTGCTCGGCGAGAGTTGTTTGCCCTCCACCTCGATGCGGAAGTCCGGCACGTAGTAGTCTACGTTGAGGTCGCCACCGCCGCCGGGGGGCATGCCGAGCTGCTGTACTGCGCCGCCTGCCATGGCGCACCTCAGCGCAGCCGCGGCACGAGCAATTGCGTGCCGGGCTCAAGTGAACGGGGATCCTGGATGTCATTGGCCAGCGCCAGTGCCCGCCATTGCGCCGGATCGCGGTAGATCTGCGCCGCGATGCTCCACAGCTCGTCGCCGCGACGGACGGTGAAGCTCTTCTCGACGTCCGGGGAGTTGCGCGGACGCTCGGAGAACTGCACGTTCACTGGCCGGTATTCGCGCAGCGTGGTGGACAGCTTGGCGCGCAGCGGCACACCGGTGGAGCTAAACAGCGTGTACGTGACGTTGAGGCTCTCGAGCACGCCCTTGAAGATCTCGCGATCCCACTCGAAGGCCACCAGCGGCGGCGCGTGCAATTCGGTGTTGATGTTGAGCAGTCCGCGCACTGCATCGACGTACTTCTTGCGCACGTCTTCGAGCGTGTCCGAAGTATCGACGATGAGTTCCAGCGTTAGCTTTTCGGAGGCGCCGCGAACATACTGGATCGGCGGCGTCTCGAGCCCGGGGATGGAGATCTCCGCGAAATTGTTCTGCTTCTGCAGCTGATACTCGGTGGGATTGAAACGCAGTGGGATCACATCGGGCGTGACCTTGGGCGTGATGATGCGCAGTCGGGCCGGCACCGTGGCTTCGCGCACCGCGTCGACGGGGATGAGGCTCATGACTTGTTTCCGTACAGGTTGGGAACGATGGCGCGCTCATCGTCGAGTTTCTTCGCGTGCTGCTCGAGCTGTTTGGCGATCTCCTGCCAGCGCCGCATGTTCTTCTGGAACATGCGCGCGAACACGGCCTCGTCGCCCTCGCCCTCGACTTCGAACCGCACTTCTAGATTCTGGATGGTGATCATGATGTCAGCGGTGGTGATAGATAGATCTGTTGCAGGCCCTCGTGGGCGATCTCAAGCGTCTCGATAGCCACAGCGCTTTGTCCCGCGTTGAGCTCCGGCCCGGTCCATTTCGCGGCCAGTCCGCCGAAGAAACACCACGCCACGGCCGGCGTGCCGGCCGGGGTTAGCAGGATGATGGCGCCGTCGCGGCGCGCGCCCAGTGAGTTCGACAGACCCTGCTGGTACCACCACCAGAGCCCCATCTCGCGTACCACGCCGCGCTTGAGCGAGATGCGCGACCAGGTGTGCCGCAGCGGCAGCTGGTGCGCGTAGCTGTTGGCGCCACCCTCGGGATAGGCGGCGATCTCGAGATCCGCGCCGAGACCGCGCGCCTCCTGGAACGAGCCGTTCGGCACCAGCGGCAGCAACGCCGCCTGGGCCGGCGGCAGGTGCGCGTCCGCCGGATCCAGCGTGACGATGAAGCGATACGACGGCAGCGGATCTTCGATCATCATGATTCGAAGACCTCCAACCGGCCGTCACCTCCGAACGACAGACGCAGCAGGATGTATTCCATCGGCGCCGCGGGCGCGACCTCGATCTCGCACAACACCTGGCCGAGATCGATGACGTCGGGTGTGTTGAGCGTTGCGTCGCAGCGGATCTGGTATGCCTCCTCCGGGCGGCTGCCCTTGAGCGCGCCGTGCTGGAAGGCTTCGAACAACACGCTGTTGACACCGCGGTAGATAGTCAACCAGAGCTCCGGACCGTTGTTGTCGAAGACCAGCGGCTCGGCGACGCGGCGGATGGCGCGCACTAGTCGGTTGATGAGCCGGCGATGCGCGACGAAGCGGTTCTCGCGCTCGTCCGCCGTGCTGGAACGCGCCAGCGTCCCGCCGCCCCACACCATGAGTCCCGACCCGGGCGCGCAACGGATCATGTTGATCCCGAGGCGGTTGAATTCGATCTCCACGGGTTCAGCGAAGCTGCGCGACAGGTCGACCGCGTCGTACACGGGCAGGTTCGCGGGTGTGTACGAGGCGCCGCGCTCGCGATCCGAGCGGCTGACGATTCCCGCCACGTGGCCGCAGGGCGGCACGTCGCGCAGCGGCGTGACGACACCACCGAGCGGATCGCTCACACGCAGCCAGGGATGATAAAAGGCCGCGGAACGTGCGCCTCCCGGCAGGTCCTCATTGCGAAGCGCGTGCGACCATTGCACGGTCGCATCGAAATCCAGGGGCGGATGGCGGAACTCATCGCCATCCGCGGGCATCTCGGTGAGGACCATCCGGTCCTTGAGTTCCTCGCAGCGCAAGATGGCTTCGCGCAGGATGTCCGCGCGCTCCTGATCGCCCGCGATGTCGAGCCCGAGGTCGGGGAATGCGAGCAGCGCGGGCTCCACCTGGTCGCACAGCGCCGTCAGAGCGTCTAGGTACAGGGGCTGCGCGGCCTCACCGTCGACACCGCCGCCGAGTTCGACGTCCCAGTCGGTGCGCGGCTGTTGCGCCGCGCGCGTCTGCATGTCCTTGAGCGTGGTTTCGACGCGTATTCGATCGGAGCGGTTTGTGATGGCGCGTACCAATGGATCCAACTCCGAGTCGCCGGGCTCTTCGGCGAGCGCGCGGGCGTCGAGCTTGATCGGCCCGATGAACTCGTCGGGCTCATCATCCGTTTCCACGCGGATGGCGAGTCGCGGCACGCCCACTCCGGCACGCTTCAGCGAGAAGACTACGCGCGCGCGATTCGCCCAGGCTCCGGGGCTTGCGGCGAATACATTCACGGTGATGGCGCCCAGCATTATCGAGCGGCGCGCGCACACGAATGGCCGCGGCAATGCGCGGTCATCAGCATCGGCCACTCGGCCGACACGCAGTACATAGGCCACCTGGCCGCCATTCTCGAAGTAGCCCCGCACCGCATAAGAAAGATGTGTCGCCGTCCCGAGCCCGCCAAACACCCGCTCGAATTCCCGCCAACCTTCGATTCGCACGGGCACTCCCACCGGTCCCCGCCGCGCGCGGCCGGCGAACGCCGCGATATCCGAGCGCAGCGGCGCGAGCACTGGCGGTGCCGGCGTTCGCTCCACGTACAACCCGGGTCGGCGCGCTTCCAGCATCATGGCGCCTCACCGTCGATGTGCAACCCTTCGTGGCAGATCTCGAGCGTCTCCATCGCTACTTCGTTGTTCTTCGCGTTCATGCCCGGCCCGGTCCACTTGCAGGGCCAGCCGCGCACGAAGTTCCAGCGCATCACTTCCTTCTGGCCGGTCTCGTCCATGAGCACGACTGAGCCGTCGGCGCGCTGCACCTTCCCCTTTTGGCCCTCTAGGATCCAATTCCAGAACCCGAGGTCGCCGATGAGGCCGCGCTTGAGCGTGATGTTGGTGAATTTCTTGAGGCCCGGGAGCTTGCGCGCGCGAATGTCTTCGCTGCCATTGCGGTAGTCGATGGGATCGACGGCCACTTCCAGTCCCGCGACCTCAGAGAATGAGCCCTTCACCGCGGCGCCGTCGGCGCTCACGCCCGTCACCTCGATGCGAAAGCAGTAACTCGGGTAGGGATCGTCTCGATAAACAGCCGGCATGGTGCTCTCCTATCAATTCGTGTTGGCATCGAGCGTCTTCTGCTGAATGCGGAAGATGACGAACTCGGCGGGTTTCACGGGCGCAATGCCAATGACACAGATGAGCCGGCCGTTGTCGATGTCGTCCTGGGTCATCGTCGTGCGGTCGCACTTGACGAAGAACGCCTCGTTCGCAGCCGTGCCCTGCAGCGCGCCGTTGCGCCACTGGGTTGTCAGGAAGTTGGTGATGCTTAGCCGCACGCGCGCCCAGGTAGGCTCGTCATTGGGCTCGAACACCACCCACTGCGTGCCTTCGTCGATAGATTCTTCGATCATGATGAACAGGCGCCGCACGTTGATGTATTTCCACGCCGCGTCCGAGGTGACGCAGCGCGCGCCCCACACGCGGTTGCCGCGGCCGGGGAAGAAACGCAGCACGTTGATGTTGCGCGGGTTGAGCATGTCCTGCTCGCGCTTGGTCACGTCGGCGGCGATGCGCGTGATGCCGCGAATGACTTCGTTGGCGGGCGCCTTGTGTACGCCGCGGTCGACGTCGACGCGCGCGTAGATGCCCGCCATGTGCGCGGACGGCGCCATTTCGATCTCCCGGCGCAGCGATGGATCGCGCACTTCCAGCCACGGGTAGTAGAGCGCCGCGTACTTGGTGTCGATCGGCTCGCGGAAGGTGCGAACCCCCTCGATGTCGATACCCCCCGGCGGATCGAGGATGGCGAAGCGATCCTTGAGAGTTTCGCAGTGACTGATCAGCGCGTCGTGCACCCCCGTGGAGTGAATGCCCGGCACAAGGCAGATAGACACTTCGTCGATGTCCTCGAGCGACTGGATGCCGGTGCGATTGCCGCTGCCGCCGTCGACGCCGATGAAATCCTCCGGTGCCAACGTGTTCAGGTTGTCGCGGCCGCCGATGAGATCCACCCACAGCCGCTCCGGCGCCGGTGCCACTGCCGCCGGCACGCTCGGGAAGGTCGCGAGAGAACTCGGGGTCACAAAGGCCGCGCCAACCGTCAGCGTCGCGAGCACGGAGCGGTCGTTGACGGCGCGCGCAAAGTAGTTTGGCGTGCCGTCGTCGATGAAACGCAGGTTGGAGAAGGTCTCGGTCTGTTCGACCGCGAACCGGTTGCGGTAGCGCACCAGCACTTCCGCCTCGATGATGCGGATGCGATGGGCTTCGGTGTACCGGCCGTTGAGATTAGCGCCCACCGTGACCTGGTTGCCGTTGATGGCCGTGACGACCTGGATTTCCTTGGCCTGGCCATCGTCGAATTCGAGCAGCGCGCCCACGTAGGCCGACCCGGGACTGGACACGTTGAACGTCGTCGCGGTGTTGAGCGGCCCGGCGCGCGTGATCACAGCGTTCGCAGCGACCGGCGTGGGGGTGCCATTCCCATTCACGGTGATGGTCGCCGGTGGACCCGGCGCCACCGCGGCAACCGTGAACTGCTGCCCGCCGATCTCGACGATGTCGTTGGCGGCGAAGGTTCCGAGCGCCGCTACCTGGATGGCGGTCTGTCCGGCCGCGGCGATGTTAGCCGGAGCCGCGGCGGTCGTGGTAACCGGTACGCCCGGCGAGAAGCGCAGGCTGGCTCCAACCATCGGCCGGATCTGCGCACTCACGCCGGAGCCGGCGAGGATGCCGGTTTCCGGCGGGAGCGCGGTTTCATCGCCGCCCCAGGCGCCTTCCGATTTCGCCTGCACACGCAGACGCGGATCGGGGGTGGCGGCAGCCGGCGCGGCCGTGCGCACGGAAACCACTATCCAGTCTCGCCCTGCCACGAGGTCCTGGCCGACGGGCGCGGTAAGAGTCACGGTGCCGGAGCCGGCATAGGACTGCACAGTCACGGGAGCGGCAGCAGCCACGCCGTTGATGACCAACGTCAGATTGGTGCCGTTGTCGATGCCGATCAGGTGCCGCAAGCGCAGCGTCGTGTCGGCCGCGACGGCGTTCTGGACCAGTTCGCTGACCACGCCGGTGCCGAGCGTCGTCTCGGCACGCACCGCGTTTCCACTGACGACCCGCTTGACGTAAATGCGCTGGCCGCCGTTGTCGAAGAAGGCCTTGACGGCCAGCGGGAATTTCCACCAGTCGCCGAGCGTCGCCGTGGCTGTCGCCATGTTCGCGGCCGAAGGTTCGGGCAGATAACCACCGAACTTGCGGGTGAACTCCGCAAAGGAGGTGACCAGCTCGGGCTTGCCGCTGTACGGGCCTTGCCGGCCCTGCGTCGGGCCACGCATCGTCACGCCCACGGCGCCCGCCGTCGAGGTGCTCACTCCTTCGATCGGTTTGGGACCTGCGTCGATTTCTTCTACGTAGACTCCGGGACTCAGGTATTCGGCCATAGAGCTCTCCTAGACGAGCGTGAGGATTTGATTGGCCTGCAGCGCCGCGGGGAGCTGCAGGGTGAAACTTTGCGAACGCGCGCTGCGGTCGTGATGCACGTCAAGCACGATCGGTCCGCTCGCGGGCGCGCGGCGCAGGCCGAACGCGAACTCGCCGCGCTCGTCGGTCATGGCACGGTCGAGTCCCTGGAACTCGACCACGGCGTCGCGCACCGGCGAACGGTTGGTCTCGCGGACGCGCCCGTGGACGACCCGCACCGGGCCCCCGTAGGGGTAGTTTGGGGACGGATGCAGCGCGAGGATGCGTATGTTGGCATTCGGAATCGCCGGCGGATTGAGATCGTCGTACGGTGGCACCAGGAACCCGAAGCCGTCGGTGGTGCGCCGGTAGTCGGCGATGTATTCGGCGGATTCGATGCGCAGCCGATAGCGCTGCTGTGCGGAGTTGACCGTGGGATTGGCACGGCGCCCGAGTCCGGGAAGCGTCAGCATGCCGGACGGTGTGTGCGTGGGCCGCAGCAGTGTTTCTAGCCACGCCGTGCCCACCTGCACGTCCACGCGCGCACGGAATGGCGCGAGTGGCGCGGCGTTCGTGAACGAATCGATCACCTGCAGGCCGATGGGGCTGCAGAGCAGCGAATGCTCGGGGCTGCGCAAGGCCTGCAGCGGATTCACGGCGACACCTCTTCGACGCGCGTGCCTATGTGGCGGTGGTACTCGCGCACGGGCGGTCGCGTTTCGCGCCGGCTCGAGTCGAGATTGACCACGCGCACTTCGTATGCGGAAGAGAGCCGATAGGTCCGCTGCACCGCGAACCAGACCTTGGTGCGCTCATCCATCGACAGCGGCGTGATAGTGATCTTGAGCGTGTCGTTGGTGTTGGCTAGACTGCCCTGCAGCTGCGTGCCCTCTAGCACGGCGTTGTCGTACAGCACCTGCATCGCGCGGCCAAGAATTCGATGGTCCGTGGCGGCGTCACCACTCCACGGTGTGATGAGGTACTTGAGCAGCAATGCCATCGGCGCTCGCTCGAATTCGAATGCATTTGGCCCGATGAGTCGGCGTCTGTCTGGTCGGTTGCGCGAGGCGGCGTCTTCGATCACCTCATACAGGAAGATCGTGAGCATCGCCGGATTCGTCGGTACCGGCGTGCCGAGGTCGTGCAGTCGTGCCGAAACCCCTAGAGGAGTGAGCGCTGTATCTAGGAGGCGTTGTAACGTTGCAGACACATCTGCGATGACTGAAAAGCTGGCCATGGTTGGGCGATCGCCTTGTTCTCAGCTGCATGCAGTGCAATCGCGATGCCACAAGTCCAGAAAAAGTACGAGCCTCCACAAATCAACGACATAGGTGAGCTTGGTGCATGCGCTCAGGATCCAGCTCGGACATAGATGTCCCGGTCGGATTCGAGGAAGTGGACAGATTTGTCCGGAGACACTCAAGGCACGTGTGAACGTGTGGGTCGTTGAGCAGAATGCTGGACAAGAGTCGCCGCGCCGTTCGGCCCGGTTTGGCCCGGACCGGCAATGCGCCGCATCAGCTACGACACAAACTCGCGCTTGCGCGAAAGCCTCGGCACTACGCGCCGATCGACGTCAAGATCGAGGATGGTGCAATGGATGTCGCCGCGCTGGATCTCGGCGACCGAGGTCGCCGGACCTGCGACTCGATATCCGCTTATGCCGCAGAGGCCAGAGCAGCGGGCCGTATCACCGCTTAACGTGGTCGGCGACGACGACGTCACCGATTTTGTTGCCTTTTTCGAAGATGCTAGCTCAGTAGAAACCACCCACCTGAATCGCGCGTATCACATTGATCTGTCTAGCACTGATCTCCTTCCAAAAAGCGGTTATTGCGCCGCCACAAAACTCTGATGCTTGGAGCTTCGACCGCAAGAGCGGGTCTTTTGGGTGAGTCGAAAGGAATTCAGCCGTTTCTTTCTCAACAAATGCGCCTGACATAAATTCGGCAGCGTAAGCGTCGCGCAATGTCCACTTCGCTCCGAAAGAGGCGAAATGCTGCGGCGCCCGAAAATGACGTGATGGGCTAAGAGCCGCCGTCGCAGCTCCTTTCGGACTTGCGTGTCTATGGCCTACCCTAATCAACGGTAGGGGGACAAATCCGGCTCGCCCGCGGCACAGGCTTCTGCTATAGTTCAACCCCGGATTGTCGAGCGGTATCTTAGTCTTCGATGGGAGGGATCCCCGCGATGGCAACGGATGATCGCAGTGCGAGACAACGGCAGCGGACGGCTGCCGCGCACGAGAAAGCATTGGCCGAGATCGAGCGGCTGAGGGCGGAGATCGCCCAGCTGGACATGGAAGCATTGGCCGAGATCGAGCGGCTGAGGGAGCAGATCGCCTTGCTGGCGCAAGAGGTCACGTACTTGCGCGAGCGGCGGCAGGTCGAGGAAGAGAAACAGGATGCTGTCGGCGATGAGCAGGATCGAAAGATAGAGGATCGTGTAGTCGCGCGAGCTACGGATGATCGCAGTGAGAGCGATATCGCGCTAGCTCACGAACTTGGCGACAAGTACGGACCTCGGCTCCAGTATCCGCTGCAGTTCGAACGGGTTCGTGCCACCGGCCATTATACCTTCGCGCACGAGCTCCTGGCTGATCTCGTTTCCGATGTCAGCGACCAGCTCTACGCCGACGGGCGGCTCTCAAGACTGCCGGCTCTGGATGTATCTGCCCGCATTAAGCTTACCGCCGACCTCGAAGACGCGCTGCGGGTCTTGGCCTTTGGACGCGAGGCCAAGCTTGGCGGCGTGCTGGTGTCAGTCGCCGATGGCAAGGACGCACTACAAAACGGACTCGGAGTTGCCCCGTTATTCGACATTTTCAATCCGCGCGCTCGCTGGATGCTCGGACAAATGGACGCCCATGCTCCGAACGCCGATCTCGACGACTTTGCCAAGCTGCGTACTTGGGTAATGGGGGCGGTTAATACCGTTGGCGGCGTAGCGCTTGTGCCACAGCGGCAGGCCACCAAAGGATTCATGACACTGTTCGCAGATAGCGTACACTCCGTCCTGAACTGGTTCCAAAACTCCAACACGTCGTATGTGGACTACACATTCAACTCGCGCTCCCCCGGCGGTCTCCAGGTGCAATACCATCCACAACACTACACCTCACCGGAAGTATTCGGAACGACGCTGTCGACGCCGGCCACACAACGTGTGCGGATCGGTCACTACCATTTTCTTGGGAAGCCGCGGGAGGGCCCGGTAATCCGCGATCCTGCGGTGTTTTTTGCTTCTCCCAACACCAGCGTCGGCAATACATTGGCATTCTGATGGACTTGTTCAAAGAACTTTTCCAGGTCAGCGACGAAATCCGCCGCAACATGCTCGACAGTCTTGGGCCGTTGGCGCCGATGGTTACCGCTGGCGGTCAGATCCTCATGGCGGCTATCGCGTTCATTGCGCTTGCCTCCGGTTGGAGCTTCTGGGCGCCGCCCACCGAACTGAGGAATTATCCAGTGCGCATGGCTGGATTGATCGCCGGAGTCGGCCTGGTCGCGCTCTATGTCTGGAGCAAGAACGAGGGCACACCTATAGATTTCCTGCTGGTCGCGGGGGTAGCGATTATCATCGGAGCAATCGCAGGGACGGTTTACTTTTACCGCTGGACCTCGCTGTCATTCAAATGTGAGGACGATCCCGCGCGTTATGTGAGAGGGCTGCAGCTGACCGAAAATGCCAGCAAGGTTCTCGCCGGCAACATTAAAGACGTCCCGTCCGACTACATCTCCATTGGAGAAAGTCGACCGACTAACGAACGGGATTATTTCTGCAGATCCGGTAAAGTATCCGATCGTATATGGGAGCACGAATCACACGTCCGCGCTCAGATGCGGCTCGTCACCAGCTACGTGATTTTCATGGTGCCAATCGTTATTGGTCTTGCCAGCGCGGGAATTGCGTTGTCGCAGCCGGAAATCAAAGTCGGGGACAGGATCTTGTCTCTGCCTGGCGATGTCTTGTTCGACCTCGACAAGTATGACTTACGGCCCGGAGCTGTCGTCACGCTGGAAGAAGTGGCTAAGATTATGCGCAAGCGAAAGGTAACGGCCGCCCGGATTGAGGGGCACACTGACTCCACAGGCAAGGACGCCTACAATAAAGACCTATCGAAGCGCCGCGCGGAGGCTGTCAAGGATTGGCTCGCCCGGCAAGACGGGCTCAGCAACGTCAAGTTCACCACCGACGGTCGCGGTGCGACGCAACCGGTCGAGTCCAATGACACCCCGGAGGGTCGGGCCAAAAACCGCCGTGTCACAATTGTCCTGGATAAGTAACGCACCCGCCGTGAGGGCCGGTGGGCCCGGCCCGCGGACTGGCGTTGGACGGCACTGCCGTTCGGCAGCGTGTTCGTCATCGCTGCGGTGATCGCCACTTGCGCATCGGGGACCCGCTTTGCGGCGATGGCGGCGCAAGCGATTCAGTCGTTTTGGCTGCCGGTTCATATCCGCCTCGTCCCAAAAAGCGGACCTTAAACGGAGGACGAAAAGCATAACGCGTTGAGTTGGCCAGATGCATATGATTCCAATTCCCGTTCACGTAGGGCCGCACTGTTTGGACGTTTGATCGCGCACCCTCCCACATCGATCGATGTCATGTTGATGGAATAGTCGAACTTTGGTCGCCTCGGCGCGGATCACATCTTTCAACCGAGGCAGAAGTCGGACAGCGCTTCGTTGAGTTCTTTGAAAGCTCGGAGGGCCTGGGCTAGTCGCCGCTTCGGCCCAGAACATCGATCGGATGGTCAGCCTCTACCGCTCCTATAAGCGCACGGGCCGGACACTGATCATTCGCCTCAAAGCGCCTACGCGGAGTTCAGCCTTCCCTCAAGATTAGAGCGATCGGCAACCCCGTTCAGCATGAGATTTCTTCTGATAGGCCGCAGAAAGTAGCTTGAGAGTGGCACGCGATCTTTCTTCTCCCGCAATTTCTCGAGCCCTCATCTGAAGCTTAAGGGAGTGGATCAGCCGCTACGTGTCTTTTGGAATGAACGATGGATGTTATTGTCTATTACCGCACACGGCCGAGCGAACCTTCCCATTCAAATCAGGCTCTTGAGGAGCAGCGGGCTGCCGTCCACACCTGGCTGACCAGCCGTCCCGCCATCATCAAAGCTGAATACATCGAGCCGGAGACAGACGGCTTCTTTCGTCCGCACCTGCGTGACGCGATCGAAGCGTGCAAGCAGACTGGCGCCACGCTGCTCGTGGCCCGAACTGAAGCTGTCGGCCGCGGTGCACCGTTCTCGCCGCGCATCACAAGCGTTCCTACCGCATTCGCGCCGGAGACTCCGCGCGACAAAGGCTACGTTATCCCGGCCCCTGAGAACGCTCCTGCCGGACTGACGCTGTATTTTCCGGACCGCGGTAGCTGGCACATCATGCCAGTCTATCTGTGCAATAGGACCGACCAGGTGATGCGCGACATCAAAGCCAGTACGGTCGGGATCACCACCCATGTGTCCATGAGCACGCCAAGCGGGAGCGCTCCTTTCTCGACGACGCCTACCTCGCTGACTATCGAACAGCTTGCGTCAAATACCGCAGTCCTGATCGATCGCTATGACCCCATGATCGATGAGGACTTCATCACGTTCTACGACGTCGCATTCATAGATCAACAGGATCAAAAGCAACTCATCCGCACTGCGATCGGCCCAGGCGGTCCCTCCGCCAAGTTCGTCGCGGTGGTAACTTAGTAGACCACCTTTCCCTCACCCATCAATCGTATGCCAGTCGTCTGTCCACCCGGCACGGACCGGCCACGCATTGATCCAATTCAATACCTCACATTGCGCGAGACCAAGTACTATGAACACCACACGCTCGATAGCGCCTGTCGTTCTTCTGGCCTCTCTGCTTGCGGGCTGTGGTGAGCCAGCGGTCTGCAGCAAGCCGGACGTGCTGGCGACCGTCAGACAACTGTTCGAGGAACGGGAGTTCGGAAAATTCTTCCAGATGCCGGCCGGGGTAATTCTCCTCCAGGGGAAGACCGCAACCTACCTATCCTCGGACAAGCAGACCAATGCCGCCCGGTGCTCGGTCATCGTGACGGTAGACTTGCTTCAAATGATCAAAGCGACGCAACCGCTATCAGACGAGCAAGTCGCCCGGATCAAAGAGAACGCGGTCAAGACTGGACAGGAGACATCCAAGAATGATCTCGTCAATTATATGGTCCAGACTCTTGCATCGGGCGAGAGCTACATCACGATGCTGCCTTGAACGAGTAGTCATCGCCTCTCCGTTAGAGTGGTCTTCAGCAACGACGGACGCCGGGCCTATGGGCGGAGCGCAGCAGCGGTGGTCTCGTGTCTAGTTCCGCTGACGAGACGGAACACACCACCCCACACTGTCCAGGCATCGCGCAGTGAAAATGAAACGATATCCGTTATGCCCGGCTCCCTGCAGGAGCGGGAGTGTCGTCGATCGAAGGCGAATGAACAGACATTTTGTGTTGCGATCCGACTGGTACTGCGGAAGTCGCTAGAGTTCTTACGCTTGCTTCGATCGACACAAGCAGGAAGAGGAACATGATGAAGATGAAGTACAAAAAAGCTCCGCCGGCGACCGATAGCGCGAATGGAGTCGTCGCCCGAAGCGCGAAGCGCTGATTCCGCTCTTCTTGAAATTCCTGGGCGATAACGCGCAGTTCGCCCTGCAGCTTGTCGTAAAACCAGACGAGAAAGTATGGGGCTCGGGACGGGGGTGTAGCTGCGGTGAGCGCGTCCAGAGCGTTGCTATAGGGCTTCACCTTGCTCACTGCCTTCACCGCAGGAGCGCGGAACGCAAGCCTTTTCGCATAGTCGTACAGCAGGGACTTCGACAGCAGTTCGATATTGCTGTCATCCAGCCTTGCTTTGTTGTCGATCGCAGTTGGCCATCGGAACGGAATCGCGTCATTCCCATTCAACCAACTGGAAAATTGAGCCGCATTGTCAAAGCTAGCACCGAGCGCAAGATCGAGGAACTTGTTGAATTCCTGAAATGCGTCGCTCTCTGAGCGCCTTCCAATCTCGTATGGGATGCCGTCGGGTGTCGTCGTATCCTTGACGACGCTGGATTCCGGCGGAAACAGTTCCTTGAAGAGCTCGACCGGATCTGTCGCCTTCCTGAGACGCGCGATTTGACCGGGCACATTCGGAACTGGGTCAGGCGCATACCAGGCATAGCCTGCATAAAGCAGCGCCAACAGCGTGATCAGGAACGACACGGAGGCGGTAGCGATCACCGTTCCGCGGAGAAGACGGATAAAGAAATTTTCGACAGTCGAGAGCATCTAGTTCTTACCGGTGATTCAGGCGGATGCCCGATTTGCTGAGCTTGGCCTGGTTAGCCTTGAATTCTTCGTAGCTGTCCGTCGAATCGAAGCCCTGGCTCTTTGCTTCGGCCAGACGCGATAACTTCTCGGAATCGTAGGTCTGGTTGAGCTTCGTGAGGGCAGATCTCAACGAAACGACGTTCCCGCTGGACTGAGCGGCCTTCACCGCTTCGACGGAAGCTTTTATCTCCTGGATGAGTGGCGCGTCGAAAGACAGCTTCGAAAGCGCCGCTTCCACTGACTCCATCTTTCGCGAGGCGACAGCGGTCACTTCCCTGAAGTCCGTGGCCTCGTTGAACACCGTGAGCGCCGCGTCGCAGTCGCGCAGGAAGCCGCGGAGCGTCGCGATCTCCATCTTATCGCTGGCGGTCGCAAGTCGGGAGGCTATGTCGTCGAGGCGGGTCTTAAGCTGCGGGTTCGGCAGACTATCCCTCTGCTCGGCAATCCGTCTGAGGGTCTCCCTGATGCGCTGCATTATAGCCGACGTTTCCGTGACCTTCGGGGGTTCGGGCGGGGCCTGAGCAGGCGTGCTTTCGGGGACTGGCTTCGGGGTGGGATCGGTCGCTACCACGGGCGCCGACGCAGGAGCCTGCTCCGAGGGAACCTGACGGTCGATAGTTCCGGAGGCAGCGGCTAGCGCTGCGGCGTCGGTCGTCAGGAAGCGGAGCGTGCCCACTCCATTGGCGTTCCAGCTTGCCGCCCAGACGTACCCGGCGTCACCACCGATACGGTAGATAGGCAAGCCACGCTGAGCCGATCGCCGGAAATTGCCTATGTGGTCAATAAGTAGGCCGGCGCGAACGTCCTGACCAGCCGCGAGCTGGCTCACGGTGCTTCCGTCGAGCGGCTCAAGCACGATGTTGCCCCACACCGCGATTACTCCATTGGGAATGTCAGGCTGCCTGGGCATGGAAATGATACGTGCAGTTCCGAACTTCAGGGAAAGCCTGTTGATATCGTCGTTCGCTTCGCTTCCGGCGAAGAACGCCGGCTCCAGATATCTGTTGACGTAGAAAGCCGTGCCGTCAGCGGAGTGCAAGATAGAATTCGATGACGAATATTGTCCGCGCGGAGATGATTCCGTCTTCCGGCGCTGGCACCAGGTGAAGCCGGCGAACTGTTCGCTCGGACCGCACCGATACTCGTTGTAGTTCCCGCTTTCGAAGGCGACTTTCCCGCCCAGAGCCAATCCGTCCACCATGAAGACCGTCTTGGCGGGCAACGCGTTGCCGATCCTGGTCTCCGGTATCGCGACCGGAGCGCCGCGCAACTGATACTCCCGGATTGCGTTTCGCTGGGCCTGCCTTACGCAACCCAGGTTAGCTCCGCAGGATTGGCGTGCCTGCAGAAGAGGTGCGCCAACAGCCCTCGCAGTCTGCTCTCCGTATTTTCCTCTGACATATGCATAGCCGGACGCCATGGCGTTATCGAGCTGTGACGACTCATCGTCCGAGCAGATGGCGCGCTCATCGGGCATCGAGGCCCGCGCACAGTCGAAGCTTGGAGCCCGCCTGCCGGTGGCGACAGTGTCGCGACATTCTGAGCGGGCATCAAAGACACTCGGGTCGGTAGGGGCGACCCCCTGTTGAACGACCGCGGTTATTGAGGAGCCCTTCCGGACAAGATACCGGTTGACGCAAGCTATTTCGGAGGGGGGCAGCTTCTCCCAGGCCGCTCGCGTAGCTAATCCAACGCCCGATCTGATCAGCGAGCCGAATAGATCGATCATATCGGTCTGGCTGCGCGCCGGCGCGGTTCCGGCTGCGGTTAAGCAGACGAACAGCACCACTCCTACGATTGCTCGCATTCCGTGTTTTCTCCCCAGCAACACGTCTATATTCGATGGGAAATAGGGACGCAATTTCTGAAAGACGCGTTTGTTAGGAAAGAAGCCAATCCGCGGTACGGCGCCTGCCATCGAGGGCGCTACAGCTCGAGGGAGCCGTCCGGTTTCAAGGCCGGCATGGCCAATCCATCCCGTGCGAACATTGCCTCCATGGCGCCTTTCACGGGTTCATCGGACCTGACCGTCGAAGCGGCTCCTTCGGCTACCATGCGCTGAAGCTCCGCGGCATCGCCATCCGCTGTCTCCCATCGGCCACAGTGCGGACTCAGCCAACTTCCGCTTCCGCTGCATGAGGCTGTGCAGCAGGCAATCGAATGAATGCTCGCGATACGCCGGGTGCACAGCCATAGGAATGTGCACCGTGACTGGGTTAGTCTGCCCTATGCGGTGAACCCGATCGTTACATTGCTCTTCAACGGCTGGATTCCACCAGCGGGACAGGTGGAGGACATGGGTAGCCGCAGTCAACGTTAGTCCGGTCCCCGCTGCCTTGGGCCCAAGAACAAGCAGATCGAATCCCTGGATGTTTTGCTGCTGTTGGAACCGGTTGACGATCTCCTGTCGTTTATTGATCGGCGTATCGCCATTGATTAGCTCGACCCTCCCGAGGCCAAACTCCGCCTTCGCCAACTCGATGAAGCGGTATTGCATCCTGCGGTGCTCGATGAATACAAGCGCGCGCTCCCCTTTGTTTGCGATCGTCCTTAGCACATCAAAAGCGGCCTGGAGCCGCGCGGACGCGGAGATGAAATCGGCGTCCGGAAGCACCTCTTCCAGCAGGGGATGCACCGAGACGGTGCGGATGTGATGAAGCATCTTTAAAGCTGCGCCGGCTCCGCGTTGCGCCAGCTTTAGTTTCGCATCCTCATACGCCAGTGACTGGTGCTGCGGCATCGGTCTGGGATGTAACCGGCGAGATTTTTCGGGGAGGTCACTCACCACTGCCGATTTGAGCCTGCGGATGGCAAGCGCCGGAACAGAACCGCGTGGCTTGAACACGATCCGATGAAGGTCCGCCATGTTTTCCGTGGTCGGCGTGCCATAGCAGCGCTTGAACGCCTCCAACGAATCCAGGCTGCCCGGCGCGATCTGATCCATGATGGCCCATAGATCCGTAGCGCTGTTCTCGATCGGCGTTCCTGTCAAACCAATACGAAAGTTTGCCTTTACGCTCCGGGCCGCTTCGGCGCGCATGCTGAAGGGGTTTTTAAGAGCTTGAATTTCATCAAACACTGCGGCCGCGAACGGCACTTTGGCGAGGGAGTGCTGGTAGTTTACGAGTGTGGTGTATGTAGTCAGGACCCAGAAGCGGTGCGCGCGCTTTTCCCGAACGGCTTCATGCAAGAACTCGAGGTCCAGTTTGGCCTCGCCACCATCGATGTCGCGTCCTTGCCTGCCGGTCAGCTTGCGGGTGCCAGTCGCGCTTCCATACAACCTGATCAGGTGACCGAGCCCAGGCTCTTTCAGATGCCGTGCCACCTCTTGTTCCCAGTTTACCAGCAGTGAGGTCGGCGCAACGACCAGCAGAGGACCACGGTTCTCGCTTCTCCGGTCCATGTGCGCCTGCAGCCAGGAGAGAAAGGCGATCGTCTGCAGGGTTTTGCCGAGTCCTTGCTCGTCCGCATTGAGGACGCCCGGCAATCCCGCAACCCAGGCCGCAATCTGCCAGTCTAGACTTTCCGTTTGATGATGCTTGAGCACCGTCCGGATGGTGTCGGGACGGTCCGTTGATGCGGCTCCATCTCGCGGCTTCAAACTCGCTATCCAACGGAGCTCTGCCTCATTCGTCACCGTTTCAAGGACGATGGGACGCGTGGGTTTCTCCGGCCCGTCGGCGTCGTCGGACGCGACTTCACCGGCAGCAGCAATCCTGAGATCAATCGTTTTGAGCGCTTCAGGCCGAGCAGGAATCTCCAGGCCATCGACCACAATGGAAGGTTCCCTGGATTCAATTGCGTCCGACACCCGATCTCGGAGTGATTGCAGTTCTTGGCGTGATTGGCCGACCAGCAGCTCGGCAAAGCGTTTGCCGAAATCCTCCGGCAGCCAGGTTGTTGAACTGTTGCCTGTCGGACCCGTCTCCTGCTTCTGATAAGTCCTCACCCCGATGACGCGGTCTGAAAACTCTTGTGTTTCAACCAACACGGGGCCGGCGACCCTCTCAACCGCATCTTCCACGCCGACCTGGTCTAAACCGACTAGCTGGCCTCGATGGCGTAGTGCTTCTTCTACCGCCTGGCTGATTTTCGGTCGCGGGTTCCGGATAAACTCGGCGCGTTCTTCGGTTGAAGCATGCTGCATGGAGGCCATAACCTTCAAGGCAGACAGCGCTGCGCGCTCTACCACCACATAGTTGCCCGGGCCGATCCGGTATGCCGACAAGGCACCCCGCTCCCGCACACGTTGTTGGAAGACTTTCAGACTTGCGCCTTCTAGCTCCCCATGGCTCTCCCGGACGTTTCCATCCTCCGCCGCCAGCCCCTCTCTGGATATCCGCTCGGCGGAAAATGGCACAACCTCGAAGTCGGTCCCCTGCGAGTTCGGAGAGAGCGAAAAGCTGTCTGCCAGACGAACCTCGAGGCCGGAGAGGAAGTCGGTCATCGAGATGCGGGCGGCCGTATTCTCCAAACTCATATGGACGCCGGGCTCAAGTGCCTGCCTAAACTTAGCAAGTGCTTCCCATTGTTCTGCGTCATCTGACTCGGGCCTCAGCCGTTCCGAGATCTCGATAGCGTTCAACAAAAATTCCGGCAAACGGCGCGGGCCGTCCACAGTTTCAAGGATTGCACCAATGCGACGGGGGTACTGCCGCTGCCCATTCTTGGCCCACTCATACCGAAGCTTGAAGGATTTGGAGCCCAAGATCCCTTCTGCGTCGGTGCGGAACGTCAGGTCGGCAACGGGAGGAAGTCCAAGAACGCGCGCCGCTTCGCTATCCAGTCTGGCAGCAAGTCGATGCGACAGCCGGATCTCGTCAGCTGAGATTGTCAGCTCCTCCGGGACGTCGTCACTCACGCCCTTCAGGTCTCCGATCGCACAGAGCAGTTCCGAGTCTGCCAGGGAGAGTTTGGTGAGGTCTTTTGTTTGGTTCGACATCAAACGACCCAAAAGCCCGCCTTTACCCCGTGGTACCTTGAGGCTGATCACGGCCTCTGAATATGAACATTGCAAGTTCATCGGGCCTAGATCCTCTCGAGCACCCATCCCTCCCAATGGCCAAGATGCATCTTGGCCTGGGCGCCGGATATCCTGCGAATGACGTCGCAGTCGTAAGAATGTTGATAGAGCTTGGGAGCTCGCGGATTTCTCTCGTCGAAGATATGGATCTTGTAGTTGCTCGATCCCTCGACGACGATCTTTCCTCCGATCTTGAGGATGAGAAGGCACGTGCCTGAACGATTGCCGCCTGCAGTTTGGCGGCCAAATGGGATGGTCCTGTTGCCCGCCTTTCTTCGCGCCAGGGCGGCGCCGGCGTCGCTGAACGCTACCCACGCCGCATCGACCCGCTTCTGGTTGTATAGGGTAAGCCAGAATTTTTCGCGGGGAGCCCACATGTGACTGTCCTCGACCGCCGACACGACCTCAAGGAAGAACCTGATATTCGCACCAGTCAGCCATCGCAGGAGGATAGTAAGGAGTTCGTCGGATACCGAGGACCAGGCGCCCGCATGTCCTCTTACGCGTGGATCACCATAATAGCCAACGATCCTGGTGATGAGATCGTGCTGCAGATGCGGAGACGGGTCTCGATCCCGCCAGGGCATGAGTAGTGCCTCGATCGCCTCACCCGCACCTGAGGCCCGTGGCTCGTGTCCATCGGGCTTCAACCAGCGCAGCAGTCGGTCAATCTCGGCCGGCTGGTCGAGCCTAGGAGCCAAACGGTCGACGAAGGCAATGTGTGCGAAATCCATGATTCCAGGTGCTTGGGGGCTGAGAAGGTGTAGATCTCGCAAGCCCTGCCACGGATCATCCATCTGGCTCATCAGCGACCCGAGTGCCGCCGCTCCTTTGTGCGGGTCCAGCACCTCGGGCACCTCATCGACCAATAATCGCGATCGCGTATCCAGCCGCTGCCGAACCTTGGCAAGCGATCGCGCCAAAGCGACCGTGTGTGTCGCTCCCGGGTCGTAGCTTCCGAGATAGACCGACATCATTGCTGCAAGAAATGTCCGACTGTCGCTTGCCTCTATCTCCCCACAGTAAAACCGTCGCAGTGGTTCGAGAGCGGGTCGAGATCGCCGCTCTGCATCGAACAGAGCACGTGCGGCCGAAGTCACAAACGACATCCGGGCACCTTTCCAATCTCCAGTCGAGAGTCTGCGCAGCATCTCCATGACCAGGCGCTCGCGATCGTGCTCCGGAGGATCGGCAACGACATCAGGCCAGCGCGACAAGATGCGACGCGCTGCTGCGGCCAACCTGGTCGGAGCAGGAAGGCTGGGCGGCTGATAGAGGACGGGCTGGCTCAGCTTTGCGAAAAGACTCATCGCCCCTCGATGATCAGACCGGAGCGCAAAGCTTTCCGGATGTTGTCGATCTCTTCGGAACGGCTGGGCGTGTACATGATGATGCGCAAGTCGATGCGACGGTTCGTGGCCCGTCCTGCAGACGTATCGTTGCCGGCAACCGGCCGCATCTTCCCATAGCCGGCTACTGAAAGAACGGGCTGCCCCCTGAAGTTTAGGTGTGCGACCAACCCCGGCTCGCGCGCCGTCATGGCGACGAAGGTGGAATTGGCCCTTTCCGTCGAAAGACGAAGGTTGCTGATATCATCCCCGGTCGAGTCCGTATGTCCCTCTATCTGCACCGCCTCGATGATTGCGGCTCCATTGTTGCAGCCGTTGGACCACCTCGACTTGCTACCGAGCGCGTAGCAGGGCAGGATCGCCTCTAGCCTCTCGGCAATAGATTCGACAATCGCTCTTCGCTCCGGGCGCAGAATGCTCTGGGAGCTCTGGAACAAGCCGTCGCCCTGAAAACGAAGAGCGTCATTCTCTTCACTGATGACGACCTGGAGATCGGGAAAATCGACCTTGAGCTGATCACGCAAGCGCTGCAAGATTTGCCGGCGCTCGTTCGCCGTCTTTGTCAGGTATTCTTCGAGCGGATTCTTCTCCTGAAGCTTCGCCAGTAGGCGCTTTATCTCCGCCTCGAGTGAAGTAACTTTGGCATTTGCCGCGGCCAGCGCGACGGCCAAGTCGTCCCGTTCCCGGACGACATGATCATACTGCGCCTTTGGTACGCTTTCCTTCGGATTAAATCGGCTGGCAAAAAACGCCAAGAGGATCATGACGACGAATAGAAAGCTCACCGTCATGTCGGTCATCGACACGAAGGCAGATTCTTCCTCCTCCTCCCGTTGGCGCCGGCGGAATGCCCCACGCATCAGCTAACTCACAGACTGCGGAGCGAACTGCTCGGCCTGATCGACAATGATCTGCAGTGTGTCTAACGCTGGAGCGAGTCTTTCCTGCAACTCCTGGACATGGTGCCGCATACCGTCCACCGCACCGGCAACTTGCCTTGTATAGGCATCGAACGCCTTGCCGAGCTTCACATCAATGTCGTCGATCCGATCGCCTTGCCCTCTAAGGCGATCGAGCATGACGGAGACCCCGTCCAGGGTGGCATCGACTGCCGTTGCCTTACTCGCTAAGACAACCTGGGCGGCCGCAAGGGCGTCCGCAGCGCTTCTAGCCGTAACTTCCGCGGATTTCGTTATCGTACCTGCCACATTTCGGGTTACATCCGCCAACTGACGTAGGGAGCCTTCCATTCGCTCCGCCGTGCCCCGCACAGGCGATGAGGCGTCGACCAAATCCCGGGATGCCGACCGAAACGCTCCGGCTGCCTCGACCGTCGCGTCGGCTCCAGATCGAACCCCATCTGACAATATCCGGAGATCGGCGCTTGCTGCGGCGACCTGGTTTGCAACCTCTTGCATCTGGGCCGCAATTTCTCCAAGCGGAGACATCAGCTGCTGGCCGGCCTTTGATGTCAGTTCGTCGGTCAATCTGGCTATCCGGGCCCCCGTTGCTTCGATGCTTGCGCGGGCTACATTGCCGCCATCGCGGGCTGCCTCATCCATCTGCTGACGGAATGCCTCTCCCGCCTGCTTGAGATCGGCGGCGGCCGAGCTGAGTGCCTGGGCCCCGACCGACGTATTGTCCTGAATGCTTTCAAGCGTGCGGTTCATGACCGTCAACAGCTTCTCGGCCCCGTCGCTGAATACGCTGCCTGTACTTTCCGCCGACTGAGTCAGAGTGCTCTGGATAGCTTCCATCGACCTCGCGATTCGCGATACCGCGCCATCAAGCTCCTGCCCTACGCGAGTCGAGCTGCTGTCCATCCGTTCCGAGAGTTGGGAGATGCGGTCGCCAGCCTCCGAAAGGCGGTCACTCGCCGAGCTGAGGGCTCGGCTGACGTCGCTCGTGAAGCGTGAGGAAAGATCCTGTACCAGCGCCCCGACTCCCTCGGTGCCCGCCTTGCCTACTTGTGCAAGTAACGGCGCCATGGCCGTTTCGATGCCGCTCGCAATGGCGCGAGGAATATCCTCACGCAGCGGGCGGCCGAGTTCGGCAACCAACTCCATACCGATGCGACGAAAATGCTCACGCTGCTCGCGGACGGCGGACAACTGCTCGATTGCCAAGTATTCCAAGCTGATGAACGAGAGACGGCCTTCGATCTCGTTTGCGACCTGGTGGGATGCCGTCTCAGCCCGGGCAATGCCGATCCGCAGCACTAAAGTGAACAAGATCGAACAGAGCAGTCCCGTCAGGGACATGATGAACTTCGCCGATGCAACGGTAAGCAGGGTGCTGAGCTGGTCGCTGCCGATGACCTCGCCCCTGGCGGGCACGATTGATTCGAGGGCGGAGACGAGCCCCATGAACGTCAGTAACAATCCTACGGAAACGAACAGGCTCGGCACGTAACGCCAGAAGCCCGCGGAGAACCCCAAGTCTTCGATATTGAAGAAAGCGGAAGGCCGCACGGAGTTTCGCAGGATCACCTGCCCGGCCTCTTCGTGGGGAACCAGAGTTTCTCGGAATTCGCGCCAGGCGGCGGCAACCCGCCCTTTAGCTCCAGACGTCCCGAAGTGCGCAATATTCCTGTCCACATCTGTAATACGAGCGCTTAGCTCCGCCGCAGTTCTGTGACTTGTGATCTCTTTGGCGACGCGATTCAGCGCAACCACGCGGTTCCGCATGCCGACAGCAAACCGAAAGATGCAGAAGACAAGTACGAGCACCAGAGCAAGACTGACAAGTCCCGGCACGAATTCCTGGCGCAGCAAGCTTGCAGCAGCCAGCACGACATCCCGGACAGAAGTTCCGGTACCAACGACCAAGTCCAAATTCGCCCCCGTGGATACACGCCGAGTTTTTTGTGTCGTCCAAAATCGATCACACAACAGGATATGCGCCGCGTATATCAATCCCGTAGTAATACCGAGCCATCACGGCTCACGGCAACCTTCGTAAAGCAAGCAGCGGCGAGCCACTATTAAACGAACGACGAACCCGATCGCTCCTATATTGAAGTTCGGCCAGATCAACTGCTCAAGCCCGATCTGTTAGCGGGCGTGCCCGCAGCACCGGGCGTTTCTCGGGGCTATCTATCGTTGCGAAGGAAATCGCAGCGCAAATGCATTAAACACATAAAATCAGAGGCTTATTATTCACCCGCATAGGATGTGTGCACCCATATTGTGCCCAAGAGTTGGGGCGATATCGCCGCCGGCGCACACGTCCATGTGTCGCAGTCGGGGCACTTCCTTACGATCTACCTCATCCTGCAAAGTGTACCGCATGAACGCCGGACTAGATTCTGAATAGCCAGAAAGGCTTGTCCATTGCCTGGCCAAGCACGGTCTTGGCGCCACGCCGATAGGTTGCCTTGGCTCCGACAAAGTCCACGGGACCGAACTGTGAGAACCAGTTCCGTAGCCGTTTGCGCTGCGCGATGGGAACGCCTTCAAGCAACCGATCAACCATCCTGACATCGTTATGCTTGCCGATGTGGATTAGCACAGAGCATGCTGCGTGATGTATCAGGATATTCTCAGCGGTAGCCCCCGCAGGTCGCTTCTTGGCCACTGCGGAGAGTTTCGGTTTCGTCGTTGTTGCTGCCGCCGCTGCGCGCTGGCGCTTAATCTCGTCTATCAGCTTGAGGACCGGCCGCGTATGGTCCATCTTTGCCATGAAGTGCACCTGTTGGAACCCGAGATGGGCGGGGCCTTCCCCACTCCCCTTATTGGACAGCGAGATGTACCCGCATCCTGCTGACAATGAAGACGAGCGCGCGGCCGGACAGAAGCAAAACGTCGCCCTTATAGCCTCAACGCAACGCCGCCAAGATTGATCTCTGGCGTCGGCACGAACTCGGCCACGGACACCATCTCGGGTGCGCCCAACTGCATTTGTAGAAACCGCGCCGTGGCATTTAAGGATGCCAGACGGATCGCCTGTGCGATCACCAAGGCGCCGGCTGCGGCGCCGACGAAGGGCACAGATGTGCTCGCTTCCGCGAAGCTGACAATCCCGCATTGCCCGATGTGGGTTTCGAGATCCTTGTAAGCTGCACTTGATTGTCGACGTGACAGCGCGTCTTCAGGAACAGGATCGGGCGCATTCCACAAATCATCGTGTGATTTGCCTTTGGCAATCACACGCAGCTGAATGCCGTCAAAGTCGTGCGGACCATGGCCTAAGCCCGCATCGATCATGTAGTCGAAGCCGTGCTTGGCCATCGCGAGCCGCGGTTGGACACGATCAAGGCCGCTCAGGAGGTAGGGCGGGTCGTCGGGCAAAAGGGGAATGTCGCCGTGGTGACGCCGTTCGAGGATGCTCTCGGTCCAGCCCGCGGCGCCTAGCCACCGCGCAGCGATGCGCGTTTTTCTTTCCCCGACGTCGCCGTTCAACACCAGAAGGCTGGTCGCTTCGTTTTCTTCGCCGATGATCTGATCATCCTGCACGACGGCGCGGCCGCCACGGGCGCCAAGGAGACACAGATTCCAAATGAAACCCTGGCCGAGATGGCCGAGGCCGAGAAACCAGAGATGATCCGGCACATCGAAGCTCTCGGGCCCGGTCGTGTTGCGGTCGGCGGCCTCCCAGGGCGCCCATAACGAAACCGTGGCGTCCCGGGCCCGCAGCGTCTTACCGGCCAGCACGCAGGTGAAGATTTGGCGTATCGCAAGGGCCGCGGCAAACACCCCGGCCAGAGCCAGCCCGGCATCGCCCATGATTTCGTCGCGCACGCGCGTTCCCGAAAGCCAGCGGTCCCACCAGCAGCGGATGATCCATGGGGCGTCGCATCGTGCCTCGCCGATCATGATCGCATGCGTTGTCCGTGCCGATGGCGTTCGCGCGATCCATGCACCCAGTCGGCGCGCGGCAGCGTGCAACGACGGCCCCGCGGGCAGCCTTGCAATCAACGGCGCGTCGGCGTCGCTGACGAGCGTGACGCGCCCGAAGCATTTGCAGGCCGTGGCCACGGCGGTCAGCACCGCCGCCTGACCGGCGGAAGTTACGCACTGGTCGGCTGCAACGACGACCGCGACACGAACGGCATCGAGGCGCGCTTCCGCCTCCTGGAAAGAACCGGCGCGCGCGGCATCAGTCAGCGCCTTTGTGATGCGGGAACGCTTCCAGTGTTTTGTCATCACGACCAGCCGAGCTTAAGAAATCGCGTTCCGCTGCGGCTGTGGTCGTGCCACCGGCCTTCTCCCAGAAACTCATACATGCCGATGGCGCCGGGCTTAGGCGTGCCGCGGGCGAAGTTCGGCAGGATAAATGCGATGTGACCGGCGCGCGGCATGACGGGGCCCGCGCGATCGGACGCACTCTGACCGTAACCGCCGGGATGCACGTGCACGTCGGCGACAACGCCGTACCCGCGCGCGCGGCAAATCTCCCAGAGGCGCGGCAGCGCGGTTTCCCGGATGGTTACGATACCGGTGGCCAGCGCTTTGGGATCGACATCATCGTAAAACACGAACTCAAGAATGTCGTGCGTGCCGTTCTGCCGCCTACGGCCGAGGAGATAGGCGCCGCTTTCGCGCGTTCCATTGCGCGTACGCCTTGCAAGCTCATGGACGCCTGTCTGCCAGACACGCCGCGCACAGGTAATTCTAGGCGGCGCGAGCCCGACCCAGCCAAGCAGCGTGCTCAGAAACGAGTTCATACAAGCGCTCCATGATAAAGGTGATGTGGCGATCGCGCCGCCATACGAGATCGGGACGTTTGGCTGCCCAGCCGTTATGCAGCGCCGCAAGGCGCTGCCAGGGACGATAGATGCCGCCATACGTTCCCGGCCGGTCGGTCCATTCCTTCAGCGCATCGACAACGCTGGGTGAACTCTCGCTCAGCGGCGCGGGGCGTTTGCCGGTGGCGTGATCCCAGTGCTGGATAAAGGGACCCGCGGCCGGGAAATTGTCGCACACCAGTTGAAAGCCCATCGTTGCGGCATGGGCCGCGGGCGGATCGAAGCCGGTGACGCTGATCTCCAGCTTCGGAAAGGCGTAGCGCTCGATCCGCCAGCGCCCCAGTTCGACGCCGGCCAGAAAGCGCACCGAGCGAAGATGCGCTTCCAGCGTCTTTTGCGCGGCGGAAAGCGCGTCGTCAGCCATTGCTGAAATCCTTCAGCGTCAGGTCGACGACGAGCGTGCAATGACCGTGCTTGACGAATTTGCCGAGCGCGGCCTCGCGGGGCAGCGGTGCGTCGGCGCCGGGCAGGATCAGGTTGGCCTTGGCTGCCGCCACCGGATCGAGGTTGAAGCCCTTCTTGCCGACCGCCCATTGCAAGGCCTTGAACACCGTCTCCGAAGGAGCGAAGCGATGCTCGATCGTGCGATGCTCGTAGCGAACCTCCAGCATCACCACCGGGCAGCGGTGGCCCACCAGGCGAATGGCCTTGCGTCCATGCGGCGGGCAGGAAAGCGGCTGGTCGTGGCCGTGCTCGAAGAGATGCATCTCCTCGCTCACGCCGATGCGGGCGCGCAAGGTTTCATGAAAGCGCTCGTCGACAACCACCGAAAAGCCCATCAGCTCTTCGCGGTCCTCGATTTCCAGGTCGATCTCGACCACCTCAAGGACCGCGACGGTCGAATCAGGAGGCTTACCTTCCGTGCGCTTGGGATTCTCGGGATAATTGCTATGGTCCATGACATCGTCCTTTGGCTGTGGCCTTAGCCCCAGATCGGACGCTAGAGGGCCGGTTTAGTTCGGAAACAGACAAAATGTGCTATTTAGTTCGTTCTTGGACTATCTGTAATCGAACGAATATGCTACGTCAAGTTCGAATTTGGACTGTGATGGAGCCCACATGACGACCGCCGCGAAAAACGCCCCGATCCCCACACCCCCGTCCCCGCATCGAGCGCTGGATGTGTTTTTCAAAATCGCCGACGCCTGGAAGCTGACGATCGAGCAGCAGATCACGTTGCTCGGCGCGCCGGCGCGGTCCACGTTTTATAAATGGAAGAAGGAGGGCGGCCTGTTATCCGCCGATACCGAAGAGCGAATCTCGCACCTCGCCGCCATTTATAAAGCGCTGCAGATTGTCGTTCCCGATCCTCATGCCGCCGACGCGTGGATCGAGCGGCCTAACAAGTATTTTGGCGGCCGGTCGGCGCTCGACGTCATGCTCGATGGCAAGCTGACCGACATCTACGCGGTCCGCGTTTATCTGGATGCCCAGCGCGGAGGCTGACGGCGATGTATTCCAAGCGTTCGTTCGATCAGGATTGCTACCAGCTTATCCCCTCGCGGTTTCCCACCATCGAGGTCTATGAACGGCTGGGCGATGCCGAGCTTCAGGCCGCCGCCAAGGCGCTCGAAGCACGCACCAACCCGCGCCTGGCCGCCATCAATCAACTACCGAGCCTGCCCAAGCCGAACGACAAGGCGGCGAGCCAGTATCAAAACTGGAATCACGCGCCGTTCGCCTACAAGGACCCGCGCGGATCGTTTTTTCTCGGACCCACCCACGGCTGCCTCGAATTGGCCGGTGACATGGACACGGCCCTAGCGCTGGCGCTCCTGCGCCGCGAGGAATTTCTCGGCAGCACGAACGAAGCCGCCATGGGCCTCGACATGCGCGTGTTCAGCCGCCGCATCACCGGGTCTTTTCATGATTTGACGAAGCTTGATCCCGATCTTCCGAGCGCGGACCGCCGGAAGATCGGGCGCCAGCTTTATGAAAGCGGTTCATCCGGCGTTCTCTTCTGCCGGCCGGGCTTCGCCGAACACCGCTTCGTCGCCATCTTCGACGGCTCGTTGCTGCCGCGGGCCATCCAGGGTGCGCATTACCGCTTCGTCTGGGACGGTCAAAAGATCAAAAGCATCTACGATTTTTCCGACGGCAAGGAAATCCTGCGCGGGGCGCTGCTGGCGCCCGATATCGGCAGGGATGCCGCCGAATAAAAACCACGACACCCGGGGGAAGCATGAGGGAGGAAGATGGAAAGCGCTTTTATTCGGCAACCGATCTCGTCAACTACCTCGGCTGTTCGCACGCCACCGTCATGGACGTCCGGCAGCTTGTGCAGCCCGTAGCGCTGCCCGCCGACAATGAGCAGGCCAAGCTGCTTCAGGAAAAGGGTATCGAGCACGAAAAAGCCTATCTCGCGCGTTTGCGCAAGGAAGGCCGCACCGTCGCCGAAATCTCGAATCAGGGATCGCTCGATGGGCGGGTCGTCGCGACGCGCAAAGCGATGAAGGACGGCGCCGATGTCGTGTATCAGGGCGCACTCTACAATCCACCGTGGCACGGGTTCTCCGATTTTCTCCTGCGCGTGGACGGAATCGCCTCCGGGCTCGGTGACTACGCCTACGACGTAGCTGACACGAAATTGGCGCGCACCGCCAAGCCGAAACACGTGATCCAGCTTTGCGTTTACGCCGACCTGCTTGGTGCGGCGCAGGGCATCGAGCCGCCGCAGATGCACGTCGTCTTGGGCGACGGTAACCGCGTGTCGCTCCGCACCTCCGACGTGCGTCACTATTACGGCGTGGCGCGGGGGCGCTTCGAAGCCTTTGTCGTCGCGCCTGACGCAGCTTCAGCGGCGGAGCCCTGCGGCCATTGCACCTTCTGCCGCTGGGCAGAAACCTGCGCGGCCGAATGGGAGACCAGCGACCATCTCAGCCTAGTCGCGAATATCAATCGCAGCCAGATCGACAAGCTTCGGACCGGCGGATTCGAAACCGTGCGCCAGCTTGCGGCGATGCCCGCGGCAACGCGCATTCCAAACCTGCAGGCTAGGGTATTGGCGCGCTTGCGCGCCCAGGCCGCTTTGCAAGTGTCGCGCCGCGATACCGGGAAGAACCAGCACGAGATGCTTCCGTCCTCGCCGGGCCGGGGATTTGCACGGCTTGCCAGGCCCGACCCCGGCGATCTCTTTTTCGATATGGAAGGCGATCCGCTTTACGACATGGGGCTCGAATATCTCTTCGGCATTATTTATGCCGAAAAAGGCCAGGAACGGTTTGCGGTCTATTGGGCCCATAACCGCGCAGATGAAAAGAAGGCTTTCGAGGACACCATCGATTTCATGACGGCGCGGCTCGCCACGTACCCCGGCGCGCATATCTATCATTATGCGAGCTATGAAGAGTCGGCCCTGAAACGCCTGGCCATGTTTCACGGCACGCGGGAGACCGAAGTCGACAACATCCTGCGCCGTCACAAGCTCATCGACCTCTACAAGGTCGTGCGCGAAGCCGTGCGAATTTCGGAGCCGCGTTACTCCATCAAGAACGTCGAGGCCTTTTACCTTGACAGCGCGCGATCGGGCGCGGTGACGACGGCCGGTGACAGCATCATCATCTATGAGAGGTTCCGGCGTCTTGGCGACAATGCCTTGCTCGATGAAATCGAGGCCTACAACAAGCTCGACTGTCAATCGCTTGCCCAATGCCGCGATTGGCTCATCACGCTGCGACCCGCTGACCTCGCATGGCCCACCGTGATCGCGCCGGAGAATGCCGATCCCGTGCGCGAGCAGAAACGCATCGAGGCGGAGCAGCGCACCGCCGCGCATATCCAGGCACTCACCGGCGGCTGCCCGGCGGAAGAACTGCCGTGGCGGACGTTGCTCGCCTATCTGCTTGAATTTCACCGCCGCGAAGCCAAGCCGAAATACTGGGCGATGTTCACACGCCAAGACATGAGCGACGAGGAATTCATCGATGACGCCGAATGCCTCGGCGTCTTGAGCCCCGATCCCGCGAAGCCGCCCCGCGCGGAAAAAAGATCGACGGTGTATTCGTTCACTTTTCCGCCGCAGGACTTCAAGATGCGGGTCGGCGAGAACGTGTTGCGTTCGGGCACCCGCGAGGAGGCCGGCGAGATCGTCGCGCTCGACGAAGATGCGCGCACCATTTCGTTGAAAATGGGGCCGAGCCGTTCACGCCTCGCGGATGGCGCGTCGATCTTTCCCGAAGGCCCGCTCGACGACAAGATATTGCGCGGCGCCATTCTGCGCTACGCCGAAACCGTCGTCAGTGGTGACCGGAGCCGCTATCGCACATTGACCGATATCATGAAGAAGTCCGTGCCGCGCCTTGCAAACCAGAAGGCCGGTGCCCCCATCATCGAGCCCGGGCTCGACCTGCTCGCGGGCTCGGTTGCCGCGCTGAAGCGGCTCGATCAGAGCTACATGCTCATTCAAGGGCCGCCCGGCGCGGGCAAAACCTACACATCGTCACATGCCATCGTCGATCTTCTCGCCGACAAAAAGCGTATCGGCGTGGCCTCCAACTCGCATAAGGCCATCAACAATCTACTGAAGGACGTGGAGGCGGTGGCGAAGGAAAAAGGCGTTCGCTTCACCGGCATCAAGGGATCGAGCAAGGAAGACCAGTATTTCCAGGGGACGATGATCGTTAACGCGGACAACAACGGCGCGGCGGCGGCCCAGGCCAATCATCAGCTCATTGCCGGAACCGCGTGGCTGTTCGCGCGGCCCGATTTCGACCAGGCGCTGGACTACCTCTTCGTCGATGAAGCCGGGCAGGTTAGCCTCGCCAATGTCATCGCCATGGGCGTGTCGGCGAAAAACATTGTGCTGGTCGGCGACCAGATGCAATTGTCGCAGCCCATCCAGGGCGCGCATCCGGGCGGCTCCGGTATTTCTGGTCTCGATCACCTGCTGGCCGGACTGGCGACCGTTCCGCCGGATCGTGGAATCTTCCTTGCGACCACGTTCCGCATGAATCCGGATATCTGCCGCTTCATATCGGAGGCCGTTTACGACGGGCGCCTCGTTTCCGATCCATCCGCGCATCAACAACGCATCGATATCGGCACCAGCACGGACGAAGCCTTGGCGCCGACCGGATTACGCTTCGTCGCGGTGGACCATGCCGGTTACGCGCAACGCTGCCCGCCGGAAGCCGAGCGCCTCAAACAAACCTACGAGACGCTGCTTGGCAAGACCTGGATCGACCGCAAGGGCGCGAAGAAAGCGATCGGTACCGGGGATATTCTGGTCATCACGCCCTACAACATGCAGGTCAACCATTTGCGCGATGTCCTTCCCGCAGATGCCCGCGTCGGAACCGTGGACAAGCTGCAAGGGCAGGAAGCGGCGGTGGTGCTGATCTCCATGGCCACGTCTTCGGGGGATGACATGCCGCGGAATATCGAATTTCTTTACAGCCGCAACCGGCTCAATGTCGCCATCAGCCGCGCACGATGTCTCTCCGTCATCTTCGCGAGCCCCCGTCTCCTCGAAATTCCCTGCCACACCATCGAGCAGATGCAACTCGTCAATACCTTGTGCTGGGCCAAGCACTATTCCGGGCAGATCGGTGAGGTTGGATAGCGCGTATGGACACCAGTAATTTCCAGCGCATCGGCGCGGTCAGCAACACGCATGCCGGAAACGATTTCGAGGGAGCGGCGCGCGCGTTCTTTGCGAAACAGGGCATCACGCTGACGAAGAACTTCTCCGTTCTCGTCGGCGTCGGCGAGGCCAAGAAGCCGCATCGGTTCGATCTTGGCAGCGAAACCCCGCTGGTTCTCGTCGAATGCAAATCGCACACCTGGACGCAAGGCGGCAATATGCCGAGCGCAAAGATGACGGTGTGGAACGAGGCCATGTATTATTTTCAAGTCGCGCCGGCCGCCTATCGCAAAATCTTTTTCGTGTTGAAGCATTTCCGTAGGGAGCAGAGCCTCGCGGCTTATTACCTGAAAACGCACGGCCACCTCGTGCCGGCAGGTGTCGAACTTTGGGAATACGACCTGGAATCGTCCAGCGCGGAGAGGTTGCGATAGACCGGAGCGGCTTTGCGCGCTGCGGGGGGCAGGAATGGGCGTATCGGTACCCGATTGGGTTTCTTTCGAAGCCGACAAGACGGCGGGCCTCGATCTGCTGGGTCTTCGCGCGCCCGTGCAAGCGCTCGGCAACGCGTTGCTCGACGGCGTCACCACCGTCACGCCGAAGCTGCGTTACATGTCCGTGATTTCCTGGATCGTCTGGCGCTACGCCCTGGCGCGGCGTCCCGAAAAGCGATCCGATTTCTTCGAATTCGCGGCGGCACAAGAGTCGGCCTTCGTCATGGCCAATCGCCTGAACGGCCGGATCGTGACCCAGCTCGTCGGCGTCGAGGGCGCGGACGCCGCGCTCGATTCCGGCAAGAACACGCTGCCCCTGAAGCGGCTGACCAAGAATATCGCGTTCAACGCCTATGTCGCATCGAGCCGGCAATTGAATCTCACCAGGCCCATGGACAGCGGGCTCAACAAGCTGAGCGAAGAGCGCGGCGAGGCGCTCGCCAGGGAGTTCGACAAGGTCGTGCGCGATAGCGCTTACGGCGCGCGCCTAGCAAAAAATCCAGCCACGGCGAACATCTCGCGCAAGGAGCTCGACGAACTGGCGGGACCCTTGTCGATCGTTTCGATCCCACGCGGCGAGCGCGATATCCTGATCGAGGCGATCATCCCGTCGAGGCCCATCGATGCGGCGGAACGGCGGCGCTTGCGGAACTACACGCTGCTCTTGTGGCTGGCGCAGACGAACGAGCGCTTCATCGACGAAGCCGATGTCTTCGGCGTGGCACAGCATCCGCCCGAGAAACTGCCCGGTTGCCTGACGGCGACGGTCGATGGCTGGCTGGCCTACGTCGCGCGCGATTGTTTGGCTGTTTGCCATGAAGCCGTATTCGGCGCGGTGATGCGTCAGGTCGATCGCGATCACGCGGCCCGGAACGCGCCTGCCCTTGCGAACGGCGTCATTGCTGCTCTGGTCGCCGCTGCACCCGAGAAGGACGAAGCCTTGCGGGCATTCCGCATTCTGAAGAAAGGCGAGACTGCCGAGACTCTTTCGTTTCGTGCAGCCTTCGAGCGCGTCAACAACCTCTGCCGCAAGGGGCGGTCGGTAACCCCCGGTCTGGCGCGCTGGGAAGGCGGCTTGTCCGAGAGCGAGCTGTACGATCATGCCGGCTCCTCGGACGATGCAGCCGTCGCTTTGCTTCCTGTCGCGTGGTGCCTTGTCTCGGAGCGTGCGCCGCAGGAAAGCGCCGGCCAAACCGGAGGGTACGATTTGCCCGGCGCGGGCGGGATTTTTCAGGTGGGCATCGGCGCGGTCATCCGTCCCAAGATCGAGGAATTCCTTCAGCAGGATCGCAGCTATCGCGATGTCATGGCCGAGCTCGTTATGCGAAGCGTTCAGCAGCATCTTCGCGTGGCATGGAAGCGCTTTTCGGCGCCGCGCGGCAAGGACGTTTCCGTGCTCATCGCCGACACGGAAGCTTGGTCCCGCAACAACGGCTTCAGGCCGGGCCGCACGGCATCGCGCCTTTCGGTCGCGATCGATTGGCTCGCCCAGCTTCGTCTCACATCGGAGAACGGTTTGACGAAGGCCGGCGAGCAGACGCTTAAGCGCGCGCTCCAGGTGCTGGAGCGGTCATGATCAGCGCGCGGAAGTTCTGCCAGGAGCCGGGCTATCCGGTCACGATCTTCCTGACCTATTCATTCGATCCGCTGTTCTTCGAGCGCGTTCCGCTCGACGATTTGAGCGTAGGCGGTACCCGCCGCATCCTGATCCTCGCCGATGCCGGTGAAATCGGGGAAGCCATGAAGCGGTGCATCGGGCAGGTTTTTCATCTTGGCCGCAAATACACGCTGGCCGAAGCCAAGGCCTCGAATCTCTTTCATCCGAAAATGATCGTCCGCCTTTCTCCCGACGGCGGAAGGGTCTGGATCGGCTCCGGCAATCTCACCTATACCGGCTGGGGCGGAAACCACGAACTGGCGACGACCTGGTCGATCGGCCCGGGCACGGATGACGCTGGTGGATGGCTCCTGGAGATCTTGCGCTCGGTTGCGACCGTCACGAGCTCCGAGGCGTTTCGCGCCCAAATCGAGACTGTTCGTTCATCCATCCCGTGGCTCGGGGCGCCGGGTGGCGAGGCCGCGCCGAGCCCGGTCCTTCTCGGTATGCCCAATCGCCCGCTCGCACCGCAACTGGCGCGCCGCTGGGAGGGAAGGCGGTTCACGACCGTGAAGATTTACACCGGGTCGACCGACGTGGATGGCGCTTTCCTGCTATGGACCCACAAAACCTTCGGCGTGAAAACGGCGACGGTCTGTCTCACGCCATCATTTGCGTCGTTCGAAGCCAGGCAGTTGGCGAAGCTTCCCATGGAAGTGCGGTTCGTCGAACGCGATCCAAAACGCCGGGTGCATGCGAAGCTTTATTGGTTCTCAGGTCCCGATGGCCATGCCGCCATCATGGGCTCGGCCAATTGCTCGGCGGCGGCGTGGCTCGCGAACCACGACAACGGAAATGTCGAGCTGATCACCGTCTACGACACCGCGGAACGCGCGGACTTCGCGCCGATTCTCAGTGATTTCGATGGCGACGAGATGCTGGCGAAAGATGTCCTGGTCGCGCCGGTCAAGCCGATGGAGCAGCCCAGCAGCGAGAGCGCCGGTCCGGCCTATCGCATCACCAGCATACGGCTCAGAGCCTCGGGACGCACCATCGAAGCGCTGGTCGAGCCTGAACCCGGGCAGGAAGCCACTCTGGTGATTGAAACGAAAAAGCATGTGTTGCGCGTCCCTATGACGTTATCCGGTGCGCGCCTGGTTGGTCGCCTTTCGGAAGAGATGGCGTTGGCGGTCGAGCCCGTCTTCGCCACTATAGAGATTCCGTCAGACGCGGGTCTCGTTGTGACGCCGCCTCGTTGGATCGACAACGAGCGCGCAATTGAAAACGCCGCACGCGACCGTCATGTCGATCCGAACCACGAAGTGTTCTCAGGACGAGGGTTCGGCGGCGCGAGCGAGCAACGGATCATGGAGGCGATTTACGCCATCTCGTCGAGCCTCCTGAATTTCGAGACGCCGGACCTCTCATCCCTGCCAAAGGAACGTAGCGGCCAGAACAAATCCGAAACCGCCGACGAATCCGGTGATGCGCAGGTACGTCCGGTCGATCCCTCGACCTTAACCTACCGTTTGAACGAACAGGGCGGCACAAGCGGGGCGCACACGCCGGATCAGTTCGGCGCGCACGGCGTATCCTTGCAGGGCATCATGAGGATGCTGTTCGCCACCGAGGACGAACCGGAAATCGATCTTTCGCAAGAGCGCTGGAGCGCCGATGAGCCCGAGAAATACGCGCCAGACGATGAACCCGGCGGTGATCGCGGCAATTCGCCCCAACCGCCTGCACCGAGAAGCGATGCCGAAGCCCTCGCGGCCTTGCGCGAGCAGATCGATTACTTTCTTTCCGAGTTGGCCAAGCCCAGTTTTGCGGAAAGATGCCCGGCTTCGACGCTGGCGCAGGCGCTGGTCTTTCCCATTTTGCTCGGCGTCAAGGGAAACGACGAGGGATGGCTGCCGGACGACGTGCTGGCGTCGGTCGCATGCCGCGTTGTCCACGTCATGTTGGTCAAACGTTATGGCCGCGATAAACCGAAGGGGCTGTTCCGGCAGGTGCAGACCCGCTACGCCGCCGCCGGCAAGCGCGCCGAATTCTTGAAAGCGATCGGTGACGGGGCGCTGTACACGGTGCTGCTCGCGGCGCTCGCGAAGCCGGAGGCGCATTCCATCGCAAGTCTCGTCCAGCAGGCGGATGCGACCTATCATGTGATGAATTGCCCTGATCTCGTCGCCGTATCCCATCCCGATCAGCGCGCCACGCTCGCGCAGAATGTCATCATCCGGGACGCAGCCTTTGCCGTAGGCGAGCGATCTTTGGGACTTGCGGCAGCGATGAAGAAGCTGACCGCCTGCCTGCAGGAATGGGATCGCGTCAACCCAGAGCGGGCGGACCGGAGTAGCCTTCAGCGCGCAGGCTCGGTCCTGTGGTCGGCGGAGGGATGGGAAGTGGCGCCGCGAACGCCCGCGGAGACGTATCGCGGCGGTGTGAAGCTCGACACCGTTATGACGGACAATACCGACATCCAGTTTGCGATCGACGAGCTCTGGCGGGCGATGCGGGAGGGGAGAGCATCTCGCGACGCCACGCCGGTGGAAACAAAAGCGTGAAAATAGGCCAAGTGTGGGTGCGTGGTGCAGCTGGGTCGTATGGGGCTTTAACAATCCCTGACCCCGCGCATCGCTAAAGGCCTCTGCCTCTGGCGCCCGCGAGGGCGTGCCCTAGCGGGTTTTGGCTCTTCTCGTCCGCTCCGCTCCCAGTACCCCAAAAAAAGTCGGAAGTATGGGCCAGGATATGGGCTGCCAAATAGCTACCTTCACGAAGGGCTGAAAAGTAATGACTTTTCGGCCTCTATGGCGGAGAGAGTGGGATTCGAACCCACGGTACGGTTTCCCGCACACACGCTTTCCAAGCGTGCGCCTTAAGCCACTCGGCCATCTCTCCGGAGGCCCTCTCTTGAAGGGGCAGGACTGATTTTGCAAGGGACGCCGGGCGCGGCCGCCAAAATTTCCCCAATTCATTGAATTTATTTGGTAATTTTGGCCCACCCCACGTCAGATGATTGGCGCTTTATCGGGCCTTGAACCGAAATCCGGCCACGATCGACGACGATAAGTGGCAACCCATCGATGGAGGACGGCATGATGATCACGCGGGCGCTTCAATTCTCCATCCTGGTATCGGCGCTTGCGCTAGGCGCCGCCGGCCCGGCGATGGCGCAGTCCTGCACCCGCCAAGGGGTGGACGTCAGCTGCGACGACGGCAGGCGCGGGATTTTCGCCGGCGAATCCATCATCTGGGCGGACGGCTCGCGATCGAACCTGGTCTCACCGCATCCGAGCGTCATCATCGGCAACAAGTCGTCGGTCGTGATCGGCCCCGGCGTATTCGCCGGCACAGGCAAGGGCGGCATGGTGCCGATGGAAAATCCGAGCGCGCCAAACAAGGCGCGCTGCCCGGTGCTGGATGGCGTGTCGTATTGCTACTAGTGATACCGCGCGCCGCCATTGGTGGCGGAGCGAACCGGCCATAGCGCGGGCTCGGCGATCACAGGCGCCAATGCTTCCCGGTCGAGCTGGCATTCGCGCAACGCGTCGGTGAAGTCGGCGAACCATTGCTGGATCGTATGGCCGCGCAGCTTCGCCATCATCGCTTCCCAGCGCATCCGCCGTTCGGTCAGCGGCATCGACAGCGCAATCGCGATGGTGCGCGCCATGCTGTCAATATCGTGCGGATTGACCAGCAGCGCGGTGTCGAGTTCGTTGGCGGCGCCGGCGAATTTCGACAGCACGAGCACGCCGGGATCGACCGGGTTTTGCGCGGCGACATATTCCTTGGCGACGAGATTCATCCCGTCCTGCAACGGCGTCACCACGCCGACCTGCGCGGTGCGATAGAGCCCTGCGAGCACGGCCTGGCCGTAGCCCTTGTTGAGATAGCGGATCGGGGTCCAGTCGACCTCGCCATGAATGCCGTTGACGTCGCTGACGAGCCTGGCGACCTCGCTCTGCAGATTGCCGTAGGCCTCGATCGCGCCGCGCGACGGCGTTGCGATCTGCAGCAGCGATGCCGTGCGCGCCAGCGACGGATGCAGGGTCCACATCCGGTCGAAAGCCTTGATGCGGTTGATCAGGCCCTTGGAATAATCCAGCCGGTCGACGCCGATCGCGAGCTTCTCGCCGTTCAGGCTGCGCCGCAGCCGCGAGACATCCGGATGGGTCGACGCCTTCGTCGCCAACTGTGCGAATTGCTGAGGATCGATGCCGATCGGAAATACCGCGGCGCGCGTCCGGCCGTAGCGCGAAATGATGACGCCGTCATGCACGACGAGGCCGAGGTCGGACTGCGCGTAAGACAGGAAGTTCTCGCAATCTTCCTCGGTCTGAAAACCGATCAGGTCATAGGCCAGCATCGCCTCGATCAGCTCGCGATGATGCGGCACGCCTGATATCACCGAACGCGCCGGCCACGGCGTATGCAGGAAGAAGCCGATCGGCTCGGTGACGCCGAGATCGCGCAGTTCGGCGCCGAGCGCGAGGAAATGGTAGTCCTGAATCCAGAACGCGGAATCCGCTTTTCGGAATCGCAACAGCGCGCGCGCCATGAAGGCGTTCACTTCGCGATAGCTGAGATAGTCCTCTTGCGTGGCGCGGATCAGATCGGCGCGCGAATGCAGCGCCGGCCACAACGCGGAATTCGCAAACCCCTCGTAATAGCCGCCGTAATGCGCAGCCGGCAAGTCCAGCATCGCCAGCGCGCCGGCGCCAAGGGCCTCGATTTCGGCAAATGGTTCCTTCAAGTTCCCGTCGCGGACCCGTCCGCTGGAACCGACCCAGATTGCACCCGACTTCTCGACGATCGGCAGTAGCGCCGCGGCGAGGCCCCCCGTCATGGGTTCGTTGGGCTTTCCGCGGGAAACGCGGTTAGAAACGACGACGAGGTTCAAAGGTCCCCTCCCGTTGGTACGCTCGCGTTAACAACCGTTCATCAATATGGTTCCTGATCACCCTTTCAACGAATTGAAACCAAATTCGGGCTGCGGCGTGCCGGAACTCACCGGAACTCACGAAAAATAAAATTTGTCGCGAACCTCGGCATCAAGCGCGAGAATCTATGTTCGAAAGCCGGCGACACGAAAACATTTATGGCAGTGATGCGTCCATTTCGTCATCAAGCAGGTGCGCGAGAAATTCACGCACGTCGCTCGGCGCATCGAAGTGCCCGGCCACCCCCTTGGCGCGGCGACCGACCGAGAAGGCGAGGCCATCGAGATCAGGCATGATTGCAAACACGGTCTCGTCGGTGACGTCGTCGCCGATGAAGAACGGACGGCGGCCCTTGAAAGGTTCGCGTGTCATCAACTCGTGCACGCCACTCGCCTTGGTGAAGCCGGAATGCTTGATCTCGCAGACGCATTTGCCGGGCAGCACCTCGATCGGCGCGTTGGGAAGATCGGCCCTGATCAGCGACACCGCGGCATAGATCGCCTTCTCGGCGTGCGGCGCGAGGCGGTAATGCAGCGCCAGCGAATAGCCCTTGTCTTCCAGCAATATTCCCGGGCTGAGCTTTGCGATCGCGGCCAGCCGGCGCTTCAATTCCTTGTCCAGTGGCGGCGCATGGGCGTCTACCGACTCGCTGTCCGGCTCGATCCGCATCTCGGCGCCATGGCCGCCGACGGCCGGGAATTGATCCGGCGCGAAAATCAGGTCGATGTCGTTGAGCGAGCGGCCGCTGACCAGCGCCAGCGCGCCGTTGGTTCGCACCAGCAGACGATTCAGGGTCTTCACCAGGCCCGGCGGCACCCAGACTTCACGCGGCGTCGGCATCAGGTCGAGCAGCGTACCGTCGATGTCGAGCAGGATGGCGGTTTCGCTCAAGTGCGGCACCAGCGAGCGCGGTACCGGCACGGTCTCCGCCACGGCCTCTTCTTCACGGACGATATCATCTTCCAATGGCATTTCCAGCAGATCCTCATTCATCTCATCCTACTCCACAAATGCAAGCGGCCGTGCGACAGATTCGAGCGACTTGCGCTCGGCCGCGATGGCATATTTCCAGGCCACGACAGCGGCCACGATCATCAATGCGGACCCGAACAGGTAGCCGGCGAAGACGCTGTTGCGCGATCCGGTATCGATCAGGGCGCCGAACAGCGCCGGTCCCGCCACGCCGCCAATGCCCGTTCCGATCGCGTAGAACAATGCAATCGCGAGCGCGCGCACCTCCAGCGGAAACGTTTCGCTGACAGTAAGGTAGGCCGCACTCGCCGCCGGCGAGGCAAAGAAGAAGATCACCATCCAGGCGATGGTCTGGGTCTGCGCCGTCAGAACGCCGATCGAGAACAGATAGCCCGACAGTGCGAGCAGGACACCCGACACGCCATAGGTGGTCGCGATCATCGTGCGCCGGCCGAGGGTATCGAACAACCGTCCGAGCAGCAGCGGTCCGAGGAAATTGCCCGCCGCAAAGGGCAGGATGTACCAGCCGACGTCATTTGACGGGATGCCGAAGAAGTCGGTCAGCACCAGCGCGAAGGTGAAGAAGATGGCGTTGTAGAAAAACGCCTGCGACGCCATCAGCACCAAGCCCACCAGCGAACGCCGCCGGTACCTCGTGAACAATGTATGCGCCACTTCTCCCAGCGGCGTGTGGCTGCGCATCCTCAGCCTGATCTTCGGGAAGACCTCATCGGCCGGATGATCCGAATGTCTCGTCGACGCCCTCTCGATATCGTCGACGATTGCGTGCGCCTCCTCGGGGCGGCCATGGACCATCAGCCAGCGCGGGCTTTCCGGAATCCACATCCGCATCACGAAGACGATCAGGCCGAGCGCGGCGCCGATGAAATAGGCCAGCCGCCAGCCGATATCCGGAGCCAGCAGCTTGGGATCGAGCAGCACGATGGCGGCAACCGCGCCGACCGCAGCCCCGATCCAGAAGCTGCCGTTGATCACCAGGTCGGTCCAGCCGCGATAGCGCGCCGGCACCAGTTCCTGGATCGTCGAATTGATCGCAGTATATTCGCCGCCGATGCCCGCCCCGGTCAGGAAGCGAAACAGCGCGTAACTCGCCACGTTCCACGACAGCGCGGTGGCCGCGGTCGCGGAGAGATAAACGGCGAGTGTAATGAAGAACAGTTTCTTTCGCCCGATCCGGTCCGTCAGCCAACCGAAACCCAGCGCGCCCAGCACGGCACCCGCGAGATAGGCGCTGTTGGCGAGACCAACATCGAAATTCGAGAATTGAAGCGTCGGGCTTTCCTTCAGCGCACCCGACAGGGCGCCGGCCAGCGTCACTTCCAGCCCATCCAGAATCCAGGTGATACCGAGCGCGGCCACGACGCGGGTATGAAAGCCGCCCCACCGCAGGCAATCGAGCCGCGCAGGAATGCTGGTTTCGACAATCCCGTCGCTATCCTGCCTCAGCGGAGCGGAAGTGGAAGCACTCTCACCCACTGCCGCACCCTGCCGTATCACTTTCACAACCATCCGATTGGACCAATGAAAAAACACCCCGGAACGCCCCAGCCCCAGGGTTTTCACGTCAAATTGCGGCAAACATGATGCCCGACACCAAGATAACACCCTCGGAGGACTGGGGTTCCGGGAGTATTTGGGTGGCGAAATTGCATAGCTGTTGTCATGATCTGCGCATGTGTGGGAGTCACCGAGCATTCCCTCGCGTCATTGCGAGCGCGGCGAAGCAATCCATCGTGCGGCAAGTGGAGGCATGGATTGCTTCGCGGAGCCTGTCATCGGGCGCGCATTCGCGAGCGCAGCGGCTAAATGCACTGTTGCCGTCGTTCGAAGAACGGCAAGGAACAGAACGACCGAGCGACCGTTTTCGGCAAAACAGCAGATGGAGCTGAACATGGCCGAACGACGGAAGACCACACGCCCACGGAAGACCGCGGCCCGGAAAAGCAGCCGCATGATAACCGCGAAGAAATCATCACCGAAGCGATGGTCGCAACGGGTGACGCGGGAAAGCGATGCGCTCGATCTGAAACGCGGTGTCTTCAAGCTGACGAGTGCGAAGAAAATCGCGGCGTCGCTGAAGCGTTCCGCCGAGCATAGTTCGCGCCGCAAGGCCGGCGCCTATCGCTCGGCGCTATCGATGCTAACTTTCTATATCAACCGGGCTGGAAAGACCTTGCCGAAAACCCAGCGCACAAGGCTGGAGCGAGCGAAGGTCGAGCTGAAGCATCAGTTCGGAAGAGAGTAGTTTGATGTCGTCCCGGCCAAGGCCGTGACCCAAACGCCGCGGCCATTGCAGAGGACCGCGGATAATCCCTCAGTTCGTAGCCCGGATGGAGCGAAGCGAAATCCGGGAGCGGTGTCGCGGATGTACTGACCCCGGATTGCGCTTCGCTCCATCCGGGCTACGAGCGGGCGACGGTGAGAGCGGGCCGTCCTCACGCCGCCCTGATGTTCGCCATGAAGCGATCGAGCTCTTCGCGCAGGCGGGTGCTTTCGCTCGACAGCGTGCGTGCGGAATTGAGCACTTCCTCGGAAGCCGAGCCGGTTTCGGTGGCGCCGCGATTGACGTGCATGACGTTGGCGGCGGCCTCCTGCGTGCCTTGCGCGACGTTCTGGACGCTGCGCGCGATCTCCTGCGTCGCCGAGCTTTGCTGCTCGACGGCGCTCGCGATCGTCGCCGCGATGTCGGAGATTTTTCCGATGGTGCCGCCGATCTCCTTGATCGCGGCGACCGATTCCTGCGTCGCACCCTGCATGCCCGAGATGTGACTGGAAATCTCGTCGGTCGCTTTCGCGGTCTGGCTGGCGAGCGATTTGACTTCGGACGCAACTACGGCAAAGCCGCGGCCGGCATCGCCGGCGGCGGGCGGCCTCGATGGTGGCGTTCAGCGCCAGCAAATTGGTCTGCTCGGCAATCGCGGTGATCAGCTTGACGACGTCGCCGATCTCCTGCGCGGCACGCGACAGCTTGCCGATCCGGCCATCGGTCTGTTCGGCCTGACGGACGGCGGCTTCCGCAATCTGGCTGGATTCCTTGACGCGCCGCCCGATCTCGTCGACGGAGGCCGACAATTCCTCGGTCGCCGATGCCACCGACTGCATGTTGGTGGAGGCTTCTTCCGAGGCGCCGGCGACCTGGCTGGACAGGCTTTGAGTGGTCTCCGCGGTCCGCGTGAGTGTGCCTGCCGCCGTCTCGAGCTGCACGGCTGACGAGGACACGTTGGCAACGATCGCACCGACCGCAGCCTCGAATTCATCGGCGAAGCGAATGAGTTCGGCGCGTCGCGCGGCGCTCGCCGCCTTGTTCTGCGCTTCCTGGGTGGCAGCGTCATGCTCGGCCCGGGCGATGGCCTGGACCTTGAACTCCTCGACCGCACCCGCCATCTCGCCGAGCTCGTCCTTGCGGCCGAGGCCGGGCAGCACGACTTCGAAATTGCCGGCGGCGAGTTTGCGCATCGCGTTGCACATCGCCGTCATCGGCCTGGAAATACCCTTACCCAACAGGAACGCCCAGGCGCAGCCGAGCAGGAAGCCGCCGGCGGCGAGGATCAGGATCAGCCGCTCGGTCTCGCCGATGGTCGCATCCGATTCGGCTTCGAGCCGCTTCTGATCGGCGAGCAGGTCCGACTTCATCGCGCCTGAGCCCTTGTTGATGGCGGCGGCCGATTCCGTCATTTCCAGCGTCAGCTCATCGATCTCCTTGGCATTATCGACCAGCTTGGTGAGCGACTGCCGGTATTCCTCCAGCATTCCCCCGACTTCCTTGATCCCCTCGAGGATCTTTTCGTTGGTCGACGAAATCGCCTTCAGCGAGTTCTCGACGAATTTCAGGCGCGCCAGTGCACTGGTTGCAACCGCCTTGTCCGAATTGACGACGAACGTGTTGGCGAGCGCCGTCACCGCCTGAAACTGCTCGGTCACCTTCTTCGCCCCGAGCGTGATCACCGGCATCTCGTCATCCTCGGCATTGCTCGGCAGATCGTCGAGCTTGTAACGCAGCGAGTTGCCGGTGCGCGTGAGCTGGTTTTGCGCGATGCGCGCGCTCTCGTCCTTGACCTTGAGGATGTCGGCGAAAATCTTGGTGAAGGCGCGGAACTCCCGTTCCAGTTTCGCGACCTGCTCGAGCCGCGTCGAGTTGGTGGTTGCCTTCATCGAGGCAATGATGGCGTCCTTCAGGCCGGCTTCGGCCGCCAGCGCCGCCTTACCGTCCTCTTCCTTTCCCGTCGCCACGAAATAGCGGGCGAGCGAGCGATAGGAGATCAGTTCGCGATCGATGTCGCGCGACAGGTCGGCCTCCTGCACGCTGCGCCGGTAGGAGTCCACGCCGGCCGAAACACGCTCGAATCCGAGATAGGCAAAGCCCATGCTGGCGGCCGAAATCGCCAGCACGACCGCAAAGCCGAGCATGATCTTGGCGCGGAACCGCAGGGTTGGGAGCCTGAAAGACGAGCCGCTACGTTTCAAAAATCGCACGTCACACCCCGTTTTCGTTCTGAAAAACAGGCATCGGGAGGCCGAGCCCCCAATCCGGTGCGCAAAGTTAAGGCAGAATGGATAAGGGTGCGTAAATCCGGGCAAAATTAGCAAGGGTTGGAGGCGGCCCGCCCCGGCCCCGTCCGAGGGGCCGCCTATGCGCGAGGAAACTCGCGCCGGCGAGCAAAGCGGCAGGACGGGTGAGGCCGCAGCGCGGCCGATGCTCTCTCATGTCGGGCAGTGTCCTGGTTGAGTTATCCGGCATCTGGGTCGAGAGATCGGCCGCCCGCCACGCATCTCGCTGTCGTGACGACACCTCCGGAAGGAGTCCCTAAGGGAGCATGAAGAAAAGTAATTCTCCCGAAGAATCTGGGGCGCGTTCCTCGAATGTCATCACAATGACAGGCCCACCCAAAATCCTAGTTGCAAGTTCCCTCTCCCGTGTTTCTAATTGGAATAATTATAAAACATCGGGAGGTACCACGCGTGTCTACAGTCAAGCTGACGGTAAACGGCAAGGCCGTCTCGGCCGAGGTCGAGGACCGGACCCTTCTCGTCCATCTCCTGCGCGACCATTTGAACCTGACCGGCACCCATGTCGGCTGCGACACCAGCCAGTGCGGCGCCTGCGTCGTCCATATCGACGGCCGGGCGGTAAAATCCTGCACCGTGCTGGCCGGCCAGGCGGCGGGCTCGAACGTCACCACCATCGAAGGCATCGCAAAGGGCGACGAACTGCACCCCATGCAGGCGGCGTTCCGCGATAATCACGGCCTGCAGTGCGGGTACTGCACCCCGGGCATGATCATGTCGGCGATCGATATTGTGCACCGCCACAGCGGCCAGCTCGACGAGGCGACCGTCCGGCACGAGCTGGAAGGCAACATCTGCCGCTGCACCGGTTACCACAACATCGTCAAGGCGGTGCTCGACGCGGCCGGGCGCATGAAGGTCGCGCAGGCGGCAGAATAGCTGCCGCAGGCCAGCATTTTTCGAATTCAAGACCGCGTTTCCTTGGGAAACAGCGGAAACAATAATTCCGGTCGGGAGGACAGGACATGGGCGTTGAAGGCATTGGCGCAAGCGTGGTGCGCAAGGAAGACCGCCGTTTCATTACCGGCAAAGGCCGCTACGTCGACGATATCAAGCTGCTGGGCATGACCCACGCACACTTCATCCGCAGCCCGCACGCGCATGCAAAAATCAAGAGCATCGACACGTCAGAGGCGATGAAGATGCCCGGCGTGGTCGGCGTGCTGACCGGCCAGCAACTCGTGGACGACAAGATCGGTAACCTGATCTGCGGCTGGGCCATTACCTCCAAGGACGGCACGGGCATGAAGATGGGCGCATGGCCGGCGATGGCGCCGGAAACCGTGCGCTTCGTCGGCCAGGCCGTCGCGGTCGTGGTCGCCGAGACCAAGAACCAGGCCAAGGACGCGGCCGAGGCCGTGGTCGTCAATTACGAAGAGTTGCCCGCCGTTCCGGACATTCGCGCCGCGATCAAGCCGGGCGCGCCGCAATTGCACCCGGAGGCCCCGGGCAACGTGATCTACGACTGGACCATCGGCGACGAGGGCGCCACCGATGCCGCTTTCAAGGCGGCGGCCAATGTCATCTCCCTCGACATCACCAACAACCGCCTGGTTCCGAACGCGATGGAGCCGCGCGCGGCGATCGCCGAATACAACGAGCCGGAAGAGCATTTCACGCTCTACACGACCTCGCAGAATCCGCATGTCGCCCGCCTCGTGCTGTCGGCGTTCTACAACATCGCGCAAGAGCACAAGCTGCGGGTGGTGGCCCCCGACGTCGGCGGCGGCTTCGGCTCAAAAATCTTCATTTACCCTGAGGAGATGGTGGCGCTGTGGGCTTCCAAGAAGGTGGGACGTCCGGTGAAATGGACCGGCGACCGCAGCGAAGCCTTTTTGACCGATGCCCATGGCCGCGATCACCTCACCAAGGCGGAGATGGCGTTCGACAAGGACAACAAGGTCACCGGGCTGCGCGTCAAGACCTACGCCAATCTCGGCGCATACATGTCGCTGTTCTCCTCCTCGGTGCCGACTTATCTCTATGCGACGCTGCTGTCGGGCCAGTACAACATCCCGAACATCTTCGCCGAAGTGATCAGCGTCTACACCAACACCGTGCCGGTCGATGCCTATCGCGGCGCGGGCCGCCCCGAAGCCAGCTTCGTGGTGGAGCGGCTGATGGAGACGGCGGCGCGGCAGTTGAAGGTCGATCCGGCAGAGTTGCGCCGCAAGAACTTCATCACGCAATTCCCGCATCAGACACCGGTCATCATGGCCTATGACATCGGCGATTTCGGCGCCTCCCTCGACTCGGCGATGAAGGCGATCGATTATACGGGCTTCCCCGCGCGCAAGGCGAAAGCCAAATCCGAAGGCAAGCTCCGCGGCATCGGCGTCTCCTGCTACATCGAGGCCTGCGGCATCGCGCCCTCGAAAGCCGTCGGCAGTCTCGGCGCCGGCGTGGGTCTATGGGAATCCGCCGAAGTCCGCGTCAACCCGGTCGGTACGATCGAAGTCCTGACGGGATCGCACAGCCACGGCCAGGGTCATGAGACGACCTTCTGCCAGCTCATCGCCGAACGCCTGGGCATTCCGATCAGCCAGGTGCAGATCGTCCATGGCGATACCGACAAGGTGCAGTTCGGCATGGGCACCTATGGCTCGCGCTCGGCAGCCGTCGGCCTCACCGCCATCCTGAAGGCGATGGAGAAAGTCGAAGCCAAGGCCAAGAAAATCGCAGCCCATCAGCTCGAGGCATCCGAAAACGACATCGTCATCGAGAACGGCGAGTTCAAGGTCACCGGCACCGACAAGTCCATCGCGTTGCCGATGGTCGCGCTCGCCGCCTACACCGCGCATAACCTGCCTGACGGCATGGAGCCGGGCCTGAAGGAAGGCGCGTTCTACGACCCGACCAACTTCACCTTCCCGGCCGGCGCCTATATCTGCGAAATGGAAGTCGATGCCGGCACCGGCAAGACTTCCTTCGTCAACTTCGTGGCGGCGGATGATTTCGGGCGGCTGATCAACCCGATGATCGTCGAAGGCCAGGTGCACGGCGGTCTCGCCCAGGGCATCGGGCAGGCGCTGCTGGAAGGTGTGGTGTACGACGCTTCCGGCCAGCTCGTAACCGCGTCGTTCATGGATTACACCATGCCGCGCGCGGACGATCTGCCGTCGTTCAAGCTGTCGCACACCACGACGCTGTGTCCGGGCAATCCGCTCGGCGTCAAGGGCTGCGGCGAAGCCGGCGCGATCGGTGCATCGGCCGCCGTGATCAACGCCATCACGGATGCGATCGGCAACAACAATCTGGAAATGCCGGCGACGCCCGATCGCGTCTGGCATGCGATCCACGGCAACGCGTAAGAGGGAGCACAGTCATGTACCAGACAACCTATCATCGCCCCTCTTCGGTCGACGAAGCAACAAGCCTGTTCGCCAAGGGCTCGGACGCGAAATATCTGGCCGGCGGCCACACGCTGATCCCGGTCATGAAGCAGCGGCTGGCCTCGCCGTCCGACGTGATCGATCTCGGCAAGATCAAGGAACTGGTTGGCATCGAGCCGACCGGTGACGGCATCATGATCAAGGCGGCGACGACCCATCACGACGTCGCATCGAGCGATACTGTGAAGAAGGCCATCCCGGCGCTGGCCTACCTCGCCTCGCTGATCGGCGATCCGGCCGTGCGGCATCGCGGCACTATCGGCGGCTCGCTCGCCAACAACGATCCCGCGGCCGACTATCCGGCGGCGGTGCTGGCGCTCGGCGCCACCGTGAAAACCAACAAGCGTTCGATATCGGCAGATGATTTCTTCAAGGGCCTGTTCACGACGGCGCTTGAGGACGGCGAAATCATCACCGCCGTGTCGTTCCCGGTTCAAGCCAAGGCGGGATATTCCAAGTTCAACCATCCCGCGTCGCGCTTCGCCCTGACCGGCGTGTTCGTCGCCAAGACCCCGGCAGGTGACGTCCGCGTCGCAGCCACCGGCGCATCGCAAGACGGCGTGATGCGGGTGCCCGCGATCGAGGCCGTGCTGAAAGCCAACTGGTCGGCAGGTGCGATCGACGGCGTCAAGATTTCCGCCGACGGCCTGATGAGCGACATTCACGGCACGTCGGACTACCGCGCCAACCTGATCAAGGTGATGGCGCAGCGCGCGGTGACCGCCGCGGGCTGATAGCGCCTCACTATAACTTTCACGGCGAGCGGCGCGCAGCGATGCGCGCCGCTCTGTTTTTGACCAGATTTTCGGCAAAAGAAGCTTGCCACGCTCTCGCTTCGGCGGGACAATTTAGCTAATCAACTAATTAAGACGTTTGCCTTGGGAGAGAAAACAAAGTGCTCGACAAACCAGCCACCCAATCCGCCACCCGCACCTCCGGCCCCCTCGCCGGCTTCCGCATCGTCGAATTCGCCGGCATCGGCCCGGGCCCGTTCGCCTGCATGATGCTGGCCGACATGGGCGCCGAAGTCGTCACGCTCGATCGCGTCGGCGCGAAGAAGAATTTGAAATCGGTGGCGGGGCGCGGCCGGAAGGTGGTCGAGCTCGACCTCAAGGACAAGGCCGCGGTCGCGCAGGTGCTGGACCTGCTCGCCAATGCGGACGCGCTGATCGAAGGCTTTCGCCCCGGCGTGATGGAGCGGCTTGGCCTCGGACCCGACGTGGTGATGGCGCGCAATCCGCGCCTCGTATTCGGCCGCATGACCGGCTGGGGCCAGGAAGGCCCGCTGGCGCAGGCAGCCGGCCATGACATCAACTACATCTCGGTCACCGGGGCGCTTGCGGCGATCGGCACGAAGGAGAAGCCGGTGCCGCCGCTCAACCTCGTCGGCGATTTCGGCGGCGGCGCGCTCTACCTCGTGGTCGGCGTGCTGGCGGCGCTGCTGGAGGCATCGAAATCCGGCAAGGGTCAGGTGGTCGACGCCGCGATGTGCGACGGGGCGGCCTCGCTGATGTCGATGTTCTTCGACATGACCGCGATCGGCCGCTGGGTCGAAGGCCGCGAGCAAAATTTCCTCGACGGCGGCGCGCATTTCTACGGCGTCTATGAATGTTCCTGCGGCAACTTCATTTCGATCGGCTCGATCGAGCCGCAGTTCTATGCGCTGTTGCGCCAGCATGCCGGCCTCACTGAGGCCGATTTCGACGCGCAGATGGACCGCAAGGCTTGGCCCGCGCTGAAGGAAAAGCTGACAAAAGTGTTCAAGAGCAAGACCCGCGAGGACTGGTGCAAGGTCATGGAAGGCACCGACATCTGCTTCGCGCCGATCCTGACCATGACCGAAGCGCCGAAGCACCCGCACATGGCCGCGCGAAACATTTTTGTCGAGCGCCACGGCGTGACGCAGCCCGCGCCGGCGCCGCGATTCTCGCGCACCCCATCGGCGATCAGGGATGCGGAGACGGCGGAGCTCGCTGAATTAACCGATGCGTGGAAGGCGGGACGTTAAAGGTCTCGTGCCCCGGACGCAGTGCAGCGCGAAGCGATGCACTGCAGAGCCGGGGCCCACAGCCGCTGGGGTCCCGGCTCTGCGCAGCAGCGTTACACGCTGCAGCGCGTCCGGGACACGAGAGTTCGCTACGCCGCGTTCCCCACCTTCAGCACACCCCTGCGAATCTGATCCTCCTCGATCGATTCGAACAGCGCCTTGAAATTGCCTTCGCCAAAACCGTCGTCGCCCTTGCGCTGGATGAACTCGAAGAAAATCGGCCCGATCGCGTTCGCCGAGAAAATCTGCAGCAGCACCTTGGTGTGGCCGCCGTCGACCACGCCCTCGCCGTCAATGAGAATGCCATCGCGCCGCAGGCGAGCAACGTCTTCGCCATGCCGCGGCAGGCGCGCGTCGATCTTCTCGAAATAGGTCTCCGGCGGCGACGGCATGAACGGCAAACCATCTGCGCGCAACGTCTCGACGGTAGCGTAGATGTCCCGCGCGCCGCAGGCGATGTGCTGAATGCCCTCGCCGCGATAGATGTTAAGATACTCCTCGATCTGCCCGGAATCGCCGGCGTCCTCGTTGATCGGGATCCGGATCTTGCCGTCCGGGCTGGTCAGTGCACGGGAGAACAGGCCGGACGCGCGGCCCTCGATGTCGAAGAAGCGGATCTGGCGGAAGTTGAACAGCTTTTCGTAGAAGCCGGTCCAGACGTCCATGCGGCCGCGATGAACGTTGTGGGTGAGGTGATCGATGTAATAGAGCCCGGCACCTGCGGGCTGCGGATCCTGCGCGCCAAGCCATTCGAACTCGATGTCATAGGCTGAGCCCTTGGCGCCATAGCGGTCGACGAAATAGAGCAGGCTGCCGCCGATGCCCTTGATGGCGGGAACGTCGAGCGTCTTCTGCGCGGAAGGAATATCCGCGGCCTCCGCGCCCAGCGACAGTGCCCGCTCATAGGCCTGCTTCGCATCAACCACGCGGAACGCCATCGACGGCGCGCAGGGTCCATGCGCTGCGACGAAGCCATGACCGTGAGTGCCCGGCTCCTCGTTGACGAGATAATTGATGTCGCCCTGGCGATAGACCGTGATCTTCCTGGTCCTGTGGCGGGCAACCGGCGCATAGCCCATCAGCTTGAACAGCGCGTGCAGTTCCTCAGGGTTCGGGTGCGCGTATTCGACGAACTCAAAGCCGTCGGTGCCCATCGGGTTATCGGCGCTGATGGTGGCGGCAGGCGCGTCATGCGGAAACGGACCCATGGCGGAATCTCCTGAAAATTGATCTGGATCAATATCGATCGAAACGGGTGCAAAGTGTATGCAAACGGGCTCGTGTTCGGCTATTGTGATGCACAATCTATGCATTAGAATGGCAATTTGCGCATGATATCCGTAGACGCCTTCGACCTCAAAATGCTGGCCGCGTTGCAGGACGACGGCCGGCTGACCAACCAGCAGCTCGCCGACCTTGTCGGCCTGTCGGCCTCGCAATGCTCGCGACGGCGGATGCGGCTGGAGGAAGAGAAGGTGATCGCGGGCTACCACGCCGACCTCGCCGGCGAAGCGCTCGGCTTCAACCTGATCGCCTTCATCCACATCACCCTGGCGACGCATTCGCCCGACAACGCCAAGAAATTCCGTGCGCTGGTCAACCGCGTCGACGATATCCAGGAGGCCTATTCGCTGACCGGCGATGCCGATTATGTCTTGAAGGTGGTGCTACGCGACCTCAAAGACCTCTCCGGCCTCGTCAACGACGTGCTGATGCCGCACCAGAGCGTGGCGCATGTGCGCTCGTCGATCGTGCTGGACCGGCTCAAGGAAAGTGCGAGGCTGCCGCTGCGGTCGTAGCATGGCTCAAATCGAGGGAAATCTGTCATTCGCTTTCGCAGATCGATTTGCAATGATCGCTTTGGAAGCACATCACGAGACCACCATGGCACTGCAACTCCGCCCGAACTGCGAATATTGCGACAAGGACCTGCCTCCGAGCGCAACCGACGCGCGGATCTGTTCCTACGAATGCACGTTCTGCGCGGCTTGCGTGGACAACAAGCTGCATAATGTCTGCCCGAACTGCGGTGGCGGTTTTGCGCCGCGGCCGATCCGCCCCGCCACCGAGCGACGGCCCGGCGTGTGCGTGGCGAAGCATCCGCCGTCGGACAAGCGGGTGCATTTGAAATACAGCGTCGAGGATGTCGCCGCGCATTCAGCGCGGCTTCGGGATATTCCGCCGCGGGAGCGGTGACCCATCCGCGTCATTGCGAGCGAAGCGAAGCAATCCATATTTCCGCTTGCGGCGCCATGGATTGCTTCGCTTCGCTCGCAATGACGGGGAGAGAGCGTCACCCCGCCGCCAAAATCGTCCCCTCGACCTCGCCAAAGCCGACGCGATAGCCGTCGCCCTGGCACCAGCCGCGCATGACGAGCGAATCGCCGTCTTCCAGGAACGCGCGCTTCACGCCGGGAGCCAGCTCCACGGGCTCGGTGCCGTTCCAGCTTATTTCGAGCAGGCTGCCGCGCTGGTCCTTCTCCGGACCGGAGATGGTGCCGCTCCCCAAGAGATCGCCGACATTCATGGCGCAGCCGGAAGACGCATGGTGCACGAGCTGCTGCACCGACGACCAGTACATGTACTTGAAGTTCGTCCGGCTGATATTGACGGGCGCGTTCATTGGCGCCGCGCGCAGGCCGACCTCGAGCGCCATGTCGTAATTGTTCGGCTGCACTTGCTGCAGATAGGACAGCGGCTTCGGATCCTGCGCGGGGCCGTGAAGGCGAAATGGCTCCAACGCCTCGCGCGTCACCACCCACGGGCTGATCGAGGTCGCGAACACCTTGGCCTGGAACGGCCCGAGCGGCACGTACTCCCACTGCTGGATGTCACGCGCGCTCCAGTCGTTCAGGATCACGAAGCCGAAGATCATTTCTTCGGCCTGCTTCTCGGTGAGCATTTCGCCCATCACGGATGGCTGCCCGACTACCACACCCATTTCGAGCTCGAAATCGAGCCGCTTGCAGGGACCAAAGCTCGGCACCTCAGCGGTCGGCGGCTTCAACTGCCCGCGTGGCCGCCTAACCTTCGTGCCGCTGACCACGACGGTCGAAGCCCGGCCGTTGTAGCCGATCGGCATATGCAGCCAATTCGGTTGAAGCGCATTGTCCTTGCCCCGGAACATCACGCCGACATTGGTGGCGTGCTCCTTCGACGAATAGAAATCGGTGTAGCCGGAAACCGCGAACGGCAGATGCAGCTTGACGTCAGCCATCGGCACCAGCGCGCGCTTGCGCAGTTTTTCATTGTCGCGCAACTCGGGATGGTCATGCCGCAGAAGCTCGCTGATCCGCACCCGCGTGCTCGACCAGACTGTTGGCCCCAGCGCCATGAACGGATTGAGCTGCGATGCGGCGAACACCGCCGGCTCGACGACATCGAACCGGCAGTCCTGCGCGAGCTGCCAGAGATCGAGCACATAGTCGCCGATCGCAACGCCGACGCGCGGGGCAAGCCCGTCCTTGGCGGAGAACACGCCGTAGGGGAGATTCTGGATCGGGAAATGGGAATCAGGCGCGACGTCGATGAAGGAGCGGAGAGAGGGATCGTTGGGGTGGGCCACGTGATTCTCCAATCGGGAAACCGTCATGCCCGGGCTTGACCCGGGCATCCATCTACTCACAAGGGTGATGGATCGCCGGGTCAAGCCCGGCGATGACGAGTTGAGTGCTACGGCTTATTCGGATCGAACCGCTTCTCCAGGCCCTTCCAGCAATCGGCGTAGTCATCTTGCAAGGCCGCGGTCGTAGCCGCGTGCTGGGTCACACGCTGCGGGAAACGCGTTTCGAACATGAAGGCCATGGTGCCGGTCAGCTTCACCGGCTTCAACTCGCTATTGCTGGCGTGGTCGAAGGCCTCGCGGTCGGGACCGTGCGGCAGCATCATGTTGTGCAGCGAGATGCCGCCTGGGACAAACCCCTGCGGCTTGGCGTCGTAGACGCCGTAGATCAGTCCCATGAACTCCGACATGATGTTCATGTGATACCAGGGCGGACGGAAGGTGTTTTCAGCGACCGCCCAGCGCTCCGGGAAAATGACGAAGTCGATGTTCGCGGTACCCGCGGTCTCCGACGGCGAAGTCAGCACCGTGAAGATCGAGGGATCGGGATGGTCGAAGCCGATGGCGCCGACCGGCGAGAAGGTGCGCAGATCGTATTTGTACGGCGCGTAATTGCCGTGCCACGCCACCACGTCGATCGGCGAATGCGGCAGCGTGGTCTTGAACAGCGAGCCGCCCCATTTCACGAACAATTCGGTCGGCGTGTCCTTGTCCTCATAGCTGGCTACGGGGGTAAGGAAGTCGCGCGAATTGGCCAGGCAGTTGGCGCCGATCGGCCCGCGCTCCGGCAGCGTGAAGGCGCCGCCGTAATTTTCGCAGAGGTAGCCGCGCGCAGGGTCGCCCGGGATCTCGGCGCGGAATTTCACGCCGCGCGGGATCACGGCGATCTCGCCCGGCTCGATATCGATACGGCCGAACTCGGTGACGAGGCGCAGATTGCCCTGCTGGGCCACGAACATCATCTCGCCGTCGGCATTATAGAAATGCTGATCGACCATTGACTTGGTGATGAGATAGACGTGCGCGGCCATGCCGGCCTGGGTATTAGCGTCGCCCGCCGTGGTCATGGTCTGCACGCCCTGCAGGAACGTCATGTCCTCCTTCGGGATCGGCGCCGGATCCCAGCGCAGTTGCGCGATCGGCAGTTCATATTCGTGGCACGGCGCGGTGCGCCACAGCCCGGCATCGGCCTTGGCAAACCGGCCGGAATGCTTCACCGACGGACGGATGCGATAGAGCCAGGATCGCTCGTTGCTGCCGCGCGGCGCGGTGAAGGGCGAGCCGGAAAGCTGTTCGGCATAGAGCCCGTAGGCGCAGCGCTGCGGCGAATTGCGCCCCATCGGCAGCGCGCCGGGCAACGCCTCGGTCTCAAAACTGTTGCCGAAGCCGGACATGTAGCCCGGTGTCAATTGCGCGGTGCTGCGAACGATCTGATCGGGCGAGGTGTTGATATTCATGGTCATCCTCCTCCTTGCAGGGCGGCCCACATTTCCTGGTCGCGCTTGTCGGTCCAGATCACGGGATCGTCGATCCCGGATGCCTCGTCGAACGCGCGCGAGACGTTGAACGGCAGGCAGTGCTCGTAGATGGCGAAGCTGGAGAATTTCGGATCCATCACCTCGCGCGTCGCAGCCATGGTTTCCTTCAGCGTACGACCCTTGGCGACCGAGCTTTCTGCCGCACCATAAAGCGAGGTGACGAAGTCGCGCGTCATCGCAATCGCGTCGCGCCCGGTCGAAAGACCCTTCAGCGCATCGCCGCGCCCCGGCGCGATCGCCTTCGGATTGAAGGCGCGAATTTCGTTCAGCGTCATCGGCCATTCGCGTAAGTGCGCGTCGCCGCAATAGCAGGCCGAGTGATACTCGATCAGGTCGCCGGAGAACATCACCTCGGCATCCGGCACCCAGGCCACGATGTCGCCCGACGTATGCCCGGCGCCGAGCTGCATCAGCCGCACCTCGCGTTTTCCCAGGTAGATCGACATTTCGCCCTCGAAGGTCAGCGTCGGCCAGGTCAGGCCAGGAATGCTCTGCGCATCCTGGAACAGGCGCGGGAAACGGCCATATTCGGAATCCCAATCCTGCTGGCCGCGTTCCTCGATCAGCCGGTGGGTTTCGGCCGACGCCACGATGCCCTGCGCCTTGTAGGCGGAAGCGCCCAGCACGCGCACGGCGTGGTAATGCGACAGCACGACGTACTTGATCGGCTTGTCGGTGACCGTGCGCACGCGTTCGATCACTTTATTCGCCATCGCCGGTGTCGACTGCGCGTCGAACACCAGGCAGCCGTCGTCACCGACGATGATCGCGGAGTTCGGATCGCCCTCGGCGGTGAAAGCGTAGAGATCGGTGCCGATTTCGGAGAAGGTGATTTTCTTCTCCGCCAGATCGGTCGTGGACGCGAAACCCTTGGCCATCAATTCGATTCCTGACTTCGTTCGAGACGTGAATTATTGCTGCTGTTGTTGTTGCTGGCTCGCATCGAGCATCCGCCGCTTGGCGAGCGCGATGGCCTCGTGCAAAACGGCGATATCGCCAATATGGTTGGCGAGCACGAGAACCAGCGCCGCGTCGAGATCGGCGCTTTGCTCATCGCTTAACCCGCGATGCGCCTCGACGATGGCGCGGAACGCGTCGTCGGGCTTGGCAAAATTCGAAGCGGTCGATAGCGCCATGACGAAACCTCAGTTGTGGCCTGTGGCACGCGCCAGCGCGCCGTCGAGCCCCTCGCGGGTCGGATGCCGGAACCGCGCCGCAACATAACCGTCGGGGCGAAGCAGATAGGCGGTGCCCGGCTCGGCGTCGTAGCGTGCGGCGGCAAGACCCGTGGAATCGATCAGGCCGCTTTTCCCGCCTATCCGGATTGCGCCCAGCCCTTCGGGCGTTTCCGCCGTCGCGCCATTGCTAAACTCCAGCAGTGTGAACCGCGTTCCGGCCGAGATGAAGGTATCTGTCAGGAACGTCGGCTCGCCGCCTGGACCTGCAACCGGCGCATCCAGCATCGACGCGCCGGGACGCGGGCCGCCGCGCCACGCGTCGCCATCGGCGGTCGAGAGCGGCGTCGCATAGACCGACGGCGTCGAGAGACGCCCCGCATTCACCATGCGCTTGCCGAATTCGGTTTCCTTCGCGAGCGACAGCACCGCCTTGCGCAGCCGCGCCTCCTGGTGGGAGTTGGGCGCCATGAAGTCGGTCGAGCGGGTGGATTCGCGGATGTTCTCGTCGGCCGCGGCGCTTCGCTCGATGTGGTAGCTCTCCAGCAGCGCCTCGGGCGACGTTCCCCGCAGCACGCGATCGAGCTTCCACGCGATATTCTCGGCGTCCTCGAGCCCGGAATTGGCGCCGCGGGCGCCGAACGGCGAGACCTGATGCGCGGCGTCGCCGGCAAAGATCACCCGGCCATGGATGAACTTGTTCATCCGGCGGCACTGGAACTTGTACAGCGAGATCCACTCGAAATCGAACTTGTCATGGCCGAGCATGCGCGCGATCCGGGGCCGCACGTTCTCCGGCAGCTTTTCGATCGCCGGATCGGCAAAGCGATTGAGCTGCAGGTCGATCCGCCAGATGTCGTCGGGCTGCTTGTGCAACAGCGCGGAGCGTCCGGCATGGAATGGCGGATCGAACCAGAACCAGCGCTCGGTCGGAAACGCCGCCGTCATCTTGACGTCGGCGATCAGGAACTGATCCTCGAACACCTGCCCTGCGAATTCCGCACCCACCATTTGCCGCAGCGAGGATCGGGCGCCGTCGCAGGCGATGACATACTGCGCATTCAGCCGATACGGACCATCCGGCGTCTGGATCGTCAGCAGCACATAATCGTTGCGCGGCTCGAGCCCCGTCACCTTGTTGCGCCAGCGCAGGTCGATTGCGGGAAGCTCGCCGACGCGGTCGACCAGATAGGCCTCGGCATAGAATTGCTGCAGGTTGATGAAAGCCGGCCGCTTGTGCCCCGGCTCCGGCAGCAGATTGAACTGGTAGAGTTGCTGCTCGCCGTGAAAAATCTTGCCGACGCTCCACACCACGCCCTTGTCGACCATGCGCTGGCCGATGCCGAGCCGGTCCCAGAATTCGAGCGAGCGTTTGGAGAAGCAGATCGCCCGCGAGCCCTCGCCGATCCGGTCGGCGTCGTCGAGCAGCACCACCGATTGGCCGCGCTGTGCCAGATCGATCGCCAGCGACAACCCCACCGGGCCTGCACCGACCACGACGATCGCGTGTTCGGCCAGGTTCGCGCCTGCCCGATCCTGATCGGGATGGCGGCGATAGCCGAACTGGGTTTTAGTCTGCGCCATGCGGGCTCAACCCCGTGACTAGAGCTTATCGGCTCTGATTGAATCAGAACCGATAAGCTCAGATTCCTGTTTTGACGCGTTTTCTTGACGCGAACCGGTATCCACTTCGCTCGAAAACGCTAGCTAGTGGCGTGCGCCCCTGCTAAATTAGTCGCATCTGCAACTATCTTAAACCCCGGGCCTGCCCCGGCGTCAACTCAAATCGAGGCTACCTTTGCCGAAAGCATCTTCAAGCGAAGTGGCCGCCGATTCGCGCGATGAAGGCGCATCGAGGAAAGACGCCAGGCTGGATCTCTTCGGCTTCGTTCCGTTCCGCCTGAACCGGCTGGCCGCCGAGGTCAGTTCGGCACTTTCGGTGGAATATGCCGCCCGCTACGGGCTCGACATTCCGGAATGGCGCGTGCTGGCGACGCTCGGCTTCCGCCACGATGCCTGCAGCGCGCAATACATCGCCCACTGCACCCGCACCCACAAATCCACCATCAGCCGCGCCGTCACGTCGCTGATGAAGCGGCAGATCATCGAGCGCGTCGAAAATGAGGACGACCGCCGCGAATTCCGGCTGCGCCTGACGCGCAAGGGCGCAACGCTCTACGAGGAACTGATCCCGCGCCTGTTGCGCAAGGAGCAGGAAATCCTCTCATGCCTCTCCGCGCAGGAGCGGCGCGATTTCGCGCGGCTGCTCGGCAAGATCGAGGCGAGCCTCGAACTGGTGCAGACCAGCGAAGAGGCCGATGCGAAGGAAGCTTACTGACCGGCTCACTTCACTGCCGTCACCACGATCTCCACGATGTGCGGCGGTTCGAGATCGACGCCGATGCAGGCGCGCATCGGCGGATTTTTGGTATCGACCCATTCGTCCCAGGCGCGGTTCATCTCGGCCTTGCGCTTGATGTCGGTGATATAGACGATTGCCGAGAGGATCTTGCTCTTGTCCGTGCCACACAGCGCGAGGCTTTCGTCGATGCGGGCGAGCGCCTTTGCGCTCTGCTCATACATCCAATCGAGGGACTGACCGGATCGGGCGCGACCGCCACCGTGAAAACCAGATCGTTGTAAGCGACGGCGCGGCTGCGGGTAGGCGTGAGCCCGGCAAAGCGATGGATCATGGTTGTCTCCGGTTGGATCTAGGCTCCATTGCGATCACCAACATACTTCGCGATCACAGGAAAATAATTATTCCCCGAACCGGCATCGATGGCTTCCTGCAACACCTTGGCCATCAGCTCCGCGCCGCGAATTCTGATGCCGGCGTCGGACGCCAGCTCCAGCGCGTAAGACAAATCCTTCAGCGCATATTCGGTCGAGAACGCGCGTTCCGGAAAATTGCCCGGCACGATCGCCTTCATGCCGTGATTGCGTAGCGCAAAACTGTCGGCCGAGCCCTTTGAAAGCGTATCGAGCAGCAGTTTTGGATCGACGCCATTATGTTTGGCGACCGCGACCGCCTCCGCCAGCGCATTGACGGTCTCGAACAGCACCATGTTGTTGAGGATCTTGGTGACCTGTCCCGCGCCGACCTCGCCGCAATGGGTGACATCGGTCGCAAAGCAGCGGATCAGCGGCTCGATGTCGGCGTAAAGCGCAGGCGTCGCGCCAACCATCACGCTGAGCGTGCCGTCCTGCGCTGCCTGTCGCGTGCGCGCGATCGGCGCATCGGCCCAGGCGGCACCCTTGGCCTGCAACTGCCTGGCAAAATCGCGGGTCTGGCTGACCGAGGACGTGCCGAGATCGACGATGACCTGCCCGCTCCTGATGTTCTTGAGGATACCGTCGCCTTCGAAAACCGCGCGCACATGCTTGGCGCTGGGCAGGCACAGGAACTGTAAATCGCTTTGCTTGATCACGTCGGCAACGGAGCCCGCAATCTCGGCGCCCTCGGTACGCAGCCGCGCCAACGGCTCCGGCGACAGATCAAAGGCAAGGACACGCCTGCCGCTCTTCTTCACCAGATTGCGGCAGATCGGCTCGCCCATCACGCCGAGGCCGATGAACCCGATGGTCCTGTATTCCGACATCGCCCTTCTTGAACCTATTTCACGAACGATCGCGATGGCGCCAGGTGCAGCGCGAACGCATCGACCTTGTCGCTGGCGCGCGGATAGATCTCGCTCACGATCGGATCGTGGCCGGGGATGAACCGGTCGGGATGGCCGGCCAGCCGCTCGACGATTTCCCAGCCCTGCGCCATGTCGCCGACATTATAGACGATCGGAAACGGGCTGCGCTTGTGCAGATTGGCGTAGTAATGCGAAGCGTCCGACGCCAGCACCACCGGCCCGCGCGCGGTTTCCACGCGCACCACCTGCAACCCATCGGAATGGCCGCCGACGCGATGCACCGTCACGCCAGGCGCGACCTCGCCATCGCCGGAATGAAAGGTGACACGCTCGCCATAGACATGGCGCACCATCGTCGTGACGTGCTCGACCGAAAACGGATGTCGCAGCATACCATTGCACATGCAGCGCCCGGTCGCGTAGCTCATCTCGCGGTCCTGCAGATGAAACCGCGCGTTCGGGAAGCGATCGAGGTTGCCGGCGTGGTCGTAATGCAGATGGGTGACGATCACGTCGCGAATCGTGTCGGCGGCAACGCCGAAATCCGCCAGCGCGTCGACCGGATTGAGCGTGAGCTTGCGCGAGCGCGCCTTCGCCTCTTCGGCATTGAAGCCGGTATCGACCAGGATGTCGCGGCCGGCCCCACGGATCAGCCAGACGAAATAATCCAGGTCCTGCGCCGTGGTCTCGTGCGGGTCGGGGATCAGAAAATTCAAATGGGGGGTGCGCGGCGACATCGTCGCATAGCGCAGCGCGTAGATTTCGTAGGCATTTCCCATCGGTGTCACTTTTTTCTTGGATGTTTGGATTGGCCGATGCCGGCAACAAGCCATTGTCATCCGCAAAGGTCAAACCCCGGAAGGCCATGGCAGCCGCGTGACAGTGCAGAACGCTATGTGAGACGGATCACATTGCCGCCGGGGTGGAGCCGCCGGCGAAAACAGGTGACGAGCGGCAGCGATAGAGCTGACGGGCCGTAGCGCGCCGGATAGCCTGTTTTCGCTGGCCGTGACGGTCGTGCCGGGACGTGAAGCCGGATACATGCGCGAAGGATCGTCGGCCTGATCGGGAACCGCCGGCACCGACCAAAATCGCGCGCCGCGGTCGTGCCATGACGGACGCTTTTATTTTATTCCCTTCATCCGCCCAAGCCCTGTCGCGGTCAATTGTCGCAATTAGTGACGACATCGCAAGCCGTTGACTGACCGCGGGCGCGGTTTGATAATGCCGATAGCGTAGAGTAAGGTCGCCGCGGCGCGAGCTGGCATCGGCGCTATTTTGGCTGGACTGCCGTGATCTGGACTGCCGTCATTATGAAAATCCGCCTCGCATTGCTCCTCACATTGTTTTTTTCAGTCGCGTCGGTAGCCCCGTCGTTCGCCGCCGGTGAGCGCTATGCGCTGGTCATCGGCAACGCGAAATATCCGGACGCCGAGGCGCCGCTGAAGGAGCCGATCAACGATGCGCGCGACATCGCCGAAGAGCTCAAGCGCGACGGCTTCAATGTCGATATCGGCGAGAACCTGACCGGCGAGCAGATGCGCCGCGCCTTCGAGCGCCTGTATGGCAAGATCAAGCCGGGCTCCGTCGCGCTGATATTCTTCTCCGGCTTTGGCGTGCAATCGAGCCGCCAGAGCTACATGATCCCCGTCGATGCCCAGATCTGGACCGAGCCCGACGTCCGCCGTGACGGTTTCAGCCTCGAGACCGTGCTGGGGGAGATCAACAGCCGCGGCGCCGGCGTCAAGATCGCGCTGATCGATGCCAGCAGGCGCAATCCGTTCGAGCGCCGGTTCCGCAGCTTTTCCGCCGGCCTTGCGCCGGTGATTGCGCCGAACGGCACACTGGTGATGTATTCGGCCGCGCTCTCGTCCGTCGTTTCCGACAATGGCAGCGACCGCAGCCTGTTCGTAAAAGAGCTGCTGAAGGAAATCCGCACCCCCGATTTGATGGCGGAGGAAACGCTGAATCGCACCCGTGTCGGCGTGACCCGCGTCTCGCGCCAGGAACAGGTGCCGTGGATTTCGTCGTCGCTCGCCGAGGATTTCTCCTTCATCCCCAGCGGCTCAGGCCCGCGGCCAGCAACCCCACCAGTGGCCACGGCGCCTGCGGCGCCTCCTGCTCCAGCGCCAGCGCCCGCACCCCCATCGGTGGCCGCACCGGCACCACCGCCGCCGCCCGCTTCGCCAAAGCCGGTTGAAGCTGCGATTCCTCCGCCGCCACCGCCGGCCAAGCCGGCCGAGAGCCCCAGCCCGACCGTGGTCGCGCTTGCCGACGACCCGACCATCAAGAGCCTGACCACCAAGCTCAACGACAATCCGGACGATGCAGCCGCGCTGTACCGGCGCGGGCAGGTCTATGCGAGCAAAGGCGCCTACGAACTCGCCATCAAGGACTTCAACAATTCGCTTCGGCTGAACCCGAAGGATGTGGAAGCCTTCAACAACCGCTGCTGGGCGCGCACGGTGATCGGCGACCTGCAGGCGGCCTTGAAGGATTGCAATGAGGCGCTGCGGCTGCGACCGAATTTCGTCGACGCGCTCGACAGCCGCGGCCTCGTCAACCTGAAGAGCGGCCAGAACAAGAATGCAATTGCTGATTTCGATGCCGCCCTCAAGATCAACCCGAGATTGACGTCGTCGCTGTATGGTCGGGGTCTTGCCAAGAAACGCAACGGCTCGATTTCGGAAGGCGACCTGGATATTAACAACGCGAAGGCGATGGACCCCAATATCGTCAAGGAATTCGCTGATTACGGGGTGCAGTGACGAATTTTTTTGGATGAAGGCTGGCGGCCTCTCGAACCCTGTGGCGGGGCGCCCAGACTAAAGCAAAGCAGCCGGCCGCGATCCAAGGGTCCGGCAGCCCATTTTGAATGACGTTGGAACCGCGCGGGAAGCCCGCGCAGGAGGGGACTGGCAATGGCAACTATCTCGGCAGCGAAAACCTTTACCGCAATCGTCTCGGTTGCGGCGCTCGGCGCCGCAATTTCCTTCAGTACGGGAACCGCCCTCGCCCAGGAAAAGAACGTCACCGAGGATCAGATCGTCCGCGCGCTGGCGCCGGAAAAGAAGCCGCTGACCCGCGGCCTTTCTACCGGTCCGCAGACCGTCGTCGACCCGGCAGTAACCGCCGCCGAGGGCAAGTTCGTCCAGAAGATCCGCGGCCGCTCTACGCGTTCGCTTTCGATCGCCGAACGCGAAGAGATCGCCGCCATCGTCAAGGACAAGCCGAAGATCGATCTGGAGATCAACTTCGACTACAACTCGGCCGATATCAGCGCGAAGTCGCTGCCGTCGGTTCAGGCGCTCGGCCGCGCGCTCACCAACAATGATCTCAAAGGCTCGACCTTCGTGGTCGCAGGCCATACCGACGCGGCCGGCGGCGAAACCTATAACCAGGACCTCTCTGAGCGCCGCGCCGACGCGATCAAGCGCTATCTCGTCGACAAATATGGCATCAACGGCACCGATCTCGTCACCGTCGGATACGGCAAGAGCAAGCTCAAGGATCCGGGTCAGCCGATGGCGGAAGTGAACCGCCGCGTACAGGTCGTGAACATGGAAAACAAATCCACGGCGTCGAACGCATCCAAATAAGGCCTTGCAAATAAGGCGTTGCAAGTTAAGGGCGTGGCGCCGACCAATAGTTTCCGGCTACAATACGTCCCGCAGCACCCGTGCGGGACGTATTCGTTTTGGGCTCCATTGCAGGCCTTCGGCCGGCCAAATGCGCCCTGTTTGATTTGACTTCCAGTCTGGATCGATCCGGCGATGAAATTCTCCGAATATCTCAAACCTGCGCTCGGAGTGGCTTTCGTTGCCGCTCTCGCCGTCGGCTATTACTGGTTCGAGCACCGTCCGCGCGCGGAAGAAAAAGACGCGCCGGGCCAGGCGCTGGTGATCGTGACCAAGTCTACCAATGCCTGCTTCTCCGACATGGTGCGGGTCACCGGCTTTATCGTGCCGCGCCGCGAAGCGCAGGTCGGCGTCGATCAGGAGGGCTCCCGCGTCACCGACCTGTTCGTCAAGGAAGGCGACACGGTCACCGAAAATCAGGAACTGGCGCGCCTCACCGCGCCGCCGCAGCAGCCCGGAGCTCCCGGCGGCCGACAGGGGCCGATCTCGCTGCGCGCGCCCGCTGCCGGCCTCGTCACCGAAGCCAGGACCGCGGTCGGCGCGCCGGCCTCGCCACAGGCAGGCCCGATGTTCCGTATTTCAGTGAACAATGAAATCGAGCTCGAGGCCGAAGTGCCGAGCGTTCATCTGCTCAAGCTCAATCCGGGTGCTACGGTGCGCATCAGCCGTGACGACGCGCCCGATGTCGTCGGCAAGGTCCGGCAGATCTCGCCGCAGATCGACCGCACCACCCAGCTCGGCAAGGTCCGGATTTCGCTGAACAACAATCCGTCGCTCAAGGTCGGCATGTTTGCCCGCGCCAATATCGACGCCAAGCGCTCCTGCGGCGTCGCCGTCCCGCGTACCGCCATCGACCGCCTGACGCTACAGGTCGTGAAAGGCAACACCATCGAGACGCGACGAGTACGCGTCGGCCTGACCTCCGAAACCTCCACCGAAATTCTTGAAGGCCTCGACGTCGGCGAAACCGTCGTGGCCGATGCTGGCACCTCTTTGCATGACGGCGACCAGGTCAAGACCATGTTCGCCGATGAACTCGAGCGCACGCGGGCACGCTAATGGCTTTGAATATCTCGGCATGGTCGATCCGGAACCCGCTGCCTTCGATCGTCTTCTCGATCATTCTGCTGGTGCTGGGCTGGGTCAGCTTCACCAAGCTCGCGGTGACGCGGCTGCCGAGCGCCGACATCCCCGTGATTTCGGTCGCGGTCGCGCAATTCGGCGCCGCTCCCGCCGAGCTGGAATCGCAGGTCACCAAGACCATCGAGGACGGCGTATCCGGCGTCGAAGGCGTGCGGCATATTTCGTCGTCGATCACCGACGGCCTGTCGGTGACCACGATCCAGTTCGCGCTGGAGACCAACACCGACCGCGCTCTCAATGACGTCAAGGACGCCGTCACCCGCGTCCGCTCCAACCTGCCGCAAAACGTCAACGAGCCGCTGATCCAGCGCGTCGACGTGATCGGCCTGCCGATCGTCACCTATGCCGCGATCTCGCCCGGCAAGACGCCGGAGCAGCTTTCCTATTTCGTCGACGACGTCGTCAAGCGCGCGCTGCAGGGCGTGCGCGGCGTGGCGCAAGTCGAGCGCATCGGCGGCGTCGAGCGCGAAATTCTCGTCTCGCTCGATCCCGACCGGCTGCAGGCCGCCGGCCTCACCGCCGTCAATGTCAGCCAGATTCTGCGCGGCACCAATGTCGACGTCGCTGGCGGCCGCGCCCAAATAGGCAAGAACGACCAGGCGATCCGTACGCTGGCCGGTGCCAAGACGCTGAACGAGCTCGCCGGCACCATGATCCCGCTGTTCGGCGGCGGGGAAATGCGGCTCGACGATCTCGGCACCGTCACCGATACCATCGCCGATCGCAGCACCTTTGCCCGCTTCAACGGCGAGCCGGTGGTGGCGCTCGGCATCAAGCGCTCCAAGGGCGCCAGCGACGTCGTGGTTGCCGCCGCCGTGCAGAAGCGCATCGATGCGCTGAAAGTCGCCTATCCCGATGTCGATCTGAAGCTGATCGATACCTCGGTCGACTTCACCAAGGGCAATTACGATGCGGCGATCTCGACCTTGTTCGAGGGCGCAATCCTTGCGGTGATCGTCGTGCTGCTGTTCCTGCGCGATATCAGAGCCACCATCATCGCCGCGATCTCGCTGCCGCTGTCGATCTTCCCGGCGTTCTGGGCGATGGATCTTCTCGGCTTCTCGCTGAACCTGGTCTCTTTCCTCGCCATCACGCTGTCGACGGGTATTCTGGTCGACGACGCCATCGTCGAGATCGAGAACATCGTGCGCCATATGCGCATGGGCAAATCGCCCTATCGCGCGGCACTCGAAGCCGCCGACGAAATCGGCCTCGCGGTGATCGCGATCTCGCTGACGATCATCGCGATCTTCGCGCCCGCCAGCTTCATGTCCGGTATTGCCGGGCAGTTCTTCAAGCAGTTCGGCATCACCGTATCGGTGCAGGTGTTCTTCTCGCTGCTTGCCGCGCGCTTCGTCACGCCGGTGCTCGCGGCTTACTTCCTCAAGGATCACCCGCACGAGGATCCGCCGCCCGGACGTATCCTGCAGGTTTACACCCGGCTCGTGACCTGGTCGGTGAAGCACTATTTCATCACCGTCTTGATCGGCTTCGGCGTCTTCGCGGCTTCGATCTGGAGCATTACGCTGCTGCCGCAAGGCTTCCTGCCCGCGCAGGACACCGCGCGCTCGCTGCTGGCGATGGAGCTGCCGCCCGGCTCGCAGCTCGCCTATACCGAGAAGGTGACGGAGGAAATCGTCGCCCGCCTGCGCAAGCGCCCCGAGGTGAAGAGCATCTTCGTCGATGGCGGCCGCGTGCCGCCGGGAACGCAGGAAGTGCGCCGCGCTGCGCTGATCATCAATTACACGCCGAAGGCCGATCGCAAGATCACCCAGCGGCAACTCGAACTCGAGATCGGCCAGGAACTGGAGAACGTTCCGGACATCCGCTTCTGGTTCCTCGACGAGAATGGCCTGCGCGCGATTTCGCTCGTCGTGACCGGCGTCGACAGCAACATCGTCAACAACGTCGCCAGCGAGCTGGCGACGCAGATGAAGCGGATTCCGATTATCGCCAACGTGATTTCGGAAACCTCCCTCGACCGGCCCGAACTGCGTATCCGGCCGCGGGCCGAACTGGCGGCGCGGCTCGGCGTCTCCACCGAGAGCCTGTCGCAGACAATTCGTGTGGCGACCATTGGCGACGTCGGGCCGGCGCTGGCAAAATTCGATGCTGGCGACCGTCAGGTGCCGATCCGGGTCCAGCTCGAGGACAGTGCGCGCAGCGACCTGCAGATGCTGCAGCAATTGCGGGTGCCGCTCGGCCAGCGCGGCGAGCGCGGCGGCGTGCCGCTGTCGGTTGTCGCCGACATCCAGCTCGACCAGGGCCCGACCAGCATCAACCGCTACGACCGCGAACGGCAGGCGACCGTCGCGGCCGACCTCGTCGGCAACGCAGCGCTCGGCGACGCCACCAGGATGATCTACGACCTTCCGGTCATGAAGAGCCTGCCCAAGGGCGTGAAGGTCAGCCCGTCGGGCGACGCCGAGAGCCTCAACGAATTGTCGGAAGGCTTTGCCACCGCCATCACCGCCGGCCTGATGATGGTCTATGCTGTGCTGGTGCTGTTGTTCGGCACCTTCCTGCAGCCGATCACCATCCTGTTCTCGCTGCCGCTCTCGATCGGCGGCGCGATCGCAGCCTTGCTGCTGACCGGCAAGCAACTCACCACGCCGGTCTGGATCGGCATCCTGATGTTGATGGGCATCGTCACCAAGAACGCCATCATGCTGGTCGAATTCGCGACTACGGCGATCCGCGAAGGCAAGAAGCGCGACGAGGCGATCATCGACGCCGGCATGAAGCGGGCACGCCCGATCGTGATGACGACGATCGCGATGGCCGCGGGCATGATGCCGTCAGCGCTGGCGTTTGGCGCCGGCGGCGAATTCCGCTCGCCGATGGCGCTCGCCGTGATCGGCGGTCTCATATTCTCCACCATCCTGTCGCTGGTGTTCGTGCCGGCGATGTTCATGGTGATGGACGATATCGGCGCGCTGTGCTGGCGGCTGGGCAAGAAGCTGCTGGTGTCAAGCGGCGAGACGGAGGAAGCAGGCCACGGATCGGATCGTCACAACGATCCATCAGCCAAGGGCCCACCGGCGATGTCGCCTGCGGCGGAGTGAGAATGCAATGTAGCCCGGATAAGCGAAGCGAAATCCGGGAATGCACGAGTATCGGCCCCGGATTTCGCTGCGCTCCATCCGGGCTACGAAACTGCGCGCCCTACTCGTTCCGCGCCACCGCCGTCAGCTTGGTCATGTTCTGCAGCAATATCCGTCCGCGCTGCAGGTCGAGAATGCCGTCCTTGCGCCAGAGCTGGAGTTGACGGTTGACGCTTTCGCGGGCAGCCCCGACGAAAACGCCGAGCTGTTCCTGCGAGATGTGAACTTCCGAACCGAAATCGGAGGCAAGCGCAACGAGCCGTCGCGCCAGGCGAACCGGCAGCGGCTGCAGCACCGATTCCTCCATCCGCTCGCTCTGCCAACGGATGCGCTGGCACAACAGCATCATGATCTTGATCGCGACCTTGGGCTCGCGTTCCAGGAAGGCGAGGAAATCCTCGCGCCGCAGCACGAACAGTTCCGACGGCTCGCCGGCGGTGGCGTCCGCGGTGCGGCTCTCGCCATCAAGGACAGCGACCTCGCCGAACAGATCGCCGGGACCCATGAAATTTAGCGTCAGGCGGCTGCCGTCGGAGGCGCCGGTCTCGATCCGGATCTGGCCGCGTCGCACGCCATACAGCGCGTCGCCGGCATCGCCCTTCTGGAACAGCATTTGCCCGAGGCCGAGTTGCTCGGTGTGGCAAAGGCCGGAGATGCGCTGCAATTCATCGGCGCCCAAATCCGCAAACATCGGGTTCATTTTCAAAATGACCGCAAATTCGGCCTGTTTGCTCATTGTATTGCCTTCCAGATTGGTCCCGGCCACCCCACAGAGCCGTTAGCAAGATTCCCCGCCCCATGAGTGTGTCATAAGTCACATAACTTTGCAGTAGCCCCGGAATATTTTTGGCTTCTTTGGGCCCCACCCCTTTCCGGGGTAAGCTCATCTGACCGGTTGCGCCCGCGTCTTGCACCACCGAAATAAGTGCCGCTTGCGCGGTCTGGAATGTCGATATGAAAGCACTGAAAATTGCCGGCGCCGCCATTGGCGCCGTGGTCGTCGTCATCGCGCTGCTGCTGGTGATCGGCATCCCGTCAGGCTTCCTGACGGCGCAGATCCAGGAGCGGGTCGAGCGCGAGACCGGCTACAAGCTCGCCATCAATGGCGGCGCCAGGATCGGCCTGTGGCCATCGCTCAACATCACGCTGAACGATGTCACGCTGCAGGATCCGAAGGACCGCGACATCAACCATCGCTTCACGGCCTCAAGCATCGAGGCGGACGTGACGCTCGCGAGCCTGTGGGCCGGCAAGCCGCATATCACCGAGCTCGTCGTCATCCGCCCGGTGGTGAACTTGCCGCTGCGGCGCGAACGCGTGAGGGACGCCAGTTCGCCCTCGAAGCCCGCGGCCGGCAAGGCGGCTGATGCCTTTTCGATCGAGCATATCAGCGTCACCAGCGGCACCATCGTGTTCTCCAACCTGCGCGACCGCGTCGAGAACAGGATCGAGACCGTCAACGCCGACATATCAATCGATTCCGACCGCAAGGTCGTGCTGTCAGGCAGTGCCCGCAGCAGCGGCGGCCATCCGGTGAAATTCGAGATCAAGGCGGCGCCGCCCGCAGCCCCGATCGAGCGGCAGAATATCCCGGCCGAGATCAGGATCGACGCGCCCGGCCTGTTGCGCGCCCCGCTCACGGCCAAGGCGGAAGCCCGCCTCAACGGCTCGGTCGTGATGATCAACGGCGTCACCGGTGCGCTCGGCGACGGCGCGTTCAACGGCTGGGCCTCGTTCGATCTGTCGAGCAAGCCGCTGGTGAAGCTCGACCTCGATTTCCAGAAGCTCGCGGTCGCGATGACGCGCAGCACCGACAGTTCCGCAGGCCAGCCCTCCTCAGGCCAGCCCTGGAGCAGTGCTACGATCGACGTCAACGGCCTCAATTATATCGACCTGCAGGCGCGCATTTCCGCGGCCGAGCTCAAGATCGGCGACGCGCGTTTCACTCCCGCCGCGATCGACGCCACGCTCGCAAGCGGCGTCCTGAAGGCGCAGGTTTCCAACCTCGGCGCCTATGACGGCAACGCCAATGGCGATCTGACCGTCGACGTCTCCACCGCCAATCCCAGCTACACGATGCGGGCCGATCTCACCGGCGTGCGCGCGCTTCCACTGCTGCAGGGCCTCGCCGATTTCGACAGGATCGACGGCAAGATGCAGGCGAAGGTCAGCGTGCGCTCCTCCGGCACCAGCCAGCGCGCGATCATGTCGAACATGGCCGGCACCGCCTTCGTCGTATTCCAGGACGGCGCGATCAAGGGGCTCAACGTCGCGCAGATGATCCGCTCGCTGACGGCGAGCACCCTGTCCGGCTGGCAGGAGAGCGAGGAGAAGGCGACGGATCTCTCGCAATTGTCGGCATCGTTCAAGATCGACAAAGGCCAGGCGCAGACCACCGATCTCAATCTGGTCGGCCCGCTGGTCAAGATGACCGGTGCAGGCACCATCGACCTCGGCACCAAGCAGATCGGGTTCCGCGTCGAGCCGAAGCTCGTGATGACCACCGAAGGCCAGGGCCGCGCCGGCGATCCGGTCGGGCTCGGTATTCCCGTGATGATCGCGGGCCCGTGGGGAAGCCCACGGATCTATCCGGAGATGCAGGGTATCCTCGACAATCCCGACGCCGCCTATGCCAAGCTGAAGGAAATGGGCAAGGGCCTGTTCGGCCAGAACGGCGCGGGCCTCGGGGCTGCGCTCGGCAATCTGCTCGGCGGACAGCCGGGGGCGGCCGGCGGACAACAGGGCGGTGCCGGCGGACAGGGCGCGGCTGGCAGCCAGCAGCCGGCTGGTCCGCTCGGCGGCCAGCTCGGCGAGACCATCGGCAATCTCTTGCAGCAGGGCCTGGGCGGATTGAATCAGGGCGGTGGGCGGCCGAGCGGCCAACGCAGCATCCCGAGCCCCGCCTCGCCCGCACAGGCGCCGGCCGAGGCCGCGCCGACCGAGACCGGCCCGGCTGAGCCCGCTCCCCCCGCGGTGCCGAGCGATACGACCGCCCAGCAGGACAGTCAGCCAATGAACGAGGTCTTGCGGCAGTTGTTCAACCGGTGAACCGACCATCCAGAATTCGCTGACGCCGTCATGGCCGGCTTGTCCCGGCCATCCACGTTCTTGCCGTCAGCCAGCTCGAAGGACGTGGATGCCCGGGACAAGCCCGGGCACGACGGATCCCTCGCGATTCCTGCCTAATATCGGGGCTAACCATGTCGGCGGGCTCACAGCTCCGCCCTCCAATTCGTGCTAGACAGACCCTCATGCCGGGGCTGCCGAGACAGGCCGGCGCCAGTGACAAACCGATGCGCGCGCCCAGCGTGGGCCGGCACGAGGGTCCGGATGAACGAGGTCAAGGACAGAGCAGGGTTCCTGCGCGAAGGCCTGTTCGCCAAATACGTCGTCGCGCTGGTCGGCCTTGTCGTGTTCGTGCTGGCGGTCAACGGCGCGATGGAAATCTGGATCACCTATCGCGGCATCAAGAGCTCGCTGAACGACGGCATGAGCGAGAAGGCGGAAGCGACCGCCAAGCGAATCCAGCAATCCCTGTCCGACCTCGATCGGCAGATTTCCTGGGTGACGCGCGCCTCCTCCAACACCACCGACTTGCGCCGCGCCGACTACACCCAATTGCTGCGGCAGGTGCCGCAGGTCAGCCAGCTCTCGCTGCTCAATGCCCAGGGCCGCGAACAGCTCCGCATGACGCGCCAGACCGTCACGCTCGGCAGCAACGCCGATTTCTCCCGCGACGTGAGGCTGACCGAAACCGTCTCGCGCGGCACCAGCTTTGCGCCGGCCTACTTCCGCGGTGAGCGGCCGTTCATGTCGATCGCACTGTCGCATGCCGATGGCAGCATCACCGTCGCCGAGGTCGACCTTGATTTCCTGTCGGAGTTTTTGATCGATGCCCAGGTTGGCAAGGTGGCGTTTGCCTATGTCACCGATTCCAGGGGCGACGTGCTGGCCGCCTCCTCAACCGGGCCCGAGGTCGGCAAGAATCTGTCGGCGCTGCCGCAGGTCGCCGCCGTCAGCAAGCCCGGCGGCGTGGCGCCGGCGTCGGGCACCGATGCCAGGGGCAACGCCGTGCTGACCACATCGAGCGTGGTGCCGAAGCTCGGCTGGCACGTGTTCTTCGAACAGGAGACCGCGCAGGCGCTGACGCCGATCCGCGATCAACTGGCGCGGATCGCACTGCTGATCGCGCTCGGCCTCGTGGTCGCGATCATCGCCGGCACCATCATGGCGCGGCGCATGCTGGTGCCGATCACGGCGCTGCAGGCCGGCGCCAGGCGTCTCGGCGCCGGCGATTTCGGCCACCGCATCGAGGTGAAGACGTCGGACGAGCTGGAAGAGCTGGCGAACCAGTTCAACGGCATGGCCGGGCAGCTGGCCGCGACCTATTCCGGCCTCGAAGAGAAGGTGAAGGAACGGACGCGGGATCTGGCGCAATCGATCAACGAGCTCAAGGTGCTCGAGGAAGTCGGCCGCGCGGTCGCCTCCTCGCTCGACCTCAACGCCGTGCTGCCCACCGTCGCCGCGCGTGCGCTGGAAATCACCCATGCCGACGCCGTGCTGATCTACGGCTATGACGCCGGCAACCACCAGTTCAGCCTCGCCGAATCCATCGGCATCGACAAGGCGGCCGAAGGCAGCCACCGCGCCATCGACGCCGACAACTCCCCGCTCGGCGAAGCCGCCACCGCGGGCGAGCCGATCGCGATACCCCAGCTCGGCACGATGCCCGAGCATCCCTTGCGCGATGTCGCGATCGAAGCCGGCTTCAACTCGGTGCTGGTGGTGCCGCTGGTCGACCAGACCGGCATTCTGGGCTCGCTGGTGGTGCTGCGGCAGAACGCCGGTGAATTTTCCGCCAACCTGATCGGGCTGATGAAGACCTTTGCGCACCAGGCGGTGCTGGCGATGCGCAATGCGCGGCTGTTCACCGAGGTCGACCACAAGAGCCGCGAGCTGCTGGCCGCCAACGACATCGTGCGCGAGCAGGCCGACAAGCTGCAGGAACAGACCGACCAGCTCAGGGACTGGAATCGCTCGCTGGAGGAACGCGTCGAGACGCAGCTCGGCGAGATCGAACGTATCCGCCGGCTGGAGCGTTTCCTGGCGCCGCAGGTGGCGCAACTGATCGCCTCCTCCGACGGTCATGAGGGCCTGCTCGACAGCCACCGCCGCGAAGTCACCGTGGTGTTCTGCGATCTGCGCGGTTTTACGAGTTTCACCGAGACGACCGAGCCGGAAGAGGCGATGAACGTGCTGCGCGAATATCACGCAGCGCTCGGCGAACTTATTTTCAAGTATGAAGGCACGCTCGACCGCTATGCCGGCGACGGCGTGATGATCCTGTTCAACGCGCCGATCCAGTTCGACGACCATACCGCGCGCGCCGTTCGCATGGCTGTCGAGATGCGCGACACCATCGGGCAACTCACCGAGAAGTGGCGCAACCGCGGCCACAATCTCGGCTTCGGCATCGGCATCGCGCTGGGCTATGCGACGCTCGGCCAGATCGGTTTCGAGCAGCGGCTGGAATACGCCGCAATCGGCAGCGTCACCAATCTGGCGTCGCGGCTGTGCGACGAAGCCAAGGCCAACCAGATCGTGGTGTCCAGGCGCGTCTACGGCATGGTCGAGCCGTGGGTGGAAGGGCGGCCGATCGACGATTTGAATCTGAAGGGGTTCAATCATCCGATTCTTGCGGCGGAGATCATGAGCTGGCGCGAGGAAGTCGACAACGTCGTCGATGCGGCGGCGGCGGCAAGGCGGATGAAAAATTCGTAGGCAGTTTGTAGGGTGAGCAAAGCGCAGCGTGCCCGCCATGCAGCGCAGAACTGTAGGATGGGTGGAGCGAAGCGATACCCATCATCCGTGATGGATGGCACGCTCGATGGGTTTCGCTTCGCTCTACCCATCCTACTGGACTGCCCTTGATATCAAACAGCAGCAACCATCCCGCGGCGCCATGCGCCCGAGGATTTGCAATTTCGTTTCGCCCTCGAAAACTCAGAGGGCGCAGGGAAAGCCGGGTGCCCTCAGCACCCGCGATCGTGCGCAAAAATGCACACGGGTGACCGCAAGGTGCGCCGGAACACCCGGCCTTCCCTGCGCAATGGTTTTACGGCTTATAGCGCGCTCTCCCCGGCGACGAATTCCTCTTGCCACCGTCGCTGACGGATTGGCGACCAGCCGAAGCCCGGTTGGGCCCGACAAATCTCCATCAGCTTGACACCAGCCACGGGTGCCAGGACCACACGCCTTTGCCGTACGCAGCTTCCTCACGCCATACCTTCGACCGGCTCATGTGCTGCCGACCGAAATTCTGGCGAAGGCGTTTAAGCGCCGGTCGTCTGCGCGCCGGATGGTCGCTCACGGAAATCCGCCCTGCAACCCCTCGCACGCCCGACGCTGCCGCGTCCATCGCATCCCGCACCCAACGTCCGTGACGATCGCGATACGCCCCTCTTGATGGGACGGGATGGCCGGAGTTGTACGGGTGATTTGGGTCAATCACGACGCGAATTATTTTCGCACGAGCGGATTGACAGACTTTTGGTGATTTGCCCGACAAGCAAGTTGAGTGGGCAATCTGATCTTCCTAGTCTGCAGCGAGTGCTTCCAGCCGAACCTCCCTCTGACTAACCGTTGCCGACATCTTGCCAATCAGCTAAGTGACGCTTGTTTCATCTGGGCTCGATTTTGAAGCCGGACTCGTCGATTGCCGGGAACGCATTGTGGAGACAGACTGGCAATGCCAGCAAACGTTTTAAGCTTACCAAGTTGCCCGTTTTGTTCGATTGATCCAAGTCGCATCGCTTTCTCAAACGACCTCGTGACCGCAATCTGGGATGGTTTTCCCGCGAGTCCGGGTCACCTTCTCATCATTACCCGACGTCATGTGGCAACTTGGCCGGATCTAACCTCAGCCGAGAGGGCTGCCATTTGGTTAGCGATCGATCAGGGTCAGGGGATCATCTCTGAGCGATTCCGCCCAGATGGTTTCAACGTCGGCTTCAATCAAGCCACGGCCGCCGGTCAAACGGTCTTCCATTTTCATTTGCACATTATCCCGCGCTATGCCGGCGATGTAGCCGACCCTCGCGGTGGGGTGCGGCATGTGATTCCGGACAAAGCTAATTACCTTGCTGTCCACGAAACTCGTTCTGGAATTGCCATCTCCCAAAAGCTCGTGAAAGGCGGCACCGACCCTTTGTTGCCGCATCTACTACTCCACCTCGATGGGTCAACTATCTGCGATATTGCCGTCGCCTTTCTGCTCGACAGCGGCGCACGGATGATCGTCGCGCATCTTCGAGACTTTTTGGCGCGGGGAGGCAAAGCGCGGATTCTCGTCGGAGACTACCTCAACGTCACAGAGCCCGCGGCGCTAAGACGTCTCAACGACCTTACTGGTGACTTCACAGTCAGGGTCTTCGAAGCGCGGGATCGAGGTTTCCACCTAAAAACCTATATATTTCAGACCGACGTCGAAGGCATCGCCTTTGTCGGAAGCTCAAACATATCAGCCCCGGCGCTAACCGATTCCATCGAATGGAACTACCAGGTGGTCTCTCGCGATGAGCGAGCCGGATTCTCGGAAATCACAGCCGGATTCGAAAGTATCTTCAATTCGTATTCGGCCGTCTCTGCCAATGAAGCTTGGATACGCCGATACGAAGCGCAACGGACGTCTCCAGATTGGCGCGGAGCAGGAATTACTGAAGAAGCGCCCGCTCCTATGGCGATCCCGCACGCTATCCAGCAAGACGCGCTTAAGGCACTCGAAGACACTCGCCAAGAGGGCTTCTCCGCAGGGCTCGTTGTTTTGGCGACGGGGCTGGGGAAGACTTGGCTTTCCGCTTTCGACAGCGACAGGTCAGAGTTCCACCGCGTTCTTTTCGTCGCTCATCGAGAAGAGATCCTGAATCAGGCGATCGACAATTTTCGGCGCGTCAGGCCGAATGCGTCCATAGGAAGAATGATTGCATCGCAGAGAGAGGCCAGCGCGGATCTGCTTTTTGCCTCAGTGCAGACGCTAGGCCGCATAGAAAACCTAAGTGAATTCGCGCCTACGTCTTTTGACTATATCGTCATCGACGAGTTTCATCACGCCGCAGCCACGACCTATCGGCGGATAATTGATTATTTCCAACCAAAATTCTTACTCGGACTGACAGCGACGCCAGAGCGGATGGACGGTGGTGACCTGCTAGCACTGTGCCAAGAGAATGTCGTGTTTGAGGCCTCAGTACCCGATGGCGTTTCTGCTGGCCTACTCTGCGCTTTCCAGTATTTTGGCGTACCGGATGTGGTCGATTACGCCAATATTCCGTGGCGGAACGCGCGCTTTGACCCAACGGAGCTTACAGCGGCAGTTGCCACCGAGGCGCGCGCTCAAAACGCTCTTGAGCAATTGCGCAAGCACGGCGCGAAGCGGTGCATTGCGTTCTGTTGCTCGCAACGGCATGCCAACTTCATGGCGGAGTTCTTCAACGCTCGTGGCGTGCGCTCGGTTGCTGTTCATGCCGGCAATGAGAGTGCCCCCAGAACTACCTCGCTTCAGCAACTAGCAGGCGGCGAGATTGATGTTATCTTCTCAGTGGACATTTTTAACGAAGGGGTCGACGTTCCAAATATCGATACCGTTCTGATGCTGCGCCCCACCGAATCCACGGTGATCTGGATGCAGCAATTTGGCCGAGGTCTACGCAGAGCACCCGATAAGTCAGTTCTGAAAGTTATCGACTACATAGGAAATCACCGCTCCTTTCTCATGAAATTGCGTTCGGTTGCGGCTCTAGCTAACCGAAATGCAAACAGCCTCGGCGCCCTTAGGAGCATTCTCGATGAGATCGTTTCAGAAAAGTTGGATCTGCCGGAGGGATGTTCCGTTACTTACGAACTTGAAAGTATAGAGATTCTCGAAAGGCTATTGAAGCCAGCTCGGCCCGAAGCTGCACTCGAAGCGTTCTACAGAGACTTCGTCGAGCGTCACGGCGTCCGCCCAACCGCCGTTGAGGCTTTTCACGAAGGCTATAATCCGCGCAGCAACAGCGAACGTTCTTGGCTCGGATTCGTCTCTCGCATGAATGGGCTTGGCGAGGCCGAATCTACCGCCTTGTCCAAATCCCGCGCTTTTCTGGAGAGCATTGAGAAGACTGAGGTCTCACGTAGCTACAAGATCGTTTTGTTGCTTGCCATGATTTCAGGAGAGAAAATACCTGGCGACATTGGAATTGACGACCTAGTAGAAGGAGTTGCCAAGCTAGCCGGTCGATACCTGAAAATCCGAGACGACTTCTCTGTCGACATAGACGATGCGAAAGTCTTGGGCCGCTTACTCATTGAAAATCCGATCCGTGCTTTTGTGGATGGACACGGAACAGACAACGTCTCTTTCTTCCGCTTCGAAGGGAATCGCTTGTCCACCACCTTCGAGACTGGGGAGGCCGAGCTTTTTCGAGACCTTCTACGTGAGGTCTTAGACTGGCGGCTTGCGCAGTATCTGAGTCGACAAGTCTCAGGCAACACAACTGGCGATATTGTCTGCCGAGTATCCCGTGCTGGCGATGGTCCGACCTTGCTCTTTCAGGCTGCCGCTGCGGCTCTTCACCTGGAGCAAGGACGCGCTCCTATCCAAATAGACGAAGAAGCATACGAGGCCTTGATCGCAAAGAAAGGTATCGACGTCGTCCGAAAGCTGGATGATGAGACGAACCGGTTGCCGGATATTCTCCATCGTTGGTTTGGGGATGACGCTGGACTGCCAGGACGAGGCGAACGAGTAAGATTGAGGCGCGGCCCATCGGGCCTTGAAATGGAAGCGCTACGAATCCCGGTTTCTCAAAGACTGCAGGTTTGGGAACGTTATTCACGCGAAGCTATAGCGCCGGCATTTGGTCTCGCCTTTAGTCCAGCGATTTGGAACGCTGGTTTCGTCGTCCAAGACCCGGAGATCTTCCTTCTGGTCACCCTTGCCAAAGAAGACATGAACGAAAGTCATCGATACGTCGACCATTTTGTATCCGACCGAGAGTTCGCCTGGCAAAGTCAGAATCGGACAAAGCAAGACTCGAAGCATGGGCAGCTTCTCCGTAATCACGGTGTGCGGGGACAGCGAATTCATCTTTTCGTTCGACCAACCAAGAAGACGGGCTCAAAGCCAACGCCCTTCGTTTATTGCGGAGAGGTCGATTTCATCTCATGGGAAGGTGAGGCGCCAATCTCCATAAGATGGCAATTGCGGACACCCGTACCGGCCAACCTTCAAGGTGTGCTTAGCGTACCATCATCGTGAGAGACACCTGGGAAAATTGGAATACTCGATGGCTCGGGCCTGTGGCAGATGCTGCGGCCCGAAGACCGCTGACTTTCAGGCGCATACTGCTCGACCAGACCCGGCTTATTCCCCTATCCCAACCCCGCCCGTCTAAACCCCTCCACGTAATGCGCCTTGTCCGCCTCGTGCTCGAACGGCAGTTCGCTGGCCAGCCAGGCGAGCGTGATGTTGGGCTGGGCGCGGCGGAGTTCCTCCAGCGCGGCTTTGGCGGCGTCAGTGCCGCAGGCCATGCCCAATGAGGCCGTCAGCACGCGGTGGGCGCCGACAAAGTCGGTGCGCTGCCGCAGCGCCTCGCGCGACAGGCGGATCGCCTCCGCGTAATTGCGGCCGACATACTGGCAATAGGCGGCGACGCCGCAATAGATCGCGGCAAAGGGATCGCGGGGTGAGAATTTCAGCGCCTCGCGCGCGGCGCGATCGCCCTCCTCCCAGCGCCCGCGATAGGACAGCGCAACGCCATAGAGGCCGCGCGCGGGCGAGAAATTGGGATTGAGCCGCAGCGCCAGCTCGAATTCGGCGATGCAATCATCGAACCGCCGGTGGAACAGATAGACGCTGGCGAGCGCATAGTGCGCCCACGCGTCCTCACTGTCGGCCCGGATTGCCGCCAGCGCCGCACGTTCCGCCACCGGAACGGCCCTGGACATTTCCTGCCAGCCCATATGGGCGCTGAACGTATGGCATGAAGCCAGCAGGCTGAGCGCCTGGCCGTAAGCAGGATCGACACTGATCGCCTTTTCCAAAAGCGCCTGCGCGACCAGATTGTCCTGCCGCGTCACGCGCCAGTAATGCGATAGCGCGCGCATCACCAGGTCCCACGCGTCCATGTTGTCAGGCGTTTTGCGCCGGGCCCGGAAATCCTCGGCGGCGTAAAGTTGCGGCTCGATCGCCGCGACGACGGCCTGGGTGATTTCGTCCTGCACGGCGAACACGTCGGCGAGATTGCGGTCGTAGCGCTCCGCCCAGAGGTGACTGCCGGTCGCCACGTCGACGAGCTGGGCCGTGATGCGCACGTGGTCGCCGTCCTTGCGCACGCTGCCTTCGACGACGTAGCCGACGCCGAGCTCCTCGCCGATCTGCTGGTGGTGGACGGATTTTTGCTTGTAGATGAACGAGGAATTCCGCGCGATCACATAGAACCAGCGCAGCTTCGACAGCGCGGTGATGATGTCCTCGCTGATGCCTTCCGAAAAATACTCCTGCTCCGGCTCGCCAGAGAGATTGGCAAAGGGCAGCACGGCGATCGCGGTGCGATCGAGCGCCGGGAATTGCCGGTGCAGCGGTTCGGCGGCGGGGTGGCGGCGCAGGGGCGCATCGGTGCGCGCTTCGCCACCATGCGCGGCCTTCGGCTGCACGTCGCCGACGAAGCGAAAGCCTTTTCGCGGCAGGGTGCGGATCATGATTTGATCCTTGCCGCTGTCGCCGACCGCCTTGCGCGCGGCGTTGATCCGGCTCGTCAACGTGGATTCGGAGACGATGCGGCCATCCCACACTGTCTCGATCAGATCGTCCTTGGTGACGACGTGGTCGCGGTTTTCGACCAGGTGAACCAGCAGATCGAACACCTGCGGCTCGACCGCCACAGTCTCGCCGCCACGGGTCAGCTCGCGAAGGTCGACATCAAGCACATGGTTGGAAAAGTGAAATTGCACGGCTTCATCCCGGTTAAGTCATCATAGATCACTTCGTCCCGCACGCGGTCTGAGATAGAGCGAATTTCCCGGCGGGAACATGTGAGAAATCTCACAGAAAGAGACATCTCACTGAAAAATCAGGGTGGTCTCAAGGTAAAATCAGCCCGGCATCACAGTCTTTAGGTCCTGATAGGGCCATGTTTGGTTCATCGCGGCCCCCTCCCGTGGCCGCATGATCCCGATAAAAGGAGACACCGATGGCCGCTCAGAGCGCGATCGCAGCAACGCAAACTCAAGCCGATTCCGCCCCACCTGCCCCCGACCTTGCAGCCCTCAAGACGCGTCAACAGGCCGCATGGTCGTCAGGCAATTATGCCATTGTCGGCTCGACGCTGCAGATCGTCGGCGAAGAGCTCTGCGAGGCGCTCGATCTCAAGGCGGGCTCAAAGGTACTCGATGTCGCCGCCGGCAACGGCATGGCGAGCCTCGCCGCGGCACGGCGGTGGTGCGACGTCACCTCCACCGACTACGTGCCGGCGTTGCTGGAGCGCGGCCAGGCGCGCGCGGCGGCGGAAGGCATGGCAATCGAATTCAGGGAAGCCGACGCGGAAAACCTGCCGTTCGACGATAACAGTTTTGACACGGTGCTCTCCACCTTCGGCGTCATGTTCACGCCGAACCAGGACCGCGCGGCGGCCGAGCTGATGCGGGTCTGCAAGCCCAAGGGCCAGATCGGCCTGGCGAACTGGACGCCGGAAGGCTTTATCGGACAGGTCTTCAAGACGCTCGGCAAATACCTGCCGCCTCCTGCCGGCGCCAAATCGCCGGCGCTGTGGGGCACGCGCGCGCGGCTGACCGAAATGTTCGACGCCGAGGCGCGCTCGATCAAAGCGGAATCACGCCTGTTCAAGTTTCGCTATCGCTCGCCGGCGCACTTCCTCGACATCTTCAAGACCTATTACGGCCCGGTGCTGAAGGCGTTCGCCGCCCTCGAGCCGGCGAAACAGGAAGAGCTGCATAACGATCTGCATGCCCTGATCGTTCGCATGAACCGCTCCGGCGACAGCACCATGGTTGTGCCCAGCGAATATCTCGAGGTCGTCATCACCAAGCGGTGAAACGTCCGCTCCCGCAAGACCTCAGCGGAGCCATCGGCGTGGCTCCGCTGGTGGCGCCTCCATAAAAATCAGGAGCATTTCCAGGAGCATTTCAATGACCAATGTGATTCCAATCTCGCGTGCAGAGCGCGAAAAGGCTTGCGTCGTGGCGCTGCATTGCTCGCTGGGCTCCGGCCGCCAATGGAAGACGCTCGCCGATGAACTCGGGCGCGAGCATCCATTCTTCGCCCCTGACATCTCGGGCTATGGCACCAATAGCTGCTGCGCGGCGGATCTGCCGCTGACGCTCGCGGAGGAAGTTCGATGCCTGAGCGGCCAGCTCAACGACGCGGAGGGCCCGATCCATCTCGTCGGCCATTCCTACGGCGGCGCGATTGCGTTCAAGATTGCGACCTGCTCGGCGTTCGCGCACCGTGTGCGCAGCCTGACGCTGATCGAGCCGGTGCTGCCGACGCTGCTGTGCGAGAGCGATGCGGACCGGCGGCTTTACACGCGTTTCGCGCAGGTCGCACGTGACGTTTCCGAGGACCTCTGGAACGGATCGGCGCTCGAGGCGATCGACATGTTCGTCGAATTCTGGAACGGATCCGGTCCGCAGGATCCGCTGCCGGCCAGCGCACGCCTGCGCATGATCGAGTGCGCTGACAAGCTTGCGTTCGATTTCACGGCGGCGTTCGCCGAAGAGAGTGTCGCGATCGCGGCGGCCTCACTTCGCGTTCCGACGCTGCTGTTTTCAGGCGGGCTGTCGCCCTATCTCACCCAACGCATCGTGCAGCGGCTCGGCGCGATCATGGACGGCGCGGAAATCCGGCATTTGCCGGCCGCCGGCCATATGCTCCCGCTCACCCATGCCTCGTCAGTCAATCCCGCGATCGTGCGGCACATCGCCCGCGCGGACGAACTGGCCGGCGTTCCGCTGGCGGGAGAGGCAGCGCCGGCAGAGGCCGTCAGCATGGCGGAGGGGTGAGATTCTTGGCGCTTGGCTCCGCTATCGGCCTTCTGGTATCGGTTAAGACCGAAACCGGGAACGAAATGCCGATGACCATCCTCCGCGCGCGCGACCTTACGCCGAAACTCACTGCCTTGATTGCCGCGGGCCTGCTCTGCCTTTCCACCTCCGCCACGCTCGCCGCCGAGGACCCCGACTCCGCCGCCCCAAAGGGCGCCGCCGTCACCGTTCTCAAAGCCGCGAAATTCTGTTTCGCCAATATCGTCGAGGTGTCCGGCAACATCATTGCGCGCGAGGAGACGCAAGTCCGGCCCGAGCGGATGGGGCTGAAGGTCGCCGAGGTGATGGTGGATGCGGGCGACAGCGTTACCGCGGGGCAGGTGCTGGCGCGGCTGACCCTGCCCGAAGGCGGGCAGATCACGGTGCAGGCGCCGGTGGCAGGCGTCATCTCGGCCTCGACGGCTTCCGTCGGCGCGATGGCTTCGGCTAAGGGCGAAGCGCTGTTCTCGATCATCGCGCGCAGCGAGTTCGACCTGGTCGGCATGGTGCCGACGCGCGATATCCAAAAGCTTCAGGTCAACCAGACCGCGCGGATCAAGGTGATCGGCGCCGGCGAGGTCGACGGGCGGGTGCGGCGGCTGTCGACCACCGTCGAGCCGAACAGCCAGCTCGCGCAGGTGTTCATCGGCGTCACCACCAACCGCCGCCTGCTCGTCAATTCGTCCGGCCGCGCGCAGATCAGGACCGGGCAGAGCTGCGGCGTCTCGGTGCCGCTCACCGCCATCCTCTATGGCACCGCCGGCACCGTGGTGCAGGTGGTGCGGCGCGCGCGCGTCGAAACGCGGCGGGTGGAGACGGGATTGATGTCGGCCGGCCAGGTCGAGATCACCTCGGGGATCCAGGAGGGCGACATCGTGGTGGCGCGCGCAGGCGCGCTGCTCCGCGAAGGCGATCCGGTGCGGGCGGTGACGGCGAGCGCGGATACGAAGTAGGCGTTGGCTACAATTCCGCTGTCGCCCCTGCGAACGCAGTCCCTGCGTTCCGCAGGGGACGACGGTGGGGAAAGGTCTCGCCCTACCCGCCGATACGGACATCTTCCAGCAGCGACGACGACACCTGCGGCACCTGCTCGCCGTCGGAGGCGCGGGAGATGGAGATGCGGGTCTTGTTGAAGGCGCTTGCCGCGCCGGACTGCGAATTCAAATTGTTCAAGAGCTCGGTCACCAGCACGCTGTACTGACCCTTGCCGTCATCGGCCACCTTGCCCGGCGTCGCCGAGGTCAGGATCAGCGCGTTTTCCGGCGCGGAGATCGGGGCCAGCCCATGGGAATAGGAGCGGAAGCGGCGCTCATAGGGATTGCGGCGGGAGGCGTCGACGACGACGAGCTTGGCCTTGGCGCCCTTCTCGGTCATCGCGTCCAGCACTTGCTCAATGCTGACGCCGTCGCGGCGGACGTCGGCTTCCTTCCAGATCGCGGCATCGACCGGGATCATGAAACTCTCGCGGCCGACCTGGACGCCATAGCCGCCGAAGAACAGCATCGCCACGGTGTCCGGCTTGATCTTGGCCTTCAGGCGGACAATGGCGCGAGCCATGTCGTCCTTGGTGGCGTCCTCGACCACGTCGACGTCAAAACCCTTGGCGCGCAGGGCTGCGGTGAGGCCGCGGGCATCGTTGATGGGCTGGGCGAGCGGCGCCGACGCATCCGGGTAATGGCCGTTGCCGATCACGAGCGCAACGCGGCTGGCTGACGTGCCGATCGAGCCGGTCTGCTCGGTTCCGATCGCCTTGGCGGCATCGAGCGAGCGCTTGTTCAACGCCGCATGGGCGCCGATCGCCAGCGACACCAGGCCTACGAAGGCAACGGCAATGGTGAGGCTGCGGCGGGAGATGCGGAGCTGACCGAGGTTCATTGCGTTACCATTCCCAAGTTTGTCCAAAGGGCACCAAACAAGACCGCGCCAGTTAGTCGCGTGAGGACCGTTCAGGTTTGAAGGGGTTGCAGGGTGTGTGCCGTCCAATTGCGCGCAATTTGCGGCACCGCAACAACCGGGCTTTTAGCCTGCCAGGCCCTCCCGAACAACCTCATTTGGCGCATGGAGCCAGATGCCGGACATACTGGCGGAAGGTTAATTCCAGTTAAGTGATCTACATCACATTGTGTTTTTTACGGATTTGTATAGTTTTCAAGGGCTTGCAGGCCCGATCCGGCCGGCGGTGGCCGCCTTAAGCAATATGCCATGCTTAATGCGGCCCTCCCTTCACCGTTCCGGCGGAAAGAAACTGCATGGGCCTCCACACCATCGCCGGCGCCGCATTTCGGGCGCTGACCGCGCGGAAAGACGGCCCGTCGCTGTACGACGTCTGCGATCCCGTGCTGCTGAGATACCGCGGCGGCGACCCCCATCTCGGCAAGTTCTATCGGACCGCGCTCGGCAATCCGGCGTTGCGGCCGCTGCTGCGGCGGACCGGGCTGCCCGCGCTGCGGGACGAGAAGCGGCTCGGCGCCTTGCAGGAGGCGCTCCGGCAGGCGCGCGACGAGGCCGAGCCGGACTGGGCCGCGGTCGGCGCCCCGATCGCCGAGCTGATGGCCGATATCGACCTGCACCATCCCTCCCCGCAGCCGGTGGCGGCGGCGGGCCCGGCGCCCGGCCTCGCCGAGATCGATCGGGTCATCCGCCGCTGCGGCGCCCATCTCTTGGGCTCGTTTGCCAAAAACGGCTTCATCCCGACCTATGCGGCCTTCAACCTGATCGGCGACCCCGACATGGGCGGGCGCGAAATGCTGATGGCGCTGACGGGGCTGAACTCGCGTGGCTACAAGAACTCGACACTGCTGTTCAGCCTGGCGCGGATCTTCATCGCGCATTCGCCGGCCCGCGCACTGATCAACCCGCCCTGGACGGGGATCGCCGAGCCGATGTGGGAGCCGATGCAGATCCGCCACCGCTCGGCCTATTACGACGCCTTCTTCACCGAGGCGCTGCTGAGCTATGTCGAGACCGGGCTGGCGTCTGCGGACGAGGCCGCGGCGTCGCGGCGCGCCATTTCGGAGATGGTGGATTTCTGCCTGAAGACCTCAGCCGAGGAAGTGTCCTCGCATGACGGCTCGACGGTGCGCGTGATTACCGCGCTGGCACCGCTGCCGCATCCGCGCTTCTCGCGCTTCTTCGCCCAGATCAAGCAGGACCTCGGCTTCGGAATCTACGTGCCTGACTGTGACACCACCGCGTGCTCGTTCTCGGCGGCTACCCAAGCCGGTTCGACCGATCCGATCCTCGACCAGCCGCTGCTGGACTTCTACCGCGGCTACCAGGTGCGCGAGGGCGCCAACGAGCCGCGCGTCACCGTGCCGCTCAACGACAACATCGATTACGAGGGCGGCGTCGTTACCTGGATCGACAATCTCGCGGGCGACCGACCCTACGGCAACGACCTCGACCCGACGCTCAATCTCGATATTCTCGAAGTCTCTTTCCGTAACCTTTCGCGCTGGAAGATCCTGGAGACGCCTTCGCGGCTGGAGACGGTGCATCGCATCCTGGGCTTCCAGCGGCGTCTGGTCGAAAGCGGCGCGTTCAGAAATCCGCGCTCGCACATCTATTATCTGCCGGAACTCTACTCCGCCTATTTCGGCCGCTGCCATGCCGCGTTCATGGCGTTGCCATCAGCGGCGCGGCAGGCGATCGATCCGGACGGCACGTTCGATTTCATCCGTGGCAAAGTGCTGGCCTATGTCGAGCATGAGCTGATCGCCCGCGAGATGAACCCGTTCGACGCCGCGCTGGCGCTGATGGCGCTGGCACATCTCGGCGCCGACGTTGCGACCTTCGCGCCGGCGCTTAACTGCATCATAGCCCAGCTCGGCGAAGGCGGCAGACACGGGCCGTACAAGGCCTATGAGTGGAACAAGATGAAGACGCCGACACGGATTCTGGTCGGCGGACCCGAGGTGACGTCGGCGTTTGTGCTGATGGGGCTTTCGCTGGCGAGAGGGGCGATGGTGAAGGGTGGACGGAAAGCCGTAGCCCGGATGCAGCGAAGCGAAATCCGGGACAGTTTCGCGAGCGGACGCAGTTTCCCCGGATTGCGCTTCGCTGCATCCGGGCTACGATTCCGCAATGACGGGAAGTTGAAAGCGATGCGACGCTACGGCTCTGGCAAGGCGGCCCCATTGTCCGCACTATCCGCATCCATTTTGCTGCCGGGACTACCGATGAATTTACGGAGATTGCTGTCCGCCCTTTTGCTTCTGTCACTCCCCGCCATGGCGCAGGCGGCCGACATCACCGGCGTCCCGAAAATCCGCGAAGGCGATCAGCTCCAGATCGGCAACCACCGCATCCGTTTGGGCGGCATCGACGCGCCGGCGGTCGATCAGCTCTGCCTCAATACCAAGGGCGAGCGCTGGGCCTGCGGCGCCGCCGCGCGCGACGAACTGATCAAACGCTTCGGGGGAAAGAGCTGGAGCTGTCATACCAGGGCCGTCACCGACCGCCGCGGCCGCACGGTGGCGCGCTGCGAGGCCGACGGCGAGGACATCCAGAAATGGCTGGTGTCGAACGGCTGGGCGCTGGCGCAGACGCGGCTCTCGCGCGACTACGAGGGCGACGAGAAGGCTGCGCGCGAGGCCAAGGCCGGGATGTGGCAGGGCGCGTTCATCGCGCCGTGGGACTGGCGCGTCCGCAACAAGAAGACCGCCATTCTCGGCGCCATCACCCCGCCGGAGAATGCCAGGGCGATCCTGTTGGCGTCGGCATCCGGATCGATGGCGCCCTCGCCCGACTGTACCATCAAGGGCAACGTCAACCGGTCCGGCGAATGCATCTATCACCAGCCGACGAGCCGCTGGTATGCGAAGATCGAGATGAAGATCTCAAAGGGCACGCGCTGGTTCTGCTCGGTCGAGGAAGCCGAAGCCGCCGGCTGCCGCGAGACGAGGCGGTAGCACCACAGCTCAGACGTGCTACCCTTTGGGGGCCTGACATCGCGGAGCGCTGGATGTGACCGACACCGATGGCGCGCAATCCCCGGTCAAACCGAAGCGTTCGCTGTGGAAGCGCGCGGCCTGGATCCTGCTGCTCGTTGTCATCGTCTACGGCGCCGTCGCCTATCTGATACTGCCGTTTTTCTGGACCCATTACGAGCATCAGCGCGGGCTCGCCGACATGCCGATGGTGACGCGGACCGGTCAAGGTATTCCCGGCGATCCCATGAATGTCGGGCTGATCGGTTACATCGGCGACATAGTCTGCGCAATGCACGCGGCCGGTTGGTATCCCGCCGACCGGATCACGCTGAAATCCTCGATCGAGATCGTCGGCAGCGTGCTGCTGGATCGTCCCTACAAGGACGCGCCGGTCAGCAATCTCTATTATCTCGGCCGCCGCGAGGATCTCGCCTATGAAAAGCCGATCGGGACCAGCGCCGACCGGCGCAACCATGTGCGCTACTGGAAGGTGCTGGAAAGCGGCGCAGAGAAGCGACCGGTCTGGCTCGGGGCGGCGACCGAGGATCGCGGCGTCGGTATCAGCAAATACACTGCAGCCGTCACGCACCACATCAGTCCCGATCTCGACGCCGAGCGCGCGCTTCTTGCGACTGATCTGGAAAACGCCGGCATGATCGAGGCGAAATATCAGATCACCGGCATCGGGCCGACGATCGCGGGCCACAATGGCGGCGGCGACCTCTATTACACCGACGGCGAAATCTGGGTGCTGCGGCTGGTCGAGGCCTGCAGAAAGCGCGAGGGACCTGCGGTGACAATCCCGAGCCCGCCGGCGACCGAATTGAAGGATCAGATCTGGCGCGCGATCGCCAATGCGGTGGGGAAATAGCTTGCGCGGTTTGCCGTCATTGTGAAGAGCAATGAGAACAATTTGATCTGTTTTTGCAGCTCTGGATTGCTTCGCTGCGCTCGCAATGACGGTCGCGATCGAATATTATCCCGACCGAACCTCACGCGTCTCGATTCCGCGTACTTGCCCATAAGGAAAACCAACAAATGACCGTTCGCGCGGGCCGGGAATTTCTGGCCATCCCCGGACCCACCACCATGCCCGACGAAGTGCTGCAGGCGATGCATCGCCCGGCGCTCGATATCTATTCCGAGCAGATGCTGGAATTGACCGACAGCCTGCTTGCCGATCTGTCAAAACTGTTCGCCACCAAGGGCCAATCCTACATCTACATCGCCAACGGCCATGGCGCGTGGGAAGCCACGCTGTCCAACGTGTTGTCGCGCGGCGACAAGCTCCTGGTGCTGGAAAGCGGACGCTTTGCGATCGGCTGGGGTCAGGCCGCAGCCGCAATGGGCGTCGAGGTCGAGGTGCTCAGGGGCGACTGGCGCCGCGCGATCCGTCCCGCCGAGGTCGAGGCGCGGCTGAAACAGGACAGGGATCACAGCATCAAGGCGATCGTCGCGGTGCAGGTCGATACTGCGTCAGGCGCCTATAACGACATCGAAGCGATCGGCAAGGCAATCAAATCGACCGGCCATCCGGCGCTGTTCATGGTCGACACTGTGGCCTCGCTCGGCTGCATGCCGTTCGAGATGGACAAATGGGGCATCGACGTCGCGATGTCCGGTTCGCAGAAGGGCCTGATGACGCCGCCCGGCCTCGGCTTCGTCGCCGCCAACGACCGCGCCCGCGAGGTGCATAAGAAAGCCAATCTGCGCACGCCCTATTGGGACTGGACCGAGCGCGAAGGAGCTGAGCACTACCGCAAATATGCCGGTACCGCGCCGGTGCATTTGCTGTTCGCGCTGCGCAAGGCGATCGACATGCTACATGCCGAGGGGCTGGAGAACGCCTTTCTGCGTCATCGCCTGCTCGGCGAAGCAGTGCGCTGCGCGGTGGCGGTCTGGGGCGAAGGCCAAGTGCTCGGCTTCAACATCGCGGAGGCCAATGAGCGCTCCAACACGGTGACGACCGTGACGATGAACGGCTTTGATCCGGCCGCGCTGCAGCGTTACTGCAAGGAAAAATGCGGCGTGGTGCTGGGCACCGGAATCGGCGACCTCTCCGGCCAGGCGTTCCGCATCGCCCATATGGGCCATGTCAATGCGCCGATGGTTCTGGGCACGCTGGGCGTCATCGAGGTCGGCCTCAACGCGCTGAATATTCCCCACGGCAAGGGCGGAACCGAGGCCGCGATCGAATATCTCGGCGAGAACGTCGGGGCGTGAGCCCCGACCTGCATCTCTTGTAGGATGGGTGGAGCGAAGCGATACCCATCAATGCCGGTGCACATGGCGATGGGTATCGCTGCGCTCCACCCATCCTACGGACCGCGTCTCTCACAATGTGAAATCGTGCTGACGGCCCGCGCGCGATTGCGCACGAGGCGACGACATCGTTTCCCACTCAACTCCCTTTCCCAACCCGTTTTTGTCCGTATACTGGCATACCAAGCCGGGCGCTGATCCGTGCAAGAACAAGAGTGGGAGTGAGGCGATTGGCGTCCGTTGATTTGCGCGGCCTGACCAAGCGATTTGGCTCGCTTGCGGTGGTCGATAGCGTCTCATTGAAAATCGATCATGGACAACTGGTCTGCCTGCTCGGGCCGTCCGGATGCGGCAAGACCACGACGCTGCGGCTGCTCGCGGGTTTCCTGGAGCCTTCCGACGGCGAGATCCATGTCGGCGAGCGGCTGGTGTCGTCGAAGGCGCGCACGCTGCCGCCCGAGCAGCGCAACATGTCGATGATCTTCCAGAGCTACGCGCTGTGGCCGCACATGACGGTGACCGAAAACATCGTCTATGGCCTGCGCCTGCGCAAAATGGACCGCGACACCATTGCGAAGAAGCTGGCGGCGATTTTGGCCACGACCAAGCTCGAGGCGCTGGCGCAGCGCTACCCCGGCGAACTCTCCGGCGGGCAGCAGCAACGCGTGGCGCTGGCGCGCGCACTGATCGTCGAGCCGCAGACGCTGCTGCTCGACGAGCCGCTCTCCAATCTCGATGCCAATTTGCGCGAGGAGATGCGGTTCGAAATCCGCCGCCTGCATGACGAATATCGCTACACCACTGTCTACGTTACCCACGACCAGTCCGAGGCCATGACCACGGCCGACCTGATCGCGGTCATGAACGGCGGGCGGATCGACCAGCTCGGTACGCCCGAGGACATCTACGCGCGGCCCGAATCCGAATTCGTCGCCCGCTTCATCGGCGCCAGCAACGTCATCAAGGGCACCGCGCGCGATGCCAACCACATTTCCTTTGCGGGCGCGACGTTGAAGGTGGTCGGTGCGCCGCTCGCGGCAGACCAGGACGCCGTGGTTGCAATCCGCCAGCACGATATCGGGCTATCCACGCACGCGCCGGCTTCATCAGAGAATGCGCTCAGGGCAGTCGTCACACGGCAGGTCTATCTCGGCGTCGCGCGCGACTACATGGTCGAGGTGGCCGACGGCACCAGTTTGCGCGCCACCACGCCGACAGAAACCAACGTGCCTAAAGGCAGTGAGGTCTGGTTGACGCTGCCGCCCGAGCGCTGCCGGGCGCTCGGGCGTTAAAGAAGAAAAACATGGGAGGACGCGATGGAGCGGCGAAAACTTTCGAGACGCGACATCCTGCATGGTTCGGCGGCGCTCATCACTGGCGCCGTATTCGCCTCCCCGGTTCGCGCCCAGGCGCCGGAGCCGGTCGCGATCACGCCGGCGCTGGTGGAGGCGGCGAAGACGGAAGGCAAGCTGATCTTCTATTCTTCGATGGACCTGCCGGTCGGCGAAAAGCTCGGCAAGGCGTTCGAGGCCGCCTATCCCGGCATAACCATTCAGATCGAGCGTTCCGGCTCGGAGCGGCTGTTCCAGCGGATCGACCAGGAATTTGCGAGCAACATTCGCGCCGCCGACATCGTCAACTCCTCCGACGCCTCGCACTTCATCGTCTGGAAGAAAAACGGCTGGCTGATGCCGTTCGTGCCCGAGGATGTCGCGAAACATTTTCCGGAAAGCTATCGCGATCCCGGCGGCATGTTTGCGACCTCCCGCGTGTGGCTGTCGTCGATCGCCTACAACACCAACCTCGTCAAGCCGGAGGATGCGCCGAAGGGCTTTGCCGACCTGCTCGATCCCAAATGGGCGGGCAAGATGGTGAAGGGACACCCCGCCTATAGCGGCACCATCATGACCGCGACGTTCCAGATGGTGCGCGAACTCGGCTGGGAGTACATTGAAAAGCTCGCCAAGCAGCGCGTGATGCAGGTGCAGTCGTCGACCGATCCGCCGAAGAAGCTGTCGCTCGGCGAGCGCGCTGTGATGGCCGACGGCAACGAATACGGCATCGTGCTGCTGAAGGAAGCCGGACAGCCGGTCGAGCCGGTCTACCCTGTCGAGGGCACACCGACGATTTCGGGGCCGACCGGCATCTTCAAGACCGCACAGCATCCCAACGCCGCAAAACTGTTCCAGGTCTGGCTGCATACGCGCGAGACTCAGCAGTTCTTTTGCGATTTCACCGCGCAGCATTCCGTTCACCCGCAGGTGCAATCGAAGCCGGGACGGCGGAAGATTTCCGACATCAAGCTGATGAAGGAGGATGCGGAGGGCGTCGAGAGGATGACCGAAGAGATCAAGACGCGCTATGCGCGGCTGTTCAGGGTTTGAGGATGGATGTGGCGGCGATCTCCGTTTTGCCTCTCCCCGCAAACGCGGGGCGAGGGAGCCTGAGCGCGCTTGTGGAAATAGCATGACCACCACCACCGACACCCCAAAATCCCGCATCGACCTCACGCGCCCCATCCTGTGGCTGTTCGCCGCCTTCATGATCGTGCTGATCGTGCTACCGATGTCGTGGCTGATGCTCTACGCCTTCACGGACAAGGCACGGCATCCGACGCTGCAGAATTTCGTCACGCTGTTCACCGACCCCGCCTTTCTCGATCCGCTGCTGACGACCGCGATCATCGCCACCACCTCGGCGGTGGCCTGCTGCCTTGTCGCAGCTCCGATCGGCTGGCTGGTGTCGCGCACCGACATGCCGGGGCGGCAGACCATCCGCGCGCTGGTGACGGCTTCCTTTGTCACCCCGCCTTTCCTCGGCGCGGTCGCCTGGGAATTGCTGGCGGCGCCCAACAGTGGCCTGCTGAACCAGCTCTATCGCTATCTCACCGGCGCCGAAGATCCTCTGTTCGACATCTATTCGCTGACCGGGCTGATCTTCGTGATCTCCTGCTACACGTTTCCGTTCGTGTTCGTGCTGGTCGCCAACGCGCTCGACAACATGCCGGGCGAACTGGAGGACGCCTCCGCCATTCTCGGCGGCAAGGCGTGGACCACGGCGCGGCGGGTCACGATTCCCTTGGCGCTGCCGGCGCTGATCGCCGGCGCGCTGATCGCGTTCCTGCAGGCGATGACGCTGTTCGGATCGCCCGCGATCCTGGCGCTGCCGGCCGGCTTCCACACCATGACGACGAAAATCTGGAGCCTGTTCCAGTATCCACCAAAACTAGAATTGGCCGCAGCCGCCGCCGTGCCGCTGCTTCTGCTGACGATCCTGCTGCTGCAGGGCCAGAAATCTCTGCTCGGCCGCCGCGGCTTTTCGATCGTCGGCGGTAAATACGGCGCGCCGCGCCCGATCGAGATGAAGGGGTGGCGCTGGGCGGCGCTGGCGTTCTGCCTCGTCGTGCTGCTCAATCCGGTATTCCTGCCCTATTTAGCGCTGCTCAATGCAGCGTTTTCGCCGAACGCGACCACGCTGGTGACGCCGTCGACGGCGACCCTGCACAACATCGTGTTCGTATTCACCGAATTGTCGTCGACTCAGCTCGCGCTCAAAAACACGGTGATCCTGGGCGCATCGACGGCCACCATCGGCACGATCCTCGCGCTGGTGGTCGCTTATGTCACGACCCGCCGCGTGATCGCGAGCCACCGCATGCTCGGCTTTCTCGCCACCGCCCCGGTCGCCGTGCCCGGCATCGTGCTCGGCGTAGGATTGTTCCTGAGCTACACGCGGCCGCCCTTCGTGCTCTACGGCACGCTGTGGATCCTGCTGCTGGCATTCCTCACCATCAATCTCCCTTCGGCCTATCAGCAACTGCAGGCGGCGTTCGCGACCATTCATCCCGAGCTGGAAGACGCCAGCCGCATCCTCGGCGCGACCCGGCTGCAGGCGCTGCGCCAGATCACCGCGCCCTTGCTGCGCACCGGCGTGATCGCGACCTGGTGCTTCATCTTCATCGGTGTGATGCGCGAATTATCCGCGGCGATCGTGCTGTTCACCTCGCAGACCAAGGTGCTGTCGGTCCTGATCTACGACCTCAACGAAAGCGGAGACCTAGCCGCCATTTCGGTGCTCGGCATCGCGATGCTGGTGATTACCTTTGCGGTGGTGCTGGCGGTGAACCGGATCCCGGTGTTCGGCGGCGGCGCCGCGGCGAGGTTGAGGAATAGTTAGTTCCGGTATCCCCCGTCATTGCGAGGAGCGAAGCGACGAAGCAATCCATCTATCCCCGCGCGGAGAGGTGGATTGCTTCGCTCCGCTCGCAATGACGGGGGAGAGACCGTAGGGTGGGCGCATCTGGTAATCCGTCCATTCGCACCGATATAAGACAGAACCCCAAGACCCAACGAGGATTGAGTGACCCAGCCTTTAGCTAAAAAGCCTGCCCTGTCGCCACCTTCAGCCCCGCGCCACCCGCATACCTTCACCACGCACGGCATCACGGTGACCGACGACTATGCGTGGCTGAAGGACGCCAGGTGGCAGGAAGTGCTGCGCGATCCCTCGATCCTGGATCCGGATATCCGAAGATACCTCGAAGCGGAAAACGACTACACCGAGAGCCTGCTTGGCCATACCGCGCCCTTGCAGAAGAAGCTGGTCGCGGAGATGCGCGGGCGGATCAAGGAAGACGATTCCAGCGTGCCTGCGCCTGACGGCCCGTTTGCCTATTTGCGAAAATTCCGCGAGGGCGGGCAGCATGAAATGTTCGGCCGCACGCCGCGCGACGGCGGCGACGTCCAGATCGTGCTCGATGGCGACGCACTCGCCGCGAATCACGAATACTTCAAATTCGGCAGCGCGCGGCATTCGCATGACCACAAACTCCAGGCGTGGAGCGCCGACACCAAGGGCTCGGAATATTTCTCGATTCGCGTACGCGACTGGAGCACCGGGGCCGATCGCGACGATTTGGTCGAGGAGACCGATGGCGGTATCGTCTGGAGCAAGGATTGCAACAGCTTCTTCTACGTCAAGCTCGACGACAACCATCGTCCGATGCAGGTCTGGCGGCATCGACTTGGAACGAGGCAAGCTGACGACACGCTTGTTTATGAAGAGCAGGACTCCGGGTGGTTCACCCATCTGCATGAGAGCTCGTCGGGGCGCTTCTGCGTCATCGCCGGCGGCGACCACGAGACCTCGGAGCAAAGGCTGATCGACCTCGAACATCCCGAAGCGCCGCCGCGGCTGGTCGCGGCGCGCGAGGAAGGCGTGCAGTATTCGCTCGCCGACCGCGGCGATGAATTGTTCATTCTCACCAATGCGGACGATGCGATCGACTTCAAGGTCGTCACCGCCCCCCTCGCCGCGCCCGAACGCGCCAACTGGCGCGATCTCATTCCCTATCGGGAAGGCGTCTATGTGCTCGACGTCGAACTCTATGCCGGCCACATGGTGCGGCTGGAGCGTGCCAATGCGCTGCCTGCGATCATCATCCGTGACCTCAAGACGGGCGGAGAGCACGCCATCGCCTTCGACGAGGCCGCCTACTCGCTCGACACCATGGGCAGCTACGAATTCGAGACCACAAATTTGCGGTTCTCCTATTCGTCGATGACGACGCCGGCGGAAGTCTACGACTACGACATGGCGACGCGAGCGCGGGTGTTGCGCAAGCGGCAGGAGATTCCATCCGGCCACAACCCCGCCGACTACGTCACCACGCGGATCATGGCGACGTCGCATGACGGCGCGTTAGTGCCGGTCTCGATCCTGCACCGCAAGGACCTGGTGCGCGACGGCCAGGCGCCTCTGCTGCTCTACGGCTACGGCTCCTACGGCATGGCGATGCCGGCCTCGTTTGCGGCCAACCGGCTGTCGCTGGTCGATCGCGGTTTTGTCTATGCGATCGCGCATATCCGCGGTGGCGCCGACAAGGGCTGGGGCTGGTATCTCGACGGCAAGCGTGAGAAGAAGACGAATTCGTTCGATGATTTCGCGGCGACCGGGCGCGCACTGATCGAAGAAAAGTACACCAGCGCCAAACGCATCGTGGGCCATGGCGGCTCAGCCGGCGGCATGCTGATGGGCGCGGTCGCCAACCGATCGGGCGAACTATTCGCCGGCATCGTCGCCGAAGTGCCGTTCGTCGACGTGCTCAACACCATGCTCGACGACACGCTGCCGCTGACGCCGCCGGAATGGCCGGAATGGGGCAACCCGATCGACAGCGAAAAGGACTTTCGCACCATCCTGTCCTATTCGCCCTACGACAACCTCGCGGCGAAGGACTACCCGGCGATCCTGGCGATGGGCGGGCTGACCGATCCGCGCGTCACCTATTGGGAGCCCGCGAAATGGATCGCACGCCTGCGCGCGACCATGAGTGGCGGCGGCCCGGTGCTGCTGCGCACCAACATGGGCGCCGGCCACGGCGGCGCGTCGGGGCGCTTCAACCGGCTCGATGAGGTGGCGATTGCGTACGCGTTCGCGCTGTGGGCGGTGGGGATGGCGGGGAGAGCGGAAGCGGTTTCGTAATTCGTAGCCCGGGTGCAGCGAAGCGAAACCCGGGTCTGCTGCGCGAGCTGCCCCGGATTGCGCTGCGCTCCATCCGGGCTACGAGTTATCAGGATTCGTCGTCCCTGCGAACGCATCCGTTCGCAGGGACCATACCGCGGAATCTATCCGTATTGCTCGATGGTCGTCGACCTTCGTAACAACACAGCCCTGTGGTTATGGGTCCCGGGTCGCGCTTCGCTTGCCCGGGACGACAGTGGAGTCGGTAGCCCGGGTGCAGCGAAGCGAAACCCGGGTCTGCTGCGCGAGCTGCCCCGGATTGCGCTGCGCTCCATCCGGGCTACGGAAGGATGCGGCGCGCGCGTGCTACCGCCCGTTCTTCTTCCGCCATTCCGCAAAATCGGTCAGCGTCTGCGGGTCCGTCGCCGGATAAAGCCCCAAAATACTGCGGCCGCCGCGGACCTGCTCGGTGACGAAGTCCTCGAACGCGGTCATCTCGACCGCCTCGTCGGCGATCTCGTCGGCGAGGTGCGCGGGGATCACGATGACGCCGTCGCTGTCGCCGAGGATGACGTCGCCGGGAAACACCGGCGCGTCGCCGCAGCCGATCGGGACGTTGATCTCGATCGCCTGATGCAGCGTCAGATTGGTCGGCGCGCTCGGCCGATGGTGATAGGCGGGAAAGCCGAGAGCCGCGATTTCGGCGGAGTCGCGAAAACCGCCATCGGTGATCACGCCGGCGCAGCCGCGCTGCATCAGTCGCGTCACCAGAATGGCGCCGGCGGACGCGGCGCGGGCATCCTTGCGGCTGTCCATGACCAGCACCGCGCCAACAGGGCAATCCTCGATCGCCTTGCGCTGCGGGTGGCTGCGGTCGCGGAACACATCGATCTTGTTGAGGTCCTCACGCGCCGGCATGTAGCGCAGCGTAAAGGCCTCGCCGACCAGCACCGGCTGATCGGCACCGAGCGGGTGCACGTCCTGGATCATCTGGATGCGGAAGCCGCGCTTGAACAGCGCGGTGGCGACGGTGGCGGTGGAGACCGTCTTCAGCTTGTTGCGGGTGGCGTCGCTCAGTTTTGTCATCTTTTCTATCCGGTTATCCGTCATTCCGGGATGATGCGTCAGCACCAGGCCCGGAATGACGGTGTTACTCAAACCGCCCCATGCGACTCCACATAGAGCGCGTAGACCGAGTGGCAGCTTGTCATATAGAGGCGGTTGTTCTTCGGGCCGCCGAAGGTGAGATTGGCGCAGCGCTCCGGCAGGCGGATATGGGCGAGCGGCTTGCCGGCGGGGCTGAACACCATCACGCCGTCGAGATCTTCCGGCTTGCCCTTAAGCTGGAACACTCTGCGGCCACCGACATCCGTCGGCTCACCTTGCAGCGCGCCGTTGGAGCCCCAGCCGCACCACAGATTGCCGTCGCGGTCGACCCTGAAGCCGTCCAGCGCGCCCTGATCCGCGGCGTCGATCAGCTTGGTCTTGCCGCCGAGCGTGCCGTCGGCGTTGACGTCAAAACTCCAGATGCTGCGGTTGGGCGCGCCCTTCCATTCCACGACATAGAGTTTCTTCTCGTCCGGCGAGAACGCGAGCCCGTTGGGATTGACGATATCGGTAATGATGGCGGTGAGCTTGCCGTCCTTGGTCAGGCGATAGACGTTGGTGGTGGCCTGCTCGGGCTTTTCCTTCTTGCCTTCCCATTCGCCATTGATGCCGAACAAGGGATCGGTGAACCAGATGGTGTCGTCGGACTTCACCACGATGTCGTTCGGCGCGTTCAGCCGCTTGCCCTCGAACTTGTCGGCCAGCACCGTGATCTTGCCGTCCTTCTCGGTGCGGGTGACGCGGCGGGTGACCGAATGCTCGCAGGTGACGAGCCGGCCCTGACGGTCGCGCGCATTGCCGTTGGCATAGTTGGCATTGGCGCGGAAGACGCTGATCTGGTTGGTCTTCTCGTCGAACTTCATGATGCGGTTGTTGGGGATGTCGGAGAACAAGAGATAGCCGCCTTCGGGGAAGTACGCCGGCCCTTCGGTCCACCGCATACCGGTTGCGACCTGTTCGACAGTCGAGGAGTAGATCCGGTACTTTGCAAAACTCGGATCGAGAATCTGCACGGCCGGATCGGGATAGCGCTGGTTCGGCATGAACGGGAATGATTGCGCAGCCGCGCTGCGGGCGAGAAGCGTGGAAGCAGCGGCAGCACCTGCCCCAGCGAGCAGGTTGCGTCGAGATATGGTCATTGGTTGGTCCTTCCCCAGTGATGCTTTTGCTTGGTCTCGGCTCTATCCACGTCATTGCGAGGAGCAAAGCGACGAAGCAATCCATCTTTCTTTGTGCCGTGAGATGGATTGCTTCGCTTCGCTCGCAATGACGTCCTGAGTGGTTGTGAATTCCGGGCTCACGCTTCTCGCGCCCCCGGAATGACGGCTAATAAATCGAAGGCTCCTCCACCGGCGCCCCAAATCCGGTCTCCAGAAAATCGAAGTCGCAGCCTTCATTGGCTTGCTTGATGTGCTTGGTGAACATCCAGCCATAGCCGCGCTCGTAGCGCGGCCCCGGCGCCTTCCATTCGGCGCGGCGCTTTGCCAGTTCGGCCTCAGGGACATCGAGGTTGATGGTGCGTGCGTTGACATCAAGCGTGATCTTGTCGCCGGTTCGCACCAAGGCCAGCGGGCCACCGACATAGGATTCCGGAGAGACGTGCAGGATGCACGCGCCGTAGCTGGTGCCGCTCATGCGCGCATCCGACAGCCGCACCATGTCGCGCACGCCCTGTTTCACCAGTTTTGTGGGAATCGGCAGCATTCCCCATTCCGGCATGCCCGGCCCGCCTTGCGGTCCGGCGTTGCGCAGGATCAGCACATGATCGGGGGTGACGTCGAGGTTGGGATCGTCGATCGCCGTTTTCATCGAGGGATAATCGTCGAACACCAGCGCCGGCCCGGTATGATTGAGGAAACGCGGCTCGCAGGCGCTCGGCTTGATCACGCAGCCGTCGGGCGCGAGATTGCCCTTGAGCACGGCAAGCGCGCCTTCGGCATAGATCGGATCCTTCACCGTGCGAATGACGTCGTCATTATAGACTTCGGCGCGCGCGATGTTGTCGCCGAGCGTCTGGCCGGTCACCGTCAAGACGTCGAGATGCAGATGCTCCCTGATGCGGCTCATCAGGCCCGGCAGGCCGCCGGCGTAGAAGAAATCCTCCATCAGATATTTGTCGCCGCTCGGCCGCACATTGGCGATCACGGGCACCTTGCGGCTGGCCTTTTCGAAATCGTCGAGCCCGATGTCTTGCCCGGCGCGGCGGGCCTGCGCGATCAGATGGATGATCGCGTTGGTCGAGCAGCCCATCGCCATCGCCACCGTGATCGCGTTCTCGAAGGCTTTTCGGGTCTGGATCTTGTCCGGCGTCAGGTCCTCCCATACCATCTCCACAATCCTTCGGCCGCATTCCGACGCCATGCGGATATGACCGGCATCGGCGGCGGGAATCGAGGACGCGCCCGGCAAGGTCATGCCGATCGATTCCGCAATCGCCGTCATGGTGGACGCCGTGCCCATGGTCATGCAGGTGCCGTAGCTGCGGGCGATGCCCGCTTCCACGTCGACCCAGTCCTTGTCGGAGATTTTGCCGGCGCGCCGCTCGTCCCAGTATTTCCAGGCATCGGAGCCGGAACCCAGCGTCTTGCCCTTCCAGTTGCCGCGCAGCATCGGCCCGGCCGGCAGATAGATCGTCGGCAGGTTCATGCTCGTGGCCCCGAGCAGCAGGCCCGGCGTGGTCTTGTCGCAGCCGCCCATCAGCACGACGCCGTCGACCGGGTGGCCCCGCAGCAATTCCTCGGCATCCATCGCCAGCATGTTGCGATAGAGCATGGTGGTCGGCTTCAGGAACGATTCCGACAGCGACAGCGCCGGCAACTCCATCGGAAAGCCGCCCGCCATCAGGATGCCACGCTTGACGTCGTCGACGCGGCTTTTGAAATGCATGTGGCAGGGCTGCGCATCCGACCAGGTGTTGAGGATCGCGATCACAGGCCGACCCTTCCACTCCTCCGGCGCGTAGCCCATCTGCATCGCGCGCGAGCGATGGCCGAAGGCGCGCAGATCGTCGGGCGCGAACCAGCGCGCGCTGCGGAGGTCGGCGGGGTTCCTGTTTTTGCTCATGACTGCGTGCCCCATTTCTGGACGGTGTTGCGCTCGATCGTGCGGAAGATCAAGTTCTCCACGATCAGGCCAATGACGATCACCGTCAACAGGCCGGCGAACACGGCAGGTATATCGAGCAGGTTGCGGTTTTCGAAAATAAACCAGCCGAGGCCGCCCTGCCCCGACGACACGCCGAACACCAGCTCGGCGGCGATCAGCGTACGCCAGGCAAATGCCCAGCCGATCTTCAGGCCGGTCAGGATCGAGCCGAACGCCGCCGGGATCAGAATGCGCGCGACGTAAGGCAGGCCGCGCAGGCCGTAATTGCGGCCGACCATCCGCAGCGTATTCGACACGCTCTTGAATCCGGAATGGGTATTGAGCGCGACCGGCCACAGCACCGAATGTATCAGCACGAAAACAAGACTGCCATTGCCGAGACCGAACCAGATCAGCGCCAGCGGCAGTAGCGCGATCGCCGGCAAGGGATTGAACATCGCCGTGATGGTTTCGAGAAAATCCGTGCCGATCCGGGTCGAGATCGCGAGAATGGTGAAGATAGCCGCGAGGATGATGCCGGCGGCATAGCCCATGAACAGCACTTTTAGCGACGCCCAGGCGCGCAAGGGAATGGTTCCGTCGCGCACCCGGTCGAACATCGTCAGAATCGTGTCGTGAAAGGTCGGGAACAGCAGCGGATTGTCGAGGATGGTGCCGTAGACTTCCCACGCGGCGGCAAGGAAGATGATGATCGCGGATTTGCGGACGAAGCCATCGTTCCACAACAGCTCCAGCACCGTCAGCTTGCGCTCGACTTCCGCCGGAACCACCGCCGCCAAATCTGCGGCATCGCGCAGCAGGATTTTTGCTTCGCCCATCGCGCGCTCCCCTCAGTGTGCCGTCACGACGTCGGCGAACAAGAGATCGTGGATCTGCTTCTCCAGCCGCGCGGCGCTGCCGTCCTCGCCGGAGACCTTGTCGACATCGACGACCTCGGCCTTGACCCGGCCGGGATGCGGCGACAGCAGTAGGATGCGGTTGCCGATCTTGATCGCTTCCGCGATCGAATGGGTGACGAACAGCACGGTGAATTTGGTTTCCGCCCAGAGCTGCAGCAGCTCGTCCTGGCAGGTGCGTCGCGTCAGCGCATCAAGGGCGGCGAACGGCTCATCCATAAGCAGGATATCCGGCTCCATCGCCATGCCGCGTGCGATCGCCACGCGCTGCTTCATGCCGCCGGACAGCGTGTGCGGATAGGCATCGACGACACGGGTGAGGCTGACTTTCTCGATATAGGCGCGCGCCCGCATCTCCGCGTCCTTGCGCGGCAGGCGCCGCGTCATCAGCAGCGGAAACATCACGTTTTCCAGCACCGTCTTCCACGGCAACAACTGGTCGAACTCCTGGAAGATCATCATCCGGTCGGCGCCGGGCTCGGATATTTCGCGGCCCGAGATCCGCATCTTGCCCTCGCTCGGCTTCATGTAGCCGCCGACGGCCTTCAACAGCGTCGACTTGCCGCAACCGGAGGGGCCGAGCAGCACGAAGCGATCGGAACGATCGACCGTGAAACTGACCCGCTCGGTTGCGGTCACGACCGCGCTCGAAGTCTTGTAGCGCAGCGTTACGTCACTGACATCGAGAAGCGCGGCCATGTCGATCAGTTACCCTTCAGGTCGTGCGCGACCGGCAGGTAGTAATCGGTGAAGGCTTTTGGCATGGTCTTCAGCGTGCCGACCTTGAACAGATGGGCGGCGAATTTCATGGTGCCCTGCGGCTGCAGGTTCCATTCCATCATGCCGGGCTCCTTGAGCCATGCCAGCAGATCCTCGACGCTGGTCTTGTCGCCGGTGACTTCCTTGTAGATCTCCACCGCAGCCTTGGTGTCGCTGCGGATCAGGTCCTGCGCCTCCTTGGTGGCGTCGCGCACCGCCTGCACGATCTTCGGATTGGCGTCGGCGAATTTGGTTGTGGTGAAGAACTGCGCCTGGCTGAGCGGGCCGCCCATCACGTCGGGCGACGACAGCACCACATGCGCACCGGAAACGTTCTTCAGTTCGAGGAACGTGAACGGCGGGATCGAAAAATGGTTGCGCACCTCGTGCTGCGTGTTGGTCAACGCCACGTAGGCGTCGGGATGGCCGAGCTGCACGGTGTTGGGATCGAGCTTGGACCACTGGTCGGCGCCGAAGGCTTCGGCCGCCGCGATCTGCAGCACGATCGCCTGCGTCGAGACCTTGACGGTGGGCACCGCGATCTTGTCGTTCGGGCCGAAATCCTTGATCGACTTGATATTCGGATCGCGGCTGATCAGCGTCATCGGTTGCGCCGAGGTGGCGACGATGCCCTTGACGCCGCCGCGGGTGCGATCCCACAGCAGCAGGAGATTGCCGGTTCCGGTATTGAGGATGTCGACGCTGCCGGCCAGCAATGCATCGGTCTGCGCGCCGCCGCCGCTCAAGTTCACCCATTTGGTGGTGACGCCTGATACGCCGAGGGAAGCCGCGTGCTTCTCAATCAGCTTGTTCTTTTCCATGATATGCGAGGGCATGTAGAAAATGCCCGGCTGCCGCGACAGCGTGATCTCCGACTTCTGCTGGGCCGATGCCTGAGAGCCCGGCAGCAGCATCAGCATCGCAACGGCGCCCGCGCAGGCGCTCCACTTCCTGTTTTTCATTGTGCATCTCCTCCGGCGTCTCGTTGACGCTTGCGGGGAGATGCACTAATGTATTAGTGCATCTGAAGCAAGCCCCTTCTGAAAACGGCCGGTCGCCCGATGGCTCCCCTGCAAGTCTCCCGCCGCGCAGCCCCGCGCTCCGCCGACCGGCTCGATCGCGACCGCCAGGCCGCGCCGCAGGTGTTCGAGCGCCTGCGCGGCATGATCATCTCGCTGGAGCTGCCGCCAGGATCGCCGCTATCGCGCGCCGCGCTCGCCGGACAGTTCGGGGTCAGTTCAACGCCGATCCGCGATGCGCTGATGCGGCTCGAGGAGGAAGGCCTCGTCGACGTCTTCCCGCAATATGCAACCGTGGTCAGCCGGGTCGACGTGCGGCTGGCGCAGCAGGCGCATTTCCTGCGGCAGGCGGTCGAACTCGAAATCGTGCGTGGGCTCGCGATCCAGCACGACGAAACGCTCGTCGCCGAACTTCACGCGACGATTGCCCGCCAGCAGCAATATGCAAGGGCCGGCGACTTCGAAAAATTCATGGCAGCCGATAACGAGTTCCACAGCCAACTCTATACGGCTGCCGACAAGCAGGACATCTGGGCGCTGGTGCGCAGCCGCAGCGGGCATATCGACCGGCTGCGCCGGATGCATCTGCCCTCGCCCGGCAAGGCGCAGGATATCGTGCGGCATCACAAGCTGATCGCGAAGGCGATCGATGCCGGGGAGCCCGACGAGGCGCAGAAGCTCCTGCGCACCCATCTGTCGGGCACACTCAGCGAACTCGCCCGGATTCGATCGCGCTATCCGGAATATCTCAGCAATTGATCCCGGCGACCTCGCTTCGTACGCCAAGTCGAATCACGCTCGCTTGCGCAAGCTGTTCCGTCTTTGTCTGCCCGGCAACATACGCATGACGGCGTTTTGTGCGGGCTTTTGACCGTCCAGCCGGGACGTTCCCGCCGGGGAAGCAGTTGCGGCTACACAAGGTTTCGGCATAACTCTCAACCTGCCATTGACTTGATTCCAGCGGGCCCGGAGAACTTTTTACTTTGGCAAGAATACTTGTCGTGGATGACGATGTGGCGGTCCAGATGACCGTCCGCCTGTTGCTGGAGCGCGCCGGCCATAGCGTGGTCACTGCCGATGACGGGCGAAAGGGCCTGGCATTGTGTCAGACCGGAGATTTCGATCTGTTGTTCCTCGACATCTTCATGCCGGGAATGGATGGATTTGAAACCATGCGGATGGTTCGCCAGCAGCGGCCGCAGATTCCGATCATCGTGATCTCCGGCCGGCCGATCTCTTCGGAACCAGACACCGCCCCTGACTTCCTGACCATGGCAACCAAGCTCGGAGCGATCTCCAGCCTGCAGAAACCGTTCCGGCCCGCCGACCTTCTGGCAGCCGTCATGGGCTGCCTGGAAGCCGCCAAGCGGGACTTGCCTCCGCGCGCCACCGGCGGTGTTGCTTCCTCCCCGTAATGCGCCATAGCATCCGATTTGTCCGGCGGCTCGCCGGGCAGAGCGAGAGGGCGGGCGAACACGAACATGACGCTCACAACCAGGCTTGCCATCGCGATGATTGCGCTGGTCGCGATCGCGGTTTCCGCGGTCGGATGGCTGAACTATCGCAACCTGGAACAGGCGCTTCTGCTGCGGGCCCGCGACCGCATCGAGACTCATTCGCGACAGCTCGCGACCGACCTCGAATACTACGCGGCCAGCGCTAACGGAGATGTCGCGAGCTTTCGTTCCGCAGCGGCGCTGCACGGATTGATCCGCGCCCGCAGATCGGGAGGGCTGGATCCGCTCGATGGCGTCTCCGAAAAGACGTGGCGCGACCGGCTGGCTTCACGTTTCGCGGCCGAACTCGAAGCCAAGCCTGCCTATGCGATGCTTCGGATCATCGGCATTGACGACGATGGCCGTGAGCTTGTCCGCGTCGATCGCGCGGGACCGAACGACACGGTTCGGATCGTGCCTGAAGAGGGATTGCTGAAGAGAAACAATCGCAGCTACTTCCCGGAAACGATCCGGCTAGGCCCCGGACAAATCTATGTCTCGCCGCTCGATCTCGGTCGCCGCAACGGACTGATCGAGGAGGTGCACAGGCCGACGCTTCGCATCGCGACGCCAATATTCGCACACGACGGCAAGCTGTTCGGCATTTTCATGATTAACGTTGACATGCGGCGCGCGTTCGACCGTGTCCGGTCATCGGTGTTGCCTGGCGAGACCATCTACGTCGTCAACAAGCAGGGCGACTATCTCATTCACCCGGATCGGTCGCGCGAGTTCGGCGCGCTGCTCGGCAAGCCGAACAACTGGAAAGCCGACTTCCCGCATCTGGCCTCGCAGGCCGGGGCAACGCAAAACAGCGCGGATATAGTGCCGGATCGAGCCGCACGGCCGGGCGGAATAGCGCTGGCACCCGCTGTCCTGGCGGGCGTCGAATGGGTTGGCGTCATCGAAACCGCCCCCAACGCGGTCATCATGGCGCCGGCCGCGAGCATCAGAAATACTTCACTTCTCGTTGGCGGAATCGCCGTGTTGTGCGCGGCGGTGCTGGCCCTGCTGATCGCGAGGTCGCTGACCCGACCGATCGTGCAGTTGACCGAAGCCGTGCAGGGGGTGGCTGGTAACAAGAAGATCGCCATTCCGGTCGACGCACGCGGCGAGACCGGCGTACTCGCACGCGCGTTTGCGCAGGCAATCGGCGAAGTGAATGCAAAGACCGCCGCCCTCGAACGGGAGGTACAGGAGCATCGCCGCACCGAGGCGGCGCGCGATCATCACGCCGAGCGGGAGCGGCTGTTCAGCGCGGCGGTCGAATCTTCCAACGAAGCCATCATCACGACGTCGCTCGATGGAACCATCACCGGCTGGAACTCGGCGGCGGAGCGGCTGTTCGGATACAGCGCGGCGGAAGCCACGGGCAAGAACATCACGCTGCTTGTACCCGAAGATCGACTGCCGGAGCTGCAGGACGCGCTGCGCCGGATCGGCTGGGGCGAAAGCATCGAGCACAGTGAAACGGAGCGGCTGCGAAAAAGTGGCCAGCGGATCGAAGTCTCGCTCAGCATCTCCCCGATCAAGTCCCCCTCGGGCGCGACCATCGGCATCTCGAAGGTCGCACGCGACATCACCGAAGCCAACAAGACCAGGCAGGTGCTGCGGCGGCAGACCGAAGAGCTTCGCCGCATCTTCGAGACCTCGCAGGATCTGATCATGGTGATGGATTCACGGGGGTTCCTGGTTCAGATCAGCCCGAGCTGCGAGGCCATATTGGGCTATCGGCCGGAGGAAATGATCGGCCGCAGCGGCGTCGACTTCATTCATCCCGACCATCTCGAGACCTCGCGCCAGGAAATGCGCGCGGCACGGCGCGGGCTGCGTCCGAAGATGTCCGATACGCGCTGCATTCACAAGAGCGGGCGGGAGGTGTGGCTGTCATGGCTCGGAACATGGTCCGAGCCGGCCAGGCGCTTCTTCTTCGTCGGCCGCGACATGACCGAGAGCCGGCTGGCGCAGGAGACGTTGCGCGAAAGCGAGCAGCTCGCGCGCGGCATCATCGACACCGCGCTGGATGCCTTCGTCCAGGTCGACGAGAAGGGCGTTATCCGGGACTGGAATGCGCAGGCCGAAAATATCTTCGGCTGGCCGCGCGATGAAGCGCTCGGCAGGAGTGTGTTCGATCTGATGGGCCAACCGGACGGGCAAGGACCTCTCAAGAAAGCCCTGCAATCCTTCCTGCTTTCCGGCGACGAGGTAGTCCGTCAGCCCCGCCGCGAACTCCAGGTCAGGCGGCGGGACGGAAAGGAAATCACGGTTGAGCTGAGCATCGCCGCGCTGCGCACGCGTGGGGGCTTCTTGTTCAACGGATTCGCCCGCGACCTCACCGATCGGATCGCGGCCGAGGACAGGATCCGGCAGGCCGAGAAGATGGAGGCGATGGGCCAGCTCACCGGCGGCATCGCGCACGACTTCAACAATATCCTGACCGTGATCACGGGAACCATCGAAATTCTGGCCGATGCCGTCAAGGGCGAACCGCAGCTTGCCGCCATCACGCGAATGATCGACGAGGCCGCGTCGCGCGGCGCCGACCTCACCCAGCACCTGCTCGCTTTCGCGCGCAAGCAGCCGCTCGAACCAAAGGTAACCGACGTCAACACGCTGATCATCGACACCGCGAAACTGCTGCAGCGGACGCTCGGCGAGCATGTCGAAATCGAATCCGTGTTCGAAGACGAAACCTGTCCGGCGATCGTCGATCCTAATCAACTCGCCACCGCGATTCTCAATCTGGCCCTCAACGCCCGCGACGCCATGCCGGACGGCGGCAAGCTGATCATCGAGACCGGCTTCGTCATTCTCGATGAAAATTATGCGAGGATGCACAGCGACGTCCGGCCCGGCCGCTACGCCATGATCGCGGTGAGCGATACCGGAACCGGCATCCCGGCCGCGATGCTCGACAAGGTATTCAATCCGTTCTTCACCTCGAAGGGCCCCGGCAAGGGCACCGGCCTGGGGCTGAGCATGGTCTACGGCTTTATCAAGCAATCGGCCGGGCACATCATGATCTACAGCGAGGAGGGCCATGGCACGACGATCAAGATGTATCTGCCGCCGGCCACGGATGCCTTGCCGGCGGCCGAGCCGGCGCTGACGCCGGCCGTCGAAGGCGGCCATGAAACAATTCTGGTCGTGGAAGACGACGCGCTGGTGCGCAACTATGTGCTGGCGCAACTGCATTCACTCGGTTACGTCACCCTGGATGCGGCGAACGCGACCGAGGCTCTCGCGCTCGTCCATACCGGCCACTCGTTCGACCTGCTGTTCACCGACGTAATCATGCCCGGCATGAACGGCCGCCAGCTCGCCGACGAGATCTTGAAGGTCAGGTCCGGCTCAAGGGTACTGTTCACCTCCGGCTATACCGAGAATGCCATCATTCATCACGGCCGGCTCGACGAAGGCGTATTGCTGCTCGCCAAGCCCTATCGGAAATCGGATATGGCGATCATGATCCGCAAAGCGCTCGCCGATTGATCGCCGCCGCGGCGAGGCATCCGGCTTGCCTTCCGATCAGGCCTGCGATCGGACCTATAATCAGATCTGGCCCTGACGCTGTGTGGTCATCACGATCCGGACCAGGTCAGCCGCATTCCGTGCGCCGAGCTTCTTCATGATATTGGCGCGGTGATCCTCGATCGTGCGCGGGCTGATCCCGAGATGCCGTCCGGCTTCCTTGTTGGACGCGCCGGCGGTGAACTGTTCCAGCACCTCGCGTTCGCGCCGCGTGAGCGGTTCGCGTCCCGGAAAATGCAGGCTCCCGATGCGCGATGGCGCATTTTGCGCCTGCCGGCGCGCGTAAGCCTCGATCGCTTCATCGAGTCTTGCTACGATTTCACTGCCGCGAAACGGCTTTTCGATGAAGTCCAGCGCGCCGTTCTTGATGGCGCTGACCGCCATGGCGATATCGCCCTGCCCCGAGATCATGAAGATCGGCGCAGGGTAGTCCTCACCATGCAGCTCTTTCAGAATATCGAGACCGGACTTACCGGGGATATGCACATCGAGCAGGATGCAGGCTGGCGTCCGCGTTCGTGCAATCGCCAGCAAAGCGGCGCCGTCGGCGAAACAGATGACCTGATAGCCGCCTGCCGACAGCACTATCGAAAGCGTGTCGCGAACGGCAGGGTCGTCATCGACTACGAAAATCTCCCCACGGGAGGGGGCCTTTTCAGTCATGTTCCATCGTCCATGCGTGGTTGAATGTGACGCACACTCGGATAACGGTATCGAACTTCATACCGGACCGTATTTGTACGGGACCACAGCTTAACGCACAAGTAGCAACGCACGCAGAAAAAAGTAACTAAGGAGTGCACCCATGCAGAATGCAGCAGGCGACGGCGTCGCACAGGCGCCCCATGACCAGAAGAGCCTGCGGCTGATCGAACAGACGATCGCAAGGGAAACTTCGCCGAAAACTTCGCTCGTTCCCGAGAGTTCCACCAATGTTATTGTGCTCGACGACGTATCTCCCCGCTACATGAAGGCTGCCGCCGCGCTGCAAGCCTGCAACGTCAATCTTGGCATCGCCCTGCGCTCGCTGCCGGATTGCAGCGATAGCGATCCCTGTGCCGCGAACCCGCCGGCGCTTTCGGTCATTGGGGCGTAAGGCCGACACGGCGCCGTCCCGCTGGAGCGTACGATGTTCCTCCGCCGCAAATTTTCCCCCGGATTTTCTCGCGCGGTCAACCGTCTGCAGTGATCGCTGCCCGGCATCCGGCATGCCACAGGCATATCGCCGACCCCGGATGCCGCCACGACGATGGAGAAGCTCGACGCGGCGCTCAACAATATGAGCCACGGCCTTTGCATGTTCGGGCCGGACGATCGCCTGCTGCTGTGGAACGATCGCTACGTCAAAATGTACAAATTGGCGCCCGACCGCCTGCGCGTCGGGTGCACGCTCGACGAAATGCTCGAGGCGCGCAAGGCGGCGGGCACGGCCTATCGTGACCTCGGGCAATACGGTTCGAAACTGCTGAGGGCGATGACGACGCGCAGTCCCGACAACCTCGTCGCCCAACTCGACGACGGCCGCATCGTCAACGTTTCGTACCGGCCGACGCAAACGGCTGCTGGGTTTCGACCCACGAGGACATCACCGAGCGCGCGCAAAACGAAGCAAGGATCGCGCATCTGGCATTTCACGACCAGCTCACCGGCCTGCCGAACCGGGCGGCGTTCAACGAGCGCATCGCAAACACTCTCCAGTTGGCGGCCGGCAATGCCTCGTTTGCGTGCCAGGTTCAGGGCTATTTGATCGGCCGGCCGGAGCCGATCGCGCATTACCGGCATCTGGTGGCGGGTCTTGCCGGCGCGCGCGAGAACATCGTCAGCGCCCGTTGAGTTGGCCTGATCGCCCCGCGGTGCGATCGGCCTCAGTGCATCGCCTCTTCGGCCTTTGACGAGGCGCTCGGCCGCTTCTTGGCTTGCTTGCCTCTCAGGAAGCGAATGTCCATTTCCGTGCCGTTGACGCGAACGAGCTCGCACCGGCGATAGGCAAGGCCGGTCGAGGAAAGCAACAGGAAGAACTCCTTGAGATTGAGGCCTTGAATGGAACCTTCCACGGTCAGCTCGGCATCAGTGTCCGAGATTGCGTTGAGCTGGCAGTCCCTGCGCCAGGTCCCGTCGATCGCCATGATGCAGACGTCATATCCCCGACTGAACGTGACCCTCTCTGCGCTCTTGCCGTCCTCTGTCATCGCTCACCGTCCTGCCATCGCCGCGATTTTTAGCATCGACGTTGCGGTCTGCGGAGATGCTGCACGCACCCCGCTCGGCCGATAGAGGCCGCGCCTGTCCGGGAACGGCTTGAAGACATCAGTCAGGCCGACGACCGTTTCCGCCGCGCCCAGCACCAGGAAGCCATCGCCTTCCATCGCCTTGGCGAGACGGCCGAAGATACTGACCTTGGTGTCCTGATCGAAATAGATCAGGACGTTGCGGCAGAAGATGATGTCAAAGGTGCCAAGCTGGGAGAAATCGTGCAACAGATTCAGTTGCCGGTGCTGAACCATGGCGCGCAGCTCCGGGCCGATCTGCCAGAGCTCGCCGTTCTGCTTGAAATATTTGACGAGCAATTGAATCGGAAGGCCACGCTGGACCTCGAACTGGCTGTAGACGCCCGATTTCGATTTCTCGAGCACTTCCGTGGACAGGTCGGTCGCGATGATTTCGACACGCCATCCGGCAAGCGCCGCGCCCATTTCCTTCAGCGACATGGCAAGCGAATACGGCTCCTGGCCGGTCGAGCCGGCGGCGCACCATATCCTGATGCTCCTTCGGCTGGCGCGCGCCTTCAACATCTCCGGCATGATGGTATCGCGAAAGTGCTCGAACGGCACCTTGTCACGGAAGAAGAAGGTTTCGTTGGTGGTCATGGCTTCGACCACCTGGGCGATGATCGAAGACGACCCGCCCTTCATTTTCTGCACGAGTTCGCCGATGCCCGACACACCGCATTTGCGCGATAGCGGAAGCAGGCGGCTTTCGATCAGATATTGCTTGTCTGCGGACAGGTCGAGACCGGAATGATCCTTCAGGAGTTTACGCAGATACTCATAGTCTGGCGGGGTCACGGGGGGCCTCTCAAGGGCAAGCGGACAAGATTTAGACCGGGCTCTGTTCCGTGAGCGCGACCAGACCGACTTCCTGGAATTTTGCTGCGACGATGTCCTTGTCGAACGGCTTCATGATGTATTCGTTGGCGCCGGCCTGCAGCGCACGCGAGATATGATCCATGCCGTTTTCGGTGGTGCAGAACACCACCTTGGGCGCGTCACCGCCAGGCATGCGGCGCAGATTGCCGAGGAATTCGTAGCCGTCCATGACAGGCATGTTCCAGTCGAGCAGAACCGCGTCAGGCATGGCCTCCTTGCAGGACGCAAGCGCCTGCTCGCCGTCCTCGGCCTCGACGATCTGGAAGTCCAATTCTTCCAGGATGCGGCGTGCGATCTTTCGGATGACGCTCGAGTCATCGACCACAAGACAGGTTTTCATTTGAGGCCTCCTTGCTTGACGGGCGGCGCTACGCTGCGAGGGTTGTTTTCGGCACGATTTCGAGAACGCGATCGATGTCGAGTACGACCATGAGCTGGCCGTCGAGACGGTGGACGCCGCCGGCGAGCCTGGCCATGCGGGGATCGAGGTTGACGGGGTTTTCCTCGCGGCCGTTATCGTGGAGTTTCAAGACCTCGCCGATCTGGTCGATCAGCAGGCCGTAGGACTCGCCGCGCAGATCGACGCCGACCGCCATCGGCGGCTTGCCGTCGTCGTTCTTGGGCAAACCCAACCGGGCGCGCATGTCGACCACGGTGACGATGCGGCCGCGCAGATTGAGCACGCCGGCGATCTCGGCCGACGACAACGGCACCCGCGTCAGCCGTTCCGGCATGAACACGTCCTGCACCCGCGAGATCGGCAGGCCGAACAATTGCCCGCCGATCACGGCGGTGACGTATTCGGCCACGGTGCCCTCGATGGTCTCGGTCTTGGTTGTCATGTGCATTATTCCTTAGGCCGTCCGGCTGAACTTGTTCATGCCGCGTTCCTGGTCTCGGCGGTCTGTTCCTTCAGCGCCGCGATCAGGCCGGGACGGTCGAACTTGGCGACGTAATCGTGGAAGCCGGCCTGCCGGCCGCGCTCGATCGCCGCCGGCGACACCAGCGAGGACAGCGCGATGATCGGCATCGTGCTCAGATTGTTGTCGGCGCGGATCACTTCGGCAAACTCGAAGCCGTTCATGTCGGGCATCTCGATGTCGGTCAGCACCACGTCGAAGGTGTGGCCCGAGCGCAGCGCGGACAGCCCCTCCTGCGCGTTGACGGCGACCCGCACCTTGTAGCCGGCGGCCTTCAGCACCGGGGCCAGCATGTTGCGGAAGAAGGCGCTGTCGTCGACCAGCAGCACCGATTGCGCCGTCGACGACGCCCGCATCTCCTTGCGCGAGAACCAGTCGGCAAACGCCATCGGCAGGAAGTGGCCGACGTCGATCACTTCCGTCGCCTGGCCCTTGATCACGGCCGAACCCAGGATGCCGTCCTGCTGGCCGGCGACCTCGATGTGCAGCCGCTCCTCGACGATGTCGATGATCTCGTCGACCACCAGCCCCATCGAGCGGCCGTCGTCGGCGAACACCAGGATCGGCTGCGAGCCTGAGGTCTGGACGGTGACCCCGTTCATCTGCACCAGCGGCATCAGCTGCTCGCGGTACTGCACCATGTAGCGGCCGTTAGAGAGCTCGATCTTGTCGGTGGCGATCTCCTCCAGCCGGGTGACGAGGCCGAGCGGCACCGCCTTGGGCTGGCTGGAACCTGCGCGGAACACCAGCAGCGAGGTCAGCTGTTCGCTGCCGAAGCCATGCGCCGCCGCCGCCTCGTCGGCCATCTCATGGGCCGAGGAGCCGGAGGCGCCGAGCGCTTTGGCAATGCCGTTGGGGTCGATGATCATGATCACGGCGCCATCGCCCAGAATGGTGTTGCCGGAGAACATCTCGATGTGCCGCAGCTTGGTCGACATCGGCTTGACCACGATTTCTTCGGTGTGGAACACGCCGTCGACCACGATGCCGAAGGTCTGGCTGCCGACCTGCGTGACCACGATGAAGCCGTTCTCGGGGTCGCTTGACGAGCCGTCGTCGATCTTGAGCAGCTTCTTCAGGTGCATCAGCGGCAACAGCTTGTTGCGCAGCCGCAGCACCGCGGTGTCCTTGATGCGCTCGATGCGGTGTTCGGAGTTGGCGCGTGCCCGCACCAATTCCACGACGGAGAGCTGCGGAATGGCAAAGCGGTCGCCGGCGGCTTCCACGATCAGGGCCGAGACGATGGCCAGCGTCAGCGGGATCTTGATGGTGACGCTTGAGCCCTCACCCGCCACGCTCTTGATATCGATGGTGCCGCCGATCTGGTCGATATTGGTGCGCACCACGTCCATGCCGACGCCGCGGCCGGAGACCGAGGTGACGGTGGCGGCGGTGGAGAAGCCCGGCGCAAAGATGAACTTGTGGATCTGGGCTTCGGTCATCTTCTCCAGCTCGGCCTCGCTGACGAGCCCGTTGGAGACGGCCTTGGCCTTGATCCGCTCGGTGTTGAGCCCGCGGCCATTGTCGGCGATGCAGATGATGATGTGGCCGCCCTCGTGATAGGCCGAAAGCCGGATCGTGCCCTGCTCGCCCTTGCCGCTGGCGACGCGCTCGGCCGGGGTCTCCAGGCCGTGGTCGGCGGAGTTGCGCACCATGTGGGTCAACGGATCCTTGATCAGGTCGAGCACCTGGCGGTCGAGCTCGGTGTCGGCGCCGTGCATCTCGAGCTCGATCTGCTTGCCGAGTTCGCCGCTTAGGTCGCGCACGATCCGCGGCAGCTTCTGCCAGGCATTGCCGATCGGCTGCATCCGCGTCTTCATGACGCCTTCCTGCAGCTCGGCGGTGACGTTGGAGAGCCGCTGCAGCGGCACCTTGAACTCGGTGTCCTCGTTGCGGCGGGAGATTTCCAGAAGCTGGTTGCGGGTCAGCACCAGCTCGGAGACCATGGTCATCAGGTGTTCCAGCGTGTCGACGTTGACGCGGATCGACTGGTTGGCGATCTTGTCGGCTTCCTGGACGTCGGCGTCGATGGCGACCGGCTTCCTCGCCGGCTTGGCCTTTACTTCCTTGGCGGCCGGCGGCGCGGGGGCGGTTTCCGGCGCGGGCGCAGGTGCGGCCTGCTTGACGGCGGGGGCCGGCGCGGGTTTGGGCGCGGGGGCGGCTTCGGTGGCGGTCTCGCGGAAGGCGCGTTCGAGGTCGTCGAGCGAGACCTCGCCGGGACGCAACGGGCGTTCCAGCACCTGGTCCACCAGCGTGCCCGCCGTCATTGCGGGCTGCACCGGCGGCGCGGCGACCACCGGGACGGGCGCGGCCGCGGGCGCTTCGGCCTCGGCATGGTGGCCGCCTTCGGCCATCGCATGCAGCTTCTCGATCAGGTCTTCGTCGGTACCCTCGGGCTCGGTCTCGGTGGCCTCGAGGCCCGCGAGGATTTCCTTGATGCGGTCGATCGAGGACAGGATCAGCGTCACGGCCTCGGCCTTGACCGGCATGCCGTCGCGGAATTTGCCCATCAACGTCTCGCCGGCATGGGCCAGCGCTTCCAGCCGCGGCAACCCCAGGAAGCCGCAAGTGCCCTTGATGGTGTGGACCAGCCGGAAAATGTTATCCAGAATCTTGGCGTCGCTCGGGTCCTGCTCGAACCGCACCAACTGATTGTCGACCGTATCCAGGCTCTCGCTGGTCTCCGTCAGGAACTCCCGCAACAGGTCGTCCATATGCGCATGCCTTCCAAAAAATCAGATATCGGCCTCCTGCAGACTAACCCTCCGGATTTCACGGCTACGTTAATTTCACCGTCCGTGCTAATACGGATATGGTGAATAATGTGGTCAGCAGCCGTTCGTAGCGGCGCGGTCGACGACACTTGCGCGGTCGACGACGATGAAGCCGTAGCCTTGTAGCCCGGGCGAGCGAAGCGACCCCGGGAGCGGTGCCGGACGAATAGAATGCGGGAAGTTGTTACCACCGTTCCCCGGGGTCGCGGAGCCTGTCATCGGGCGCGCATTCGCGCGACCCGTTGGCTCGCCCGGGCTACAGCAGCCGGATATAACGATTTGGGGACGGGCGCGCGGCGAAAGTCGATCAGGCTGCGAGCAGCTCATCTTCGCGCTTCACCAGCTTCCTGATTTCCTTGAGCGCCTTGTAGAGCGCGCCAGCGGCAACATGGGCATTGGCGGCGTCGATCGTGACGCGGGCGCCCGGATTGGTCTCGCGCAGCTCGCGCAGGAAGCCTTGATAGGCGGTCCGGTAACGCGGAATGTCGTTCTTCAGATACATGGTCTGAAGGCAGAGATAGAGCCGCTTGGCGGGCGTATTGGCTGTCTCGGCGTTGATGGTGTCTCGTTCGCGCAGTATCGGCGCGTCACCGTCGATCAGGAACGAGGTGCGCGTGCCGGAATTAATGAGGACGGTTTCGCCGATCACGATCCGTTCAAACGGCTTCAGTTCAACACGTAATGGCACAATCGTCCCCCGTTCGAAGACGCGCGCGAGCGCGGCGGCTCACGACGTTTGCGAAACATCGTTCGTGCAAATGCGCGGCGGATATGCCGCAATAAAGTATTCAGGGATTTTGGATCGATGGTGGCGGCGGGGTTTCCCCCGCCGCCTTGATCGTTGACGTTGCCGTCCCGCTTAGCGCAGGAGCTGCAGCACGCTCTGCTGGCTCTGGTTGGCCAGCGCCAGCGCGGACACCGCGATCGACTGGCGGGTCGACAGCGCCTGGCTGTTCGCCGCTTCCTCGTTGGTGTCGGCCAGCGTCAGGTTCGACGAGCCGGTCTGCAGCACGTTGATCAGGTTCTTCGAGAAGTCCTGACGGATCTGCACGATCGACAGGTTCGAACCCAAGGCGGAAGCCTGCGTGCGCAGCAGCGTAGAGGCGCTGCTCAGGTTGCCAATAACCTTGTTGGTGGCGGAGTTGTCGATGAAATCGGTACCGCTCGTCAGGTTCGCCAGACCGAGGCCCGCCGCGTTGAACGTCACGCCGGTGATGTTCAAGGTCGACTTGCCGGTCTCGTTGAACGTCAGCTTGAGCTGATCGCCGCCGAGCAGGTTGACGCCGTTGAACGACGCGTCCTGCGCGGTGGTAGTGATCTGCGACAGGATGCCGTTGAACTGGCTCACCAGGTTGCTGCGAACGGTCTGCGCCGAAGCGTCGACCACCGGAGCGGACGGAGTGGTGAACGTGATCGAGGTCGTCAGCGTGCCGCCGATCGCACCGCCTGCCACTGCCGAACCGAGGGTCGACGAAGCATAGTCGTTGGTGGCGGAGATCGTCAGCTTGCCGGTCGAGTCAACCGTCGAGGTCAGGTTGTTGGCCAGCAACGCGGCATTGAGCTGGTCGAGCGTCTTGACCGTGCCATTGGAACCGTCGCCGAAGGTGACGTTGACCGCGGCGCCGCCGTTGAAGGAGGTAAAGGTCAAGGTCTTGCCGGAGAGGCTGCCAGCCGCCGCGGTGCGACCCGCGGTGAAGTTGGTGCCCGTTCCGGTGTTGCCGGTGAGACCGAGCGAGGAGAGCGCGTTGCCGGTGCCGACGATCGACAGATCGGCGTTCGTGCCGGTCGAGATCTGCAGCGCGCCGCTCGAGTTGATCGAGGAGTTGGTCTGGCCGGAGGCGGTGGCCACCGTCGCCGTACCGCTAGCGTTGGTCGCGGTCCGAACGCCAGTCGCGAGATCGATGGCCTTCAGCACGTCGTCCGTGGTCGCCGCCTGCAAGTAGACCGTCGAGTTGCCGCTGCCGTCGGTGACAACGTTGCCGCTGACACCGGAGCCGGCCGCAACCGCCGCCGCGCCGGGCGTCGGCGCGTTCTTGAACGAGATGGTCTTGCCATTGACGTTCAACGTTGAGCCGTCCTGGATCAGGTTACCGAGGGTGGCTGCAGCGGTGGTACGGGCAGCGCCGACAGTGGCATCGCCAGCGCCGACCGAAGCCGTAAGCTTCAGCGCCGCCAGGGTGTCAGCCTTGCCCGTGATGGACAGATCGGCACCGGTTGAGCTCTTGACGGCCAGGACGCCGCCAGCGAGGGTAGAGGCGGTCTGGCCGGCATTCAAGGTCAAAACTCCGGCCACGTTGCTCTGTGCACCGCTGGCAATATCAATCGCAGCCATAAGGTCGCCGATGGAGGCCTCGGTGCCCGATCCGCCCAGATAGACGACCGAATTGCCGTCCGCATCGCTGAAGACGTTGCCGGTGGTCGTGCCGCCAAGCGTGTCCAGCTGGGTAAATCCCGCTGGCTCGGTAGCCGGAGCGACGCCTGCGGCAAAGGTGATCGTCTTGCCGTTGACGGTGAGGGTTTCGCCCGCATTGATCAGAGCGTTGGCGTCGCCCGCCGTTGCCGTGCCGTTCAGCAGCGAGTCCTTCGTCGACGACGCGTGGATAGTAACGGAGCCGGTCAAAGTGCCGACCACGCCGCCCAGCTTCGAGCCAGAAACCGCAGCGGTCGTGCCGCCGGCGGCACCGGAGTACAGCACGTTCGAGGCTGCGGTGGCGCTGGTGTAGCTCGTGGTGCCGCGCAGGTCGGTCGCCGTGGCGCCGGTGATGGTGGCGGAGACGTTCGACTTGGTGGAGTAGCCGACCGCGCTCTGCAGCGCCTGGTTGGCGATCGACTTCGCGGTGTCGACCAGCTTCTGCAGCGATGTGATGCCGGTGTTGGCGGCCTGCAGCACCTGCACGCCGTTGCCGATGCCGTCGAGGAGATTATTGATGTCACCGGCGCGCGAATCGAGCGACTGCGCGGTGAAGAAATTGGTGGGGTTATCGAGGGCCGTGTTGACCTTCTTGCCGGTGGCAAGGCGGTTCTGCGTGGTCGCGAGCAGGTCGGCGGTCGACTGCAGCGAGAGGAGGTTCTGGCGAACCGACGACGAGAGAACAATACCTGACATAACTCATATCCTTCTGGATGAACACGATTGACGCAACGCCGCAACTTCATTGGGCGACCGTGCCACACTCGTCCGCGAGCCCTACCCGCAGGTTAACGCGCCGATCCGTACAAATACGAAAGGCCAAAAAAACTTCATCGATGTCATTTATGGTAAACAGAGTCTTACCGATGCAGGACCCGGTCCCTGCGCGCCAACGCCGCCGATCGCGGAAGGCTCTGAGCGGCGCATCGACCGTCGAGCAATCGATCGCCGGCGGCGGAATATCAGCGAGTCGCTAGTTCGATTGGACGATGCCGCTGAAACGGGACCGGGCTTCGGCAAGACATTCGTTAACGAGCGCCAGCAGCGCCCCCGGCGTGAACGGTTTGCGCAGGCAGCGCGCGGCTCCGAGCTCGATCGCCATGCGCAGGAAGTCCGGCGCCGGCGAGGCGAGGTTGGCAAAGGCGTATCCCGACATCGCAATCAGGGGAACCGTCGGCGCGCGCTCGTGGAATATCCTGATCGATTCGAAGCCGCGCATGTGCGGCATGAAGATGTCGACGAGCATCAGGTCGAAGCGCGAGTCTTCCAGCGCACGAAGCCCGGCATCGCCGCCGTCGGCTATCGTCACATCAAAGCCGTGACGTTCGAGATAGATCTCGATGGCCGCGCAGACCATGGGATCGTCATCGACGATGAGAATGCGTGTCATGTCAGCCCCCGGGAAGCAGGTAGCGTACTTTCAGTTCAATCATTCCTCAGTCGCAATCATCGTGGGGCTGTCTGGTTTTGGACCCTGCAAAAGGGACGACCTTTCACACGATCGCGCGGGCAGTTTGCCTTGCGAATCAGTGCAGTACCGAATTTCTGCCGCAAACCGCCGGCCTGTCTGCCCTCTACAGTGTATAAGGCCGGTTCCACAACCCGCGCCATCGGGCCGGGAATTTATGCTCGCTCCCGGCATGCGACGCGTCGTGCCATCGATGACGCGAGACGTTCGATCTGCCGCATTCGATGCAAGCGGCATTGTACCCTCTCGATTGTTGCGGGTTCTGCGTCGCCCTGCCCGCATCTCGAAGCAGCCTCGGCGATGCTCGAGCCGCCGCCGAGCAGAGCAGCGCATTTCGAAAAAACTGGCACGGCATGAGCAGGCCCGGTTGATGCAACGCCCGGCGATCTGCTGCGTGCAAATGCGTCTCACCCGGTCGAGCCGCGCTTGTCGCACCTGTTGTTGCCCTCATGGGATTTGTGCGACGGCAAAGCACGGCCGCCGATCCAGGAATTCCTCGCACGGATGACCGACGTGCGGCGCATGCATTTCGCTGAATGCGACGAAAAGCTGCCGCCCGCGAGGTACCCGGCCGAGGGCCTTGCGTCTCGGGGAGGCCTCGAGCGCCGACTGCGTGCGTCTATTTTGCCAATTCTTCTTGCCAACAAAATGTGCAAGGATCATCCTGCAGTTCGGATTGTACGTATTGGATGCCAGAGACCGGCTTGGCCCGTAAGGCAGGAGACTGCTTTGGATTCAGCCCCTCGTTCTCCGAATGGATTTTTGTCCTCGCTGACGGCGGACGACTTCGAACTGGTTCGCCCGCATCTGCGTGCCGCCGATCTCAGCCAGGATATGGTGCTGGTCGAAGTCGACGAAACGCTCAAGCGTGCGTACCTCCCCCACAAAGGCGTCATCTCGCTGGTCGTCAAGCTCGCGCGCGGCGAGCATGTCCAGATCGCGATGATCGGCCGCGACAGCATTTTCGGTGCATTCGCCGCGCTCGGCGACGCCGTCGCGCTGAACACCGCCGTGGTGCTGGTGCCCGGCGCCGCCTCGACGATCGATCTCGATCAGCTTCGTATGGCCGCAGACCAGAGCGCCACATTGCGTACCGCGCTGGCGCGGCACGGCCTCGCGGTCTATGCGCAAATCCAGCAGACTGCCGGCTGCAACGCCTCGCACACGGTGGAGTCCAGGTTGGCGCGATGCCTGTTGCATACGCGCGACCTCTCCGGCAGCGACAAGCTCGTCCTGACCCAGGAAGCGATGGCCCAGATGATCGGCGCGCGCCGCAACAGCGTTTCGCTGGTGGCCAACACGCTGCAGCACGCAAACTTCATCCACTACAGCCGCGGCCATATCGAAATCACCAACGTGGACGGCCTGATCAAGACTTCCTGCGAGTGCTACGCGACGGTCAAGTCGCAGTACACGAGGCTGCTGCATCCGCGCATCCACTGCGCGGCCGCATGATCGGTTCCCGCGACCCGGCGGCGGCGCGGCCCGATCTGTGATATGCATCGCGCCGTCGTTGCGCGCGAGGATTGCGCAATCCTCTACACCTTACCGTATTATTACGGCCAATCGCGGCGATTGCGGCGTTTCGACCAGAACCGAGTTAACGCGCTGTTCAATGAGCCCTGATACTTGTCACGGTGCTGACGGGTGCGGGTTCGAGAAACGGCAATCGAGACTCTTCGCGTGCAACGCGCATTCACCTGTGTTCGGCGGCTTGCTGTTTGCGCGGAGTTAAGGACATGGCTTTTGACTTGTCGATGCCGATCCTGGTGGTCGATGACTACAGCACCATGATCCGCATCATCCGCAACCTTCTCAAGCAACTCGGATTCGAGAATGTCGACGAGGCCAGCGACGGATCGGCCGCGCTCGCCAAGCTGCAGACCAAGCGATACGGCCTCGTGATCTCCGACTGGAACATGGAGCCGATGACCGGCTACGACCTGCTCAAGGAAGTCCGCGCCAGCCCGGAATTCTCCAAGACGCCCTTCATCATGATCACGGCTGAATCCAAGACCGAGAACGTCATCGCCGCGAAGAAGGCCGGCGTCAACAACTACATCGTCAAGCCGTTCAACGCCGCCACGCTGAAGACCAAGATGGAAGCGGTGTTTCCCGGATAGCCGACTGACATCCGCCGGGAGCGCATCGCCGCCTCCAGGGCCACGCCGCACATCCGTCGCCGCTGCCGCTGCCAATGCAACGACCTGCGAGCGGCGCACCTCGCAAGATGTCTTTTCGAGAGCCGGTTCGCTCCGCGCCGCCGACGGCGGGTTAGCCGTACTACTACGGTTTGAGATTTTCACCTCCGGATAACGTTGACTGAGGATAGTTGCGGGGACCAAGGAGTCCCCTCATGTTCACGTTTGAAACGAGCGATCAGAAGGAAGTGCGGCGTTTCCGTATCGCCCAGTTCAATGGCAGGACCGCAACCGTGCGTTCGGATGGACCGGCGGTCACCGGCCACGTTCGATCGATCGTGGAAAGCAAGTCGAGCGTTCCGGCGGCGTGGACCATCACGATCATCCCGGAAGAGCCCAAGCCCTCTCGCCGCGACCCGCGCCGCGCGCTCGCTCCTTCATGGAAGATTTCTGCTGAACGGCAGAACGCGCCTTGAAGCCGCACGCTCAGCCGCGCATCGCAGGCATCATTTTCGGGAAAATCAGGCGGGCTGCAGCAGCGCCTTGCGAACCAGATCCGCGGTGTTGCGGGCGCCAAGCTTGCGCATGGCCTCGGCGCGATGGCTCTCGAATGTCCTTGGGCTGATCTTCATCCGCAAGGCGCCTTGCTTGTTGGAGCAACCTTCGCTGATCAGGCTCAGCACCTCGCGCTCGCGCCTGGTCAGCGGCTTCTGGCCGGTCTCCGCGGCGAACATCAGGCCCGGCCTGCGGGCGCCATCCGCGGGGTGGCGGGCCTGGGCCTCGCTTGCCTGCTTGCCAACGGCATCGGAGGCCGGCGCCGGATGATTGTCCGACATCTGCTTCACCAGAGCGCAGACGCGCTCGGTTTGCTGAAGCGCGTTCTCCACCACCTGTTGCAGGTAGAGCCGGTTGCCGGGCACCTGCGAAAACTGGTGGCTGTGCTGCTTGATCTCATTCATGTAGAGCAGCAACGCCGTCAGGGGCCCGTTCAACTGCCGGGCAATCGCCGCGCTCGCCTCTTCCGCGACACGCGCGCGCGCGGCGGACAGTTGGACGATCTCAGGATTCTCTTCGAGAGGTGTGATGCGTTCCATCAACTTCGTGAAGTGCGAATCGGCGGCGCGCTGGTCTTGTCCTGACATATAACTATTTTATCGGTCTCACCCTTTTTTCATGGTTAATTTCCCAACTCGTATGAATACGGAGAAGCGATCAGCTCGCCCTGATGGCAGGCCGAAATCGGCTGAAAACACCGCTAAATCGGTCGACATCGAGGAAACTGCATGACCCAAAGGTAAACAGCGCAGCCTGCTGGCCCCGTATTTCCACGGCAACCTCATTTACTTTGTTAATAGACCTCAACCGACCCCCGGTTTTTTCGACCTTCCCCGCATCCGGGCGGCGTCCCTGCTGCAACGCTCTGCGGCCGGCGTACTTCGGCGCCGCCGGCGAATGACGCCAGGCCGAGATCGTTTGGTTGAACGGGGTGAGACCAGGGGTCGGCTGTCGTCGCGGCGGTGGATCAGGGGCGACGCAGCTTGAGGAACTTTTCCAGGAATCGTCCCGAGACGACAACCACCAATAGGCCATCCGCCGCACTTTCATCGGTTCGGTCCTTGCTGACTGGGGCGGCCGCGGACGCAAAGCGCCGTCACGTGCGTATGATTTGCTTCACAACCAGCCGCGAAAACGCACCGATTCCGATTTATAGACCCCGGCAACCTCGCAATGATCGAGGCCCAAAATCATCCCGCAACGAATCCAAAAAAGGAGACGGCGATGTCGCAAGCAAAGGGATCATGGATGAGAATGGCCGTGCTGGCCGGCGCCCTGGCGTTCAGTTCGGGCGCCGCGGCACAAACCGCACCGCCACAAATCGCATCGCCACCGGCGGAGAACGCGGCGCCGACGGCCGACAATGCCGTGATGCTGACCGTGTTCCTGAAGCACGACCAGTCGCGGCCGTTGAGCGAGCTCAACGCGCAGCTCCAGCGCCAGGGATATTACAAGGCTTTCCCGCCTGAAGGCGTCGAGGTCGTGAGCTGGTATATAATGATGGGAATCGGGCAGGTGGTGACGCTGCGGCTGCCGGCGTCGCGGTTGCGCGAAGTCAACCGCATCATCGAGAACACCGCCTGGGGCAGCTACCGCACCGAGTTCTATCCGACCTATGATTACAAGGCGATCGGCATCGCGGCGCACGAGAAGGCGCAGTAGGGCGGCGCTGAACGGTTCCGATGGGAATGCCCCGAGGGATCAGCCGAGCCTGGAGATCTGTTCCTCGGTCACGACGCGCTCGACGTTCTCGGTCTTGCTCTTGATACGATAGCGCGGGCGGCCGTCGGACTCGATCGGCAGGCAGGTGACGATGGTGTAGATGCTGCGTTCCTTCGCCGTGGCGCGGCCCTGCGGGCCCTGCTGCTGGTGAAGAACGTCGTCATTGATCGCGAAATTATGGGCCATCGTCGGTCTTTCCGTTGAAAAACGGCTTGTAGTCTCAACGGCCTCGCAACGCAACAGATCGTTCGGCGGATTTGACCTGGATGACCACGGGTTCCACCCGTCAGGCCATCAAGAGCGCCTTTCGCTTAGCCACCCGCGCGATCGATTTCTCTATTGCCGAACCGGACAAGGTCTTGTCGCGCAGGCTCTGTTCGACGTATTCGGCGATGGCGGCCATTTCATGTTCCTGATCGAATAAGTTGTTGCCGATGCAGAGCATGTCCATGCCTGCTTTCAGCGACTGCAGGCTGGCCTCCCCGGTGCCCAGTGCCTTCTGCAATCCCTGCATCTGCATATCGTCGGTGATCAGCAGCGTGTCCGGAAGTCGCTTGCGCAAACGGCCAAGCCCCGCCGCAGACAGCGTCATCGGGCTATCCCGGTCCCATTGCCTGACGATGGCGTGGCTGACCAGCACTGCATCGCCGAACATCTTTGGCGCGAGCGAATAGAACAACTCTTCCTGTTCGCCCCGGAGCGCATCGGAGATATCCATGAATTCCTGATGCGAATCCACTACCGCGCCGCCGATGCCGGGGAAATGCTTCAGACACAGGCCGATGCGCTGCGCCCGCGCCACCTCGCTTGCCAGCAGCGCATTGGCTTCCACCTCGGCGATGTCGGCGGAAAAGGAACGCTTGATCCTGCCGATATTGGGATTATCCGGGTTGTAATCGACGTCGATCACCGGCGCGAAATCATAGTGGATGCCGAGCCGCCGCAGCTCGGCAAAGCTCGCGGCGAGGATCGCGCGCTTGCGATCCGGCGCGAGATGGTTGAATTCCTTCGCGCTCGGCAAGGGCGCAAAGCCGCGGCTTTCCTTCAGCCGCCGCACCAGGCCGCCCTCCTGATCGATGAACACCATCGGGCCTGACGGCAGCGCGGCAATCTCCCCGCATAGGCGCTGCACCTGTTCGGGTGATTCGATGTTGTTGTCGTATTCGCGCGTCCGGCAGGAATAGTCGAACAGGATGACGCCGCCGAGGCCGTAGCGGGCGGCGAATTCCTTTAGCCACACCGGGACGGTCTTGCCGAAGAAGCCGAGGATGAAGAGTTCGCCGATGGGCATGTGATAGCCTTAAGAATAGCCCTTGGAGTCCGGACCACGCCAAGTTCAGCAAGTAATCGCGCCACGCATCAGGAAGATACCTGACTCCCCAAGTCATACCAATTGGGTGATCCTGCCAATTGAGTGATTCTGATCACATCGCATCGCAGCCAGCGCCTCTAGGGGTGGATCATCGCAGAGCGATCTTCGCTCTGCCCAACCCAGGAGACGTCCATGACGAAGACCAAGAAGATCATTACGGCCGCGTTCGCTGCTCTCGCGTTGACCACTGCTTCCTTGGCCATCCCGAGCCAGGCTTTCGCTGGAGGTCACGGTGGGCATGGCGGGCACGGCGGAGGCCACAGGCACCACGGGTTTGGTCATGGTCACTTTGGGCATGGTCATCACCACCATCGCCATCATTTCCACGTTTATAACAGCTGCTGGAAATGGAGCCCCTACGGCCCGGTCAACGTCTGCTACCGCTATTATTGATTAGAGACCAAGAAAAGAAGCTCGCCCGGGCCGAGAGGCTCGGGCGAGTTTTTCGATTCCATGATGATCACCGTGATCGCCTGCCTGGGCACGGCGGCCAATCTGGCTGCAAGCTAATCGGTTGGCTTCGCGTTCAATGCGCGTCGAACGGAACTGACAAAAGAAAGCCCGAGTTCCGCGGCGGCAAACTGGATGTGTGATGGGTCGCACATTTGTCGGCACGCAAGTGGGCTAGGCTTCAGTTCGCGAGAGGCGCTGTGGGGAGACTTCGTCCATCAGCCACTCGCAACAAGCAGGCGATCGTCGACTCCGGCTGAGAACCCAAGCTGAAAGCGTGGACAAACAAATGCGGCGCATCCCAAATTCCCGATCGATCAACCCGATCTCAAACCGATCACTGCGGCCAGCCTTTCGCTACGCGATTTCGCAGGCCATGAAGCGGGCAGTTGTAGTAATTGCTTGCTGCCTCGCTGTGCTGATCGACCTCCGCACGGCTGTTGCCGACTCCGCGTCCGACCAGAAAATGGCCAATCACTACGAGCAGGCGGCGCAATCGGGCGATGACGATGCCCAATTCTATCTTGGGGCACTTCATTCAGCAGGCACCGGCCGTACGCGTAGCGACTCGGAGGCGTTTCGCTGGTTCTCGCGCGCTGCCGATCAGGGGCACGCCCATGCGATGTTGATCGTCGCCGGCCTCTACGCGAGCGGGCGCGGCGCAACGAAAGACAATGTGAAGGCCTATAGCTGGGCCTACATCGTCGCTTCGGCGAGCAAGGCCGACGAGGACCGCAACGGTGCGCGGCAACTGATGTCGCTGCTCATGAAGAAGATGACGAGCGACGAGATCGGTCGTGCCGTGGTGGCCGCGAGAGCCTGGCGCGCCGTTCGGACTGCTGGCGCGGGCAAGGCTCCGCATATCGAAAGAGCTTTGGACTCGGACCAGCCCGCGGCGGCTGCGCCTTCACCTACGCCCGCGGCCGTGCAGCCAGCGCCCGCAGCCGCGCCGTCATCCGTGGTCTCGCAGCCGACGCCATCCAACATCACGGTATTGCCGGCATCCCCCAAGGCCACGTCGGCACCGCTAACGAAGAATGCAAAGAGAGATGATGCCCGTGATCTGCTCGACCAGGTTCCGTCGGGCCTGCGCAAGCGATTTGGCTTCTAATCCAGGGGACGCACCATGAAATTGCAGCATCTCGTCGCAACCGGCATTCTGGCCATCGCCGCAACAGGGGCCGGCTATTACGCCTACTCCCATTTGCTTCATCCGCCGTTGGTGACCACCAGCATTGCGAGCCTCGCGCCGGTTTCCGAAGCCGTTTACGGAACGGGCACCGTCGAGCCCGAGCGCTGGGCCAAGGTGGTGCCGCTGCAGCGCCGCCGGCTGGTCGAGCTTTGCCGATGCGAGGGACAGGTGGTCAAGAGCGGCCAGATCCTCGGCCGCCAGGACGACGCCGAGGAGCGCAGCGCGCTGGAGCAGATGGACATCAATCGAGGCCAGCTCGAACGCGATCTGGCGCGCGCCGACAAGGATCGTGACAAGAACGACGCCACGCGTACCGAGTACGAACAGCGCTGGACCAAGCTCGAGGAAGCCAAATCGCGGATCGCCGCGCAGAAGGTGCGGCTCGACTCGATGCTGCTGAGAGCGCCGCTCGACGGCATGGTATTGCGGCGCGACAGCGAGGTCGGCGAGATCGCCGGTCCAACCGATGTCTTGTTCTGGGTGGGGCCGCCTGCTCCGATGCAGGTCGTTGCCGAAATCAATGAGGAGGAGATCAATCGCATCGCGGCCGGCCAGAAGGCTCTTCTGCGAAGCGAGGCTTTCCCCGGAAGGGCCCTGCGGGCCACGGTCTCCCAGATCACGCCCAAGGGCGACCCGACCCGAAAGACCTTTCGCGTCTATTTGCGGCTGCCGCAGGATACGCCGCTGCGGATCGGCATGTCGGTCGAGACCAATATCATCTTCCGCGAGAAGCAGGCGGCCATCGTCGTGCCGGCAGAAGCCGTCGCGGGCGATTCGGTCCAGATGGTCGATGACGGCCGGGTCAGACGCGTGCCCGTGAAAGTCGGCATCCGTGGCAGCCGCAACATCGAGATCATCGGCGACGTATCCAAGGGCACCCCTGTGCTTTCACCCGTACGCACCGATCTCGCTGACGGCGCCAGGATTCGCATCGACAACAGCTTGACCAGAGCTGTGGAACCGGCGGCCGCGAGTGAACCGACCGATCAGCCAGCCGCAACACCTGAAGCTACCGTGGTAGCCTCGGCCACCACAGCTCCATCGGATCCCGATGATGCGGTGATTTCGGCAGCCATGACCGCCCACATCGATTCCGTCGTCAATGACGCGCGTCGCAACTTCATCAGCAACAGCCGGTAGTCGCCGTGAAGCTTATATTCAACATCGCATGGACCCATGTCAGCACCCGGGTGCGGCAGACCCTTGTGGGCATGGCTGGCGTGTCCATGGGCGTAGGCTTCACCATCATGATGGCGGGCCTGATGCAGGGTTCGCAGATCGACTTCCTGCGGCAGCTCGTCGACACCATGCCGCATATCACGGTCGAGGATGAGCGGCGCTCCGTGCCGACGCAACCCGCAGAGCAGGAATATGCGGCAGTCCAGATGTCCGACATCGCCAATGTCGGCAAACGTCCCGGAATCAAATATTCGGAATCGGTGATGAGCTCACTGCGCTCCTGGATACCAGGAGACGTGGCTCCCTCGGCGAAGACCACCGCGATCATCAATCACGGCGGCGCGCGCATCGGCATCACCTTGACCGGCATCGACACCCGCCGCGAGGTTCAGGTCTCGAAACTCGCCACGCAGATGCGTGAGGGAAAGCTCGACGACCTTTCACGCGCGCCGAACGGCATCATCATCGGTGAGGCCCTGGCCGAAAAACTCGGCGTGAAAACCGGCAACACCGTCCTCTTGATCGGCGGCCAGGGCGTCCAACTGAATTCGACGGTGGCCGGGCTGTATCGCTCCGGCCTGAAGCGCGTCGATGAGAGCCAGATCTATTCGCTGATGGGCCCCGCGCAGGTCATGATGGGGCAAAGCGGGGTCGTCAACCAGCTCCGACTGCGGTTGAACGATCCCATGTTGGCGCAAAAGGTCGCAGCCCAGGTCGAAGTGCAGACCGGCTACAGATCGGTGTCCTGGCAGGAAGCCAATGCCGACTTGCTGTCATCCTTTACCGTGCGCGATTTCATCGTGCTCACCGTGATGGGCGCGATGTTGCTGACATCGTCCTTTGCTACCTACAACATCATCTCGACGATCACGCACGAGAAGCGCCAGGACATCGCGATCATGAAATCGCTGGGCATGCGCGAGTATGCGGTGCGGTGGATTTTCATCATCGAAGCCGCCATCATCGGCGTGGTCGGCATCCTGTTCGGGTGGATCCTCGGTTACCTGCTCTGCTACGGCTGGTCGAAGATCACGATCTTCAATCCGCTGACGGGCGCAACCGTTCCGCTGCAGATCTATTACTCGCTGACGCACTATGTGATCGTCGGCGGCATATCCCTTGTTTGCTGCGCAGGGGCGGCCTATTTCCCGGCGCGCAAGGCGACGAGTGTGCATCCAGTTGAAATCATCCGGGGAGCATCATGACCGAGGTCGCTTTGCAGGCGGTGGAGCTGGTTCGCCGCATCGAGGGCGCTGTTTCGCACACCCTCGTCAACGGGATTGATCTTGCGGTGAACAAGGGCGAATTCGTCGCCATTACCGGGCCGTCGGGATCGGGCAAATCGTCGCTGCTCTATCTCTTGGGCCTGCTCGATGCACCCAGCGAAGGCGAGGTCATCATCTGCGGTCAGCCAACCTCGAAATTGTCGGAATCGGACCGGGCTGACGTTCGCCTGACCAAATGCGGCTTCGTGTTCCAGTTTCATTTCCTGCTGCCGGAATTCACCTCGCTCGACAATGTGCTGCTGCCGATGCGTGCCGCGGGCACGATGGCTGAAGGCGAGATGCGCGAGCGCGGCCTTGCTCTCTTGGGCTCACTTGGGCTTGGCGAGCACGCCAACAAGCGTCCCAACCAGCTCTCCGGCGGCCAGCGCCAGCGGGTCGCCATCGCCCGCGCGCTTGCCAACCGCCCCGAGATCATCGTGGCCGATGAGCCGACGGGCGCGCTCGATACGGCATCGACGGAACAGGTGTTTTCGATCCTCCGCGACATCGCGGACCGGGGCCAGACCGTGGTCGTGGTGACCCACGACCCAGCGCTCGCCGCCCGCGCCGACCGCCGCATCCACATCGTCGACGGCAAGATCGCCGAGATCACCGAACGGGGTGCAGGGGAGTTGGTTTGTGAGATGGGGAGTTAGAAGCTGGCGGAGCTTGTTCGGGTCGCCGCAGTCTCGAAACCCGCGCTCACGAGGATTTTCCCTGACGAGACGTCAATCCTCGCACGAGGAGCCTTAACGGCATGAGGATTATCGAGATAGACGGGCAATGGCTTCAGCCGGCGCTGGATGGCACCGATCAAGCTTAGATCTTCTGCGTTTGTTGCCGAGCTTTCCGTGCGGTCATTCAGGGACCAACTACACGCTGCCCCTGAGCGCGATGAGCGGCACACTGGAGCCGGCTCACTTGACGTCACGCACGTCTCGTTCAGAATCCGCTGCAGTTAGCACCCGCTCGAAACCGGCAGACCGAGGATCCGAAATGTTCGAAAAGCTTTTCAAACGTAGGGGCGTTGGTCCCGTTCCGGGTGCAATTGCGAATTTACAGGCGGACGTCGTTCGCGCCGTGGCAAGCGACGTCACAAGTCTCCATGACGGCGAGTGGGGCGATCGCGAATGGAAGAGGATCGGCGTCAACCTCGAACTGCTGATCGAGCACGGCAAGCGGATGAGCGTTCAGGCGATCGCGATCGCCCATCGGCCCGGCGGCCCGCTTGAGGACCTCAGCTTCCGCCTGAGTCCAGCCACCAAGCAGAAGTTCATCGACTTGGCCAAGGCGATGGGACAGGAGGGGAAGGACCGGTGGGCGGTCTGCGACCTCAAGATCGAGCGCGACGGTCGGTACGACTTTCGGTTCAGCTATGATCCGCCCCCGCGCCTCAACGGCAATCTTCTACATTCGCCGCTCGACACCATGCTCGCGCAATGTGTGGCTGAATGCGGGAAGAACGAAGGCCAGAGCAAGTAGGGGCGCTTGACGTCCTTTGCAACAGCGTTCCGGGACGATCATCATGAAGACAGTCCCGGATGTCGGCAGCGACGTGGGATGGTTCAGCGCCCGCCCTTCTCGACCTTGTAGCGGTGGAGATAGTCGACGTAGCGCCTATCGTTGAGGTTGCCGGAGAGGCGGTAGGGCGGACCGTAATCGAACTGGAAGTCGTAGCGGCCGTCCGGTTCGACAGTCAGCCGGCACGTTGTCCACCACTTGCCATCGCGGCCGTGCATGATTTCACCGATCCGCTGCAGGCAGGCTTCCGCTTCGGGCGACAGGTCGAACGCGACCTTTTCCAGCGGCGCCTGCGGGTAGCGCGCCAAGGCAAAGGCGATGGTGCTGGTCACCGGATCTCGCTCGTGCAGGAGAGATTCGTAATCGACCAGGAGCCGCTCCCAACTGCGAGCGCCCCATTCGCTGTCATAGACGTTGACGACGCTGCCGACGACCGCCTTGACAGCGTCCGCATAAGCTTGGTTCAGGTCATCCACCATCAGTCTCCCGAACACGAGAAATCCTTGAGCCTCCTTGCCACGCAAGCGCGGCAGCGTCCATAACAGCGCAGGCGGGGAGCAATTTTCCGACCCGAACGTTGTCGGGACGCGCTTGGGCCGTTCCCAAAGAGCTGTTGCCCGGGTGGATCTCAGCAATCATCGGCGATGTGCCGCACGACTAGCGTGTGCTTGTCGAACCGGCCATGGATCAGCAAACAAAGGCCGAGATGAAATAGCTTGCAGCTTACTACCTCACGCTGGGCAGGCTGGCCTTCGTCAAGGCGGTGATCTGCGCCATCCGGATACTCTTCAATCGTTCCATGAAAACCTTGGCATTGTCATTTCCGTAAGCCCGGTGGCTGATGGCGAAAAGCAGCACTCCGGACTTGTCGGCCACGCCCCTCAGGGGAGCATAGCGGTAGGCATTCCATTCGACGATGTATTCGCCTTTCGGATTCTTCGAGCTTACGATGAAGTCGAGCAAGGCTTCTCCGGCATCGGAGTTCTGGATCACTTTCATGTTCACCAGCGGATCGGTGCCCTTCCGCTTGTTCAGCATGTCGACCTGGACGCGCACGGCGCTCATCACGGTCAGGTCGCCGGTCACTCTCTCGATCATCAGCATCTGCGTATAGCTGTTGGAGTTCTGGTCGGGTGGCAGATATTCCTGCTTCGTATAGCCGGGCGAGGGTCTCGAACTCCAGGCCAGTCTGTAGGACGTCCCATCGAACTGGAGCGTCCAAAGGATGTCGGTCTTCCGGGTGGACGGAAGGCCTCCGGCCGGCTTCGTCCTCGGATATGGCGCGATCGAGACGGCGCGGATTACCGAAGGGCTGAGGCGGCTGCGCAGATGCTTCGACGAACGCGTGCCTCGACGCAAAGCGGCGTGACCAACGTCGCCAGAGGCGCCGTCGCGCGCCCGAATTGGACTGATTGATTATCCGCAAATTGGACCTTCCGTCATACCGCTTCGCCTTCTAGTGTCGGGCCGTTGAAAAGGTCGACGGACCGATGCAGGGCGGGCGCGTTCCATCTCGCACCCGCACGCACTTTCCAAATCGCGGATCAATCATCACCGCAAATCGCATTAAAGCGGACTTCCGCCGACTTGCAAAAATCGCGAACTCACAACTTGGAGACACGAGCGTGTGAGTTGTGAAGCAATTCACGGCCGCGGGTCGCAGGTCGACCTAATCAAGCTGCTGCAAGCTGACCTATCGAAATCGAACAGGAAGTTTCACATGAAGCATCCGATGATTTTTGCAATCGCAGGCGTCAATTCGCTCACGAGTCGGAAAGCAGCCGCGGCGTCCAGCCATCACGACGGCGCCGAGACATGTCGACCTGGATGGGGAACACGGTTCTTGAGCTGGTGGATCCAGTGTTCAGAGCGGTCGCGGCAGCGGCAAGCCCTGGCGGAGCTCGATGACCACCATCTCAAGGACATCGGCAAGACGCGGCAAGAGGCAATGGCCGAAGCATCCAAGCCGTTCTGGGAATGACGCCGTTCATCGCGCACTTGCTGCCGCCGATGTCCATGCCTCGAGCGGAAATTCGCGTCTATCACTCGTCGAGAGTGCGACTACGTGGATTTGTGCTGAAGACCACCGCGCGGCTTAAGTGCGAATTAACCGTCAACACCTGAGGAGAGCACTATGCCCAACCATCAGCGCGCTGCTGCGTACAGGACAACGCTTGCCCGCCAGCCCGGTTCGATCTCGGGCGAGACAAGGCTGCGCGCGGCCGATCAACCGATCGTCACCACGCAGGACCTTCCTTCCGCCGTCCCGCTAATGGCGCTTTCGACCGGCTTCTGGGCTTTCAAGACCCTGGCTGCAGCACACGAGGAGGGCCTGTTCAGTCACCTTGCAGGCGGCCTCATGCGGCGATGACGCAAACGCAGGTTGCCATCATCGGCGGCGGTCCCGCCGGTCTACTGCTCTCCCACATGCTCGCCCGCAACGGCGTCGACAGCATCGTGCTGGAGCGGCAGAGCCGCGGCCATGTGCTCGAGCGCATCCGCGCCGGGGTGCTGGAAGCGGGCACGATCGAACTCTTGCGCGAGGTCGGCCTCGGCGCGCGCATGGATCGGGAGGGACGTGTCCATGACGGCTCGGGCATCGCGTGGGAAGGCAAGCCGCACTTCTTCATCGACACCCGCAAGTTCACCGGCCGACCGATGATGTCCTATGGCCAGACCGCGATCACCGAGGATCTCTATGCCGCGCGCGACGCGGCTGGCGGCGTCGTGATCGATGACGCGGCAAACGTCGCGCTGCACGAGCTGACGTCGGACCGCCCGCACGTGACCTACGAAAAGGGCGGGCAGACCCGCCGGATCGATTGCGACTATGTCGCTGGCTGCGACGGCCACCATGGCGTGAGCCGGCAATCGATCCCGGCGTCGGTGCTGCGCACGTTCGAGCGCGGCTATCCGTTCGGCTGGCTCGGCATCATGTCGGAGACGCCGCCCTATCCGGAGATCTGCTATTGCTATCATTCGCGCGGCTTCGCGCTCGCCTCGCAGCGCAGCCCGATGCTGAGCCGCTACTACATCCAGTGCGATCTCGACGCCCGCATCGAGGACTGGCCGGACGATCGCTTCTGGGAGGAATTGAAGGCGCGCTGCCCGAAGGACATGGCCGACAGCATCGTGACCGGTCCCTCGATCGAGAAATCGATCGCGCCGCTACGGAGCTTTGTCGCCGAGCCGATGCGCTATGGTCGCCTGTTTCTGGCGGGCGACGCAGCGCACATTGTCCCTCCCACAGGAGCGAAAGGTCTCAACCTCGCGGTCTCCGACGTGTTCTACCTCTCGCGCGCGTTGACCGAGGGCTTGAAGGCCGGCCGCACCCACTATCTCGACGGCTATTCCGATATGGCGCTGCGCCGGGTGTGGAGCGCCGAGCGCATGTCGTGGTGGCTGACCACGTTGATCCACCAGTTCCCTAATGAAGCGCCGTTCGACCGGCGCATGCGCGAGAACCAGTTCGATTACCTTCTTGCGTCGGAGCGTGCGCAGGCATCGCTCGCCGAGCAGTATGTCGGCCTGCCATTTGAGAGCTGATGCCGCGTCCGCTGACTTGAATTACGCCGGAGTGGAACGCGGCGATAAACCAGAATTGGACTGGCCGAGAATCCATGAACTGGCACTTATACCAGGTTTGTAGTTCCTTACGATCGGCGGAGGCTCGCTCTGAAAGGGAGATGATTATGGCCAGTCAGCTTTCGCGGACAGCGCCTCCGGCCAAGCATGCAAACGTCCGGCCGGTTGCCGCCACGCCGGAGCTTCCTTCCGCCGTCCCGTTGATGGCGCTTTCGACCGGTTTCTGGGCCTTCAAGACTCTGGCCGCTGCGCACGAGTTGGACCTCTTCAGCCGCCTTGCGGGCGGCGCCGGCATCACGGTTGCCGGACTGGCGGAAACGGTCGGTATGCATCCACGACCGGCCGAGATGCTGTTGACCGGCTGCGCTGCACTTGGGCTTCTGGAGAAAACGGACGGCCGTTATCGCAATACGCCGTTGAGCGAAGCCTATCTCGTGCGCGGGAAGCCGTATTACTTCGGTGGCTTCGTGCAGATGGCCGACAAGCGACTCTACGCGGGCTGGGGCAAACTTACCGAAGCGCTGCGGACGAACCGGCCAACCACGTGGGACCCGGCAGTGCAATCCTCGATGTTCGACGGCGAGGATCCGACGATGCTGGCACTCTTCTGGGAGGCGATGCATTCGCTCTCCACGATGACCGCGCGCAAGCTCGGCGAAGCCGTGGATCTCAATCATTTCCGCCGCCTTCTGGACATCGGCGGCGGATCGGGCGCGTACGACATCGAGCTTTGCAAACTGTATGGGGAGTTGCGCGCGACCGTATTTGATCTGCCGCATGTGGCCGCAATCGCCGCGGGAAAAATTACCGAGGCCGGCTTGACCGACCGCATCGAGACCGCCGGCGGCAACTTCTTCGAACAGCTTCCCGAGGATCACGACGTGCATCTCCTGTCGATGATCATGCACGATTGGGATGAGGCGAAGAACCGCGCGCTGCTGCGCCGGTCCTTCGAGGCTTTGCCGAGCGGCGGCGCAGTCGTCATCAGCGAGCTTCTCGTCAATGACGAAAAGACCGGGCCGGCGCCGGCCGCGCTGATGAGCCTCAACATGCTGATCGAGACGGAAGGACGAAACTACACGCCGGCCGAATATTCGGCGTGGCTCGAGGAAGCCGGCTTCCGGCACATCGAGACGGTCTGGTTCGACGCACCCGCCGCGAACGGTGCCGTGATCGGCCGCAAACCATAAGGCGCAAAGCTGAGTGCAAAGGGGGACCAGGCAATCGAAGCCAGGGAGGCAAATCATGTTGCGGATTTCAGTTCGTCTTGCATTCGTGACCGCGTCAGTTATCGCGCTTGCAGCGTTCGCGGCCAAAGCTGACGATTCACAGATCACGCGCGGCAAGTATCTCGTCACGCTCGGCGGCTGCAACGACTGCCACACGCCGGGATACTTCTTCGGGAATCCCGACATGTCACGCTTTCTCGGCGGCTCGGACGTGGGCTTCGAGATTCCGGGTCAAGGTGTCTTTGTGGGCCCAAACATCACGCCCGACAAAAAGACCGGCATCGGTAGTTGGACCCCAGAGCAGATCGTGAAGGCGATACAGGTCGGTGAACGGCCGGACGGCCGCATGCTGGCGCCGATCATGCCTTGGCACGCTTATGCGACACTCACAGCGGATGACGCCATGGCGATCGCGGCTTTTCTCCAAAGTCTGAACCCGGTCAGCAACCAGACTCCCGGTCCGTTCAAACCCGGGGAAAAGGTTTCGACCTTCATGTTCCGGATTGTGCCACCGGGCGAAACCGCAGCGGCTGCGGCCAAGTAGTCTGGGTCTGATCCAAAAAATACTCCGCGTTTGTCAAGCGCAAGCGGACGTCGCGGGTTCGTGCGCCAATGTCTGAGAATGACGCCGCACCAGTTTCGCACCAGAAACAACCTCATCAGAACGCAACGAACGCGATCGAAATCGAACAAAAACGCAGCAAAATCAACGAAGCTGATCGATATCCCGTCGTTCATAACGGTCTGGTTGCAGGTTCGAGTCCTGCCGGGCCCACCAGTGAATCAATCACTTACCAGGTTTTCATTTCGCCGCCGTCGGCGTACCGCACCAGAAATGCCTCGCTTCGTTGCGCCGAGTGGTGCTTCAGCTGTCCTCAAGCTACTTCTCTGGCTTGGATCTGACTGTGATCTCTCCACGCGATCGTAGATTCGAAATGAGTGTTTACGATGCGGCCGATTGGATCGGATTGTCCTCCGGCCGCGAACGGACTGACGACCGTCGCGGAGTGGGCGGGGTAACGGTCTCGGCGGCGGCCCACGCCGCGCGGGCGAGAACGCCGGCAGCCAGAGCCGAGCGCATCCTGCCAGGTTGTCCGCCCGCGAGTCGTCCTCGCATTTTGTCGGACCGAATTCGCTCGACGTCGTCACATGGCAACGCCGGTAGCATCGTATCTGTACATCCAGTCATATCGCTCCCGCAGACGGTCTTCCGCCCACTCGCGCTCCACATAGGCCTGCGCCGTCGCCGGATCTCCCAGCAACGAGTTGTGAAAGCGTTTCGTGTTGTCGGCTGATCCGTTGATGACGCGGGATGTGCGTTCGTACCTCGCCGATTCATAGGCGCGGAATGCCGCGGCAACGTCCATGCCGTGCGCCTCGAGCGCTCGAGACAGGATGTAGCCGTCCTCGATCGCCATGACGGCGCCTTGTGCGAGGAACGGCAGTGTCGGATGGCAGGCGTCGCCGAGCAGCGTGACGCGACCCACCGACCACGACGGAAGAGGACGGCGCAGTTTCAATGCCCAGAGATACGGCTGGGGAATGGCTGCGATGAGCGTCTGTACGTCTTCATGCCATCCAGCGAAGTCGGCGAGCATGTCCGCATGCGAACCCGGCGTCGTCCAGGACTCTTCGTGCCAGTCCTCGCGTTCGACCACGCCCACGAAGTTCATCAGCGTTCCGCGCCGCAAGGGATACTGCACGACGTGTCGGCCAGGCCCGACCCAGTTCGACGAGACCGAACGTGCTAGGCGGGGCGGCAGGTCCGCCATCGGGATGACGCCGCGCCATGCAACTAGACCCGTGAATTCGGCGTTGTCCGAGCCATGCAGTCCTGCACGGATCACGGAGTGGATCCCGTCGGCGCCAATCAGCGCGTCGCCTTCGGCGGTGCTGCCGTCATCGAACCGCAGGATTACGCGCGCTCCTACAGTCTCGCATCCGACAGCCCTACGTCCCAGACGAAGCGCGCCGGGGACAGCCGTCGTCACCGCATCCGACAGGATACCCAGCAGGTCTGGCCGGAACATCGTGACGTAGGGGTGACCATAGGTTTGCACCGAAACGGCGCCGAGATCGAAAGCGGTCCATGCTTGGCCGGTATTCCACATCCGAATTTCACGCCGCTCCGGGTGCGCGGCCTCTTCCATGACGCGGGTAGCGAGGCCGAGTTCGTGAAAGACAAGCATGCCGTTGGCGCTGATCTGCACACCAGCCCCGATCTCCTGAAGGATCGGGGCCTGCTCGTAAATCTCGACCTCGAAGCCGCGCTTGATGAGGGAAAGCGCCGCCGTCAGCCCGCCTATGCCGCCGCCGGCTACGATGATTTTGGGTTTTCCGGCATTTTTCACAGCTTGCTACCCTTTCTTATGGATGCCAGCAGGACCGTCGCCAAAAACAGCCGTTCCTCCTAAGCCAGCTTTTGACTCAAGGTCGACATGGGCAAGAAAGGCCCCGGAGAGTCTCGTTCAAGCTATTCCGAAGTGATCTGGGCATCCTTGACTACTTTGGCCCAGCGCAGGCGATCCCTGGCGATCAGTTCTGCGAGGCGTTCAGGCGCGCCGCCTTGAGCGATCAAGCCTTGCTTGTCGAGTACGGCCCGAACGCCAGGCTGCGCCAGTATCTCATTGAAAACCGCATTGTAGCGGTCAACGATGGCTTTCGGTGTATCGACCGGGGCAAGAACGCCATACCACAGATCGACGTCGAAATCGGTTACGCCAAGTTCGGCCAGCGTCGGCACATGCGTTGCCTGCGGCGCCCGAGCCTGGCTCCCGACGGCCAGGATACGGATTTGTCCCGCTTGCGCGAGAGGAAGCGCGGTATGGATCGGCAAGAACATGGCTGAGACGTGTCCGCCCGCGAGATCTTTCACGGCGCCCGCAGAACCCGGATAGGGAATGTGTGTCAGGTTGATTTTCGCTGTCAGCTTCAGCAGCTCCATGGCGAGATGCTGCGGTGTTCCCCGGCCCGGGGAAGCATAGTTGATCTCACCCGGCTTGCTGCGGGCAACCGCGAGTAGCTCTGCGAACGTGTTGGCGTTGAGCGAAGGATGCACGACGAGCGCAAGGACGCCGGTCGCGATTTCCACGATCGGCGCAAAACTCTTCTCCGGATCGTAGGGGATCGAGCGATAGAGGCTCGCATTCATCACAAAAGTATTGACGGTCACCAGAAGTGTGTGGCCATCGGGAGCTGCGCGCGCCGCTGCATCCGTGCCGATGTTGCCGCTCGCGCCGGGCTTGTTCTCGACGATGACGGGCTGATTCCAGCGTTGCCGCAGTTCCTCACTGAGGATACGCGCGAGTAGATCGGGTCCCGTGCCTGGCGAGAACGGAACGTTGAGCCGAATTGTTTGCTGCGACAGCCCCTGAGCCAGGCTTGGCTTCATGGGTGCAAGGGCCATGGCCAAGATCCCCAGCACCGTGCGGCGCGTGCAACTTGCGTAATCGATCGCCACGCGATCCCCCAATCATGCCAGGCGGGTGGTCAGCCTGCGGGTCACAACTAACAAAATCTCTCATTATGAGATTTTGATGTATTATGCGCTGATCGCGCGCCAGTTCAAGGTTGATTCTGTCGGACCGGGAAAAGTATCTGCCGGTAAGCAGGGGCCAGGCGGGCCGCGAGCCGAAAGCGGAGCGATGTCAGACCATGCGGCCTGAGGCATGAAGCCGACGAACAGCCTGGAACGGGTGTTAGCGGTTCTCGAAGTTTTTTCCGAGGAGCGGCTGGAATGGACGCCCGAGGATTTGATGCGCGAGCTCGGCTATAGCCGGCCGACGCTGTACCGCTATCTGAAGATCCTGAAAGACGCCGGTTTTCTGATGTCGACCCGCAATTCCGGCGTCACGCTGGGGCCCAAGGTCGTCGAGATGGATTACCTGACGCGCCGCTCCGATCCCTTGGTGCTGCACGGCGTGCCCTATCTGAAAGAGCTGACTGCGGCCTATTCCTGCACCGCCATGGTTTTGCGCTGGTACGGCAACAAGATCCTCTGTGTGGCCTCTGAATCCTCCGCCAAAAACCCGATCAGCTCCTATCCGCGCGGACGGCCGATGCCACTGGGGCGCGGCGCGATCGCTCGCTCGATCATGGCGCTGCTGCCGCGGCCGCGGCTGGTGCCGCTGGTCGAGCGCAACCTCGCCGACCTGCGCTCGGTCGGCCTCGGCGACACCGCCGCCGATGTCTTGAAAAGCCTGAAGAAGGTTCGGAAAGCCGGATTTGCCGTCGCCTATGGCGAGGTCACGCCCGGCGCGGTCGGCATCGCCGCGCCGATCATCGACGACCGGCATTACCCGATCGCCAGTGTCTGCGTCACCATTGCCGGCAACCTCGTGACCGGCGCCCAGATCGACGAGATCGGCGCCGAGGTCCGGCGCGTGGCGCTGCAGATCTCGGCCGATCAGGCCACGGTGAGGCAGAAATCCGACGCATAATCTTACATTGTGAGATTATACTTGACTTGGCCGCAGTCCTATTCTCATTTGGCCGCGCCCTGCGGGCAGCCCGCCGGGCGGATAACTCACGCCAATCGCAAGAAGCCAAGATGAGCACGCCCACCGAATCCCCAGCGCAAGTCGTCATCGTCGGAGGCGGGCCGGTTGGTCTCGGCCTTGCGATCGACCTCGGCCAGCGAGGCGTCAGGTGCGTCCTGGTCGAGCGCTACAGCAGTCCGCAACCGATCCCGAAGGGTCAGAACCTGACCCAGCGTACCCTTGAGCACTTTTACTTCTGGGGTGCGGAGGCGGAGCTTCGCGCGGCGCGGACCATCCCGCGCGACTACGGCATCGGCGGCATGACGTCGTACGGCACGCTGCTGAGCGGCTACAGATATGACTGGCTGCAGCGCGAGCTGGTGCGGCACTATTACTTCACCGACAACGAACGGCTGCCGCAATATGCCACCGAAGCGGTGCTGCGGCAGCGCCTGAGCCAGTTGCAAGGTGTCGAGACAATATACGGCTGGAGCGCTTCCGGCATCGAGCAGGACACGGATGGCGTGCAGGTGACAGTGGCCGAGCGCAACAGCGACCGTCGTCGCACATTGCGGGCGGATTATGTGGTCGGCTGTGACGGCAGTCGCTCCCTGGTGCGCGACGCCGCCGGCATCACACAGACCCTGACCGACCACGACCGGCTGATGGTGCTGCTGGTGTTCCGCTCGACCGGCCTGCATAAGCTGCTCGAACGCTTCCCCAACAAGTCATTCTACAATGTGCTGCATCCCGACCTCAGGGGTTACTGGCAGTTCTTCGGCCGCGTCGATCTCGGCACCACCTGGTTTTTCCATGCGCCGGTGCCGCTCGGCACCACCAGGGACAATTTCGATTTCCGTCGCTGTCTGTATTCGGCGGTCGGTGAGGAATTCGACGTCGAATTCGAGCACATCGGCTTCTGGGATCTGCGCGTCGCGATATCAGATCAATATCGCATCGGGCGCGTCTTCATCGCCGGCGACGCTGCGCATAGCCATCCGCCCTATGGCGGCTACGGCATCAACACCGGCCTCGAAGACGCCGCCAATCTCGGCTGGAAGCTTGCCGCGGCGCTGCAAGGCTGGGCCGGAGCACATCTCCTGGATTCCTACGGCGAGGAACGGCGGCCGGTGTTCGCCTCGACCGCGCGGGACTTTATCGAGAAGGCGATCCAGAGCGACAGGGCGTTTTTGGCCAAATTCGATCCCGCGATCGACAAGGCTGCATTTGAAGCCGAATGGCTGGCGCGCTCGTCCGGTGCGCGTTCCGAGGTCAATTCGTTCGAGCCGAATTACGAGGGCTCGTCCATCGTCGCGGGTCAGCCAGGTGCCACCTGCAGCGCGATCGGGTCGCATGAATTCGCAGCCCGGGCCGGACATCACTTGGCGCCGCGCCAGCTCGCATCTAGCCGCAATGTCTTCGAGGAACTGGGCGCCGGTTTTACGCTGCTCGATCTCGGCGCGCCGGACGCTGTTGTCACTGAAATCAGGTGCGCGGCCGAAGCGAGCGGAGTGCCGCTCACGCTGATCAGCGACGACAGCGCGGACGTGCGAAAATTCTACCAGGCGACGCTGATTCTGGTCCGGCCCGATCAGTTTGTCGCCTGGGTGTCGGACGGCGATGTGACAGATGCCGCAGCTATCATCCGTCGCGTGGTCGGCGGCCACCCCTGACGGTATACGCGCCAACTCCGTCGAATAAGAAAACAAGCCGAAAGCTGGCAAAGGAAACACAGGGAATCAAGGGTATGAGCCGTCATAGCGCCGCGCATTATTTTCTCGAGGGTCTGGTCGATCTCGGCGTTGAATATATCTTCGCCAATCTCGGCACCGACCACGTCTCGCTGATCGAGGAGATCGCCCGCTGGGACCGCGAAGGCCGCAAGCATCCGGAAGTTATCCTCTGCCCGCATGAGATCGTCGCCGTGCACATGGCCGGCGGTTATGCGCTGGCGACCGGCAGGGGACAGGCGGTGTTCGTGCATGTCGATGCTGGGACGGCCAATGCCTGCATGGCGATCCAGAACCTGTTTCGTTATCGGCTGCCGGTGATGCTGTTCGCCGGGCGCGCGCCCTACACGCTGCATGGCGAATTGACCGGATCGCGCGACACCTATGTGCACTTCGTGCAAGATCCCTTCGACATCGCCAGCATCGTGCGGCCCTATGTCAAATGGGAATATTCACTGCCATCGGGCATCGTCGTGAAGGAAGCGCTGGCCCGCGCCGGTGCCTTCATGCACAGCGATCCACCGGGGCCCGTCTACATGATGCTGCCGCGCGAGACGCTGGCCGAGGAATGGGACGAAGCGCAGATGCCGGCCTATAACCCTGCGCGCTATGGCGGCGTAGCGGTCGGCGGTATCGACCAGGCCCGCGTCGAAGCCATTGCCGTCAAATTGATGGCGGCGGAAAATCCGATCGCGCTGACGGCCTATCTCGGTCGCAATGCGGACGCTGTCGCGGCGCTGGAGCGCCTCGCGCTGGCCTGCGGCATCCGGATCGCAGAATTCAACTCGATCGATCTCAACGTCTCGCAGGATTCGCCCTGCTTCGCCGGTTTCGATCCGCTGCCTCTGCTGGAACAGGCCGATGTCGGGCTGCTGCTCGATACCGACGTGCCTTTTGTGCCGCAATACGCTAGGCGCGTCGAATCCATCGACTGGATCCAGATCGACATCGATCCGTTGAAGTCGGATTTCCCGATGTGGGGATTCCCGACCGACATCAGGGTCCAGGCCGATTGCGCGACTGTTCTGCGGCAGGTGCTCGAGGTGGTCGAGGCGCGCGCGGATGATCTTTATCGCAAGCGCGTCACTGAGCGCACCGCCGGCTGGAGCGGTGCGCGCGATGCCGCGGCCAGGCGCCGCGCCGCTGCTGCCGAGAACAAGGGCACGTCAGGCGCGCTTAGCGCGGCCTATCTGTTCGCAACCTTGAACCGTGCATTGTCGCAGGACGATATCGTCGTCAACGAAGCGATCCGCAATGGGCCGCTGCTGCAGGAGCAGATCCGTCGCACGCAGCCGCACAGCTACGTCGGCCTCGCCGGCGGCGGGCTCGGCTTCAGCGGCGGCATGGCGCTGGGCTTGAAGTTGGCGCAGCCGGAGCGGCGCATCGTGCAGATCATCGGCGACGGCGCCTATCATTTTTCTTCGCCGGACTCCGTATTCGCCGTCGCCCAGCAATATCAAATTCCGATTCTGACAGTCGTGCTCGACAATGGCGGCTGGCAGGCGGTCAAGTCGTCGGTACAGAGGGTCTATCCGAAGGGCGTCGCCGCCGAGACCGATTCCTTTCAATCGCAACTGCGCTCGGGCCGGCAGGGCGAAAAACGACGCTTCTCCGATATCGGCCGCGCCTTTGGCGCGCATGGTGAATTCGTCAGCGAGCCGGATGAACTCGCCGCTGCGGTCGAGCGCTGCCTCGCCGCTGTCGACGGCGGGATCGCTGCCGTCCTGCATGTCCAGATCACGCCGCTCTAGTGCGCCAATCCAGTCCAGAGAGGGATCGAAATCATGAAAACCTTTAGCCGCGTGGCGCTGGCCGCCCTCTGTTTGAGCTCTTTCGGCCTCGCGCCTGCTGCCGCCGAGGTCAAATATCCGACCCGGGCGATTCACATCATCGTCGGCTTCACGCCGGGAGGTGGCAACGACATCATCGCCCGCATCTTCGGGCAGAAACTATCCGAAAGTCTCGGCCAGCCGGTCGTCATTGAAAACAAGCCCGGCGCGGGGGCGATCCTTGCCACCGAATACGTCGCGCGGTCTGCACCTGATGGCTACACGCTGCTGGTCGGTGCCAGCGGCGCGATGGTGATCAATCCGGCAGTCTATGAGAAGCTGAGCTACGACACGATGCGGGATTTCAAGCCGGTGTCCGAGCTTGGATCGTTTCCACTGATCCTGATCGTCAACGCGGCGTCGCCGTTCAAGTCGTTGGCCGATCTCGTCGCCTACGCAAAAAGCAATCCAGACAAGGCGAACTATTCCAGTTCCTCCGCCGCCTTCCAGCTCGCGACCGAGCTGTTCAAGCAGAAGACCGGCGTTCCGATGCAGATGATCCCCTACAAGGGAGCCAACGATTCCGTCACCGCGGTGATCTCGGGCGAGGTGACCGCGACCATCGCCGACGCCGGACCGGTGACCAGCCAGGTCAACGGCGGTCGGGCGCGCGCGTTGGCAGTTGCTGCTCCGAAGCGGATGGACAGTTTGCCCGATGTGCCAACCATGAAGGAGGCGGGCGTTGACGTCGAAGCAGTGTTGTGGAGCGGCATATTCGTGCCCGCGGCGACGCCGCCCGAAATTGTCAGGAAGCTCGAGGCTGAATTCGTCCGTATCGCGCGGTTGCCGGACGTGATCTCCCGCCTAAAATTGCTCAACATCGAGTCCGTCGGCAATTCGTCGGAGGAGTTTTCGCGCATCATCGCGGCGGATCTCGAACGCTGGAGAGCGGTGGCCCGCGCCGGCAATATCAAGATAGCCCAGTAGAACAGTCGTGCGCGGAGACGGGGAAATGGCCGAGCACCTGCAGGCTGACGTCGTGGTGGTTGGCGCAGGTCCGGTCGGGCTGACTTTGGCAATGGATCTGGCCTGGCGCGGCGTCGACGTCATCGTGCTGGAATCCCGCGCGCGAGGCGAGCCGCCCAGCGTCAAATCGAACCACGTCTCGGCGCGCTCGATGGAAATCTTCCGCCGGCTCGGCGTCGCGCAAAAGGTGCGCAACGCCGGATTGCCGGCGGATTATCCCAACGACGTGGTCTATCGTACCGCGTTTCTTGGCCGCGAAATCACGCGTATCAAAATTCCGTGCCGTGCCGAGCGCTACACGGCCAAGGACGGCCCTGATACCTGGTGGCCGACGCCGGAGCCGCCGCACCGGATCAACCAGATCTATCTCGAACCGGTGTTGTTCGCCCATTTGTCGGCGATGCCGAGCGCGCGCATTTTCAACGGCACGACACTGGTCGATTTTACGCAAGGCGCCGAACGAGTTACTGGCTTCGCTACCGCGAACGGCAAGGAGATCAATATCTCCTGTAGATTCCTGATCGGCTGCGACGGCGGCCGCTCGCTGGTGCGCAAGAAAATCGGCGCGACGCTGAGCGGCGACGTTGCGTTACAGTATGTTCAGTCGAGTTACATTCGCGCGCCGAAGTTGCTCGGATTGCTGCTGGAGCAAGGTGGCACTCCGGCATGGGCATCTTTCGCACTGAATGCGCGGCAATCCGGCAACGTCTACGCTATCGACGGCAAGCAGAACTGGCTGGTTCATGTCTATCTCAAGCCGGGAATAACGGACTTTGAGGCCGTCGACCGCGACGCCGCGATCCGCACCGTGCTCGGCGTCGACCAGGATTTCGAATACGAACTAATCAGCAAGGAAGACTGGGTCGGGCGCCGCCTGATCGCCGACAAGGTGCGCGACGACAAGGTGTTCATCTGCGGCGATGCCTGTCATCTCTGGGTGCCCTATGCCGGCTACGGCATGAATGCCGGCATTGCCGACGCCGCCAACCTGGCGTGGCTACTGGCGGCGCGGCTCGAAGGCTGGGGCGCGGAGGGACTTTTAGCAGCCTATGCCGCCGAGCGCCTGCCGATCACCGATCAGGTTTCGCATTTCGCGATGGACCATGCGCATGCAATGACCAAGGCGCGAAAATCCGTAAGCGACGAAATCGAGGCAGAGGGACCGGAGGCCGACGCCTATCGCGCCGCGCTTGGCAAGACGACTTATGACCTCAATGTGCAGCAGTATTGCTGCGCGGGATTGAATTTCGGCTATTTCTATCAAGGCTCGCCGATCATCGTGTATGATGGTGAACCTGCGCCCCCTTATACGATGGGGGAGTTCACGCCATCGACAGTTCCGGGCGCCCGCCTACCCCACATCTGGCTCGCAGATCGACGTTCGATTTATGACGCGATAGGACCGTACTATACGCTGCTGCGACTCGACCCGGACATAGAGGTATCCAGCCTGACAAATGCCGCAGCGGCTGCCTGCGTCCCGTTGACGGTACTTGATGTATCCAGCCCTGAAGCGACGGAGTTGTTTGCGTACGACCTCATATTGGTCCGGCCAGACCAGCATGTCGCTTGGCGGGGAAATGGCACCTCAGCCGATCCCGGTCGGCTCGTGGATATCGTCCGTGGCGCGGGATCCGCAAAGTAGATTGGCTAACCGCATTGCTGGAGTCATAAGGCGACCTTATCAATTCAAGAGTATTTTGTGGCTAACCCGAAGCGTCAGGATTCTGCAAGATGATCTGAGGCGTGTGTGTGGGTGTCAACCCACAGCGCGAGGCGAACGATCATGAGAAAATTGCTGTTGGCGTTCGTTCTATTGACGATCCTGCCAGCTCACCTTCCTCGTGACCAAGGCGACCAGGGTTGGAGCATCAAGCATTTCCACTCGTCCTGGCTGCCGGCACAATGACGATCTGCAATTGCTACCAGTGCACCGACAATACCGGCCGGCATCCCTAGAAATCCAAATCTGTTGGCTGGTGCGCGGGCCTCACAAGAAACACCGGGAGGGATCATGAGAAGCGCTTCAAGAGCCGTGATAGCAATCGTGCTCGCGTGCCAGTGGACAACAGTTGGGAGTGGTACGGCTGCGGGCGCCTACCCCGAACGTGCGATCCGCCTCGTCGTTGGGTTTCCCGCCGGCGGCAGTTCCGATGCAAGCGCACGCATCGTACAGCCGACCGACCGTATGCCGGGGGTCAGAGCCGAGAACTGGATCTGACTGAGGCCTGGATGTTTCAACACGAAATTCCGAATAGCCGAAAAAACGAAATCCCGTCGGGGATGACGTGAAAAAGCGAGATCGGGCCTTCGTGGCACTGTGCTGTCGGCGATTTGTGTGGCATCGGCGGCGTCAAGCTCGCAAGAGATCTACAGAGCTCGACGCGGAGCCCCGACTTCAGCAATTCGCATCGCCCGCGCAGTAACTCAAGGCATGGCTTAAACTGTCCGGGCCCAAAGCGGCCAGTGCCGCCGACCCTGCCACCAGCCCGGCGTTAACCTCTACGGCGAACATTGCGGCGCCGGTCGGCGATCCCACACGACGGGGCCAACAAGGTCGCCGAAAAGAGGCACGAGGAGCTGGCGGATGTGTTGCCGCGGCCATCTATATGACAATTGTCGTTGCGGTGGCCATTAAACTCCGCGTTGCATCCAATTTTAGAGATCTCTCGAAGCGACTTTTCAAGCATTCGCGCTATCAATTGAAGCACGAGCACACCATCCATACCCCGCTCGCGCGCCTTAAGAGCGCTGCGGGTAGTCTCACTGAAACTTAGACCTTCGCCCCATCTCAGGAAATAATTCTCGCAGGCCAACTCGTCTGCGAACGGCGCAGCTTTGCCTGCGGACAGGACCAGCGATGACCGTCTCTTACTTGAGCTTCCGCGTGCCCTACGCTGCTAATCGGGACTGCATGATCGTCATCCAGCCGCAGAGCTCGGCATACCGCGCGGTCTGCGTCGACGCAGCGACCAGATGGACAATCGGCTGCCCGTCAGTTCCGCGTGAGCCAGATGGCGCGCGGCCGGCAATCTCGGCCACAGATGTCATTGGCATGATAGGCGGGTATCGCCTGGCGTCGGCCGCCGTCGATATCGAGGCCGACGAGCTGGCAAGGCGTATCCGTCGGATGTCCGGCGAGTTGCGGTTGCGCCGGCGCTTGTGGCGTCGGCGGCGCGGGTATCGGATCGGGAATTTTGCTCCGAGCGACGCCCCTTGAGACTCGCGCTGACTTACAGCGCCTGCACCTATTCTAGCACCCTTGGCAGGATCCGCAGAACGGAGGTCAACGACCTGAATCCCCATCCATTCCTCCAGACGGGGAGTTGCATTTTGTCTAGATTTGGACTATGTCTATATCTAACACAAGGTGCACCCATGTCGAGCAATCCCAAAAGACGCCCGTCTGAAGCGGCAAATGGGCCTCAGCGCCTCGACAATTCACGCTTTGCCCCGGCCAATCGAAGGCGGCTCAGCGCTCCCGCTTTGCGGACTTTCCTGGCCATTGCGGATCTATGGGGATTGACCGAAGAGCAGCGTCTCCTGATCCTCGGCTATCCCTCTCGATCCACGTACCACAACTGGTGCAAGCAAGCTCGCGAGCACGGCGCTTTCACCCTCGACGTTGATGTGCTCACACGCATCTCGGCGGTGCTCGGCATCCATCAGGCTCTCGGAGTTCTGTTTCCGACGGAGCAGCTTGGCGTCGAGTGGTTGCGAACCCCGCACAACGCTGTCGTGTTCGGCGGGCGGCCGCCCGTCGACTTGGTGACCAGCGGCTCCCAGGATGGATTGCTCTCGGTGCGCCGTTTCCTCGACGGCGCGCGAGGCGGTCTCTACATGCAGCCGAACACCATTGACGAGGCGTTCGCGCCTTACGACGACGCGGAAATTGTCTTCCGGTGACGGACGCTTTCGCACCCTCGCCACGGCCCGCCTATCGTCTGATCCCGTCGCAGTTCCCTCCCGTCGGTCTGTTTGATACCGTTGCAACCGCAGCTGATCTTGCGGCCGTAATGGAGCTGGTCGGCTGGACCAACGATCGGCTTGTCGCTGAGCGTATCGCCCGACTACCGCAGGCAGAATGGGTGTATGGCGTCCCCAACGCCAGCATCGTCATGGCGGCTTTTCTACACGTTGCGCCTGGTGGGATGCGATTCAATGGTCCCGAGCTCGGGGCCTGGTACGCAGCCGACGATATCCGGACAGCAGCTGCCGAGGTCGGTCATCACCTGCGGCGCGAGACGGTCGCCCGCAATGTAACCACGATGACCCGGACCTACAGGGCGTATGCCGCAACTCTGTTAGGCGACTATCTCGACATCCGAGGCCAGCAGACCAGGCGCCCCGACGTATACGCAAGCGACCGCTATGGCGCCTCGCAGAAGCTTGGCGAGGAGGTTCGCGCGTCAGGCGGCGCGGGACTGCTCTATGACAGCCTGCGGCGTCGGACCGGTGTCAACGTTGTCGCGCACCGCCCCCGCAATATCACGGACATCGTACAGACGGATCATTTCGAAATCACGATCCTGGCAACATCGCGTACGATCGACGTCCGCAAGCTGTCGCTTTGATCAAACTGCTGACCGCCGGCACCGTCGCGCCCGGCGAATGGCCGTTAGCATACGGTTTTCGCACCGCTTGCTGGCCTATCGGACGCTACTAAATTGAAGGTTCATCCCTTGGGAGGAAGAACCGTGAGGAGCTCTATGATGGCGGTCGCACACCACGACTTTATTCCAGCGGCGGGGCGCCGCTGGCTGCTGCCGCTTTATGACCCGATGATCGCTCTGCTGACACGCGAGCGGCGCTGGCGCGGCGAAATTCTCAAGTCGCTGGACCTCGAGCCCGGCGACATCGTTGTCGATGTCGGCTGCGGTACCGGCACGCTTGCGATCATGGCGAAGGAACAGGTGCCGCAGGCGCGCAGGTCGTCGGCGTCGATCCCGATCCTAACGCCCTGGGGCGCGCGCAGAAGAAGGCGGCTCGCAGGGAATCGGCGTCACCTTTTATCGCGGATTCGGCAACGAGACCGCGAAACTCATAGGCGCCGCGCGCGCGACAAAGCTGGTGTCCTCGCTTGCCTTCCACCATATGCCGCGCGAGATGCAGGCCGAGACGCTGGCTTCCATGCATGCGGCGCTGGCGCCCGGCGGAGCGTTGCGGATCGCGGATTTCGTCGGCGGACATTTCGGCGGACCCGGCGAAGGAATGTTGGTCGGTGACTTGACGGCGGCGGGCTTCGAGAATGCGCGCACGATTGGTCAGTTTCGCTTGGCCTTCGGCAAGGTCACGCTTGTCGGCGGGGAAAGGCCCCGCGCCTGATGGTGCGGCCCAAATTTCATGGAGCGGGAACGCGCGTCGTTCGTCCTGCCGTTCGCCCCGCGGTACGTCCTACCGTGCGCTGGGCGCGGCCCGGCTGGTACCGCTGGCCGACATCAGAGATGCTATGGGCTAAGATCGCGCACGTTGCCGATCGGTCGACGATTTCCGGATATCGCAGGCGGCCTGCGAGTTTTCCCGGAATCGATTGTGAGGTGCCGCACGACAACGATTTGAGCGGACGCTTCCATCCCCATTAACTGCATGGCCAGCCCATCGCCGGGCCGCTGACGGCCGCAGCGCCAAGCCCTGCGCCGTGCTTCGGCGCGATGCCAGCGACGTCAACTCGGCACGTTCCACTTCATCCAGCTCCAGCGAAGCAAACCGTCGACCCATGACCAATCCTCCCCCCAAAATAAGGAGAGTCCGCAATCTTCGAGTCGATTTGGAGTCCGCTGAACTTCAGATTCAGGACACTAGACACTAACTGGATACCCACATCGGACAGCTCATCAAGTCTTTGATTTTGTGGCGCGCCGTTCAGAATAAAATTACGAACTCATACACAATTGAAATTGCTTGTGATTTTTCCTGGCCGCGATAGTTCGACGATCGTCGGCGCCGACTTCAGCCTCACGCGCTGTTGTAGGACATTTCAGCACGCCTCATGACAGCGCCGCCTTTCGCTCTGGGATCGTAGTATTGTCGTCGGGAGCTGTCGAAGCTTCGAGACCGAGGATTTCGCGAACGCGGTCAAGGCAATGGCGCTCGAAGAGATGCACTCCAGAATCAAGCTGACGATCGCAGACTGCGGTCGGACGGCGCGGCAAATGGAGGACATTATGGCGCGTGACGACAAAGCCCGGGCAACTCTGATCCGGGATGCAGCGGGCAACGTTCAGCCGGGCAAGAGCCCCCGGGCCTTTGCCGAGCCTTTGTTCGGCTACACCAATACTGAGGACCTTGCCAATTACGATGCCGCCTCGCTTGCCCTCCTGGCGGAACAAGCCTGGGAACACGTGCAGCGGCGCACGGCAGGCAGCGCCGATATCCGCGTCGTCAATCCGATGATGCCGGACGGGCGCGAGATTTCCGTGCTCGAAATTCTCAACGACGACATGCCTTTCTTATTCGATTCCACCATGGCGGAGCTCGCCGAGCAGGGCATCGAAGTCATCCTCGTCGCGCACCCGATCATCGCCGTGGAGCGCGATGACCAGGGCAAGCTGCTGCGCTTTTACGGCGAAGCACTGCCCGAGGGAGCAAAGGGCACGCGCGAAAGCCTGATTCACCTCCACATCACCCGCCTGGACGCCGATGCCGATCGCCAGAAGCTGATCGACGGCCTCACCGGGACGTTGAACGACGTCCGCGCCTGCGTCACCGACTGGCGCGCCATGCGTGACCGTGTCGAGGAAGCGATCAAGACTTTCTCTTCCAATCCTCCGCCGCTACCGATCGACGAGGTCGCCGAAGCCAACCAGTTCCTGCAATGGCTCTGCGCGGACAATTTCACTTTCCTCGGCGTGCGCGAATATCGCTTCTCGCCCGACAGCGATGCGTCCCGCGACATTACAACTGGCGAAGGCCTCGGCATCTTGCGCGATCCCGACGTGAAGGTCCTGCGCCGCGGCAGCGAAATGGTGGTGATGACGCCGGAAATTCGCGACTTCATGCGCGAGCCGACTCTGCTGATCGTCATCAAGGCCAATGTCTCCAGCCGCGTCCATCGCCGCATCCGGATGGATTATGTGGGCATCAAGCTCTATACGCCCGACGGCCAGCTCGAGGGCGAGTTACGCGTCGTCGGCCTTTTCACGTCAGGCGCTTATACCCGCTCGGTACGACAGATCCCTTATGTCCGCCACAAGGTTTCGGGGGTGCTCCAGCGCGCGGGCTTCGACCCGAGCGGCCACTCCGGCAAAGCGCTCATGCATATTCTCGAAGAATATCCGCGTGACGAACTGTTCCAGATCGACATCGACACTCTCAACAATTTCGTCATTGAGATCCTAATCCTCTACGAGCGCCCCCGCGTCCGGGCGCTGGCGCGGGTGGACAAGTTCGATCGCTTCGTGTCCATCCTCACCTTCATTCCGCGCGAGAAATACGACACCGACGTCCGCACACGCGTCGGTGCCTTCCTGGCGCAGACCTACAAGGGTACCTTGGCCGCCTCCTACGTATCATTCCCTGAAGGGGCGCTTGCGCGCGTTCACTACATTATCGGGCGCTACGAAGGTAAAACTCCCGTCGTCGAGCGCGCCACGCTCGAAGCCGGGATCAGCGCCATTGCCGCCACCTGGGCCGACAGGCTGAAGGCCGCGCTCACTGCGTCGACCGATGGCATGCGGGCGCGCATGCTCACCAACCGATACGCCCAGGCCTTTAGCGGCGGCTATACCGAAGTATTCGGCGCGGAACAGGCGATCACCGATATCGCCACCATCGAAAAGCTCACGCCAATGCGTGCGGTGGCGATTTCGGTTCACCGCGACGAAAGCGAGGGCGATCCCCGGCGCTTTGGACTGAGGGTATTCTCGCACGGCGCCCCCCTGTCACTATCCTATCGCGTGCCCGTGATCGAAAATCACGGCCTGCGCGTGGTCAATGAACGCACCTATCAGATCGCGCCCCGCGCCACGCCGGCACCTCTGCCGGTCTGGCTCCACGACATGACGATCGAGACCAGCGACGGCCAGCCGATTGCGATCAGTCCGGAATTCAGCCATCGCCTGGAAGCCTCGATCATGGCGGTGGTCCGCGATCGCGCCGAATCCGATGGATATAACGCCCTGATCCTGCGCACCGCCCTGGGCTGGCGGGAAGTCTCGGCCATCCGGGCGCTGTCGCGCTACCTGCACCAGATCCGCGCTCCATTTACCCAGGACTATATGTGGGAGACGTTGCGCAAGAACGCCGCGATCACGGCCAGCCTCGTCGCGCTGTTCCAGACCCGCTTCGATCCACGCTTCACCTCAACGGATGCCGAGCGCTCGGCGCGCGAGGCGGCCCTCCTTGCCGAGATCGAGGAGCAACTCAAATCCGTCGCCTCGCTCGATGAAGACCGCATCCTGCGCCGCTTCACCAATCTGGTGCAGGCAACCATTCGCACCAATCTGTGGCAGATCGGCGAGGATGGACACCCGCGTCCGGTGATCTCCTTCAAGTTCGACGCGCGCCGGATCGACGACCTGCCCGCTCCACGACCTCTCTACGAGATCTTCGTCTATTCACCTCGTGTCGAAGGTATTCACCTGCGCTTCGGCAAGGTTGCGCGCGGTGGCTTGCGCTGGTCCGACCGACCGCAGGATTTCCGCACCGAGATCCTCGGCCTGGTGAAAGCGCAGCAGGTCAAGAACGCCGTGATCGTACCGGTCGGCGCCAAGGGCGGGTTCGTTCCCAAACGCCTGCCGCAGCTTTCCAATCGCGACGCCTGGCTCGCGGAAGGCACCGAAGCCTATCGCATCTTCATTCGCTCGCTGCTCGAACTCACCGACAATCTCGACGGCGACATTGTTGTGCCGCCCGAATCGACCGTGCGCCACGACGGCGACGACCCTTACCTCGTCGTCGCAGCCGACAAGGGCACCGCCACCTTCTCCGATACCGCCAACGCGATCTCGGCTGAGAAGAACCATTGGCTCGGCGATGCCTTCGCTTCCGGCGGCAGCCAGGGCTACGACCACAAGAAGATGGGGATCACGGCGCGCGGCGCCTGGGAGGCGGTCAAGCGTCACTTCCGCGAGTTCGGCACCGACATCCAGACCATGCCCTTCACCGCGGTCGGCGTGGGCGACATGTCCGGCGACGTTTTCGGCAATGGCATGCTGCTCTCGCCGGCGACAAAGCTTGTGGCGGCTTTCGATCATCGCGACATCTTCATCGACCCCTCGCCTGATCCTTCGACCAGCTTTGCCGAGCGCAAGCGCCTGTTCGACCTGCCGCGATCGAGCTGGCAGGACTACAACAAGTCGCTGGTCTCGCAGGGCGGCGGCGTGTTCTCGCGCCAACTCAAGGCGATCCCGCTCGCTCCGGAAGTGCGCACCCTGCTCGATCTCGACAAGCCGCAAGCCACGCCTTCCGAGGTGATGACGGCGATCCTGAAGGCGCGCGCGGACCTCTTGTGGTTTGGCGGCATCGGCACCTATGTTCGCTCCTCCGCGGAAAGCGACGATCAGGTCGGCGACCGCGCCAACGATCCGATCCGCGTCACGGGCGGCGACGTACGCGCCCGGGTAATCGGCGAAGGCGCCAATCTCGGCGTTACCCAGCGCGGCCGCATCGAAGCAGCGCAGAAGGGCGTCAAGCTCAACACCGACGCCATCGACAATTCTGCTGGCGTGAACACGTCCGACGTCGAGGTGAATATCAAGATCGCGATGGCGCGCCTCGAGCGCGAAGGACGCCTCAGCCGCACTGACCGCAACAGCCTGCTTGCCGCGATGACCGACCAGGTCGGCACGCTGGTGCTGCGCAACAACTATCTGCAGACGCTGGCGCTCTCGCTCGCCGAGCGCAAGCGGATGGCCGAGACCGGCTTCCTCACCCGCCTGATGCAGTCGCTCGAGCAGCGCGGCTTGCTCAGCCGCGCGGTGGAGTTCTTGCCCGACGACGCAGCGCTCACCGAGCGCACCCGGCGCGGCCAGTTCCTGACGCGACCCGAGCTTGCCGTGTTGCTCGCCTACGCCAAGTTGACCCTCTACGATGACCTGCTCGTCACCAGCGTACCCAATGATCCCTATCTTGCTCGCGAACTATCCCAATATTTTCCGCGCGAAGTTCAGGACAAATTCCCGACAGCGGTCGAATTCCATCGCCTGCGGCGGGAGATCATCGCGACTAGCCTCGCCAATGCGGTGATCAACCGCGGCGGCCCCGCCTGTGTCGTGCGCCTGATCGACGACACGGACGCCGATATCCCGACCATCGTCATGGCCTACGTGGCGGTCGATGAATGCTACGGACTGAAGTGGCTCAATGACGCGATCGATGCACTCGATACCTGCATTGACGGGCAGGTGCAGCTATCCCTCTACGCTTCTGTGCAGGACCTCCTGCTCTCCCGCATGGTCTGGTACGTGCGCAATGTCGACTTCAAGGACGGGTTGGAGGCCGTCGTCGCGCGCTTCGGTCCTGCTATCCGCCAGATCGTTGCCGGGCTCGATACAACCCTGCCGCCGGACTTGCAGGCCGCGCGCGGCAAGCGGCGGCACGAACTCAGCGACGCCGGTGTCCCGGCCGGCCTCGCCGGCGAGCTCGCCGATCTCGACGCTCTGATCTCGGCCCCCGACATCGTGACGGTTTCCGAACGCACCACCCGCCCTATCGGCGAAGCCGCCGCGACCTTCTTCGCCGCCGAGGCGAATTTCCGTCTCGACCGCATCATCGCTGCCGCGCGCAGCGTGCCGGCAAACGATCATTTCGAACGTATGGCCATCGATCGCGCCGTTGAACAGATCGGCGGCGCCGAAAGAAGACTGGCCGCAGATATGATGGCAACCGGCCAGTCCGGCCAGCAGGCCGTCGAGACCTGGCTCGCGGCTCACCCCGAAGCGACGCGCATCCGCCGCTCGGTCGAGGAGATTGCTGCTAGCGGCCTGACGCTCGCCAAGTTGACGGTAGCGGCGAACCTGCTGGGGGACTTGGTCAAAGCCTGAGGAACGCTTGGCCTCGTTGAGTATGCGGCGAGCGACTGCACCCGAAGCCGTGGCCTGGCTCGAGAAAAATCGGCCCGACGTTGTGGCAAGGGTCCCGTAGGCCACTAGCTAGAAGCGCAGCAACGGCGATGATTGATTGGCGCATCGCAAACGATCAGCTGGCGGAGAGGGAGGGATTCGAACCCCCGATAGGCTTGCACCTATGCCGCATTTCGAGTGCGGTGCATTCGACCACTCTGCCACCTCTCCAGGCGCCATGACGGGCAGATTCGGCCCGCGGTCGGGGCGAGTTCTAGGCGAGGAAGACGGGGCAGACAAGGCGCGGGGCGGAGAAATTCGCGCCAAAACGGGCCGGAACGGCTTTCGGAAAAGGGGTGGGACCGCCAGACGCGACAAAAAACTGACGGTCCCGTGCCGCTGCTTTGAAATTCCGGCCGGGAAGTGCGGCTTCGCCGGCCAGCCGGAGCGACGAAATGACGGTAGCAAGGCCGAGCGAAACGGCAACGCGAACCCGGTTTTAACCTAACCAGTCAACCTTACCCGCGCGGGACGGCGTTAATCCCTGCCCTTTTTCGTCTTCTTGTCGTCCCTGCCATTCTCTTTCCGGCGGTTGGTGAAGCGCGCATTGCCGAGGCCGGTGCCGATGGTCAATACGCCCCAATGCTCGACGTCCTGCATGAAGGGAACTTCGGAGAGGCCCTGCACCACGCCGTCATTGTGCATCAGTACGGCGGTGTCGTGATCGCCGATCTGCGGGATCGCCTCCACCAGGCTGGCCGGCAGGTTGAACTTGCTGCTCTCCCAATTGCCCGGCAGGTTCTGCGCGCCCTTTTCGATCGAACCGTCCTCGTTGATCACGCCGGGACAGGCGATGCCGATGAAGGGCGCGAGCTTCAGGCCTTCGGCCTCCGTGGCCGCGATCAGATCCTTCAACATCTTGACCAGCCGCTTCACCGCGCCTTCACGCGTCGGCTCTTCATCGGCGTGCCGCCACAGTTCGGACTTCCAGACGTCAGCCTTGGAAAGATCGGGCGCCTTTTTCCAGCGCGTCTCCACCACGCCGCAGCGGATGTTGGTGCCGCCGATATCCACCGCAAGGATGCTGTCATGGCCCTCGAAGATCCATGACGGCGCCAGGTGCAGCGTGCCGATCAGGCCGGCGTCATCGGGATGAAAGCGGATCGGCACCAGATCGACCTCGAAGTCCTCGGCCTTGAGGATGATGTCGGTGCGGGCGATGGCGATCTCGCCGACCCGGCTCTGCCTGAAGCCACCGCCGACCACGATGCGCTCGGTATCCGCCCACGCCTTGGTTTTCAGGAACCGCCGCGTCACATAGGCCAGCTCCTGGGCAAACTCTTCGATTGCGCCATGCACCAAGGCTGCGGCGCCGACATCGTCGCCGACCAGCGCCTGGTCGAGATCGTCCTTGGGAATCTCGCCGGCAGACTTTTTACCCAAGGGATCGTCGCCGTTTTTCCTGAGCGGCTTGCGTAAGCCGTCCAGGATCTCGCGGAAGGCTCCCTTGCTCGCGCGGTCGCCGAGGAAGCCTTCGTCGTCCTTCAGTTCGACATTGAAGCTGTCGACCTCGACCGACGGCAGCCGGGTGGCGCCGTGGCGGGCGATGCCCGTGGTCGTTATGGTGTCTTCTGCCATGCGCCCAAGCCCCTGCCGGATCTCGCTGGTGACAACGGGCGGGGAACCCATTGGTTTCATGGGGGAGTGGCGAGTAGCGAATGGCGAATAGCGATGGGCGTGTCCCTATTCGCCCTTTTCGACCCAAATCCTTCATTTTTGGCCGGTTTTTGGGGCTCTTTGCCTTGACTCACGGCGTTCTGCGGCTATAAGTCCCCGCATCCGGCGCGGGATTTCTCGCGCCGCTTGTTTTTGCGCGAATTCTTAAGGGGCTCGCCCTTGTTCTATGGGGGCTCGCCCTTGGCCGCGCGAAAATCGTACCCATAACGACTGACCAAAAAGCCGACCCGGGCAGCCCTGTTGGGAATATGTCCGAGGCCGGGATCGAACACGAAGGAAAAAAACGATGTTCGCAGTCATCAAAACCGGCGGCAGGCAATACCGCGTCGTTCCGGATGATGTGCTCGAGATAGGCAAGATCGCCGGCGATGTCGGCACGATCGTGCAGCTTGGTGAAGTTCTGGTGGTCGGCGGTGACACGCCGGTGCTGGGCACGCCGACGGTGGCAGGCGCTTCCGTTGCGGCCGAAGTGCTGGATCACAAGCGCGGCCCCAAGGTGATCGCGTTCAAGAAGCGTCGCCGCAAGAATTCGCGCCGCAAGCGCGGCTATCGCGACGAGATCACGGTGCTTCGCATCACCGAGGTCCTGACCGATAACGCCAAACCTTCGATCGGCCCGCGGCCGAAGAGGGAAAAGGTTGTGGCACCCGCCGCCGAGGGCGACGAGGAGCCGAAGGCCGCCAGGAAGAAGGCGCCTGCGAAAAAGACTGCGGCAAAGCCCGCCGCAAAGAAGGCCGCCGCGAAGGGCTAGCGCGACAAAAAGTGATGCGCTTCGGCGAAAAGTTGAAGCGCGACAAAAAGTGAAATGATTCCGTCAAGGAATTGATCTAAATACTAGCGAAGTCGGAGACGGGCCATGGCTCACAAAAAAGCAGGCGGTTCATCGCGAAACGGGCGCGATTCAGCGGGCAAGCGCCTGGGCATCAAGGCTTATGGCGGCGAGCACGTGATTCCCGGCAACATTATCGCGCGTCAGCGCGGCACCACCTGGCATCCCGGCCTTAATGTCGGCATGGGCACCGACCATACTCTCTTCGCCAAGATCGAAGGTCATGTCGAGTTCCGTGCAAAAGCCAATGGCCGCACTTTCGTATCGGTAGTTCCGATGGTGGAGGCGGCCGAATAGACGGTGGACACATCTGAGTCCGCCGGGTCCTGTTGAACCGGCGGAGTCGAAAAGGGCTCCAAGGGGAGGCGGGAAACCGGCCTCCCCTTTTCATTTTGCGCATACTCGCATTCTGGAGCCCGACATGTTGCAGGACATTCCGATCCCGACCTCGACGTTGCGTGAACCGAGTAGCTGCGTCCTCGAGACCGAACGGCTGACGCTGCGCCGGCCGACGCTCGCGGACGTAAAAGCGATTGCGCATCTCGCCAACGATCGCCGCATTGCGGAAAACACCCGCCGCCTGCCGCATCCCTATCTGCAGGACCACGCGGTCGAATTCGTGCGCGCGACATCCACCGATAACACCGTGTTTCTGATCGAGCAGAACTATTCGGCCATCGGCATGGTCGGCATCGACCGCAGCGAGCCGGACGCGCCGGAACTCGGCTACTGGCTCGGCGTCGCGCATTGGGGCCAGGGTTTCGGCACCGAAGCCGCACGCGCGGTGATCGATTTCTTCTTCGAGGAATTCGATGCCGAGCACCTGATTTCAGGCGCCCGCGTCGCCAACCCGGCGTCGCGCAACATCCTGGAGAAATGCGGCTTCCAGTGGAGCGGCGTCGAACTGCACCGCTTCGAGGCGCTGGGATCCTCGACCCCGGTCGACCGCTTCCGCCTGACGCGCGGTGTCTGGTGGTCGCTGAAGAACTGGGGCAGTTCGACGAGGAGAGAGCGGTAGCTAGCCGCCACCACCGCAACACAGCCGTCGTCCCTGAACGCAGGGACGACAATGATTATCTACGCCGGCGGATTGACCACCGTTTCCTCACGGCCGAGCTGCTGTTCGCGCATGAAGATATAGAAGCCCGCGCCGATGATGATGACTGCACCGATCAGGGTCGAGATCGACGGCACGTCACCCCATACGACAAAGCCGAAGATCACCGCCCATACGATCATCGAATATTGATAGGGAACCACAACGCTGGCCGGCGCCAGTTTCAGCGAACGGTTGATGCACAGCAGCGCGACGACCGAAGTAACTCCCGCTACGGCAAACAGGCCGAGACTGCCGATAGTCGGAGTCACCCAGCCAATCGGTGACATCAGCGCGCCGAGCAGAAACGTGCCGCCGAATTGCGTTGTGGTCAGCACAATATCCGGCGTCGCCCGCAGCGAGCGCGTGATCAGCATCAGGAACGCAAACGACAGGCTGCCGCCGAGCGCGATCATCGCAGGCCAGCTCACGGTTTGCGTGGACGGGCGCAATGCAATCAAGACCCCGCAGAATCCGATCAGGATCGCGGTCCAGCGCCGCCAGCCGACGTGCTCGCCGAGCACGATACCCGACAACGCGGTGACGAAGATCGGCGAGGCCAGATAATAGGTGATGACGTCCGCGAGCGGCAGATAGACGGTGGCGAGGAAGAAGGCTGCGACTTCGAGCGTCGAGAGCACGACGCGAAGCAGTTGCAGCCACGGCCGTTCGATGCGGGAAAATTCGGCGCGCTGCTTCCAGATCACCGGCAACAGCACGAGCAGGGCCGCGCAGGCGCGCAGCCACAGCAACTGCCCGACCGAATAGGTCGCGACCATGAATTTTCCGAGCGCATCACCGAACGAGAACATGAAGATCGACAGCAGCATCAAGCCGATGCCGGCCAGCCGCGCGGAACGCTCGTCATAGGTGGAGATCTTGGCGAACAGGCTCATTGGGAGATTGGGGACCGCCTATTGTTCTTGCGCGGCTGTTTTGAAGACGCGGCTGTCCGGGACATCTAGCGCGAAGACGCGCTTCGCGCTATCGCCCGGGCACGACGAATTGAACCGATTGTCGCAGCCATATCGGTGAGATACCGGCACGCCGTGGACTAACGGCAAGACATCGCAGGGAAATCAGGCATGACCGGCTTCGATCCCGCCGCGCACCGCATGGTGCCGCAACAACGCTGGTTCGAGGATTTCGTGCTCGGCGAACGCTTCGTGATCCCGAGCCGGACCCAGACCTCGGCAGTGTTCGCTGCGTTCCAGACCGCGAGCGGCGACACCCATCCGATCCACTACGACGTCGAATATTGCCGTGCCCGCGGCATGCCGGACCTGCTCGCGCATGGGTTCCAGACCCTGGTGCACACCGCTCCTGGCGCCGGGCTATTCCCCTACATCGTCGAGGAATCGCTGGTCGGATTCCTCGAGCAGTCGAGCAAGTTCCTGAAGCCGGTCTATGCCGGCGACACCATCTATCCCGCGCTCGAAGTGACCGAACTCGTCCCCGGCCGCACGACCGGCGTGGTGACGTTGCGCTCGACCGTGTTCAACCAGCGCCGCGAGCTGGTGCTGGAGGGGACGCAGAAGTTCTTGATTCGGAAGCGGCCGGAATAGACGAACAAGCCGTCCCAGTCGCGTGGCGCCCGATCTCTCGGCACCCCCGCGCTTTGCCGGACCATCCCTACGCATCATACTATCTGAGGCGGCACTTCATTCGTGAAGTGGTTCACAAACCACGCGGAAATATCTTCGTGGGCGGATGCAACAGGACCGTCGGTTGCATGGTATTCTTCGGGTGAACAACCGTTGCTCGCCCTGTGTAGGAGTCTTGGCCAGCAACGCCTCCGCCCATATTCGGGGCGGCCCGTCCTGCTGAAGGTCTATGCATGCAGTGTCCACGATGCCAGCAAGAGAATCGCGACGAGGCAAAGTTCTGCCGGGAGTGCGGCATGGCGTTCGGCATCGCCTGCGCGACTTGCGGCAGCCATTTGCGCCCCGAAAGCAAGTTTTGCGATAATTGCGGCGCGTCCATTCCTGTCGTCGCGCCGAGACATGCAGCCCCCCTCATTTCGGCATCGCCATTCTTTCACGCGCCCAGTCACCTGGCCCAGAGCATCTTCGGATCCGAAACGTCTCAGGAGGGCGAGCGGAAGCAGGTGACCGTGCTGTGCTCGGACATGAAGGGATCGACCGAGTATATCGCCGAGCTTGATCCCGAGGATGCCCGCTCGCTGCTTGACCCCGTTCTCGAACGGATGATGGAAGCTGTCGGACGCTACGAGGGCACGATCAACCAGGTGATGGGCGACGGAATCCAGGCGCTTTTCGGGGCCCCGATCGCTTATGAGGACCACGCCGTCCGGGCCTGTTTTGCCGCGCTCAAAATGCAGGAGTTGATCCGGAAGTACGCGGAGGAGGTGCGCCGGACCAGAGGAGTCCCGCTGCTCGTACGCGTCGGACTGAACTCGGGCGAAGTCGTCGTGCGTTCGCTGGGCAGCGAGTTGCACATGAACTACTCCGCTCACGGCCAGGCCGTACATCTGGCCGCGCGCATGGAGCAGATGGCCGTTCCGGGCACGATTCTGATGTCGTCACAGACGCTGCATTTGGCGCAAGGCTATGTCATGACCAGGTCGCTCGGCCCGATGCTCGTCAAGGGGCTGAGCGCGCCCGTGCTGTCTTACGAATTGCTGGGTGCCGTTGCCGTTTCGAGACTTCAGGCGCTGGCGCGGCACGGATTGACGCGCTTCGTCGGACGCGACGACGAGATCAAGCAGTTGCGGCATGCGCTTGACCTCGCTTATGCGCGTCATGGCCAGATCGTGGCACTGGTTGGCGAGCCGGGTGTCGGCAAGTCTCGTCTCATCCACGAATTCACACGCGCGCCCTACCTGGATTCCTGGCACGTCCTCGAAGCCGGCGCGCGCTCCTACGGCTCGGCCACCAGCTACCTGCCGGTTACGGAATTCCTCAGGAGCTATTTCCAGCTCACCACGTCCGACGATTCGCAGACCATTCGCGAGAAAGTCACCACCAAGCTCATGAGCCTGGATGAAGCGCTGCTGCCGGGGCTGCCGGCACTGCTCCTGTTGCTCGATCCTTCGCCCGACGACGCGCAGTCGTCCCCCTCGGACCGGCCGCAGCGCGGGCAGCGAATCCTCGAAGCCGTCAAACGGCTGTTGTTCCGCGAGAGCGAAGTACGGCCGCTCCTGCTCGTTCTCGAGGACCTGCACTCGATCGACCAGGAAACGATGGCCCTTATCGACGGCCTCGTCGACGGTCTTCCGGGTGCGCGGATCATGCTCCTGGTCAGCTTCAGGCCCGAATTTCATCACGGTTGGACCGGCAAGTCCTATTTCACCCAGGTCCGGGTCAACCCCCTCCAGCACGACATCGCGAGCGAATTGCTCGACGCGCTGATCGGCCTCGACGAGGCGCTGGGACAGCTCAAGGAAATCCTCATCGAGAAAACGGGCGGGACACCGTTGTTCCTGGAGGAGAGCGTGCGGTCTCTCGTCGAGACCGGCGTGCTCAACGGCAAGCGCGCCGACTATCACACCACAACGTCGATCGTCGAGCTCAAGATACCCCAGACGATCGAAGCCCTGCTGACCTCGCGCATCGACAGGCTATCTCTCGTTGACAAGCGCCTGCTGCAGGCCGCGGCCGTCATTGGATATGAAGTGCCTCTCAGCATCCTGCAGGCCGTGGCACACTTGCGCCCGGATCAGCTGCGCGAGGCGCTAAAGCGACTCCAGGATGCCGAATTTCTCTACGAGACAAACCTGTTTCCGGACATCGAATACAGGTTCAAGCACGCGCTGGTTCACGATGCAGCCTACCGGATGCTTTCGGCGGACCGGCGCCGCACGCTCCATACCGCGAGCCTGATTGCCGGTGAGCAGGTATATGCCGATCGGCTGATCGAAAAATCCGACTGGCTGGCCTTCCATGCCGTTCGCGCCCAGGCATGGGACCGGGCGGTCGTTCATCTCCAGGTCGCCGCCGCGCGGGAAGTCGCCCGTGCAGCAAACCGCGCTGCGGTTCAGCATCTCGAAGGTGCGCTTATCGCCGTCGAGCATTTGCCGTCGGACGAGCGGCCCACGCTGGCGATCGATTTGCGCATCGACTTGCGGCATGCGTTGACGCCGTTGGGGCGCGTCCAGCAAACGCTTGATTGCCTCAATGCGGCTGAACAGATTGCCGCACAGCTCGAGGACAGCGCCAGGCTCGGACGGATTCATTCCTTTACCGCCAATTGTCTTGTCCTGAAGGCTCGGTACGCAGAGGCGCTGGCGACGGGCGAGCGGGCCTTGAGCCTCGCCGGGGACAACGAGCGGCTGCAGCTCGCGACGAAGATGTACATGGCGCGCGCCAGACAGGCCCGCGGCGAATTCCGTGCGGCCATCGAATCGTTCGAAGGGATTCTGGCCATGCTCGACGGCAAGCCGTCGGACGACTTTCACGGCCTCCCCGTCCTGCCCGCTGCATTTGCCCGAAGCCACCTTTCGATCTGTCTCGCCGTCGTCGGCGAATTCGATAAGGCGGAAGCCTGTGCTGCCGAGGCGGCGCGCCGGGCGGACGCCGTCGGGCAGCCGGATTCGGTCATGTGGGCCTATTGGAGCATCGGATCTATCGCCCTCCACAAGGGAGACGGCGGAGCCGCCATCCTGGTTTTCAACCGCCTGCTCGACGTCTGTGCCACCCATGACCTGGACGCCTATGCCTCGCGAATCATGGCCGGCCTTGGCCGGACGATGGCCCGGCTCGGGCAGGTCCGGGAGGGGATTGCGTTACTGGAGAAAGCCGTCTCGCTCGACGAGATTGCCGAACCCCAGATCACGCGATCGCTTACGCTCATCGCCTATGTCGAAGCGCTGGTGCTTGCCGGCGAATTCGACAAGGCGCTGAAGACGCTGACCGACCTGCTGGAGCGGACGAGGAGCCTCGGCGAACGCGCGGCAGAAGCCCACGCCTGCTGGCTGGCGGCGACGATCCACGCCGCGCGCGCTGACGATCTTGAAGCCGGCGAGAGAATGATCGAGAACGCGAGCGCCATTTCCGGCGAACTCGATCTGTTGCCGCTGCTGGCGCACTGTCACCTCACCCGTGCGGACCTCTACGGCCGGCACGGGCTGCAGGCGGAGGCGAACGAGTTCCGCGATCGCGGCGAGAAGCTTCTTAGCCAGCTCGGCATGAAGCCGTGGTTCCCGCCATCCGGCGGCGCCGTGGCGGAAACAGCCTAGCGGGACTTGCGCTTCGCAATCCGCTTTGGACCGACCCTCGGCTTGCGCAAGACCTGTACATCGGGAGCTGCGAGCCCGAGACGGCGGGCTGCAGCGAGCACCTCGACGATCACGTTCTCGGTCAACTGCTTGTCGCCCTTGAGGGCAACGCGCAATTCAAATGGGACGGGAGATTTTGCTTTGGCCGCTCGACGCGACGGAGACTGCTTCGTTTTCGAAGCGGTCATTTCTTCTTCTTTTTCTTCTTCGAGGGAAGCAGTTCTTCCGGTGTCCGTTCACCCTTGACGGTGACACCCGCCAAATAGCTACGTACTTTCCTATTCACAAACATGTTCTTGAGCTCGAGCACCCGTTTATTCCACTGCGTGGCCTGCTCGGGGGTAACCGGGCCGATAAAAGTGAAAATAACGACCTGGTGCTCGCCTTCCTCTTGAGGATAGATATATCCACCACTCATCGATGCACTTCCATGATTTTGGGCTCAATGAACGCGAGTATGGAACCAACTTTACATCAAATCGCGACTGCGACAAGTCCGGCTTTAACGTCCCGCAGAACCCCCTGCACGGCCTATTCCAGAAGCTCTTCCGCAGGAAAGACCGCTGGAACCGCATCGATATCGCGCACCATGTAGTATTCGGCAGCCGATCCATGGGGTTCGGCAGCCACGCTGACCTTTTCGCCGGCCGCGGCCGCGGCAAACGACGCCACCATGTTGTCCCTGCCGACCGCCAGCAGCGCCGTCACGCCTGAGGGAAAGCGCCCGGCGTTGATCTCGGTAATCGCAGGCACGCCGTCTGCGTCCTCTTTCAGCTCGACGAAAAAGGCGCCCGTAGGCGCCTTTTCCAGTGCCTCGACCGCCCTCAGGGTAACCTTGACGGCCTCCGGCGCTGCAACGGTCTTGGCCAGCGAGCACATCGAGAAGATGCCGCTCGGGTTGTTGCCGGCCGCGAAATAGCTGAGCACCTCGACCGCCTGGGTTCGCAGCATGGTGCCCTTGTACCACAGGCTGTGAACCATGAAGTGCCGCCCGGGCAGGTACTCGGCCAGCGTAAAGTCGGAAACCTTCACACCCCGCAAGTCCCGCCATTGCGTAATCCAGGACCGCGCCTGCGCGATATTGGCGACGGGCGTGGCGCCGAGCGACCGCGAGCCGCGGCGGGTGCGGCACCAGAGCAGGCCTTCATTCGAGAACCTCGCAAAGATGCCATTCAGGCTACGAAGCGACTTGAGCTCAAATGTGCGCGGGACCGGAACATTCCTGCGCCGCAGAAACTCGGTCAGCGCATACTTGTCCTGGCACAGGTCGATCGTCTCGCGGCGGGGGAGCAGCAGATCGATCTTGTAGCGGCGGCGGTGATCGGAAAGCACTTTGACGACGTTGTCGTTGGTCGCCATGACGACGTCGATCCGCTCCCGCCTGATGATCTCCAGGAGCGCGTCGGTGAATTCGCCCCCGTCGGGGTCCGGGGTGAGATAGTTGGCGTCGGCGATCGACAATCTCAGAAAAAACCGATCGTGGTTCACGCCGACCACATGCGGTTTGGGCGACATGGCCCGAAGCGCACGGATCAGGTTTGCGCTTGAACCTGTGCCCGCGCCGGTAACCAGCGCGCGAACGACGCGTTTTTTCATCCAGTCCCCCCGTGAGCGAAGCGGCGCGTCCGCCGACCCCGGCGTGGCGGCCCCCGCCGTGCTGGATCCACTCTAAGGCATCTTCCTGAATTTGAAGTTGCTGAGTTGATCTTGTCCCGAGATGTCATCCATGAAGAAACCGGCGATCTGTCCCTGCTCGCGATAAAACGTGAACTTCACCTTGGGAAGCACGTTGCTGAATGCCGGCATCGGCGGCGGCATCGTCTTGAACGTGTCGGCGTCGATGAGCGGGGACAGAGTGACCGTAGCGTATTTTTCGCGTGTGACCTGGACAGCCGTTCCGTTCAGGCTCAGGGTGTAGGTGACGTCGAGTTCGTCACTGTGGAATTGGCCAGTGAATTCGTCCGGATTTGACGGCGTGGGCCCGGGCGTGGCGCCCGGGAGCGGCGCTTGCGGCGGCAGGGGCAACAACGTTGCACCGAGATAGAGTGCGGCCACGTCACGCACCAGAGTCCATGTCTGGGCTGCTGGTGTCCGCACGTTCGGCAAAGCCACATTGCAGAGCAGCGCAATCGAGAGATTTTGGTTCGGAACGCGAATTAGGTGCGAGCGATATCCGGCATCCCGGCCATTGTGTTCGACGACCTTGATGCTGCCCTGCTGCGAAATGAACAATCCGAGCCCGTAGCCCCCGAGCCCCGGCGTTTGCATCTCCGTCAGCGCGGCTGCGCCGCCGACGGTCATTGTGTCGAAGTTGGCGTCCCAGCGCATGAGGTCGTCAACGGTGGTCTGCAGGTTGGTCGGACCGCTGAGATCATAGTTCGGCATCCGTATCTCCCAACCCAATGGGGGCGTCGGGACCCGATAGCCATAGGCGCGATCGTCGACGATCGTGCCGTGGGTTTCGATGATCTGCGTCTTGGTCATGCCGAGCGGGTCGAAGATATGTTGTTTGCAAAAGGCCGACAGCGAGAGCCCGGAGACCTTTTTGACGATCTCCCCGGCGATCGTATAGTTGGTGTTGCTGTACGAATACTTGCTGCCGGGCGGGAAGTTCAGCGATGTCGACAATCCTACGAACCGGTTCATGACGTCGTCCCGGGTCACCACGTCGTCCGACAGGCGCCAACCCGCCATCGTGGCGAGCACCCACTGGTCCCTGATCCCGCTGGTGTGATGAAGCAGCTGCCCGATAGTGATCGGCTGGGTTATGCCGGCAAGTTCGGGAATGAGTGGGTTCGTACCCGTGTTCACGTTGGTGTTGAGGGTAATCGGCGTGATCGCCGGGTTCCCAAGGCTCGGGTCGTTGATCAGCATCATGATCGCCATCGCCGTGAATTGCTTGGTTAGCGACGCAGCGTGGAAGACGGTGTCGTGTGAGTTATCAATTTGGTGGTCGAAATCCGCCCTGCCGTAGCCACGGCGGTGAACGACGGTGCCATTGTGGCGCACGGCGATCGCCATGCCGGGAGAATCGTTTCTATTCCAGACCTCGAAGATGTCGTCGACCTGACTACTGAGGGAAGATTTCTTCGAGCTGATGGAAGGTTTCTTCCTGATGAGAGCTTTGAGCTTTGTCTTCTTGACAGGCTTCTTGACGGTCTTCTTGGGGGGCTTTTTTTTCGCAGTTTTCATTGCACATACTCCTCGTGATGAAGGGTTGCGCCGCGCCTATCTGCGGGGAGGACCTGCCTCGATGAGATACCAGCGATGCAGGGGTCAGGTCCCGGCCGAAATCTAGACCGTCTGAAGGGGCGTGCCAACGCTGCCATGCATTCTGCAGCGGCGGCTGCGGACCGGTTGTGAAGCAGCCCACAGTTGAAGCGCAAACGAGCCGTCCGTCTTGTTGCGAAGCGGCGATCTGCAGCCGCGGTCGATCATGGCGGGGCCAAAGTTAATCCTTTTCGCCCATTTCGGCCCCTGGGAGGGTTGCCGCAGCGGGCTTGCTGCCTTACCTGTCAGCCATGAAATTCCTTGACGAGGCAAAGGTCTATATTCGCTCCGGCGACGGCGGTAACGGCTGCGTGGCGTTCCGCCGCGAGAAGTTCATCGAGTTCGGCGGGCCCTCCGGCGGCAATGGAGGCCGTGGCGGCGATGTCATCGTCGAGGTCGTCGACGGGCTGAACACGCTGATCGACTATCGCTACCAGCAGCACTTCAAGGCGCCGAAGGGCACCAATGGCATGGGCAAGGACCGCCACGGCGCCAACGGCAAATCGATCGTGCTGAAGGTGCCGGTCGGCACCCAGATTTTCGATGAGGATCGCGAAACGCTGATCCATGACTTCACCGAGCTCGGCGAAAAATTCGTGCTCGCCGAGGGTGGCAATGGCGGCTTCGGCAACGCGCATTTCAAATCCTCCACCAACCGCACGCCGCGCAACGCCAATCCCGGCCAGGAAGGCGAGGAGCGCTGGATCTGGCTCAGGCTGAAGCTGATCGCCGACGCCGGCCTCGTCGGCCTGCCCAATGCCGGCAAGTCGACCTTCCTCTCCGTCGTCAGCGCGGCGAAGCCGAAGATCGCCGACTATCCCTTCACGACGCTGCATCCGCAGCTCGGCGTTGTGAACGCGCAGGGCCGCGAATTCGTGCTCGCCGACATTCCCGGCCTGATCGAGGGCGCGCATGAAGGCGCCGGTCTTGGCGATCGATTCCTCGGCCATGTCGAGCGCTGCCGCGTGCTGCTGCACCTGATCGATGCGACCTGCGAACACGCCGGCAAGGCCTACAAGACGGTGCGGACCGAGCTCGAGGCCTATGAGGGTCACCTCACCGACAAGATCGAGATCGTCGCGCTGAACAAGATCGACGCGGTTGCGCCGGATGAATTGAAGAAGCAGAAGGACCGGCTGAAACGCGCCGCGAAAAAGACGCCGCTGCTGGTCTCGGCTGCGACCGGCGAAGGCGTGCCGGAAGCGCTCAAGGCGCTGGTCGAAGTGATCGGCGAGGCCCCGGTTTCGCTCAAGGCCAAGGGCAGCCAGGACCCGTGGACGCCGGCGACGCCGCCGCAGGGCTGATGCAAACTTAAGCGCTCCCGCGGCCGCGCCACTTCCAAATCAGGGAGCTGGCGCGTATTGCTTCCCGACAATCCCGATCATTCGACCGCATCCATGAAACGCCCCGCGCTCAAAAACTTTCGCCGCATCGTCGTCAAGGTCGGCTCCTCGCTCCTGATCGACTCCAATGCGGGCGAGGTCCGCTCGGCGTGGCTGTCGGCGCTGGCAGCCGATATCGCCAAGCTGCACGACGAAGGCCGCGACGTTCTGGTGGTCTCATCCGGTTCGATTGCGCTCGGCCGCAGCCGTCTGAAATTGCCGCGCGGCCCGCTGAAGCTCGAGGAAAGCCAGGGCGCCGCCGCCGTCGGACAGATCGCGCTGGCGCGAATCTGGTCGGAAGTTCTTGGGGCTCACGGCATTGGCGCCGGGCAGATTTTGGTGACACTGCAGGACACCGAGGAGCGCCGCCGCTATCTCAACGCCCGCTCGACCATCGCCAAGCTTTTGGAATGGCGCGCAGTGCCCGTGATCAACGAGAACGACACGGTAGCCACCAACGAAATCCGCTATGGCGACAATGATCGCCTCGCCGCGCGCGTCGCCACCATGGCGAGCGCCGATCTGCTGATCCTGTTGTCCGATATCGACGGGCTTTATGACGCGCCACCCGGCGCCAATCCCAACGCAAAGCTGATTCCGATCGTCGAGTCCGTTACCTCGGAGATCGAAGGCATGGCGGGCGCGGCCGGATCCGAATTGTCGCGCGGCGGCATGTTCACCAAGATCGAGGCGGCGAAGATCGCGACGACGTCAGGCACGCATATGCTGATCGCCTCCGGCAAGATCGAGCATCCATTGCAGGCGATCGCCGATGGCGGGCGCTGCACCTGGTTCCTGACGCCGGCCAATCCCGTCACCGCACGAAAGCGCTGGATCGCAGGCTCGCTGGAGCCGAAGGGCACGCTAACCATCGATGCCGGCGCGGTCGCGGCGCTGCGCGCCGGCAAAAGCCTGCTGCCGGCCGGCGTGATCCGGATCGACGGCCAGTTCGCCCGTGGCGACGCGGTGGTGGTGCGCGGCCCCGACACCCACGAGATCGGCCGTGGCCTCGTCGCCTACGACGCCGAGGATGCCGAAAAGATCAAGGGGCGCTCATCGCCGGACGTGATGGCAATCCTCGGCATCTCGGGCCGGGCGGAGATGATCCACCGGGATGATCTGGTGGTGGGCCCGGCCGGGGCCATTCCGGCCAAGTAGGCCATTGGCCGAGCTGCCTGTTTCCGATATCGCCAGCCAGCCATGTTGGTTCCGGACCTCGCAAAAGCGGGATTTCCGTGCTAGGACATGGCCTTAATCAAGACACGAGCCTCCCATGACCGCGCCGCTCAAGGCAATCGACGGCACTGCCGATCTGCCCGCTTTGATGACCGACCTCGCTACCCAAGCGCGCGCCGCCGCGCGGGTGCTGGCGCTGGCGCCGCCGGAGCAGAAGGATCGCGCGCTGGAGGCGATCGAGCGGGCGATCCGCGCCAACGCTGCAAAGATCCTCACGGCCAATGCCGAGGACGTTGCGGAAGTACGCGCCGGTGGGGCGACGTCGGCCTTCATCGACCGCCTGGCGCTGACGCCAGCCCGGATCGATTCCATGGCTGACGGCGTAGCCACGGTGCGCGCCATTCCCGATCCGGTCGGCACCGTTACCGAAAGCTGGCAGCGGCCGAACGGCATGACCATCGAGCGCGTGCGCGTGCCGCTCGGGGTGATCGGCGTGATCTTCGAAAGCCGTCCCAACGTCGCCGCTGATGCCGGCGTGCTGTGCCTGAAGTCCGGCAATGCCGTGATCCTGCGCGGCGGCTCCGACAGCTTCCGCTCCTGCCGCGCGATCCATGACTGCCTGGTGCAAGGCCTGCGCGAGGCGGGTCTTCCCGAGGCCGCAATCACGCTGGTGCCGACGCGCGACCGTGCGGCCGTCGGACTGATGCTTGGAGGACTAGGTGGCGGTATCGACGTGATCGTGCCGCGCGGCGGCAAGAGCCTGGTCGCGCGCGTCGAGGCGGAGGCGCGGGTGCCGGTGTTTGCGCATCTCGAAGGCGTCAACCACATCTATGTCGACGGCAGCGCCAAGCTCGACATGGCCAAGTCGATCGTGCTGAACGCCAAGATGCGCCGTACCGGCGTCTGCGGTGCTGCCGAGACCCTGCTGGTCGATCGTGCTGCTGCGGCGACGAATTTGAAGCCGCTGGTCGAGATGCTGATCGAATCCGGCTGCGAGGTGCGCGGCGATGACGCCGTGCAGAAGATCGACGCGCGGGTGAAGCCGGCAACCGACGACGACTGGGACACCGAGTATCTCGACGCCATCATCGCCGCGCGTGTCGTCGACGGCGTGGATGCTGCGATCGCGCATATCCAGAATCACGGCTCGCGCCACACCGATGCGATCGTGGCCGAGGATATAAAGGCCGCCGAGAAATTCCTCAGCGAGGTGGATTCGGCGATCGTGCTGCACAACGCATCGACGCAGTTCGCCGACGGCGGCGAGTTCGGCTTTGGCGCGGAGATCGGGATTGCCACCGGCAAATTCCACGCCCGCGGCCCTGTTGGCGCCGAGCAACTGACGAGCTTCAAATATCGCGTTCGCGGCACCGGGCAGACGCGGCCGTGAACGCTAGCCCGTGCACGCGGTGACCCGGCTGATGCAATTGCAATCCGCCGCGCAAGCCATCCCCTTCCATACCAAGGGCATGCGCATAGGCCTGCTCGGCGGCTCGTTCAATCCGCCGCACGCGGCGCATCGCGCCATCAGCCTGTTTGCGCTGAAGCGCCTGAAGCTTGATCGCGTCTGGTGGCTGCTGACGCCGGGCAATCCGCTGAAGGATACCGGCCGGCTGCACGGAATTTCCGAACGCGCGGGCGCCGCGCTCGATGTCGCCGACGATCCGCGCATCGATATCAGCTGTCTCGAAGCTGTCATCGGCACCAAGTACACTGTCGATACGATCATTCATTTGCGCCGCCGCGTTCCCGGCGTGCGTTTCGTCTGGATCATGGGCGCTGACAATCTCGCGCAGTTCCATCGCTGGAAGGACTGGCGGCGCATCGCCTCCGAGGTGCCGATCGCCGTGATCGACCGTCCGCCGCAGAGTTTCCGGGCGCTTGCAGCCCCCGCCGCCCAGGCGCTGGCGCGCTACCGCGTGCCTGAGAACCAGGCGGCCCGGCTAGCCGATCAGCAGGCGCCCGCCTGGGTTTTCCTCACCGGCATGAAGCTGAACCTGTCGTCGACGGGCCTTCGGAACTCCGACGGGAGCTGGAAGGTAAAGAAGTGACAGTTTGGTTCGAACCGGCACGTGGGCTCACTGGAATATTGAAACCATTAACCCCACATGCCTAATATGGTCCGCGACGCCGGGATTCGGCGTTCGCGATACAGTGAAAGGAATGGTCCCTGGCCACATCTGTATTGTCCAAGTCCAAGTCTGTTTTACCCAAGGTTTCCAGCAAATCTGCCAAGACCGCGCGTAAAACATCGACACAAGCTGCGGCCTTGAAGGCGCAACCCGACGCCGACAAGACGCTGAATATGATCCTCTCCCGCCTCGACGATATGAAGGCGGAAGAAACGATCACCATCGACCTTCGCGGCAAATCCGCCTTTTCCGACTACATGATCGTCACCACGGGCCGGGCCAACCGGCATGTCGGCGCGATCGCGGAAAACGTCACGAAAGCCCTGAAGGAAAACGGCATCAAGAACATCCATGTCGAGGGCTTGCCCAATTGCGACTGGGTGCTGATCGATTCCGGCGATGTGGTCGTGCACGTGTTCAGGCCCGAGGTCCGCGAATTCTACAATCTCGAAAGGTTGTGGGCGCAAAACCCGGCGGCGGCAGCGATCTGAACTCTCGGCCGATGCGAATCGGCTAAAGCGCATGTAACCTGCTTGCGCGCGCTTAAAAGCGCGCGTGCCGGAAAGTGCACGCCGGAACACGCCAGAAACAGCATTCATGCGCCTTGTCGTGGTTTCAATCGGCCGGCTGAAACAGGGCCCGGAGCAGGAACTGGCCGAACGCTATCGCGAGCGCTTCGAGGACATCGGCCGCAAGCTCGGCTTTCGCGGCCTCACGATCCATGAAATTCCCGAAAGCCGCGCGCGCGACACCGCGACCCGGATATCGGAGGAAGCCGCGGCGATTGCGGCGGCGATACCGGAGAAATCCGTGCTGGTGGCGCTGGACGAGCACGGCAAGAGCATCGATAGCGCGACCTTCGCCCGGCATCTCGGCCAGTGGCGGGATGAGGGGATGGCCAATACTATTTTCGCAATCGGCGGCGCGGACGGACTTTCGCCTGATTTGCAGCGCAAGGCTAAAATGCGCATTGCATTCGGCTCGGCGACCTGGCCGCATCAAATGGTGCGTATCATGCTCCTTGAACAGATTTATCGGGCCGCGACCATTCTGGCCGGCCACCCCTACCATCGTGTGTAGGCACGGTGGCGTGAATACAGAGAAACGCTGAATAGGCCGAATGCATTCAACGCGGAACATTCATTCGTACCTTGGCACCGCCCGTCGCGGCGCGCCGCTGTCGTCAGCCGTCTCGCTTACCCTGCTCCTACTTTCCGTAAGCTTCGCCGCAGCATCGCTTTCACCGGCGGTAGCGCAACCCGCAGCCCCCGCACAGCAAGCGACGGCCGTTTCCCCCGATGCCATCAAGCAGCGCGCGGAAGAACTGGAAGCCACGCGTGAGCAGCAGCGCAAGGCAGCCGAACTTCAGCAAAAACTAAAGGCCGATATCGCGGCGATCGGACAGGACCGCTCCAAGCTCAACCAGCAACTGATCGATATTGCTACCCAGGTCCGCACCGTCGAGACCCGCATCGGCGAGACCGAGGCGCGGCTGCGTCCGCTCGACAGCCGTGAACAGGCGGTCAGGGCTTCGCTCGATTCACGCCGCGCCGAAATCGTCGAGGTGCTGGCGGCGCTGCAACGCGCCGGCCGACGCACGCCGCCGGCGCTATTTGTCCGGCCGGAAGACGCGCTGGAATCGCTGCGCACCGCCATGCTGCTCGGATCGGTCGTCCCCGAACTGCGCGGACGCGCGGAGAAACTTGCCACCGATCTCGGCGAGCTGGTGAGCTTGCGCCAACGCATCGCCAGCGAGCGCGATGTGCTGGCGCGGGACCGCGACAGGCTGAAGGACGATTCTGTCAGGCTGGCTGCGCTGGTGGAAGAGCGGCAGCGCAAGCAGAGCGCGATCGAAAAGGACATGGAAGCCGAAGGCGCCCGCGCCATCAACCTGTCCAGGCAGGTGGACGGCCTGCAGGGCCTGATCACGAAAATGGAGCAGGATTTGAAGAGCGCCGCCAAGGCGGCCGCAACCGCCAGCCTGCAGGGCGCCCCGGCCGCCCCGGGGGGCAAGCCCAATCTGGGGGCATTGAAGGACCCCACGCGGTTAAGCCCGGCGATCGCCTTTGCCTCCGCCAAGGGACTGTTCGCTTTTCCGGTCAATGGCCGCAAGATTCGCGATTTTGGTGGTTCCGACGGCGCGGGCGGCGCGGAAAAAGGCATTTCCTTGGCAACCCGGGCCGGGGCTCAGGTCACAACACCGTGTGACGGCTGGGTTGTTTACGCCGGGCCATTCCGCAGCTACGGACAACTCTTGATCCTTAATGCCGGGGGCGGGTATCATGTCCTGATCGCCGGGATGGAACGCATTTCGGTAAACATCGGCCAGTTTGTACTTACGGGAGAGCCGGTCGCGACCATGGGTTCGACATCCCAGGTCGCATCCATTCTCGCCACGACCGCGAGCCAGCCGGTGTTGTATGTCGAGTTCCGTAAGGACGGCACTCCAATCGATTCAGGCCCATGGTGGGCCGCTAACGAAGGCGAAAAGGTTCGCGGATGATGCGCAAGACTTCTGTAATTCTTCTTAGCGCCGCCACCGGTGCGGCTTTGACGCTCTTCGTCACGCAGCCTCGTTCCATGCTGATGGGATCGAGTGCACGCGCTGCGACCTCGGACACCTATCGCCAGCTCAATCTGTTCGGCGACGTGTTCGAACGCGTGCGCAGCGACTATGTCGAGAAGCCTGATGACGGCAAGCTGGTCGAATCGGCGATCTCGGGCATGCTGGCCGGCCTCGATCCGCATTCCAGCTACATGGACGCGAAGAGTTTTCGCGACATGCAGGTGCAGACCCGCGGTGAGTTCGGCGGGCTCGGCATCGAGGTCACGATGGAAGACGGTCTGATCAAGGTCGTCTCCCCGATCGACGACACGCCGGCGTCGAAGGCCGGCATCATGGCCAACGACATCATCACCAATCTCGACGACGAAGCCGTGCAGGGTCTCACCCTCAATCAGGCGGTCGAGAAAATGCGCGGCCCGGTCAACACCAAGATCCGGCTCAAGATCATCCGCAAGGGCCAGGAAAATCCGATCGAAGTCACGCTGATGCGCGACAATATCCGCGTCCGCTCGGTGCGCGCGCGCGTCGAACAGGACGACATCGGCTATATCCGCGTCACGACCTTCAACGAGCAGACCACCGAAGGCCTGAAGCGCGAGATCGGCAATCTGTCGAACCAGATCGGCGACAAGCTGAAGGGCTTCATCATCGACATGCGCAACAATCCCGGCGGCTTGCTGGAGGAAGCGGTGACAGTTTCCGATTCCTTCCTCGATAAAGGCGAGATCGTCTCGACCCGCGGCCGCAACGCCGAGGAAACCCAGCGCCGCGCCGCCCATACCGGCGACCTGACCAAGGGCAAGCCGGTCATCGTGCTGATCAATGGCGGCTCGGCCTCGGCCTCCGAAATCGTTGCCGGCGCGCTGCAGGACCACAAGCGCGCCACGCTGGTCGGCACGCGCTCGTTCGGCAAGGGCTCAGTGCAGACCATCATCCCGCTCGGCAGCGGCAACGGCGCGCTGCGGCTCACCACCGCGCGCTATTACACGCCGTCGGGCAAATCGATCCAGGCCAGAGGCATCGTGCCCGACATCGAGGTGCTGCAGGACGTGCCGGATGAATTGAAGTCGCGCACCGACACCAAGGGCGAGGCTTCGCTGCGCGGCCACCTGAAGACAAACGACGGTGACGAGAAGACCGGCTCGCAGTCCTACGTGCCGCCGGACGCCAAGGACGACAAGGCGCTGAAGACCGCGGCCGACCTGCTGCACGGCATCAAGTCGACCGCAACCGCAGCACCCACAACCGGTGACAAGGCGGCTAGCAAGGCCGCGAACTGATCGGCTCCACCGGCTAGCATTCGAAAAAAGGGGCGGCCTTCGGGTCGCCCTTTTTGCTGGACGGCGGAATAGTCAGGCGCCTGCGATTCGGCCAAGGATTCCGGCCGGGACAAGGACCGAGCCCTGGCTGCCGTGGCCCTGCCCCGCCGTGGTATCGTCGGCCCCAGTGATTCGGGGAGGTCCATGACGGAAATGACCGACGATCTGAGCACGCCGCTCGGACAGAAGACAGAGCGCCAGAAGCGCCGGTTCCGGCTGCCGTTCACTGCGGTGCAGGCGCTGGCTGTGCTGCTCGGCCTGTTCCTGGTCGCCTTCCTCACCGTCGCGCTTTTCACTGACAACCCGTTCGGCGGCGAGCCGGTCGCCCGTATCGCGCTGCACAAGCCGGCCGCGGACGAAAAGCTGCCCGAATCCGCCTCCGGCCACTCCCAACAGGCTGCGAAACCTGCCCAGCAGGCGCCAACCGGCGACAACAAGACCGTCACCATCATCGACGGCTCCAGCGGCAAGCGCCAGGATGTCGTGATCGGCAGCGACGCCGCCGACAAGACCGGCGCCGAGCCAGCGCCGGCGATGGCAATGGCCGGCATCGACCAGCGGCTCCTGGAAAAGTCCCGTTACGGCATGATCCCGGTGGTTGCCGACGGCCTGAAGCCCTTCACGGTCTATGCGGCCGACGCCGACCGCACCAAGGCGGCCAAGATGCCTGTCGTCGCCATCGTCGTCGGCGGGCTCGGCGTCGGCGCCGCCAAGACGGCCGATGCCATCATGAAGCTGCCGCCGGCCGTGACGCTGGCATTCACCCCTTACGGAGCGGACCCCGCCAAGCTCGCCGAGCGGGCCCGTGCGCAGCGCCACGAGATCCTGCTTCAGGTTCCGATGGAGCCGTTCGACTATCCCGATAATGACCCCGGCCCGCAGACCCTGCTCACGACGCTGACGCCAGAGCAGAACATCGACCGGCTGTACTGGCACCTCAGCCGGTTCCAGGGCTATGCGGGGATCGCCAATTTCATGGGTGCACGTTTCACGGCGACCGACACCGTGATGCAGCCGATCATTCGCGAAGCGGCCAAGCGCGGCCTCGGCTATCTCGACGACGGCTCCTCGCCGCGCAGCGCCGCGCCGTCCCTGACGGCGGCCCAATCGATGCCCTTCGCCAAGGCCGATTTCACCATCGATGCCGTGCCGACCTCGGCCGAGATCGACCGAACACTGGTCAAGCTGGAGACGCTCGCCAAGGAGCGCGGGCTGGCCGTGGGCGTCGCCTCGGCGCTCCCGATTTCAATCGAGCGGCTTGCCGTCTGGATCAAGACGCTCGACAGCCGCGGCATCATGCTTGTGCCATTGACAACGGCGATGCTGAAATCAAAATCAGGCTAGAGATCAAGCTGATGGCGGCGATCCGGACTTTCCCGGACTGCGCCGGACCGACCGATTGCGGGTGGATTTGATGCAGGCAAAGGAATCGTGAGGGACATGGCGCGCTACGAGGACCTGCCTTACCGGACCTGCGTCGGCATGATGCTGATCAATGCGGCCGGGCTGGTCTTCATTGGCCGCCGCGCCGGCGGCATCGAACATGTCGATGAAACCCACGTCTGGCAGATGCCGCAGGGCGGCGTCGATCCCGGCGAGGACACCTGGGAGGCCGCCAAGCGCGAGCTTTACGAGGAAACCAGCGTCCGCTCGGTGGAGAAGCTCGGCGAAGTCCCGGACTGGCTGATCTACGACATTCCACGCACGGTAGCCGGCCGCGCCTGGAAGGGCCGCTATCGCGGGCAACGGCAGAAATGGTACGCGGTGCGCTTTACCGGCAAGGACGCCGAAATCAACGTCTCAAGCCCCGGCGGCGGACACAAAGCCGAATTCGTGAACTGGCGCTGGGAGCCGATGAAGAATCTCCCGAACCTGATCGTTCCGTTCAAGCGGCCGGTCTATGAACGCGTGGTCAAGGAATTCTCCAGCCTCGCGGGCGGCTAGCTCTTTTCATATTGTCATATTGTGCTGTCGCGGCGCTCCTCGGTAACTCCTCAAACGCCATGTCCGAAAAACCTTATCGCCCCAACGTGGGAATCGCGCTGTTCAACGCCTCCGGCGCGGTGCTGATCGGGCGGCGCTTCCGGGACGACGGACCGGAAATCATTCTTCCCGGGTTGGAATGGCAGATGCCGCAGGGCGGCATCGACGCCGGCGAGAACCCGCGCGATGCCGTCATGCGCGAACTCTGGGAGGAGACCGGGGCGGTCAGCGCCGAATATCTCGGCGAGACCGATTGGATAAAATATGACTTTCCGTCCTATGACGGACCGTCCACGCATCGTCTCGCGCAATTCCGCGGCCAGCGGCAGAAATGGTTCGCGCTGCGGTTCACCGGCCGCGACGACGAGATCGACCCGCTGACGCCGCGCAACGGCCAGCCGGCCGAATTCGATTCCTGGCGCTGGGAGCGGCTCGACCGCGTCGCCGACCTCGTGGTGCCGTTCCGGCGCGACGTGTACCGGATGGTGGCGCAGGTATTTGCGGAATTCGCCCGTTAGATGGTCTCGCCACAGACGCGGGACGCGAGGCGCTTGACAGCGTTTTGTCGCTCAATATTTTTCGGCCGAGCTCGCAGAAAGCGCCCGATGTCGTCGGTGATTTGGCGTCAGCGAACCTTTTGGTATCGAGCGCAGACTAACGGGCTCAGCTTTGAAATAACCCCGCAGCGTTCGGTATCTTGCCTCCATGATGGAAGTGACTGTAGCCAAGCGTCGCCGGAGTTGGGAGTGGCGGGTGCACGATCATAATGGCACGCTGATCATGCACGGACGCGAACGTACCCGTCCGGCTGCCCGCTACCAGGGCTACCGGACCCTCTTCATGATGCTGGCCGTCGGTCGCAGGCCGGTCGATCCACGGACGTCCAAGGTTCACCCGGAGCCGGAAACCGGCCGCAAAGCCGCGGCCGATCTGGCACACCTTCGGCGCCCGGCCCGCCCGTTAACTCCGGATTGAGCCTGCCGCAGCCGCGAACGGCGCATCGATAATTTTGAATGCGGCCCCTTGAAATTTTTCCGCGATTTTCTAATTCGATTCCTGCCGCCGACAGCGGTGCCGGATGCCAGATCGGGTCCGGCGAGTTGAGCGGGCGCCGGACGGTGTCCGACGCTCCTTCGTATCCATCTTGCTCTTTGGAGGACTTGGTTATGAGGACGTTTGACTTCTCGCCCCTGTGGCGCTCCACGATCGGCTTCGATCATCTGGCCGATCTGCTCGACAGCAACTTGCAGCAGTCGGCCGACGACAATTATCCGCCCTACAATATCGAACGCTGTGGCGAAGACGCCTATCGGATTTCGTTGGCGGAAGCCGCGGCGTATCCCGATCGGGAACGCCGGCGCTTCCCGCCAGATCGAACAGAAGGCGGCCTAACGCCGCTTCGGCAATGAAGGCGCGGCGCACGGATTACGGACCGCGTGCGAGCCTATGAACGATCGACATGCAGAAATCTCTATGAGGAGGACACTATGACTTTTCGTGATCTGATCCCATGGTCGAGAAATCAGGAGCTTGCGCCTTCGCGCGACAGCTTCGATCCTTTCTTCACCCTGCACCGGGAGATGAACCGGTTGTTCGATGATGTCTTCCGCGGCTTTGGGGCGCCCGCCCGTTTCGGCAGCCCGCTGATGGAAGGCCGCTTCGGCTGGCCGAGCATCGAGCTCAGCGAAACCGACAAGACCCTGACCATTTCCGCGGAACTGCCGGGTCTTTCGGAGAAAGACGTTCAGGTCGAGATCGCCAACGGGGTTCTGACCCTGCGCGGCGAGAAGAAGTCCGAGCGAACCGGTAATGGCGGCAGATACTTCTCCGAGCGCTATTACGGTTCGTTCGAGCGGCAGATTCCGCTCGACGGAGTCGAGGAAGACAAGGCCGAAGCCAAATTCCATGACGGCGTCTTGACGATCACGTTGCCGAAATCCGAACAGGCTCGTTCGGCCGTCAAGCGCATCCCGATCAGCAGCCAATGACGACAATGGCGGCGGCGTCAAACGACGCCGCCCCGATAATCGCCCAAACGTCTCACTGGAAAGGAGAGTAAGGAGACAGATCGATGAGCAAGGCCAGATTGAACGCCCCAGAACTCGCGCTATTTTATCCTGCCGCACATTACGATTCCCCCGACGAAGTCCTGAGCGACCCGCAACTTTCCGACGCCGAGAAACGAATCATCCTGTCGTCCTGGGCGTCTGACATATTTGCGGTCGAGTCCTGCCCGAGCCTGCGTGACATTCCTGGCATGGGCCACACGCTTTGTCTCGCCGACATTCTCACCGCCTTGTGCCAGCTCGATGGCGACGATGATCCGCCGCGCGAGGGAATCGACAGGCGATGGCGACAATCGCGCCGCGCAACCGAAACGCGGAGGCTTTCGTCATGCTGACTCCTGCCGTTCTGGTCGTCGCGTGGATCAACCAGGCAACCGCATGGTGGACCGCTCCCTGGCTCGCCCTGCAGCGAAGCGAGGCCCTGCAAGGCAGCTCCTGATCTGCATGGCGGACATCGCGAGGGGGCGCGGATTGCCGAAGTCAGCCCCGGTTCGCCTGCGGAAATAGCCGGCCTGTGCAAGGGTGACATCGTGCTGAAAGCCGATGACCGCCCAATTCACTCTGCCGCGCAACTGCGAAACCGGATTGGCCTCGCCCGCATCGGCGAACAGGTCCGTTTGATCGTCGAACGTTCCGGCGCGCCGCAGACCGTCATCGTGGCGGTGGGGCCGGCCTCGGAGGCAAACACCGATCAGAGCTCAAATCAACGACGGTAGCACTGCGAACAGACACCTGTTCACGCGCCGCATTCATGCGGCCTGGTTCGGCCCGGTGCAATTGTAGCGTTCCAGACGATGTCGGGGGCCAGTTTGGAAAGATACCGCGACAAAAAGCTCAGCGCCCGCCACGATGTGACGAGCGCTGGTTTATTCGAGGCTTCGTTGCGCCCCGGAGCGGTGCCCCGGGGCTTAGTGCATAGCGGTTGCGTTGAGTTCGTGCTGGATGCTCTTGAAGTGGTCGAGCCGCTCGATGGCGTGATCGAGTTCGGTACCTTCCTTCTCGGCCAGCTTGGCTTCCATTTCGGCAATGGTCTCGGCGAACTGCGCGCGATCGACATCGGCGATCGAGGTGGCGACGTCGGCGAGCACGGTGAGGCCGTTGTCCGACATCTCGGCAAGGCCGCCGAGCACGATGACCTTCTGGTGCTCGCTGCCGGTGGTGATGGTCAGAATGCCCGGGCGGACCGCGGCCACGACCGGCGCATGTCCGGCCAGCACGCCGAAATCGCCCTCCACGCCGGGGACGTCAACCTGATCGACCTCGCCGGAGAAGGCGAGCTTTTCGGGCGAAACGAGATCGAAGTTGAAGGTGGCCATGGTCTTTCCGTTCTTTCCGCTGTCACCCGCGGGCTTGACCCGCGGGTCCATCAAGAAAACTTCTTGTCGATGGATTGCCGGGTCTCTTGTCTGAAGACGCGCTTCGCGCTTTTGCCCGGCAATGACCCGATAACTTACGCTGCTTCAGCCGCGAGCTTCTTGCCCTTCTCGACGGCTTCTTCGATGGTGCCGACCATGTAGAAGGCCGCTTCCGGCAGGTGATCGTACTTGCCTTCGCAGATCGCACGGAAGCCCTTGATGGTGTCGGCGAGATCGACGAACTTGCCGGGCGAGCCGGTGAAGACTTCGGCGACGTGGAACGGCTGCGACAGGAAGCGCTCGATCTTGCGGGCGCGCGCCACAGCGATCTTGTCCTCTTCCGACAACTCGTCCATGCCGAGAATGGCGATGATGTCCTGCAGCGATTTGTACTTCTGAAGCACCTGCTGAACCATGCGCGCGGTCTCGTAGTGCAGCTCACCGACGACGAGCGGAGAGAGCATGCGCGAGGTGGAGTCGAGCGGATCCACGGCGGGATAAATGCCCTTTTCCGAGATCGCGCGGTTCAGCACCGTGGTCGCGTCCAGATGGGCGAACGAGGTTGCGGGCGCCGGGTCGGTCAAGTCGTCGGCGGGCACGTAGATCGCCTGCACCGAAGTGATCGAACCCTTGTGCGTCGTGGTGATGCGCTCCTGCAGCGCGCCCATGTCGGTGGCGAGCGTCGGCTGATAACCCACCGCCGAAGGAATACGTCCCAGGAGCGCCGACACTTCGGAGCCCGCCTGCGTGAAGCGGAAGATGTTGTCGACGAAGAACAGCACGTCCTGGCCCTGGTCGCGGAAGTGCTCGGCGACCGTTAGGCCGGTGAGGCCGACGCGGGCGCGGGCGCCCGGGGGCTCGTTCATCTGGCCGAACACCAGCGCGCATTTGGACTTCACGCTCGGATCGGGATTTTTCGGATCGGCGTTGACCTTGGATTCGATGAACTCGTGATAGAGGTCGTTGCCTTCACGGGTGCGCTCGCCGACGCCGGCGAACACGGAGTAGCCACCGTGGGCCTTGGCGACGTTGTTGATCAGCTCCTGAATCAGCACGGTCTTGCCGACGCCGGCGCCGCCGAACAGGCCGATCTTGCCGCCCTTGGCGTAAGGCGCCAGCAGGTCGACGACCTTGATGCCGGTGACGAGAATTTCAGCTTCGGTGGACTGGTCTGTATAGGTCGGCGCTTCCTGATGGATGGCGCGCATGCCTTCCGAAACCACGGGGCCGGCTTCATCGATCGGCTCGCCGATGACGTTGATGATGCGGCCGAGCGTGCCGGCGCCGACCGGCACCATGATCGGGTTGCCGGTGTCGGTGACTTCCTGACCGCGGACCAGACCCTCAGTGGTGTCCATCGCGATGGTACGCACCGTGGATTCGCCGAGATGCTGAGCCACTTCGAGCACCAGACGGTTGCCGCCGTTCTTGGTCTCGATCGCGTTCAGAATGGCGGGCAGGTGCCCCTCGAACTGCACGTCGACGACGGCGCCGATGACCTGCGTGATGCGTCCGGTCTGGTTGGCGGGTGTGGCCATAAACTCTCTCCTTCGAATTCGTATCTCTAGACAACCGTCAGTTTGATCGTGCCTGTCGCCGTTACATCGCCTCGGCGCCGGAGATGATTTCAATCAGCTCCTTGGTGATCATGGCCTGACGGGTTCGGTTGTAAATCAGGGTCTGCTTGCGGATCATGTCGCCGGCGTTACGGGTGGCGTTGTCCATCGCGCTCATCTGCGCGCCGTAGAACGAGGCATTGTTTTCGAGCAACGCACGGAAGATCTGCACCGCGAGATTGCGCGGCAGCAGGCGCGCCAGGATCTCGTCTTCTTCCGGCTCATATTCGTAAGACGTGGGCGGACCAGCATTCGCCGCCGGCGCTTCCACCACCAGCGGAACAATCTGCTGGGCGGTCGGGATCTGCGAGATCACGGATTTGAAGCGCGAATAGAACAGCGTGCAGACGTCGAAATCGCCGGCATCGAAGCGCGCCAGAACCTTTTTGGCAATGTCTTCGGCATTGACGAAGCCGAGCTGGCGAACCGAGCGCAGGTCGACGTGCTCGACGATCTGCTTCTCGAAGTTTCGGCGGAGCTGCTCGTAACCCTTGCGGCCGACGCAGAAAATCTTGACCTCTTTGCCCTGGTTCATCAGCGACAGCGCGCGTTCACGGGCCAAGCGCACGATCGACGAGTTGAAGGCGCCGGAAAGTCCGCGCTCGCCGGTGCACACCAGCAGCAGATGCACCTGATCCCTGCCGGTGCCGGCCAGCAGCGCCGGGGCGCCGGGCGAACCCGCGGCAGCATTGGCGATATTGGAAATCACCGCGTCCATCTTCTCGGCGTAGGGCCGCGCCGCTTCGGCGGCGGTTTGCGCGCGGCGCAGCTTTGACGCCGCAACCATCTGCATGGCCTTGGTGATCTTCTGCGTCGCCTTGGTGGAGGCGATGCGGACCCGCATATCTTTCAGTGAAGCCATTCTTAGTTCACCCCGGCGACCAGGTCCTTGATGACCCGACCGCAAGCCACTCTTTCGTCAGTCCCGGCCAAAAGCGCGAAGCGCGTCTTCGGGCTAAATGTGCCGGGCCTCAACGGCAAATCATCAAGCAAACGTCTTGGTGAAACCTTCGACCACGCTCTTCAGCTTGCCTGCGGTGTCGTCGCTGAGATCGCGGCTTTCGCGGATGCTGTTGAGGATCTCGAGGTGTTTGCCGCGCAACAGCGACAGCAGGCCGTCCTCGAACCCGCGCACCTTGGCGACCGGCAGCGGATCGAGGTAACCGTTGGTGCCGGCCCAGATCACGCAGACCTGCTCTTCCATCTTCAGCGGCGAGAACTGCGGCTGCTTCAGAAGTTCGGTCAGGCGCGAGCCGCGGTTGAGCAGGCGCTGGGTCGAGGCGTCGAGGTCGGAGCCGAACTGCGCGAACGCCGCCATTTCGCGGTACTGCGCGAGCTCACCCTTGATCTTGCCGGCGACCTTTTTCATCGCCTTGGTCTGCGCCGATGATCCGACGCGCGACACCGACAGACCGACGTTCACCGCGGGGCGGATGCCCTGGAAGAACAGATCGGTTTCCAGGAAGATCTGGCCGTCGGTAATCGAAATCACGTTGGTCGGGATGTAGGCCGACACGTCGTTGGCCTGGGTTTCGATGACCGGCAGCGCCGTCAGCGAACCCGAACCGTGCTCGTCGTTCAGCTTCGCCGCGCGCTCGAGCAGGCGGGAATGCAGATAGAACACGTCGCCGGGATAGGCTTCGCGGCCCGGCGGGCGGCGCAGCAGCAGTGACATCTGGCGATAGGAGACGGCTTGCTTGGACAAATCGTCATAGATGATGACGGCGTGCATGCCGTTGTCGCGGAAATATTCGCCCATGGTGCAGCCAGTGAACGGCGCGATGTACTGCATCGGCGCCGGATCGGACGCGGTGGCGGCGACGATGATCGAATATTCCAGCGCGCCCTGCTCTTCCAGCACCTTCACGAACTGCGCAACCGTCGATCGCTTCTGGCCGATCGCGACGTAGACGCAATACAGCTTGATCTTCTCATCGCCGGTCGCGTTGAGCGGCTTCTGGTTCAGGATGGCATCAAGCGCGATCGCGGTCTTGCCCGTCTGGCGGTCGCCGATGATCAGCTCACGCTGGCCGCGGCCGATCGGGATCAGCGCATCGATCGCCTTGAGGCCGGTCGCCATCGGCTCGTTGACCGATTTGCGCGGAATGATGCCGGGCGCCTTGACGTCGATGCGCATGCGCTTGTCGGCCTGGATCGGGCCCTTGCCGTCGATCGGATTGCCGAGCGCGTCGACCACGCGGCCGAGCAGGCCCTTGCCGACGGGCGTATCGACGATGGCGCGGGTGCGCTTGACGGTCTGGCCTTCCTTGATCTCGCGGTCGGCGCCGAAGATCACGATACCGACGTTGTCGGTTTCGAGGTTCAGCGCCATGCCGCGGGTGCCGTTCTCGAACTCGACCATTTCACCGGCCTGGACGTTGTCCAGACCGTAGACGCGGGCGATACCGTCACCGACGGACAGCACCTGTCCGACTTCGGTAACCTCAGCCTCCTGGCCGAAATTCTTGATCTGGTCCTTGAGGATCGCGGAAATTTCCGCGGCGCGGATGTCCATCAGCCTGCCTCTTTCATCGCGTGCTTGATCGAATTGAGTTTGGTGCGAAGCGAACTATCCACCATGCGGCTGCCGAGCTTGACCACAAGGCCGCCAATGATGGAGGGATCGACTTTCACGTTGAGCGCGACGTCCTTGCCCGTCACCGATTTCAGTGCGGTCTTCAGCGCGTCGAGATTCTTTTCATTGAGCTGCTCGGCGACGGTGACGTCGGCGGTCGCCTCGCCCTTGAACTGCGCCACCAGCGCGCGGAAGGCGCGGATCACATCGGCGACGGCGAACAGCCGGCGGTTGGCGGTCAGGACTCTAAGGAATTTGGCGGAGGTGCCGGAAATTCCGGCTTTGTCGAGCACGGCATTGAGCGCCTTTGCCTGCGCATCTGCCGAGAAAACCGGGCTGCGAACGAGGCGCTTGAGATCGGCGCTTTCGTTCAGCATGGCCTCGAATTTCTCGAGGTCGGCCTTGACCGCGTCGAGCGATTTCTCGTCGCGCGCCAACTCGAACAAGGCCGTAGCATAACGGCCGGACACTCCCGAAACGGACGGATCTTCAGCAGCCACAGACTCGCTCTTTATTTGCTGTCAAACTCGCAAGGGAAAAACCGTCGCCACAAGCAGCGGCGCCTAGCGATCCAAGCCCTTGGAATTCAAGCGGGACTTCGATTTTCGACCGGCACGAGAGATGCCGGGGTCGTTAAAATCGCGGCTTTGCTAACATAGCGAGCGCGCAGGTGCAACATGACCGCGCGCGCGGGCGATGCCTTGTTGCACGTCAATTTTCAGGCCCGGCAGAACGCTGTTTTGACGGAGTTCGGTGCGCCGAATTTTCGGCCCTGGCACCGGCCAGCGATCCGCGCTCCCCAACGAGCGCATCGGTTCCCGTCGTATTTGCATGGCGGCTATGAGGCGGCGCGGCGGAACGAACGAGGCCGATCCGCTCCATTTGCGCATTACTTGCCTAAATCTTCTCGCACCAAAATATAACTGTATTCGTAAGTAATGATGAGTATTGAATTGGTTAAAAGTTCGTTAACGGGCAAGATTACGGAATATCTTTGATTAGTCGACCTCGGTAACAAGATATGTCAGCCCGAGACATTCCCGATCTACTGCCCAATTCATGCCTTATTGCCTGATCAAACGGCACCCACCGAAGTTGGGACGGGGGTCCATTTGCCATGCATGTGGCAATACTATCTGAGGGACTAGTTTAATGTTGAATACCAATAATGTGGCGCCGGGAACTCTAACCCGGTCGCGTACGGCGCTCGCCCTGATCGCCGCAACTCTTCTGGTCGGCGCCAGCATCTCCGAGGCTTCCGCCAAATCCAGGCATCATCGCCACCACGCCAGCCATGCCCACAAAGCCAAGAGCAATTGGATGAACGCCAATGCCTCGATGGGTCCGTCGGGCTCCGGGCACGGCTTCTCGGGAAGGGCCTCCTTTTACGGCAATGAATCCGGCAGCAAGACCGCCTCCGGACAGCGCTTCAATCAGAACTCGATGACTGCGGCCCACCGCTCGCTGCCGTTCGGCACCAAGCTCCGGGTGACTCATCGCGGCCAGAGCGTCGTCGTCACGATCAATGACCGTGGTCCCTTCATCAAGGGACGCGTGCTCGACCTGTCCAAGGGTGCTGCGCGCGCCATCGGCCTGACCGGCGCCGGCGTCGGCCACGTCACCGCCGAGGTCGTCTCTTAAAGCGCGCGCGCCTCACGCGCCGTTTTCCGGTCCGTCAGTTCGAGTAAGCGTTGCGTTGCGTAACCGTCGCGGAACTTTCCGCGGCAACATAGGCCTGCCGTCGCAAATGACGGCAGGCCTTTTTTGTTTTGGCGCCGCCGCTCTGGCCACGACGGTGGCGGGAGGACCGTGTTAGGTTCCGCCGGAATACAAGTGGCCTTCCACACTTCACTGACGAGATCGCAATCATGAGCCAGGTCAAAACCGTGGAGCAACTGAGAACCGTTCTCCCCGAACCCCGGGAGACCACCAAGGCCAAGATACTTCCCTTCCTGGACGAGCAGGCGATCGACTTCCTCCGGACCTGCCCGTTTGGGCTGATGGCGACGGCCGGCCGCGACGGGCCGATTGAAGTGTCTCCAAAGGGCGACGAGCCCGGGTTCGTCCAAGTCGAAAACGAAAGAACGGTTCTGCTTCCCGAACGGGCCGGCAACAACCTCGCGTTCGGCCTGCAGAACATCATCGAAACCGGCCGGATCGGCATGATCTTCCTGCGGCCCCGGACCGGCGAAACGTTGCGGCTGTCGGGCCGGGCAGAGATCTTTGACGATGCCGAATTGTTGGCCGCACTTGGCAAGTCAGGCCGCCCGGCGCTGCTTGCCATCCGGATCCACATCGAACGGTGCTATTTCCATTGCGCGCGTTCGGTGCTCCGATCGCACCTCTGGGAACCGGAGCACTGGCCGGAAGCCAAGCGCATCTCGTTCGGAAAGATTTTTGCGGCCCGGACCGGTGGCGACGAGGATCAGGCGGCGAAAATCGACGCCTTTGTCGAGACGGGATACACGACCAATCTGTGGTCGAATGGTTGACCGGCACCGCCCTGATTGAACGGTATGGCGCTTACAAAAAGCTCTGCGGATCGACGTCGACTTCGAGCTTGAGATTGCCCTTGGTCTTCGGCCCGGCGGCGAGCCATTCGCGAAGATATTCCGACAGATCGACATTGCGCAGCGACTTCACCAGCAGGCGGAACCGGTAGCGGCCCTTGATGACCGCAAGCGGCGCTTCGGCGGGCCCCAGCACCTGGATGCGCTCGTCGATCGGCGCGATCGCGGCGAGCCTTCGCGCAAAACCTTCCGCGGTCGGGCGGTCGCCGGCGGAAATGATCAGGCTGGCGAGCCGGCCGAACGGCGGATAGCCGGCGCGTTCCCGCGCTTCGATCTCGCTGGCATAGAACGCCTCGCGGTCGCTTGCGATCAGCGCCTTCATCACGGGATGTTCGGGCTGATGGGTCTGCAAATACCCGACGCCGCGGCCTTGATCGCGCCCGGCACGCCCGATCACCTGGTTGAGCAACTGGAACGTCCGCTCGGCGGCGCGCGGGTCGCCATTGCCGAGGCCCAAATCCGCGTCGACCACGCCGACCAGATTGAGCCGTGGAAAGTTATGTCCCTTCGCTACCAGCTGCGTGCCGACGATGATGTCGACGCGGCCTTCGGCGATTTCGTTCAGCTCGCTGCGCATGCTCTCGATCGAGGTGATGAGATCGCTCGACAGCACCATGGTGCGCGCATTCGGAAACAGCGCGGCCGCCTCCTCCTGCAGCCGCTCGACGCCGGGGCCGACCGCGACGAGGGATTCCTCGGCCTGGCAATGCGGGCAGATGTTCGGACGCGGCATCGAGAAGCCGCAATGGTGACAGACCAGGCGCTGACGAAAACGATGGTCCACCAGCCAGGCGTCGCAGATCGTGCAGGCAAAGCGATGGCCGCAAGCCCGGCATAGCGTCAGCGGCGCGTAGCCGCGGCGGTTGAGGAACAATAGCGCCTGTTCACGTTTCTCGATCGCGAACTGAATCTGTTCGGCGAGCGGCGGCGAGATGAAGCGGCCGCGCGGTGGCGGGGCGCGGCGCAGATCGATCGCCTCGATATGCGGCATGTGCTGGCCGCCGAACCGCGACGGCAGCGCGACGCGCTGATAACGGCCCTTGCGCGCGTTGACTTCGGTTTCGACCGATGGCGTCGCGGACGCCAGCACGATTGGAATTTTGGCGATATGCGCCCGCACCACCGCCATGTCGCGGGCGTGGTAATGCGCGCCATCATCCTGCTTGTAGGCCTGGTCGTGCTCCTCATCGACGATGATCAAGCCCAGATCGGCATAGGGCAGAAACAGTGCCGAGCGCGCGCCGACCACGACCGGCGCTTCGCCGGCTGCAATCGCGGCCCAATTGCGCTGCCGCGTCCGCGGCGTCAGTTCGGAATGCCACTCGATCGGACGCACGCCGAAACGTTGCGCAAAGCGGTCGAGGAACTGTCCGGTCAGCGCGATCTCCGGCATCAGGATCAGCGTCTGCTTGCCGCGCCGAATGACTTCCGCAATCGCCTCGAAATAGACCTCGGTCTTGCCCGAACCGGTGACGCCGTCGAGCAGCGCGACGTGAAAGCTGCCATTGGCCGCGAGCGCACGCATCGCATCCACCGCGGTGCGCTGCTGACTTGAAAATTCCGGCTGCGCGAAGGATGGATCGGGCGCCGGCGGCGCCAGCGGCGGCGGCATCGCCTCGACGACAAGCGTCCCCTCGTCGACCAGACCTTCGATCACGCCGGCGCTGACGCCGGCTTCCCGCGCGGCTTCGGACTTGCCGTGCAGCAGGCCGTCCGACAGCACTTCGATCAGCCGGCGCCGCGCCGGCGTCAAGCGCCGTGGCGGCTCGCCCACCAGCCGCACGCCGAGCCGCATTCGCTCGGGCCCGAGATTTTCGCCCATCCGCAGGGACATGCGCAGCACCATGCCGCGCGCCGACAGGGTGTAATTGGCGACCCAATCGACGAGGCTGCGCAGCTCCTCCTTTAACGGCGGCACGTCGAGCTTTTCGCCGACATCCTTCAGGCGGTTGTGCAGGCGCGGATCGGGATTGGCGTTCTCCGCCCATACCACCGCCACCACCTCGCGCGGCCCCAGCGGCACGCAGACGACGTCGCCGGGCTTCAGCGCCATGCCGCGCGGCACCCGGTAGGAATAGTTCTGATTGAGCGCGACCGGCACCAGCACGTCGACGACGCGGGTCGCGGATACGGATGAGGGGGTTTCGCGGGTGGCGTGGTCCATCAGGGAATCGGGCTTGAGGTGTCCGGGGCAAGCTAGCGCCGCGCCGCCAAGTTAGCGAACGGTAAACGAAAGAGGTGCGATATAATGGATGGAATCACCGCCTCCAAGGCAGAGGTCATGGTCAAGCAAGTTCCGGCACCTCAACCGATCGAGCTCGACTGCGCCGACGAAGGCTTCGCGCTGGAGATGGCGCGCTGGCTGACGCATCTGCGCGCCGAGCGGCGGCTCTCGCCAAAGACACTCGAAGCCTACGCCCGCGACCTCCGCCAATGCCTCATTTTCCTCACCGAGCACTGGGGGACCCGGGTCACGCTGAAGCGGTTTGCGGCGCTGGAAGCCACCGACATCAGGGCCTTCATGGCGATGCGCCGCGCCGACGACATTGCCGGGCGCTCGCTGATGCGGGCGCTGGCGGGCTTGCGTTCATTCGGCCGTTATCTCGAACGCGAGGGCAAAGGCAAGGTCGGCGCCCTGTCCGCCATCCGCGCGCCCAAGGTGGCAAAGAGCCTGCCGAAGCCGATCCAGATGGCCGCCGCCAAGCGTTTTGCGGATGCCGACGAGCGCGCCGGCGAGGAGCGCGACCCCTGGATCTGGGCGCGCGACGCCGCTGTGATGGCGCTGCTCTATGGTTCGGGCCTGCGCATCTCGGAGGCGCTGGGGCTGAAACGGCGCGACGTGCCCAAACCGGGCGAAGGCGATGTCATCATCGTCACCGGCAAGGGCAACAAGACGCGGATGGTGCCGGTGCTGCAAAACGTACTGGCCCTGATCGCCGATTACGTTGCGATGTGCCCGCATTCGCTTCCCCCGGCCGGTCCAATTTTTGTCGGCGCGCGCGGCGGACCGCTTTCGCCGCGCATCATCCAGCTCACCATGGAGCGGCTCCGCGGCGCGCTCGGCCTGCCCGACAGCGCCACCCCGCATGCGCTGCGGCATTCCTTCGCGACCCATCTGCTCAGCCGCGGCGGCGATTTGCGCGCGATCCAGGAACTGCTCGGCCACGCCTCGCTCTCGACCACGCAGATCTATACCGGCATCGACAGCGAACGGCTGCTGGAAGTGTACAAGAGCGCGCACCCGCGGAGATGAACGCCCGCACACTCCGCCGACACACTCCCGTCACATCGATAGCCTCTTAAGCTAACCTCTTGCGCTCGCATTGCGGTTCGGCAATCGTGCGCCGTCAATTTGCAGGAGGGGAATCATGGGCGCACATGAAAGCATGGAGCATGCGGAGCATGCCGAGCACGCTTCAGGCTCGAACAAGAAGATCGCGTTGCTGATCGCCGTGATCGCCTTGTTTCTGGCGCTGTCGGAAACGCTGGGCAAGGGCGCGCAAACCGAAGCCATCAGCAAGAATGTCGAGGCCTCGAACCTGTGGGCGTTCTTCCAGGCCAAGAGCATCCGCCGCACCACGGTTCAAGCCACGGCGGAGCACGCCAAGCTCAGCTTGGGCACCATCGGCGATGATGCTGCGAAAGCGGCCTTGCAAAAGCAGATCGACGACTGGAACAAGACCGCGGCGCGCTACCGTTCGGAGCCGGAGACCGGGGAGGGTTCAGAACAGCTCGCCGCACGCGCCAAGCATGCCGAGCACGAGCGCGACCTCGCTACCGCAAAGTATCACCACTACGAAATCGCCTCGGCCGCCTTCCAGATCGGCATCGTGCTGGCGTCCGCCACCATCATCACCGGCATGATCGTGCTGGCCTGGGTATCAGGCGCACTGGCGGTCGCAGGCATCGCGATCACCGCGCTTGGCCTCTACGCGCCGCATCTCTTGCATCTGCATTGAACTTTCGCGGAGCGGTTAGCAACGCGCTCTCCTGTCATGCCCCGCTTTAAGCGGGGCATCCAGTACGCCGCGGCTTCTCGACTCAAGCACTACTGTCTCTGGGATACTGGATCGGCCCGTCTTCGAGCCGGGCGATGACAAGAGAGGAGCGTCACCGCGCTTCGTGCACGCTCTTGCGAAAGCGCGCAATCAGCCGCAGCGTGCGTGACGACCAGCCCTCGCCGTCGCCACGCAGCATTTCCCGGATGCGCTGCTTGACCGGCTGGACCAGGGCCGCCGCCTTGGCGCGCATCGCCATGATGAATTCATAGGTCTTCCTGAACCACGCCATTTGCAGGAGCTTCGCGCGCGTCACGTCGAAGATGAACGCGGTGACGCCGACGCCGACGAGTTTGCCGAACACGATGACGACGACGGCGCTCAGCCAATATTCATGCGCCAGCAGCCAGAGGCCGACCAGCTTGAGCGGAAACAGCGGAATCACCGGCACCGCGAACACGATCAGCGTCATCGCCGGCGACAGCGTATCGACGCGACCGGACAGCCATTGCTTGAAGGCGCGCAGCGGGATCAGCGCAACGATGCGCTCGACGATCGGCTCGAGATGATCCCACAGCCAGGCTTCGATCAGGAAGATGACCGCAAGCAGGACCCAGAACGGCTGTAACAGGCGGCGCATCATCGATCGTAATCGCTGGAGCGGAATGACGTCATTGATTGGTCGCTTCGCTCCATCTGTTTGTTCAAAGCATGATCTTTCTGGGAAACCGGATACCCGCTTCTTCATTCATGCTCTACCCGGCAGGCTCCGGGTTCCGATCACATATGGATGGCGCGTTTGCCGGCCGCAAGCGCGGCTTCCTTGATGGCTTCCGAGCGCGTCGGATGGGCATGGCACGTGCGCGCCAGATCTTCGGCAGAACCGCCAAACTCCATCAGAACGCAGGCTTCATGGATCATTTCGCCGGCTTCGCGGCCGACGATGTGCACGCCGAGCACGCGGTCAGTTTTCGCATCCGCGAGAATCTTCACGAAACCGTCAGTGGTCTGGTTGACCTTGGAGCGGCCGTTGGCGGTGAACGGAAATTTGCCTGACGTGTATGCCACGCCCGCCTGCTTCAGCTCTTCCTCGGTCTTGCCGACCGACGCCACTTCCGGCGTGGTATACACGACGCCCGGGATAACATCGTAGTTCACGTGGCCCGCCTGTCCCGCAATGATCTCGGCGCAGGCAACGCCCTCGTCCTCCGCCTTGTGTGCGAGCATCGGGCCCGCCACCACATCGCCGATCGCGTAGACGCCCTTCACGCTGGTCGAGAAATGTGCGTCGATCTGCACGCGCCCGCGATTGTCGAGCGCGATGCCGGCTTCCTTGAGGCCGAGCCCTTCGGTGTACGGCACGCGGCCGATACAGACCAGCACCACGTCGGTTTCGAGCGTCTCTGCCGGTCCGCCGGCGGCCGGCTCGACACTGGCCTTCAACATCTTGCCCGACGTATCAACGCCGGTCACCTTGGCGCCGAGCTTGAACGCAAAGCCCTGCTTTTCGAGCATGCGCTGGAATTGTTTCGCCACTTCGCCATCCATGCCGGGCAGGATGCGGTCGAGGAATTGCGACGACCATGACCTCTGCCCCGAGCCGGCGCCACACCGAGCCGAGTTCGAGGCCGATCACACCGGCGCCGATGATCAGCATTTTTTCCGGCACTTTTTCCAGCGACAGCGCGCCGGTCGACGACACGACGCGCCTCTCGTCGATCTCGATGCCCTTCAGCCGCGCGATATCGGAGCCGGTGGCGATGACAATATTTTTGGTTTCGACCGTCTGCGCCTTGCCGTCACCGCTGACCTCGACCTTGCCGGCGCCGACAATCCTGCCGGTGCCGTAAAGGACGTCGATCTTGTTCTTCTTCATCAGGAACTCGACGCCCTTGACGTTGCCGTCGATGCCCTGCTGTTTGAAGTTCATCATCGCGGGCAGATCGAGCTTTGGCGCGGAGACGCTGACGCCCATCTTGGCAAAGGAGTGCGTGGCCTCCTCGAACATTTCGGACGCGTGCAGCAGGGCCTTGGACGGCATGCAGCCGACATTGAGACAGGTGCCGCCGAGCGTCGCATCCTTCTCGACCACGGCGACCTTCATGCCGAGTTGCGCCGCGCGCACCGCGCAGACATATCCGCCCGGGCCGGTGCCGATAACGACGAGATCGTAGGTAGCCATGATGAAGTCCTGTAGCTGAGAAACGTGTCAGGTATTACCGTCCACCCGAGACATCAAGGATGGCGCTGGTGACGTAGGACGCCTCGTCCGAGATCAGCCAGACGATGGCGTTGGCGATTTCATCCGCGGTGCCGACGCGCTGCATCGGCACCATGTGCGCCAGCCGGTGCGCGCGGTCGGGTTCGCCGCCGGAAGCATGAATCTCGGTATCGATCAGCCCGGGCCGGATCGCGGCCACGCGAATGCCCTCGCCGGCGACTTCATGGCCAAGGCCGACGGTGAAGGAGTCCACCGCGCCCTTGGACGCCGCATAATCGACATAGGTGTTGGGAGAGCCGAGTTTCGCCGCGACCGAGGAAAGATTGACGATGACGCCGCCCTCGCCGCCCTTGCGGGTCGACATCCGCTTCACCGCCTCGCGCGCGCACAGGATGCTGCCGGTGACGTTGACCGCCATCATGCGCTGGATGCGCTCAGCCGACATGTCCTCGACCCGCGCCGAGGGCCCGACGATGCCGGCATTGTTGACGAGCGCGCCGAGCGTTCCGAATTCGTCGGCAGCGGCAAACAGCGCGAGAATGTCCGCCTCGCTGCCGACGTCGCATTTCACGGCAATCGCCTTGCCGTTCTTGCGCTCGATCAGCGAGACGACTTCCTTCGCCGCCGCCTCATTGCTGGCATAGCCGACCACGACGCGAAAGCCGCGCGCGGCCGCGGCGAGCGCGGTGGCGCGGCCGATGCCGCGGCTACCGCCGGTGATCACAACAACCTTGTCCGTCACATCAGCCCCCACAAGTCGGCGCGCATCGATCCATGGCTCGCAGCGCCGGCCTTTCGCACCGGCGCGGGCAAAGCCGGTGGCGTTAGAGATCCAGCACCAGGCGTGCTGGGTCTTCCAGGCTTTCCTTGACACGCACCAGGAAGGTCACCGCCTCCTTGCCGTCGATCACGCGGTGATCGTAGGACAGCGCCAGATACATCATCGGGCGCACCTCGATCTTGCCGCCGACCACCATCGGCCGCTCCTGGATCTTGTGCATGCCGAGGATGGCGGACTGCGGTGCGTTCAGGATCGGCGTCGACATCAGCGAACCGTAGATGCCGCCATTGGTGATGGTGAAGGTGCCGCCCTGCATCTCGTCGATCTTGAGCTGGCCATCGCGGGCTCGGCGGCCGAAATCGGCGATCGACTTTTCGATGTCGGAGATCGACTTGTGGTCGCAGTCGCGCACCACGGGCACGACCAGGCCCTTGTCGGTGCCGACGGCGACGCCGATGTGGTAGTAGTTCTTGTAGATCAAATCGGTGCCGTCGATCTCGGCATTGACGGCCGGGATGTCCTTCAGCGCCTGCACGACGGCCTTGGTGAAGAAGCCCATGAAGCCGAGCTTGCTGCCATGCTTCTTCTCAAACACATCCTTGTATTGTGTGCGCATCGCCATGATGTGGGTCATGTCGACCTCGTTGAAGGTTGTCAGCATCGCCGCCGTGTTCTGCACGTCCTTCAGCCGCCGCGCGATGGTCTGGCGCAGCCGCGTCATCTTCACGCGCTCCTCCCGCGCCGCGTCGTCGGCCGGCGAAGGCGCCCGCACCTGCACCGATGCCGCCGGCTGATTGACCGGGGTCGGCGCGGACGCCGCCTTCTCGATCGCTGCCAGCATGTCGCCCTTGGTGACGCGGCCGTCCTTGCCGGAGCCCGGAACGGTCGCGGTATCGATGCCGCTCTCAGTGGAGAGTTTTCGAACCGACGGCGCCAGCGGCGCATCCGATGCCGCAGCCTTCGGAGCCGCAGCAGGCGCGGCGGCTGCGGGCGCTGCAGCCGGGGCGGCGGCCCTGGCGGGCGCGGCCGACTTGGCGCCACCGGCCGCACCGACATTGATCTGCCCAAGCAGCGCGCCGACGGCGACGGTCTCGCCGTCCTTGGCTGCGATCTCGCCGAGCACGCCGGCAGACGGCGCCGGCACCTCGATGGTGACCTTGTCGGTCTCAAGCTCGACCAGGGGCTCGTCCACCGCGACGGCGTCGCCGGCTTTCTTGAACCAGCGGCCGATGGTGGCTTCCGTCACGGACTCGCCGAGCGTCGGAACACGAATTTCAGTCATGGTATGGTTTCCTCAGTAACCTTTAGCAGTCTCAAATTCCAAGGCTGTCATCGCCCGCGAATGCGGGCGATCCAGTACGCCGGGACGGTCGTGATCGAACTTTAGTGGCGCGGCGTACTGGATGCCCCGCCTTCGCGGGGCATGACGAATGGTGATTTCCTAGTTCAGCGCCTCATCCAGCATCGCCTTGAGCTGCGCCTGGTGCTTCGACATCAAACCGGTGGCGGTTGCGGCCGAGGCGGCGCGGCCGGCGTAACGCGGACGCCTGTTCGGCGCATGGATCTGGTTCAGCACCCATTCGAGATAGGGCTCGATGAAGTGCCACGCGCCCATGTTGCGCGGCTCTTCCTGGCACCAAACCACTTCGGCGTTCTTGAAGCGGGCGAGCTCGTGCACCAGCGCCTTCAGCGGCACCGGATAAAGCTGCTCGACGCGCATGATGTAGATGTCGTCGATGCCGCGCTTTTCGCGCTCCTCATAGAGATCGTAATAGACCTTGCCCGAGCACAGCACGACGCGGCGGATACTGTCGTCCGGCGTGAGCTTGATCTTCTCGTCGGGCAGCATCTGGGCGTCATCGTACAGGATGCGGTGGAAGGTGGTGTCCGCCGCCAGCTCGTCGAGCTGCGAGACCGCGCGCTTGTGCCGCAACAGCGACTTCGGCGTCATCAGGATCAGGGGTTTACGGATTTCGCGATGCAGCTGGCGCCGCAGCACGTGGAAGTAATTCGCAGGCGTAGTGGGATATACCACCTGCATGTTGTCTTCGGCGCACATCTGCAGGAAACGCTCGAGCCGCGCCGAAGAATGCTCCGGTCCCTGCCCTTCATAGCCATGCGGCAGCAAGCAGACGAGGCCGGACATGCGCAGCCATTTGCGCTCGCCCGACGAGATGAACTGGTCGAACAGCACCTGCGCGCCGTTGGCGAAGTCGCCGAACTGCGCTTCCCACATCGCCAGCGCCTTCGGCTCGGCCAGCGAATAGCCGTACTCGAAGCCGAGCACCGCCTCTTCGGACAATAGCGAGTTGATGACCTCGTAATGACCCTGGTCGTGGCCGAGATGGTTGAACGGCGTGTAGCGGCTCTCGTCTTCCTGGTCGATCAGCACCGAATGGCGCTGCGAGAAGGTGCCGCGCTCGGAATCCTGTCCCGACAGCCGGACGTGACGGCCTTCCTGCAGCAGCGTGCAGAACGCCAGCGCCTCGCCGGTCGCCCAGTCGATGCCGACGCCGTTGTCGATCGCTTTGGCGCGGTTTTCCAGGAAGCGCTGGATGGTGCGGTGAACCCGGAAGCCGTCCGGCACCTTGGTGATCTTGCGCCCGATATCCTTGAGGATGTTGACATCGACGCCGGTGACGCCGCGGCGGGCCTCCTCTTCCTGATCGGCCGACTTGAAGCCGGCCCACTTGCCATCGAGCCAGTCAGCCTTGTTGGGCTTGTAGCCGGAGCCCGCCTCGAGCTCGGCATCGAGCCGCGCGCGCCAGTCGGCCTTGGCCTTCTCGACCTCGCCCTCGGTCATCACGCCGTCGGCGATCAGCCGCCTGGCGTAGATTTCCAGCGTCGACGGGTGCGAAGCGATGCGCTTGTACATCACCGGCTGGGTGAACGCGGGCTCGTCGCCCTCGTTGTGGCCATGGCGGCGATAGCAGAACATGTCGATCACGACAGGCTTGTGGAATTTCTGCCGGAACTCGATCGCGACCTTGGCGGCGAACACCACCGCCTCCGGATCGTCGCCGTTCACATGGAAGATCGGCGCGTCGATCATCTTCGCCACGTCGGACGGATAGGGCGACGAGCGCGAATAGCGCGGATAGGTGGTGAAGCCGATCTGGTTGTTGACGATGAAATGCAGCGAGCCGCCGGTGCGGTAGCCCTTCAGGTCGGACAAGCTGAAGCATTCCGCCACCACGCCCTGGCCGGCGAACGCCGCGTCGCCATGCATCAGCATGGGCAGCACGGAGATGCGCATGTCCGGCGGATCGCCGTGCTGGTCCTGCTTGGCGCGAACCTTGCCGAGCACGACGGGATCGACGATTTCGAGATGCGACGGGTTCGCGGTCAGCGACAGATGGATCTTGTTGTTGTCGAACTCGCGGTCGGACGACGCACCGAGATGGTATTTGACGTCGCCGGAGCCTTCGACCGCGTCCGGGTTGGCCGAGCCACCCTTGAATTCGTGAAACAGCGCGCGATGCGGCTTGCCCATGACCTGGGTCAGCACGTTGAGGCGGCCGCGATGCGGCATGCCGAGCACGATCTCCTTCACGCCGAGATTGCCGCCGCGCTTGATGATCTGTTCGAGCGCCGGAATCAGCGATTCAGCGCCGTCGAGGCCGAAACGCTTGGTGCCCGTGAACTTGAGATCGCAGAACTTTTCAAAACCCTCGGCTTCAACCAGCTTGTTCAGGATCGCGCGGCGTCCCTCGCGCGTAAAACTGATTTCCTTGTCCGGACCCTCGATGCGCTCCTGGATCCAGGCCTTCTGCGCAGCGTTGGAGATGTGCATGAACTCGACGCCGAGCGTCTGGCAGTAGGTGCGCTCGCAGATCGCGACGATTTCGCGAAGCGTGCCGTATTCGAGGCCGAGCACATGATCGAGGAAGATCTTGCGGTCGAAGTCGGCTTCGGTGAAGCTATAGGTGCGCGGATCGAGCTCTTCGCGATCGCGCTGCGCTTCGATGCCGAGCGGATCGAGCTTGGCGTGAAAATGACCGCGCATGCGGTAGGCGCGGATCAACATCAAGGCGCGGACCGAATCGCGGGTCGCCTGGTTGACGTCGGCGGCCGACAGCTCGGCGCCCTTCGCCTGCGCCTTGGCGGCGAGCTTGGCGCCGACCGCCTTCTCGACGGTGACCCAGTTACCATCCAGCGCCGAGGTCAGCTCGTCGCGCGGGGTGAGTGGCCAGTTGTCGCGTCCCCAGGAGGGGCCCTCGGCGTGCTTCTGGACGTCGGCGGGGGTGTCTTTCAGGCTCTTGAAGAATTCCTGCCATTCGGCGTCGACGGACGCCGGGTCCTGCTCGTAGCGGGCATAGAGGTCGTCGATGTAGGTGGCGTTGGTGCCTTGCAAAAATGAGGAGAGAGCAAATGCTGCGTTCGCGTCCTGGCGAGACATGATGGCGTCCTGGTGATTTTCGGTTTGCGCGTAGAAGACGGCGCATCGCCGATCCGGAAACCGGATCAGCGGGATAAAGTACCCCTTACCCTATTTAGTGCGAAACTTCGCCCCGAAAAGAACCAAGAATTGAATTAGGACTTCAACTTTTCGGCAAGGGTATGTCCGAGCCGTGCCGGCGACGGAGAGACCGTAATTCCGGCCGCTTCCATGGCCGTGGTCTTGGATCCGGCGTCGCCCTTGCCGCCAGAGATGATCGCGCCGGCATGACCCATGCGGCGGCCGGGAGGGGCGGTGACGCCGGCGATGAAGCCGACCATCGGCTTCTTGCGGCCGCGCTTGGCTTCGTCCTTGATGAACTGGGCGGCGTCTTCCTCGGCCGAGCCGCCGATTTCACCGATCATGATGATCGAGGTGGTCTTGGGGTCGGACAGGAACATTTCCAGTACGTCGATGAATTCGGTGCCCTTGACCGGGTCGCCGCCGATGCCGACCGCGGTGGTCTGGCCGAGGCCCTCCTGGGTGGTCTGAAACACGGCTTCATAGGTCAACGTGCCCGAGCGGGAAACGATCCCGACGCTGCCGGGCTTGAAGATGTTGGCCGGCATGATGCCGATCTTGCACTCGCCCGCGGTCATCACACCCGGGCAGTTCGGCCCGATCAGGCGCGACTTCGATCCCGACAACGAGCGCTTCACGCGCACCATGTCGAGCACCGGAATGCCCTCGGTGATGCAGACGATCAGCGGAATCTCCGCATCGATCGCTTCGCAGATCGCGTCCGCCGCGCCCGGCGGCGGGACGTAGATCACGGAAGCATCCGCGCCGGTCTTCTCGCGCGCCTCGGCGACGGTGTCGAACACAGGCAGGTTGAGATGCTTCGAGCCGCCCTTACCCGGCGAGGTGCCGCCAACCATCTGGGTGCCGTAAGCGATCGCGGCCTCCGAATGGAACGTGCCGTTCTTGCCAGTAAAGCCCTGGCAGATGACTTTGGTGTTTTTGTCGATCAGAACGGACATGATTGATGACGCTTTCGTGGATGATCGGGAAGGGCTCTTAGTGAATCCGCCGGTAGACGCCGGTGAGCACGTCGGCCCACCCTTCGGCGTCGGGCGAAAACTGGATCTTCATGGTGTAGTTGTCGTTGTCGACGACTTCGTAGACGTGGCGTGCATTGCCGCGCAGCGAGCCGCGCACCAGAATCAATGTCTTGCCGGTCCAGCCGCCGGAGGCCGGTGCCGGCGAATAGTAGCCGAGCGAATCGTGCCAGAACAATTTGTAGTGCCGGTCGTCGCGGTCGTAGGTGAACACGCCATGGGTGGCGAAGCTCTCCTTGCCGTCCCGCATCTGGCGGGAGTCCTGGATCAGATAGAAGCCGTTGAGGTCGATGCGCGCCACCACATGCGAGGTCGCGGGGCCACCTTCGGTCCAGCGCGACGGATAGACCATTTCTTCGCCGGCCCATTCGCCAGCAAACACCTCGAGCCTGCGGTGTTCCTCCAGCGGTGTCGGTGCGGCGAGATGGTCAGCCATCGCTAGCCTCCCTTGACAGCTTTCACGATTTTCTGTGCGGCATCGTCGAGATTGTCAGCCGGCACCACGTTGAGGCCGGATTCGCGGATGATCTTCTTGCCGGCGTCGACATTGGTGCCTTCGAGCCGCACCACCAACGGCACTTTCAGGCCGACTTCCTTGACGGCCGCGACCACGCCTTCGGCGATGATATCGCATTTCATGATGCCGCCGAAGATGTTGACCAGGATGCCCTTCACGTTGGGATCGGCGGTGATGATCTTAAACGCTGCCGCGACCTTCTCCTTGCTGGCGCCGCCGCCAACGTCGAGGAAGTTGGCGGGCTCCATGCCGTAGAGCTTGATGATGTCCATGGTCGCCATGGCAAGACCGGCGCCGTTGACCATGCAGCCGATGGTGCCGTCGAGCGTGACGTAATTGAGGTCGTATTTCGACGCCTCGATTTCCTTGGCGTCCTCTTCGGTCTCGTCACGAAGTGCTGCGACTTCGGGATGGCGATACATGGCGTTGTCGTCGAACGACACCTTGGCGTCGAGCACGCGCAACAGGCCCTGCTTGGTGACGACAAGCGGATTGATTTCCAGCATCGCCATGTCCTTGGCGGTGAAGGCGTTATAGAGCTGCACCACCAGCTTCTCGGCCTGCTTGGCGAGATCGCCGGAGAGATTGAGTGCCTTCGCCACCGTCCGGCCGTGGTGGCCCATGATGCCGGTCGCCGGATCGACCGAGAAGGTCACGATCTTTTCCGGGTTGTTGTGCGCGACTTCCTCGATGTTGACGCCGCCTTCGGTCGAGACCACGAACGCCACTTTGGAAGTTTCGCGGTCGACCAGGATCGAGAGATAGAACTCCTTGTCGATGTCGGAGCCTTCCTCGATGTAGAGGCGGTTGACCTGCTTGCCGTGCGCGCCGGTCTGGATCGTGACCAGGGTCGCACCCAGCATCTGCTTGGCGAATTCGTTGACTTCGGCGACGGATTTCGCGATGCGGACGCCGCCCTTGTCGCCGGCGGAGGCTTCCTTGAACTTGCCCTTGCCGCGGCCGCCGGCATGGATCTGGCTCTTCACCACCCAGATCGGGCCGGGAAGCGTCTTGGCGGCGGCTTCAGAATCCGAGGCCTTCAGAACCGGCACGCCGCGCGAAATCGGCACGCCGAATTCATGCAGCAGAGCCTTGGCCTGGTATTCATGGATATTCATCTGGACGCTCCCCAAAACCCGATGCGGCGAGTTCTACAGTTCACCTACATTGGTAGTTGGCATACCATATACCAATAGAACTGCAACTCGAAAAGGACTTCCGCCCGTTTCCGGGCGGAAAACTTAGCAAGATCAACGTCCGAGCAGATCGGGCGCTATCTTCTTGCAGGCATCGACGAGGCCCTGAACAGCGCCCACCGACTTGTCAAAAGCTTCGCGATCCTTGCCGGCCAGTTCGATCTCGACGATGCGTTCGACGCCCTTCGAGCCGATCACCACGGGCACGCCGACATACATGTCCTTCACGCCATATTCGCCGTTGAGATAGGCGGCGCAGGGCAGCACGCGCTTCTTGTCCTTCAGGTAGCTCTCGGCCATCGCGATTGCGGAGGCGGCGGGCGCATAGAACGCGGAACCGGTCTTCAGCAGGTTGACGATCTCGGCGCCGCCGTTGCGGGTACGGTCGACGATCTCGTCGATGCGCGCCTGCGAGGTCCAACCCATCTTGACGAGGTCGGGCAGCGGAATGCCGGCGACGGTGGAGTAGCGCGTCAGCGGCACCATGGTGTCGCCGTGGCCGCCGAGCACGAAGGCGGTGACGTCTTCGACCGAGACGTTGAATTCGTCGGCCAGGAAGTGACGAAAACGCGCGGAGTCGAGCACGCCAGCCATGCCGACCACCTTCTTGTGCGGCATGCCGGAAGCCTTCTGCAGCGCCCACACCATCGCATCCAGCGGATTGGTGATGCAGATGACGAAGGCGTCAGGGGCGTATTTCTTGATGCCGGCGCCGACCTGCTCCATGACCTTGAGATTGATGCTCAGGAGATCGTCGCGGCTCATGCCGGGCTTGCGTGGCACGCCGGCGGTGACGATACAGACCTTGGCGCCATCGAGCGCCTCGTAGGAATTGGCGCCGGTGAAATGCGCGTCGAAGCCGTCGACCGGCGAAGACTGCGCGATGTCGAGCGCCTTGCCCTGCGGTACGCCCTCGGCGATGTCGAACATCACGACGTCGCCGAGCTCCTTCAGGCCAACGAGGTGAGCCAGCGTTCCGCCGATCTGACCGGAGCCAATCAAAGCAATCTTGTCGCGCGCCATGGGAAAGTTGTCCTTCTGAGACGAAGATGAGGGTGGATAGTCAGCCGGATGGCTGGTTATCCCTTTCGAATGACCGGTTCAAGCCGGAGCGTGCCCGATTCTAGACCCTGCCTCGATTTCGGTCAGGTATGCCAGCGACCGCTGTTAGGTCTCCACCAGCCCCGTGCTCGACCCGCTCGCCGCGGAATCCTTCCGGCCGTGCGGCAGGGCCAGGTAGGATTCCGAACTCATCTCGATCAGCCGCGACGAGGTCCGCTTGAACTCGTTGGCCTCGATGCCCTCGGTCGCCAGGTACAGCGACAGCGGATCGGCCTCGGCCGAGGCCATCAGCTTCACGGCGTTGTCATAGAGCGTATCGATCAACGAGATGAAACGCTTGGCGGCGTTGCGCTCGGCGTAGTCCATGACAGGAATGCGGTCGATCAGGATGGTGTGATAATCATGCGCCAGCCGCAGGTAGTCCGACGCGGCCAGCGGCTTCTCGCAGATGTCGGCAAACGCAAACCGCGCGACGCCGTGCGCCGAACAGGGCACGCGCAGAATGCGGCCCTTGATCGCAATATCGCGCGGCTTGCAGGGCGCGTTGCCGGTCATCTTGCGCCAGGCCCGGTCGAGCGCGGCGCCGGCCTCATCGTCGGGCGGCACCAGCCACATCTTCACGCCGGCGAGCTTTTCCAGACGGAAATCCGTGCGCGCATCGAGCCGCAGCACGTCCATGCGATCTGCGATCTGCGAGATGAAGGGCAGGAACAGCGCGCGGTTGAGGCCGCCCTTGTAGAGGTCTTCGGGCGCGACGTTCGAGGTCGCTACAACGACGGTGCCGAGTTCGAACAGTTTTGAGAACAGCCGCCCCAGGATCATGGCGTCGGCAATATCGGTGACGTGAAATTCGTCGAAGCACAATAGCCAGGCCTCGTCGAAGATTGCGTTGGCTGTCAGCTCGATCACGTCGCCGTCGGCGATTTCACCGCGCGCGATGTTCTGGCGATAGGCGTAGATCTTCTCGTGCACCTCGGCCATGAATTCGTGGAAATGGGCGCGACGCTTGTGCTGGACCGGTGAGTGCTGAAAGAACAGATCCATCAACATGGTCTTGCCGCGGCCGACCTCGCCGTGAACGTAAAGCCCGCGCGGCGGCAGCTCACTCTTGTCGCCGAACAGCCGTCCAAGCAGGCTTAGCTTGCGCACCGGCTTGTAGCTCGACAGCCGTTCCTCAAGCGCAGCGAACACCTCGGCGGCATCCGCTTGCGCAGGGTCGGCTTCGATCGCTCCGGAGGAAACCAGCGCCTGATACTGCGCGTGGAACGAGGTGGGGTCGGTCGACAGCATGGCCCCCTTTCGGCCTCAAGCGTTCGGAAATTGCAAGCCTTGAATCGTGCCAGGGCTATGCAAATGAAGCTGCGGGGTAATGCCCTCACGCGCTCAGCGCGTAGGAATCCTCGACCACATACGGCCCGCCGCCGGTGGAGGCGCGGGACGAAAACAGCACGAAACGGGACGCCATGAACGTCCGGCTCGGAAAATAGCCGCGCACCGAAAGATAGTCGGCAACGTCCTGGCTCGACGCATCGTGCAGCCGCGCCAGCGTCACATGCGGCGTGAATTTTCGCCCTTCCGGATCCAGCCCGAGCCGCTGCATCAGCCGCTCAAGCTCAGCCTGCAACTCGATCAGTGGCCTGCTCGGCTCGACGGAAGCGACCACCGCGCGCGGTTTCTTGCCGCCAAAACTCTGCAGGCCCTGCACTTTGACCTCGAACGGCTTGCGGTTGATCCGAAACAGCATGGAAGCGATTTCGTTCGCCGACATGCCGTCGATATCGCCGATGAAGCGCAAGGTGACGTGATAATTTTCGGGATCGATCCAGCGTGCGCCAGGAAGGCCGCCACGCAAATTGGAAAGGCTCTGGCCGATCTCGGCCGGAATTTCGAGTCCAGCGAACAAACGTGGCATCGCAAAATCCTCGATGCGAAGGCGCCAGCTTGAGGCTCACGCCTGACAGCAAACCCGGTGACGAATCACCGATCACTAATTCCTACCCGACTTATATGACCCTGCGAAGCACGCGGCGCGAGCAGGCCGGTAAGCTACGGGGAAAACCTGGGGTAACGTTATTCGTTGCCACTTTTTTCAACTCCGTTGCCCGGAGATCGTGCCCAGAAATGCCTCCACCGTGGGCAGAATATTTTTCACGATGAGATCGACGCCCTCGGCGGTCGGATGCAATCCGTCGGGCTGATTGAGCTTGGCCTCGGCCGCAACCCCCTCCAGGAAGAACGGATAAAGCGGCACGCCGAAAGATTTCGAAAGCTCCGGATAGATCGCGTTGAAGCGGGCCGCATACTCGCTGCCGTAATTGGGCGGGGCGAGCATTCCGCACAGCAGAACGGCGATCTTGCGCGCCTTCAGCCGCGCCAGGATATCGGTCAAGGCGGCGCGGGTGACAGCGGGATCGATTCCGCGCAGGGCATCGTTGGCGCCGAGTTCAAGGATCACCGCCTCGGTTCCCTCAGGGATAGACCAATCCAGGCGGTCGCGGCCGCCGGAAGAAGTGTCGCCGGACACCCCGGCATTGATCATCTCGACCTTTATCCCCTTGTCCTCCAAGGCTTTTTGCAGGCGGGCGGGAAACGCCGCCGGGGCCTGCAGGCCGAGACCGGCGCTTAGGGAATCGCCCAGCACGACCATTTTGATGGGTTTGGCCGGTGCTGCGGCCGGGGATTGGGCGAAAACCGGTCCGGCCGTCATCAAAGCCATAATCAACACGCGTATGTGCGCAAACATCTGCTTCAAGCCCTCGACCCGAGCGGCGGAAGTGCCATATGACCGAGCCATGGACAGTCTCATCGAATCCTCTTCGCTGGTCGGCCTCGGGCCGGACACCATTTCCATTTCCAACGTCAACCTCTCGCTCGGCTCAGGTGCCGCTCGCGTTCATATCCTGAAAGATATCAGCCTTCGTGTGGCATCGGGCGAAGCGATCGGCCTGATCGGGCCTTCCGGCTCCGGCAAATCGACCTTGCTGATGGTGATGGCGGGGTTGGAGCGTCCTGACAGCGGAGAGGTGGTGGTCAGCGGCACGCCGTTCAATGCCCTCGACGAGGACGCGCTGGCGCGCTTCCGCGGCCGCCAGGTCGGCATCGTGTTCCAGTCGTTTCACCTGATCCCGACCATGACGGCGCTGGAGAACGTCGCGGTGCCGCTGGAGCTCGCCGGCAATCCCGATGCGGCAGCGCGGGCGGCGCAGGAACTGACGTCCGTCGGGCTCGGCGATCGCCTGCACCATTATCCGACCCAATTGTCCGGCGGCGAGCAGCAGCGCGTGGCGCTTGCCCGCGCGCTGGCGCCCGATCCTGCAATACTTGTGGCGGACGAGCCGACCGGCAATCTCGACGAGGCGACCGGCCGGCAGATCGTCGACCTGCTGTTCACCAAGCATACCGAGCGCGGTATGACGCTGGTGCTGGTGACGCACGATACCTCGCTGGCGCAACGCTGCGACCGCGTCGTGCGGCTGCGTTCGGGCCGGATCGACGGACATTCATGACCATCGTTTTCGAACCCGTCTATCGCAGCCGCGCGTCATCCCTCGCCCTGCGCTACGCGTTGCGCGAACTGCGCAGCGGCCTGCGCGGTTTTTACGTCTTCATCGCCTGCATCGCGCTCGGCGTGATGGCGATTGCCGGCGTCGGCTCGGTCGCAGCCAGCCTCAGCGAAGGTTTGACGCGCGAGGGTCGCACGCTATTGGGCGGCGACGTTGCTTTTTCCCTGATCCAGCGCGAAGCCAAGCCGGAGGAACTCGCCTTCCTGCGCGCGCGCGGCCAGGTTTCGGTCGCGGCCGCGCTGCGGGTCATGGCCCGCAGCGGCGACGGCAAACTGGCGCTGGTCGAGCTCAAGGCCGTGGACGGCAACTACCCGATGCTCGGGCAGGTAACGCTCGATCCCAAAATGCCGATGGCGGATCTGTTTGCCGAGCGCGACGGCGCGTTCGGTGCCGCGGTCGATTCCATCCTGCTGGCGCGGCTCGATCTCAAGCTCGGCGACCGCATCACGATCGGCAACGCCACATACCAGATCCGCAGCGTGGTTGCGGCCGAACCGGACAAGCTCGCCGGCAATGTCGGATTGGGCCCGCGCGTTCTGGTCAGCGAGGCGAGCCTGCGCGCCACCGCATTGTTGCAGCCCGGCAGTCTGGTGCGCTGGATCTACCGCGTGAAGCTGCCGGACAATGCGGCCGACGATCGCGCCGCGACCCAGTTGATCGACAGCGCGCGGAGCGCCCTGCCGGAGGCCGGCTGGTGGATCCGCAGCAGCAGCAATGCCTCGCCGCAGCTCGAACGCACCATCAACCGCTTCACCCAGTTCCTGACGCTGGTTGGCCTCGCCGCACTTCTGGTCGGCGGCGTCGGCGTCGCCAACGCGGTCAAGAGCCATATCGATCGCCGCCGCGACGTCATCGCCTCGTTCAAGGCGCTCGGCGCCACCGGCCGCGACGTCTTCACGATCTATCTGACGCAGGTGACCCTGCTCGCCGGGGTCGGTTCGGTGATCGGGCTGGCGGCCGGCGCGGCGTTGCCGTTCGTCATCGTCGGCGTGTTCGGCAAGCTGCTGCCGCTGCCTGTCATCCCGGCCTTGCATCTCGATGAACTGGCGCTGTCGTTCATCTACGGCCTGCTCACCGCGCTCGCCTTCGGATTGTGGCCGCTCGGCCGGGTGCACGACGTGCCGGTCGCGGCGCTATTTCGTGAAGAAGTCGCTCCCGAATGGCATCGCCCGCGCTGGAGCTATCTCGCGCTGATGGCCGTGGTGATTGCGCTGCTGGTCGCCGTCGCCATCGGGCTTGCCTATGACAAGCGGGTCGCGGCCGTGTTCGTCGGCTCCTCGGTCGCGGTGTTCGCGCTGCTGCGCGGCGTCGCCGCCGGCCTGATGGCGCTGGCGCGCCGGCTGCCCCGCAGCCGCATCACCATGCTGCGGCTGGCGATCGCCAATATCTACCGGCCCGGCGCGCTGACGCCCTCGGTCGTGATGTCGCTCGGACTTGGGCTCGCGGTGCTCGTCACCATCACCCAGATCGACGGCAATCTGCGCCGGCAATTCCTGGCGGCGCTGCCGGAGAAAGCACCCTCGTTCTACTTCATCGACATTCCGACCGCCGATGCCGACCGCTTCGGCGCCTTCCTCAAGAAAGTGGCGCCGGAATCGACGATAGAGGACGTGCCGATGCTGCGCGGGCGCATCGTCGGCGCCCGCGGCGTCAAGGCCGACGAACTCAAGCCGTCACAGGATTCCGAATGGGTGCTGCAGAGCGACCGCGGCCTGACCTATACCAGTGAAGTTCCCAGGGGCTCCAAGGTCGTCGAGGGCGAATGGTGGAGCGCGGGCTATAGCGGCCCGCCGCTGGTCTCGATCGAGAAGAAGATCGCCGACGGGCTGAAACTCAAAATAGGCGACGAGATCGTCGTCAACGTGCTCGGCCGCGACATCCCGGCAAAAATCAGCAATCTGCGTAACGTCGATTGGCAGGGTCTCGGGATCAATTTCGTGCTGGTGTTCTCGCCCAACGCCTTCAAGGGCGCGCCGCACAGCCACGTCGCGACCCTGTCGGAGGTCCATCCGAACCCGGGCGGCGACGCCCGAATCATCAAGCAGGTGGCGGAGGCGTTTCCGACCGTGACCAGCGTGCGGGTCCGTGAGGCGCTGGAAACCATCGGCACCGTCGTCACCAACCTCGTGCTCGCGATCCGCGGCGCCAGCGCGGTGACGCTGATCTCGGCGATACTGGTGCTGGGCGGCGCGCTGGCCGCCGGCCACCGCCACCGCGTCTACGACGCGGTGATCCTGAAGACGCTGGGTGCAACCCGGGCGCGCCTGCTCGGCGCCTATGCGCTGGAATACCTGATGATCGGCCTCGCCACGGCGGTTTTCGGCGTGATCGCCGGCTCGATCGCGGCCTGGCTGATCGTGACCCGGCTGATGACGCTCAGTTTCATCTGGCAGGCCGGCAGCGCCGCAGGCGTGGTCGCCGCCGCCCTGGTCGTCACGGTAGGGCTGGGGCTCGCCGGGACGTTGCTGGCCCTGAACCAGAAGCCGGCTAGCGTGTTACGGAATTTGTGACAATTTGTAGCGGCGGAAAGGCGGGATTAACGCCGCTTTTGCTTGGAATGACGGCAGAAGCGACATTCAGCCGCGCGTGGAAGCTTGCGTCGAATGTGTTAGTTTCCCACATACCAGCCAAGATCAGAGGCCGGCTTGATGACGTGAAGTTAATGTCAGCAAATCAGGGCACCTGAGATCGAAATCTAACCGGCGCCGCAAACCCCTTGCGCTCCGCCGGGCAACCAACGGGAATTCGACCATGTCGGACCTAGACCGTAACTACGTATCTCCTTTCGGCCGGGCCGCCGGACGCGTTGACGCTGCGGCCGTCGATGCCGGTCTGCGCGCCTACATGCTGCGCATCTACAACTACATGAGCATCGGCCTGGCGATCACCGGCCTTGCCGCGCTCGGCGTCTACATGGCCGCGGTGACCCCTGATCAGGCCGGCGCCGCCGCCAAGTTCGGCAACGCCTACCTGACGCCGTTCGGTTACGCGATGTATGTCAGCCCCCTGAAGTGGCTGTTCATCCTCGCGCCGCTGGCCATGGTGTTTGCGATTTCGGCCGGCATCAACCGGCTGCGTCCTGCGACCGCCCAGATGCTGTTCTGGGTGTTCTCGGCGCTGATGGGCATTTCGCTGTCGTCGATCTTCCTGGTGTATACGCACACCTCGATCGTGCGGGTGTTCTTCATCACCGCGGCCACCTTCGGCGCACTGAGCCTCTACGGCTACACCACCAAGCGTGACATGAGCGGCATGGGGTCGTTCCTGTTCATGGGCCTGATCGGCGTCATCATCGCGAGCCTGGTCAATCTGTTCCTGGCAAGCTCGATGCTGCAGTTCATCGTCTCGGTGGTCGGCGTGCTGGTGTTCGCGGGCCTCACCGCCTGGGATACCCAGCGGCTGAAGAACGACTACATCTACGGCTACGCCTCTGAAGGCGGCGAGATTGCAGAGAAAGCGGCGATTACCGGTGCATTGTCGCTCTACCTGAACTTCATCAACCTGTTCACGCTGCTGTTGCAGCTGCTCGGCCAGCGCGACTAGTCGCTACCGACCAGGTACGAGTTGAAGCCCCGGCCTCGCGGCCGGGGCTTTTCTTTTGCGCGCGGCGAAAATACTCTACCCGCATGTCCGCTCCCGAAATCCGGCCCGCCACCGAGGCCGACCTTCCCGCCATCACCGAAATCTACGAGCACGCGGTGCGCTATGGCACCGCGACATTCGAGCTGATATCGCCCGATCTCGCTGAGATGACGAGGCGATTTAGGGCGCTGTCGGATGGCGGCTTTCCCTATCTCGTTGCCGTGGTCGAGGGTCGCGTGATCGGCTACGCCTATGCTGGGCCCTATCGCCCGCGGCCGGCCTACCGCTTCACGGTGGAGAATTCAGTCTACCTGCAACCCTCGACCCACCGCCGCGGCATCGGCCTGCAGTTGATGCAGCGGCTGATCGCCGAATGCGAGGCGCGCGGCTACCGGCAGATGATCGCCGTGATCGGCGATTCCGCCAATGCCGGCTCGATCGGGGTTCACACCAAGACTGGCTTCCAGATGATCGGGACCCATCCGAGCGTCGGCCTCAAGTTCGGCCGCTGGCTGGACACGGTCATGATGCAGCGTGCGCTCGGTGAAGGCGGCATGACCGTGCCGAAGGATTGAGGAGCAGCTTCGTAGCCCGGATGGAGCGCGGCGCAATCCGGGACAGTCTCGCAAGCGGATGCAGTCTTCCCGGATTTCGCTGCGCTCCATCCGGGCTACGAACTCAAAATCGCGAAAACAACCCCATGCAAAGTAGAGTGGGCCCCGGCTCGCGGTAGCCCGGCCGATTAAACCACCGCCAGCTTGCGGTCGATCACCAGCAGCACGCGTTCGAGCTCGTGGCCGCGGCGCAGGATCAGCCCGGTCGCCGAGATCACGCTGTACATGCCCTGCTTGCGCGCGAGCCGCGGATCTTTCTCGATGCGATAGATCGGAACCTCGGAGGCGCGGCGGAATACCGAGAACACCGCGCGGTCTTTCAGAAAGTCGATGGCGTAGTCGCGCCATTCGCCATCGGCGACCATGCGTCCATACAGATTGAGGATACGGTTGAGTTCGAGACGATTGAATGTGACGCGATTCGGCGGCGGGACTGCAGTGGTGGCGGGGCGCGCCACCGCGTGGCTCCCGCTTGGATCGGTATCCTCCGATATCGAGCTCATGGAGCGCCTCCTGTCATCTCAGGCATGCTCTCGTTCCCGAAAACCGGTCCCCACTTTTCGGGAGCATGCCGAGATTTACATGATCGCGCTAACCGCAGGACGCCGCAAGGGGGTGCAAACACGAAGGAAACCGCCCCGGGCGACCCGACATCCCGGGAAACATCGATTCACGGGATCGTTAGCGGAATCTTATTGCTGCCCCACTTCCGCCAACCGCCCGCCCCGCTAGATTGCGACAAGATAATCCTGCGTTGGCCCGGTCCTTTCGGTTCCGGATTCCTCAGCCCCCAGCCCCCCGGGGCCGTCGGGATCGGGCCTGTTCGCAGAGGGAGTTAATCCCGATACTGGGCCAACGAAAGTTGGTCCTTTTTCGTTTGTGGGGTTCTTTCGTTTGTGGGGTTCGCTTCGCTGCCATCGCGCTTCAGCGCGTATCAGCCCTCGCGGCTGCAGCGACATCCGTTCAGGAAATTCCGAAAGAACTAGCATCGTAGCCCGGATGGAGCGAAGCGAAATCCGGGAATCACACGGGCGGAGTTCGTCGACGTATGCAGTTTCCCCGGATTGCGCTTCGCTCCATCCGGGCTACACGAGTGCCACTACCGCAGCGACGTGTAGGCTGCGCCGAGCATGGCGCCCGGCTTTTCGCGATTGCCGTCCTGGACATAGACGACTGCGGCGTCGACGCCATCGCGGGAAATATTTTCAAGCGGCACGGTCCAGCTTTCCGGACTGCCGTTCCAGTCACCGACCTTCACGAGGTTGCGCACGACGTTGTAGTAGGTGACTTCCTGGCCGCGATTCTCGCCGCGCCCGATCATGATCGGGATGGCCTTCGAGATCGAACAGATCCAGACTTCGCCACGCGCCACGGTCGGCACCTTGCTGGCGGCCACCGAGACATTGAGCAATTTGCCGGACAAGCTCATCGTCACCGGCACCGACATCACGCCATCGGCCTTGCCTGTATTTTTGATCGCGCCCTCGATGCTGCCGCGATCGCTGCCGATCACTTGCGTCGAACCATTGACGATCATCTGCGGCGTATAGAGATTGCGATCGCCGCGTGCCTGCGAATAGGCTTTCTGACGCGCGCTGAACCGCTTGTCCGCCAGCGTGTCCTTCCAGCCGAGATAATCCCAATAGTCGATCGGCATGCTCAGCGCGATCACGGACGGGTCCTTGGCGAGTTCACCAATGATCTGGTCGGCCGGAGGACATGACGAGCAGCCTTGCGAGGTGAACAATTCAACCACCGCGCGCGGCTCGGCATGGGCTGGGCGGATGACAGCAATGATTGCGCAAACGCCGAGCGCACCGGACCATCGCGAGATACAATTATAAGCTATCATCGCTGTCATAGTGCGGACCGATGGTTGTGGTTGTGTTTTCCATCCGTATTTGTACGGGGCATGATTTGATCCCAAGTGAGTGCCTCAAAGCGTACCCCAGACGCGCGAAAGCGGCCTTGTCATAGGCCGCCTTCTTCCTGCTCGCTACTCACTTCGCAGTGAGGCACTGATCACAAATCCGCGTCAGGCCGCGAGTTTGCGCAGCACATAATGCAGAATTCCGCCGTTTCGGTAGTACTCGAGTTCGTCAAGGGTATCGATGCGGCACAGCAGCGGCACGCGCTGCAGCGAGCCGTCGCCGGAGACGATCTCCGCCGTCAGCGTCTGACGCGGCTTCAGGTCGCCCTGCAGCCCGCGGATCGTCACCTTTTCGTCGCCCTTCAGGCCCAGTGACGTCCACGACGTGCCGTCCTCGAAGGTGAGCGGCAACACGCCCATGCCGACCAGGTTGGAGCGATGGATGCGCTCAAAGCTCTGGCAGATCACGGCGCGAACGCCGAGCAGGCGGGTACCCTTCGCAGCCCAGTCGCGCGACGAGCCGTTGCCGTATTCGGCGCCGGCGAACACCACCAGCGGCACGCTCTCCGCCTGGTACTGCATCGCCGCGTCGTAGATCGACATCTGCTCGCCGTCGGGCCAGTGCTTGGTAAGTCCGCCTTCCGGAATATTGCCGTCGGCGCCCTTCAGCATGAAGTTCTTGATGCGGATGTTGGCAAAGGTGCCGCGCATCATGATCTCGTGATTGCCGCGCCGCGTGCCGTACTGGTTGAAGTCGGCCGGGCGCACCTGATGCTCCGAGAGGAATTTTCCTGCCGGAGAGGTCAGCTTGATCGCGCCGGCCGGCGAGATGTGGTCGGTGGTGATCTTGTCGCCGAACATCGCCAGAATCCGCGCATCGACGACGTCGACGATCGCTTCCGGCTCTTTCTTCATGCCCTCGAAGTAGGGCGGGTTCTGCACATAGGTCGAGCTCATGTTCCAGCGGTAGGTCTCGCTCTCGACGGTCTTGATCTTGCGCCAGTTGGCGTCGCCCTTGAACACGTCGGCGTAACGCTTCTTGAAGATCGTGGCGGTCACGAACTTCTTCATGTAGGCGTTGATTTCCTTGGTCGTCGGCCAGATGTCCTTCAGGTACACCGGCTTGCCGTCCTTGCCCTCGCCGATCGGCTCGACCGCGAGGTCCTTTGTCACCGTTCCCGCCAGCGCATAAGCCACGACCAGCGGCGGCGATGCCAGATAATTGGCCTGCACGTCGGGGCTGACGCGGCCCTCAAAATTGCGGTTACCCGACAGCACCGCGGCAGCGACGATGCCGTTGTCATTGATCGATTTCGAAATCTCCTCCGGCAGCGGACCCGAATTGCCGATGCAGGTGGTGCAGCCGAAGCCGATCAGGTTGAAGCCGACCTTGTCGAGATCCTTCTGCAGGCCGGAATTGGCGAGATATTCCGCGACCACCTGGCTTCCGGGCGCAAGCGAGGTCTTGACCCACGGCTTTGCCTTCAAGCCCTTGGCGGCAGCGTTGCGCGCCAGCAGGCCGGCGCCGATCAACACGCTGGGGTTGGAAGTGTTGGTGCAGGAGGTGATCGCCGCGATCACGACGTCACCATGGCCGAGATCGAAATCGCGGTTCTCGACCGAATAGCGGTTCTCGGCGCCTTCCGGCTTCTTGTACTCGCCGGCGAGCGCGGTGGCGAAGCCGGCGGCAACGGCCGGCAGTGCGACGCGCCCCTCAGGGCGCTTCGGGCCGGCCATCGACGGCACGACATCCTTGAGATCGAGCGTCAGCGTTTCCGTGAACACGGGGTCGGCCGATTTCGCGGTGCGGAACAAACCTTGCGCCTTGGCGTAAGCCGAAACCAGCGCAACGCGATCAGCCTTGCGGCCGGAGGTCTTGAGATAATCGATGGTTGCGGCATCGACCGGGAAGAAGCCGCAGGTCGCGCCATATTCCGGCGCCATGTTGCCGATGGTCGCCTTGTCCGCGACCGAGAGAAAATCGAGGCCGGGGCCGAAGAACTCAACGAACTTGCCGACCACGCCCTGCTTGCGCAGCATCTGCGTCACGGTCAGCACGAGGTCGGTCGCGGTAACGCCCTCCTTGAGCTGGCCCTTGAGCTTGAAGCCGACCACTTCGGGCAGCAGCATCGACAGCGGCTGGCCAAGCATGCAGGCTTCCGCCTCGATGCCGCCGACGCCCCAGCCGAGCACGGCGAGGCCATTGACCATGGTGGTGTGCGAATCGGTGCCGACAAGCGAGTCCGGATAGGCGACTTCGAAGGTGCCGGTCTTCTTGCCGACCGTCATCTTCTGCTTCTTGGTCCACACCGTCTGCGCGAGATATTCGAGATTGACCTGGTGGCAGATGCCGGTGCCGGGCGGGACCACGGAGAAGTTCGAGAACGCCTTCTGGCCCCATTTCAGGAATTCGTAGCGCTCCTGATTCTGCTTGTATTCCTCGACCACGTTCTTGCCGAACGCCTTGTTGTCACCGAAGAAGTTGACGATCACGGAGTGGTCGATGACCAGATCGACGGGCACCAGCGGGTTGATCTTCTCGGCGTCGCCGCCGAGCGCCTGCATCGCGTTGCGCATCGCGGCGAGATCGACCACCGCCGGCACGCCGGTAAAATCCTGCATCAGGACGCGCGCCGGGCGGAACGCGACTTCATGCTCGAGCTTGCGCTTCCTGAGCCATTTCGACACCGCGACGATGTCGGCCTTCTTGACCGTGCGGTCGTCCTCGTTGCGCAGCAGGTTTTCCAGCAGCACCTTCATCGAATAGGGCAGCTTGGAAATTCCCTTCAGACCGTTCTTCTCGGCGGCGGGCAGGCTGTAATAAACGTAGGTCTTGCTGCCGACCTTGAGGGTCTTGCGGCATTTGAAGCTGTCGAGCGAGGTCATGTCAGGAAATCCTAAATTCTAGCTATACCCGGCAAGGGTATTTAAACACCATCGGCGTTAGGCTGGCCCTATCGGCTTGCAGCCGCCGATTGTGTGCTGCATCAAGTTCCGGGCTTATAGAATCTTTCTAGAAGCGCCGCCACACTGACAAGCGTGCTGCAGCAATGCGGTACCCACAAATTCTGACGCGGTACCCATTAATTTCAGAGGGCTGTGAAGAGGCAAAATGCGGCTCTCGGGGCGTCACATCGACTGTATCAGGGGCGGCCGGGAGGTGTTCTCCGGCCTCGATTTCGAAGCCTCATCCGGTGAGGTGCTGGCCGTGGTCGGCCCGAACGGCTCCGGCAAGACCTCGCTGCTGCGCCTGATCGCGGGCCTTCTGGTGCCGGCGGGCGGATCGGTCGACCTGGAGGGCGGCGAGGCCGAGCTGACCTTGCCGGAACAATCCCATTATCTCGGCCATCGCGATGCGCTGAAGCCTGCGCTCAGCGTGCACGAGAACCTCGCGTTCTGGCGGGATTTTCTGGGCGGCAAGATCGGCGACCTCAGCCAAAGCCTCGCCGCCGTGGGCCTCGGCCATGCCACGCATCTGCCGGCGGCATACCTGTCGGCCGGCCAGCGGCGGCGGCTGTCGGTCGCGCGCCTGCTGGTGATGCGGCGGCCGGTCTGGCTGCTGGACGAGCCGACCTCGGCGCTCGATACCGCCGGGCAGGGCTTGTTCGTCGGCGTCATGCGCGACCACCTCGCAGGCGGCGGCATCATCATCGCCGCGACGCATACCCCGCTCGGGATCGGGGCGAGGGAACTGCGGATGGGGGAAACCAAGTGAGCGCCCTCGCCGCACTGATTCGCCGGGACATCAAGATCGCCGTTCGCGTCGGCGGCGGGGCGCTGATCGGGGTGCTGTTTTTCCTCACGGTCACGGTGCTGATGCCGTTCGCCATCGGGCCGGATCTGGCGCTGCTGACCCGGCTCGGACCCGCGATCCTCTGGCTCGGCGCGCTGCTGGCGAGCCTGCTCACGCTCGACCGCCTGTTCACGGCCGACCACGAGGATGGCTCGCTCGACCTGATCGTGATGGGCCGGGCGCCGCTGGAACTTGCCTGCGCCGCAAAAGCGCTGGCCCACTGGCTTGCCGCCGGCGTGCCGCTGATCGTGGCATCCCCTGTGCTGGGGCTGCTGCTCAATCTCGACGCCACCGCAACCTCGGCGGTGGCGCTGACGCTGCTGGTGGGAACACCGGCGCTGACCTTCACGGGGATGATCGGCGCGGCGCTCGCCGTGACACTCCACCGCGGCGGCTTGCTGCTGGCGGTACTGGTGCTGCCGCTGTCGATCCCGGTACTGATCTTCGGCGTCGCGGCGTCGCAGGCCGCGATCACCGGCCCGCTGTCATTCGGAACGCCGTTTTCGATCTTGTGCGCGCTGTCGCTGGTCAGCCTGGTGGTCGGACCGTTCGCGGCCGCGGCAAGCCTGCGCCATGGTCTGGATTAACAATGACTTAACGCCGATCAACTCTCGCGGAGGCAATATGAAACAAACCAAGCCGCATTGCCTGCCCCGCCACTGACGACTATCAGGATGCCATGACGCTGATTGACCTCGCCAATCCCACCAAATTCCTGTCGCTGACGGCGCGCGTGCTGCCGTGGCTGGCGGGCGCGACCGCGCTCCTGCTGCTGATCGGCTTCTACCAGGCGGCGATGGCACCCGACGACTATCAGCAAGGCGCCACCGTCAAGATCATGTTCATCCACGTGCCGAATGCGTGGCTGGCGATGTTCGTGTGGGGCGTCATGAGCATTGCCGCGCTGGGCACGCTGGTCTGGCGACATCCGCTTGCCGACGTCGCCGCCAAGGCCGCAGCCCCGATCGGCGCGGCATTCACGTTTCTCGCGCTGGTCACCGGCTCGCTGTGGGGGCGGCCGATGTGGGGCACCTATTGGGAATGGGATGCGCGGCTGACTTCGGTCTTGATCCTGTTCCTGATGTATCTCGGCCTGATGGCGCTGTGGCGCGCGGTGGACGACCCGTCGCGGGCGGCGCGGGCGGCCGCCGTCCTGACGCTGGTCGGCGCGCTCAACCTGCCGATCATCAAATTCTCGGTCGACTGGTGGAACACGCTGCATCAGCCGGCGGCCGTGATCCGAATGGGCGGACCTTCGCTCGACAAGGCGTTCCTGATTCCCTTGCTGGTGATGGCGGTCGGCTTCTCGCTATTGTTCGTCACGCTGCACCTGGCGGCGATGCGCAACGAGATCCTGCGCCGGCGGGTGCGCAGCTTGCAGATGATGCAAGCCAGCCAGCAGGCGGCGTGACGTGACGTCGCTCGGTCCCTACGCTTCGTTTATCGTGACGTCCTACACGCTGGTGGCAGCGGTCGTTGTGCTTCTCATCGCCTGGATCGCCATCGATTATCGCCGCCAGAAGGAACGCCTGCGCGAACTCGAGGCCAACGGCATAACCCGGCGCTCCGGCCGCAATGCATCGGACATCCGATGACCGCGCCGCCCACAACATCGGAGGGGCCGCCGCGCCGCTGGCGCTGGCTGGTGGCGCTGCCGCTGATCGGTTTCATGGCGGTCGCCGGGCTGTTCCTGCTGCGGCTCTACGGCGGCGATCCCTCCAAAATCCCCTCCGCCCTGATCGGCCGCCCGGCGCCGCAAACCGCGCTGCCGGCGCTGGAGGGCCTTGTCCATAACGGGGCGCCGGTGCCCGGGCTCGACCCCGCGGTGTTCAAGGGCAAGGTCTCCGTCGTCAATGTCTGGGCGTCCTGGTGCGTGCCGTGCCACGACGAAGCGCCGCTGTTGACCGCGCTGGCCAAGGACACGCGGCTGCAGATCGTCGGCATCAACTACAAGGATTCGCCCGACAACGCCCGCCGCTTCCTCGGCCGCTACGGCAATCCGTTTACCGCCGTCGGCGTCGACGGCAACGGCCGCGGCGCGATCGAATGGGGCGTCTACGGCGTGCCCGAAACCTTCGTGGTCGGCCGCGACGGCACGATTCTCTACAAGCTGGTCGGGCCGGTGACGCCGGCCAATCTCGACAGCGTGCTCAAGGTCGAGATCGAGAAGGCGTTGAGCAAATAATCTTTGGCTTTTATCTATCGTTCATTTTGCAGCCATGGCGCCGCCATGAAATCGCAGCTAGCTTTACCGCGTTACATGAACCGTCCTTGGAGGGACACCCATATGCGTCATTTCACGCTCGCTTCTCTTCTCGCCACCGCGCTGACCTTGGGGCTGCTGACGGCAACACCGTCGATGGCCCAGACCGCGCAGCCCGCGCCCAAATCCGACAGCAAGATGGCTCCTGCGCCGAAGGCCTCGGAGTCGAAGATGGCGCCGGCGCCAAAGGCCGAGCTGCTCGACATCAATTCCGCGACCGCCGATCAACTCGACGCGCTGCCGGGCGTCGGCAAGGCCTATTCCGCTAAAATCATCGCGGGCCGGCCGTACAGGGGCAAGGATGATCTGGTGCAGAAGAGCATCGTTCCGCAGGCGACCTACGACAAGATCAAGGACAAGATCATCGCCAAGCAGAAGAGCTGAGATCTCTTGCCCCGGACGCGGCGCAGCGCGCAAGCGGTGCGCCGCAGAGCCGGGGCCCACGACCGCGGACATGGGTCCCGGCTCTGCGGTGCATCGTGAAGAACGCTGCACCGCGTCCGGGACACCACCAACCCTAGCCCTTGCTCACGTCGCCTGCTTCCGCCTCGCTGACCTCCAGCGAAGCCGGCTCCAGATGATAGCGCTTGATCAGTGGCATCTGGGTGATCGCAAACAGCATCGTCAGCGGCACCATGCCGAACACCTTGAAGGCGACCCAAAAGTCAGTGCTTTGCGTGCGCCAGATAATCTCGTTCAGCACCGCCATCGCAAAGAACCACAACGCCCAGCGCATGGTCAGGATGCGCCAGCCGTGCGGGGTGAGATTGAACATCTGGTCGAACATGATGGCGATGAAGGAGCGGTTGAACAGCAAACCGCCAGCGAGAATGGCGGCGAACAGCGTGTAGACGATGGTCGGCTTCATCTTGATGAAGGTCTCGTCATGCAGGATCAGCGTCAGCGCGCCGAACACTATGACGACCACCGCCGTGACGATCGCCATCATCGGCACATGCCGCGTCACCATGTATGACGCAACCATTGCAGCCAGCACCGCCACCATGAACACGCCGGTGGCGATGAACAAATTGGACTTGGCGTTGGCGACGAAAAAGATGAGAAGGGGCCCAAGCTCGGTCGCAAGCTTGAACAGCGGATGCGGCACTTTCTTGTCCATCGTTTCACTTCTTTTTTGTTTGGGCATGATCTTGTCCGAAAACCGGTACCCACTTTTCGGGATCATGCCCTATTCGATTCCTGCTATCGCTTGCGCAAAATCGCGCGCCGTGAACGGCGCGAGATCGTCGATGCCTTCGCCGACGCCGATGAAGTGCACCGGCAGTTTGAACTTCTCGGCCAGCGCCACCAGGATGCCGCCGCGCGCGGTGCCGTCGAGCTTCGTCATCACGAGGCCCGTGACCCCTGCGGTACGATGAAATGCCTCGACCTGCGACAGCGCATTTTGTCCCACCGTGGCGTCGAGCACCAGCAGCACCGCATGCGGGGCCGACGCATCGACCTTCTTGATGACGCGAACCACCTTTTCGAGCTCGTTCATCAGCTCGGCCTTGTTCTGCAGCCGCCCGGCGGTGTCGACCAGCAGCACGTCGATATTCTGTTCCTTCGCCGCGGTCAGCGCGTTGAAGGCGAGGCTTGCCGAATCCGAGCCCTGCGCGCCTGATATCACCGGCGACCTGGTGCGCTCGCCCCAGATCTTGAGCTGTTCGATCGCGGCGGCACGAAAGGTATCGCCGGCCGCCATCATGACCTTGCGGCCCTCGGCGCTGAGCTTTGCGGCGAGCTTGCCGATGGTGGTGGTCTTGCCGGAACCGTTGACGCCGACCACGAGAATGACGAACGGCTTTTGCGCCGCGTCGATCTCCAGCGGCTTCGCCACCGGCGCCAGCACCTTCTCCACCTCGGTGGCGACCACCGTCTTCACTTCGTCGGCCGAAATTGCCTTGTCGTAGCGGCCGGCGCCGACGGCGTCCGCGATCCGAACCGCCACGGCCGTGCCGAGATCGGCGCGCAGCAGCACATCCTCGATTTCGTCGAGCATGGCGCGGTCGAGCTTGCGCTTGGTGACGAGATCGGCAACGGCCGTGCCGAGCGCACCAGAGGTCCGCTTCAGGCCGCTCGAAAGCCGCCGCCACCAGCTCAGTTTGGGGGTTCCGGGAGTGGTATCGCTCATGTCGGGGACGTGTTAGCGGTTTCGCGCCATGAGCGAAAGTCACAACCAATCCATTGCTGTTCCCGGGTCATCCTTTGATATCCCCCGGACATCGCTTGATGTCCGTGAGCTAACGGCAGATGAAATCCAGGCTCGCGTCCTCCACCGCGACGGGCTGATGCTGGTCATCGACAAGCCCGCCGGACTTCCGGTGCATCGCGGCCCCAAGGGCGGCGCCAATCTGGAAGCGTCCTTTGACGGCCTGCGATTCGGCCTGCCGCGGCCGCCGGTGCTGGCCCACCGGCTCGACAAGGACACCTCGGGCTGTCTCGTGCTGGGACGCCATCGCAAGGCCACCGCCTCGCTCGGCCTGCTGTTCAAGCACGGCAAGATCGGAAAAACCTATTGGGCGGTGATCGAGGGCGGACCTGCCGAAGATGAAGGCACCATCGACATGCCGCTGGGGCGGCTCAACGTCGAGCGCGGCTGGTGGCAGAAGCCGGATCCAGACGGGCAGAAGGCCGTCACGAACTGGAAAGTATGCGGCCGCGGCGACGGCCTTTGTTGGCTCGCACTGGAACCGGTAACCGGCCGCACCCATCAATTGCGCGTGCACACGTCAGCCATGGGCTGGCCGATCGTCGGCGACAACATTTATGGCAACGGCCCGCGCTTCGGCGAGCCGATCCTGCATCTGCATTCCCGCGAGATCGTGATTCCGATTTCGAAGAACAAGGAACCGGTGCGCGTGGCGGCGCCTGCGCCGGAGCATATGCGGGAGCGGCTCAGGGCGTGCGGATGGAACGGGGAGTAGCGGCTTGTAGGCGAGACCGGTGCCCCAGCCACCACTGCCATCATCCGCCAACGGGTCGGCGCGAAGCGCCGCCCGATGACAGGCTCCGGCGGATGATCCAGAATTCCAGAGAAGCCAAAGATTAACCGAGAGGCCGCGGCGTACTGGGCGGATTCAATCGGTCGTCGCAACACTCGAGCAAAAGAGGTTGCGATGAAGAGATACAGGCGGCGTTCGGATCGGTGTGTGCGGGCAGCTTTGCGATCGCCAGGCCGACCTCCAGAGGCACAGCGAGAGAGTTGTAGACAGTTCTGGAGGGCGATTGCCTCGGGACGCTCGAGCGAGGATGCTGGGATTGACGCCGGGGTGTCGCCGGCTGTCGGAGTACGTTGGTTCCGGAGGGCGGGCGGCGTGCCACCAACACATTTCTCGCAGTCGTCAAAACCGCCATCGGAGCGCTACCTTTCGTTCGCCGAACGGGAGGAGATCGCCATCTTGCGCGCGCAGGGGCACGGTATACGAGCCATCGCTCGTCAGCTCGATCGTCCTCCATGCACGATCTCTCGTGAACTCCGGCGCAATGCGGCGGCCCGCCACGGCGCTCCAGAATATCGAGCGACCACGGCACAATGGCACGCCGATCGGTCCGCCCGACGCCCAAAGCCGGCCAAGTTGGCGGTTAATCCGACCCTGCGAGATTATGTCCAAGACAGGCTTGCCGGTTTGATTGCTACCCCGGACGGGGCACCCATCTTAGGCCCGAAGGTCGTGTGGAAGGGGCGCCGGGCCGTACATCGACAGAACAGACGTTGGGCGACGGCATGGAGCCCGGAACAGATTGCTCGTCGCCTTCGCCTCGACTTCCCCGAGGATGAGACGATGCGCATCAGTCACGAGGCGATCTATCAGGCACTGTATGTGCAAGGTCGAGGAGCGTTGCGCCGCGAACTGACGGCCTGCTTGCGCACCGGGCGGGCGCTGCGGATGCCGAGGGCGCGCACACGCAGGCAAGGCAGGACCTTCGTCTCTCCCGAGGTCATGATCAGTCAACGTCCGGGGGAGGCAGCCGATCGAGCCGTACCGGGCCACTGGGGAGGGGACCTCATCTTGGGTCTTGGAAGTTCCGCGATCGGTACCTTGGTGGAGCGCACGACACGTTTCACCATGCTGCTGCACCTGCCGCGCATGACAGGCCATGGCCACGACGCTCGCGTGAAGAACGGACCCGCACTCGCCGGACATGGTGCTGAGGCAGTGCGCGACGCCATCACCCGCACGATCATCACCTTGCCTGAGCAACTGCGTCGGTCGCTGACTTGGGATCAAGGAGCTGAGTTGGCTCAACACGCACGCCTCAAGATCGACGCGGGCGTGCAGGTCTACTTCTGCGATCCTCACAGCCCATGGCAGCGCGGCACCAACGAGAACACTAATGGGTTGCTACGCCAATACTTTCCAAAGGGCACCGATCTCAGCGCACACAATGCCGATGACCTTGAGGCCGTGGCCATTGCACTCAACACCAGGCCCCGAAAAACCCTTGGCTGGAAGACACCGGCGGAAACTCTCGACGAATTCCTCCGAGTGAGCCATACAAAGTGAGCCATACAAAGAGTGTTGCGACGATCGATTGAATCCGCCCTGGATCGCCCGGTCAAGCCGGGCGACGACGGCGGAGTTTGTGACTCACACCGTCAGCCGTGCGCCATCATGGCCCTTGATCGCAAGCGTCATCACCGCGCCCGGCGTCTCGCCTGATATCGCCACCGGCAGGAAATGTTCCGTCCGCCCCTGCGTCGCGCTCTCGATCAACACCTGACGCGTTGCGCCGACCTCTGCCGCCAGCCGTCGCTGCAACGCAACCTCACCCACCGCCCGCAACCGCTTCGCGCGCTCCTTGATCTTTCCGCCTGCGACCTGCGGCATCCGTGCTGCTGGCGTACCCGGTCGCGGCGAGTAGGGAAACACATGCAGGAAGGTGAGATCGCATTCCTCCACCAGGGCCGCCGAGCGCGCGAACATGTCTTCGGTCTCGGTCGGAAAGCCCGCGATGATATCGGCGCCGAGCGTGATGTCGGGGCGCAGCCGCCGCACCTGCGCGCAGAACTCGATCGCATCTTGCCGCGAATGCCGGCGCTTCATCCGCTTCAAAATCATGTCGTCGCCGGACTGCAGCGACAGGTGCAGATGCGGCATCAGCCGCTCATCCCTGGCGATGACGTCGAGCAGATCACGGTCGGCTTCGATGGAATCGATCGACGAAATCCGCAACCGCTTCAATTCCGGCACGTGCCGCAAAATCTGTTTTGTCAGGTGCCCCAGTTTCGGCGCACCCGGCAGATCGGCGCCGTAGCTCGTCAGGTCCACGCCGGTGAGCACGATCTCGGCATGGCCGCGTTCGGCCAGCGTACGAACCTGTTCGACGACGGCACCCATCGGCACCGAGCGTGAATTGCCGCGGCCGTAAGGGATGATGCAGAAGGTGCAGCGGTGATCGCAGCCGTTCTGCACCTGGACGAACACGCGCGGCAGGCCGGCCTTGAAACCGTCAAGCAGATGCGGCGCCATCTCGCGCACCGCCATGATGTCGGCAACGGCGATCTTCTCGCTTGCCTCGATACCAAACCCGCCATCGAATGCCGCGCGCGCGTCACGCCAGGCCTCGCCGCGCATCTTGTCGTCATTGCCGACGACGCGGTCGACCTCGGCCATTTCGGCAAACATTTCCGGCTGGGTCTGCGCCGCGCAGCCGGTGACGACGATGCGCACATCCGGCCGCTCGCGCTTCAGCCGCCGGATCGATTGCCGCGCCTGCGCCACCGCCTCGTTGGTGACCGCGCAGCTATTGATGACGACGGTATCGGAAAGTCCGGCGCGCTCCGCCTCGCGGGCGATCACTTCGGATTCGAAGGCGTTGAGGCGGCAACCGAAGGTGAGGACGTCGACGCTCATGGCTCTCAGGCGACGCTGGCGAACAGCGCCGGGTCGAATCGCCCTTCATATTCGAAATCGGCGGTGCCGGTCATCAGCACATGGTCATCGCGCTCGCGCCATTCGATCCCAAGCTTGCCGCCGGGCAGCGTGATCTCGACCGAGCGATCGGCACGCTTCAGCCGCGCCGCCGCGACCGCGGTCGCACACGCGGCCGAGCCGCAGGCCCTGGTCAATCCGGCGCCGCGTTCCCAGGTACGGATCGTGATGTGATCGCGATCGACAATATGCGCGAGCGTGATGTTGGCGCGGTCCGGGAAAATCGGGTGGTTCTCCAGCAGCGGCCCGAATCGTTCGAGATCGTAGGCGTTGACGTCATCGACCCAGAAGATCGCGTGCGGATTGCCCATCGAGACAACCGAGGGCGAATGCAGCACCGGCGCGTCGATCGGCCCGACCTGCAGTTCGATATAGCGGGTGTCGCGAAACTCTTCGGCGAGCGGAATATCCTGCCAGTCGAACTTCGGCGCGCCCATGTCGACCGTATAGAGATCGGGCGCCGGGCCCTGCCAGCAGTTCAATAGCCCCGCGCGGGTCTCGAAGGTCACGGCGGTTTGGCCGGTCTTCTCGAACAGGCGGCGCACCACGCAGCGCATGCCGTTGCCGCAGGCGCCGGCTTCCGAGCCGTCATTGTTGTAGATGCGGATGAAGGCCTCGGTGCCCTGCAGCCGTGGCGGCTGCAATACCATCAACTGGTCATAGGGCACGCCCGCAGGCGAGGCGACCGCCCGCGCCTCCTCGGCCGTCACGGCGGCCTTTGAACCAGCTTTGGAATCGCGCAAATCCACCACAACGATTTCGTTGCCGATGCCGCTCATCTTGGCAAATGCGTGGTTGGCCAGCGCGCTCATGGAATTTCCCAATTTATGCCTGCCTTATATGGCGAATGATGGCCAATTGCCTAGTACGCAGGGGCAGCAGGGGCATATGACGCATCTGTCATGGGACGAAAGCGGACCTTGCGTGTTAGAAAATGGCACCATTCTGGCGGGCGCGGACCGGGACATGCCGCCGCCAGATGGGGTGGGATGGAGAATACCTGAAATGAACCGTATCAGCACTTTCCGTGCGGCCATGGTCGCGCTCTCCATGGTTGCGTTTGGCGGGGCCGCGCTGGCGCAATCGCCGGCGCCCTCAGCCCCTCCAGCCGCGAGCCCGTCGGCTGCGCCCAGCCCGGCCCCGTCGGCGGTACCGGTCCCGCCGCCGGCCGAAACCAAGTCGCCCGCGGACGCCCCCACGGCGGAAAAAGCCCCGGCGCCCGCGCCGCCTCCGCCCGCCGCCAATGTTCAGAACGCCGACCCGTTCGGCGAGGAGTTCGCGCTCGAGCCCAGGAAAGTGGTTGTCATGAAGGGCACCGCGAATTGGGATGCGGCGTTCGATACCCTGATCGAGGCGTTCAAGGCGCTGACCACCCTGCTCGACAAGCAGGGCATCAAGGCCACGGGCAATTCGATGATCGTCTACACCTCGACCGACGATACCGGCTTTACATTCCTGGCCCAGATTCCGGTCGATCAGGACGTCAAGAACCTGACCAAGGACATTAGCATGGGCAAGTCGCCCGAGGGCAAGGCGCTGAAGTTCGTCCATCGCGGCTCCTACGACAACATGGACAACACCTATGAGGCGATCACCAACCACCTCGACGACAAGAAGCTCGAAGCGAAAGACACCTTCATCGAAGAATACATCACCGATCCCCTGAAGACGGCGGAAGACAAGCTGGTCATCAACGTCTACGTGCCGCTGAGGTGATCGGCATGAAATGTCCGCTCGTCCTTGCCGTTGCCGCCACGCTGCTCGCCGCACCCGCGCTGGCGCAGACCATGCCGCCGCCTGCGATTTCCGTGACCGGCGAAGCGAACGTGTCGGTGGCGCCCGATCAGGCCCAGATCGACGGCGGTGTGACGTCGGACGCCAAGACCGCGCGCGAGGCGTCGGACACCAATAACGCGGCGATGGGCAAGGTACTTCTGGCGCTGAAGGGCGCCGGCATCGAGGAAAAGGACTACCAGACCTCGCGGCTGTCGCTGCAGCCGCAATTTGCGACGTCGTCCAAAGCCTCGGAGCGCGCAGCAGGCATCGTCAGTTTCCGCGCCAGCAACCGTGTCACGGTCAAGATCCGCGATGTGACCAAGGTCGCGAACGTGATCGACGTGCTGGCGGGCGCCGGCGCCAACGAGATCGGCGGCATCAATTTCACAGTAACGCAGGCCTCGAAGCATCTGGACGAGGCCCGCGAAAAGGCGATCGCGGACGCCCGCCGCAAGGCCGAGATCTACGCCAAGGCCGCCGGCGTGACGCTCGGCGAGCCCATCAGCATTTCCGAGGAAGGCGCGCCCGTGCCGCTACATCGCGGCAAGGTGGCTTCCCCCATGGCCGCTGGCGCACCGGTCGCGCAAGGCGAAGAGACGCTTTCGGTGACGGTGAACGTATCCTGGGCGATCAAGCCGGCGCAGTAATTGCTGTCGTCCCTGCGTTCGCACTAGGGCATCTACACACCTTGGGGACGCGACAGATTGACTCGGAGCGGCATGATGTGCTGTCGCCGCAGCGTTTGTATGATTCTCTCTCTGGCGCTTTGATTCGAAGGAGCGCCAGAGATGCAGCAGGAACCGGGTTTGTCCCTGGGTAAGTTTGGAGACGTTCGCCTCGATAAAAGGGGGCGGCGCTTCTCCGGGCTATGCTTTGCACGCGCAGCGTCTGTTTGCGCCAGATGGCGCAGGGCGACTGGGCTGCGAACATGGCGTTCTGGCGGTTTGTGAACAATCCACAGGTCACGATCGACAAGCTGATTGAAGGCTGGAGCCTGCAGACGTCGATCGCGGTCAGCGGGCGTCATGTGCTGTCAATCCAGGATACCAGCGAGATTAAGTTCCACACCTGTCCTGGACATCGGCGCGGCTTGGGCAAGGTCGGCAAAGGCAATGCTCGCGGCGTGTTGCTGCATGCCATGATGGCGGTCGATGCCGACAGCGGGGTCTGTCTCGGGCTCACCGGCGGTGAGGTGTGGACGCGCAAGCGCAAGGCCAAGATCGCTCACGAGAAGCGCGCCTTGGCCGACAAGGAGTCGGCGCGCTGGGTGACGACCGCTGAGCAAGGCCGCGATGTTCTGGCCGCTGCTCGTATGATCACCGTTGTCAACGACCGCGAGGGGGATTTCTTTGCTCACTGGGCGCTGACACCCGCTGACAATGTCCACCTCCTGTCGCGCGCCATGCACGACCATGCGCTGGTCGACGGCGGCACGCTTTATCAGGCAGTCGAACGGGCCCGCTTCTGCGACAAGGCGGTGATCGATCTGCCAAAGCGAATGGATCGCCGCGGTCGCCAGGCCCACCTCTCCATGCGCTTCGGAACCGTTGTGCTCAAACGGCCGCCGCGCCCCGGCGTGAAAGACCTGCCGGAGGGCGTCAAAGTCAGCTTCGTGGAAGTCGTCGAGTTGCGCCCCCCGAAGGGCGCCAAGCCCATTCATTGGTTGCTCTTGACCACGCATCCGATTGCCGCTGCCGCCGATGCCTGGCGGATCGTCTCCTGGTACAAGCAGCGCTGGATCATCGAACAGCTCTTTCGCTCGCTGAAGAGCCAGGGTCTGCGCATCGAGGATAGTCAGCTCGACAGCGCTGAAGGCCTGATCAAACTCGCGGCGATCGCTACCAGAGTGGCATGTATCGTCATCCAGCTGGTTCAAGCCCGCAATGGCGGCGAAGAATTGCCGGCAGATTTTGCGTTCACACCGGACGAGATCGAAGCGCTCAAGGCCATCAACAAAACCCTGAAAGGCCGGACCGAGCTTCAGAAGAACCACCATCGCCCCAACACTATCGCCTGGGCCGCATGGATCATCGCAAAGCTCGGCGGATGGACCGGCTACGCCTCGCATCGCCCACCTGGACCAATCACCTTCCACATCGGAATGGCTCGCTTCCAAATCCTCGTATATGGCCCGGCAAACGTGTAGATGCCCTAGTGCGTTCGCAGGGACGACAGCGGTTAGATCTCGCAAACCTGCCCCGGCTTGAGCGCCGCGAACCGCTCGGGCGCTATTTTCGCTTCCTTGAGCGCATCGGCTAGCGCATTGACCGGCGCGTCGATCGCCTCATCCGTCAGCTGGAACGTGCCGTGGTGATGCGCCAGCGCTTGCCCGGCGCCGCAATCGGCCAGCGCCTTCACGGCATCAGACGGATTCATGTGCTGGTCCTTCATGAACCAGCGCGGCTCATAGGCGCCAATGGGGAGGATCGCCAGCCGCAGCGGCCCGTGCTTCTCGGCCACGCGGCGGAAATGCTTGCCCTCGCCGTAGCCGGAATCGCAGACGATGTAGATTTTCCCCGCCGGCGTCTCCAAGACAAAGCTCGCCCACAGCGCCTTGTTGCGGTCGGACAGCCCGCGCGCCGACCAGTGCTGCGTCGGCACCAGCGTCACCGCGGTGCCGTTGCCGAGTTCGACACGGTCCTGCCAGTCGAACCCTTCGGCCTTTATCGCCGCATCCGCATCGCGCATGGTGACGTCGTTGCCGAGCGGCGTGATCACCCTCGGCGAGAACTTTTCCGTAAGCTTCGACAGCGTCGCGATGTCGAGATGATCGTAATGGCCGTGCGACACCAGCACGACATCGATCTTGGGCAGTGCGTCGAAGGCGATGCCGGGATCGTTGTGCCGCTGCGGCCCGGCGAAGGAGACGGGCGAAGCGCGCATCGACCACACGGGATCGACGAGAATGTTGAGATCCCGGGTCTGGATCAGCCAGGTGACGTGGCCGACAAACGACAGCCGCACCTTGTCACCGCTGACGCGGGCCGGCGGCGTATCGCTGTGGGCGTTCGGCACCCAATCCGGCCAGCTCGCACGCTTGCGGTCGGTGCCGAACTGCCAACGCAGTACCTCCGCCAATGATTTTGGCGGCACCCCGTCGGGATCGAAGAAGCGTGTGCCGTCGAAATGATCGGAGACGGGGCCGTCATAGGTTTTCATATTGCTGATCCAGATCGAGGGCACACCGACAGCCGCGGCGGCGCCGGCGAATACTCCAAAAACATGGCGACGGGTGATAGGCACGGGAGATCACGAAGGGCGGGAGAGAGCTGACGACATGGGGCGTTATATGGCGTGCGCTGGCTCAACTTGGACCTGCGGCGAAAGGAAGCTTGCCTGTAGACCATCCCGTTCGCTGAAACGATAATTATATCAGTGACTTACACCACATCCAGCGACTAGCGCAGCCTAGTTCCTCCTTGACTTTCGCCCCTTCCGGGCGTTTAACCCGCGCACTTTCTCGGAAAGACGTTCTTTTCGACCCGCCGCCCGGCCCATGAGACCGGAGGCCAACGCCCGACAGCGCGATGCGCCCTCGGGCGTGAAAGTGTTTGGTTTATCGTCTTGGCGTGTTCCGCCGGGACATATCTAGGTCGTCATACCCCGCCTTGTGCGCGATTGCGCACTGGGGCGGGGTATCCAGTACGCTGCAGCTTCTCGGTTCAAACGAGGTGCTCTGGATACTGGATCACCCGCCTTCGCGGGTGATGACAGTAGTGAATGGATCGACGTAGCGCCTGCAAACGGCAGGACAGAGGACAACGGCATTGTTCGACAATCTGTCGGAAAAGCTTGGTGGGATACTCGATCGGCTGACGGGCCGCGGTTCGCTGTCGGAGGCCGATGTCGATGCCGCGATGCGCGAGGTGCGCCGCGCGCTGCTGGAAGCCGACGTCTCGCTCGACGTGGTCAGAAGCTTCATCGAGCGCGTCCGCGAGCAGGCGGTCGGCGCCACCGTCGTCAAGTCGGTCACCCCCGGCCAGATGGTGGTCAAGATCGTCCATGACGAACTGGTCGCCACGCTTGGCGCCGACGGCCAGACCATCGATCTCAATGCGGTGCCGCCAGTTGCGATCATGATGGTCGGTCTGCAAGGCTCCGGCAAAACCACCACCACCGCAAAGCTCGCCCGCCGCATGACCCAGCGCGACAAGCGCAAGGTGCTGATGGCCTCGCTCGACATCTACCGCCCGGCGGCGATGGAGCAATTGGCCGTGCTCGGCCGCGACCTCGACATCCCGACGCTGCCGATCGTGGCTGGGCAAAAGCCGGCGCAGATCGCGAAGCGCGCGCTGGAAGCCGGCAAGCTCGGCGGCTACGACGTGGTGCTGCTCGACACCGCCGGCCGCACCACGCTCGACGAAGAAATGATGAGCGAGGCGGCCGAGATCAAAACCGCGGCCAATCCGCATGAAGTGCTGCTGGTTGCAGACTCGCTGACCGGTCAAGACGCGGTCAATCTCGCGCGCGCCTTCGACCAGCGCGTCGGCCTCACCGGCATCGTGCTGACGCGGGTGGACGGCGACGGCCGCGGCGGCGCGGCGCTATCGATGCGCGCGGTGACCGGCAAGCCGATCAAGCTGATCGGCACCGGCGAAAAGACCGATGCGCTGGAAGATTTTCACCCGAGCCGGATCGCCGGCCGCATCCTCGGTATGGGCGACGTGGTGTCGCTGGTCGAGCGGGCAGCGGCGAATATCGACGCGGAAAAAGCCGCGCGCACCGCCGAGCGGATGCGCAAGGGCCAGTTCGACCTCACGGATATGCGCGAGCAATTGCTGCAGATGGCGAATATGGGCGGCATCAGCGGGTTGATGGGCATGATGCCCGGTGTTGCCAAGATGAAGAACCAGATCGCGAATGCCGGGATCGACGACAAGATCATCAAGCGCCAGGTCGCGATCATCGATTCGATGACGCGGCAGGAGCGCAAGAGTCCCGACATTCTCAAGGCCAGCCGCAAGAAGCGCGTCGCCGCCGGCGCCGGCCTGGAGGTTCAGGAAGTCAACAAGCTCTTGAAGATGCACCGGAACATGGCCGACATGATGAAGGCCATGGGCTCGGGCAAGCGCGGCCCGATGGCCGGCATCGCGCAGGCGATGGGCTTTGGCGGCGGCATGAAGCCGCCCTCGCCGGAAGAAATGAAGGCGCTGGCGGACAAGATGCAGGGCGGTGCCGAAGGCGGCCTGCCGAGTTTGCCGAAGGATCTTCCGGTCGGCCTGCGCCAGGGCCTGCCGAACGTGCCGGGCCTTACGGGCCTCAGCGGCAAGCCGACCTTGCCCGGCCTCGGCGGCTTTCCGGGGAAGAAGAAATGACCCCTTCCGTCATTGCGAGCCAACGGGTCCGGCCTCTGGCCGGCCCGATGACAGGCTCCGCGAAGCAATCTATCGATCCGCGAAAAGAAAGAATGGATTGTTCGTCGCTACGCTCCTCGCAATGACGCGAATTCAGACCAAGCCACTCACTTAAGTTTTGTATTTAACAGGAGAACCAAATGTCAGTCGTTATCCGCCTCGCTCGCGCAGGCACCAAGAAGCGTCCGGTCTATCACGTCGTCGTCGCCGACTCGCGCTTTCCCCGCGATGGCCGCTTCATCGAGCGTCTCGGCCATTTCAATCCGCTGCTGCCGAAGGACAATGAGTCGCGGCTGAAGCTCGACATGGACAAGGTCAAGGCCTGGCTCGCCAAGGGCGCGCAGCCGTCGGACCGCGTGACGCGCTTCCTGGATGCCGCCGGCATCGTCAAGCGTCCCGCCCGCAGCAACCCGGAAAAGGCCGTGCCGCGCAAGGAGCGCAAGGCGCGCGCCGAAGCCGCCGCGAAGGCGTAAAGCGTAGCGGCGCACGACGGTGGCAGCACCGATTTGTGTCGCCCGCATCGGCGCTGCGCATGGCGTGCGCGGCGCGGTGAAACTGTGGACGTTCACCGAAGATCCGCTGGCCGTAAAGCACTACGGTCCGCTGATGACCAAGGACGGCGCGCGCCAGTTCGAGGTGACGCACGTCCGCGAGGCCAAGGACCATCTGGTGGCGACGCTGAAGGGCATCGCCACCCGCGAGGACGCCGAACGGCTCAACGGCATCGAGCTCTACATCGCGCGCGAAAAACTGCCCGAGACCGATGAGGACGAATATTACCACGCCGACCTGATCGGGCTTGCCGCCGTCAACGCCGCCAACGAGCCGCTTGGCCGCGTCACTGCGATCCATAATTTCGGCGCCGGCGACATCATCGAGATCGCGCCGCCGCAAGGCCCGACCATGCTGCTGCCGTTCACCAATGCGGTGGTGCCGACGGTCGATCTCGCCGGCGGTCGCGTGGTGATCGAACTGCCGCAGGAAATCGAAGGCGATGACGCCACCACCCCCTGACTCGTCATCGCCGGGCTTGACCCGGCGATCCATCCTTCAAAGAAGATGGATACGCGGGTCAAGCCCGCGTATGACGACCTGAGTTCAACCGCGATCCCTCAACTATGACCTGGCGCACGACCGTCCTGACTCTGTTCCCCGAGATGTTTCCCGGGCCGCTCGGCGTCAGCCTGGCGGGCAAGGCGCTGACATCAGGCCTGTGGGAACTGGAGGCGCGCGACATCAGGGACTCCGCGACCGACCGCCACCGCAGCGTTGATGACACCCCGGCCGGCGGCGGCCCCGGCATGGTGCTGCGGGCCGACGTGCTGGCGGCGGCGATCGATGCCGCATATGCCGGCGGAGGGCGGCCGCGCCTCTTGATGAGCCCGCGGGGTCGGCCATTGACCCAGTCGCAGGTCAAGGAACTTGCGGCCGGGCCCGGCCCCCTGATCGTCTGCGGGCGGTTTGAGGGGATCGATCAGCGGGTCATCGAGGCCCGGCACCTCGAAGAGATATCGATCGGAGACTATGTGTTGTCAGGTGGCGAGATCGCCGCGATGGCCCTGATCGATGCCTGCGTGCGGCTTTTGCCGGGCGTCATGGGCAAACAGGCCTCGGGCGCGGACGAAAGCTTTTCCGAAGGACTACTGGAATACCCCCAATTCACGCGCCCGCAGGAGTTCGAGGGCCGCGCTATCCCCGAAATCCTGATCTCCGGCGATCATGCCAAAGTGGCGGCCTGGCGAAAGGCCGAAGCCGAGGCCCTGACCCGGGCGCGGCGGCCGGATTTATGGGCCGCGAGGCCCGGCCAAAAAGGCACAAAAAGCACGACGGACGGGTGACAAGCACCCGACGATGCCTTATACGAGCGCCAAATCCGTGCAAATGGCAGGATAGTAGGACGTTCGCGCAGCCCGCGCCGGACTGGCTGGGCGCGCCGCCGATGGAGATTTCAATGAACCTCATTCAACAGCTCGAAAAAGAGCAATTCGATAAATTGGCGGCGACGAAGTTGATCCCGGAATTCGGGCCCGGCGACACCGTGATCGTCAACGTCAAGGTGGTCGAAGGCGAGCGCACCCGCGTGCAGGCCTATGAAGGCGTCTGCATCGGCCGTTCCGGCGGCGGGCTCAACGAGAGCTTTACCGTACGCAAGATTTCCTACGGCGAAGGCGTCGAGCGCGTGTTCCCGGTGATGTCGCCGATGATCGACTCGATCAAGGTGGTGCGCCGCGGCAAGGTGCGTCGCGCCAAGCTGTATTACCTGCGCCAACTGCGCGGCAAGTCGGCCCGCATCGTCGAGAGGCAGGACCGCCCGACCGCCGTCGGCGAGTAATTTTTCCCGAACGGGATGTGACGAAAAGCGCGGGTTTTGCCCCGCGCTTTTTTGTTGCGGAGTGCCTATCTAATAGCTCGACTCGTCATGCCCGGGCTTGACCCGGGCATCCATCGGAACAACAGGCCTCTTGCTCAAGAATGATGGATTGCCGGGTCAAGCCCGGCAATGACAGACCGGCCCACCCATCGATCGATTGTCGCGGCCGTGGGCCATGTGTTAGAAATTCAGAATGGTTCTAGATCGCACCAGCGCCGCCTTCGGCACCGCCCGGCTCGTCGTCATCGACGACCGCTCGCGGCTGCCCGGTCGGTTCTTCGGACGGTTCGCGACGTCGGCGACGTCTGAGCTTACGCGCGCAGCTTGATGCTGCGTCGACGTCCGTTGCTTGCGCGTATCCGCGCTTGACCGCTCACACGGAATTTCATTTTGGAGCTTGCGCTCATGTCCAAACCGACCACGCTGTACGACAAAATCTGGAACGATCATCTGGTGCACGAAGCCGATGACGGCACCTGCCTGCTCTATATCGATCGCCATCTGGTGCACGAGGTGACCTCGCCGCAGGCGTTCGAAGGCCTGCGCGCCACGGGCCGCAGGGTGCGCGCGCCGGAGAAGACGCTGGCCGTGGTCGATCACAACGTGCCGACGACCGATCGCAGCAAGCCCAATCCCGATCCCGAAAGCACCGAGCAGATCAAGGCGCTGGCTGAGAACGCCAAGGAATTCGGCGTCGAATATTTCAACGAATACGACAAGCGCCAGGGCATCGTCCACGTGATCGGCCCGGAGCAGGGCTTTACGCTGCCCGGCACCACCATCGTCTGCGGTGACAGCCACACCTCCACCCATGGCGCGTTCGGGGCGCTGGCGCACGGCATCGGCACATCCGAGGTCGAGCACGTGCTGGCGACGCAGACACTGATCCAGAAGAAGGCCAAGAACATGCGCGCGGTGGTCGACGGCAAATTGCCGGACGGCGTCACCGGCAAGGACATCATCCTGGCGATCATCGGCGAGATCGGCACCGCCGGCGGCACCGGCTATGTGCTGGAATATGCCGGCGACGCCATACGCGCGCTGTCGATGGAAGGCCGCATGACGGTCTGCAACATGTCGATCGAAGGCGGTGCCCGCGCCGGCCTGATCGCGCCGGACGAAAAAGCGTTCGAGTTCCTCAAAGGACGCCCGAAATCGCCGAAGGGCGCCGACTGGGACGCCGCGATGCGCTATTGGGAAAAGCTGCGCTCGGACGAAGGTGCGCATTTCGACCACGAGATCCGGCTGGACGCAGCAAAACTGCCGCCGATCGTCACCTGGGGCACCTCGCCCGAGGACGTGGTGTCGATCTCGGGCTTCGTGCCGGATCCCGACCAGATCGCGGACGAGGCCAAGCGGCTGTCGAAGCACCGCGCGCTGAAGTATATGGGGCTTTCAGCGGGAACGAAGATCACCGACATCAAGCTCGACCGAGTCTTCATCGGCTCCTGCACCAACGGCCGCATCGAGGATCTGCGCGCCGCCGCGAAAGTCGCCGAGGGCAAGACCGTCAACGCCCACGTCAACGCGATGATCGTGCCGGGCTCGGGCATCGTGAAGGAACAGGCCGAAGCCGAAGGTCTCGACAAGATCTTCATCAAGGCCGGCTTCGAATGGCGCGAGCCGGGCTGCTCGATGTGCCTGGCCATGAACCCCGACAAGCTGTCGCCGGAAGAGCGCTGCGCTTCGACCTCGAACCGCAATTTCGAGGGCCGCCAGGGCTTCAAGGGCCGCACCCATCTGGTGTCGCCCGCCATGGCGGCGGCGGCGGCCATCGCCGGGCATTTTGTCGACATCAGGGAGTGGCGTTAACGTTCCCTTTGTCTAGATAGCGAGGCGTTCCGGAAACGCCGCGTTAACAGGCAAAGCGCAGAGTGATCCCTTGCGAAGACCTTCGCGAGGGAGCCTGCCGTGGCGGACAAGCCTGAATTTGTCGATATGATCAGCGAGGCGACGCGGCAGGTGCGGCGGCGCATGGCGCCGCGCATCGTCGACCTTCAGCCTGTCGCCAAGGAAACCTCGCGCCTCAGTCACTGGCCGCCGGAACATTGGGCGCAGTGGCGGCTGGCGAAGCTGACCCCTTGGAAGATCAAGCCTTGGGAAGGCAAGGATTGGTGAGCCGGCCGGATTCTTTCACGCTCGAAAAAACAGGCGCCGAACCGGGCGCCTGTTTCGTTTCAGCCTGATCTTACCAATACCGGTATGCATAATAGCGGTGGCGCCACCACGGACGGCAGATCTTGCGCGGTCCGTAGTAGGTCAAGATGATCCGGCATCGGCGCGGATAATAGTAGGCCGGGTATGTGTAGTAGGCCGGCGCGTAGTAGAAGCGGCTGTGGAAGTGACGCCGGTGGTGGAAGTGCGGCCGATGATGGAAGTGCGGCCGGTAGAACGCGTGACGATGTACGAAGCGGTGTCCGCCGCCATGAAAGGCGGGCCCCCCACGAAAACCGCCACGGTGGATCGCCATCCCACCGCCTCTGAACCCACCGCCGTGAAAGGCCGCGCCGCCACCACGGAAGCCGCCGCCATGAAATGCCGCCCCGCCGCCGCGGAAGCCGCCACCATGGAGCCCGCCGCCGCCGAAACCACCGCCGCCACCACCGCGGAAACCACCACCGCCGCCGAAACCACCGCCGCCACCGCCGCGGAAACCGCCGCCGCCCATCCCACCGCCAGGCGCTCCGCGATGTTGAACCTCGGTCGTCAGACCGTCGGTTGCGTATTTTGCTGACGGCGCCGTAGCTGGACTCGCTAGCGAGAGTGCCTCGGCGCGGTGATGAGATGCCGCTGCGAGCGCGAATACCGCCGCAGCCGTAACGCCCAGACCGCGGATCAGGCCGCGTCCGGGATCCGATATCGACATGGATGAATCCTCCCTAACCGGCGACGGCGCGCCCTCAACCGCTCTGCGGCTGGTCCCCGTCGCGTTTCTTTGCGATCGCTCCCAACGTGACGTTAGAGACAGGCACGTGAACGCGCCATGAATGCGCCGACCTAAAAGATGAATGCGCAGGAAAGGAGCGCTGAAGAGATTTTTGCGGCTGACAGATTTGTGCACGCTCACCACCAGAGCGGCCCAAACCCGATGCCGAAGGTGAACGGCGCCGGTGCGGAATAGGGATACGGCCGATAGGAGACAGGGCGTCCATAATAATAGGGACGGTAATACGGACGATAATAACCGGAGTGACGATAGTAGCGCCTGACATAGCGGTGCGCGCTGAAATCGGTGGCGTCGGATGTGCCGGCACGCTGCGCATTCGCCTGCGACGCCGCGGCGACCGGACTGATCGCGGCCAGTCCGGCAACCACGAGCGCGCTTGCGACAAGGGCTGCCGTGATCAAACTCTTCATGACGACTCCTCTCGTTGATCCCGATGTCAGGAATAACGGGCAGAAATCTCGCCAGATTCAAGGCAACCTTTCGAATCGAAACAGGCCCGCAATGAAGCGGGCCTGTTTGATAGCTGCGCCAAGCTGTCGCAGCACTTACCAGCGGTGCCAGTGACGATGATGATGGTGGCGATGGTGGTGGTGATGCCAGCGGTGCCAACGATGATGGTGGTGGTAATGATGGCGGTGGTGTCGCCAGTGCACTTCCGTCGTCGCTGGCTTGGTATCTTCCTGAACCGCCGTGGCGGAGCCGGGATTGCTGAGCGATAGCGCATTCGCACGCTCGGCCGGGGCTGTGAGCGCGAGCAATGCGCCAACGGCCGCAAGCCCTAGAATTTTCGTCACCTGCATATGTGGTCTCCTTGGGTCGCCGGGATCACGCCTGCGCCGAATGGCTCGATCGAGTAAGCCGCATCGCCGCGACGTTGTTCACAGACTGACGTAGGCGACTTGAATAGGGTGTGAATGACTGCGCCACGGACATGAACGAATGAAGGCCGTCATTCGTCGCGCGCGCAAACTCGGCGCAGACTGCCATCATGATTTCAGCGGCGCATGCCCCGCGAAGCTGGCGCGGTTCGCGGCAAGAAATGCGTTGAACAATAAAGCGGGAAGATTTAGCCCGGCCGCCAGTAGCAGTTCATGCGCGGGGTGATCACCGTGCCGCTCGGCCGGTACTCCTGCACGTAATGGGCGGTGCAATCGCGCACGGCGTTGGGGCCGGGGTTGTAGCGCGGGTAGACGTCAGGCGCCCATTCCTGCCGATAGATCGGCACGCGCCGCAGCGGCCGCCGCTGCTGTGCGGACATATCCGTGATGACCGCCTTCGGCGCCGTCGCGACCTGCAACTTCGGCGATGCCGTCTCTGCCTGCGCCATCGCCCCGGGAAGCAGGAGCCCGGCAAAAGCCGCCCAAATCGCGACCGTCACAATCCGCTTCATCTTAAGTCCACCCACGCCTGATATCCCCCGTACGGTCCCCGATTGGCGCGCCGAGGTCAACTCCGCAAAACCTGTATGCACCCGGGCACAACACACGCTAAATACGTCCTGATGTGGACCGAAGCAAAAGCCCCCTCGCTCGCCGAAATGGAAGCCATGGCGCATGAGGTGTTCGAGCGCCTGCCAAAGACGTTTCGAACCCTGTGCCAGGGCGTGATCATCCGCGTCGAGGACTTTCCGACCGACGAGGTCCTGGACGAGATGCAGGCGCAAACCGAGTTCGACCTGCTCGGCCTGTTCCAGGGCATAGGCCTGCCGCACCAGAGCAACAACGATGTCGCCCGCCTGCCCAACATGATCTGGCTCTACCGGCGGCCGATCCTCGATTACTGGGCCGAACATGAGGAAACGCTGGGCCATATCGTCCGCCACGTCCTGATCCACGAGATCGGGCACCATTTCGGGCTGTCGGACGCCGATATGGAGGCGATCGAGGCTTCCGCAGGATAGGATTGTGCAAATTGGCCTTTTGCCGGGGCCATATTCGCGATAAATCAGCGGCCTTGTCCCCCTTCAACCGGGAAGTGCGATCGATGGAAAAGTTCACCACACTGGAAGGCGTCGCGGCGCCCCTGAAGATCATCAATGTCGACACCGACATGATCATCCCGAAGCAGTATTTGAAGACCATCAAGCGCACCGGCCTCGGCAAGGGCCTGTTCTCGGAGCAGCGCTACAAGGATGACGGCAGCGAGAACCCGGACTTCGTGCTCAACCAGCCGGCCTATCGCAACGCCAAGGTGCTGGTCGCCGGCGACAATTTCGGCTGCGGTTCCAGCCGCGAGCACGCGCCGTGGGCGCTGTTGGATTTCGGCATCCGCTGCGTGATCTCGACCTCGTTCGGCGACATCTTCTATAACAACTGCTTCAAGAACGGCATCCTGCCGATCCGCGTCACCCAGGACGACCTCGACAAGCTGTTCGACGACGCCGAGCGCGGCGCCAACGCCACGCTGACCATCGATCTCGCCAACCAGGAGATCCGCGGCCCCGACGGCGGCAAGGTGAAGTTCGAGATCGATCCGTTCCGCAAGCATTGCCTGATGAACGGCCTCGACGACATCGGCCTGACCATGGAGAAGAAATCGTCGATCGACGATTACGAGGCGAAGCTGAAGAAAGAGCGCGCCTGGGCGTGATCGTGTTACCTGATCGTGTTACGAGAGCCCCGATCCCATCGGGGCTTTTTCGTTAAGCGGAGGCGACGCGGATGCGGCCTGACGTCGTCACCTTCTGGCACGGCCCGCTCGACGGGCTGCGGCTGACCTGCTTGCGGTCGCAGGTCGCCGCCGGCCACAAGGTGACGGTCTATAGTTTCGAGCCGCTTCCCGGCCTGCCCGATGGCGTCAGTAACGCCGAGGCGGAAGCGATCCTGCCGCATTCCTTTTCCGAACGGCTGCGCCCGCCCGAGCCGGATGGAAGCTGGCGCGACTGGACCATCCTGCAATTCAGCGATTTTTTCCGCATGCGGCTGATGACCGAGCGCGCCGGATTGTGGCTCGACGCCGACGTGCTGTTGCTGAAGCCGATCGAGATCGATCCGGCAAAGCCTTACTTCGCGTGGGAGCGCCGGCGCCAGCTCGGCAACTCGGTCTTGTACCTGCCTGCGAATGATCCAATCGTGCGGGCGTTCGAGGAGCTGATGGAGCAGGAGGATCTGACGCCGGACTGGCTGGCGCTGCGTCATCGCCTCACCTTCATGCTGCGCCAGTTTCGACGCCGATCGAGCCGTCTCTCCGACATCCGCGTCGCAATCTACGGCCCGGCCGCGCTGACCGCGCTCGCGCGCCGCTCGGATGAATTGCAGCATGCGCTGTCGAAGCAATCCTTCTACGCTGTCCATGCCGAGCCGAAACTGTTCTTCGAGCCGACGGATTTTTCAGGCCTGCTCGCCGATCCCGAAATCATCGGCCTTCACATCTCGCCAAAGGGCCGCGGCAGCCAGGCCCCAATTCCAGGCAGCCTTTACGCCTGGGCGGCGGAGAAGTTCGGCAAGTAGCCATGGATACTAGTGCCCCATCGCCGCGATCGCGTCTGCAATCGCGATGGTGCGCTTGGCCATGTCGGCGTGCAGCCGCTCCACCATCCGCCCGTCGAGCTGGATGGCGCCGCGGGAGGCGTTTTCCGGCTTCTCGAAAGCTGCGATGATCTTGCGCGCCTGCTCGACCTCCTCGGCCGGCGGCGTGAAGATCGCGTTGCAGGCCTCGATATGGCTCGGATGGATCAGCGTCTTGCCGTCGAAGCCGAGATCGCGGCCCTGCGCGCATTCGGTCGCAAAGCCGTCGATATTGCTGATGTCGCTGTAGGGGCCGTCGAGAATTTCCAGCCCGTGCGCGCGCGTCGCCAGGATGCAATGCGTAATCATCGGGATCATCGCCGCGCGGCCCGGCTGCATGCGGATCCGCGTCTCCCGCGAGATATCATTGGGTCCGAACACGAATCCCGCGAGCCGGGTTTCGGAATCCCTCGATGCCGCCGCGAGCTTGTCGGCATCGAGCACCGCGCGTGCGGTTTCGATCATCGCCCAGACCCGGATGGACATGTCGGCGTTGATGTCGCTCAGGCGGTTCGCGATGGCGTTGAGATCGGCCACGGTTGAAATCTTGGGAACCAGGATACCGTCGGGCCGCGCCTTGCCGGCCATGGTGACGTCGTCGACCCACCAGGGCGTATCAAGGCTGTTGACGCGGATCAGCACCTCGCGCTTGCCAAACCCGCCGGCCGCAATCGCCTTGGCGATCTGGTCGCGCGCCATCGCCTTGGCGTCCGGCGCCACCGAATCCTCGAGGTCGAGAATGATGCCGTCGGCGGGCAGGTTGCGCGCCTTTTCCAGCGCCCGCGCGTTCGATCCCGGCATGAACAACAGGCTGCGGCGCGGTCGGATCATGGGCTGGTTCCTCTGGAGGCTTGAACCCAACGCCCTAACATTTCAAACCGGGGTCCGAAAGCCTTGTTCCCGTCATCGGCTTATGGTTAGCCATGCCCGATACAAACAGGACACCATGGCTCCATTCCCGCAACATCTGCTCGACGGCTACCGGGCCTTTACCTCGCAGCGGCTGCCGACCGAACAGACGCGCTACCGGGAACTGTCCGAGCGCGGCCAGTCGCCGGCTGTGATGGTGATCGGCTGCTGCGATTCGCGCGTCTCGCCGGAAGTGATTTTCGACGCCGGCCCCGGTGAACTTTTCGTGGTGCGCAACGTCGCCAATCTGGTGCCGGTTTTCCAGCCGGACGGCGGCGCTCATGGTGTCTCCGCGGCACTGGAATACGCGGTGCAGGTGCTGCGCATAAAGCACATCGTGGTGCTCGGCCACGCGCAATGCGGCGGCATCCGCGCCTTCATCGACGATATCGACCCGCTGTCGCCGGGCGACTTCATCGGCCGCTGGATGGCGATGTTCATCAAGCCGGGCGAAAAGGTCGGCCAGCGCGAGCACGAGACCCGGCAGGATTTCACTACGCGGATCGAGAAGGCCGCGGTATTCCGCAGCCTCGAAAACCTGATGACGTTTCCGTTCGTGCGCAGCCGCGTCGAGCGCGGCGAGATGGAATTGCACGGCGCCTATTTCGGCGTCGCCGAAGGCTCGCTGTTCGTGCTCGACCCGGAAGCGAAGGAATTCCGCAGCGTGACGGGTGGCGAATAGCGAATAAGAATGAATCCACTCGCTATTCGCTACTCCCTATTCGCCAAGCTTACGCCGCCTTCTTCTTCGCGCTGATCAGCTTGCGGTTGATCAGGCATTCGGCGATCTGGATCGCATTCAGCGCAGCGCCTTTGCGCAGATTGTCCGACACGCACCACAGCGACAGGCCGTTCTCGACGGTGTTGTCCTCGCGGATGCGGCTGATATAGGTCGCGTCTTCGCCTGCCGCCTCATACGGCGTGACGTAGCCGCCGGGCTCATGCTTGTCGATGACGAGGCAACCCGGCGCGTTGCGCAGGATGTTGCGCGCTTCATCGGCGGTGATCGGATTCTCGAATTCGATGTTGACCGCCTCGGAGTGGCCGACGAACACCGGCACCCGCACGCAGGTCGCGGTCAGCCTGATTTTGGGATCAAGAATCTTCTTGGTCTCCATCATCATCTTCCACTCTTCCTTGGTGTAGCCGTCCTCCATGAACACGTCGATCTCGGGGATGACGTTGAAGGCGATACGCTTCGGGAATTTCTTGTTGATGAGCTCGCTGTTGGTGTAGACGGCCTTGGTCTGCGAAAACAGTTCGTCCATCGCATCCTTGCCGGCGCCCGAGACCGATTGATAGGTTGCGACCACGACGCGCTTGATGGTCGCCTTGTCATGCAGCGGCTTCAGCGCCACCACGAGCTGCGCGGTCGAGCAGTTCGGATTGGCGATGATGTTCTTCTTCGCGAAACCACCGACCGCGTCCGCGTTCACTTCCGGCACGATCAGCGGCACGTCCGGGTCCATCCGCCAGGCCGACGAATTGTCGATCACAACCGCCCCGGCGGCGCCGATCTTCGGCGACCATTCCTTCGACACCGCGCCGCCGGCCGACATCAGGCAGATATCGACATCGGAGAAGTCGTAGTGCTCGAGCGCTTTGACCTTCAGGGTGCGGTCGCCATAGGACACTTCGACGCCGACGCTGCGGCGCGAGGCCAGCACCACGACCTCGTCGGCGGGGAATTTGCGCTCGTCGAGAATGTTGAGCATTTCGCGCCCGACATTGCCGGTCGCACCGACGACAGCGACTTTGTAACCCATCGTTCACTCTCCGAGGAAAAATGCCGCCCTGCCGCGTCAAGCGGAAAGGGAGAAGGCAGCGCTTCTATGCGAGAAACGCCGATATGACAACGTTTGACGGCTGTGTTTGGGCGTTTGATGCATTCGTTTCCGGCCGGTTCGGCCAATTCCTACTATACGCTGAGCATCCGGCCAGTACTGGCAAGCTTCGTGGACGAGGTCTGCGGCACGCTGGCACGGCTCTGCGCCTATCTGATGACGCTGGCGCTGATGGCCGTTTGCGGTATCGCGCTATGGCAGCATTTACCCGATGTTACGGCGATGGAGACGTCGCCCAAAACCTGGAGCCAGGCCGGACGCATCACGCCCGCGCTCGCGGTAGGCCAGCTCATTTTTCCAGGTAAGACAGAGACTTACGAGGTTTTTCGGCATCCGGAGGGCGGTCGCAAGGACGTGTTCCGCTGGAGCGGCATCGGCGGCACGCCGGTCGCCGAACTCGAAATCTATCGTCCAGGTGAAGAAATCGATCAGGTCGGCTCGGCGGCCGGCTACCTTGCCGCAAGGATGGACCCGGCAGGCCCGCGCGAGTTGGAGGCGGCAGGCATCATCGACAGCAAGTTCGGCGCCGTGACCCTGTTTCGCCGGGTCGGCGGCACCGAGGCCGCCCGCTCCTGCCTCCGATTTTTCAAGCACGTCGACGAGCCGAAATTCCGTCTCTCCGGCTGGTCATGCCTGGGCGAGGATTTGCCGGCCCGCCGCACGGCGATCGGCTGCGTGCTGAACCGGCTGATCCTGCTGACGGCCGGAAGCGATACAAAACTGACGGAATTGTTCGCCCATGCCGAAGTCAGGCGCAGCGATTGCGCGACATCGGGCGCGCCGGTCTTGTCAGCGGATTGGGTGACGGGTGCCGATAACCCGCGCCTGCGCGGCGCGTTGTGACTCCGGTTTTACCGGGCTGATTTTTCGCTGGCCTACGTAATTGTGGCAACAACCGGCCAAGACACTGGTTTTCATGAAACTTTTTCGCTTCGCACGGCATTATTGCAGCACGGTGTGGCGCAATTGACCTAGCGACGAGGGTCCCACCATGGCTACAATGCCGGCAATCAGATTTGGCGATCGGCCAGCCCCCGCAAGGGCGGACAATGACGAGGATGCAATGACCCGAAAATTCCCCGCTGCGAGCAAGCTCGCGATGTTGCTTGCTGCGGCCGCCCTCGTCGCTGCCGGTACAACCTCCGCCAGCGCTCAGTCCAGGCAGCAATACGACCGGGACGGCCGCCCCTATTACGGGACGAACGGTCCCAACCGCTCATACCAGCAGGGTCCGCGCACCCGCGTTTACGTCACCACGCGCTCGTGGCTCGATGCCGGCACGGAAGTGCTGCCGGGCGATCGCAAGTTCCAGGACTACGCGTTTCCATCGCCGTACGGGTACCCAACGTTCGCGCGCGAAAACCTGAACCGGCCGATCGACCGCCAGCCGCTCAACCCGCCGTCAGATTTGGGCGGCCAGCCGACCCAGTTCCCGCTGTATTGAGCAGCGCTCGCCAGACAAGAAAATGCCCGGTCAAGACCGGGCATTTTTGTTTTGTGATGGCGAGATAGGAGTAGTCGCCAAGCGAAGCATATTCGATGGGTGCGCTGCACAGGACTTCGCAACGCCGGCCGATCTGCGCCTCGCGCAGGCGCACCGTTTCATGGACGACGTTTGCTCAACCTACGCAGCTTAGCCGGGACGACGGAGAGGTGGGCATCCTCGCTCTCGCCCATGACCTTCCCTTATTACCTCCCTATATTGCGCCTGACCTCGAATCAGGAAACCCATGCACGTTTTCAGCGTTCCCGTCTCCGTGCCGTTCCTGCGCACCGTCATCGCGGCGCTGGTCGACGGCCGGCTGGTCGAGGGATTCGAGGCGCGCAGGGATCCTCTCAATCTCGCAACGGCGACGCTCTATCTGCCGACCCGGCGCGCCGGGCGGCTGGCGCGGGAAATCTTTCTCGATGAATTGAAGACGGATGCCGCGATCCTGCCGCGCATCGTGGCGCTTGGCGACATCGACGAGGACGAGCTGGCGTTTTCGGAAGGCTCCGAACAATTCAGCGGCGTGGCGCCGCTCGACATTCCGCCGAGGCTCGGCGAACTGGAGCGCCGGCTGACGCTGGCGCATCTGGTTGCAGCTTGGGCGAAAAGCCCGGTGTCGGCGCCGCTCGTGGTCGGTGGCCCGGCCTCGACACTGGCGCTGGCCGGCGATCTGGCGCGGCTGATGGACGACATGGTGACGCGCGGCGTCGCCTGGGAAGCGCTGGACAAACTGGTGCCCGACCAGTTCGACAAATATTGGCAGCACTCGCTGGATTTCCTGCGCATCGCGCGAAAAGCCTGGCCGGAGCATCTGAAGGAAATCGGCAGGATCGAACCCGCCGAACGGCGCGACCGCCTGATCGACGCGGAAGCCGCGCGCCTGACCGCGCATCATGAGGGACCGGTGGTAGCAACCGGTTCGACCGGTTCGATGCCGGCGACTGCGAAATTCCTCCATGCCGTGGCCGGCCTGAAGCTGGGCGCGGTGGTGCTGCCGGGGCTCGACACCGACCTCGACGAGGAAGCCTGGCAGACCATCGGCGGCGTCAGGGACGCGCAGGGCAAATTCACCACGCAGCCCTCCTCGAACCATCCGCAATTCGCAATGCACGGGCTGCTGAATCGCTTCGGCATCAAACGCGGCGATGTCGAAATTCTGGGGACGCCTGCACCGCAGGGACGCGACGTGCTGGTGTCCGAGACGATGCGGCCGTCGAGCGCGACCGAACAATGGCACGACCGTCTGGTCCAGCCGGAAGTCTCGCTAAGGATTGCAGGCGGCATGACGAAGCTTGCCGTTGTCGAGGCGCCTAACTCGGAGATGGAGGCGCTGGCGATCGCGGTGGCGATGCGCGAAGCGCGGCACCTGAACAAATCGGCGGCGCTGGTAACGCCGGATCGCGCGCTGGCGCGGCGGGTGATGGCGGCGCTGACACGCTGGAATCTCGAATTCGACGATTCCGGCGGCGACGCGCTGATGGATACGCCAGGCGGCATTTTCGCCCGCCTCGCCGCGGAAGCAGCCAGCAAGGGGTTGGAGCCACCGACCTTGCTCGCGCTGCTGAAGCATCCGCTGTTTCGGCTCGGCGGCGCATCCGGCGCGTTCAGGCACGCCATCGAGATCCTCGAACTGGCGCTATTGCGCGGCACCCGGCCGCAAGCAGGAACAGCCGGATTAGCGCGCGACTTCGATCGTTTCCGCGTCGAACTCAGGAAGCTCCGGAGCCATGAGACATCCTCGCTGCACGCCTCCGAGCCGCGCGCGAAATTAAGGGATAACGAGCTCGACCAGGCCCAATCGCTGATCGGGGCGTTGCAGAAGGCGCTGTCGCCACTTGAAGTGATGGGCTCGTCAAAACCGTTCGATTTCGCCGAACTGGCGCAGCGCCATCGCGAAACGCTGATCGCGCTGTCGTCGGATCAAAACGGCGTTGCCGTCGTTTTCGAGGAAGCGCAAGGCGCTGCATTGTCAGCGGCGTTCGACGAACTGCTCGCCGAGCAAAAGCCGAGCGGCCTGATGGTCCAGCTCGGCGATTACCCCGATGTGTTCCAGACCGCCTATGCCGACCGCATGGTGCGGCGGCCGGAATCGGCAACTGCTCACTTACACATCTACGGCCAACTCGAAGCGCGGTTGACCGAATCCGATCGCGTCATTCTTGGCGGGCTGGTCGAAGGCGTATGGCCGCCGGTGCCGCGGGTCGATCCCTGGCTGAGCCGGCCGATGCGTCATGAACTCGGCCTCGATCTACCGGAGCGGCGCATCGGTCTTTCCGCGCACGATTTCGCGCAACTATTGGGAACGGACGACGTGATCCTAACCCATTCGGCCAAGGCCGGCGGCGCGCCCGCTGTCGCCTCGCGCTTTCTGCACCGCTTGGAGGCGGTCGCCGGCCAAGCGCGCTGGGACGCGGCCAAAAGTACTGGTGAAAATTACGTCCGCTTCGCCGCCGAACTGGACCAGCCCGACGCGGTCGAGCCGATCGAGCAGCCCACGCCGAGGCCGCCGGTCGCGACGCGGCCGCTCAAACTGTCGGTCACGGCGATCGAGGACTGGCTGCGCGATCCCTATACGATCTACGCGAAATATATTCTGCGGCTCGATCCGCTCGATCCCGTCGACATGCCGCTGTCGGCGGCCGACCGCGGCTCGGCGATCCATGACGCGCTCGGCGAATTCACGCAGAAATTCGCCGACGCCCTTCCCCCACAGCCAGCGCTGGTGCTGCGCGGCATCGGTGAAAAATATTTCGCGCCGCTGATGGAGCGTCCCGAGGCAAGGGCGCTGTGGTGGCCGAGGTTTCAGCGCATCGCCGCCTGGTTTGCCGATTGGGAGCTGGCACGGCGCGACGAGATCGAGAAGATTGCCGCCGAGATCAGGGGCGAGATCAAGATTCCACTCGGCAACGAACGCATCTTTACGCTGTCGGCGCGCGCCGACCGGATCGAGCAGCGCCATGACGGCAGCTTTGCGATCCTCGATTACAAGACCGGCCAGCCGCCGACCGGCAAGCAGGTACGCATGGGCCTGTCGCCGCAACTGACGCTGGAGGCCGCGATCCTGCGCGAGGGCGGCTTTGAGAATATCCACGCCGGTTCATCCGTCGGCGAACTCGTCTATGTCAGGCTCAGCGGCAACAATCCGCCCGGCGAGCAGCGGTCGCTGGAGCTGAAGATCAGGAACAACGATACACCGCAACCGCCGGACGAGGCGGCCGATTACGCCCGCGAGCAGCTTGAAGCGCTGATCCGCAAATTCGAGAACGAGGAGACGGCCTACACTTCGCTGAACCTGTCGATGTGGTCGAACCGCTACGGCGCCTATGACGATCTCGCGCGCATCAAGGAATGGTCGGCGGCCGGCGGCCTGGGGATCGAGGAATGGTGAAGGCTGCCCGCATCATTCCCGATGCCGTTCGCGCGACGCAGGCGCGCGCGTCCGATCCGGCGGCTTCCGCCTTTGTCTCGGCGAACGCAGGCTCGGGCAAGACCCATGTGCTGGTGCAGCGGGTGATCCGGCTGCTGCTCGACGGCGTGGCGCCGGAAAAGATCCTCTGCATCACCTTCACCAAGGCAGCCGCCGCCAACATGGCGGAGCGGGTGTTCACCACCCTCGGCCATTGGGTGACGCTCGACGACGATGCCCTGGATTCGGCGATCCGCGAGGCCGGCATTCCGCATCCCAACGCACGGCTGCGCAAATCGGCACGCAAACTGTTCGCCTGCGCGCTGGAAACACCGGGCGGGCTGAAGGTGCAGACCATCCACGCGCTGTGCACGCGGCTGCTGCAGCAATTCCCGTTCGAGGCCAATGTGCCGGCGCGGTTTGCCGTGCTCGACGACCGCGACCAGAACGAGATGATGGAGCGCGCCAATCTCGGGGTTTTCCTCGAGGCGTCGCGCAACCCCGAAAGCGCCACCGGGCGCGCGCTGATGACGGCGATGGCGAGTGCCGCCGACGTCACCTTCAAGGACGTCGTGCGCGAGGCCTGCCTCAGCCGCGATCATTTCATGGCCTGGACGGACGTCGCCGGCAGCGCGCAGGCCGCCGCTGCGCAGATCTCCGCGGCACTCGGCGTAAACCCCGACGATCGGATCGAGGATGTCGAGCGTGACATCGTCGACGGACCCAACCTGCCGCGATCGCAATGGCAGGACATCGCCCTGGTTCTGGATACCGGAAGCAAGACCGATCAGGACCAGGCGGCGCGGCTGCGCGGTGCGCTGGTGTTCACCGGCGCCGCCCAGGTCGATGAGTATCTCGGCGTATTCCTCACCGACGCCGATCGCACGCCCCGCAAATCGGTGGTGACGAAGAAATTCTCTGACAACAACCCGGCCAATGGCCGGCTGTTCGAGCAGGAAGCGCTCCGCCTCGCACCTCTGATCGAACGCCGCCGCGCGGTGGTGGCGCGCGACCGCACCGAGGCGCTTCTTTATATCGCCACAGCGGCAGCGGCCAATTACCGCCGCGAGAAGCAGGAACGCGGCCTGCTCGACTATGACGATCTGATCGACAAGACATTGGAGATGCTCGACCGCGTCTCCTCGGGCTGGGTGCATTACAAGCTCGACCGCGGCGTCGACCATGTGCTGATCGACGAGGCGCAGGACACCAGCCCGCGGCAATGGGACATCGTCGCGCACATCATCTCCGAATTCACCTCGGGCGCAGGCGCGCGCGATGGCGTGCTGCGAACGGTGTTTGCGGTCGGCGACGAGAAGCAGTCGATCTTTTCGTTTCAGGGCGCGGCCCCACGCGAATTCGATCTGCGGCGCCGGGCGTTACAGCGGAAGTTCGAGGGCGCCGGACTGAAGTTCGATCCGGTGTCCTTTACCTATTCGTTCCGCTCGGGGCCGGCGATCCTTCACGCGGTCGACCAGGTGTTTCGCGAGCGGGATATCTTTCGCAGCATTCACGCGGTCGATATCGGCAATCCGATCCATCACTCGCTGGCCGACGCAGGGCCCAGCCAGATTGACCTCTGGGAACTCGCCGAGACCGACGACCGGCAGGACATCGAAGGCTGGCGTGCGCCGTTCGACGGCGTCGCCGCGACCAGCCCCGAAGTGAAGCTTGCCCGGCGCATTCAGGCCGAGATCAAGACGCTGGTCGGCAGCGGTGTGATGACCGGCAGCAAGAATGACCGCCGGCCGCTGCGCTATGGCGACATGCTGGTGCTGGTACGGCGGCGCGGCAACGCGTTCGATGCCGTGATCCAGGCGCTAAAGCACGCCGGGATCCCGGTCGCTGGCGCCGACCGTCTCAAGCTGACCGAGCATATCGCGATCATCGACCTGATGAACCTGGCTGACGCGCTCTTGCTGCCGCAGGACGATCTGGCACTCGCGGTGGCGCTGAAGAGCCCGCTGTTCGGGCTATCCGATGACGACCTGTTCAAGATCGCCTGGCAGCGCAAGGGATCGTTGCGCGCGGCGCTGGCTGAGCGCGCCCCAACCGACGGCCGGCTGCGGGATGCGCTGTGGCGGCTCGAGCAGTGCGAGCGCCGTTTTGCCCGCGAGACGCCGTTTGCGTTCTATGCCTGGCTGCTCGGCGGCGACGGCGGCCGCGCGCGAATCCTGCGGCGGCTCGGACACGAGGCGAACGACGCGCTGGACGAATTTCTGGAGCTGGCGCTGAATTACGAACGCAAGGCGCCCGCTTCGTTGCAGGGCTTTATGGCGTGGCTGCGCACGGCTGACCTCGAGGTGAAGCGCGACATGGAAATTTCGCGCGACGAGGTCCGCGTCATGACCGTGCACGGCGCCAAGGGGCTGGAGGCTTCCGTCGTGTTCCTGGTGGACACCACGACCTCGCCCTCGGATACGCAACGGCTAAAACTCATCAACCTGCCGCAGGGCAATGCCGGTCCGCATGCGCCGGGTGTGGTGGTCTGGGCCGGCCGCAAGGCCGAGGATCCCCCGGCCGTCGTCGCCGCCCGCGCGGCGATGATCGGGGATACCGAGGATGAATACCGCCGCCTGCTCTATGTCGCGATGACGCGCGCGGCAGACCGCCTGATCGTCGGCGGCTGCCTGCCCGGCAACATGAAGAGTGTCCGGCTGCTGTCCTGGTACGATCTGATCACCAAGGGGCTCGCCGGCTCCACCTTGCAGCTTCAGGAGATCGAGACCGCCATAGGCCGGGTGAAACGTTATACGCGCCCCGAGGAGGCCGCGCCGTTGGCCGCTCCCGCTGCTGCGCCGCCCCCGCCGGCGCCGACGGTGCTGCCCACCTGGCTGCTGACCCCAGCACAGCCCGAGGTCTCCCCGGAGAGCCTGTTGCGGCCCTCAGACCCCGCAGACAGCGAGCGTCATCCGGTACGGACGGCCGAATCGATGACACAGCGCGCCCGCGCCCTGCAGCGCGGCACGCTGGTGCACCGGCTGCTGCAATCGCTGCCCGATATCGCCGCCGAGCGCCGCCGCGAGGCCGCGCTGGCCTATCTGGCCCGCAATGCCGATGGCTGGACTGACGAGGAACGGCAGGCGCTGGCCGAAAGCACGCTGGCTCTGATTGCGGATGCGCGGTTCGCGCCGGTGTTCGCCCCCGGCAGCCGGGCCGAAGTCTCGATCGTCGGACGGCTGGAGCGGTCGGGAGAGCGGCCGGCGCTGGTATCCGGGCAGATCGACCGCCTCGTGGTCACCGACAGCGAGGTCCTGATCGTCGATTTCAAGACCAACCATGCCCCGCCGGGCCGGCCTGACGAGGCGCCGAGGGGCTATGTCCGCCAGCTCGCGCTGTACCGGGCGGTGCTGGCCAAGCTTTATCCCCAGCGGGCGGTTCGAACCGCGCTGCTCTGGACCGAAATCTCTGAATTGATGGAGATTTCAGCCTCCGCGCTGGAGGCCGAGCTGGCATCCATCATCTCGGCGTGACCCGCGCTTGACCCGGCCGGATCGCGTTCATAGGTTTGCCATATCATACCCGGGGCGCGATTCTTGACCGCGCCCCTTAATTTCTAACCGAACGAGGTAATTCCCATGGCCGTTGGCAAGGTTTCTGACGCCGATTTCGAAGCCGAAGTGCTCAAGGCGACCGGGCCGGTGGTCGTCGATTTCTGGGCCGAATGGTGCGGCCCCTGCCGCATGATCGCGCCTGCGCTCGACGAGATTTCCGGCGCCATGGGCGACAAGGTCAAGATCGTGAAGCTGAACGTCGACGAGAGCCCGAAGACGGCCTCGAAATACGGCGTGATGTCGATCCCGACCCTGATGATCTTCAAGGGCGGCGAAATGGCCTCCCGCCAGGTCGGCGCCGCGCCGAAGGCGAAGCTGCAACAGTGGATCACCGCTGCGGTCTGATCGGCTTTCAATTTGCTGATTGTGAAACGGCCGGCGAATTGCCGGCCGTTTTTGTTTTTGCGGCGAATGATCTCGTAGCCCGGGTGGAGCGCAGCGAAACCCGGGGCTTTCTCGCAAGCGGCTGAAGCTATCCCGGGTTACGCTGCGCTCCACCCGGGCTACGGGCTACGAATTCTTCAGCGTATCCATCCCGTCGAAAGTGCGGATGCAAATTCAGCGTCGCCATTGCGGCGCGCCAATGCCGCCATCGCATCGTTATCGTATGGCACATGCCGGAAGGTCACGCGCCAGCTTCCCGATGCCAGCTCGAGAACCGCATAGCGGGCGTCGGGCGTGCCCGCCTCTATCAGGTGCGGGAACGGGACGTTGTAGGAAAAGCCGGGAACGCCGACGCTACCGGGATTGACCACCAGGCGTCCGTCGCCGAGTCGCACCGCGCGCGCGATGTGGGTGTGCGCGCACAGAATCAGCGACTGCGAAATTCCATCCGCTTCTTTCTCGATCGCCTCCCGCGGCGACATCCTGACCGAGCCATCAGGCGTCACTGTCTCAAGCCAGTAAACGTTATCGTCGGCAGGTGTGGCGTGGCAGAGAAATACCTGATCGCGAAATATCTGCGTTGATGGCACCGTGCGCAGCCAGTCGAGATGCTCGATGCCGAGTTGCGCATAGGCGGGCCGATCCCACGAACCCATCTTCTCGACCGGCCGGTCGATCAGCCAGCGATCATGATTGCCGAGCACGTGAACAGCATCGAGCGCCATCAGCGCGTCCATGGTTCGCCGCGCGTCGAGCGGGCCGCTCGCCATGTCGCCGAGATTGACGATCTCGCCAATGCCCTGCGCGCGGATGTCAGCCAGCACGGCTTCGAGCGCGAGATAGTTTCCGTGCACATCGGCAATCGCGGCAAACCGCATGTTAATTCCAGCTTTCGACAGTTATGGTTGTACGACGTTGCAAGAACGATGTTAGGTCATCTAACTCATTTGGGTGAAACCAGCCTGCAACATCCTCCTTGGTTCTAGGATGGAACCCGGGTTCCGACTCGCAGTGTGGCGGCATCTTGGCTAGAGTTTGCAAAGACCGGGGCTGGTTAATTCATAAATAATCGATATTTCTACCCGGGCGGCCGCTGGAAGCAATTTCAGCGGCCATTTAATTTTCTTCGGACTAATTTCTTCGGACGTTATCCCGGCAGCGTGCCGTTGATCGCAAGCACATGGCCGGCGAGATAAAGTGAGCCGGTGATCAGGATGCGCGGCGGCACCTCATAAGCCAGCCGCGACAGCGCATGTAACGCGGCTTCGACACTTGCAGCATTTTCCACGCGCATGCCGAGCGCGCGCGCCGCATCCGCCAGCCGGTCCGGCGGCATCACGTTATCGCGGCCGGGAATCGCCACCGAAACGATGTGCCGCGTCAGGCCGGCGAAATTGGCGAGGAACGCGCCTGCATCCTTGTTCGCCATCATGCCCGCGATCACCACCAGCGGGCGCGACACCCGCTCTTCGAGATCGCCGAGCGCCGCGGCAGCGACGCGGCCGCCTTCGGCATTGTGCCCGCCATCGAGCCAGATCTCGCACCCCTTCGGCCCCTGATCGGCCAGCGCGCCCGCGACCAGCCGCTGCATCCGCGCCGGCCATTCGGCGCCAACGATGCCGGCCTCGAATGCTGGCATTCCGATTTTGAACGCCTCGATCGCCCGCAACGTTGCGATCGCAAGGCCGGCATTATCGAACTGATGCCGGCCGAACAGCTTTGGCGCCGCGAGATCCATCAGGCCGCGCTCGTCCTGATAGACCAGCCGTCCGCGCTCGACGCCGACATGCCATTGCTGTCCCGCCGCATGCAGCGGCGCACGCACGCGCTTCGCCTGCGCCTCGATCACCGACATTGCCTCCGGCGCCTGCTCGGCGCAAATCACCGGCGCGCCGCGCTTGATGATGGCGGCCTTTTCGCCGGCGATCGCGGTCAGCGAATTACCGAGAAACTCGGTATGGTCCATACTGACCGGCGCGATAACAACAGCGATCGGCCGGTCGATGACATTGGTGGCGTCAAGCCGCCCGCCAAGTCCGGTCTCCAGCAGCACGACATCGGCCTCATGCTCCGCGAACAGGCAAAACGCCGCCGCGGTCTCCATCTCGAAAATCGTGATCGGCTCGCCCGCATTGACCTGTTCGCAATGCTCCAGCACCCGGCGCAACTCGGCATCATCAGCCAGCCGGCCGCCGCCCTTCTCGCCGATGCGGAAGCATTCGTTGATCCGCACCAGGTAGGGCGAGGTGTAGACGTGCACGCGCAGGCCTGCGGCCTCGAGGATCGCGCGCAGATAGGCGATCGTGGAGCCCTTGCCATTGGTGCCGGCGACATGAATCACCGGCGGCAACAGGGCCTCCGGATGATCGAGCCGCGCCAGCAGGCGGTGCATGCGATCGAGGCTGAGATCGATGCGCTTCGGATGCAAGGCAGACAGCCGCGCGATTAGTTCACCGAGCGGCTGGGGTTTGGCGGCAGGCAGGTTCACGCGTGGGGCGCAGCCGGCACGGCTTCCGGCGCCGAGACGATCTGGGCCGGGTCCGTGACCTGCGGCAAAGGCCTTGAAGCGACATCAAGCGCCGGGGATTTGGTCAAGAGCCGGCAGATCCGCGCCAGCGTGGCACGCATGTCGTGGCGATGCACGACCATGTCGATCATGCCGTGGTCGAGAAGATATTCAGCGCGCTGGAATCCTTCCGGCAGTTTCTCGCGGATGGTCTGCTCGATCACGCGCGCGCCGGCGAAGCCGATGAGAGCGCCGGGCTCGGCGATCTGCACGTCGCCCAGCATGGCGTAGGACGCGGTGACGCCGCCGGTGGTCGGATTGGTCAACACCACGATGTAAGGCAGCTTCGCTTCCCGCAGCATCTGCACGCCGACGGTGGTGCGCGGCATCTGCATCAGCGACAGGATGCCCTCCTGCATCCGCGCGCCGCCCGAGGCCGCGAACATGATGAACGGCGACTTCTTCTCCACCGCAAGCTCGAGCCCGCGCACGATCGCCTCACCCGCGGCCATGCCGAGCGAACCGCCCATGAAATCGAAATCCTGCACCGCGACCACGACGCCGGCGCCCTCTAACTTGCCGTAGCCGACCTTGATGGCGTCGTTCAGCCCGGTCTTGGCGCGCGCGTCCTTGATGCGGTCGACATATTTGCGCTCGTCGCGAAACTTCAGCGGATCGGGCGTCACTTCCGGCAGCGCGATGTCGTACCAGGTCTCGTTGTCGAAGATCGATTTCAGCCGCGCCACCGCGCCCATGCGCATGTGGTAGTTCGAGCCGGGAATGACGAACTGGTTGGCCTCGACGTCCTTGTAGAACACGAGCTGCCCGGAATCCGGGCACTTGATCCACAAATTCTCCGGCGTCTCGCGGCGCAGGATGTTGCGGATTTTCGGCCGGACGACATTGGTGAGCCAATTCATGGTTCGCTCCGAAATGCGGTTAACGCATCAAGTGGAATATATGGCGGCCTGGGCTGAACCCAACAAGCCGCTGACGACGCCTATTCCACGCAATTATGGCTTATTCTGCGGCCTGTTTTGCTCCCCGGACGCCCTGCGCCAGGGCGGACACCAGATCGGCGACAGCGCCAACGGTCTTGGGGGTCGCGCGCCCCTCGGTATCGAGGCTGGCGCGGAGCGCATCGACCAGCGCGGTGCCGACTACGGCCCCATTGGCATTCTCCGCAATCGCCCGCGCCGCATCCGGCGTGCGGATGCCGAAGCCGACACAGACCGGCAGTTTGGTATGCCGCTTGATACGGGCCACCGCTTCGCCGACCGCCGTGGAATCGGCGCTGATGCCTCCGGTGATGCCGGTGATCGAGACGTAATAGACGAAGCCCGACGTGTTCGCGAGCACCGCGGGCAGGCGCTTGTCGTCGGTGGTCGGCGTCGCCAGGCGGATGAAGTTAAGCCCCGCCTTCATCGCCGGCAGGCACAGTTCGGTGTCTTCCTCCGGCGGCAGGTCGACGATGATTAGCCCGTCGACACCGGCGATTTTCGCGTCGGTGAGGAATTTGTCGACCCCGTAGATGTAGATCGGATTGTAGTAGCCCATCAGCACCAGCGGCGTGGTCTCGTCGTCCTTGCGGAAGCCGCGGACCATCTCCAGCGTCTTCTTCAGGGTCATGCCGGCCTTCAGCGCGCGCAAGCCCGCCGCCTGGATCGACGGCCCGTCCGCCATCGGATCGGTAAACGGCATGCCGATCTCGATGATGTCGGCGCCGGCCTTCGGCAGCGCCTTGATGATGTCGAGCGACGTCGCAGGGTCCGGATCGCCGGCCATCAGGAAGGTGACGAACGCCGAGCGGCCCTGCCTGGCGAGTTCGGCAAATCTTGCGTCGATACGGGTGGTCACTTCTTCCTGCCCTTCAGAATTTCCGTGATCTGCGGAATGTCCTTGTCGCCGCGGCCGGAAAGGTTGACAACCATCAGATGATCTCGCGGGCGTTTTGGCGCGAGCTCCATCACCTTGGCGATCGCGTGCGCCGGCTCCAGTGCCGGAGGAATCCCTTCAAGCCGCGTCAGCAACTGAAACGCCGCGAGCGCTTCCTCGTCGGTCGCGGAGAGATAATTGACCCGGCCGGTTTCGTGCAACCAGGAATGCTCCGGGCCGATGCCGGGATAATCCAGCCCTGCCGAAATCGAATGCGCGTCCTGGATCTGGCCATCCTCGTCCATCAAGAGATAGGTGCGGTTGCCGTGCAGGACGCCGGGACGGCCTCCGGCGATCGAGGCGGCGTGGAGCTGTGTCAGCCCGTGGCCGGCGGCCTCGACACCGAAAATCTCGACAGAGGGATCATCGAGGAACGGATGAAACAGGCCCATCGCGTTGGAGCCGCCGCCGATGCAGGCGACCAGCGAATCCGGCAGGCGGCCCTCGGCCTCCTGCATCTGCTTGCGCGTCTCGTCGCCGATAACAGATTGGAAGTCGCGCACCATCATCGGATAGGGATGCGGACCCGCCACCGTGCCGATGCAGTAGAACGTGTTGTGCACATTGGTGACCCAGTCACGCAGCGCGTCGTTCATCGCGTCCTTCAGGGTACGCGCGCCGGACTGGACCGGAACCACCTTGGCGCCCAGCATTTCCATGCGGATCACGTTGGGCTGCTGCCGCTCGACATCGACGGCGCCCATATAGACCACGCATTCGAGCCCGAACCGCGCACAAAGGGTTGCGGTGGCGACGCCGTGCTGGCCGGCGCCGGTCTCGGCGATGATGCGCTGCTTGCCCATGCGGCGCGCGACCATGATCTGGCCGAGCACATTGTTGACCTTGTGCGAGCCGGTGTGATTGAGCTCCTCGCGCTTGAAATAGATTTTTGCCCCGCCGAGATGCTCGGTCAGCCGCTCGGCGAAATAAAGCGGCGACGGCCGGCCGACATAGGTCTTGAGGTAGCCGTTCATCTCCGCCTGAAACGCCGGATCGGCCTTGGCGTCGGCATAGGCCTTCTCCAGATCGAGGATCAGCGGCATCAGTGTCTCGGCGACGAAGCGTCCGCCGAAAATGCCGAAATGCCCGCGCTCGTCGGGGCCGGTGCGGAATGAGTTGGGCAGGTTTGGATTCATCGGACCATCAATTCTTCGGAGGCGCGCGCGGCGCGAATAAAGGCGCGGATCATCTCGGGATCCTTGACACCGGGCGCGCTTTCCACGCCGGAGGATACATCGACGCCGCCGGCGCGGGTGACGCGGACCGCCTCCGCGACGTTGTCGGCGGAAAGCCCGCCCGAGACCATAAACGGCAGTTGAAGATCGAGCTTTTCCAAAACGTGCCAGTCGAACACGGCCCCCAGCCCGCCGGGGCGGGTGGCGCCCTTGGGCGCGCGGGCGTCGAACAGGATGCGGTCGGCGACGCTGGCATAGCCCGGCAGCACGGCGAGATCGGCCGACGTCTCGACCGCAATTACCTTCATGACCGGAAGTGCGAACTTCGCCTTGATGTCGCGTACGCGCGCGATGGTTTCCTTGCCGTGCAATTGCAAGAGATCCGGCCGCAGCGTCTCGACGATGTTTTCAAGCGTCGCGTCGTCGGCATCGACGGTCAATGCCGCTTTGACGGCTCGGCCCTTGGCCTGCCGGCCCAACTCGCGCGCCGCCTCGAGGCCGAGATGGCGCGGCGACGGGGAGAAGAACACGAATCCCACCATGTCGGCGCCCGCCTCAAGCGCTGTGTCGAGCGTCTCGGGCGTGGACAGGCCGCAAATTTTGACGAGCAGGGGCATGGTCTCTCAGGGGGCGGGATCCAGCGCCGCCGCGGCAAATTGGAACAAGCTGACGGGGCGGGTTCTACAACGTCGCGCCCTGCTTGTCTCGCCCTGTAGCCCCATAGATACCGTACTGCGACGGCGCCGGAAGCCGCTGCTGATCGGCCCGGGAAACCGCCGCCGCAGCCCGCAAATCGGCCGCCTCCGCCCTCGCCCGGCGGGCATCCGCCTCATGCTGGCGCGCCGCGCGGCGCCAGTGGCGCTGGCGGAACCAGGTCGCCACACCGCCCGCCGCCACCCCCAGAATGGCCACCGCAATGATCACGGCAAACAGCGGCATCGACACCGCGATCGCCGGATCGGTCGAATTGAAGGGATCGAACGACACCGTCACGAAATGGCGGTTGGCGACCGCGAAGACGATGAAGACGAGGCCTAAGGGAATGACGACCAGCGCCGTGAAGAACTTTCGCATGACCATTTCTCGCGCAGTGATGGAGAAAGGCGGGCACCAAGCCCGCAACACGGCTACATCCGGTCTAACCGAAAAGCGCCTACGCGCCGGCCTCGGGCGAGCCGTTTTCGCGGTTGAGCCGCTCGCGCATTTCCTTGCCGGTCTTGAAGAACGGCACGCTCTTCTGATCGACCGGCACATGCGCGCCGGTGCGTGGATTGCGGCCTGCGCGGGCGGGGCGATGCTTGACCGAGAAAGCGCCGAAGCCGCGCAGCTCGACACGGTCGCCGCGCGCCAGGGCTGCCACGATCTCATCGAGGATCGCGTTCACAATGTTCTCCACATCCCGCTGATAGAGGTGCGGGTTGTGCTCGGCGATGCGCTGAACAAGTTCGGATTTGATCATCGAGGTTGGGATCCGGGGTCGGGCGGATATCCATTTCCGTGAAAATACCTTGAACTGTCAAGACGCTAAATCACTTTTGGGCAACGCGAAATGGCGTGACAAACCGCCCGGAGGGGGTTTGTGACGACAGCCGCCGTGCGGGAGAATGTGACGAAGGACAGCCGGTGCGGCTCAATTCGCGGCTGCGGGGCGCCACAGCGCCAGCATGCCGTCGAGCGAGAGCTGATCGACCGCCTGTGCCACGCCGGCCTGCTCGATCTGGCGCGCGATGGAACTCAGGCCGAGGGCATCGAACGCGATGGAAGCCGCCGCGCGCAGGAACGTCAGGTCCCCGAACTGCGGTGTCAGCTTGTAATCGCGCACCGGCAGATCGCGCTTGATCTTCTTTTCGGCAACCAGCCAGGCCACGGCTGCTTTTTCATCGCCGAGCTGATCGACCAGCTTCAGTTCGACCGCCTGACGGCCGGTGAAGACGCGGCCATCCGCGACCTTTTCGAGTAGCGCGTCATCCATGGCGCGCCGCTCCTTCACCAGGCCGCGGAACCAGGCATAAGAATCCTTCACCAGCGCGTCGAGCGCGGCGCGCGCCTCCGGGCTGGTCGGCTCGAAACCGTTGGGCGCGGCCTTCAACGGCGAGGATTTCACTTCCTCGACCTTGACGCCCACGGTCTTCATAAGCTCGCTGAAATTCGGAAACTGGAACAGCACGCCGATCGAACCGACCAGCGAGCTCTGCCGGGCAACGATGTGATCGGCGGCGAGCGCCGAGATGTAACCGCCCGACGCAGCCAGCCCCTCGACCACCACGACCAGCGGCTTCTTGGCCTTCAGGCGCACCAGCGCGTCATAGAGTTGCTCGGAGCCGGCCGTGGTGCCGCCAGGCGAATTGATGTGCACGATGACGGCGGCATGGCTCGTTTTCTCCAGCCGCTCCAGCGCCTCGACGCGTTGCTGGTCGCTGCGGATCAGCCCGTCGATATTGACACGCGCGATCGATCCCGATGCCGTCAGCGCAGCCGGCCCGCTCCTTGTCGCGATCGCGCCGACGGTGACGATCGCCGCGATGGCAACCAGGCCAGCCACGACGCGCCAGAAGGTCAGCTTGCGGCGGATTCTGCGGCGATCGACGATCACGTCCGAATCGAGCGACATCGAATTTCTCCTGAAATAATCAGCGCGTTTTGCACTCGCAGCGCTAGCGAAGCGTTATCTGATTACATCAATTGCGATGCAATATGAAGAAAGCAAGGCCCAGGGCAATTGTAGCCCGGATGGAGCGAAGCGAAATCCGGGGCAGCCCCACAAGCGGGTTGAGTTATCCCGGATTGCGCTTCGCTCCATCCGGGCTACGGGTCCGGCCGGGGATGACGATACAAAAAAGGCCCCGGTCGAGACCGGGGCCTGATGTCGCACACAAATAAGCTAAGCGCTTACTTCTCGCGATTCTTGAGCGCGGTGCCGAGAATATCGCCCAGCGTCGCTCCCGAATCGGAGGAGCCGTACTGCGCGATGGCTTCCTTCTCTTCGGCAACTTCCAGCGCCTTGATCGAGACCTGCACCTTGCGGCGCCTTCTTGTCGAACTGGATCACGCGGGCGTCGACCTTCTCGCCGACGGCGAACCGTTCGGCGCGCTGATCGTTGCGGTCACGGGCGAGTTCCGAACGCTTGATGAAGGTGGTGAAGTCGGTGCCCGAGATCTTCACCTCGATGCCGGCTTCCTTCACTTCGAGCACTTCGCAGGTCACGACCGCACCCTTCTTGACGTCGCCAGGCTCTGCGAAGGGGTCGCCTTCGAGCTGCTTGACGCCGAGCGAGATGCGCTCCTTTTCGACATCGACGTCGAGCACCACGGCCTTGACCATGTCGCCCTTCTTGAAGTTGTCGATGACCTGCTCGCCCGGAAGCTTCCAGTCGAGGTCGGACAGATGCACCATGCCGTCGACGTCGCCGTCGAGACCGAGAAACAGACCGAACTCGGTCTTGTTCTTGACCTCGCCTTCGACCGTCGAACCGACCGGGAACTTCTCGACGAAGACTTCCCAGGGGTTGCGCATGGTCTGCTTGAGGCCGAGCGAGATGCGGCGCTTGACCGAATCGACTTCCAGGACCTGCACTTCGACTTCCTGCGAGGTCGAAACGATCTTGCCGGGGTGCATGTTCTTTTTGGTCCACGACATTTCCGAGACGTGGATCAGGCCTTCGATGCCCGGCTCCAGTTCGACGAACGCGCCGTAGTCGGTGATGTTGGTGACGCGGCCGGTGAAGCGCGCGTTCAGCGGGTACTTGGCCTCGATGCCCTGCCACGGATCGTCCAGCAGCTGCTTCATGCCGAGCGAAATGCGGTGGGTCTCGTGGTTGATCTTGATGATCTTGACTTTCACGGTCTGGCCGATGGTGAGCACTTCGGTCGGGTGGTTAACCCGGCGCCAGGCGATATCGGTGACGTGCAGCAGGCCGTCGATGCCGCCGAGATCAACGAACGCACCGTAATCGGTGATGTTCTTGACCACGCCGTCGATCACCTGACCCTCTTCGAGGTTCTGCACCAGCTCCTGGCGCTGCTCGGCGCGGGTCTCTTCGAGAACCGTGCGGCGCGACACCACGATGTTGCCGCGGCGGCGATCCATCTTGAGGATCTGGAACGGCTGCGAGTTGTTCATCAGCGGAGCGACGTCGCGGATCGGGCGGATATCGACCTGCGAGCGCGGCAGGAAGGCGACAGCACCGTCGAGGTCGACGGTGAAGCCGCCCTTGACCTGGTTGAAGATGACGCCGTGAACCTTCTCGTTGTTGTTGAAGGCCTTCTCGAGCTTGCCCCAGCTTTCCTCGCGGCGCGCCTTGTCGCGCGACAGCACGGCTTCGCCGAGCGCATTCTCGATCCTGTCGAGGAACACCTCGACCTCGTCGCCAACCTTGAGATCGCTTTCGCGGCCGGGGCCGGCGAATTCGCGCAGCGCCACGCGGCCTTCGGTCTTCAGGCCGACGTCGATGACGGCCATGTCCTTTTCAATTGCAACTACCTTGCCCTTGATGACGGAACTTTCCTGCAGATTGCCGCCGGCGAAGGACTCGTCCAGCATCGCAGCGAAATCGTCGCGGGTAGGATTATAAGAAGCAGCAGTCGAAGCCATTTGTTCTCCAATGCGGGATATCGCCGGCCGTTCGGGTTAAAGGGCGCATCGGGCGTGAAGTGTCAGGGGTCCGCAAACCCTGACGACCGCTGTTTGCGGGAGGCGCAACAGCGGGCCGGCAGCATGCCTGCACGTTCGATACGTTGATTTATCCGGAGCCTGAAACGAGCGTATCGACTTCAAGAACCTGGAGCGGGCTTTCCTCCAATGACGGCGGGGGTTCAAACCTCCAGCCGGCCCGCTCGGACAGCCCTGATCTCATCGATGGCGGCCCGGATGGGCGTGGATATAGCCCCAAGGGCCATTTTCGGCAAGCCGGAAATGCCCGATTTCAGGGCCGTTTTGCCAAAAACGGGGCTGCAAACCGGCTCATGCCCGCTTGGCGCGGACGGCTTCCACGATGGCGATGGCAGCCTGAACGCCGCCTTCGATGTCGAGATTGGAATTATCGAGGATATGGGCGTCCGCCGCCGCCTTGAGGGGCGCGGCGGCGCGGTTCTTGTCCCGTTCATCACGCTTGAGGATGTCGGCCAGCACCGCCGCCTCGTCGGCGGCTTCGCCACGCGCCAGCGCTTCCAGCGTCCGGCGACGGGCGCGCACATGCGGGTCGGCTACGACAAAGATTTTCACATCGGCGTTCGGGCAGATCACGGTTCCGATGTCGCGCCCGTCGAGCACGGCGCCCGGCGGATCGGCCGCGAACTGGCGCTGAAAATTGACCAGCGCCTCGCGCACGCTTGGAATCGCCGACACGACCGAAGCCGCATCGCCGATGCGCTGCGTCTTCAACTCGGGATGTCCGAACTTTTCGGGATCGAGCTCCATGGCAACCGCCACCGCCCGCGCCTCGTCGGTGAGATCGTAGCCCTCATCCAGCAGCGCCTTCGCCACAGCGCGATAGATGACGCCGGTGTCAAGGTGGCGATAGCCGTAATGGTGGGCGAGACGTTTGCCGAGCGTGCCCTTGCCGGAAGCCGCCGGCCCGTCGATGGCGATGATCATGATACCCTATTGCTTGGGGCCGCGCGCGCGACGCAGCGGCCGTTCTTCGGTGAAAATGTTGCGGGAAGCAAACTCTGCGGGGCTGCTGAAGGTCAGGAATTCGCGCATGGCGTCCGATGGGGCGGCCGCCGTAAACCAGGGATGATCCAGACGGCGTGCGGGATCGCAAACCCAGTGTGGAACGCGCCCCAACCGGCGCTGCTTTGCCAGATATTCGGCGATTGCGCCCACGAGGGCGTCAAGCCGGCTATCACCTGTCAATTTCGGCTCACGCTCAATCGACGCGTAGCGATCCCCGTCGGTTTTCGCCAAATCAAAAGTGTCTACAAACTGCGCGAGCATCGCATCCTGCGGCTCACCGCTCTGGATCCTCTCGACGGCCTCAGCAAGCGTTTGTGGGCGCATTGAAGTTCTCACTTTGCTCAATGTAACCCGTTCGCCTCATGAAAACTCAGCTCCGAGCGAGCGCATCATCGGGATGAAATCCGGAAAGCTGGTGGCGATGAAGGCGGTGTCGTCGACCTTGACCGGCTTGTCGGCGGCCAGTCCCATCACCAGCGCGGACATCGCGATGCGGTGATCCATGTGGGTGGCGACGAGGCCGCCACCGGGCACGTGGCCCCTGCCCTCGACGATCAAATCGTCGCTTGCGACCTCGACCCTGACGCCGTTGACGCGCAGCATGGCGGCGGTCGCCTCGAGCCGGTCGGATTCCTTGACGCGCAATTCCTGCAGGCCGCGCAGGATGGTGGTGCCTTCGGCAAAGGAGGCAGCGACCGCGAGCACCAGATATTCGTCGATCATCGAGGGCGCGCGCTCCGGCGGCACCTCGACGCCGCGCAGTTTCGATGCGCGCACGCGCAAGGTCGCCATCGGTTCGCCGGCATCGCCGCGGAGTTCGCTCTCCTCGATGGAGGCGCCCATCTCGCGCAGCGTCGTGAACAGGCCGGTCCGCAGCGGATTGGTCATGACGTCGGCGAAGATCACGTCGGAGCCTTCGACGACCAGCGCCGCCACGATCGGGAATGCGGCCGAGGACGGATCGGCAGGCACCACGACGTCGGCGCCATGCAGTTCGCCCTGGCCCGTCAGCGTGATCTTGCGGCCGTGGCTGCCTTCACGAACCGAGGCGATCTCGGCGCCGAAATGTTTCAGCATCAGCTCGGTGTGATCGCGGCTTGCTTCCTGCTCGATGACCGTGGTGATACCAGGCGCGGCAAGTCCCGCCAGCAGCACCGCCGACTTGATCTGGGCCGAGGCCACCGGGGTGCGGTAGAGGATCGGCACGGGATCGCGGGCACCGTGCAGCGTCAGCGGCAGGCGGCCGCCTTCCTTGGTCTCACCGGCTTTGGCACCCATCAATTCCAAGGGATCAAGGATCCGGCGCATCGGGCGGGACCGCAGCGAGGCGTCGCCGTCGAACACGGCGGTGATCGGGCACCCCGCCACCGCCCCCATCACCAGCCGGCAGCCGGTGCCGGAATTACCGAAATCGAGTGGGGAAGCCGGCTGGGCAAAGCCCGCCACGCCCACACCGTCGACCTGCCACGCAAAGGGCCCGGTCCGCTCGACCCTGGCGCCCAGCGCCTGCATGGATTTGGCGGTATTGAGCACATCTTCGCCCTCGAGCAGGCCGGAAATCCTGGTTTCGCCGACCGAAAGCGCCCCCAGGATGAGGGCGCGGTGCGAAATCGACTTGTCGCCGGGAACGCGGACTTTGCCGCTCAAAGGGCCGCTTGCGCGGGATTCCAGCGGGGTTTGGGTGGTTGAATGGCTCAAGATTGGGGTCCTCTGCGGGGGCGGCAGTACCACATGGGCCACACGGCGTCACGCGGCCGTCAAATGCGACAAACTGCTATTGACACCAGCCCCTTAACTAGCCAAGTGAAGCACCGTTTTTCAGAAATTCCCAGGATCCACACGTGGCCAAGTCCGATCTCGGAACTAAACGCATTTGCCCGACGACGGGTAAGAAATTCTACGACCTGAACAAGAGCCCGGTGATTTCGCCCTACACCGGCGAGGTGGTCCCGATTGCGCCGGTTGCGCCGCCGCGGGCCGCCCGTGGCGATGCCGCACGCGCTGCCGCTGCCGCTTCGGCCACCGCCGCTGCCGAACCGGAGGCCGCCGAGGCCGAAGAGTTGGTCTCGCTCGAGGAGGCCGACGCCGAGGAAAATACCGGCAAGGTCAAGGCCGTGGTTCCCGAATCGGAAGACGACATCGAGATCGACGAGACCATCGAGGGCGATGACGACGACGATTCCACCTTCATCCCCGACGAGGAAGAGGGCGATGAGGACGTCACCGACATCATCGGTGATGTCGGAGGCGACGAAGAGACTTGAGATCGGCCCAGAACTGTGGTTCAGGGTCATGCCCGCACGCTGATTTGAGGCGCTGCGATTCTACGGGGCCATAGCTCAGCTGGGAGAGCGCTTGCATGGCATGCAAGAGGTCGGCGGTTCGATCCCGCCTGGCTCCACCAGCCTTCGCTCGCTTCGCGAGCTACGGCTGGGCAAGCCACGCCGCGCTCCATCGTAGCGAAGCAAGCGAAGGCTGCCGCGGCGTAGCCCGAAGGGCGAAGCCGGGCTCTATCCGACCATCCCCTTTTGCCTGCCTCCAAGCGCGATATCCTGCGAACACGTCGACGGCGCGCGCCGACAGCAGGGTGGCCCATGAAATATGTCTACATTCTCGAAAGTCTCGATTCCCAGCACTTCTATGTCGGCATCACAGACGACTTGCGCGCCCGACTGGCAAAGCACAATGCCGGCGAAGTCCCGCACACTTCGAAGTACGGGCCATGGCGGATCAAGACTTACGTCGCGTTTAGCGATGAGGCCCAGGCGGTCGCGTTCGAAAAATACCTGAAGTCCGCCTCCGGCCGCGCCTTCGCCAAAAAACGCCTCTAGCAGCTGCCCCAGCCTTCGCTGGCTTCGCCAGCTTCAGTTCGGCAAACCCTTTCCTAGAGAAGGCTGCCGGGGCGTAGCCCGTAGGGCGAAGCCGGGCTACTCCCCCAACACCGCATTCAACCGATCGCGTAGCGCGACGATCTCGTTCTTCATCGCTACGAGTTCGCCGACCGAGCAAGCTGAGGCCGCGAGAATCGATTGCGGCACAGCCCGGGCCTTTTCCCGCAGCGCCTCGCCCTTTGGCGTTAGCGCGATCAGCACCTGGCGCTCGTCCTCAGTGCTACGCGTGCGCCTGACGAGTTCGGCCGTCTCCAGCCGCTTGAGCAGTGGGGTCAGCGTGCCGGAATCCAGCAGCAGCCGCTCGCCGATGTCCTTGACCGGCACGCCGTCGCGCTCCCACAGCACCAGCATCACCAGATATTGCGGATAGGTCAGGCTGAGTTTGTCGAGCAGCGGCTTGTAGACGCGGTTGAACGCATGCGCGGTGGAATACACCGCAAAGCAGAGCTGATTATCGAGCCTGAGCGGCAGGTCGGCCGCGTGTTTCCTGGCCATCACAACCTCGTCAACGGACAGCGCCCCTGCCCCCGATCCGGAACCGTAAGCGCTTGATTTCAATTGTATACGATTAGATCGCGGACCTCGCAATAATTTATATTGTGCACAATCAAATCGTGTGCAATATAAATCCCATCGAAACGGCAAACCCAGGGAGAACCACATGTCCGTGAACGTGCTCTACAAGACTAGCGCCAAGGCCACCGGCGGCCGTGACGGCACCGCCGCCACCCTCGACGGCGCGCTCGACGTCAAGCTCGCGACCCCGAAGGAGCTCGGCGGCGGCGGTGGCGCCGGCAACAATCCCGAGCAGCTGTTTGCGGCCGGCTATGCCGCCTGCTTCATCGGCGCGATGAAGTTCGTCGCCTCGCAAGGCGGCCCGAAGGTGCCCGCGGACGCCTCCGTGACCTCCACCGTCGGCATCGGCCCGCGTTCCGCCGGCGGCTTTGGCCTTGATGTCGAACTCGCCGTCTCGCTGCCCGGCGTTCCCAAGGCGGAAGCCGAAGCCCTGGTGGCGAAGGCGCATCAGGTGTGCCCGTATTCCAACGCCACCCGCGGCAACATCGATGTCCGCCTGACCGTCGTCTGACGACGAGATTCGAACGGCCCGCTCGCGAACGCCGGCCGACCGTTCGCCCACAGAATTTGCCGAAAGCTTTGCTACGGCGGCGGCGTCATGCGCCTGTGCGCGAGACGCCATTGCCGCCGCGCCTGAAGACCGCTAGCTCAAGACTTCGATTTTCTCCTTGAGCGAAGGTTCTTATCCATGAGTTCTGTAGCCGCTCCGGGCGCAATGACCGGCCTGCGCGTGATCGATCTCACGCGCGTGCTCGGCGGCCCCTATTGCACGCAAATTCTCGCCGACCACGGCGCCGACGTCATCAAGGTCGAACCGCCGGCCGGCGACGAGCGCGACTGGGGCCCTCCGTTCCACGAGGAAGACGCGGCCTATTTCGTCGGCATCAATCGCAACAAGCGCTCGATCGGGCTCGACCTCGCCGCCGAAGGCGGGCGCGCCGTGCTGATGAAGATGCTGGAGACCGCCGACGTCCTGATCGAGAATTTCAAGCCGGGCACGCTCGACAAATGGGGCATCGGCAACGACGTGCTGCGCGCCAAATTCCCAAAGCTGGTGCATTGCCGGATTTCCGGCTTCGGCGCCGACGGCCCGCGCGGCGGCAATCCCGGCTATGACGCCATCATCCAGGCCATGACCGGCATGATCGCGGCAACGGGCTCGCCGGAAAGCGGCCCGATGCGGATCGGCGTTCCCCTGGTCGACATCACCACCGGGCTTTATGCGGCGATCGGCATTCTGATGGCGCTGTCGGAGCGGCAGCGCTCGGGCCTCGGCCAGTTTCTCGAAACCACACTGTATGAAACCGGCCTTGCGATCATGCATCCGCACACCGCTAATTATTTCATGCACGGCAAGCCGCCGGGGCTGACCGGCAACGAGCACCCGAACCTTGTGCCGTACGCGATCTTCCCGACCAAAACCGACAATATTTTCATCGGCGTCGGCAATGACGGCACCTTCCGCAAGCTCGCCAAGGAAATCGGCAAGCCCGAACTCGGCACCGACCCGCGCTTTGCCCGCAACAAGGACCGCATCGCCAACCGCGACGCGTTGCGTGCCGAGCTTGCCGCCGTGTTCAGCCAGCACGAGGCCGAACCGCTCTGCGATCGCCTGCTGGGAGCCGGCCTGCCGGCGGGTCCGGTGCAGAAGATCGACCAGGCGCTGACCAACCCGCATACGCTGCATCGCGGCGATATCATTACCAAGGATTGGTACAAGGGCGTCGCCTCCCCGATCCGGCTCGAGCGCACCAAGCCCAGCCTGCGCCGCACGCCGCCGAAATTCAGCCAGCACACAGCCGAGGTGCTGGGCGAGTTCGGCTTCTCGGAGGGCGAGATCGAAGCACTGGTCGCCAAGGGCGCGGTCTGCGGCTCCGAGCGCAAGCGCTAGCTACTGGTCGCCCCTGCGAAAGTTCGCAGGGGCGACGGCGCTGATTGAGCTCACTGGCCTTCGCCTATTTTCCCGCTTCCCTCGGCGCACGCTTTCCCCCTACCATCCTTTCGCTTATACGGTCATTTGCACGTCATCCGGCGCTGTTATCGCGCGAAACGAAGATGACGACCCCAACCCGGAGGAATTCCATGGTACTTCGACAATTCGGCGCAGCGGCGGCAGTCACTGCTGCGCTGGCGCTCGCAACGCCTGCTTACGCTGCGACCGAGATCCAGTGGTGGCACGCCATGACCGGCGGCAACAACGACATCGTCAACAAGCTCGCCGAAGAATTCAACGCCAGCCAGTCCGACTACAAGGTCGTCCCGACCTTCAAGGGCAGCTATCCCGACACCATGAATGCCGGCATTGCCGCCTTCCGCGCCGGCACCGCGCCGCACATCATTCAGGTGTTCGAGGTCGGCACCGCCACGATGATGAGCGCCACCGGCGCCATCAAGCCGGTTTACCAGCTGATGAAGGATGCCGGCGAACCGTTCGACCCCAAGGCCTATCTGCCGGCCATCACCGGCTACTACTCGACCTCGAAGGGCGACATGCTGTCATTCCCCTTCAATTCCTCGTCGACGGTGATGTGGATCAATAAGGACGAATTGAAGAAGGCCGGCATCGCCGAGATTCCGAAGACCTGGCCGGAAGTGTTCGACGCCGCCAAGAAGCTGAAGGCGGCCGGGCACACGACCTGCGGATTCTCCAACGCCTGGGCGAGCTGGGTGCATATCGAGCAGTTTTCGGCCTGGCATAACGTGCCGATCGGCACCAAGGCGAATGGCCTCGACGGTTTCGACACCGTATTGACATTCAACTCGCCGCTGCATGTGAAGCATCTGGAGAACCTGATCGAGCTTCAGAAGGACAAGACCTATGACTATGCCGGCCGCGCCAACGCCAGCGAGAACCGCTTTGCTTCGGGCGAATGCGCGATCTTCCTGACTTCCTCGGGTTACTACGCGACAGCCAAGAGCACCGCCAAGTTCGACTTCACCTCGGCGCCGATGCCCTACTATCCCGACGTCAAGGGCGCGCCGCAGAACTCGATCATCGGCGGCGCCTCGCTGTGGGTGATGGGCGGCAAGAAGCCCGAAGAATACAAGGGCGTCGCCAAGTTCTTCACCTTCCTGTCCGCGACCGACCGCCAGGCCGATCTGCACCAGAAGTCCGGCTACCTGCCGATCACCAAGGCCGCCTATGAAAAGACGGTCAAGGACGGCTTCTACGAGAAGAACCCGACGCTGCAGACGCCGCTGAAGGAACTGACCAACAAGGAGCCGACCGAAAACTCCCGCGGCCTGCGCTTCGGCAACATGGTGCAGATGCGCGACCTCTGGGCCGAAGAACTGGAAGGAGCCCTTGCCGGCAAGAAGACCGCCAAGGAAGCGCTGGATGCCGCGGTCGCGCGCGGCAATGCGATGTTGCGGACATTCGAAAAGACGGCAAAATAACGCCAACCAAAATAACACCGACCAGGGCTCCCTCTCCGTCCCGGGGAGGGAGCCTCTCTCGCATCACACAGCGGCTTGAATGGAAAAGTCTGTCGTCTTCAGCAACAAGCTGCTTCCATACCTGCTGCTGATTCCGCAGCTCATCATCACATTCGTATTCTTCTACTGGCCGGCGAGCCAGGCGGTCTGGCAATCCTTCCTGCGCGAGGATGCGTTCGGGCTGACCTCGGAATTTGTCGGGCTGGAAAATTACCAGTCGCTGTTCGCCCAGCCTGAATATTACGCGTCGATGCTGACGACGATAATTTTCTCCTCGCTGGTCGCGGCGCTCTCGCTTTCCATCGCGCTGCTGTTTGCGACCCAGGCCGACAAGAATCTCAAAGCCGCCGGCGCCTACAAGACCCTGATGATCTGGCCCTATGCGGTGGCGCCCGCGGTCGCCGGCGTGTTGTGGATCTTCATGTTTCATCCCTCGCTCGGCACGCTAGCGCGGCCGCTGCGCTGGATGAATTTCGACTGGAATCCGCTGCTGAACGGCAACCACGCCATGGCCCTCGTGGTGATGGCCGCGGTGTGGAAGCAGATCTCCTACAATTTCCTGTTCTTCCTGGCGGGCCTGCAGTCGATCCCCAAGAGCGTGCTGGAAGCCAGCGCGATTGACGGTGCGGGTCCGCTGCGCCGGTTCTGGACCATTACCTTTCCGCTGCTGTCGCCGACCACGTTCTTCCTCCTGGTTGTCAATGTCGTCTACGTCTTCTTCGACACCTTCGGCATCATCGACGCGGTCACCGGCGGCGGCCCGGCCGGCGCGACCACCACCATGGTCTACAAGGTGTTTGCCGACGGGCGGCTCGGCGGCGATCTCGGCGGCTCGGCCGCGCAATCGGTGGTGCTGATGGTGATCGTGATCGCGCTGACCGCGATCCAGTTCAAATACGTCGAGCGCAAGGTGCAGTACTGATGGTCGAGCACCGCCCGCTCAGCGACATCATCGCCTATGCGATCCTCACGCTCGGCGTCTTCATCGTCGCCTTTCCGGTTTATCTGGCGCTGATTGCCTCCACCCACGACGCCGCCACCGTGGTCGGCGGCAGAATGCCGCTGTCGCCCGGCGACCAAATGCTGGAAAATTACTACCGCGCGGTATTCGTCGGCGGCGCCCGCACCAGCCGCGAGCCGGTCGCGCAGATGCTGATTAACTCGTTCATCTCCGCTTTCGGCATTGCGCTCGGCAAAATCTTCATTTCGATGCTGTCCGCCTATGCGGTGGTGTACTTCCGCTTTCCGTTCCGCAAGACCGCGTTCTGGATCATCTTCGTCACGCTGATGCTCCCCGTAGAGGTCCGCATCTATCCGACCTACAAGGTGGTGGCCGACCTCAAGATGCTCGACACCTATGCCGGACTGATCCTTCCGTTGATTGCGTCCGCCACGGGAACGCTGCTGTTCCGGCAGTTCTTCATGACCATCCCTGAGGAATTGCTGGAGGCGTCGCGGATCGACGGCGCAGGCCCGTTCCGGTTCTTCTGGGATACGCTGCTGCCGCTGTCGGTGACGACGATCGCAGCCCTGTTCGTGATCCAGTTCATCTATGGCTGGAATCAATATTTGTGGCCGCTTCTGATCACCACGCAGGATTCGATGCAAACCATCGTCATCGGCATCAAGAAGATGCTGTATACGACCGACGAACTCGCCGAATGGCAACTCGCGATGGCGACCGCGATCCTCGCGATGCTGCCGCCGGTCGCGGTCGTCGTGTTCATGCAGCGGCTGTTCGTGCGCGGCCTGGTCGAGACGGAGAAGTAGGGTAGTCATGGCCAACGTCACCCTTCGTAACGTCAGAAAAACCTATGCCGGTGGCTTCGAAGCCATCAAGGGCATCGATTTCGATGTCGGAGACGGCCAGTTCTGCGTGCTGGTCGGCCCGTCCGGCTGCGGCAAATCCACGCTGTTGCGCATGGTCGCAGGGCTGGAGACCATCACGGGCGGCGAGATCGACATCGGCGGCCGCGTCGTTAACCAGATCGAGCCGGCCGACCGCGATATCGCGATGGTGTTCCAGAACTACGCGCTCTACCCGCATATGAGCGTCTACAACAACATGGCCTACGGCCTGCGCAACCGCGGCATGGCCGAACCCGAGATCAAGACCCGCGTGGAGGAAGCCGCGCGGATTCTCGAACTCGGCGCGATGCTCGAGCGCAAGCCGCGGCAATTGTCAGGCGGCCAGCGCCAGCGCGTGGCGATGGGACGCGCGATCGTGCGGCAGCCGAAGGTGTTTCTGTTCGACGAACCCTTGTCGAACCTCGACGCCAAGCTGCGCATCGCCATGCGCGTCGAAATCCGCAAACTGCAGCGCCGCCTCTCCACGACCTCGATCTACGTCACCCACGACCAGCTTGAGGCGATGACGCTGGCCGATATTCTCGTGGTCATGAACGGCGGCCAGGTCGAGCAGATCGGCAATCCGCTCGACATCTACCAGAAGCCCGCGACCACCTTCGTCGCCTCCTTCATCGGCGCGCCGCCGATGAATCTGATGCCGCTGCGCTCAGACGAGATCAAATCGCAATTGGCCGGCGATATCCGCATCACCGAGGCCGGCATTCTCGGCATTCGCCCTGAGGATTTCGTCATCACGAACGAAACGGTTTCCGGCGGCGTGGCGCTTGGCCTCACGGTGGAAGCGATCGAGCGGGTCGGCGCCGAAACCTTCGTCTACGGTACGAGGCAGCAGGAAATCCAGGGCGTCGCCGCCACCCCCGGCGAGCTGCCGCCGGGCGAGGTGATCGTGCGGATTCCCGGCGCCATCGGTCCCGCCATCGGCGAGCGAATCAGGGCGGTGGCCGCCAGCGACAAGCTGCATTTGTTTACCGCCGACGGCCGCAAGCGCGTGGGTTCCTGACCCTTATTCCGGGGATGCGAAACCAGCTCCAACTGACGTGAAAAACCCCGCCGCGGCCGATTTACACAGCTTTCAGAGGCGCTTGAACCGTTCCCAAATCACCCCCATATTCCCTGGTGACCGGACGGCAAGTCGGCCGGCCGGTTGAATGGGGCGCCGCAAGGGCCCCTCAAAGTCGCTTCGAGAGGACTTTGTAATGTCTCGTGTTCCTTCGTTATCCAGTCCGTTCCTGCTTGGGTTCGACGAAATCGAGCGTGCGCTTGATCGCGTCGTCAAAGGCGCCGACGGTTATCCTCCCTACAACATCGAGCGGTGTGACCGTGCCAACGGCCAGCCCGAGCGTTTACGCATCACGCTTGCGGTGGCGGGTTTTACCCGTGACCAACTCGATGTGACCATTGAGGAAAACCAGCTCGTGATCCGGGGCCGCCAGCAGGACGACAAGGCCCGGCAATACATCCATCGCGGCATCGCCGCGCGCCACTTCCAGCGCACCTTCGTGCTGGCGGAGGGGATGCACGTGCTGGGCGCGGATCTGAAAAACGGGCTGTTGTCGATCGACCTCGCCAGGCCGGAGCCTGAAAGGGTCGTTAAGACAATTGCTATCAATGAGCACGAATAATGGAACAAGTAGCGGACTCGACCGCTTAGACCCAGAAGGAGTCGAGACCATGAGTGACGTGAGTGTGACCTTCGAACCCGAAAAAGTTTCCGTTGAGGCGCTGGCCCATCTTGGTGAAGGCCATATCGCCTACGTGAAACAAGTCCGTTCCGAGGATGTGCCGGGACTGTTTCCGCAGGCGCCGAAAATCGCGCCCGGACTGAAACTGTTCGCGCTGCATGCCGCCGACGGCACCCCGATCATGCTGACCGACAGCCGCGAAGCTGCGATCGCCAACGCATGGAGCAACGAGCTTCAGGCCGTCAGCGTGCACTGACGCGGCCTTCCGCAGTCACTGACGCAGCGCTTGCTGCTGTCACTGACGAAGCTTCGCCGGTGTCGCTGGTCTGATGCCGGGCGAATGTGATAAGAGGGTTTCGGATACGCGGGCGTCGCCCGCGTATCGTCCTTCATAATAATTTTTGATCAGCTCACGCCGCGCGCACGGTCGAGAGGAATTTCTCCACCTCACCTTTGAGATGATTGCTCTGTCCCAGCAGGGACTGGGCCAGCCCGTGCACATGCGTCGATGCCGCGCCGGTATCGGTCGCGCCGCGGTTGACATCGGTGATGCTGCCCGCGACCTGCGTGGCTCCCTGCGCCGCCTGCTGCACGTTGCGCGAGATTTCCTGCGTCGCGGCGCCCTGCTCTTCCACGGCTGCCGCGATCGCCTGCGAGATTTCCGCGATGCGGCCGATCGTGCCGCCGATTTCCTGAATGGCAGATACCGACTGATTGGTCGCCGATTGCATCTGCCCGATCTGCTCGCTGATTTCCTCGGTCGCCTTCGCAGTCTGCGCGGCAAGCGCCTTGACTTCGGATGCGACGACGGCAAATCCCCGTCCCGCCTCGCCGGCGCGCGCCGCTTCGATCGTGGCGTTCAGCGCCAGGAGGTTGGTCTGCTCGGCCACCGCGCTGATCATTTTGACCACTTCGCCGATCCGGCTGGCGGACTGGGCGAGATCGGCGATCCGCGCATTGGTCTGCTCGACCTGACTCACCGCCTCACGCGAGATCTTGTGCGAATCCTGGACCTGGCGGCCGATCTCCGACACCGATGAAGCCATCTGGTCCGCCGCCGCAGCCGCGGACTGCGCGTTGGCCGAGGACTGCTCCGAGGCGGCGGCGACCGTCGCCGAGAGCACCTGGGTCACTTCGGCGGTCTTGGTCAGTTGTCCGGCCGATGATTCGAGTTCGGACGAGGCGGTCGATACGGTCTGGATGATTTTTCCGATCGCGGAATCAAAGCCGTCCGCCATCTGCTGCATCGCGGCCTTGCGGTCGCCTTCCGCCTTCAGCTTCAGGCCGGCCTGCTCCTGTTCCATCGACTGAACGCGCAGCGCGTTATCCTTGAAGACCTGGACCGCGCGCGCCATGGCGCCCACTTCATCGCCGCGGCTGAGCGCCGGGACCGAGACGTTGAGGTCGCCGCCGGCAAGGCCCTTCATCACCTCGGTCATTTCCGCGATGGGACGAATGACGCCGAATGCCACGCCGAAAATGCCTGCGCCGATGACGAGAAACACTGCGGCCGAAACGCCCCACAATAGCAACGTGAACGTGCTGACGCGCCCCGTCGCCGCGACTTCCGTCGCTGCGTTCTGGTCGTTGGTTTGCTTGACGATGTCGTCGATGATGGCGCGGTGCGCGGTATAACGTGCGGTGATTTCAGCGTAGGATTTCGCGGCGGCTGCGCCGTCGCCCCTGGCGAGCGCGGGCAACAGACCTTGCTGGATCGCGGTCCAGAAGCGGCGTACCTCGCTATCGGATTTCTCCACCAGCTTGGTCTTGAGCGTCGGGTCGAGGTCGGACTTGACCCAGAAATCGTGCCGCTCGTCATATTCCTTCTTGAGCTGCGCAATCCGGTCGCGATGCGCCGAAAGCTGCGCCGGATCGTGCAGCACGAGGGTGGCCTCGAGATAGGCTTCGATGACGTATTCCGGCGGTGGCAGGATGTCGGCGATCAGGTCGTTGCCGAGCTTGATCTGGTTGTACAGCGGGCCGCCGACCTTGAGCTGCGACAGCCCATAAACACTGGTGGCAATCACGGCACCGAGACCCAATGCGGTAACCAATCCAAAAATCAATATTGCGCGCGAAATTGTCAGCCGCAGCGTCATGGCAATGTTCTCCGGGTGAGAAAAAAATCCCAGCGAACGAAATAGCTGCCAATTAGTTTAAAATTGCGTTTATCCGGTGCACTACCGACCGTAGAAACCCTGTTCCGCCTAAAGAAACTAGGCCGCGCTTGCCGGCGGCAGGGCGAGCACCGAATAGATCGCCTGGGCATCGCGCGAGGCGCGCAGCTTCTTGGCGACGTCCTGGTCACGCAGCAACCGCGCGATTCGCGCCAGCGCCTTCAGATGATCGGCGCCTGCGCCTTCCGGGGCCAGCAGCAGGAAGATCAGGTCGACCGGCTGGCCGTCCATTGCCTCAAAATCGATCGGGCGTTCGAGGCGCGCAAAGAACCCGAACAGCTTTTCAAGTTTCGGCAGCTTGCCGTGCGGAATGGCGACGCCGTAGCCGACAGCGGTAGTACCCAATTTCTCGCGCTGCAACAGCACCTCGAACACCGAGCGCTCGTTCTGGCCGGTCAGCGCAGCAGCGCGGGCCGCAAGCTCCTGCAGCGCCTGTTTCTTGCTGATGACCTTCAAAGCCGGGAGAATCGCCTCGGGTGCGACCAGATCGGTAATCGTCATTGGGCGTTCCGAGGTGAATTGAACCGTCTGGTTGCGAAGTAGGTTCTAGAACTAGGGCGTCAAGAAGATGGGGCGGGAGGCGGGCTCAAGCACGGGTCCCGATCTGGGGGGCTTCTACTCCAACGCATGCGCGGTGCCAACTCCCGAAGGGCCAGTTCCTGCGCTCTATGCATAAGGGCGGCGGACCATAGGGAGGGCAAATGGGGGCGTCAATGCCATCGGACATATATCTATCTCAGGGGGTAACCGAGGGGGGATCGACCCAGCCGACATTGCCGTCGGTACGGCGGTAAATGATGTTCACCCGGCCGCTGGAGCCGTGTTGGAACACAATGCAGGCAGCCCCGGTCAGATCCAGTTCCATGACCGCCTCGCTGACCGACAGCCGCTTCAGCGACGTGGTCGCCTCGGCAATGATGACCGGGCTATAGGACGTGACCTCCTCGTCGCCCTCCGCCAGCGCCTCGATCACATAGCTCGGCGCATCGAGCGACGGCCCGCCCATCTCCGCCAGCGCCGCGGAAGCCGCATAGGCCTTGCGGGCCGAGCGGTCCTTCAGCCGGCTCTTGTAGCGGCGCAGACGCTTTTCGATCATCAGCAGCGCCTGATCGGCGCTGGCATAGGCATCGGTGGCGTTGGAATCGGCCTCCAGCGTAATCCCGGAATCCAGATGCAGCGCGCAATCGGTACGGAAGCCGAAGCCGTCCTTGCTCAGCGTGATGTGGCCGGAATAATTGCCGTCGAAATATTTTCTCAAGACCTCATCGGTGCGCTCGCTGACGCGCGAACGAAGGGCGTCGCCGACACTGATGCTTTTTCCGGAGATTCGGAGGGTCATTGGATGCCTCGCTGATGCCTCGACTACTCTGGTGTTGCCGGAGCATGATCCTTTCGGGAAACCGGAGCCGCTTTTTCCGGATCACGCTCTGTCGGGGAACCGACACTATCCCGATTTGACGCGAACGCAATCAGGCCGGAGCCGTATCGCGGGACCGGTCGGAGGAAGTGGCGGGAGCGGAAAGTGCGTTACCGAGCATACTCTGTTTATCGCGGCGGCGCTGGACCGAGGAAGGAATGCGCATCGCTTCGCGGTATTTCGCGACCGTGCGGCGGGCAATATCAATGCCGGATTCGCGCAATCGTTCCACGATGGTATCGTCGGAGAGGATCGCGCTCGCCGCTTCCGCATCGATCAGTTGCTTGATGTGGTGGCGGACCGCCTCCGCCGAATGCGCCTCGCCGCCGTCGGCCGACGCAATCGAGGCGGTAAAGAAATATTTCAGCTCGAAGCTGCCGCGATTGGTCGCCATATATTTGTTGGCGGTGACGCGTGACACCGTCGATTCGTGCATCTGGATCGCATCCGCCACCGCCTTCAGATTCAGCGGCCGCAGATGCGCAACGCCATACGTGAAGAAACCGTCCTGCTGGCGGACGATTTCGGTGGCGACCTTCAGGATGGTGCGGGCGCGTTGATCGAGCGCGCGGACCAGCCAGGTCGCGTTCTGCAGACAGTCGCTGAAATAGGATTTGTCGCCGTCCTTGCGGATCGTCTTCGAAAGCTGCGTGTAATAGACCTGATTGACCAGCACGCGCGGCAAGGTGTCGCTGTTGAGTTCGACATGCCAGCCGCCATCCGGGCCGGGCCGCACATAGACGTCGGGCACCATGGTCTGCGTGCGCGCCGAACCGAACTTGAGGCCGGGCTTCGGATCGAGCCGGCGGATCTCGCCGATCATGTCGGTGATGTCTTCGTCGTCGACGCCGCACAATTTGCGCAACGAGGCTATATCGCGTCTCGCGAGCAGATCGAGATTTTCCACCAGCGCCTGCATGGCGGGGTCGTAGCGGTTGAGTTCGCGGAGCTGGTTTGCGAGGCACTCGCTCAAATTCCGCGCACAGACGCCGGGCGGATCGAATTTCTGCAGCACTGACAGCACCGCATCGACATCCCCTTGCGAGGCGCCCAGCCGTTCGGCGGCCTGCCCAAGATCCGGCGGCAGGTAGCCGGCATCGTCGACGAGATCGATCAGATATTGTCCGATCATCCGCTGCGCCGGCCCGCTGAACGCCACCGCGAGCTGCTCGGCAAGGTGGCCGCCGAGCGTCACCTCGGCGGCGACGAAGGCCTCCAGATTGTAATCGTCGTCGTTGGAGGCGCCGCCGCCCCATTCGGTGTAGGCGGTCGGCGCCGCATCCTGCGCCACGCGGGCGGCGGCTTCGGCGGGTTCTTCGGAAAAGACGTTGTCGAGCGGGGTGTCCAGCGTCTGCTCGATCTCGGAACGGGTGCCGAGATCGCGGTTCAGCCAGTCCTCCTGACCGGGCTCGAAGGCGTCGCTTCCTGGGCTGGTGCCCATATCGGAGGCGTCGCCGCCGCCTTCCTCGCCATAGCTGCCGGAATCGGCCGAATCGGAGAACTCGGCACGTTCGGCGGCCGGCTCGCCGGCCACCGGGGCTTCGGGACCGTCGCTGGCACGCTCCAGCAGCGGATTGCGCTCCAGCTCCTCCTCGACGAAAGCCGACAGGTCGAGATTCGACAGTTGCAGCAGCTTGATCGCCTGCATCAATTGCGGCGTCATCACCAGCGACTGCGACTGGCGGAACTCTAATCTCTGCGTCAGCGCCATGAGGCCAAGAACCGATCCACTGAAAAGTTGGTCCGATTCTTGCTTATATTAGTCCAGAGCCCTTGTACACGCCTTGACGCGCGCGAAAAAAGGGCTAGAGGCGGAATTCCTCGCCAAGGTAAAGGCGGCGTACATCCGGATCGTTGACGATTTCTTCCGGACTGCCCTCGGTCAGGATCTGCCCGGCATAGACGATATAGGCGCGGTCGGTCAGGCCGAGTGTTTCGCGCACATTATGGTCGGTGATCAGGACGCCGATGCCGCGGTTGGTCAGGTGGCGGACGAGGTCCTGAATGTCGCCCACCGCGATCGGATCGATGCCGGCAAAGGGTTCGTCGAGCAGCATGTAGTTCGGACGCGTCGCCAGCGCGCGCGCGATTTCGACGCGGCGGCGCTCGCCGCCGGATAGCGCGATCGAGGGTGATTTGCGCAAGCGCGTAATGTTGAATTCATCGAGCAGCGAGTTGAGCTCGGCCTCGCGCTTCTTGCGGCTGGGCTCGACGACCTCGAGCACGGCGCGAATATTCTGTTCCACGGTGAGGCCGCGAAAGATCGAGGCTTCCTGCGGCAGATAGCCGATGCCGAGCCGCGCGCGCTGATACATCGGCAGCTTGGTCACGTCGTGGCCGTCGAGTTCGATGGCGCCGCGATCGGCCTTGATCAGTCCGGTGATCATGTAGAACACCGTGGTCTTGCCGGCGCCGTTCGGGCCGAGCAGGCCGACCGCCTCGCCGCGGCGGACATAGATGCTGACGCCGCGCACCACCTGACGGGTGCCGAAGCTCTTTTCCACGCTGTGCACCGCGAGGAAGCCGGGCCGCTTGATCAGGCGCGGCGCTTCGCCGCCATTGGCCTTGGGGCGGGCTTGCGCACGGGGACGCGGCCTCTCCTCGCGCGGCGGGTCTACATCGGGCTGCGGCTGCGGCAAATCCAGCCCGGACAAAGAAGCGGAGCGCGCCCTCGGCGGCGCATCGCGCACCGGGCTTGTCAGCATGTCGCCGAAGGAATCGCCGAGCGCGGTGATGTCGTCGCGCGAACGCGCAAACCCAGGGGCGCCGCGTTTCGCGGGGCGTCGACGGAACATGCCGAATAAATCCACCATCCCGCTTCGCTTACGCCTTTCACGGTGATTCCGTGATGCGTCCGCCGGCGAATCGCTTCGCTAGCGAACCATGAATGAATGGATGTCCCCTGCCCAGCGAAACACCCCGCCGTGCGCCCTGCCCAGTAGATACAGGCTCGCGCCACCGGCTTCAACCGCACGAGCCCCAAATAATCTTTAAGTCGCTGATCTATATTATTTTTTGCCGGGGATCAGCGACGGTATCTGTACCGGAGCCGGCGCCGACTTCGACCCGCCCGATCCCGACCCGCAATCCTGGCCCTGTAGGAACATGCCCTGGACCTTGCCGCTGTCGGATTCGACCCGTGACACGCCGGTGGTCATGTCGACCTTGAGGCGGTCGCCGCGGAGCACGTTCTTGCACTGGGTCAGCACAACCCCACCCACCATGGTGATGAGGTTGGCTCGCGTGTCGAAGATCGCAGTCTCGCCCGTCACGACCTGGTCCTTTTGCGTGACCACGACCGAGCCCTTGGCTTCCAGCCGGCGGATCGACGAACTGCCGCCGGGCCCCGGCGTCGCGGACTGCATCGGCGCGGATTTCGATCCCTTCGGCGCGGCGGGTGCAGGCGTCGCCGGCGCCGGGCCGGAATCGTAGAACACCACCAGCGACTTCGAGGTCATGGTGGTGTCGCCCTGCACGACCTTCACGTTTCCGGAGAAGGTCGCTTCCTTCTTCTTGTCGCGCATTTCGAGCGACGCCGCCTCGATCTGAATCGGTTGATCGCGGTTTTGCGAAAAGCCCTGCATCGCATTGGGTACGCCCGACATGGCGCCCTGGGCATGGGCGTCGCCGGACGCGACCAGCGCGAGCGCAAGCGCTGCGGCCGCAAAACTGCGCGAGAAGAACTGCATCATGAAGATCATTTCGTGTTGGCGGACTTGCCGGTGACGGACCGCGTCCTCGGTAGTGGCGCTGGTTCAGGCTCGGGCTCAGGCGCCGGAGGGCTTTCCATGACCAGGTTCATCACGACATTGCCTTCGAAGCGCACCACTTCGCCGCTGTTGATGATCCTGAGCCGGTCGGCGGTGAGCGTCCCGTTCAGCAATTTGACGTCGACATGCTCGTCCGACGTCACCGTTCCCTTGTTGATGTCGACATAGGCCTGCGAGAGCCTCGCTTCATAACCGGTGGAGGATTGCAGGAAGATGTCTTTGCGCAGGTCCAGCATCTGCTGCTTGCTGTCGAAGAATCCCGTGCGCGCATCCATCGTCACCGTGCTCTTGTCCTCCATCATGACCTTGGCCCGCAGCGTTCTGAGCTCGACGTGATCGGGGTCGGCCAGATCCTGGATCGCGGCCTTGGCCCACAATTCGTATGGACGCTGGTCGGTCGAGAAGCCGGCAAGGTGCGGCGTTTCCATGGTGATCTTGGTGCCTGACACCACGAGATTGCTCATGTCGACGGGCAGCTTTGCCAGTCCCGTGATGCGGAACGGGTTGAAGACCGAGATCGCGACGATAACAGCCATGGCCAGCAGCACGGCCGCCGGGACCGCGACGCGCAGCGCCCGCACCATCCGGCTGTGGCGGGCCGCCGCGGCAAAGCGGGCCTCCAGGCCGGTGGAATAGGCTGGGCTCTGTATCGAGTTCACCGCGGCTCCAAGGGGCGACGCCAGGATAGCGTCACTCTACCCGCAATCGCGGGATTATGCAGCCCGGACACTCGCGATGAGTGTGACCGAAACGGGGCGGAAGCGGATTATTTAACCGTGTCCGGACGCGGTGCAGCCTAGGCGATGCGAAGCATCGTCCGGCCTCACGCTGCTCCGCAGAGCCGGGACCCAGCGCTCGACGCGTGGAAACATGGCCCCGACTCAGCAGCGCATCACTGCGTGCTGCGCTGCGTCCGGGGCACGCATCACGAATGCGCGAAGATGTCCTCGGCCTCCCAGCCGCCGAGATCGAGCTTTGCCCGGGTCGGCAGGAAGTCGAAACAGGCCTGCGCCAGCGCCGTGCGGCCCTCGCGCGCCAGCATGGCATCGAGCCGCTCGCGCAGGGCATGCAAATGCAGCACGTCGGAAGCGGCATAGGCGAGCTGCGCCTCGCTGAGGCTCGCTGAGCCCCAGTCGCTCGACTGCTGCTGCTTCGACAGGTCGATGTTTAGGACTTCGCGCACGAGGTCTTTCAGGCCGTGCCGGTCGGTATAGGTGCGCGTCAGCCGCGAGGCGATCTTGGTGCAATAGACCGGCTGCGGCATCACGCCGAAGGTGTTGTAAAGCGCGGCCAGATCGAACCGTGCGAAGTGAAAGATCTTCGTGATGGCAGGATTGGCCAGCAGCGCCTTCAGGTTCGGCGCGTCGGTGTGGCCCTTGGGGATCTGGATGACATCGGCGCTGCCGTCGCCGTTCGACATCTGCACCACGCAGAGCCGGTCGCGATGCGGGTTGAGCCCCATGGTTTCGGTATCGATCGCCACCGAATCCTTGTAGCGGGACAAATCGGGCAGATCGCCGCGATGCAGGCGGATGGTCATGAAGGAAGGCCTCGTGTCTCAGGTCGATTCGACGGAAACACTAGCGCCCGAAGCCGCGGGAGGCGAGCGGCTGGGCATGGCTTATAGGGCGGGAAATGGCGGCTTCGTGGCGATTTTATTCGCTTATCCAGCGCTCGGCTGCTTTGCGCGCCGTCGGATGTTGCCGTGACGCCGCCGGTTGCGACCGGCTTCGAGACGTTCAGGCCGTCTTCTCTTCGGGTGATTTCGGCGGCTGAAGCTCCGGGCTGTTGGCCCAGCGGTCGAGATTCTCGATGACGTCCGCATGGCTCGGCCGGCGCGGGGGCGGCGGCTTCTGCTCTTCGGACAGCTTGCGCGGTAGTTTGATGTTTTCGGTCATGGGTATGCTCCACGGCCAGATTATACACCCGGGTAGACCCGCAAATCAACCATTAACTTATTGTTTTTGTTATTGTATTTATCAAATTGACGCATGAATCTCGCTTGACGGAACCGCCACCAAGGACAAGCGTCGAGTAGGACTACTCAATGATCTCAACTTGGGTGTTTCGATGTCCGACATGCGCGGTGAGCCACTGCAGGTGTCATCCGGGAAGTCTGCTCGCTTCAGAGGCCCTGACGATATTATCCCGTTGCGTGATGGCGAGATCATAGTCGGGCCTGAGCTTGATGGCCGAGTTGAAGCTGGCGAGCGCTTCCTCCCGTCGGTTCAGGTACATCAGGGCAAGGCCGCGATTATAGTGAGCCGCAGCAATATTGGGCTGAAGGCCAATGGCCCGGCCAATCTGCCGCTCTGCCGATTCAAATTTGCGCTGCTGCAGGAAAACCACGCCCAGCAGATATGCAGCTTCGACGTGGTTCGGATCTGCCTTCAGGATTGCGCGATACGCATTCTCCGCCTCGGACGTTTGCCCGCGTTGATGAAATCCTTTGGCCTCGATCAGACCGGCAGGCACTCTGCGCTGCTGCTCGGCCTCAAGCTCTTTCAGCAGCCGCCGCGCATCGGCGTGGCCCGGATCGACCTCCAGAATCTGACGGCAAGCCTGAGCAGCTTCGGCAAGTTTGCCCTCCCGCCGCAGTTCTAGAGCACGCTTCGCCGCGGCGGTCTCTACCTGCCGCAGGAGAGCCTCGGCCTCGGCGTTATCAGGCGCTGCCGCGAGGACCTGCTTGCACCCTGTTGCAGCGAGATCGAACCTGCCCTCCGACAGCAACCTCCGCGTCCAGGAAAGCGCGGCTGGCAAGGATCGCCGATCGAGTCGCCCGCCCAGATTGGTTCCATTCTTCGTGAGAACGCGCACTCCCTCGACCAACCGCTCCTCGGAGCCGAAACTGTACTTGTAGGAGAAGTCCCCAGTACCGAGGTCGTAAGTTCTGAAGCCGTTCTCGATTGCCCACCGAATGCTGAAGGCATGCAAAACGAAGCCGGGCGGCGGCTTTCTCACTGAGGTGTCGCGACCGACCAGGAAGCAGACAAGCGAGCGCTTTTCCCGGTCTATGAAGGCGACATGCACGCCAATGGGAGCATCGCCCTGCCAGAGAACGGGGACAAAAAGCCGGCCGGCCTGAAAGCAAGGGGGCAGCATATCCCGGCAGTTGGCGAGCATGGAGCGAGCGTACGCTGGCGACCTGGCTTCCCACTGAGCGGTCCAGAAACGGACGAACGCATTGAGAGCGTGCTCTATGGTCGAGGGATCGGCGACGGTGATCCGGAAATCGTCAGCCGTGTCCGTTTTGCGCAAGAAGTAGCGCACATCCCGTCGCGTCCTGGGGCCCAGCCGGCTGTCGAGGTATGCTTCCCAGCTGTCCGGGAGGTCGACGTAAATATAAACGTCGTGATCTATGTCTTCTCCGAGGGACGTGACGTGCCTACGCCTGACGATCTTCTCGGCAACGAAGCCATCAGTTGCAAATGCATCAAGAAATAGCTTTCGTCGACGCTCCGATGCAAACAGATCATCGAGATGCAGCTGGGTCCAATTCAACGTTTCTTGTATTCGGCTGGCAAAAGCAGGCAGTGCCTCTGCCTCGTTCTCCGGTAGGCAGAGAAACCCCGTGTACACGGCGAAATAGGAGGCGCCCATGCGAATGGTGTTGTACAAGCCTCTCTTTTTGTCGAGCTCGGTTCGCAGCTGCAGCGGCAGAAAGGCCACGAAGGGACCGTCCTCGCCCTTCCTGGCCGCCAGCACCACCCAGGGAAAGCGAGCCTGCTGCAGCCAGTTCGATATCCAGATCCAACTCAGAAAGAACTGCCCTTCAGGGTCAGCGCCATATACGCGCTCCCAGTCGTCCTTGAGCCGCGACAGGTCTTCGCGACGTTCGATGACATCGACTTGCATAGGTGCTCGTTCCAGAGACACTTGTTGCACACGGGACCCACCATACCGGGGCCGGCTTACCTTGGCGCCGCCGTATCCCGCCCGCGCGCTGTCCTATCGCCGCCCGAGTTAACCCTTCCACTCCATCGAAAGTCCGTGAGGGTCGCAAACGGCTAGCGTTTTTACCTGACGCTCACCCTTGAAGTACCTGCTGACCTTCAGAGGGTTGAATGTTTCGGTCGGGTTGGGATGCGCGACTTCGCCTTCCACCGTTACGCGCCAGACAGGCGCTGTCTTGCTCGCCTCAAACAATATCTCGTGGATACGCTTGTGGTGCTCGCCGGAGAGTTGATAGGCCATTACCGTGTGATACACGCACCGCTCGTGGCCGGACGGAATCTCTGCGAGAGCCGCGGCCAAATTCGACACGGCGTCACCACCCCTGACGGGCGGCGGGTGTAGGGCGGCGACCTTCAGCGCACCATCCAGTTTTGCAAGTCGATCAAGGCGCTCGGGCCAAACAAGTGCCTTGAGCCAACGCTGCTCGTTCGGATCGCTGACATCGGTTGGATACAGTTCGAGACCAATTCGTGATCCAATGGGAGGCGGCAGCTCTCCCAATTGGGGAACGCCCGATCCCTCCAGGACGCAGGAGAGGATAAAGGGGGCATCGGTCCACCGCTCGAGCTTAGCGGCACCCTGCTCGTCCGTGTATCGATAGCCGTAACGATCGAAATTCAGATTGAGGCCGGCGCTGGATCCGATCTCCACGATACCAAGCGGGGCGCCGGTCCCCCGCGCGAGGAAGTCGAATGCCGGTAGCAGCAGTGCGCTGCGGCCAACCTCGTTGGTGTTGGTGGCACGCCGCGAGATTATGTCCACGATTTCCGCTTCGTGGGCCGCGCAGAAAGCGGCGAAGCGCCCAAACGCCCTATCGTCGGCCGGCCGTGTGCCACCAAGGCTCGGATAGTAATCCTTGAGGGGATCATCGATACCGCCAAGCAGGAGATATTGTACCGCGCCGAAAATGAGATTGGCCGACGGTTGACCTCTCCTGCGTCCCGCCGTCAGGCGCTGAAGCGCCGGACTGTCCGCGATCCCAAGCGATAGCGCTTCATAGAGAGGCGATCCGCCCCGACGAGATTCGTTGGCAAAAAACCGGTAATAGTGAGCGTTTGTCTCAAACACCACCACAGCACGAATCCCGCAAACTACAAAAATGCCTTGGCAATCGCTCGCAGTATTGGTTTTTTTGTAGAGCTTGCCGCGTGTCCGGTCAAGGAAGCAGGTGAGGCGGGTTCTTTCAAAGGCGAATTTGTCTCTGACCGACGGACGAAGTGAAGTCATGGATCGAGCCTCAGGATATACTATGACCGAGGGCGTGCTGCGCGACGAAAATCGCGACCGCACAGTGCCTTACCGGATTTATGCCCCTGCTCCTGTCGAACGGGCCTGCCCGGTAATTGTCGTCTCGCACGGAGTCGGCGGATCGCGCGAGTCGATGCCCTACCTTGGGCGACGCCTGGCCGAAAGCGGATACGTGGCGCTGCACTTGCAGCATCCGGGCACGGACAGCTCAGTCTGGGAAGGCATGACTTCCCTCTCCGAGGTCTACCGCGCGCTTCGGGAAGCCATGTGGAATGCCGAGGCGGCGCGGCTGCGGGTTCAAGATGTACCTTTCGCGCTGGACGAGATCGCACGCATGAACCGCGAAGGCCCACTGGCCGGGCGTCTTGATCTGACCCGGATCGGAATGGCCGGGCACTCTTATGGCGGCGTTTCAACGATGGTTGCCGCAGGTCAAAGGATGGGGCCGGGGGGACGGTGGTCGTTCAGGGAGCCCAGAATCAAGGCTGGCTTGGTGATGAGCCCGAACGTGCCCATTCAGGGAGGCGACCTGGTTTCGCTTTATCGCGATATCGAGATCCCGCTTTTTCACATCACCGGCACGGCGGACGGCAACGCCGTGCCCGGCAACAAGGAGTTCGATCCCATACAAAGAACCGTTCCTTACGAAACCCTGACGATCTCGCATCAGTACCTGCTGGTGCTTGATGGCGCCGGCCATAACGCATTTTCGGGCCTGGAGCACGGACCACACGCGCATGGTCCTGAGAGGCTGACCCGTTACACGCGCGTGGTGGAGGAGGGAGCAGTGTTGTTTTTCGACGCTTATCTGAAGGGCAAGGAGGAGGCCCTGGCGGCCCTGCGCGGAGAGTTTCGGTCCAAGCTGGAGTCAGCTGATCGATTTGAGTGGAAGTAGCACCCGGCGAAGGGTGCGGCCCGCGCTTTATACGCGGAACCGGCGGCCTGTCGCTCCGTCCGCGGGCCTCGAGGCCGAGAGTATGCGGATGTGATGTGATGCCGCAGTAACCGCTATGGCACTTCAGCGGAGGATGGCGCGAGGCATCTATCGGTGGTAACCTGTTTTTATTGGAGAGGGGCAATTGGCTGCAAACGGCTATTACCTGAGCCGATGCCCCCGGAATGAATGATCACATTGCTTTTCTGATGGCCGAACCAGGCAGGGGGCCGAAATGCAAATCTCGAATTACCTGCTGAGCCCTAATCGAGAAGAACGGGCCAGCACGCATATTCTGTTTCTCGCGAAGCATGCTCTCGACTCCAGCCCGGAACGCCGGGCGAAATATGGCTATCACGTCGTTTATCATGCCTTGCTGCTCCAGGCTCTCCGTGGCCTTGGCTTCAGGGTTACGCCGGCGGCTGAGCATCAGGTGCTGTTTAGACCGCTCGACTTCGATTTCCTCTACGCGATCCATTCTCACGCGATATTCGACGGGCACGAACTCCTCGCGCCCGCGATTGCGGCCCATCATGGCGTCGCCTGCCTTGGAGCATCGGCGACAGCGCGGGCCTTGTCTGAAGACAAGGTGCTCGCCAAGCACGTGGCTGCTTCACTCGGCATCCAGGTCGCCAAACACAGGGTGATAAGCCGCTCCGACCTTGAGAACAGAGATTTCAGCCTGCCTGGCTCATGGATCGTCAAGCCGAGAGGCGGCATCGCCTCCGATGCGGTCATGAAAGTAGACAATGACGCCGACTGGCGGAACGCGCTCACAGCGATTGCGGATCCGCGCCATGAAGGGCGCCAGTTCATCGCCGAAGAGTTCGTGCCGGGCCTCAATCTGACGGTTCCGGTTGTGGAGGGCTTTCCCACAGGCTCGTTTGTTGCCTTCGAGGAGCGCGGGCGCCCGGGCGACAACGTGCTGACCAATGAGGGGAAACGGGGTCTCGACAATACCTACAAATCCGGCCCCTATCAGGGACCCGGCGCCCAAGAGGTCCTGGAGGCTACAGCTCGGATGGCGGCGGAGATCTCTCCGTTCGACTATGGGCGGTTCGATTTCCGCTTTGATCCCGAAACTCGCCGGGCAGTCTTCATCGAGGTCAATATCGCCTGCAACATGGCTCCGGCGTCAGCGATCTACCGTTCGGCCGCATTGCACGGGATCAAATATGAAGAGCTGGTGGGGCATGTTTTGACGTACAGCCTGAGGCGACAGAATGTAAATCGGCGCGGAATGGGCACCCCGGATCGGCGTCCAAAAGGGGCTCTGACGCACTCTCGATGAAGGTTGGGTTCATCATCTGAGAAAGGTCCAAACCCTTCGACACCCTCGTCGAGGCGATCGGCGACTTTTGCGGACATCCTGTTCCTGGACGAGTGTGCGCCGGCTGCCTTGGATGCTTCGATCCCGCGCGGGCTGGCAGCTGCGATTACGGGTCGCGCGAAGCCGAGCTCTGAGGTGTTTCGCCGCCTGGAATCGAAATTCGCAACCAAGACCCGCCGCAGTTGATCGCTGCCCAAACGGCGACCTCGTCGCTGCTCGCGAATAGGGGATTTGGGCAAGGGCAAATGGTGCCCAGGAAAGGACTGGATCGCCACCATCAAGAAAGCCCGAATTTGCTAGGATTTTCGGCCGGCCGGTAGGGATCCGTGTATCGTGTACCGTTTTCAAGCTGTCGCATCACCGCCGCGCCCTTTGGATTGGCGTTGCCAGTGCAGACCCGCAGATTGTACCCTCTGGCCGCTGGGGGTCTGCGATGGACGAGAAGAAGTGTGCGGACACCGAAAGAGTGACTCGATTCCTCTATAAGACTGACTCGATTGCCGCCTTTAAGAGTGACTCGACTTCGTAATCCGCTGATTTGATTCGCCAAATCCGCCCGGATTTTTTCCGTACCGATTCTGAGCACGAAAGAGCCGAGGGGGGTCTTTTTCGATCCTAGCGTCGCTTCGCGAGCTCCGGCTGGGCAAGCCCGTGCCACGAACTCCCAGCGAAGCGAACGAAGGCTGTCAAGCCGAAGCCCGCAGGGCGAAGGCGGACTGGATTCGGGGAAATGCGCTGCCGAGGGTTCGCCGCTTCCGCTTGATGGGATGTTTTGTGCACTGTCACCGTAATGCCGAAACGCGCGTCCGAAGCTGCCAGCGTGTTTGTACGCAAGACAGATCGATTCCCGCTGAGTGGCGCCGGCGACGTGAACACATACGCATTATTTGCGGAGCTATTTTCCCAACTGACAAGAGCGGGTGGGCGCGCGGGAATCATCGTGCGGACTGGTATCGCAACCGATAGTTCAACGAGCGTATTTTTCCGCGATCTTGTCGCCAATCGAAAGCTCTTCAGCCTCCATGATTTTCAAACCGGTCTCGGTTATTTTGACAACATCGGTCACGCACGATTCAAATTTTGTTTTTTGACCTTGGGGCAGGCAAATATCCGCCCATGTGGTCGTTGCCACCGTGCGCGGCGATGAACATGGCGACGGCCGACCGGCAATAGGATTCGATTTCGTTGTCGTCCTCTGCTCTCGCCTCATCGAAGCGTGCGATAATCAGGAGATCGGATCCTTTGAAAAGCGCGGCAAACAAGCGGGCGGACCGGAGAGGATCGGGCACGTTCAGAACCGCCTTCGCGTGCAACTGACGCAACAGGGCCTCGATTTGGGCGATGACATGGGCGGGGCCGGCTTCGAAATGGAGCTTGCTTAACGAGTTTTGACTCGTCTTGTCGGCCATGACCATGGCTTCGACACTGCGGACGTCCGGTCTCAACAGCGTGCGAAGCAGTAATGATCCCACCGCCATGAGCTGATCTTCGACCGAACCGTCGACGCCTTCAAGAAGGGCCTGTGGTGCAAACAACTGATGGCAGCCGGCCGCGATGGCCGCGCCGAACAGCGCCTCCTTGTTCTCGAAGTGCCGATAGATGCTGAGCTTGGATATCTTCGCCCGCCGGGCGACCTTGTCCAATGTCGTCGCTTGAAAACCCAATTCCAAAAAGAGTTCGCGCGCGGCGTCGACGATCGTTTGGCCAAGCGCCTCGTTGGCGGGCCGGCCGCGCCGGCGCTGGCTGTTTTCGGTCACGACAATTCCAGTCCTTGACAGTATCCTAATTCTTGCATTACGATACCATGCAGTGTCTGAAATGTGCAAGCCAATGGGTAGGTTTCAACCTGTCCTCCAAACGGAGCCCATCACCATGGATGACGTCATCATCATCGGCGGCAGCTTTGCCGGTCTCGCCGGCGCCCTGCAGCTCGGCCGTGCCCGCCGCAAGGTCACCGTTCTCGACACCGGCCTGCCGCGCAACCGCTTCGCCGGCCACTCGCATGGCCTGCTCGGCCACGATCACAAGCCGCCGCTGGACATCCTGGCCGAGGCGCGCCAGCAGCTGGCGCGCTATCCCACGATCAGGCTGGTCAATGCCCGGGCCGACAGCATCTCCGGTGCCATCGACGATTTCTCCGTCCTCACTTCCGATGGCGAAAGCTTTGGGGCGCGTCGTCTGATCCTGAGCTATGGCATCACCGACCAGATGCCTGATGTTCCGGGCTTTGCCGAAGGCTGGGGCACGTCCATCGTGCCTTGCCCCTATTGCGACGGCTTTGAAGTCGCCGGCCAGCATTGGGGCCTCGTCTGGTCCGGCCCGCAGTCGCACAATCAGGTCAGGCTGTTCCGCGATTGGACCGACAGGTTGACGCTCTTCGCCGATGGTCACGATATTCCGCCCGATATCCGGGCCGATCTGGCGCGACGCAACATACCCGTCGTCGATGGCCGGATCACTGGGATCGCCCAACACGGGGCCCATAACGCCACCGTCAAGCTCGATACCGGCCCCGATGTCGCGGTCGACATCCTGTTCGCGCATCCGCGCAACAAGCCGTCCGCAAGCCTGCATGAATCACTGGGCCTCGCCACGGTCAATACACCCCTCGGCATCATCCTCAAGGTCGACGAGCGCCGCGAAACCAGCATGCCCGGCATCTACGCCGCCGGCGACCTCGCCAACCCCCTCACGCCGCCATCGGTCACCCTGGCATCATCGCACGGCGCGATGGCGGGTATCTTCGCCCAGCAATCGATGCTGGTTTGAGAGCACAGATGCAGGATGAGCATGGGCGTCGAACCGAACAGCGCGGGTGTACGCTTCCCTCCGCCCTTCGTCTATCTGGGAGCGCTGCTGTTGGGGCTGGCGGCGGAGCGGTTCGTCATTCTGCGCTCGTTCGGCATCCACTGGTGGTTGCTGGTTGCGACGGGCGCGCTGCTGTTCGTTGCCGGCGCGGCGATGATGCTTGCGGCGGCGTGGCTGTTCCGGCGGCTGGGCACCAACGTTCCGCCGTCGCAGCCAACGACTCTCATCGCAACGACCGGTCCCTATCGGTGGACCCGCAATCCCATGTATCTCGGCATGGCGCTTATCTATGCCGGCCTTGCGATCGGCTTCGACGGGCCGATCGCCTTCGCCTTGCTCCCGTTGGTGCTGATCGCGATCCAGACGCAGGTGATCGCCCGCGAGGAGCGCTATCTCGAAGCGAAGTTCGGCGACGACTACGGCCGCTACAAGGCCGAGGTTCGCCGCTGGCTCTGACTATTGCGCCGCTGCCGTCTGCGTGGCCGCCCGTCAGCCAGCTTTCCCACCAGATCGCCGTCGTTACCCGGAGCAGCTTTCAGTCTCTGGAAAGTATCCATCCGTTTTGCAGAGCCGTCGGCCATCCAACAACAGGGGGCATCAATGGTCTACAGTCTAATTGTCAAAAAAGAGATCCGCAGGAGCTTCGATCATGTCAACAACCAGCGTTGGGATGATGCTGCGCAGGGCCTAACACCAAACGCGTATCACTGGGTTGCCGGAGATCATGCGTTGGGGGGTGAGCGACATGGAAAGCAATCGGTGAAGCAGTGGTTCGAGCGCATGGGCCGTGTTTTCCCGAAGCTTCAGATTGATATTGAGCAGGTCGAGGTGACGGGTTGGCCATGGAATACCACAGTGTTCGTCAAGTGGCGGGCCAACGCGAGCCTACTTGACGGCCAAAGCTCGTATGTGAACAGGGGCGTCCACGTCTTCAAGTTGCGATGGGGCAAGGTTTATTCGATTGAGGAATACTTCGACTCGCAGGCTGCAGAACGAAGCCTCGCTATCCAAGCTCGTGCCGGTTTGGATGAAGCTGCGGCTGGACCAATCGTGAGCTAACGCGGATCATCCGTGTGATGCCGCCATCAGAACAAGGATATGTCATGGCACAGCACAATTCGGATCAGGTCGCCGACTGGAATGCCCAAAGCGCGGAGCGCTGGCTAGCCCACCAGGCCCGGCTCGACGCCAGGCTGGCGATATTCGGCCAGGCCGCGATCGAAGCCGCCGCGCCCGGGACGGGCGAGCGCGTGCTGGACATCGGCTGCGGCGCGGGCGCGTCGAGTCTGGCTCTGGCCGCCTGCGTCGGCGCGGGGGGCCAAGTGCTGGGCGTGGACATATCCGAACCGCTGATCGACCGAGCGCGCGCGCTTGCGCCACAGGATACGCCGGTCCTGTTCCGGGTGGCCGACGCCAGCAGCGCCGAGCTGCCCGAGGGGGCGTTCGACCTCCTGTTCTCGCGTTTCGGGGTGATGTTCTTCGACGATCCGACAGGGGCGTTCGCCCATATGCGCCGCGCGCTCAAGCCGGGCGGGCGAGTCGCTTTCGTCTGCTGGCGCGGCGTGGCCGAGAACGATTGGATGCGCCTGCCGATGGGCGCGATCATGGGCATCGTCCCGCCGACGGCGCCGCCCGATCCCGAAGCGCCCGGTCCATTCTCGTTCGGCGACCGGGGGCGGGTGGCTCGCATCCTGACGGCGGCCGGCTTCATTGATATCGCTATCGCGCCCTTCGATGCTTCCCTCCCGTTTGGCGAGGGCGCGACGCGGGACGCGGCGATCGACGACGCGGTGAAGATGACGGTCGAGGTCGGCCCGCTGTCGCGCGTGCTCGCTGATCAGCCCGACGACATCCGCGCCCGCGCCTCGGCCGCGGTTCGTGCCGCCTTCGCGGGCCGCCCCGGCGAGCGGTCGGTGATGCTCGACAGCGCGACGTGGATCGTCACGGCGCGCAAACCGGCAAGCTGACGATTACGGACGATTACGGTGACAGTGCACTCAATATGCCACCCTCTTCACGGGACGAACGATAGTCACAACGACAGTTAAGTGCACTGTCACCGTAATCCTTAATCTACCTGTCAACCTAACACGCGAAGGATCCCATGGCTGACCTGATCAACACCGCGCCGCGGGACATTCCCACCTCCAGCGCCCTGCCCATCGCCGTCCTTTCCGTCCTAACCGCGTTGGGAACGCTGGCGACCAACATCTTGTTGCCGTCTCTGCCGCACATTGCGATCTCATTGAATGTCACGAGTGCGGCGGTCACGTCCGCCATCACCGTCTTTCTTGCGGTGTTCGGATTGGGCCAGCTCCTGGTCGGACCGCTTTCGGATCGCTACGGAAGACGTTGGCCGGTCCTGATCGGATTTGCCGTGTTCTTCGCGGGCAGCGTCTGGTGCGGTCTGGCAACCGACCTGCCTAGTCTCCTTGTCGGCCGCGTCGTGCAGGCAACTGGCGCTTGCGCGACGGCAGTGCTGGCTCGCGCCATCGCCCGCGACATGTTTAGCGGCGCAGCGCTGGCCCGCGCGATGGCGCTCATCATGATCGTGATGTCCGCTGCTGCCGGGTTCTCGCCACTGCTTGGCGGCGCAGTCGACCACAGTCTGGGCTGGCGCGCCGAATTCGCGCTGGTCGCGGCCTTTGCTGCCGTCAGCGCCGTTGCCTACGGCATCGTTCTCGGAGAAACCCACAATTCGATCCGCACGCCGCTCAACCCAGTTGCCATCGGCAGGACCTATGCCGGCTTGATTGGCGACCGTCGCTTCGCTATCCCCGCGACCACCTCGAGCCTCATCATAGGTTGCATGTTCTCAATGTTTTCCGCTGCACCGCGCCTATTCATCGAAGCGCTGCACTTCACGCCGATCCAGCTAGGCCTCTTTTTCGTCGGCACCGTCTTCATCGTATCCGCCGGGGGTATGCTTGCAACAAGATTGACAGCACGCTACGGGCTCGATGGCCCGATCCGGGCCGGCTTGTGCGCGACGGCCGCCAGCAACCTTGCGATCCTGCTCATCTCGATGATCAGCCCGACTTTCCTGCCTTTTCTGGGCGCGATGTGCGTTTTTCTTCTCGGCGTGGGTGTTGTCATTCCACTGGCCACTGCGCGGGCGCTTTCTCCATTCGGAGAGAAGGCCGGCGCCGCCTCGGCGCTGCTGGGTTTCTTGCAGATGATGATCGCCGCGATCGGCGTATGGCTTGCTGCCACAGTGTCACATGAAGCAATGTTGGCGCTGGGCGTCGTGATGAGCGCGTTTTCCCTGCTCGCTCTTGGCCTGTACGCGCGGGGCCCAGGATCTTGATTGGCGCATGACTCCGCGCGTTTCTTTTCAGTCGCTTGTCAGCTTTCTACGTCGTGGAGCACAACGGCGCGCTCACGCTGCAACCGGTGACGGTGAAGTCTTACGAGAGCGGCGACGTCGTCATCACCAGCGGCGTGGAAGAGGGCGCCAAGATCGTCGCCCTCGGTGTGCAGAAGCTCGATCCCGGCCAGCGGGTGCGGATCGTGTCGTCACTGTCCTTCTAAGTTTCTTACCAGTCACGTCGTGCGAGGAGAGTTTCGGCCGTTGCCCCTGAGCAAAGGCTGAAGCGGCGAAGCGATCCAGAATCTGCCAGCCCCCTGGGTTGCTTCGCTGCCTTGCGACGACGGTTTGAACTGAGCGGCTGTCGTTTTTTGCAACCGGATCGTCTTTCGGAGAGAGCGATGAAGCGCTTCAACCTTTCGGCCTGGGCCGTCAGCCATCCGACGCTGGTCCTGTTCCTGATGCTGATGCTCGGCGTCGCCGGCTTCTTCTCCTATGAGAAGCTCGGCCGGGCCGAGGATCCATTCTTCACGGTGAAGGTGGTCAACGTCTCCGTGCTGTGGCCGGGCGCGACCGCGCAGGAGATGCAGGCCCAGGTCGCGGATCCCATCGAGAAGAAGATCCAGGAGCTGCCCTATTTCGAGAAGGTGCAGACCTATTCCAAGCCCGGCTTCGCCGCGCTCCAGGTGACCTTCCGCGACGATACGCCGCCGAAGGAGGTGCCCCATCTCTTCTATCTGCTGCGCAAGAAGGTGATTGACGTACAGGGCCAGTTGCCCCCGGGGATTCTGGGACCGGTCGTCAACGACGAGTTCTCCGACGTCGATTCCATCCTCTACATGATGACCGGCGACGGCGCCGATTATGCCCAGCTCAAGAAGGTCTCGGAGGGCTTTCGCCAGCGCCTGCTGAAGGTGCAGGGGGTGACCAAGGTCGACGTTTACGGCAATCAGGACGAGCGCATCTTCGTCGAATTCAGCCACGCCAAGCTCGCCACCCTCGGCATCACGCCGCAGGCGCTGTTCGATTCGCTCGCCAAGCAGAACAACGTGACGCCGGCCGGCACGGTCGAGACCTCGTCGCAGCGCGTGCCGCTGCGCGTCACGGGCGCGCTCGACGGCGCCAACGCCGTCGCCGAGACCCCGGTCGAGAGCAACGGTCGCGTGTTCCGCCTCGGCGATATCGCCACCATCACCCACGGCTATGTCGATCCTCCGAGCTTCGTCGTCCGCCAGGAAGGCAAGGCCGCGATCGGCATCGGTGTCGTCACCGCCAAGGGCGCCAACATCCTCGAGCTCGGCAAGGAGGTCGAGAAGGCCACCGCCGAGTTCATGAAGGCGGTGCCGCAGGGCATCGATGTCAAGCTGATCGCCGACCAGCCCAAGGTGGTCGAGCACGCCGTCGGCGAATTCGTGCATTCCTTCATGGAAGCGCTCGTCATCGTGCTGTTCGTGTCGTTCCTGGCGCTCGGCTGGCGCACCGGAATCGTGGTCGCCATGTCGGTCCCGCTCGTGCTCGGCATCGTCTTCATCGTCATGAACGTGATGTCGCTCGACCTGCACCGCATCACGCTCGGCGCGCTGATCATCGCGCTCGGCCTGCTGGTGGATGATGCCATCATCGCGGTCGAGATGATGGTGGTGAAAATGGAACAGGGCTGGGACCGCATGAAGGCGGCGTCCTTTGCCTGGGAATCAACTGCGTTTCCGATGCTCACGGGTACGTTGGTCACGGCCGCTGGCTTCCTCCCCATCGGCTTTGCCAATTCGGCGGTCGGCGAATATGCCGGCGGCATCTTCTGGATCGTGGCGATCGCGCTGGTCGCCTCCTGGTTTGTGGCGGTGATCTTCACGCCCTATATTGGTGTCAAGCTGCTGCCCGACATAAAGGTGCACCACAATCACGATCCGCATGCGGTCTATGAGACCCGGATGTACCGCGGGCTGCGCGCCATCGTGCAATGGTGCGTCGATCACCGCATCACCGTGGTGGCCGTGACCGTCGGCGTCTTCATCGCCTCGGTCGTCGGCTTCGGCCATGTCCAGCAGCAGTTCTTTCCGCTGTCGGAGCGGCCCGAGCTGTTCCTCCAGCTGCGCCTGCCGGAGGGCACCGCTTTCAATGTTACCGAAAAGGCCGTCAAGCAGGCCGAGACGCTGCTCAGGGACGACAAGGACATCGAGACCTATACCGCCTATGTCGGCCAGGGCTCGCCGCGCTTCTGGCTCGGCCTCAACCCGCAGCTTCCGAACGAGGCCTTTGCCGAGATCGTCATCGTCACCAAGGGCGTCGAGGCGCGCGAGCGGGTCAAGGCCAAGATCGAGAACGCGGTCGCCGACGGCATGCTGACCGAGGCGCGCGTCCGTGTCGACCGTTTCAATTTCGGTCCCCCCGTCGGCTTCCCCGTCCAGTTCCGCGTAATCGGTCCCGACGCGAACAAGGTGCGTGAGATCGCCTATCAGGTCCGCGACGTCATGCGCGAGAACAAGAACGTCAAGGACGTCCAGCTCGACTGGAACGAGCAGTCGCCGTACCTGAAGCTGGTCGTCGACCAGGATCGCGCCCGTGCCATGGGCCTGACCCCGCAGGACGTCTCGCAAGCGCTGTCCATGCTGATCTCCGGCGCGCAGGTCACGACCGTGCGCGACGGCATCGAGAAGGTCGGCGTGGTTGCCCGTGCGATCCCGTCCGAGCGTCTCGACCTCGGGGGAGTCGGCGATCTCACCATCACCTCGCGTAACGGCGTGGCCGTGCCGCTGCAGCAGGTCGCCAGGATCGAGTACTCCCACGAGGACCCGATTATGTGGCGACGCAACCGCGACATGGCCATCACCGTGCGCTCGGACGTCGCCGACGGCGTGCAGGCGCCCGATGTCACTAGCCAGATCACGCCGAAGCTCAAGCCGATCATTGACCACCTCGAGCCGGCCTACCGCATCGAGCCGGGCGGCGCGTTCGAGGAATCCGCCAAGGGCAACGCCTCGATCTTCATCCTCTTCCCGCTGATGGTCATGGTGATGCTGATGCTGCTGATGATCCAGCTTCAGAGCTTCTCGCGCCTGATCCTGGTGTTCCTGACCGCACCGCTCGGCATCGTCGGCGCTTCCTTCGGCCTCAACGTCGCCAACGCCCCGTTCGGCTTCGTGGCGCTGCTCGGCCTGATCGCGCTCGCCGGCATGATCATGCGCAACACAATCATCCTGGTCGATCAGATCGAGACCGACGTCAGCCATGGCCTGACCCGCCGCGAGGCGATCGTGGAGGCCACCGTCCGCCGCGCCCGTCCGGTGGTGCTGACTGCGCTCGCCGCCATCCTCGCCATGATCCCGCTGTCGCGCTCCGCGTTCTGGGGCCCGATGGCGATCACCATCATGGGCGGCCTGTTCGTCGCGACCTTCCTGACGCTCTTGTACCTGCCCGGCCTCTACGCCCTGTGGTTCCGGAAGAGCCTGGACGAGGCGGGCACCCCCGAGCAGCCTGCCGCGCCGCAGCATGGGAGCAATGACCCGCGTGCTGAAGCGGCTGAATAAGTGAGATGAAGTACTGATTGACAAGTCCTGACAGATGACACTGATTGCGGAACATATCGAAGGCGACACCCGGGATCGTATTCTGGAGGTGGCTGAGCGGCTGTTTACGCTGGACCAATATCTCGAAGCTTTCGCAGCTGTGCTGCGAGACCGTCAAGGGCCGAGCCCCCTTGGCCAAAGCCGCCGCCTCCTGGACGGGCATGAGCGGGAAAGCATGCCTTACGCTGCTGTCCTTCTCGACTGCTGCATGCGGCCAGCATCTACGAGTAGCCCCGACGCGCCTTCGGTAAGCCGGGGGCAGCCTGAAAGCGGCTTCTCTTGAGCCGCCCATAAGCTGGCAATTTTTGGGCAAGGGCAAATGGTGCCCAGGAAAGGACTCGAACCTTCACGGCCGTTAAGCCACTGGCACCTGAAGCCAGCGCGTCTACCAATTCCGCCACCTGGGCCCGGGCGGGTTAGTAAGGATCGGTCACGCGCTTGTCAAATAGCTTCGATGGCGACCAAATACGCTGTACAGCGGAGCCGGGTTGGCGTATCGCGAATCCGCTAAATCCGACCGATATCTCTCGAATTTGACGGCAGGACTTGACCCCGATGACATCGAACCCGGCATCGAACCTGGATACCCTCGTCACGATTTTCGGCGGATCGGGCTTTCTGGGACGAAACGTGGTTCGGACGCTTTGCAAGCGCGATTACCGTATCCGCGTGGCGGTACGGCGGCCCGAACTGGCCGTCCATTTGCAGCCGGCCGGCAAGGTCGGCCAGATCCACGCCGTGCAGGCCAATGTTCGCCATCCGGCCTCGGTCGAGGCCGCGATGCGCGGTTCGCACATCGTCATCAATCTGGTCGGAATCCTGGCCGAGGGCGGCGCGCAGACCTTCGACGCCGTGCAGACCAGGGGCGCCGAAACCATCGCCAAGGCCGCCAGCGCCATCGGCGCGCGGATGGTGCATGTCTCGGCGATCGGCGCCGACGAGAATTCCGCATCGCACTATTCCCGCGCCAAGGCCGCCGGCGAGCAGGCGGTGCTGACCGCGGCCCCCTCGGCCACGATCCTGCGGCCCTCTTTGATGTTCGGCCCCGAGGATCAATTCACCAACCGTTTTGCCGCGCTGGCGCGGATATCGCCCTTCCTGCCGCTGATCGGCGGCGGCGTGACGCGGGTGCAGCCGGCCTATGTCGGTGACGTCGCCACCGCGGTCGCCGACGCCGTCGACGGCAAAACGAAGCCCGGCGCAGCTTACGAGCTTGGCGGACCCGAGGTGCTGACCATGCGTGAGATCATGGAGATCATTCTTTCGATCACCGAGCGCAAGCGCATGCTGGTTTCGCTGCCGTTCGGGCTGGCACGGCTGCAGGCGATGTTCCTGCAATTTGCGCCGGGACCGTTGAAGCTGACGCCGGACCAGGTGGCGATGCTGCAATCGGACAATGTGGTGTCGGACGCCGCCAAAGCCGCGGGGCTGACCCTGGAAGGGCTCGGCATCACGCCCGGCTCGATGCAGGCGATCGCCCCGCAATATCTCTGGCGCTTCCGCGCCGCCGGGCAGTTTCAGCGCAAGAGCGCGTAAAGGTTTGTAGCGGTAACTACTTCCCCAGCGCCAGCGCGATCAGGCCGAGCGTTCCGGCGGCGACGCGCCACCACGCGAAGAACGTGAAGCCATGGCGGGTGACATAGGTGAGGAACGTCTTCACCACGATCGCCGCGGTGATGAACGACACCACGAATCCGATCGCGATGACGCCGATGTGATCGATCGTCATCTCGCCGCGGTTCTTGTAGAAATCATAGGCGAACGCGCCGATCATGGTCGGGATCGCGAGAAAGAACGAGAACTCCGCCGCCGAACGCTTGTCGCCGCCGAGCAGCATCGCCGCCACGATGCTGGCGCCGGAACGCGATACGCCCGGAATCATCGCCACGCATTGCGCAATGCCGATCCACAGATACATCATAAGCGGATAGCGCGTGGCGTCGTCCTCGGTTGGCTTGAGATCGAGCTGATCGACCCACAAAAGGATCGCGCCGCCAGCGATCAGCGTGAAACACACCACCCACGGATTGAACAGCAGCTCCTTGATGTATTTGCCGGCAATCAGGCCGATGATCACCGCAGGCAGGAATGCCAACAGCACGCCGATCACAAATCGACGGTCGTCGGGATTTGTGAACATGCCGAGCGCGACGCGCGACAGCTTGACGAAATACAGCATGACGATGGCGAGGATCGCGCCGAGCTGAATCAGGATCACAAAGCTCTGCCAGAAGGCACCCTCGCCAAGGCCGAAATAGCGTTGCGCCAGCAGCATATGGCCGGTGGAGGAAACGGGCAGAAATTCCGTGATACCCTCGATGATGCCGAGAATTACCGCCTTCACTGCTTCCGACATCATGTTGTGGTCCGTTTGGCTGGAAAAAGCGCGTTCTTCTCGCCTATTCCTCCCCATGCTGCAATCGCAAAAAAAACGCCAAACATAGGTTGCCTCATGCGCCTGCTTGGCTAGTGTCCCGATTCGCCTGACGCGGTTCGAGGGTTCCGAAGCCGCCGCGATTTACCCCAAGGGTTTCATGTACACGCTCTACCATCACCCGTTCTGTCCGCATTCGCGCTTCATACGCCTGGTGCTGGGCGAACACGGCCTCGACCTGCGCCTGGTGGAAGAGCGGGCCTGGGAGCGGCGCGAAGGGTTTCTCGTGCTCAATCCCGCGGCCGCCACGCCGGTATTGATGGCTGACGGCTTTCCGCCGATTCCCGGCGCAGGCGTCATTGCCGAATATCTCGACGAGACGCACGGCCTGGAGGCGGGCGATCGGCGGCTGTTGCCGGCCTCGATGGCCGAGCGTGTCGAGGTGCGCCGGCTGATGGCGTGGTTCAACGAAAAATTCTTCGAGGAGGCCTCGAACCCGCTGGTGACCGAGCGTATCTACAAGCGCTTCATGAGCGAGGAGAATGGCGGCGGGGCGCCGGCGGCCGACGTGATCCGCGCGGCAAAGGTCAATGTGCGCTATCATCTGGCCTATATCGGCTGGCTGGCGCAGACGCGGAATTTCCTCGCCGGCGACCGGCTGACCTACGCGGATCTCGCCGCCGCGGCCCATCTTTCGGCGATCGACTATCTGGGCGACGTGCCATGGAGCGAGGACGACGCAGCAAAGGCGTGGTACGCGCGGGTAAAATCCCGCCCGTCGTTCCGCCCGCTGCTGAGCGAATGGCTGGCGGGCGTACCGGCGTCGCGCACCTACGTGGACCTCGACTTCTGAACAAGGGCGCTAAACTCTCCGCCGCCGATCTGAAGGCCGCGCTTGTGCGCGAAGCGGAGACGCTCGGCTTCGATTGCATCGGCGTGACCGATCCCGATGCGATCGGCAGCGCCGGAGAATATTTTCGCGAATTTCTCGATGCCGGCGCGCATGGCGACATGGACTGGCTCGCGACCCATCCCGAGCGGCGGATGGACCCGCGCGTGCTGTGGCGAGGGGTGCGCTCGATCATCATGCTCGGCGTCAATTACGGCCCCGATCAGAATCCGCTCGCGCTTCTCGCCAAGCGCACGCGCGGCGCGATCTCCGCCTACGCCCAGGGCGACGACTATCACGACGTCATCAAGAAACGGCTGAAGATGCTGGCGCGGTGGCTGGTGGCGGCGTCTGGTGAAGAGGTGAAAGTTTTCATCGATACCGCAGCCGTGATGGAGAAGCCGCTGGCGCAGGCCGCTGGATTGGGCTGGCAGGGCAAGCACACCAACCTCGTCTCGCGCGAATTCGGCTCATGGCTGTTTCTCGGCGCGATCTTTTCCGCATCCGACCTGCCGCGCGACGACGCCGACAGCGATCATTGCGGCTCCTGCAACGCGTGCCAGGAGATCTGTCCGACCGCGGCGTTCCCCGCGCCCTACAAGCTCGATGCGCGGCGCTGCATTTCGTATCTCACCATCGAGAACAAGGGCCCGATCCCGCACGAATTCCGCAAGAGCATCGGCAACCGCATCTATGGCTGCGACGATTGCCTCGCGGTGTGCCCGTGGAACAAGTTTGCGCAAGAGGGCCGCGAAGCGAAACTGGCCGCGCGCGCGGAATTGCGGGCGCCTTCGCTTTCCGAGCTTGCGCGGCTGGACGACGCCGCGTTCCGCACACTGTTTACGAAATCGCCGGTCAAGCGCATCGGCCGCGACCGCTTTATCCGCAACGTGCTGATCGCGATCGGCAACACCGGTGATGCATCGCTCGCGCCCGAGGCTGAACGCTTGCTGGATGATGCAAGCCCACTGGTTCGCGGCGCCGCCGTATGGGCACTGTCGCAGTTGGTCGAGCGGGAGAGATTCGAAGCGCTGGCGGCGAAGGCATCAAAGAGCGAAGCCGACGAAAGTGTGCAGCAGGAATGGCTGCGAGCCTCGTAAACCCGTCGTCATGCCCCGCCACCGGGTCTCGCCTTTGGCGAGCCCGATGACAGACGGAGCGAAATCCGCCATGGTCGCCCGCCATGACAAAAAATCAGCCTTTCTTCACGCATAATCGCGACAGCGACACCTTCATGCCCACGCCGGTTGCGAACGGCCCGTGGGACCCCAATTCCCTGCACGGCCGCGTCGTTGTCGGTCTGCTCGCCCATGTGATCGAGCAGCGCCACGGCTCCGAGGATTTCGTGCCGGCGCGGCTCACCGTCGACATGTTCCGCCTGCCGAACACCACGACGCCGATCGAGGTCACGACCAAACTCGTGCGCGACGGCATGCGGATCAAGGTGGTGGAAGCCGAGTTCTTCAGTGGCGGCACCAGCATGGCGCGCGCGTCCTGCCAGTTATTGCGCAAGACGGAAAACGCGCCGGGTAATGTCTGGTCACCGCCGAACTGGGGCGTGCCGAAGCCGTCGGACATTCCAAGGCCCACCGATCCCAGGCTCGGCATGAACGGCAAATGGACCACGCGGCCGATCATGGGCCACATGGGTTCGCTCGGGCCGCGACGGTTGTGGATGAGCGAGGTGCGCGAACTGGTCGAGGGCGTGCCGATGTCGCCCTTCGTCCACGTCGCTACAGGAGCGGATTTTGCCAGCCCCTTCGCCAACGCCGGCGACCAGGGGCTCGGCTACATCAACAGCGACGTCACGCTGTATCTGCACCGGCTTCCGGTCACGCCATGGGTTGGCTTCGAGGTGGTCAACCACCACGCCACCGATGGCATCGCGATCGGCGAATGCTGGCTCTATGACGAGCAGGGACCGATCGGGACGTCCACGGTGGCAGCGCTCGCGCAGCGCAAATCGATGACCAACGTGCCGCCGCCGTAGACCTCCCCCGTCATTGCGAGGAGCGAAGCGAGGAAGTAATCCATCGTCCCGCATATGCCGAACCATGGATTGCTTCGCGGAGCCTGTCATCGGGCGGCGCTTCGCGCCGACCCGTTGGCTCGCAATGACGGTGGAGCGATGGGCGCTTAGGCCAGATGCCGCTTCATCTCCGGCCGCGCCTTGAGCGCCGCGCCCTGTTTCGCAACAATCTTGGCGATGCGTTCCGACGCAAATTTGAGATCGACGAAAGCCGGCGCGGTATTGGCGACCTCGTGGTACTCCGCGATCTTGCCGTCGCGCAGCTGCATGATCGCGACGCCCTCGAACATCGCCCGCGCGCCCTCGGCCTCCGGCAGCGTCGATCGATAGCTGAAAGTATAGCGCGCATAGAGCGTGTGGCCGTCGGTTACGGGCGCGTGCATGTCCCAGCGGAAATCGGTGGCCGTGCGGTAGAACCAGTCGTCGATCAATTCGGCGATTTTGGCGCGGCCTGTGAAGGTGCCGTAGAACACGTCGTGATAGACGCCGTCTTCCGTGAACAGTTCCGCGAAAGCCTTACCGTTGCGCTGCTCGACGGCGTCGCAGAACGCGCGGAGCATGGTGGATGGGTTCATGACGGCTTCTCCCTTCACGACGGCCTGCCCTCTTCCTTCCCTTCTCCCCGGGGAGAAGGGAAGAAAGGACTCACCCAATCTCCGCCACGGCCGCGATGATCCTTGCGATGTCCTGCGGGCGCGACAGGCGGTGGTCGCCGTCCTGGATCATGGTCAGCACCACGTCCTCGGCCGGCAGCCGGTGCGCCAGCGCAAAGGCGTGCTGCCAGGGCACGTCGGGATCCTGCGCGCCCTGCAGGATGCGCACAGGACATCCGACGTCGATGGCGCTACCGAGCAGGAGATGGTTGCGGCCCTCCTCGATCAGCGCGCGCGTGATCGGATAGGGCGTGCAGTCGTCATACTCCGACGGCCGCATCCACACGCCATTGGTCCTGATCTCCTCGCGGATCTCGTCGGAGAAACTGTTCCACATCAATTGCTCCGTGAAATCAGGCGCCGGTGCGATCAGCACCAGCCCGGCGAGCGTCGCCTGCTTCGCCTCGCGCTGTGCGATCGCGCGCGCCAGTAGCAGCGCCATCCAGCCGCCCATCGACGAGCCGATCACGACCTGCGGTCCCCGGCAGAACTGCTCGAACACCGCCTCGCTCTCTTCGAGCCAGCGTCCGATGGTGCCATCGATGAAAGCGCCGCCTGATTCGCCATGGCCGGAATAATCGAACCTAATACAGGCGCGGCCATGTTCCGCGGCCCAGGCGTCCAGCGCCAGCGCCTTGGTGCCCCGCATGTCGGAATTGAAGCCACTGAGCCACAACAGCCCGGGCCCGCTGCCGGCACGGGCGCGGATGGCGATCCGGCGGCCGCCACTGCCCTCCCCCACCTCGATAAAGGCCGGTTCCTGGTCGATTGTCGCTGAATTGGTCATGGATCTGTCACTCTTGCCCACCGCTTTGTCCGTGAGCACGCTTCATCGGTCAAGCGCGACCGCCCAGCGCTTGCGGATCGGGCCGCCGCTCTATATTTGCCGGACGTGACCGAAATGCCTCGCATTTGACGGTTTTCGGGCGCAGACCGCGAGTTCGCTTGCTGTCTTCAGCGTATTGCTTCAAACTACGGCCCTTCCTTTCACAACTTTGGAGAGTTACCCATTCGCCGTCCCAACAGAGCCCCGCCCGCTGCAACCAAAGACGGGCCGCGCACCAATGATGAAATCCGCAACGCACAGATCCAGCTGATCGATCAGACCGGCCTCAACCATGGAACGGTCGAGACCGTGCTCGCCGTCAAGATGGCCCTCGAAGCGGGCATGGATCTCGTCGAGATTTCGCCGAACAACAATCCTCCCGTTTGCAAGATCATGGACTACGGGAAGTTCAAGTATTCGGCGCAGAAGAAGGCCGCCGAAGCTCGCAAGAAACAGAAGGTCGTCGAGATCAAGGAGATCAAGCTGCGGCCGATGATCGACGATCACGATTACGACGTGAAGATGCGCGCGATGCAGCGGTTCTTCGAAGAAGGCGACAAGGTCAAGATCACCTTGCGCTACCGTGGCCGCGAAATGGCGCACCAGGAGATCGGCACCAAGCTTTTGGACAAGGTCAAGGCCGACGTCGCCGAGTTCGCCAAGGTCGAACAGGACGCGCGGTTCGAGGGACGCCAGGTCGTGATGGTGCTGGCGCCGCGCTGATTTGAAATACAGAAATTAAGAGCGGCCCGTCGGACAATCCGGCGGGCCGCTTCTCTTTTCGTAGCCCGGATGGAGCGCAGCGCAATCCGGGACTGCTCGACCCGCGTACACCGCCCCGGATTTCGCTTCGTTACATCCGGGCTACGGGCTCACGCGAACTAGCTCCGCGTAGCCTGCCAGGTGCCGCTGCAGCGGTCGCCGGTGATGATGCCGCGCCAGGCGCCGGCGCCACTGGCGCCGACGAGCCGGCCGCCGCCACTCGCCTTGGAAGCCCCAACCGAAACTTTGACCGCAACCGCCCCGGCACGATTGACCGATCCCGAAACCCTGCCGCCGCCGGCCGACAAGACGCGATTCCCGACGACCGTGAAGGGCACGCTATAGCCGGAACTGCAATTACCCCGCGCGGTGGCGAAGACCACGTTCCAGGTGCCGTCATAGGCCCCGGCCCTGCGGCGGGTCGCAGCGTCGGCGGAAGGCGGCACCGCTATCGCGGCGAATACGGCAAGGATCGGGAGCCAGCTCAGGGTACGCCGGCTGGGAAGAGCGGAAGAACGAGCAATCGGTCGATGAAAACGGGTCATTTTCTTCCTGTTCCGGGCTCAGATATTAACGACATCAGCGATTAGGTAGCAGCACGGCCTTCCGCGGTTCATCATTGCCAATGGGCGCTTCCTCTGCCATAAGCCCGACCTTCATCGCCCGGCTGATCAAGGGCTGCCGTGTCGATGTCCGTGCGGGTTGATTCCTTTTCGAAGAAACCTGAGCACTTTCAACGCTCTAACGAGCATTTTAAGCCGCAAAAGCGCCTTTCGGGCGCATTTTTCTGTGGCCGATAGGAGAGCCAAATGCCCAAGCTGAAGACCAAGTCAGGCGCTAAAAAGCGCTTCAAGGTGACTGCCACCGGCAAAGTAATGCACGCCCAGCGCGGCAAGCGCCACGGCATGATCAAGCGGACCAAGAAGCAGATTCGTCAGCTCCGCGGCACCCGCGTGCTGTTCAAGACCGACGGCGACAACGTCAAGAAGTACTTCTTGCCGAACGCCTGATCGCGCTCGCATTCCGCTAAAGCCGGCCGCGTCCGCGCGGCGATCCATCACCGATTTAAAATTCAAGGATAGCAGTCATGTCTCGCGTCAAACGCGGTGTGACCTCTCACGCCAGGCACAAGAAAGTCTACAAGGCCGCCAAGGGTTTCCGCGGCCGCCGCAAGAACACCATCCGCGCTGCGAAAGCCGCCGTCGAGAAGGCCGGGCAATACGCCTTCCGCGACCGCAAGCGCAAGAAGCGCACCTTCCGCGCGCTCTGGATCCAGCGCATCAATGCCGCGGTGCGTCCGTTCGGCATGACCTACAGCGTCTTCATCAACGGTCTCGCCAAGTCGGGCATCACGGTCGACCGCAAGGTGCTGTCGGATCTCGCCATCACCGAGCCGGTGGCGTTCCAGGCGATCGCCGAGAAGGCCAAGGCCGCGCTCGCGGCGTGAGCCGTCGCCCCTCGACCCTACTGCGAAGTTTTTGAGGGCGTCATGGCCGGGTAAAAGCGCGAAGCGCGTCTTCGCGCTAGATGTCCCGGCCATCCACGTCTTCCCTCTCGCGAACGCTGTAAGACGTGGATGCCCGGGACAAGCCCGGGCATGACGGGCTAGGAGCGCCGGCTTAGCATCCTAGTCAGCAAGGATTGCCATGACCGACCTCGCCACACTTGAACAAACCATTCTCGCCGATATCGCAGCCGCCGGCGACGAAGCCGCGCTTGAAGCCGTGCGCGTCGCAGCGCTTGGCAAGAAGGGCTCGATCTCCGCATTGCTCGCCACCCTCGGCAAGATGTCGCCCGACGAACGGAAGACGCAGGGCGCCGCGATCAATCTCGCCAAGGACAAGGTTACGCAGGCGCTCACCGCCCGCCGCGACATCCTGAAATCAGACGCGCTTGACGCCCGCCTTGCCTCCGAGACCATCGACGTCACGCTGCCGCTGCGCGAGGCGCCCGCGGAAGCCGGCCGCATCCATCCGCTGAGCCAGGTCTTCGAGGAGGTCAACACGATCTTCGCCGACATGGGATTTGCGATCGCCGAAGGTCCCGACGTCGAGACCGACGATTACAACTTCACCAAGCTGAACTTCCCCGAGGGACATCCGGCGCGGGAGATGCACGACACGTTCTTCTTCAACCCGAAGGAAGATGGTTCGCGCATGCTGTTGCGCACGCATACGTCGCCGGTACAGGTGCGCACGATGTTGTCGCAGAAGCCGCCGATCCGCGTGGTCTGCCCGGGCCGCACCTATCGCATCGATTCCGATGCGACGCACACGCCGCAGTTCCATCAGGTCGAGGGCCTCGTCATCGACAAGGGCTCGCATCTCGGCCACCTCAAATGGATCCTGCACGAGTTCTGCAAGGCGTTCTTCGAGGTCGACCACATCAACATGCGGTTCCGTCCGTCGTTCTTCCCGTTCACCGAGCCCTCGCTCGAAGTCGACATCCAGTGCCGGCGCGACAAGGGCGAGATCCGTTTCGGCGAAGGCGAGGACTGGCTGGAGATTCTCGGCTGCGGCATGGTGCATCCGAACGTGCTGCGCGCCTGCGGCATCGATCCTGATGTCTACCAGGGCTTTGCCTGGGGCATGGGTATCGACCGCATTGCGATGCTGAAATACGGCATGTCAGACCTGCGCCAACTGTTCGACAGCGATGTGCGCTGGCTCTCGCATTACGGCTTCAAGCCGCTCGATGTCCCGACGCTCGCGGGGGGATTGAGCACGTGAGCCTCGCCGAGACTGCCGTCGCGAAGAGAGCCCCCACCCTGACCCGCTTTCGCCGAGGTTTCGGCGGACAAGCGCGGGAGAGCGGACAAGAGAAGCAGAGACCATGAAATTCACGCTCTCCTGGCTGAAGGAACATCTCGATACCGACGAGCCGCTGGAAAAGCTGGCCGACAAGCTCACCATGATCGGGCTCGAGGTCGAGAACATCGAGGACAAGGCAAAGGCGCTGGCGCCGTTTTCCATCGCGCGGGTGATCTCGGCCGAGCAGCATCCGAATGCGGATCGCCTGCGGGTGTGCATGGTCGACACCGGCAACGGGGCTGCGCCGGTGCAGGTGGTCTGCGGGGCGCCGAATGCGCGCGCTGGCCTCGTCAGCGTGTTCTCAGCCCCCGGCACCTTCATCCCCGGCAAGAACATCACGCTCGGCGTCGGCACCATCCGGGGCGTCGAGAGCCGCGGCATGCTGTGCTCGGCGGCCGAACTGCAGATTTCCGAAGACCATGACGGCATCATGGAGCTGCCGGCGGACGCCCCGATCGGCAAGGGCTATGCCGAATGGGCAGGCCTCGGCGATCCCGTGCTCGAAATCAATTTGACGCCGAACCGCCAGGATTGCACCGGCGTGCACGGCATCGCGCGCGACCTTTCCGCTGCCGATATGGGCAAGCTGATCGATCCCGGCATCAAACCGATCAAGGGTGAATTCCCCTGCCCGGTGAAGGTGACGGTGGAAGACGCGACGCTCTGTCCGGGCTTCGCGCTGCGGCTGGTGCGCGGCGTCAAGAACGGCCCGTCGCCGGAGTGGCTGCAGAAGCGGCTGACCTCGATCGGCTTGCGGCCGATCAACGCGCTGGTCGACATCACCAACTTCATGACCTACGACCGCGCCCGGCCCTTGCACGTGTTCGACGCGAAGAAGGTGAACGGCAATCTCACGGTACGGCGCGCGAAGGACGGCGAGAGCCTGCTGGCGCTCGACGGGCGCACCTACACGCTTGATTCCGCGATCTGCGTGATCGCGGACGAGCACGGCGTCGAATCGCTGGCCGGCATCATGGGCGGCGAGACTTCCGGCTGCGACGAGAACACGTCAGACGTGCTGATCGAATCGGCGCTGTGGAACGAGATCAACATCGCGCAGACCGGCCGCAAGCTCGGCATCAATTCGGATGCGCGCTACCGCTTCGAGCGCGGCGTCGATCCGGCCTTCATGGTGCCGGGGCTGGAGCTTGCGACGAAACTGGTGATGGAGCTTTGTGGCGGCACGCCGTCGGAGACCGTGGTGGTCGGCAAGGCCTTCGGCGACGACCGCATCATCGATTTCCCGCTGAGCGAGGTCAAACGCCTGGCGGGAATCGAGGTGCCGCTGGTCGAGATGCGGCGCATCCTCAGCCATCTCGGCTTCATGGTCGCCGGCAGCGGCCCGGTGGTGAAGGTCGCTGTCCCCTCATGGCGCACCGATGTGCACGGCAAGGCCGACATCGTCGAGGAGATCGTGCGCATCGTCGGCGTCGACAAGGTGCCGATGACGCCGTTCGAGCGCGGCGACGACGCCCGCAAGCCGGTCCTGACCACGATCCAGCTCCGCAACCGCCGCGCCAAGCGCGCGCTGGCTGCGCGCGGCATGGTGGAAGCCGTGACCTGGTCGTTCATTTCCAAACCGCATGCCGAACTGTTCGGCGGCGGCCAGGCCGAACTCGCGCTCGCCAACCCGATCGCCGCCGACCTCTCCGACATGCGGCCGAGCCTGTTGCCGGGCCTCGTCGCGGCGGCGCAGGCCAACGCCAACCGCGGCTATCAGGACGTCGCACTGTTCGAGGTCGGGCAGATATTCAAGGGCGACAAGCCCGAGAACCAGTTCGTCGCGGCCTCAGGCGTGCGCCACGGCTTTGCGTCCTCGAACGGCATGGGACGGCACTGGTCCGGGTCCATCCAGACGAATGCGCTCGACGCCAAGGCCGACGCATTCGCCGTGCTCGCGGCCGCCGGCGCACCGATGCAGGCACTGCAGGTCGTGCCGGGCGGCGCGAGCTGGCTGCATCCGGGCCGCTCCGGCACCATCCAGATCGGCCCGCAGAACGTGCTGGGCTATTTCGGCGAGCTGCATCCGCGCACGCTGGAAGCGCTCGGCGCCGACGGCCCCTTGGTGGCGTTCGAAGTCGTCCTCGACCGCATTCCCGACGCCAAGAAGAAGCCGACCCGCGCCAGGCCGCTGCTCGAACTCTCCGCATTCCAGCCGGTGTCGCGCGACTTTGCCTTCATCGTCGATCGCGGCGTGAAGGCCGGCGACATCGTGCGATCGGCGCAGAACGTCGACAAGAAGCTGATATCAGACGTGACGGTGTTCGACGTCTACGAAGGCAAGGGCATCGACCCCGACAAGAAGTCGGTCGCGATTGCCGTGACGATCCAGCCGCACGAGAAGACGCTGACCGATCAGGAGATCGACGCAGTGGCGGCGAAGATCGTGGCCGAGGTGACGAAGAAGACCGGTGGCACGTTGCGGGGATGATGCCGCATGAACCCTGCGGCGCTCATTCCGGCTGAAATCGGCATCAACGCAGCAATCGCGATCTGCGCGGTCGCTTTCGTTTCCGGAACGGCGCGGGGTTTTTCCGGGTTCGGCTCGGCACTAATCTTCATGCCACTCGCCAGTTCGATCGCTGACCCGCGGCTGGTGGCCGCGCTGCTCCTGATCATCGATTTCGTCGCCGCCGCACCGTTGCTGCCGAATGCGTGGCAAAAGGCCGACCGCAGGGCGACCGCCATTATGGTGTTCGGCGCGCTGATCGGCGTCCCGATCGGCACCTATTTCCTCAGCCGCCTCGAACCGGTGACGACGCGCTGGATCATTTCCGCCTTCGTCTTCGCGCTGCTGCTGTTGTTGCTGTCGGGCTGGCGCTACCGCGGCAAGGACCACGCGGCGGTCTCGGTCGGCATCGGCGGACTGTCAGGCTTTTGCAGCGGCCTGGCCCAGACCGGCGGGCCGCCGATCGTCGGCTACTGGCTTGGCCGGCCCATCGCCTCCGTCATTGCGCGCGCCAATATCGTGCTGTTCTTCGGCGCGTCGGATATCTTTTCCGCCATCAGCTACACCGCGACCGGACTGATCACGCTGGACGCGATCAAGTTCGCGCTCGTCGTCGGCCCGGTCTATGGCATCGGCGTCTGGTTCGGCGCCTCGCTATTCGGCAAGGCCAGTGAAACCGTATTCCGCGCGATCTGCTACGCGCTGATCGCCGCGGCGGTCATCTTCGGATTGCCGGCGCTGGATGGCGTGCTGCGCTAACCCATCATCAGATCGCAATACGCATAACCATCGCGCTCGACGCGTTCACCGGTCTTCACCGCAAGCCGCCGCGAAAACATCGGCCCGGCCACCACGCAGGTGTGAAACTCACCGTTCTCGCCGCAGGCGTCGACGCCCTCGGGCAAATCGGCCAACAGCGTCGCATCGAATTTTCGGCCTGCAAATTCCGCTGACAGCCTTTTCAGATCGACAGTGGCGAGATGCGCTTCGAGTCCGCTCGCAATCATCGCCTGCGCCAGCTCTGCCGTCGGCCGCTCCCACAGTGGAAACACCGGCGCGATGCCGGTGCCTGCCAGCTTCTGTTCGCGATAGGCGCGGATATCAGCGAGAAACAAATCGCCGAAGATCATGTGCGTGATGCCGCAGGCCACGGCCTGCGCGACCGCCTCGCCCATCCGCGCCTCATAAATCTCGTTCGGACAGGGATAGGGAATCGGCACGATCCGCTGCGGCAGGCCGGCGGCTTCGCATTGCGCCCGCAGTATTTCCTGCCGCACGCCATGGATCGAGACCCGGCCGAACGTCTCGGTCACCGTGGTCAGCGCGCCGACCACATCGAATTCGCCCGCGCGCATCACCTCATGCAATGCGAAGGCAGAATCCTTGCCGCTCGACCAGGAGATCAGTGCTTTCGGACGCGGCATCAGTCGATCGGGGATGCCGACGTGCGCCGCCGTGTTTTCGCGGGCCGCGGCGGCGGCTCAGGATCCTTCAGCGCACCGATCCTCCGCAACGCCGCCTCGGCGGCACGCTCACCGCTTTCCCAGGCGCCGTCGACCGTGCCCCACAGCGTTTCATGGGTCGCCTCGCCGGCGAGATACATGCAGCCGATCGGATCGGTCAAAACCTTGCGCGACGACTGTCCGCCGGGACCGGCCGCCGACATCGCGCCGAGCGCGAACGGAGCGGCGTTCCAGCGCGTCGCGCTCGATTTCTTCACGGCCGCTGCCGCCTCGCTGCCGAACAGTTTCGTCAACCATTCCACCGCGAACGCCAGCATGGCCTTCTCGCCCTGCGCGGAAAGATCGCGGCCGAACGAGCCGGCGACGTCGACCGTGCAGAGCGACGAGCCGCCCATGTTGGCGAATATCAGCGCCGTCTTGGTCGAATTGCTCTGCTCGATGATGACGTCGTCGCGGGCGAGGCCGAGCGGATTGCCCGGCATCTGCAGCGCGATCCGGTCGTAGCTGCCGAGGCTCAGTTTCGAAGCTGCGTCGAGCATGCGCTTCGGAATATCCGGTGCGAACTTGATATTGCCTGCGGCCAGCACGTTGCTCGACACCGTGATCACGGCAGCGCGCGCGGCGATCTTGCCCGCTGGCGTTTCCACGCTGACGTCGCGGTTGCTCCAGACAATGCGATTGGCCGGCGTCGACAGTGACACCGGCACCTGCTCCCCCAGCTTCGCAATTAGCGTGCCGAGCCCCTCGCGGCAGGCGATCGCGGAGTTGCGATCCTGCGCGCGGGACTTGTCGCCGACGGAGAGGTCTTTCAAGTCCTTGCCCGAGAAGCCGGCGCCCAGCACGAACTCGGCCGTGCCGGCCCAGTCGCCGAGATCCTTCGGCAGCACAGAGGCGCAGGAGACATCGAACCGCCGCGCGGCTTCGTCGATGGCGCGGTTGGCACGCACCAGGGCTGCGAGAAATTCCTCGGTCTCGCCGGCGCGGGCGTTGCGGCGGCCGATGCGGATCTTCTGGCCCGACGGCGCCGTCGTGATCTCGAGGCCCGCGGCGCGCGCCAGCTTGATCATCGGATTGGTCTCGGGATTGTGCATCCAGCGCGCGCCGCGATCGAACGGCACCTCGAAGCTCGAGGTGTCGGTCTGGCAGCGGCCGCCGATCTGGTTTGCCGCATCCACCACGATCACCTTGCGGTTCGCCGCCATGATCCGCCGCGCCGCAGCAATGCCGGCCGCGCCTGCACCGATCACGACGATGTCGGCTTCCCGCGGCAAGGGCGCTGCTGCCGCACGCAGCCCGGAAAAAGCCGGAACAGCCGCCAGGCCTGCGGACGCCGACAGGAAGGTGCGGCGAGTCATTGTCATGTCATGGTTTCCGGGGCCTGAAAGAACCGAGAACAGCTAGCGAACTGTGCCGCATCTCACGTGACGCAGCAACACTCATGGTAAATCAATCATGATTGATCCGTTTGGCGCATGAACTAAATTGAAACGGCTTGCGACCATGATAAGGAAACAAAAAAAGCGGAAGAAAAGCCGCCCTGGGGGAGTTTTATGGGCGTAATGCTCGACACCATCGGCCAGTTGATTGCGGGCTACCTGCAGAAGGAAGTCCCGGGCTATGAGCCGTTCACCCCCAGCGACCCCGAGCATCTGCGCGGTGTCATCGAGCCCGGCGATGTCCTGCTTGTCGAGGGCAACAACCGCATCTCCGGCATCATCAAATACCTCACGCAATCCACCTGGTCGCACGGCGCGCTCTATGTCGGCCCGGTCGATGGCGCTTGCGAGCCCGACGGCGAGCCGCATGTGCTGATCGAGGCCAATATCGGCGAAGGCGTGACCTCGGCGCCGCTATCGAAATATTTTCCCTATCACACCCGCGTCTGCCGCCCGATCGGCCTGTCCTACGAGGACCGCACCACGGTGTGCCGCTACGCCATCAACCGGATCGGCTTCGGCTACGACACCAAGAATATCGTCGACCTGATGCGCTTTCTGATCCCGCTGCCGGTGCCACAGCGCTGGCGCCGACGCATGATCGCGTTCGGGTCCGGCGATCCCACAAAAATCATCTGCTCGGCATTGATCGCGCAGGCGTTCGACGCGGTACGCTATCCGATCCTGCCCAAGATTACCCGCGCCGCCTCGCGAAAGGCCCGGCGCGAAATCCTGCATATCCGCGATTCCTCACTCTACATGCCGCGCGATTTCGACATCTCGCCCTATTTCGAAATCGTCAAACCCACCATCGTGCACGGCTTCGACTACACGGCCCTGCACTGGGCCGACAAGCAGAAGCCGCTCCAGGAGGTAGCGGGCGAATTCGGTGTGTTTCCAGAGGTCAAGTCGCCGCCGCTTGTTCCTGAAGAGATTGACGAAGAGACGCCGCTTCCGGCTGCGGCTGAAGAAGTGACCGTTGAAAAAGTGACAATTGAAGAAGTGACTTGCGAAACGACGATGATCGAACGCGTCACCGTGTCGGAACATTATCTCGCCGTCGAATACGTCCCGGTCCGCCCGCCCGAGCGCCGCATGAAGCCGCGCAACACGACGCCGGAAATGGTGGCGTAGAAGCGGATCGTAGCAACCATTAAAGCTTCACCCGATCGCCGGTGAGGCTGACGCCGTGCTCACCGCCGTCAAGGCGTGGCCTGACGACAGCGTGGCGGTGGAGGGAGCAGAGCGACGGCCATCCTTGACGGCGTCTGCGCGCGACGTCGTCGGAGCGGCAGGTCGGGACGAAGAAACGGTGCTGCGGTCGAACCAAGAAACCGAATTCATCCGGTCCGGGCGATTACGGCGGTTGGAGGCGGTTCATCTTGCCACAGCGTGCCGCGGGCCACGACGGTGTTGACGAAGATGAGCAGCTTCCTGGCGCAGGCGATGAGGCAGCGCTTGTGTTCTTTTCCGGCGGCCTTCAGCCGCTTGTAAAGAGCGATAAGCTGCGGGTTCCAGCGAAAGGATGCCGGCAGCGCGGCGGTATAGAGCGCCCGGCGCAGCCTCTTGCGCCCGCCGTCGATGTGACGAGCGCCGACTTGCTCGCCGCTGTCATCGTCATAGGGCGCGAGCCCGGCGAGGGCTGCGGCTTGCTCGCGGCTGAGCTGGCCGATCTCGGGCATGCGCACCAGGATCGCGACTGCGGTCGGCAGCCCGGCGCCGCCGACGCTGTAGATCAGGTCGAGCCGCTGGGCGAGGTCGCGATGCTCGCGGATCGCGGCCACCAGAGCCTTGAGTTCGACCCTCGCCCGCTTGGCCAGGCGGGCGATCTCTTCCTTCCAGACCTTCTGGATACGCGGATCTCGGCAGGTCTCGAGCCGGTTCTTGTACAGTTTAATATCCTCGCCGATCTGCTCGATCAACGTCAGGTGTTCGGCAAAAGGCTGCAGCCGGGGATCGGGGGCGGGATGGATCTTCTTGACCGCAGCAGTGCAGGCCGCGATCAGCGCGGCATCGATCTTGTCGTTCTTGGCTCGCTGCAAGTGGAACTTGGCGTAGGCACGCACCTGCGCCGGCTGAAACACCACCACGACAAACCGCTTGCGTCGCAACTCGACGACGACCGCTTGTTCATAGCCGCCGCTCGCCTCGATCCCAATGCGCTTGACCTTGTGGCGCCGCAGCCACTCCAATAGCACCTTGTGACCTTCCGCCGTGTTCTCGACCTGCAACTGCTCGCAGTTGCCATCGATTGCCACGTCGAGCTTCCGTTTGCCGGTATCGATCCCGGCACAGACTGTGATACGCTTAGCCATCTTCGTCGACCCTCCCTTGTGAATGCGAACCTAAAGTTCGTTCAACCATCCGGGTCCCGATGAAGTGCCGACCGCGATCTTGCTACGACAGACAGCCCTCAAGGCTTCGGTGGGCATCGATCCGATCGATCGGCGGCCCAGCCCGGGTGGCCACCCAGGCTGGGCCATTCCTCACGGAACGACGCAAGTATAATCTGGTGCGCTAATACAAGGGTGGGCAAAGCGAAGCGTGCCCACCATTTCAAGCCAACAATCCGGATAAATGGTGGGCACGGCGCAAGCGCGCACCTTTGCCCATCCTACTTCAGAACCTCCCCGCTAGCGTCAGCCTCACCGCCAGCGGCTCTGCCGGATGGATATGGCGGTCGGCAACGCCGCCGATCGGCTCGCCTGGCAACCGCGACAGATAGTAATATTCAATCTGGTTGGTTTTCGCGTTGAAGAGATTGAGCACGTCGAGTTGCAGCCGCAAGCCGTTGTCGAATTTGTAACCCGCGCGCGCATTGAAGATCAGCGATGACTGCGAGCGGACGCTGTCGTCCCCGATCAGGGGACGTGGGCCGAAATAGCGGCCACGCAAGGCGCCGAACCAGCCGGTCTCACGGCCGAACGTCACGCCACCGCTCGCCACCCACGCCGGCGCGCCGGGGATGAAATTGCCTGCGGGGTCAAAATCGGTGAAGCGGGCGCGCGTATAGGCGACGTCGAGATCAAGCCGCATCCATGGCAGCACCTGGTACTGGTTGGTCCACTCGACACCGACGCGCCGGCTCGGCCGGCTGGCTTCGGTGGTGCCGGCGTCGCCGACGAACAGCAATTCCGAGTCGAAATTCAGCACGAACACCGCGAGCGAACTGGTGAGACCTTCGATCGCCTTGGTGCGAACGCCAATCTCGGCGCCCTTCGATCGAACCAGCAGCGGCACGCGATCCTGCGGCGTTACCTTGTCGATCGGATCGACCGTGATCGTCGCGCCTCTGATGTCGTTGGAGTGCAGGCCGTAGCCGGCATTGCCGTAGAATTCGGTCCGGTACCACGGCCCCAGCACAAATCCGGCCTTGGGGCTCGTCAGCGACGCCTGTGCGTTGCCGGAATTCTCGGGCGTGTCGCTGAGAACCTTTCCCGCAAAATAGTCCTCGCGGATGCCGACCGTGGTGCGCAGCCAGTCGGTCCAGCGTGCCGTCGTGTCGGCCCACAGGCCGACATTGCCTTCCCTGACGCTGTCTTCGCGCACGGTCGAGAGCGTCTCGCGCTGCAACGTCTTCAACAAGCCGACACGGATATCGTCGCCGCGGGTCTGCAACCCGACGCGGGTCTGGGTTTCGATGCCGCCCACGCGCACATCGAAAGCGTGGCTGGCGTTGAGACCATAGACCGTGCGCCGGTCCATCTGGCTGAACTGATCGCCATTGACGGGATCGTCGAGAAAATAGGTGAAATTATTGTAGAGCCGCAGCGACGAGTTGATCACGTAGGTGTTGATCTTGCTCTGTCCGTATTTGCTCGATTGCGCCCAGTTGCTCGACAGCGAGAACCGGCTCGCGACGCCGCCATCGGTCGGATCGAGCGACCCGAACCGGCCGATCAGGCCCTGGTCGATGGCGCGCTGCGCCACCTGATCGGTCGAATTCCAGCCGCTGGAATAGGCCATCGCCGACAGCGTGTATCCGTCGGTGGCGGTGCCCTGGCTATAGCGCAGCACGCCGTTGAGCTTGCGCACATTGTCAGGCACGTCCCACGGACCGTTATACCCAACGCCCTCGAAGGCAGCGAGCAGCGTGCCCGCGCCAACCGCTGTCGAACCCGCCGCCAGCGCGCGGCGATAGCCAAAGCTGCCGAACGTCAGTTCGGCAATGTTCTTCGGCAGTCTGTTGACATAGTCGATGGCAACCGCACCTGCGGACGCGAAGTCGCCCTGGTCGGCGAAGTACGGTCCTTTACGAACATTGATCGATTGCACCAGCTCCGGAATCAGGAAGTTGATATCGGCATAGCCCTGCCCGTGGCCGTGGGTCGGCATGTTGACCGGCATGCCGTCAACGCTGATGGCCAGATCAGTGCCGTGGTCCAGGTTGAAGCCGCGCAGAAAATACTGGTTGGCTTTGCCCTCGCCGGAATGCTGGGTGACGATCAACCCCGGCACCACCTCCAACGCTTCGCCGACGCGCGAGAAAGGCCGGGCGTTCACCTCCGCGCCGCTGATGGTCATGGCGCTGGCGGCGGTCGGCTGGAGATATGCCGGCCCTGCGGTCGCGGACGCCGACGTCACACCGTCGCTGACTTGCGGCGGAACCGACGCGTCCGGTTGAACCGCGGATGGATTTCGCACGATTCGCTCACGGCGCGGCGGCTTGGTCCGGTTGCGCGGCCGCGTTTCGGGAGGGCTCACCGTCACAGCGGGGAGCTGGCCGGGCGCGACAGCCGCGACACTCTGGGCGTCGGCTGATGGCGCCATGACAATCAGCGATGCGGTGGCGGAAAATATTCGCCAAACGACCCTACGCAACGCCATGCCCCCGCACGATAATTGCTACAGTCGACGTGCGACCGTATCGACTTAACCCCGGCGCTTCACGCTAGCAAGCGCAGTATGATGATACAATCGAAATATCATACTGCGTCAGGACGGAAATTTGGGATGCAACGGATCACCATCACCATCGAAGACGAGTTGCTCGCCGAGATCGACGCGGCAGCGGAAGCCCGCGGCTATCAGAACCGCTCCGAGATCATCCGCGATCTCGCCCGCGCCGGGCTGCAGCAGAGCGCGGAGGATACAGCTCCGTCAGGGCAATGCGTGGCCGCACTGGTCTATGTCTACGATCACGCCGCGCGGGATCTATCAAAACGGCTGGTGCAGAATTTTCACGGCCACCACGATCTGTCGCTGGCGACGCTGCACGTCCATCTCGACGATGACAGTTGCATGGAGGTCACGGCGCTGAAGGGCGCCAGCGGCGAGGTCCGGCACTTTGCCGACCACATCATCGCCGAGCGCGGCGTGCGCTATGGCCGCGTGGTGATGATCCCGACGGGATCCGACAAGAAGCCGAAGGCGCGCAAGCACGGCCACCGGCACGATTAGGATCACGCAGCAGGCGGCTACCTGTCGGAGCGGCCGATCACGGCCATCAGTTCCGCGATCTTTTCGCGTTGGTCGGCCTTGCTACCGCTGGAGATCGCATGTTCGACGCAATGCGACACGTGATCCCGCAGCACTTCCTCCTCGACGCGCCGCAGCGCGGCCCGCACAGCTGAAATCTGCGTGACGATATCGATGCAGTAGCGGTCCTCTTCCACCATCTTGGACAGGCCGCGGACCTGGCCCTCGATCCGGCTGAGACGTTTCTGACAGGATGCCTTGATGTCTTTTCGCATGGGTCTTATATACCCCTACAGGGTATATGTTACAAGCGCCGGAGCGAACGATGAACAAGAATGAAAACGCCGACCGAAACGGCGCGTCAAGGGGTGCCTGCTGCGACGGCGATAGCCACGCCGGCCACGACCACACCAGTCACAGCCATCACGATCGTCACGCCCACACCGCTGCAACCGTCCGCGACCCCGTCTGCGGCATGACCGTGAACCCCACGACCAGCAAGCACCGCTTCGACTATCGCGGCGAGACCTTCCATTTCTGCTCGGCCGGCTGCCGGACCAAATTCGCCGCCGATCCCGCCTCATACCTGGAAAAGGACAGCAAGCCGAAGGCCGCGGTGCCGGAAGGCACGATCTACACTTGCCCGATGCATCCGGAGATTCGCCAGGTCGGTGCGGGAAGCTGCCCGATCTGCGGCATGGCGCTGGAGCCGGAGGTCGCGAGCCTCGATGCGCCGCCCAATCCGGAACTCGCCGACATGACGCGCCGGTTCTGGGTCGGCCTCGTGCTCGCGCTGCCCGCGGTCGTCCTCGAAATGGGCGGCCATCTTGTCGGCGGCCATGGCTGGGTTGATCCGACGCTGTCGAACTGGATCCAGTTCGCCTTCGCCACACCCGTCGTGCTCTGGGCCGGCTGGCCGTTCTTCGTGCGCGGCTGGCAATCGCTCGTCGCGCGCAACCTCAACATGTTCACGCTGATCGCGATGGGCACCGGTGTGGCGTATGCCTACAGCGCCATCGGCACGGTGGCGCCAGGAATCTTTCCGGCAACCTTCCGCAGCCATGGCGGCGCGGTTTCAGTGTACTTCGAGGCGGCCGCGATGATCACCGTACTCGTGCTGCTCGGTCAGGTGCTCGAACTCCGCGCACGCGAAGCAACCTCGGGCGCGATCAAGGCGCTGCTCCAGCTCGCGCCAAAGACCGCGCGCCGCATCGGCGACGATGGCGCCGATCACGAGGTGGAAATTGACACGCTCGCGGTCGGCGACAGACTGCGGGTGCGGCCGGGCGAGAAAGTGCCGGTCGATGGCATCATTCTCGAAGGCCGCTCCTCGCTCGATGAATCGCTGGTAACAGGCGAATCCATGCCCGTCACCAGGGAGTCAGGCAGCAAGGTCATATCAGGTACGCTCAACCAGTCCGGCGGGTTCGTGATGCGCGCCGAGAAGGTCGGGCGCGACACGCTGCTTTCGCAGATCGTCAAGATGGTGGCGGATGCCCAGCGTTCTCGCGCGCCGATCCAGCGGCTGGCCGATCAGGTTTCCGGCTGGTTCGTGCCAGTCGTTATCGTCGTGGCGCTGATCGCGTTCGGCGCCTGGGCCTGGTTTGGGCCGGAGCCGCGCATGGCGTTCGGCATGGTCGCTGCCGTCGGCGTGCTCATCATCGCCTGTCCTTGTGCGCTCGGCCTCGCCACGCCGATGTCGATCATGGTCGGCGTCGGGCGCGGCGCGCAGGCCGGCGTGCTGATCAAGAACGCCGAAGCGCTCGAGCGCATGGAGAAGGTCGACACCCTGGTAGTCGACAAGACTGGCACGCTCACCGAAGGCAAGCCGAAGGTGATCGCTATCGTTCCGGCAGACGGATTTGAGGAAGGCGACATTCTGCGGCTGGCGGCCAGCGTCGAGCGCGCCAGCGAACATCCGCTGGCGGACGCCGTCGTGCGGGCGGCCGGGGAGCGCAATCTCGATCTCGGCAAGGTCGACGAATTCGACTCGCCGACCGGCAAGGGCGCCACCGGCAAGGTCGACGGTAAGACCATCGCGCTCGGTAATGCGAACTTCCTGCAATCGCTCGGCATCGAAACCGGCGCGCTCGACGAACAGGGCGAGCGCCTGCGCGGCGATGGCGCCACCGTCATCAACATCGCCATCGACGGCAAGCTCGCAGGGTTGTTCGCGATTGCCGATCCCGTGAAGCCATCGACACCGGATGCGCTGAAGGCGCTGGCGGCGGAAGGCATCAAGGTCATCATGCTCACGGGTGACAACAGGACCACGGCGAACGCCGTCGCGCGCAGCCTTGGCATTGCGGACGTCGAGGCGGAAGTGCTGCCCGATCAGAAGAGTGCGGTGGTGGCAAAACTGCAGAAGGCCGGAAGGATCGTCGCGATGGCCGGTGACGGCGTCAACGACGCACCGGCGCTCGCCGCCGCCGAAGTCGGCATCGCCATGGGCACCGGCACGGATGTCGCGATGGAAAGCGCCGGCATCACCCTCTTGAAGGGCGATCTCGTCGGCATCGTCCGCGCGCGCCGCCTGTCGCAGGCAACCATGAGCAATATCCGGCAGAACCTGTTCTTCGCCTTCATCTACAACGCTGCCGGCATCCCGATCGCCGCGGGCATTCTCTATCCGGCATTCGGCCTGCTGCTGTCGCCGATCATCGCTGCCGCGGCGATGGCACTGTCGTCCGTGAGCGTTGTCGGCAATGCGCTGCGGTTGCGGGTGACGCGGCTGTAGGTCGCCGCCCCGCGTTCCCCGGATGCTGCGCAGCGCCATCAGCGCGTTCACGCGCGTCTTCGACGCACTATGGTTTGCGGCGTGATGCGCTGCTGATCCGGGGTCCATCCACCTTGCATGTGGGTCCCGGCTCTGCGGCGCATCGCCGAAGAGGCGCTGCACCGCGTCCGGGACACGAAAGGGCATGAGACGCCCATCACGCGGCCCTGGCCGCCGTGCCGCGCGGTAATCCGGCGCGCGCCAGCCCGCCATAGAGCGCTTCTCCAGGCATTTCCGATTTCAGGATCTTGCGCACCGCGATCAGTTTCTCGATATCGATGCCCGTCTTGAACCCCTTGCTCCCGCACAGAAACACCAGATCCTCGAACACGACATTGCCGGTGGCGCCCGGCGCGAACGGGCAGCCGCCGAGACCGCCGAGCGATCCATCCAGCACGCGCGCGCCGGCATCGAGCGCGGCGGAGGCGTTGGCGATGCCCATGCCCCTTGTATCGTGCAGATGAATGCAGATCGGCTTTGAACCTGCTATCTTCACCGCCGCCGCAGTCAATTCCCCGACCTGCTTCGGCCCGGCGTACCCGACCGTGTCGGCAATTGCGACCATGTCGACGCCGGCCTCGAACAGCTTTTCCGTCAGCCGCAACACTTCCTTCGGATCGACTGCCCCAACGATCGAACAGCCCAGCGCCATCGAGATCGCGGAGTTCACCACCGGTCTGTGTGCGCTGGCGTCACGCAACTCGCAGAGCCGCTTGACGTTGGCGATGGCCGACTCGCGCGAGCGGTTGGCGTTGGCCTGGCTGTGCTCCTCGGTGGCCGAGACCACCGCCGCCACCTCGGCGACACCGGAGGCCAACGCTTCGTTGACGCCGCGTTCGTTCAGCGTCAGCGCGATGCCGTAGGCACCGGGCAGCGAGGCCACGGTCCCAATGATGTCGCGCACGTCGGCGAATTGCGGAAACGTCTTTGCCGGCAGAAACGAGCCGACCTCGAAGTGCCGCACGCCGGCGGCATATTCGTCACGGATCCAGCGCTGCTTCGCTTCCGTCGACGGAAATTTCTTCACGAGCTGCAGGCCGTCGCGCAAGCCGACCTCGCGCAGAACGATTTTGTTGTCGGGATAGAGCTCCTGGACACGGGTCATGGCAGCCTCTTGTTTTTAACGGCAGTCTTGTTTCCCCGGGGGCCGGCAGGCTCTTGTCGAAACCCTTGGGGGTATCTACCTCTCGCAAGGGCTTTTTCACAAGAGGCAAGACCGCCATGTTGGACGCCGCCGTCAAGGCGATTTCGCAGATCCTGTCGCCGCCGATGCGGACCATACTGTGGCGCTCGATCGCCCTGGCGCTGGTGCTGGTTGCGGTGCTGGCCATCGGCTTGCAGCGCGCGTTGAGCTGGTTCGCCGAGTACGGCGAAGTCTGGGCCGAGGCGATGCTGGGGCCGGGCTTCCACACGACGCTCAACATCCTTTCCTGGATCATCTCGATCGCGGCCGGGCTCGGCGTTGTCCTCGGCGGCATTTTCCTGATGCCGGCGGTCACCTCGCTGATCGCGAGCGTGTTCGTCGACGACGTCGCCGAGCACGTCGAGCGCAAACATTATCCGGCTGAGCGTCCCGGGGATGCGCTGCCGCTCGGTGTCGCGATTCCGGAAGGAATCAAGACGGCGCTGCTGACGATCCTGGTCTATTTGATCGCGCTGCCCTTCGTGCTGTTCGCGGGCGCGGGCTTTCTGATTTTCTTCGTCGCCACCGCGTGGCTCCTGGGTCGCGAATATTTCGAACTCGCCGCGATGCGTTTCCGCTCGCCGGCGGAAGCCAAAACGATGCGCAAGGACAATGCGGCCACTGTCTTCACCGCGGGCCTGTTCATCGCAGCCTTCGTGTCGATTCCGATCGTCAACCTGGCGACACCCTTGTTCGGCATGGCCTTCATGGTCCACATGCACAAACGGCTGTCCGGCCCGAGGCCGGAGCTGATTGAGCCGGCGCGGAAAACGGGAATGCCGGTGGTGTGATGGGGTTGGCGTTCCCCGGATGCTGCGCAGCGCACTCGGGATCGCGCTTCGCGCGACTCCGGCGGTGCGCTGCTGATCCGGGGTCCACGATTGCCGTCCGTGGGTCCCGGCTCTGCGGTGCACCGTGAAGACACGCTGCATCGCGTCCGGGACACACCGCGCCCGCTAAACCGTCTTTTCCGGCCAGCGGCAGAGATCGTTGATCAGGCACACCTCACAGCGCGGCGTGCGGGCGAGGCAGGTGTAGCGCCCGTGCAGGATCAGCCAGTGATGGGCGTGCAGCATGAATTCCGGCGGAATCACCTTCTCCAGCCCCAGTTCGACCTCGATCGGGGTGTTGCCGGGCGCCAGCCCCGTGCGGTTGCCGACGCGGAACACATGGGTGTCCACCGCCATGGTGTGCTCGCCATAGGCCATGTTGAGCACGACGTTGGCGGTCTTGCGCCCGGCGCCGGGCAGCGTCTCGATCTCGGCCCGCGTGCGCGGCACCTCGCCGCCGAATTCGGCGATCAGTTTTTCCGACAGTGCTATGACGTTCCTGGCCTTGTTGCGATAGAGCCCGATGGTCTTGATGTACTCGCGCACTTTCTCTTCGCCGAGCTCAAGCATCCTCTCCGGCGTATCGGCGACCGCAAACAGAGCGCGCGTCGCCTTGTTGACGCCGGCATCCGTTGCCTGCGCCGACAGCACCACGGCGACCAGCAGCGTATAGGGGTTGAGATGTTCGAGCTCGCCCTTCGGCTCCGGATTGGCTTTGCGAAACCGGCTGAACACCTCGTGGACCTCGGCCGGTGTCCAAGGTTTCGGATTTAGAGGTTTTGGCTTTGGGGACTTTGGCCTGGTTGATTTCTTCGCAGGCTTCGGCAGCGCCTTGGCGGCCTTCTTTGCCGGCTTCTTCGGCGCGGATGGAACGCTGGGCTTTTTGGCTCTGAGAGAGCGGATGATTTTGGCCATGATCGGGATATACTGATACGCGATGACCGCAGGCAACGACTTTGATCCGGCGCTTGACCAGCCGACGCTGTTTTCGGCGCGGGTGACGCCGCATCGCTCACTCAATCGAACCGGCTTTTTGGTGCTGATGGCGTTCATCAGCGCGGTGAGCTTTGTCGCCGGCATCGCATTTTTGCTGATGGGTGCCTGGCCGGTGCTCGGCTTGTTCGGCCTCGATGTGCTGGTGATCTACTGGGCGTTCCGGATCAATTTCCGCAGCGCTGCAGCCACCGAGGACATCGTGATGACGCCTTCGGAATTGCGCGTGCGCCGGGTCAGCCATCGCGGCGACGTCATGGAATGGACGCTCAATCCGCTCTGGGTGCAGCTCGAGCAGACAGGCGACCCTGAATTTGGCATCGAGCGGCTCTATCTGGTCTCCCGGGGCCGGCGCGTCTCGATCGGCTACTTTCTGGGACCTGACGAAAAGGCTAGTTTTGCCAAAGCCTTATTGGCCGCGTTGCAAATCGCCAAGCGCGGTATCACGTACAATCCGGTCGCGTAGGCTCTCTTTCTTGACGCGTTTTCTTCACGCGAACCGGTTCCCACTTCGCTCGAAAACGCTACGTTGTCGGAAATCGGGTGGTTTGGACCGCGCATGAGCCCTAAATCAGACCCCATGATGATATCAGCCATACATGACCAGCGCCTGGCCAAGCCGGGCCATCAGGCCGCCGCGCTGCGCGATTACGACTCGGTGCGCCGCGCCATCGCTTTCATCTCCGAGCACTGGCGCACGCAGCCGACCATCGAGGCGATGGCGGATGCCGCCGCCGTGACGCCGGATGAACTGCACCATCTGTTCCGCCGCTGGGCCTCGCTGACGCCGAAGGCTTTCATGCAGGCGCTGACGCTCGATCACGCCAAGGGCCTGCTGCGCGATTCCGCCAGCGTGCTCGATGCCGCGCTCGACTCAGGCCTGTCGGGCCCGGGCCGGCTGCATGATCTGTTCGTCACCCATGAAGCGATGTCGCCGGGCGAATGGAAGAACGGCGGCGCCGGCATGACGCTGCGCTACGGTTTCCACGCTTGCCCATTCGGCACCGCGATCGTGATCGCGAGCGACCGCGGGCTGGCAGGGCTTGCCTTCGCCGATCCCGGCGAGGAGCCGATGGCGTTTGCCGACATGAAGCGGCGCTCGCCGAACGCGACCTATGTCGAGGACCACGACGGCACGACAGCTCTCGCGCAACGCATCTTCGATACGCGGCTGTGGCGGCCGGACCAGCCCCTCCGCGTGGTCCTGATCGGCACCGATTTCGAGGTGCGGGTGTGGGAGACGCTGCTGAAGATCCCGATGGGCCGCGCGGTCTGCTATTCCGACATCGCCAACAAGATCAAAAACCCGAAGGCATCGCGCGCCGTCGGCGCCGCGGTCGGCCGCAACCCGGTGTCATTCGTGGTGCCCTGCCACCGCGCGCTCGGCAAGGGCGGCGCGCTGACCGGCTACCACTGGGGCATCACGCGCAAGCAGGCGATGCTGGGCTGGGAAGCAGGGCAGGTCGGGCTTCACTGACAGCGCTCGCCGCGCAGTCGGGATTCCACTTGGCATCGGAACATCTCCCGCGAGCAGGCGGTGCTTTCCCGGGAAGCAAGCAGGCAGCCTAACTCATTGCCTTTGAATGGCAATTCCGGCAAGCCGGCGCCGTTGTCATATCCCGGAATACCCAAGAGTGACGATTGACGATCGCAAATTGATCGCTCAAAACCACTTGTCTCAACAGCGGAAGGTGAATCTATGCAAGAACGTCGTCCGGTGATGCTGGCTATATTGGATGGCTGGGGCTGGCGCGAAGATCTGGCCGACAATGCTGTTCGTCAGGCTCACACACCGAATTTCGATCGTCTGTGGGCCACAGGTCCGCACGCATTCTTGAAGACGTCGGGACGCGATGTCGGTCTGCCCGATGGTCAGATGGGCAATTCCGAGGTTGGACATTTCAATATCGGCGCAGGCCGCATTGTGATGCAGGACTTGCCGCGGATCAACGATGCGATTGCGTCCGGCAATATCAAATCCACCGAAGCGCTCCGCTCCCTGATCCAAACGCTAAAACAGAGCGGCGGTACTTGCCATCTTGTCGGCCTGGTTTCTCCGGGCGGGGTACATTCGCATGAGGACCACGTCGCGGCGCTGGCCGTCATCCTTACCGACAATGGCGTGCCATCAGTCGTACACGCTCTCACGGATGGACGCGATACGCCGCCGAAATCTGCGGTCGATAGTTTGATGCGGCTGGAAGCCGCGCTTCCGTCGTCGGTTCCGGTTGCCACAGTGATTGGGAGATACTACGCGATGGACCGCGACAAACGCTGGGATCGCGTAGCCAAGGCCTATAATGCAATCGTTGAGGCCGAAGGCCCACGATTCGCCGACGCGCAATCAGCGATCGCTGACGCGTATGCACACGACATCACTGACGAGTTCGTTGAACCATCGGTGATCGGCAGTTACGCCGGCATCAGGGACGGCGACGGCGTGCTGTGCTTCAACTTTCGCGCCGATCGCGTGCGTGAGATTCTTGGCGCGATGCTTGATCCGTCGTTTGCTGCTTTGCCGCGCAGGCGCAACCTCCACTTCGCCGCCGCAGTCGGAATGACGCAATACAGCGACGATCTGGACAAACTGATGCAGACGATATTTCCGGCGCAGACGTTTCCGAACATTTTGGGGGAGATCACTTCTACCGCGAATCGCACACAATTGCGCCTCGCCGAAACGGAGAAATATCCCCACGTCACCTATTTTCTCAACGGTGGACGAGAAGAACCTTTTCCTGGCGAAGACCGCATCATGGTGCCTTCGCCCAAGGTCACAACCTACGACCTGCAACCGGAAATGTCGGCACCAGAGTTGACGGCAAAAACCGTGGAGGCAATCGACTCGGGCAAGTACGACCTGATCGTCCTAAATTATGCCAATCCAGACATGGTGGGCCACTCGGGGAACCTGGCGGCCGCGATCAAAGCGGTCGAAGCGGTGGATGCCGGACTCGGGAGAATCGCAGATGCGATCCAAAGAGCTGGTGGCGCGCTGCTGGTTACTGCCGACCACGGCAACTGCGAAATGATGCGTGACCCCGCGACTGGCGGCCCGCATACTTCACATACAACGGGGCCGGTGCCGCTGTTGCTCCAGGGCGGCGGCGACGTGTCATTGGCGGATGGCCGACTGGCAGATATTGCCCCGACCTTGCTCGACCTGATGCAATTGCCGAAGCCGGCAGACATGACCGGCGTGTCATTGCTGCGCCCGCACAGACGAAACTAGTCTAGAAGTCGGTCAGCCCGAGCACATCGGCCATCGTATAGAAGCCGGGCTTCCTGCCGTGTGCCCATAGCGCGGCCTTGACGGCGCCCTGCGCGAACATCGTCCGGTCCTCGGCGCGATGGGTCAGTTCAATGCGCTCCATGGGTCCGGCGAAGATCACGCTGTGATCGCCGGTGACAGTGCCGCCGCGCAGCGCTGCAAAACCGATGTCACCCGGCCGGCGCGCGCCGGTATGCCCGTCGCGGCCACGGTCCGAATGGGTGTGCAGGTCGACGCCGCGGCCGGCGGCGGCGGCTTCACCGAGCAGGAAGGCGGTGCCCGACGGCGCGTCGATCTTGGCCTTGTGATGCATTTCGACGATTTCGATGTCGAAGCTTTCGTCCAGCGACTGTGCAACGCGCTTGACCAGCGCGGCGAGCAGATTGATGCCGAGGCTCATATTGCCTGATTGCACCACCACTGCACGCGAGGTAACGCTCTTGATCACGGCCATGTCGGACACCGACAGACCGGTGGTTCCGACAATGTGCACGAGGCTACGTTCGGCGGCGATCGCGACGTTAGCGATGGTAGCGGCCGGCACGGTGAAATCCAGAATGCCGTCGGCATTGGCCGATAGTTTCCAGAGGTCGGCGGAGAGCTCAATACCGTTGGCAGGCAGGCCGGCAAGAACGCCGGCATCCTTGCCCAAAAGTTCCGAGCCCGGCGCTTCCAGCGCGCCGGTCAAAGCCGCGCCCGGCGTTTCCGAAATGACGCGCACCAGCGCACGGCCCATCCGGCCGCCGGCCCCCGCAACGATCAATCGCATATCGGCCATGGCTACACCTCTCCACGCCCTATAGCGGTCGCGGGCCGGTCCGGCAACCGATCAGGCGCTCGGGAGCTTCCGGCCGGCCAGGCGAATCCGGCCCCGGATGGAGGGAAGAGGGCAATCAAGGATGGTGACCCTGCCCTGCGTCGGAAATCGGATGCCTCGAAAGACCGGCGCCCCTAGAGGGTGAGTTCCAGCTCCTTCTTCAGAACGACCCGGCCATCGCGCTCTACAACATACGTGGCCTTGTACGTGCCGCGGTCCCAGCCGTTCGCCGGACGCTTTCTGCCGGTGAACAACATGTACTGTGCCTTGTTCGTCTGAAGTTGTGGGGCTCGATTTTCGGCGATAACGTTTCCGAGTGGGTCTTTGATGGCGAACTGTTGTGCGTCGCCTATCTTCAGGCCGATGACACGAACAAAAGCAACAATCGCTGCCGCGCTGGCAGACGGCAATTCCTTGCCCGCGCTTCCGTCCTCGATGAGCTCCATCGTCACCGGACCGTTCGCGAAGCCGGCGTTCAGAACGGTTCGTTCCTGATAAGCAAGTTGCGCGTGATGTGCAGGATGCCACAGCAGTTCGCCGCCCCCGCAGGAGCCGGAAGCGGCACCATATGCGAAGGGATCTACTATCGCTCCCTTATGCCTGACCGTGAAATGCAAATGAGGATATTCGGTCAGCCCCGAGAGACCGACCCGGCCAAGCGCCTGCCCAGCTTTGACTGACTCACCGGGTCTTACCACCAGGCTGCCGCTGGCCATGTGGCAATATTGGGTTTCCCAGTGCTCCGGGTGTTCGATCACAACACCGTTGCCACATTCGACGTCGCGAACTGCTTCGCGCGCAGACTTGCCAACGGCGCCGTCCGGCGCGCCATCTCGTGTGCGAAGAACGCGACCACTTGCGGCAGCGAGAACTTCCACGCCGGCCTTCTGCGACGCCAGCGTCGGCAAGCGGAAGTCCGTCCCGTTATGACCGTCATAGGTCCGGGTGCCGCATTTGTAGTCCTGCGTTGACGCTGACGGGTCGACATCAACGTAATTCTGGATGTAGCAGGTCCGACCAGGCTCGCACGCGATTGGCATGCCCAATTGAATGCTCTGGGCAATCACCTCGGAAGAAAAGCCAAGTGCCGCCGCGAAGGCAAAGGCCCGGGAAAAAGTCACACCGCGCATGAAGTCCCGGGCCATCGCAAGCAGCTTGCGCATCAGGTCGGTGGCCGCTTGCCGGCCGTATCAAGGTCCAGCTCACTGTCGCCGTTCAACCGGCAATCCGATGACACCGGACCGACGGCCTTCTCGCGACCGCCGGCGCCGAACGGGGATTGCGTGAGATGATAGAGCAGAAAGAACTCGGCCTGCCGATTAATGCCCAATTTGAGCATGATGCGCTTGGTGTAGGTTCTTACGGTTGCCTCGGTCAACCGCAGATCGGCGCCGATATCGCGCGGACTTTGGAATTGAAGAATCCGGGCGATGATTCTCTCCTCGGCCCAGTTCAAGCTGAAGGCGGATGCAATACGGTTTGCCCCCAGCACTTCATCGAATTGCGGCACGATGACCAACGCTTTCCCCGCGCCGCCATGCACTGGCACGGCCCCGATCTTGGCAAAGGCAAACTGCTGGCGCTCGGTCGAGAGAGGCACAGTTGTGTTCAGCCAGACCTGACCGGGCCGCGGCATCAACGCCTCCCGGATTGCCTCCCGCAAACCCTCGGTTATCGGTCCACTAGACCCCGCCAGCCTGCCACCATCCACCTTGAGAAGTTCGCTTTTTGCCAGCAGCACTCGTCCGTCGCGATTGACATCGTGAATATGCAGATCTTCGTCCACGATGAGAGCAGGAAAAGCCAGTTTCTCCAGCCAGATTGCTGCGTCTGGATGTTGAACAGGTGACCGCTGCGCAAGGGAATGCGCCGTCTCCCAAACCGTGCGCACCGCGCGCGCGAGACAGGGAATTTCAGCCCGGGCGAGCGCAGCCTGCCGCCATCCCGCCACAAACACCACGGTCGACCTGTCGCGAGAGGCAAACCTGCCTATCACGGAATGACTGTTCGTTCCCGGCTCGGAGCCGATCAATTTCCGCACAAAAGCGGTGCGCGCGTTGACCGGTTCGAGGAGAGCGCAATCTGCTCCAGCGCCCTTGCGGGCAATTCGCGCGACGGTCATGGTGCACGACGGATCGATTGTGGCGTGTCCGATCCGGACCTCTTGAAGCTCCGACCCGCTCGTGCGCGACATGACCGCGACGTAGCAACTACTGCAATCGAAAAGCTCGGCAACAGCCTTGCCAAAATACTCCATCGCACTCTGGTTTGGACCTTGCTCCGTAGGCTGTCCTATCTGCGGCTCGTCGGCGTTCTGAAAAGGTTCGCCGCGCTCAGCGTGATTGACGCGAAATCGACTCTGCCTGAAAGGCAATGCTTTGCTGCTCTCATGCACGGGCGCCTCCCGCAATGGTATCCCGGCGGACCTCTGCCGACAACTTAGTGCTCCCTAAACGCGCGGTTGATGCGAAGTTCCATCGGCTGCAATAAATATTGCGCAAAAGTTCGTTCTCCCGTTTCAACAAATATTTCAACGGGCATTCCGGGCAGCAATGATGAGACATACGAGGAAGTCGGCGAGTCGATATCGAGCTCCACTTCCGCCATGTAAGACGTAACGCCAGTCTTGGCGTCGGTCAGTGCATCTCCCGCCACGGCGATGACTTTTCCATCGAGCATGGGCCGCCGACGAATATTCAGCGCGTGAACACGCACGCGCGCGGTCTGTCCGGCATGAACTTCTTCCCGATCCATTGGTTTCAAAGCTGCCTCGATGACAAGCCGATCTTCCGTCGGAACGATTTCCAGGAGGGTTTCGCGGGGTGCAAGCACGGCGCTGAGATCTCTGCTGTTGAGGCCGACGATCTTTCCACTCTCTGGGGCGCGCAATTCAGACCGGCCAAGCTGATCGCGCAACGCGGCAATTCGATGACGAAGATCGCCAATCTCTTCGCTCGTCGCATGCCGCTGCTTCGCGATTTCCTGATTCTGATTGAAGCCGAGCTGTCGACGCCTGTCCTCCAGCTCCGCCATTTTGCCTCTCATCTCCGCCGCCGATGACGAGTTGCGGGCAATCTGTCCGCTGGCCTCGGCTTCGGCTCGCTTCAAGGCCAACAAGCGTGGCTTTCGGGCGAGGCCCTTTGCCAGGAGGTAGCTCGTATCAGCTATCTCTTCCTGCAATAACTTGAGTTGTTGCTCGACACCTTTGGTGTTGCTTTCGAGGCCTCGGATCGAGTCCGTCAATTGCAGCATCTGCTGATCGATCATCCTGCGCTCATTCCCGATCGCGGCCAGTCGCGCTGCAAACTCGGCTTCCTGAGATTGCATGGCAATCCGCGCGGACGCATGGCTCTCGTTCTTCTTCAGTTCGTCGGGAAACAAAATCGATTCGGCGCGGGTCTGTTCCGCGCCGCCAGCCGCGCCTCCATCGCAAGATCCGCAAAATATTTTGTCACGAGCGAGCCGAGGGTTGCTTCGATCTGCGTGGTGTCCAGCCGCGCGATCAACTGACCGGTCTCGACCTGATCGTTTTCCCTGACGTAAATCGACTTTATTATCCCTCCCTCGAGATGCTGGACTGCCTTGCGCTTCGAATGGACCTTTATGACACCTGGTGCCACAACCGCGCCGCGAAGCGGAACCGTCGTGGCCCACACGCCGAAACCGCAAAATTGCAGAATGAGCAATACACATCCCCATACGATGATCCGCCGCATATCGGATCGCGGTCGTTCCTTGCGGGAATCCGGACCTTGGGTCATCGGCCAGTTCCCCCCACGGTCAATTTCTGAGGTTCCGTAGTATGCCGGACGACATGCGGCTTCGGGACGGATGAAACGGATGAAGTGCCAGACAGGCGAAGAACTTCAGCAGGCGGCCCGAAAGCGAGCTGCGCGCCATCCCTCAAAAAAAGCACTACGTCGGCAATGGTCAATAGTCGGGGCCGATGGGTGACAATCATCAGCGTCGCGCCACGCGCTTTCGCCAGCTCGATGGCGGAGCACAGCGCTTGCTCGCCGTCCGGGTCGAGATTGGCATTCGGCTCATCCAGCAGGATCAATTTGCGGTTGCCAAATAACGCACGGGCAAGACCAATACGCTGGCGCTGTCCACCGGAAAGCCTGTTGCCATCGCGCCCTATTTCGGTCTGGTAGCCGGCTGGCAGAGACAGGATCATCTCATGCGCCTGCGCGAGCTTGGCCGCAGCAACGATGTCCTCGTCCCGCGCATGTTCGTCAAAGCCGGCGATGGCTTCGGCCACGGTGCCGCCCAGAAGCTGCACTTCCTGAGGAAGATAGCCGACAAACTGCCCAAGTTGATCGGGGTCCCAGTCATGCAGCGCTGCGCCGTCCAGCCGGATCGTGCCGGCACTCGGTCGTTCCAGCCCCGCCATCAGGCGCAGCAAGGTCGATTTTCCAGCGCCGGTCGGGCCGATAACGACAATAATCCTGGAGGGCAGGCATCCGAACGTGATGCCTGCGAGGATCGGGCGCTGCGCCGTGGCCATCCGATAAGTCACCCGCATCACTTCAATCCTGCCGGATGGGGACGGCAGCAGCGTACGCCGCTCTCGAACAAGCATCGGAGCTGCGGCCGCCTGAACTTGCTGCCAGGCCTCGTGCGCGGATGCAAGGGCGCGCCACGCCGAGATCAGACCCTCCATCGGCTGCAGTGTGCGGGCGATCAGGATCGAGCTCGCAATCAAACTGCCCGCCAGCACTTCATTCTGAAGCACGAGCCAGGCACCTGCGGCGATCGCGGCAACCTGCAATATCGTTCTTACCATGCGGGCCACCGCGCCGATGACATACACGCGTTCGCTTGCTCGAACCACAGGCGACAAGGCCTGGTCGTTGAGGTCCATGAACTCGCGGATCGCACCTCTGGTCCAGCCCATAGCGCGCACCAGGCTGGAATGTCGGACGATTCCGTCAAGGGTAGCCTGGGTCTTTTGTGCGGCCTGGTACGCCTGCGCGATTTCGGCCCGGGCGATCCAGCGACTCGCGATGCCCATGGTAAGCAGGATTGCCGTTCCGATCAAAGCAATCACGCCGTACCAGGGGTGCAGGAAGAAGAGAATGAGAATAAATCCCGGAAGAAAGGGAGCATCGAGCAACGCTGCAACAGTCGCGCTGGAGAGGAACGTCCTCAACTCGCGCACCTTCGCAAGATCGTGCGTCCTGCCGTCGCCATGATTGGCGGCATCAACGATCGTGCTTTCAAGCACGATGGGAACGAGGTACCGCTCGAATCTGACTGCGAAGCGGCTGAGCAGCCGGCTGCGCAGGGTTTCGAACGCAGCGCTGAAGGCAAGGGCCATTACAGCAATGATGGTGAGGCCGACAAGGGTTTCGACGCTGCCGCTGCTGAGTACCCGATCGAACACTTCAATGGAATAGAAGGGCAAGACCAGAAGCAGCACGTTGATCGACACGCTAAAGGCGACGATCCACACCAACGCGGATCGTCCCGGAAGCAATCCAAGCAGCGACCGTCGACCAGACGCTGTTATTTCACCACGATTACGCGAATACATGAGCGGCCGGCACTATCACTAACTGAGTACAGCAGAAGGCAGGACGGGGCGGCCCGGCAGCCGCCCCGCCGAAGTGGGAGTTAGGCGACTTCGATCGCCGTATAACCTGCGGCAGTGTTGATGTCGTCGATCGACTCGAATTCCGTTCCGACGCCACCGGTAACGCCATCGAGCGTGATGGTGCCGAAGCCGAAGTCGAGCGTCGTGTCGGCGCCGTCGTCGACCACCACGATGGTGGTCGGATCGAACGCCGGATCGGCGTCGACGTTAACTTCATCGCCGTCGGCAAAGCTCAGGTCGGTGACTTCATCGTCGCCGAAGTTGGTAGCAGTGTTGTCGCCGAAATTGTGCATGTCGGTGCCTGCACCGCCTGTCTGCACATCGTCGCCGAGACCGCCGTTAAGTTCGTCGGCACCGTTGCCGCCGTCCAACTCGTCGTCGCCCGCGCCGCCGTTCAGGACGTCGTTGCCTGCGTCGCCTGAGAGTATATCGGCGCCGTCGCCGCCATTGAGCAAATCGACACCGTCACCGCCGGCGAGCGTGTCGTCTCCGGCATCGCCCTCCAGCAGATCGTCGCCGACGCCACCGCTGAGTTCGTCCGCGCCGTCGCCGCCGGACATCGCGTCGTCGCCGTCACCGCCGTCCATGGTGTCATCGCCGGCGTTGCCGAACATGATGTCGTTGCCGGCGCCGCCGTTCAGGATATCGTCACCGGCGCCGCCATTGAGCGTGTCGTCGCCGTCATCGCCGTTCAGCGTATCGTTGCCGACACCGCCGTTCAGGACATCGTCATCCGCGCCGCCATTGAGCGTGTCGTTGTCGAGACCGCCGTTCAGCGTGTCCATTCCTGCACCGCCGTTCAGGGTATCATCGCCAACGTTGCCGTTGAGCGTGTCATCGCCGTCGCCGCCGTCCAATGTGTCGTCGCCGGCATTACCGCTTATCGTGTCGTTTCCGGCCTCACCTGAGAGGATATCGACACCCGCTCCGCCGCTTATCTCGTCATCGCCATCGCCGCCGACGATGGTGTCGTCACCCGCGTCGCCAAAGAGTTCATCATTGTCGGCTCCGCCGTCGATAGTGTCGTTGCCCTGGTCGCCGTGGATCGTGTCGAGGCCGGCGTTTCCAGACAGCAAATCGTCTCCCGCGCCGCCGTTGATCTCGTCATCGCCATCGCCGCCGACGATGGTATCGATGCCGGCATTGCCGTTCAGGATGTCGTCGTCGGCGCCGCCATCGATATTGTCATCACCTGCGCCACCATTGACAAGGTCCATGCCGGCCAAAGCGGTTATGGTGTCATTGCCTTGCAGACCGTTGATCTCATCGTCCATGTCCGTGCCGGGTAATACGTCGTTGCCAGCCGTTCCGTTGATGAGTGCCATGAATCTACCTCCTTACGCATAGCCCTCCGCGAGGCGGGTCGGCTTGCGGCCCGTCATGCACGTCGGATTTGTGTTTGTGTTGGCTCGACTTCCATCACGATCGATGTGGGTTTCCACGATCGATGTGCCGTACGATCGATGTGCCGTACGATGGAGGCAACCTTGGATGAATACGAGGCAGCGTCGCAATCCCCATTTGGGGACAAAAGAAATGCGCGTTAGCGAACACATGGCCCGCAGGCCACGCGCTCACTGCAGGCGTTCACTGCAGGAATGACAGTCAGTTATTCGTTTTTTCAACCGGATCCAATTGGCGAAGCACGATCGGAAACATTCGCACATATTTCTTGATGCTGAGGTTCCGCGAGCCGGCCCGACAGCGCGGCTTCTAGCCTCCGCTTAGGGCTGCGGGCCGTCATAGCCTTCGATGACGATGAGTTCGGCGATCGAATGCGGCTGCCGCACCTTGATATTGGCCTGGTATTCGGGCGACTGATAGCAGGCGAGCGCGGTTTCGTAATCGGGGAACTCGATCACGACGTTGCGCGAGCGGCTTTGGCCCTCGACCGCGGTGAACTTGCCGCCGCGCACGATGAAGCGCCCACCGAATTTCGAGAAGATCGCGGCGTTGGCTGCGATATAGGGTTTGTAGCCGTCCTCGTTATGAACGTCGACGCGTCCGATCCAGTATGCTTTTGGCATTCTTGCTCTCCCTTTTTCTTTAGCCCAACGCCTGCTTGATTTCCGCCTGAATGGCGTCCGCCGCCGCCTTGGGATCGGCGGCTTCCGTCACCGGACGTCCGACCACCAGATAGTCCGCGCCGGCGGCGATCGCGCGCTCCGGCGTCATGATGCGTTTCTGGTCGCCGGTCGCCGCTCCCGCAGGCCGGATGCCGGGTGTCACCAGGTTCATCTGGTGACCGACGATCTTGCGCAGCGCCGCCGCCTCTTCCGGCGAGCTGACGAGCCCGTCGACGCCGAGCACCTGCGCCTGCTGCGCCCGCGCTTCGACGAGATCCGAGACGTTGAGGCGATAGCCCGCGGCATGGAGATCGCCGTCGTCATACGAAGTCAGCACGGTGACGGCGAGAATCTTCAGGCCCGATCCGGCGCGCGCCTCGACCGCGGCCTTCATGGTCTGCGGATAGGCATGCACGGTGAGGAAAGTCGCGCCGAGCTTTGCCACGCTCTCGACGCCGCGCGCCACCGTGTTGCTGATATCGTGCAACTTGAGATCGACGAAAACCTTCTTGCCGGACTTGGCCAATTGCTGCGCCAGCGGCAATCCGCCGGCGTAAGCCAGTTGATAGCCGATCTTGTAGAAGCTCACGCTGTCGCCGAGCCGCGCAACCATCGCTTCCGCCTCGGCCACCCCGGGCAGGTCGAGCGCGACGATCAGGCGGTCCTTCGGCGCGATATCGGCTGGCTGCATGTCACCTCACATCATGCGTTGGGAAACGTCGATCAACTGCCGCACCAGCGCTTTGAGCGCTTCGGCATCAGCGGAGTTCTTCAGCCGGTCCGTCTCGTCATAGGCATCGTCGGCAAACGACAGCGCGAACTGGTTCGGGATTACCTGGGCATGGCAGGCCGAGAGGATCAGCCGCAGCGCGGCAAGCGCGCGGGCGCCGCCGAGCCGCCCGCCGGAAGCCGACGCAATTGCAAACACCCGCTCGCGAAATACTTGCCCGCGGGTCTCGTGCACATCCTGAACCCGGCTCACCCAGTCGATGGTGTTTTTCACCAGCGCCGGCACCGAGGAATTGTACTCCGGCGTCACGATCAGCACGCCATGATGGGCCGTCATCATGCGCTTCAAATTGACCGCGTGCTTCGGCACGCCGGATTTCGCCTGCAGGTCGCCGTCATAGATCGGCAGCGGAAAATCAGCGAGCGAGATCCGGGTGATTTCGGCGCCTTCCTGCGCCAGCGCATGCGCGGCAACGGCGGCCAACTTCGCATTGAGCGAGCCTGATCGTAGCGATCCCGGAATCACGAGGATTTTCAGCGCGGACATATTTGAATTCGTATTCGGAGCAGAACCGCCGCGCGAATACGCGGCGAGCATTTTTCTACAAAAATGCTCTTAACTGATAAGTTGCGCGTATTCCATTCGCAAAAACCGGTATCCACTTTTGCGGAATACGCGATATCAGCCCTTGCGATACACCCAGACCCGGGCGGGCGGAAGGTTCATCCAGATCCGCTCGGAGGCTTCTGTGGACACGCCGGGCAGCGATTTCGGGATCGGCGGCGCGACCGAATAGGTGAATTGCACGAAGGGGGCACCGGGCGCGAGCGCCACGAAGGCGTCGCGGATCAGTTTCAGGCGCGTCAGCATCGGTTTGGTGACCAGCGGCAGGCCGGAAACCACGGCCGAGGCCGGCGCGTCCAGCACGTCCTTGAGCGAGGAGCGTAGCGCGTAGGCGTCGCCCTGCACCACCTTGGCCTGCGGATAGCGGTCGCGCAGCAGTGCGCAGAAGCCCGGATTATACTCGACCAGCACGAGCCGCTTTTGATCGACGCCGTGTTCGATCAGCGCGTTGGTGATCGCACCGGTCCCGGGCCCAAGTTCGACGACCGGCCCTTGCGCTTCGACGTCGACATATTCCGCCATGGTCCGGGCAAGCAATTTGCTCGACGGCATCACCGCGCCCATGTGCAGCGGCTTTTCGATCCATGAACGAAGGAAGCGGACCTCATCATCGAGACGAGGCTTCTTCAACGCACGCACGGACGATTGCAAAGGCATGTCGCTACCAGGCGGGGCCCCGCAAGAAGGCAGGGGATGTCAGAAAACGGTCATAAACACGTATAGATCGACGGGGATGCGGTCAAGCCAAACGGTAACGCGTCAGGCGTGCCAAAGTGCCCGCGGTCCGACGATAAGACCCTGTGCAAGCTGAATGAATCATGACTGCGAGGCGAGAACTGCGCTTCGCCCAGCTCGCGTTCGCGCGGGTCAGGAGCCCGCGCGGGTGCCGAAGAAGTCCTTGACCTTGGTGAAGAAGCCCTGCGCTTCCGGCTGGGTGGCGCCGGAGGACAGTTTTTCGAACTCGGCCAGCAGTTCCTGCTGCTTCTTGGTCAGATTCTGCGGCGTTTCGACCATGACCTGGACATACATGTCGCCGGTCTGGCGCGAGCGGAGCACCGGCATGCCCTTTGATGCAATGCGGAAACGGCGGCCGGACTGCGTACCCGCCGGCACTTTCACCTTGGTCTTGCCCTTGTCGATGGTCGGGACCTCGAATTCGCCGCCGAGCGCGGCTGCGACCATCGAGATCGGAACCCGGCAATGCAGATCGGCGCCGTCGCGCTGGAAGAATTCGTGGGTGGCCAGCGACAGGAAAATATAGAGATCGCCGGGCGGCCCGCCGCGGACGCCGGCCTCGCCTTCGCCGGCTAGACGAATGCGTGTGCCGTCCTCGACGCCCTGGGGGATGTTGACCGACAGCGTGCGGTCGCGCGTCACGCGTCCCGAGCCAGAGCAATTCGGGCAGGCATCCTCGATCATCTGGCCGCGGCCCTGACAGCCCGGGCAGGTCCGCTCCAGCGTGAAGAAGCCCTGGGCCTGGCGGACCCGGCCGGCGCCGCCGCACATCGAGCAGGTCTTCGGCTTGGTGCCGGCCTTGGCGCCGGTGCCCGAGCAGGACTCGCAGGTGACCGAGACCGGAATCTCGATCTGCGCGGTCTTGCCGAGGTAGGCTTCCTCCAGCGTGATTTCCATGTTGTAGCGCAGGTCGGCGCCGCGCTCGCGTCCACCGCTGCGCCGCTGCCCGGCCATCCCGAACAGGTCTTCGAAAATATCGGAGAATGACGAGGCGAAGCCGGCGCCGAAACCGGGGCCGCCGCCGCCCATGCCCTGCTCGAACGCGGCATGGCCATAGCGGTCATAGGCGGCGCGCTTGTCGCCGTCCTTGAGGACTTCGTAGGCTTCGTTGATTTCCTTGAACTTCACTTCGCTGGTGGCGTCGCCCGGATTCTTGTCCGGATGCCATTTCATCGCGAGCTTGCGGAACGCCGCCTTGAGCTTCGACTCGTCCGCGTTCCGATCGACTTCCAGGGTTTCGTAATAGCAGCGCTTGGTGGACATCAGTCAGACCCGCCCGAACTTCACGCCGAAGGCACACTCAAAGATGCCGCCTTCAGCTTAAAGAAAAATGACCCCCACCCATCGAACGCCAGCCGCGCGCTCTTTTGGATGAGGGTCATGATCGAAAGCCCGCTTATGCCGACTTCTTGTTGTTCTTGTCGTCGTCGACCTCGGTGAACTCCGCGTCGACCACGTCATCCTTGGCCGCATCCTTCTTGGCGTCGGCTTCGGCCTGCTGCTTGTACATGGCCTCGCCCAGCTTCATCGAAGTCTGCGCCAGCGTGTTGGTCTTGGCCTTGATCGCCTCGGCGTCGTCGCCCTTCAGCGCTTCCTTCAAATCGCTGACGGCGTCCTCGATGGCGCGGCGCTCGCTTTCCTCGACCTTCGAACCGTGCTCGGCCAGCGCCTTCTCGGTGGAATGCACCAGCGCGTCGGCATGGTTCTTGGCGTCGACCGCCTCGCGGCGCTTCTTGTCCTCGGCCGCATTGGCCTCGGCGTCCTTGACCATCTTCTGGATGTCGGCTTCCGACAGGCCGCCCGATGCCTGGATCCGGATCTGCTGCTCCTTGCCGGTCGCCTTGTCCCTGGCCGAGACGTTGACGATGCCGTTGGCGTCGATGTCGAACGTCACCTCGATCTGCGGCATGCCGCGCGGCGACGGCGGAATGCCCATCAGGTCGAACTGCCCGAGCACCTTGTTGTCGGCCGCCATTTCGCGCTCGCCCTGGAAGACGCGGATGGTGACGGCGTTCTGGTTGTCCTCGGCGGTCGAGAACACCTGGCTCTTCTTGGTCGGGATCGTGGTGTTGCGGTCGATGATGCGGGTGAACACGCCGCCCAGCGTCTCGATGCCGAGTGAAAGCGGGGTGACGTCGAGCAGCAGCACGTCCTTGACGTCGCCCTGCAGCACGCCGGCCTGGATCGCCGCACCGATGGCGACGACTTCGTCCGGGTTGACGCCCTTGTGCGGCTCCTTGCCGAACAACTGCTTCACGACTTCCTGAACCTTCGGCATGCGGGTCATGCCGCCGACCAGCACCACTTCGCCGATTTCTGCGGCGGTGAGGCCCGCATCCTTCAACGCCTTGCGGCAGGGCTCGATGGTCTTCTGGACGAGATCGTCGACCAATGCCTCGAACTTGGCGCGGGTCAGCTTCATCGTCAGATGCTTCGGCCCGGTCTGGTCGGCCGTGATGAAGGGCAGGTTGATTTCGGTCTGCGTCGTCGAGGACAATTCGATCTTGGCCTTTTCGGCGGCCTCCTTCAGGCGCTGCAAGGCAAGCTTGTCGCTACGCAGGTTGATGCCCTGCTCCTTCTGGAACTCATCGGCCAGATAGCTGACGAGCCGCATGTCGAAGTCTTCACCGCCGAGGAAGGTGTCGCCGTTGGTGGACTTCACCTCGAACACGCCGTCGCCGATCTCGAGGATCGAGATATCGAAGGTGCCGCCACCGAGGTCGTAGACCGCGATGGTGCCTACCTTCGTCTTGTCGAGACCATAGGCGAGCGCTGCCGCCGTCGGCTCGTTGATGATGCGCAGCACTTCGAGCCCGGCGATCTTGCCGGCGTCCTTGGTGGCCTGGCGCTGGGCGTCATTGAAATAGGCGGGGACGGTGATGACCGCCTGCTCGACCTTCTGGCCGAGATGGGCTTCCGCGGTCTCTTTCATCTTCTGCAGGATGAAAGCGGAGACCTGCGAAGGCGAGTAGGTCTTGCCGTCGGCTTCGACCCACGCGTCGCCGTTCGATGCCTTGACGATCTTGTAGGGAACGAGCTTCTTGTCCTTCTCGACCATCGGGTCGTCGTAGCGGCGGCCGATCAGGCGCTTTACCGCAAAGAACGTACGCTCGGGATTGGTCACCGCCTGACGCTTGGCGGGCTGGCCGACGAGGCGCTCGCCGTCATCGGTGACGGCAACGATCGAAGGCGTCGTGCGCATGCCTTCGGCGTTCTCGATGACTCTTGCAGTCTTGCCATCCATTACGGCGACGCACGAATTCGTGGTGCCGAGATCGATCCCAATGACCTTTCCCATGGTCCTCATATCCTTCTTGTTGCGGCAGGTTGGCTGGGCCCTGGACGGCGCACCTAACCGAACCCCCAACGATCAAATACTCGCGATATTGCGACGGTGAGCCTCATATAGGAGGGGGGGTCGGGCCCGCAAGGACCGAACGCAAGCTTAGGGCCTGAAAAGGCTGACGTTTGAAAGATTGTGTCAGGGGCGCATCAGTGCCTGGAGTGGCGTTAAGAAATCGGCAAGGCCGCTGATCGAAGGCCGCTCCGCGCGCGCACCGCCAGAGCGCTGCGCAGCAATGCGGCATCCTCTCCATCGAGGCGGCTCGGCCGCCGCGGAAAGGGGAGCGGTATTTGGCCGCTGAGAGCGCCTCAAAAAGAGCCCGGATACCGGGCAAAATCCCGCAAAAAAGTCGACATATCGGAACGTAACGGTGGAACGGACGCCTGCCCTGCCCTGTTGCAGGGACATCAAAACCGCTAAAAGCGGGCCGACTGGAACGACCCCCGTCGTGCCCCGAGGCTCCAAGATTCCACTAGAAGATTGCTAGCTGCATCGTCGGACGACTGAACGGCCCCATATGTAAACCCGGTAGACCCTCCATGAAGCCACTTCGATACTTTGCTGCGGTTGCCCTGATCGTTGCCGCCAATTCTACCGTATTCTCTTCCGCGTTCGCCGCCGACCCGGTCTTCCCGCCGGGCGCCAGGGTCGGCATGACGCCGCTGGTCGGCCTCAACAAGGCCAGAACATTCATAGGGTTCGAGACCGAGGACCGCGGCGTCAAGGTGCTGGTCACCGACCTGCCCGCCGAGGCCTATGGCGAGGTCGCCAATGCCTTCAAGGCCAACCCGGGCGGCACCGGCGGCATCAAGCCGGAGAGCATCGAGACCGCAGCGGGGCTCGCCTACTACACCGTCGAAAATGCCAAGGACGGCGCCGCCAATGTACGCCGCTATTCGATGATCCTGCCCGGCCCCACCTTCTCCGGCTATGTCGCCGTGCAGGTGCCCGAGAACGCTTCCAAGATCTACACCGACGACGCCGTGCGCCAGATGTTTGCCTCCGCCGTGATCCGTACCGAGGTGCCACTCGAGGAGCAACTCGGGTTGATGCCGTTCAAGATGAGCGAGCTCTCGAGCTTCAAGAACATCCGAACGCTGGCGCCGGGCGCGGCCCTCATTCTTTCCGACAGCGACGAAAAGAAAGGTTTTGAAATCGCGCCTTTCATGATCATCGGCCTGATCGGCTCGACGGCAGCCTCGCCCGACGATCGCGGCCGCTTTGCCCAGCAGATCGCGACCACCATTCCCGGTGTGCGCGACGGCAGGATCACGATGTCGGAGCCGGTCCGCATCGACGGTCAGCCCGGCTACGAGACCCGGATCGACGCCACCAGCGGCAAGGACAATACCCCTGTCACCATCGTGCAATGGCTGCGGTTCGGCTCCCAGACCTCGATGCGCATCATCGGCTCTTCGCCGCGAACCGACTGGGCCAAGGCGTTTCCCCGCTTCCGCGCCGTGCGCGACGGAATTGCGCCGCGGACCTGATCGGCAAATTCGCAAAGCCCGCCAAAATTTCGGGCTTTCGTTCGTACACGAATGGAACTAGCTTTTGTCCTCGTCGGGTTCATAACCGGGGAGATGCACCGTGGTTACTCGCAGGCGGGCTCTGAAAGGTCTAGGCGCGACGTCGATAGCGGCCATGGTCCCAGGTGCGCTGCGCGCCGCACCGGTCAAGCCGGACGACGCATCTGCGCTGCTTGTCATCGACGTCCAGAACTGTTTCCTGCCCGGCGGCAGTCTCGCCGTCAAAGACGGCGACCAAGTCGTGCCCGTCATCAACCGCCTCGCCAAGGGCTTTGCCAATGTGGTGATGACGCAGGACTGGCACACCGCGGGCCATGTCTCGTTCGCCTCCACTCATTCCGGCAAGAAGCCGTTCGAAACCGTCGATCTCTCCTACGGCAAGCAGGTGCTGTGGCCCGACCACTGCGTGCAGGGGACCGAGGGCGCGTCGCTATCGAAGGACCTCGCGATCCCGCATGCCGGGCTCGTCATCCGCAAGGGTTTCAACAAGAACGTCGACAGCTATTCGGCCTTCACCGAGGCCGACGGCAAGACCACGACGGGGCTCGCCGCCTACCTGAAGGCGCGCAAGGTGAAGCGGGTGTTCCTCGCCGGCCTCGCCACCGACTTCTGCGTGGCATGGTCAGCGCTCGACGCGCGCAAGGCCGGCTTCGAAACCTATGTGATCGAGGACGCCTGCCGCGGCATCGACACCCAGGGCTCGCTCGCAAAAGCCTGGGCCGACATGACCAAGGCCGGCGTCAAGCGCATCCAGTCGAGCGATATCGCGGCTTAACGCCGTACCCTCTCGCGGAGGTCAGGGATGTCCGATGTGACGGCACCGGTCGCGTTTGAGTTGGCGCGTCGTCCGCCTTCACAGCGCATGGCTGGTCTCATCTCCGGAATGACCGGTTACCGTGAAACGGCGCGTGGCCGGTTTTCCCAGCGCGAGACCGCATCGCTGGTGATACCCCTGATCATCAGCTTCGGCACGCCGTTCCTGATCGCGCTCGGGCGCGAGCCTGATGCCGCCGACCGGCAGCCGAGCTTCGCCGCCGGGCTTTACGCCGGCCCGGTCCTGATCGAGTCCGACGGCGGCGCCGAATGCGTGCAGGTGGATTTCACGCCGCTCGGCGCCTACCGATTCTTTGGCAACGCCGTCGTCGATCTCGCCGCGCGTATGGTCGACATGTCAGACGTGCTGGGCCGTGAAGGCCGGCAACTGCGCGAACGGCTTGGCGCGACGCCCCTTTGGCAAAACCGTTTCGACCTGGTCGAGGATTTTGTTGCTGATCGCGCCAACCACCTGCCGTCCCCGGAGATCGAATTCGCCTATCGACGATTGGCGCGCACGGCGGGCGGCACGCGGATCACCGCGCTCGCGAAAGAGATAGGCTGGAGCCGCAAGCACCTGGTGTACCGTTTTCGATCCGAACTCGGTCTCGCACCGAAGCCGGTTGCCCGCATCATGCGTTTCCATCGAGCCTGTCGGCTCGCACATGCAGGAGAGGCGCACGGCTGGGCCGGGATTGCGGCCGAGAGCGGTTATGCCGATCAGGCGCATCTCGCCCGCGAATTTTCAACCCTTGCCGGCGAAACGCCAACGTCGTGGGCCCAACGGCTGGCCCTGACCGACAGCCGCCTGATGCGCCCGCTGGACGAACTGGCCCGGTAACAAATCTTCAAGCCGGCGCTGCCGCGCTTGGGCATATTGGCGCGGGAGCCATCAGCAAGGAGGTTTTCCGTGACCAACCAAAGCGAAATCGAAGCGCCGCGCATCTATCCGACGATGCGCTGCCGGGATACCGAGGCCATGATCGGCTGGCTGAAGGACGTGGTCGGCTTCACCGAGCGCGTCGTCTACCGCAACGGCGACACGGTGCAGCATGCCGAACTTGCCTACGGCGCCTCGCTTCTGATGCTGGGCCAGTCCCGCGACGACGAATACGGCAAACTCGTCGGCGATATCGGCGGCCGCCGCACCGACGCGCTCTACGTCGCCGTCGACGATCCCGACGCGCTGCATGCCAGGGTCAAGGCATCAGGCGCAAAGATCGAGATGGAACTGCACGACACGGATTATGGCAGCCGCGACTTCGCCTGCCGGGATCCAGAAGGCAATCTCTGGAGTTTTGGCACGTACCGGCCGAAGGCGGACGAGAAGCCGTAGAGCGTTTTCGAGTCCGGCTCAGTTCGTGACGTCGGCGGCCGGCGCGGCCTTGGCGCCGCCCTTGGAGACGGCGACCAGCGCCGGGCGCAGCACGCGCTCGCCGATCATGAAGCCGGCCTGCACGACCTGAACCACCGTCCCGGACGGAACGGATGGGTCGGGCACTTCGTACATCGCCTGCTGGAAGTTGGGATCGAACTTCTCGCCCGATGGATCGAACTTCCTGACGCCGTTCTTCTCCAGCGTGTTGAGCAGCGAGCGCTCGGTCAGTTCCACGCCCTCGATGAAGGCCTTGATGCCAGGGTCGGCGGTCTCCCTGGCCTCGGCCGGAATCGCGTCGAGCGCGCGCTGCAGATTGTCGGCGATATCGAGAATGTCGCGCGCGAAGCCCGTGATGCCGTACATCTTGGAATCGGCAACCTCGCGCCTGGTGCGCTGGCGCAGGTTCTCCATTTCCGCCAGCGTGCGCAGCATCTTGTCGCGCGTCTCGGCCAGTTCCTTGGTCAGTGCCTCATTCGATCCTTCCTCGGGATCGTCGGGCATGATGTAGGGTTTTGAGACCACGGGCTCGCCGGTCTGGGCCGGTTTCACCGCATCATCACTCGGCCGGTTCGGATCGGTCATAAGGCTGCCTTCTCAAAAAACGTATCTGGTTCGATGGGGATTTGCTGAGCGGGATATCGTGCTTTGGGGGTCGAAAATCAAGCTTTCCATAGCGTTTTCGAGCGAAGTGGGCACCGGTTCGCGTGAAGAAAATGCGTCAAACCAAAAAAGTCCGGGATTGAGGTCCTATTCGGGCAGATTAGCCACGCAGCATCCGGCTGACGATCCGGGCGGCGTAATCCACCGTCGGAATCACCCTTGCATAGTTCAGCCGCGTCGGCCCGATCACGCCGAGAACGCCGACGATGCGGCCCGCGGCATCGCCATAGGGGGCGATGATGGTGGAGGAACCGGACAGCGAAAACAGCTTGTTCTCCGATCCGATGAAAATCCTGACACCTTCGGCGCGCTCGGCCCGGCCCAACAGATCGATCACGCCGCGCTTGGTCTCGAGATCGTCGAACAGCGACTTGACGCGTTCGAGATCCTCCAGCGCGTGCAGGTCTTCCAGCAAATTGGCATGGCCGCGCACGATCAATTGCCGGTCGTCGTTGTCGCCGCCGGACCAGCTTGCGATGCCGGCCGCGATCACCTTCTGCGTCAATTGATCGAGTTCGGCGCGGCTCTGCGTCAGCGCGGTTTCGAGCTCAAGGCGCGCTTCCGCAAGCGTCCGCCCGCGAATCCGCGAATTGAGGAAGTTGGTCGCTTCGGTCAGCGCCGACGAGGGCACGCCGGGCGGCAGCGCCAGCACGCGGTTTTCGACCTGGCCGTCTTCGCCGACCAGCACCACCAGCGCGCGCTCCGGCTCCAGCCGCACGAATTCGATGTGCTTCAGCCGCGAATTCGATTTGGCGGTCAGCACCACGGCGGCGGCCCGGGTCAGGCCGGACAGCCGCGTCAGCGCTTCGCCGAGCGCCGCCTCGACTGATTGCGCGCGCCCGACGGATGCGAGCTGGCTCTGGATCGATTCCCGTTCCGGTTCGGTGAGGTCGCCGACCTGCATCAAGGCGTCGACGAAGAAGCGCAGGCCAAGCTCGGTCGGCAACCGCCCTGCCGAGGTATGCGGCGCATAGATCAGGCCGAGCGCTTCGAGGTCCGACATCACGTTGCGGACGGAGGCCGGCGACAGCGGCACCGCGATCAGGCGCGAAATGTTGCGCGAGCCGACGGGGTCGCCGGTGGCGAGATAGCTCTCGACAATTTGACGAAAAATGTCGCGCGAGCGCTCGTTGAGCTGGGCGAGCCCGGCGTGCGGCGCGATCAGGCCAATCGGATCGTGGTGGGCCACGGGCTTAACTCCTTGGACAGCCCCTAATTTGTCGCTCCGGCGGGCCAATGACAAGCGTCCCTTTCCTCCAAACAGGGCCAAAGGCCCTTGCCGCTGCGCACGCCCCCACCTACAAGCACCGCAAACGCATTTTCGCTCGATCTTCGAAAGGATTTCCCATGCGGCCAAGCCGCCGTGCGCCCGATCAGCTGCGCCCCGTGTCGCTGGAACGCGGCGTCGTCAAATACGCCGAAGGTTCTTGCATGGTGAAGTTCGGCGACACCCATGTGCTGGTCACGGCCACGCTGGAAGAACGGCTGCCGCCATGGCTGAAGGGCCAGGGCCGCGGCTGGGTCACCGCCGAATACGGCATGCTGCCGCGCGCCACGCTGGAGCGCACCCGCCGCGAGGCCGCCGCCGGCAAGCAGGGCGGCCGCACGGTCGAGATTCAGCGGCTGATCGGTCGTTCCTTGCGGGCAGCAGTCGACCTCGAAGCGCTCGGCGAGCGCCAGATCACGGTCGACTGCGACGTGATCCAGGCCGATGGCGGCACTCGCACCGCCTCGATCACGGGCGCCTGGGTGGCCCTTGCCGACTGCATCTCGTGGATGAAAAACCGCAACATGCTGAAGGCCAACGTGCTGCGCGACAATGTCGCGGCGATCTCCTGCGGCATCTACAACGGCACGCCGGTGCTCGACCTCGATTATGCCGAGGATTCCGAGGCCGAAACTGACGCCAATTTCGTCATGACCGGCGACGGCCGCATCATCGAGGTGCAGGGCACCGCCGAGAAGACGCCGTTCTCGCAGGACGAGTTCCTGGCGCTGATGGAACTGGCGCGCAAGGGTGTCGCGCGTCTGGTGGACTTGCAGAAGCTGGCCGTCGCGTAGTCTGATCGCACATGCACCGTCGAATCACCGGCGCCCTCGTGATCGCGACCCACAATCCCGGCAAGCTCGCCGAGATGCGGGAATTGCTGGCGCCGCATGGCGTCGAGGCCGTTTCCGCGGGCGACCTGGGCCTCGGCGAGCCCGAGGAAGGCGGCGAGACGTTTCGCGCCAATGCCGCAATCAAGGCAATCGCGGCGGCGAAAGCCGCGCAACTGCCGGCCTTTGCCGACGATTCCGGCCTCGTGGTCGATGCGCTGGACGGCGCCCCCGGCATCTACTCGGCGCGTTGGGCCGGCGAGGGCAAGGATTTCATGGCGGCAATGACGCGAATCGAGCGCCTGCTGCAGGAACGTGGCGCCACCACGCCCGACAAGCGAAAGGCGCATTTCGTGTCCGCGCTGTGCGTTGCCTGGCCGGACGGCCATATCGAGGAGGTCGAGGCCCGCACCGATGGAACTCTGGTCTGGCCGCCGCGCGGCACCGCCGGATTCGGCTATGATCCGGCGTTCCTGCCCGACGGGCACACGCGGACGTTTGGCGAGATGACCTCGATCGAGAAACACGGCCTGCCGCCGCTCGGCCTCGGCCTGTCGCACCGGGCGCGTGCCTTCGTCAAACTGGCGGAGATCTGCCTTGGCTAGCGCCGAACGCCACTACCCGAAGCGAACCGCCTTCGGTGTCTACGTGCACTGGCCGTTCTGCCTGTCGAAATGCCCGTATTGCGACTTCAACAGCCACGTCCGCCACGCGCCGATCGACGAAGAAAGATTTGCCCGTGCGTTTGCGCGCGAGATCGAAACCACAGCGGCGCGCGCGCCGGGACGCACCGTCACGTCGATCTTTCTCGGCGGCGGCACGCCGTCGCTGATGCAGCCGCAAACCGTAGGCTCAATCCTCGATGCAATCGGCAAGCACTGGCGCGTCGCGCCCAACGTGGAAGTGACGCTTGAAGCCAATCCCACCAGTGTCGAGGCAACGCGGTTTCGCGGCTATCGCACCGCCGGCGTCAACCGCGTCTCGCTCGGCGTACAGGCGCTGGATGATGCCTCGCTGAAAGCATTGGGCCGGCTGCACAGCGCACGCGAAGCTCTGGACGCGGTCGCGATCGCGCGCACCGCGTTCGACCGTTACTCGTTCGACCTGATCTACGCCCGCCCCGACCAGACGCCGCAGATGTGGGCCGACGAATTGAAGCTCGCGATTTCGGAAGCGGCCGAACATCTCTCGCTGTACCAGCTCACGATCGAGGAAGGCACGCCGTTCTACGGCCTGCACGCGGCAGGCAAACTGAAGACACCGGACGAGGCGGTTGCCCGCGCGCTCTACGATGTGACGCAGGAAGTCTGCGCGCATCATGGCTTGCCGGCCTACGAGATTTCCAACCACGCGCGCGCAGGCGCCGAATGCCAGCACAATCTGGTCTACTGGCGCGGCGACGAATATGCCGGCATCGGTCCGGGCGCGCATGGCCGCCTCGACATCGATGGCACGAGGCACGCGATCGCGACCGAAAAACGTCCCGAGGCCTGGCTGATGCGCGTCGAGGCCAACGGCCATGGCGTCGTGACCGACGATTTTCTCAACAGCGAAGAGCGTGCCGACGAATTCCTGCTGATGGGATTGCGGCTTGCCGAGGGCATCGACCCCAAACGCTACGCGGCCCTGTCCGGCCGCATGCTCGATCCGAGCCGGATCGCCGTGCTCCGGGAGGAAGGCGCCATCATTGTCGACGCCGACGGCAGGCTGCGCGTAACGAAAGACGGTTTCCCCGTGCTCGATGCCGTGGTCGCGGATCTGGCAGCGTAGACGCAGGCCTTGTAGCCCGGATGGAGCGCAGCGAAATCCGGGGGCCACTCGCAAGTGGATGCGCCTATCCCGGATTACGCTGCGCTCCATCCGGGCTACGAAAAGATCACGCCCCAAAGCTCTTCGGAGATCCCGCAACCGGCGTGCTGCCGCCGCTGGCGACCTTCATCACCGCAAGCCCGCGCTCGTTGCTGCCATCGGAGCGGAAGCGGAACAGGCCGTCGATGCCGGCAAAGCCCGACGGGTTGGTCAGCGTTTCAGGCGCAAAACGTTGGCTGCCCTGCTTCGATAGCGCGGCGACGAGCGCGACCGCGTCATAGGCGAGCGTTGCGGTGCGCACGGGGTCGGCGCCGTATTTGGCGCGGTAGCGGCCGGAGAAGGCACGGAAGCCCGAGGGATCCGGCGCGGCATAGAGCCCGCCCTGCAGCGGAGCGCTCGCATAGACGCGCGGATTGTCCCAAAGCCCGGTGCCGAGCAACTGGATGTTGCGCAGATTCGCGCCCGCAGCCGTCAAGGCATCCGCCGTCGCCACGACCGATTCGCCGTCGTCGGCGATGAACAGCGCATCCGCCGAGCCCAGCGACTGCGCTACCGTCCGCGCCGCACCGGAACGATCGACGCTATATTTCTCGAAAGCGACGATGCGCCCCTTGCGGCCGACCGCCTGCTTGAAGGCTGCTTCCACCACATTGCCATAGGCATTGTCCGGCAACAGCGCCGCGAAAGATTTCTTTCCGATGCTGGCGGAATAATCAACGATCCGGTTGACGTCGGATTCGGGCAGGAAGCTCAGGAGATAAACACCGCGTCCGGCCACGCTGGAATCGGTCGAGAATGCGATCACCGAAATGCCCCGCGCGCGCGTCAGTTGTGCGGTCGCCGGCACCGAGGCCGCAAACAGCGGGCCCAAAATGATTTCCGCGCCCTCGCCGAGCGCCTGCTGGGTGACCTGCTGGGCGCCTTGCGGGCTGCCGCCGTCGTCCTTGATCAGAAGCTGGATATTCGGATCCTGGAATTCCGCCAGCGCCATCTCGGCCGCGTTCTTCATCGATTGCGCGGCGATGCCGGCATTGCCGGCGGCCGAGAGCGGCAGGATCAGGCCGACCTTGACCTGCCCGGTGCCGACCGCAAGCGGCTGTTGCTGCGGGCCCGCGGGTCCCTCGGGCTGGGGAGAAGCGAACGGGTTCGAAATCGGACCGCCGCCGGCGCAGGCGCCGAGCAGGGGCGCGCCGAGAATAAGGCCGACTGCCGTCCGCCGGGTCGGTCCTGACGGCCGAAGATCCGGAGATCCAGGCTTGCGATTGAGGGGGCCTACCATCTTGTCTCTATCTCTTGACCGACCGCCGTCGGCCAGGATTCCGGCTTTCTGGGCCGAGGCACCTGAACCGCTACTGAACCCGAACGCGGGATTCTGCAATATTGTCGAGAATTAGTTAACCAAAACAAAAGCATTACGGCCCCGCCGCACGTTGCAAGTCGCGAGGAACTTCAGCCTCGCCTCCCTTCCCGCCAGATATGGCGCTTGCACCAAGACCCCTTTAGATTGCCCATTATGCGCGCAAAACCCAGTTCCAACTACGGGTCTGATACCGAGCCGGGTTCGGCCAACAGAACATTTTCGATTGGCAGCCACGTCCTGAATGCCCCGAAGCCGGTTCCCGGCCTCTATCTGGTGGCAACCCCAATCGGCCATCTCGGCGACATTACCTTGCGCGCGCTGGAGACATTGGCCGGCGTCGACATCATCGCCTGCGAGGACACCCGAATCACCCGCCGCCTGACCGAGCGCTATGCGATCTCGGCGGAGCTCAAGCCGTATCACGAGCACAACGCGGCGATGGCGCGGCCGAAAATCCTGGAAAAGCTGGCGCAAGGCGCCTCGATCGCGCTGGTATCGGACGCCGGCACGCCCCTGATATCGGACCCCGGCTTCAAGCTGGTGCGCGAGGTCTGTGCCGCCGGCCATGCCGTGATCGCGGTGCCGGGCGCCTCCTCGGTGTTGACGGCGCTTTCGGTCGCGGCACTGCCCACCGACCGGTTTTTCTTCGAGGGATTTTTGCCGGCCAAGGAAGTCGCACGGCGGACGCGGCTCACGGAGCTTGCCCGGATCGACGCCACGATCGTGATGTTCGAATCCGGTAACCGCGTCCAGGACACCCTGGCTGATCTTTCGGGCATCATGGGCGGGCGTGACGCCGCGATCTGCCGTGAGCTGACGAAGCTGCACGAGGACATCAAGCGCGCGCCCATCGCGGAGCTGGCGAAGGCCGCCGATACGCTGGAAACCCGCGGCGAATTCGTCCTGGTGGTCGGTCCGCCGCGCGCCGATGAACAAATCATGACGCAGCACGATCTCGACGACCTTCTGCGCGCCTCGCTTGCGCGCGACAGCGTCAAGGACAGCGTCGCGCATGCTGTCGAACTCTCGGGGTGGCCGCGCCGCGAGGTCTATGCCCGCGCGCTGGAGCTTGCCAAAGAAGCTAACAAGGAAGCCAGAGGCGAGCATGGCGAAGACTGACGGCACGTCACCGCCGGATACTGCGGCAAAGCTCGCCGCGCCCGCGCGGGTCGCGGCCTTCCGCACCGGACTTTCGGCCGAAAGCCGCGCCGCCGCCTTTCTGATGGCCAAGGGCTATCGCATCCTGGCGAAGCGCTTCCGCACTCCCCATGGCGAGATCGATCTGGTGGCGAAGAAGCGCAATCTCGTCGCCTTCGTCGAGGTCAAGGCCCGCGCCAGCCTCGACGATGCCGCCTACGCGGTGACACCGCGCCAGCAGGCCCGCATCATCGATGCCGCGCAAGGGTGGCTGATGGCGCATCCCGAGCATGCCGAATTTGAACTGCGATTTGACGCCGTCCTGATTGCGCCCAGACGTCTTCCACGCCATCTGTTAGCGGCATTCGACGCCAGCACCTGAAGATTCCTCCTGACCCTGCGGACCTCCCCATGAAACTGAATGTCGCCGTCCAGATGGACCCCATCGCGCGTATCAACATCCGCGGCGATTCGACCTTTGCGCTATTGCTCGAAGCGCAAAAGCGCGGCCACAGCATTTCCTACTACACGCCGGACAAGCTCTCGCTACACGGCGAGGAGCTGGTGGCGCCGGTGCAAAAGCTCACCGTGCGCGACGAGATTGGCGACCATTTTACGTTGGGCGAAGCAAAGCGCGAGCCGCTGACCAATTTCGACGTCATCCTGCTCCGGCAGGAGCCGCCCTTCGACATCGCCTACATCACCTCGACGTATTTTCTCGAGCGCATCCACCCTCAGACGCTGGTGGTGAACGACCCGGCCTCGGTGCGCAACGCGCCGGAAAAACTGTTCGTGATGAACTTTCCGCAGCTGATGCCGCCGACGCTGATTTCGCGCGATCTGGACGAGATCAATGCATTCAGGGATCAGCACGGCGCCGTTGTCATGAAGCCGCTGCACGGCCATGGCGGCGCCGCGGTGTTTCGCGTGATGCCGCAGGACATGAATTTCGGCTCGCTGTTCGACATGTTCCTGGTCACCTTCCGCGAGCCCTGGGTGATCCAGCGCTTCCTGCCCGAGGTGAAGCACGGCGACAAGCGCATCATCCTGGTCGACGGCGAGTTCGCCGGCGCCGTCAACCGCGTGCCGGCCCCCGACGACCTGCGCTCCAACATGGTCCGCGGCGGCGCAGCCCAAGCCACCGAGCTTTCCCCGCGTGAACGCGAGATCTGCGACACGCTGGGTCCCGCGCTGCGCGAGCGCGGGCTGTTGTTCGTCGGCATCGATGTGATCGACGGCAATCTCACCGAGATCAACGTCACCTGCCCCACCGGCATCCGCGCGATTGCCAAGCTCGGCGGGCCGGATGTGGCGGCAAGGACTTGGGACACCATCGAGAAGAAGCGCGCCGGAAAATAGCTACCCTCGCGCCCCTGTCGTGCACATGAACTGACGTCTTCTGCCAACTGATTCGCAGCGCGTCCTTACGTGACCTGACCTGACCTTGGCCGCATGAATTTGCGTGCGCGCCGGCCAAATGGAACCGAGGAGGAGCCGCCGCGCCGTTTCGGCTTCGCCGCCGGCAGTGGCCCGCCGGATTCCACGCCCGTATTCTTCCGTCATACGGCCATTCTCTCCATCATACGGCCATTCTTTGGACAAAGCTGGACAACGTGCGGGCGGCCGGTCAACCTGACGGATGATCGACCGGCCACCTTCGGATGACATTGGACGGAAAAGGGAAACGCCAATGAACTCCACACCTGATCCGAAAGAAATTAAACCCCACGATGCCCCCGTCGCGCGCGCCGATGAAGGGCTCGCGCACGCCCACGAACAGATCAAGCGCGCGGATGAACAGCTCACGCGTCTGACCGAGCAGCTTGCAAGAATGGAACGCGACGACGCGCGTCCACCTTCGGCCGGATCTGGCCCGCAAGGACCTGGTCCGCAAGGATCTGGCTCGCGCGAACCTGGCCCACAACCACCAACAGGACGAAGGCCGGCGCTCCTGACCCTCGTCGGCTTGTCTCTGGCGGCGTGCATCACTGTCGCTGCCCTTCTGGTCTTGCTGTTATCCTATGGCGACGGGCCCACGCTGATTGTCGCCCGTTGGGCGCCGCAGCCCGTTTCAACTCCGTCGTTGTCGCCGGAGAATCCGCCGTCTCCCGCGCAACCCGCGCCATCTACCTTTCAAGTGGCCGCGGCGGAGTCAGCACCGGCGCAGGCGACACCACCGCAACCAACAACCCTGGCTCAGACCGCAGCGCAAGACACCGCGCCGACAGCACCCGCAGCGCTTCCCGATCACACACAGTTGCTGCAAACGATGGCGCGCGACCTCGCGAATCTGGAGCGAAACATCGAACAGCTCAAGGCGAACCAGCTACAAATGGCCAGCGACAATTCAAAAGCCATTGCGGAGTTCAAGGCGAGCCAGGAAGAGATAAAACGCGTGCTCGCGAAGGTTTCCGAGCAGAGCCAGGCCAAGGCGCCGCCGCCTCCGACGCAGCAGGCTCCGACCTTGCGCAAGCCCGAGCGGACGCCGCAGGCGCGTGCGCGGCCTCGATACCCAAGGGAGTGGATGTACGACGATTGGTAGCCGTCGCGCAGGCGAGCCACCGTTCATGAATGACGCCGGCAGAAATCCGGGTCCCGTCGCTTACTGGAACGCAACCTCGGCAAAGCTCCTCAGCTTGCGTGAATGCAGCCGTTCCCGTTCCTGGGACTTGAGTTTTTCCAGCGCTCGAAGGCCGATCTCAAGATGCTGGCCGACGCGGTGGCGGTAGAAGTCTCCGGCCATGCCGGCCAATTTGATCTCGCCATGCAGCGGCTTGTCCGATACGCAAAGCAGGGTGCCGTAGGGTACGCGGAAGCGGAACCCGTTGGCGGCCACAGCAGCCGACTCCATGTCGAGGGCAACGGCACGTGACTGCGACAGGCGGCGGATGGTCGCCACGTGGTCACCGAGCTCCCAGTTCCGGTTGTCGACGCTGGCTACCGTGCCGGTCCTCATCACCCGTTTGAGCTCAAACCCGCTCAACCCCGTCACTTCGCCGACGGCCTGCTCGAGCGCGACTTGCATCTCGGCCAGCGCCGGAACCGGCACCCACAGCGGCAATTCCTCATCCAGCACGTGATCCTCGCGGACGTATCCGTGAGCGAGGACGTAATCGCCGAGCTTCTGCGTGTTGCGCAGCCCGGCACAATGGCCGAGCATCAACCAGGCATGGGGACGAAGCACTGCGACGTGGTCGGTGATGTTGCGCGCGTTCGACGGGCCGGTGCCAATGTTGATCATGGTGATGCCGCGGGTGGCCTGTTGGACCAGATGAAAAGCCGGCATCTGCGGCAGGCGCTCCGGCGGCGCCTGCGCGGGACCTGGGACGCCGAAGCCCGCTCTGGCCGTGATGACGTTACCCGGCTCGACGAAGGCATCCGCCACCGGATCGCCGGCCGCCATGCGCTCGCGGCAGATGCGCGCGAAGGCGTCGACGTAGAATTGGTAATTGGTAAAGATCACGAAGTTCTGGAAGTGCTCGGGATCCGTTCCGGTATAGTGGTAGAGCCGGTGCAGTGAATAATCCACGCGCGCAGCACGGAACATGGCGAGCGGCTGTCGCGGGCCGGCAGGCAGCGTGCCGTTGACGATCGCGTCGTCGATGCTAGCGAGATCTGGCGTGTCGAACAGATCACGCAGCGGCCGGTCGCGAGTTGGTACACTCGCTGCGATGTTGATGTCGCGTCGATAGGCAAAGTGAATCGGGATCGCTTCGTCTGACTCGCCGATCTCGACCGGCACACCATGGTTCTGCACGAGAAGCCCGATCTGCTCGGTGAAGTACCCGCGAAAAAGATCCGGCCGCGTCACCGTCGTCTCGTACGTGCCAGGACCCGAGACAAAGCCATAAGAGAGGCGCGAGTCGAGGCGGGCGTGAGTTCCTGTGGTGATCCTGACAAATGGATAGACGGCACGCACGCGGGCGGCGAGCGCTTCGCCGCGAACATACGCTTCAAAAGCGGCGCGCAGGAAGCTGACATTGCGTTCGTAGATTTCGGCGAGACGGGCGACCGCCGCGGCCGCGTCGGTGAAGGCTTCGGTGGCGATCCGCTTTGGCGACAGAATGGTGTCTGGCATCGGCCTGACCTCGTGGGTTGCCGATACATATAATCCAGCCGGGCGACGGAAGGAATGGCCCACCGACCGGCATGATTTCAGGATACGATTGGTTGCTTCGCGCAAAAGGAAGCGCGGCGCAAAATAGCGCCGCGTCGTCATCGCGTTTTCACATCTCTGCTCTGTCGTCTCCTCCCACTTGCCAATTTCGGGAAGCGGGAGCAGCCTGTAGCCACGGATGAATCCGTCCGGGCACGTAATGCAATTCATGAAAATTGGTGGGAGGAAGACGCATGACGACGAACCTTTCGCGACGGTCTTTGCTTGCGCTCGGCGCAGGACTCGGTGTGGGTCTTGGCGCCTCAACGATGCTCGGCGGCAGCGCGCTGGCCAAGGCGCCGAAGCTCGGCACGCAGACGCCCTACTGGCACCGCTTCGTTCTCGGCGACGCCGAAGTGACCGTGGTCTCCGACGGTCCGCTGCCGCTCGGCGATCCCTCCGGTACCTTCACCGGCGTGCCGAAGGAGGAAGTGAAGAAGATGCTGTCGGACAACTTCCTCAACCCCGACAATGTCGTGCTGGAGCAGAACTCGCCGATCGTGAACACTGGCGACAAGCTGATCCTGTTCGACACCGGCATGGGAACGTTAAAGGCGTTCGGCCCGACCACCGGCCGCCAGCAGAAGAGCATGGCGGAAGCCGGCATCAAGGCGTCCGACATCGACGCAGTGGTGTGCTCGCACGCGCATATCGATCACATCGGCGGCCTCGTCGGCGCCGACGACAAGCCGCTATTCCCCAACGCGCAGGTCTACATCGCCCAGAGCGATTTCGATTTCTGGACCGATGAAGGCAAGCTCGGCAGCCCGCTCAAGGATTTCATCACCCACGCCCGCAAGAACCTGATGCCGGTGCGCGACCGCATCGTGTTCATCAAGGACAACCAGGAATTTTTGCCCGGCGTCACCGCACTCTCAGCCCCCGGCCATACCGTGGGCCACACCATCTTCATGGTGAGCTCGAAGGGAAAATCCTTCTGCTTCCTCGGCGACCTCTCGCACCACGCCGTGCTGCTGCTGGAAAAACCGCGGATGGAGTTCGCCTACGACAGCGACCCGAAGCAGGCAGCTAGCTCACGCGTGAAGATGCTGGACATGCTCGCTGCGCAAAAGATCCCGGTCATGTCCTATCACTTCGCCTGGCCGGGCTACGGCCACGTCGCCAAGAACGGCGACGGCTTCAGGTACTATCCGGAGCCGATGAACATGCAGCTCTGAGGGGAATCAAGATTCGGGGCCGGTGGACACGACCGGCCCCGAATCTCCCATCTCGCATTAGGGATCGGATGCCGACTAGCTTAAGTCTCGATCCGCGAATCCCGACCTAACGATCTCGGAGAAAGCCATTGGCCGACCAACCGCCCGCCAAGCCGTCCGATCTGATTTACGAGGACACCGGGGCCGCGGCCCCGCTGGTCTATTTCGACATCGTCGGCGCCTACGGCACCATGAACGGTACGGTCGAGGTCGAGCTGGCGACCCGCATCCTCGTGCCGAAGCCGGACGGATCGACCGAGGTGAAATTCATCTCTTCCGGCCGCATCCGCTGCAGCGCCAACGCCGCCATCAATCTGCGCAACGGCCTCGATGCGGCCCTGAAGATGCTAGAGCAACCGCAAGGCAGCGCGGCGGCGATTGCGGCGGGGAAGCTGAATTGAGCGGCGTTATGTTCCCTTAATGTTCTTGACACGTCCTCAGGTTCCCCGCTACCTTCGATTGCGAAACGAGGGGCGGCATGGTTGCGCGGGTTTCTACCGTAGCCTTTGAGGGGATCGAGGCCCGCGCGGTCGACGTGCAGGTGCAGGTCGCAGCTGGCTTGCCGGCGTTTGCGATCGTCGGTCTCCCCGACAAGGCGGTGTCCGAGGCGCGCGAGCGGGTGCGTTCGGCGCTGATCGCCTCTGGGCTGGCGCTGCCGGCGCGGCGGATCACCGTCAACCTCGCGCCGGCCGATCTGCCGAAGGAAGGCAGCCATTACGATCTGCCGATCGCGCTCGGGCTGATGGCTGCGATCGGCGCGATCCCGCCGGACGCGCTCAACGGCTTTACCGTGCTCGGCGAGCTCGGGCTCGACGGCTCGATCGCCCCCGTGGCGGGCGTCTTGCCGGCCGCGATCGGCGCGAATGCGCGCGAGGAAGGCCTGATCTGTCCCGCGGCGTGCGGAACGGAAGCCGCCTGGGCAAGCCCCGATATCCAGATCATCGCGGCAAAATCGCTGATCCAGATCGCCAACCATTTTAAAGGCACGCAGGTGCTGTCGCGCCCGCAGCCGAAAGTGCACGAGCCGGAAGCGACGCATCTCGACCTGCGCGACATCAAGGGTCAGGAAAGCGCCAAGCGTGCGCTGGAGATCGCCGCGGCCGGCGGGCATCATCTCCTGATGATCGGCTCGCCCGGCGCGGGCAAATCGATGCTGGCGGCGCGGCTGCCTTCGATCCTGCCGCCGCTGTCGCCGTCGGAGTTGCTGGAAGTCTCGATGATCGCCTCCGTCGCCGGCGAAATCCGCGACGGCGCCTTGACGGCGCGGCGGCCGTTCCGCAGCCCCCATCATTCCGCCAGCATGGCGGCGCTGACCGGCGGCGGCATGCGCGCCAAACCCGGCGAGATTTCGCTTTCGCATCAGGGCGTGCTGTTCCTCGACGAACTGCCGGAGTTCGATCCGCGCGTTCTGGATTCGCTGCGTCAGCCGCTGGAGAACGGCGAGGTCTCGGTATCCCGCGCCAACCATCGCGTCACCTATCCCGCCCGTTTCATGCTGGTCGCGGCGATGAACCCGTGCCGCTGCGGCCGTGCCTATGAGCCCGGCTATTCCTGCAAGCGCGCGCAGCTCGACCGCTGCACGGCGGACTATCAGATGCGCATCTCCGGCCCATTGATGGATCGCATCGATCTGCGCATCGAGGTGCCGGCGGTGACCGCCGCCGACCTGATCCTGCCGCCGCCTTCCGAAGGTTCCGCGGAAGTCGCAGCCCGCGTTGCGGCCGCCCGCGACCTCCAGCTCGCGCGCTATGCCGCCGCCGGCATGCCGCATGTCCGCACCAACGCCGAAGCGCCGGCTTCGTTGTTGGAAACGATCGCGCAGCCCGATGCGCAAGGGCAAAAGCTGCTGCGCGATGCCGCCGAGACCATGAAGCTGACCGCGCGCGGCTATCACCGCGTGCTCCGCGTCGCGCGCACGCTCGCCGACCTCGACGGCGCGGAAAAGATCGGCCGGCTGCATCTGGCGGAGGCGCTGTCGTACCGTGCGCTGGCCGAGGACTTGCGGCGGGCGGCCTAGTGCATCGCACAATCGCTGCTTCGCCCAGCGACCGCAGAGATCTACAAACTTGAGCGTTTGCCGCCTTCGTTTGATCTGGATCGATGAGGGACGCTTGAGCCCCGGCACTTTGCCGCTCGTACGCGCGTGATTGCATCATTGCGTTCCGTCCGACGACGATCTGCAGGCGCTAAAACATTCGGCCTCGCGGGGAACGTGTGGCAGGCTCAAGAATTGTTCGATTTCGACGGCGGTGATCGTTTCATGTCCGACACCCTAGACAAAAATGATGCGCGGCCGGATGGTGCGCATCGCATCGGTCGGCGCGCGGAATTGATCGTGTTCGCCGTCATCGCCGCCTTCATCTGGCCGGTGGTCGCCGTTGGCGTGGTCGGCGGATACGGTTTTCTGGTCTGGATGTCTCAATTGATTCTCGGGCCACCCGGCCCTCCGGGGGCATGAGGTCGCCATGGCAACCCAGGGACCTTCGCGCCGGGCCTTCTTCCGCGGTCAGTTCCTCTCCAAACCGGTCGCGGTGATCGGCGGCGACTGCCTCGCTGAGGCCGGCATCGTATGCCGCTCCTGCGGCGATGCATGTCCCGAAGCCGCCATTCGTTTCTGTCCCAGAATTGGACTGCCGCCCCAGGCGATCGTCAATGAGGCCGCCTGTACGGGCTGCAGCGAATGTGTCGGTGTATGCCCGAGGACCGCCATCACGCTGGGCGCCGCGCATCGGGAAAACGCTTCATGACGGAGGAAGCGACCATCCATATTTCGAGCGCAGTGGTATCGGTGCTGCCGCAGCGCCGGGACGAAGTTTTGCGCGCGCTCGCTACGCTGCCCGACGTCGAAATCCATCATGTCGACGCCTCGAAGATCGTCATCGTCATGGAAGCGGCCGAGAGCGGAATCCTCGGAAGCCGCCTCGCCGAGATCGCATCCTGGCAGGGCGTCCTGTCGGCCAACATGGTGTTCGAGCAGGTCGAGCGGCTCGCCGATATCGGAGGCTAGAACATGTCACTCTCGCGACGAGAACTATTGAAGGCGCAGGCCGCTGCCGTCGCCGCTGCGGCCGCCGGCATGACCGTTCCCGCGGTGGCGCAGCCGGTGGCAGGCGGCATCGGATCGCTGGAGATCAGATGGTCGAAGGCTCCCTGTCGCTTCTGCGGCACCGGGTGCGGGGTCATGGTCGGCGTCAAGGCAGGCAAGGTGGTCGCAACCCACGGCGATACGCTCGCCGAAGTCAATCGCGGGCTGAATTGCATCAAGGGGTATTTCCTCTCCAAGATCATGTATGGCGGCGACCGCCTGACGACGCCGCTCCTGCGCAAGAAGGGTGGCGTCTTCGCGAAGGACGGCGAACTGACGCCGGTGACTTGGGATGAGGCCTTCGATGTGATGGCCGCCCGCGCCAAGTCGGCGCTGAAGGAGAAGGGTCCGACCGCGCTCGGCATGCTCGGCTCGGGGCAATGGACGGCCTATGAAGGATATGCCGCCACCAAGTTGATGCGGGCCGGCTTTCGCTCGAACAATCTGGATCCGAACGCCCGCCACTGCATGGCGTCGGCGGCCTACGCCTTCATGCGCACGTTTGGCATGGACGAGCCGATGGGTTGCTATGACGACTTCGAAGCGGCGGATGCGTTCGTGTTGTGGGGCTCGAACATGGCCGAGATGCACCCGATTCTCTGGACGCGGCTCACCGACCGGCGATTGAGCCATCCGCATGTGAAGGTGGCGGTTCTTTCCACGTTCACCCACCGGAGCTCTGACCTCGCCGATATCCCGATCGTGTTCAAGCCGGGGACGGATCTGGCGATCCTGAACTACATCGCCAACCACATCATCTCGACGGGACGGGTCAACCAGGATTTCGTCAAGAACCACACGGTCTTCGTGAAGGGCACGGTCGATATCGGATACGGGTTGCGCGCGGATCATCCGCTCGAAATCAAAGCCAAGGGCGCGGCGGACCCCGGCGCCACCCAGCCGATCGACTTTGACGCCTACGCAGCCTTCGTGAAGGATTACACGCTCGACAAGGTATCGGAGCTTACGGGAGTCGAACGCGGCTTCCTGCAGGAGCTCGCCGAGCTCTATGCCGATCCGAAGCGCAAGGTGATGTCGCTCTGGACTATGGGATTCAACCAGCATGTTCGCGGCGTATGGGCCAATCAGCTCGTCTACAATCTGCATCTGCTGACGGGAAAGATCTCCGAGCCCGGCAATTCGCCGTTCTCGCTGACGGGGCAGCCATCCGCCTGCGGCACAGCCCGCGAAGTCGGCACGTTCGCGCATCGCTTGCCTGCTGACATGACTGTCACCAATCCGGAGCACCGCAAGCGCACCGAGGAAATCTGGCGCGTCCCGCACGGCATCATTCCGGACAAGCCGGGTTACCACGCGGTCGAACAGGACCGGATGCTGCGCGACGGCAAGCTGAACTTTTACTGGATCCAGGTGAACAACAACCTGCAGGCCGCCCCGAACAGTTCGCGCGAGACCTATCCCGGTTACCGGAATCCGGACAACTTCATCGTGGTTTCGGACGCCTACCCGACCGTCACCGCGATGGCCGCCGATCTCGTTCTTCCGGCCGCCATGTGGGTCGAAAAGGAAGGCATGTACGGCAACGCGGAGCGCCGCACCCATGTGTGGCGGCAACTCGTCAACGCGCCGGGGGAGGCGCGCTCCGACCTCTGGCAGATGATGGAGTTTTCGAAATACTTCACCACCGACGAGGTGTGGCCGGCGCAGGTCCTGGCTGACAACCCCAATTATCGCGGCAAGACGCTGTTCGACGCGTTGTTCCGGAACGGTATGGTCGACAAGTTCGCAACCACCGAAATCCCCGCCGAGTACGAAAACAGCGAGGCCAAGGCTTTCGGATTCTACGTGCAGAAGGGTCTGTTCGAGGAATACGCCGAATTCGGCCGCGGCCATGGCCACGACCTCGCGCCCTTCGATACCTATCACGAAGTACGGGGATTGCGATGGCCCGTCGTCAACGGCAAGGAAACGAAGTGGCGCTATCGGGAAGGCCTCGATCCCTACGTCAAGCCGGGCAAGGGCGTTGACTTCTACGGCCAGCCAGACGGACGCGCCAGGATCATTGCGGTGCCCTACGAGCCGCCCGCGGAATCTCCCGACAAGGAATACGATATCTGGCTGGTCACGGGCCGCGTGCTCGAACATTGGCACTCGGGGTCCATGACCATGCGGGTGCCGGAGCTCTACAAGGCGTTTCCCGGCGCACGGGTATTCATGCACGCGCAGGACGCGCGCTCCAGAGGCATCAATCAGGGCGCCGAGGTCCGGGTAATTTCGCGGCGCGGCGAAATCCGAACCCGGGTGGATACCAGGGGACGCAACCGGATGCCGCGCGGCGTCGTCTTCGTTCCCTGGTTCGACGCCAGCCAACTCATCAACAAGGCGACGCTCGACGCAACCGATCCCATTTCCAAGCAGGCGGACTTCAAGAAATGCGCGGTCAAGATCATCCCGGTCTGAAGAGATTTCGCCTGTCGCTGGCGGGCGCGCTGCTCGGCGGCATGCTGGTGTTCGTCTGCGGTGCAATCTACGCGCAGAACGCGCCCCAGATCGTGCCGCGGGTTACCGGAGCCGCAGCGCCGATGGGAGATGTGCGGACACCGCCCTTGGCGCGGCCGATCGTCGATGACAAGCGGCTGATGCGCAATTATCCGGAGCAGCCGCCGATCATCCCGCACTCCATCGAGAACTATCAGCTCACGCTCAAGACCAATCGTTGCCTCGACTGTCACCGCCGACAGTATACTGAAGGCTCGGGTGCGCCGATGATCAGCGTCACCCACTTCATGGACCGCGACGGACAGGTTCTCGCCGATGTAACGCCTCGGCGATACTTTTGCACCGCGTGCCACGTCCAGCAAACAGATGCACGGCCGCTCGTTCCAAGCACGTTCAAGGATATGCTTCTCGTCGGTCCCGAGAAGAAGTGAGAACCTGCGATGCAGCGGCTCAAGTCACTCATGATTTGGTTCTGGCACATCGCCAGCCGCCCCAGCGCGCATCTGAGCCTCGGTTTCCTCGCGTTGGGCGGCTTCGTCTGCGGCGTACTGTTCTGGGGCGCCTTCAACACCGCGCTCGAAGTCACCAACACCGAAAAGTTTTGCACCTCGTGCCACGAAATGCGCAACAACGTGTTCGAGGAGCTGCAGCACACTCCGCACTTCACGAACCGTTCGGGGGTCCGCGCCAGTTGTCCGGACTGCCATGTTCCGCACAACTGGACCGACAAGATCGCCCGCAAGATGCAGGCCTCGAAGGAAGTCTGGGGCAAGATCTTCGGCACGATCGATACCAGGCAGAAGTTTCAGGATCATCGGCTTGAGCTCGCCAAGCATGAATGGGCGCGGCTGAAGGCCAATGATTCCCTGGAGTGCCGCAACTGCCATTCCGCCGTCGCCATGGATTTCACCAAACAAACCCGACGGGCCGCGGAAATCCACGGCAAGTTTCTCGTCCCCGGCGAAAAGACCTGCATCGACTGCCACAAAGGCATCGCGCACGAACTACCCGACATGACCGGCATCGAGCCGGGCTGGCGCGCGCCGCCCGAATTGAGGGACCGCCAGAGCTTTCGCGACAATCCGCGCGACGAACTGGTGCGATATCTCGCGGCCACCGGATCGGAGCGGTAACGCACGTACAGGCATTGTCGGCTGCGCGCCTTTGCCCACCCTGCCACTGCTGATTTGCTTCGCGCGCAAGCGCAATTTCATGAAGCGACTGCGACCAATTGGCACGACGGGCAAATCAGCAAAAACCTGTCCAGCCCTTCTCGCAAAAATATTCCGCTTAACTTCCAAAGCAAATCATCGGCATAACTCCGCTTGTCTCACGGCAGATGAGGGGCGTTGGCCATCGTCACGAACGTGCGGTGAGATGCGATGGACGCGAGAGCTGCGACTGACGTGTGTGGCTCGAGCGTACGGCGAAGTCGTGTGGTCCTGACGCCGCGGTGCTGGCGCTAAGTCCAAGAGAAGCGAAGCTTCTCGGGGGCGACGGTGGCAAAAGAGCCGTTCACCGGGGAGAGCTCGAAGTAAGCCGTAAAGCCATTGCGCAGGGAAGGCCGGAATGCTCCCGCTGCCCTGTATGCTCGTGTGCATTTTTGTTTGCGCAAATCGCACGCGAGACCGCGGGTGCAGCAAGCACCCGGTCTTCCCTGCGCCCTCTGACAAAGAGGGCGGGAAGTTATCCAGCAAAGCTCGGGCGCAATGCGCCGCGAGATCGTGATTTTATGTCCGATGTTTGATGCCGTCATTGCGAGCGAAGCGAAGCAATCCATCTCACCGCAAAAAGGAAGAATGGATTGCTTCGCTGCGCTCGCAATGACGCGGATAGGCCGCAACTCGCCGGATATCCTGCCTGCGCGGGGCATAACGGCCTTCCGTGCGGCTACAGCCTCGGCTCACATTGACGCACTCGCGACGAGGATGCCGAGCCGCACAAAAACAACCGGCGTCAACACAGCGGTAACTAGTTTCCTTTACCCTCTACCAACCATAAGCCCCACATCACGGGCTTATGGTGAGCGAGTAGCGTGTCATGTTGCGTTTGAAGACCCTGGCCTCGGCTGTTCCGCTGGCGATTGCCGCCCTGTTCGCGCGCGGCGAGTTTTTGGCCGGGCCTCGGGCCTGCATCGAGATAGCAGGCACCTCTGTCCAGATCGCTGCTCTCTCCTGGCAGGCGCACCGGCACGTCAGCTTCACCAACGATCCCTCCCGCGCGACGGTGCGGGTCCAGATTTCCGACAACGCGGAAGCGGCCGACTTCACCGTGATCGACGACATCGATACGACGGAGGCCGGCGTTTGCGAGAGCAACGCGCCACCGCGGCTGGTCGCGATCTCCCGCAATCCCGCAGGTTCCGATCCCGTGATCTATCTTTCCCGGGATGGACCGGCCGACTACCGGATCTTCGTGTCCTCGAACAGCTTTTCGCTGCTGGATGCCGCCGCGTTGATCGTCGGCGCCCGCGGCGAGCGCCACCGCGTCGAAGCGGCGTCGCTTTAACACTTCATTCACCATGTTCTCATCGCGAGCCCTAACGCGCCGAGAGCCTCAAGCACTTTGCAATATCGGCGACGCATCGTCTGTCCAAGACAGACGGCGACACGCCGGCCTGGTTCAACAGCAATCTCAGGGTCATTGGCGATGGGACGGACCTTCCGGATCAAACTTCGCTTTCGCCGTTTCGGCCGCCGGCATCCCTGGCTGACCTTCGCGCTTCGCTCCTTCATGATCTTCTCGGCCGTGTTCGGCGGCGCCTATGGATTCATTGCCGGAGCCAAGGCGGAAAATTCCGGCTATGACCCGCACACCTTTGCGATCGGCGTCGCCTTCCTGTTTGCGATCGCCTGCGTCGCGCTCGCCACTTTCAGCGTCCGGCTCCGCCTGATGCGCAAGAAAATGCGCAAGGTCGCGCTGCATAATGAAGCGCTGGCCGACCGGAACTGGGAACTGCAGGAAGCCGAGCAGCGCGCCCGCCGCTTGTTCGAATCGCAGGGCGATCTGATCGTGCTGCGTGACGCCGAGGGCCGCATCACCTATGCCAACGATGCCTATTGCGAACTCGCGCAAATGCCGTGCGACGCGCTGATCGGCACTCACTTTGCGCTTGAAGTTCTCGAACAAGGCGACACCGCGCTCGAACCGAACGGTACCCGCGTTCACGACCAGCAGGTCGCGGGTCCGCTCGGTCCGCGCTGGATCGCGTGGCGCGAGGGCCTGGTCCGCAACGACGCCGGGGGCCCGGCGGAAATGCAGAGCGTCGGCCGCGATGTCACCGATCGCACCGAAAGCGAGCGCGCGCTGGCCGAGGCCCGCGACCAGGCCGATGCGGCAAGCCGCGCCAAGTCGCGCTTCCTCGCGATGGCGAGCCATGAAATCCGCACGCCGCTCAACGGCATCATCGGCATGAGCGGGCTGTTGATGGATACCCCGCTGTCGCCGGAACAGGCGACTTATGTCAAGGCGGTGAAGACTTCCGGCGACGCGCTGCTCTCGCTGATCGAGGAGCTGCTGGACTATTCCAAGATCGAGGCCGGCAAGATCGATCTCGAACATCGCCCGTTCGCGCTGTCAGGCATGATCGAGGACATCACCGAATTGCTGGCGCCGCGCGCGGAGGCCAAGAAAATCGAGATCGCCGCCTATGTCGACGAGCGGCTGCCGATGCACGTGATCGGCGACGCGGCGCGGTTGCGGCAGGTGCTGCTCAATCTGGCCGGCAACGCTATCAAGTTCACCTCGGCCGGCGGCGTCGCCCTGATCGTCGAGCCCGGCATCTGGCCCAATGAAGTCAGTTTTCTGGTCCGCGACACCGGCATCGGCATCGCGCCTGAGGCGCGTGAGCGGATCTTCCGCGAGTTCGAACAGGCCGACGACAAGATCGCCCGCAGCTATGGCGGCACCGGGCTCGGCCTGAGCATCTCCGACCGCATCGTCAAGCGCATGGGCGGCCGCATCACGCTGGAAAGCCAGCCGGGCGCCGGCTCGACATTCGAAGTGTCGATCCCGCTCGCCGCCGCCGACGGCGAACAAATCTCCTTCGCCACGCCGGATCTCTCCGGCCAGTCGATCATGCTGGTCTCGCCACAGAGCATCGAAGCCTCGCTGACCGCGCGGCGGCTGCAGCGCTGGGGCGGGCAGACCTGCATGGTATCGGACGCCGACGTCGCCGAGGCCCTGCTGCCGGAACGGTCCTGGCATGCCGTGCTGATCGATCACGCGCTGGGGCTGGCCGACATCGAACGGCTCGGCGAAACCGCGCGCCTGCATGCCACGCAGCGCATCGTGATGTTCACGCCGGCGACGCGGCACGAATTGCAGCCCTCCGCCACCTCCGCCTTCACCGGCTATCTGGTCAAGCCGCTGCGCACGGCTTCGCTCGCGGCCCGCCTGACGACCGCGCCGGAAGTGGCCGCGCCGAGCCTCGAGCCGGCCCTCGACACTCTCGAGACATCAGCCGCGCCGTCGGCCAAGGGCCTGTCGATCCTGGTTGCCGAGGACAATCAGATCAATGCGTTGTTGATCCGCTCCCTGCTCGGCCGGCTCGGCCATCACGCCGTCATCACCACCAACGGCGCCGAGGCGCTGGAGTCCTGGCTGTCGGCGAAATCCGCTGGCACCCCCTATGATCTCGTGCTGATGGACATCCAGATGCCGCAGCTCAACGGCATCGAAACCACCAAGCGGATTCGCGCCCTCGAGGCCGGAGAGCCGGGAGGCCGGACGCCGATCCTCGCGCTCACCGCCAACACGCTGGTGGAAGACCGTTACGCCTGCTTCGAGGCCGGCATGGACGGATTTTTGATCAAGCCGCTCGATCGCGAGAAACTCGCCGAAGCGCTCGCCGGCCTCGTCGCGTCGCGACACATCGCGGCGTGAGGTATTGGAGGATTTGTGGGTGGGCAAAGCGCAAGCATGCCCGCCATTCAAGAGCGCGTTGAAAGATTACAGCCGCCGCAGCGCCACCGTCTCGACCAGGTGATCGGCGCGCTTTTTCAGGATCAGCGTCGCGCGCGGACGGGTCGGCAGGATGTTGTCCTCAAGATTGGCGAGGTTGGTGCGCTCCCAGATCGCGATCGCAGTAGCGGTGGCCTCCTCGTCCGAAAGCACCGCGTAGCGATGGAAGTACGATTTTGGATCGTGGAACGCGGTATCCCTGAGCGCAAGGAAGCGCCGCACATACCATTCGCGCAGCACCGGCTCGTCGGCATCGATATAGACGGAGAAGTCGAAGAAGTCGGACACCACGGGCACCGCCTTGCCGTCGCGCGGCAGGCGGCCGGTTTGCAGCACGTTGACGCCTTCGACGATCAGAATGTCCGGGCGGTCGACCTCGATCCACTCGTTCGGCACGATATCGTAGACCAGATGCGAATAAACCGGCGCACGCACGGGCCGGCGGCCGGCCTTGATGTCGGAGAGAAACGACAGCAGCATCGGCAGATCGTAGCTCTCGGGAAAGCCTTTTTTCTGCATCAGGCCCTGCCGCTCGAGCACCGCGTTGGGAAACAGAAAACCGTCTGTCGTCACCAGGTCGACCTTGGGCCGCGGCGACCAGCGCGCCAGCAATGCCTGCAGCACGCGCGCAGTGGTCGATTTGCCGACCGCGACCGAGCCGGCGACGCCGATGATATAGGGCACCTTGCGGTCGCGGATACCGAGGAACTGGCGCTGCGCCTGGTAGAGCCGATGCATGGCGTCGACATAGATCGACAGCAGCCGCGACAGCGGCAGGTAGATGTCCTCGACCTCCTGCATGTCGAGGCGGTCGTGCATCGAACGCAGCCGCTCGAATTCGCCCGGCTCCAGCGTCATCGGCGTATCGTCGCGCAACCGCGCCCACTGCTCGCGCGTGAAGATGCGGTAGGGATTGTATTGCTGGTCGGGGGTGCGGATGTCCATGAACTGCCCTCTCGGTCAGTCGCGCTTGCGCGACGCCTTTTCCTCAAGCCCGGACATCGACGTCCGTTGCGCCAGCGCGGCCTCGACCTCGTCGAGCTTCACGCCGCGCGCCTTCAACAGCACCAGCAGGTGAAACAGCAGGTCGGCGCTTTCGGCGATCAAGTGGTCCCGATCGTTCTCGACGGCCGCGATCACGGTCTCGACCGCCTCCTCGCCCAGCTTCTTGGCGCAGTGCTCCGCGCCCTTGTCGAGCAATTTGCGGGTGTAGGACGCCTCTCCTCCCGATGCGGCCCGTGCATCGATGGTGGCGGCCAGATCATGGATCGTGAAACGCGACATCAACCGAACTCAACACTCGCGCCCGGCCCAAGGCCGGGTCGCCGTCCCAAGTCAGGACTTAGCACTTTTGTGAAAGGGAGTCGTCAGGGATCGAGCCGCATCGGCAGCCCGGCCCGCACCATGTGCTCCTTGGCTTGGCGTATGGTAAATTCGCCGAAGTGGAATATCGAGGCCGCCAGCACCGCGGTGGCGTGGCCCTGGCGGATGCCGTCGACCAGGTGGTCGAGATTGCCGACGCCGCCGGAGGCGATGACCGGTACGGGGACACTGTCGGCGATGGCCTGCGTCAGCGGCAGGTCGAACCCCTGCCGGGTGCCGTCGCGGTCCATTGACGTCAGCAGGATCTCACCGGCGCCGAGCGATACCACTTCCTGCGCGTATTCGATGGCGTCGATCCCGGTGGAGTTGCGCCCGCCATGGGTGAAGATCTCCCAGCGGTCCGAGCCGCCGCGCTTGACCCGCTTGGCGTCGATCGCGACCACGATGCACTGCTCGCCGAATTTTTCGGCGGCCTGCTTGACGAATTCGCGGTTAGAGACGGCAGCCGAGTTAATCGAGACTTTGTCGGCGCCGTACCGCAGCAGGGTCTTGATATCATCGATGGTGCGGACCCCGCCGCCGACCGTCAGCGGCATAAAACAGGCCTCCGCCGTGCGGCGGACGACGTCCAGCATGGTGCCGCGGTTTTCATGGGTCGCGGTAATGTCGAGGAAGCACAATTCGTCTGCGCCGGCCGCGTCATACGCAATCGCCGCTTCGACAGGATCGCCGGCATCGCGCAAATCGACGAAATTGACGCCCTTGACCACCCTTCCGTCCTTGACGTCGAGGCAGGGGATCACGCGAACCTTGAACATGACAATACTCCTACGCCGCGGCGCGCGCGTTGCGGATCAGCGTCAGCGCGGCGGCGGGATCGAGCCGGCCGTCATAGAGCGCGCGGCCGGCAATGGCGCCGGCGAGTTTTTGGGCACGCGGCTCCAGCAACGCCTTGACGTCATCGATCGAGGCGAAACCGCCGGAGGCGATCACGGGAATCGAGATGCGATCGGCCAGCGCGATCGTCGCATCGAGGTTGAGACCCTTCAGCAGGCCGTCGCGCGCGATGTCGGTGAAGATAATGGCGGCGACGCCGGCATCCTCGAAGCGCTCTGCGATTTCGAGCGCGGTCACCTGCGAGGTCTCGGCCCAGCCTTCGACGGCGACCTTGCCGTCGCGCGCGTCGAGGCCGACGGCGACGCGGCCAGGGAACTTTTTCGCGGCGCTCTTCACGAGCTCCGGATCGCGCACCGCAGCCGTGCCGATGATGACGCGCGCAATGCCCTTGTCGAGCCAGGCTTCCACCGTCTTGAGATCGCGAATGCCGCCGCCGAGCTGCACCGGCATGGTGACCGCTTTCAGCATCGCCTCGACCGCCAGCGCATTCATCGGCTTGCCGGCAAAGGCGCCGTCGAGATCGACGACGTGCAGATATTCGAATCCCTGCTCGGCGAAGGATTGCGCCTGCGCCGCGGGATCGAGATTGAACACGGTCGCGCGCGCCATGTCGCCCTGTTCGAGGCGCACGCACTGGCCATTCTTCAAGTCAACCGCGGGAAAGAGAATCACGGCTTCCACTTCAAAAAGTTCGAGATCAGGGCCAATCCAAAACGCTGGCTCTTCTCGGGGTGAAACTGCGTACCGATCGCGGTGTCCTTGCCCACGATCGCCGTCACCGGCCCGCCGTAATCCGCGCATGCCAGCACATCGGCCTCATTGGAGGCATTGAGATGATAGGAGTGCACGAAATAGGCGTGGCGGCCCTTCGGCCCGAGCGGTAACCGCTCCAGCACCGGATGCTCGCGGATCATGTCGAGCGTATTCCAGCCCATGTGCGGGATCTTCAAATTTTCCTCGCGCGGCGCGATCTTCTCGACGTCGCCCTCGATCCAGTTGAAGCCCTCGGTTACGACATGCTCCTTGCCGCGCGTCGCCATCAACTGCATGCCGACGCAGATGCCGAAGAACGGCCGCGCCTTGACGCGCACCGCTTCGGTCATCGCTTCCAGCATGCCGTCCACCGCGTCGAGCCCCCGGCGGCAATCGGCGAAGGCGCCGACCCCGGGCAGCACAATGCGATCGGCGCGAAACACCGCCTCGGGATCGCGCGTCACCATGACCTTTTGCGGATCTTCCATGCTCCGCGCGGCGCGCTCAAACGCCTTCGCCGCCGAGTGAAGGTTACCGGAGCCGTAGTCGACAATCGCAACGCTCATCGCGGCCCTCCCGGCTCCGGAAACAGGCCGATGATCCCGCCTTGCGGCAATGGCGGCGGCGGTTTGGAGAACGGCTGGCCCGGAATGTGGCGTGTCGGCGGCGGTGCGCCGCGATCGACCGCCCATTGGTCGTTGGTCAGGCCGCGCTGCCGGGCAGTCCAGCGCTCGAAGAAGCGGCGTTCGGCAGTTTCCTCGTCGTCGGCGACCACGATATCGAGCTGGCGCCATTTGCGCCGCGACAGCGTCCAGCGCCGCAGGCTGGCCGCTTCGAGGCCCATCAGGATCGCAATCAGGACGTCAACAGCGAAGATCGCGCCGCGGCTGGCGCCCAGCGCCGACATCCCGAACTGGACAGCTATCATCAGAACGATCCAGCCGATCAGCGCCAGCCACAGCCGATGCCACAACAGCCAGATCACACTCGCGACCGCAGCCCAGAAATGGAAGCCGTCACGGACAAAGACGAACTTGTCGGTCGCCGTGAGATCGGCGCCGTTGGCTACGGGAGCATGCACTGTGTAGACCGGCATCGAACCTCTCCGCCGCGAGCGAAAACGCAAACAAGAAATCAGCCGCCGAGCTGACCCTTGGTGGAAGGCACTTCGCCCGCGGCGCGCGGATCGATCGCGACAGCGGCGCGGAGCGCCCTCGCCAGACCCTTGAAACAGGATTCGGCGATATGATGGCTGTTCTCGCCATATAAGGTCTCGACGTGCAAAGTCACGCCGGCGTTGATGGTGAAGGCGTTGAACCATTCGCGCACCAGCTCGGTATCGAACTGACCCACCTTGTCGCGCGGAAAATCGACCTTGAACACCAGCACCGGCCGGCCCGAAATGTCGATCACGACGCGCGACAGCGTCTCATCCATCGGCATGTGGATCGAGGCATAGCGGGTGATGCCGGCCATGGTGCCGAGCGCCTGCTTTACGGCCTGTCCCAGCGCGATGCCGACGTCCTCGGTGGTGTGGTGGTGGTCGACATGGAGGTCGCCATCGGCCTTCACGGTGATGTCGATGCGCGAATGCCGGGCCAGCAGGTCGAGCATATGGTCGAAAAAGCCGATCCCGGTCGAAACCTTGGATACGCCCGTGCCATCGAGGCTTACGGCGACCTCGATGTCGGTTTCCTTGGTCTTGCGCTTGATGGACGCTGTGCGCATGAAAACTGCTTCCCTTGGGCCGCCTGGGGGCCGAAAACGCGGCCCTTTTAACAGGCCGATCCAGCCTTCGCTACTGCGGGATGACACTTTTGGAGGCTGAACTTCGGCCTATGGTGACTGGAATCCCGGCTGAAATGCCGCGATTGTATCCCTCCCCGCCAGCCCCTAAATCTGATGGGAACGAGGGCAATTCATGCAAGCATCTGAAAACAACCTGCCGATATGGCACGGCACCACGATTTTGACGGTCCGCAAGGGCGGCAAGGTGGTGATCGGCGGCGACGGCCAGGTCTCGATCGGCCAGACCGTCATCAAGGCCAACGCCAAAAAGGTCCGCAAAATCGGCAAGGGCGACGTGATCGGCGGCTTTGCCGGGGCAACTGCCGACGCCTTCACCCTGTTCGAGCGGTTGGAAAGCAAGCTCGAGCAATATCCGGGGCAATTGACCCGGGCAGCCGTCGAACTCGCCAAGGACTGGCGGACCGACCGCTATCTGCGCCGGCTGGAGGCCATGATGATCGTCGCCGACAAGGACGTCTCGCTGGTCCTGACCGGGACCGGCGACGTGCTGGAGCCCGAAGCGGGCGTGATGGCGATCGGCTCCGGCGGCAATTATGCGCTGGCTGCCGCCCGCGCGCTGGTCGACACCGACAAGGACGCCGAAACCATCGTGCGCCGCTCGCTCGATATCGCCGCCGACATCTGCGTCTACACCAACCGCAACGTCACGATCGAAACGCTCTGAGGGAAGCCCCCGATCATGGCGCCGGACTATGTCTTCCGCCCGATGACATCTGACGATTTGCCGGTGATCCGGCAGTGGTTGGCGCAGCCGCATGTCCGGGAATGGTGGGGTGATCCATCCGAGCAGTATGATTTGGTCAGCGGCGATCTCGACGAACCGGCGATGGATCAATTCATCGTCTCGGCAGGGAGCAACGATTTCGCCTATCTGCAATGCTACGACCTGACCGCCTGGAATTCAGGTTTTGGTGAACATCCGCGCGGCACCCGCGGCATCGACCTGTTCATCGGCGAGCCCGACATGATCGAACGCGCCCATGGTTCGGCGTTCATTCGCGCCTTCGTCGACGAGCGCCTGCGGAATGGTGCGCCGCGCATTGTCACCGATCCCGATCCGGCCAATACCCGGGCCGTTCGTGCCTATGAGAAGGCGGGATTTGAAAAAGCTGGTATGGTCGATACACCTGATGGTCCCGCTCTGTTGATGGTGCGCAACGCATGACCGCCGAGAACATCGCCGGAAAATCTCCGACTACTGGCGTCGCAACCTGGCACTGGATGCTGATCGCGACCGGCATCCTCGTCCTCCAGGCCGCCATCCTGTATGTGATGGGCCGTCTGCCGATCTGCGCCTGCGGCTATGTCAAACTCTGGCACGGCGTCGTGCAGAGTTCGGAGAATTCGCAGCACATCGCCGACTGGTACACGCTATCGCACATACTGCACGGCTTCCTGTTCTACGGCGCCGCGTTCCTCGCCTTCCCCCGCCTCGCCTGGCAGGGCCGCCTGATCCTTGCCATGCTGGTGGAAGGCGGCTGGGAACTGGTCGAGAATTCCGACTGGATCATCGACCGCTACCGCGCCGGCACGATCTCGCTGGATTATTTCGGCGATACCATCGTCAACTCGATCTCCGACTCGGTTGCGATGATCGGCGGCTTCCTGCTGGCAAAAAGGCTTCCGGTCGCCGTCACGGTGGCGCTAGCACTGCTGTCCGAGCTCATGATGGCGCTCCACATTCGCGACAATCTGACGCTCAACATCATCATGCTGATTCACCCCTTCGAGGCGATCAAGCTATGGCAGAGCGGGCCGCCGATCATTTAGAGACGATGGGATAGGCTGCTTGCGACGGCCCTGATCCGGCTTACTTAACTCCAGAGGTCCAGTGTTGATGATTGCAAGCGAGATTTTGGCGAAAGGCGTTGAGCGCGGCATTATTACGGCCGAACAGGCCGAACGCCTGTGCGCGCTGGAAAATGCCGGCGAGCCGCCTGAATTGCCCGTCTCGCCCGACGACGAACAGCTTCGCTTCATCAGCGGCTTCAGCGACATCTTTGTCACGATCGGACTTGCCATGTTCATTGGGGCGGTCGGCTATTTTGCCCTGTCATCCAACGGGCCCGTTGGTATGTGGATAGCGGTCGCCGTTACAGCGTGGTTGCTCGCCGAATTCTTCACCCGGCTGCGGCGCATGGCGTTACCAAGCATTGTTCTCCTGATCGTATTTGCCTGGGCCGCTTTCGCCGCCAGCGCCGTCTTTCTCGGGGCGGGCGCTCGGCTATACAGCTTTCCGCTGTCTGCATGGGGGCTTTCCGGACTTGGTGGGATCGAACCAGCGATGTTGGCCGGTGCCGCATTTCTAACCGTGCTGCTGACAGCACTGCACTACTGGCGCTTTCGGGTACCCATAACTATAGCGGCAGGGTGCGGCGCGCTGCTGCTCACGGTCATGGGGTTAGCTTATGGGCTTTTTCCGCAGCTTCCGCACGGCGCGTACAGCGCCGTAATTCTTGTTTGCGGCCTCGCGATTTTTGGCCTGGCCATGCGGTTTGATATGACAGATCCGGAACGGTTGACCCGCCGAACCGATATCGCCTTCTGGCTGCATCTGCTTGCAGCGCCTCTCATCGTCCACTCGCTAATTGGCGGCGTGTTCGACGTAGGCTCGAAACTCGAACCCGAACCGGCTATTGCCGTAGTGGCGGTGTTTCTGGCACTCAGCCTTGTCGCGGTCTTGATCGACCGCCGCGCTCTGCTCGTATCAGGCCTTGCCTACGCCGGAGCTGCATTCTGGACTCTGATCCGGCAGGTCGACCTTTCCGACATAACGACCCCACTCACAATCCTGACCCTCGGCGCTTTCGTGTTGTTGCTCAGTGCCGGATGGAAGCCGCTCCGTGCCGGGATACTGAGATTGACACCGCCGGCGCTCACGCGTCGCCTCCCGCAACCAACCCTATCCGTATAAGATGTAGAATGACCGACTTTTCTCCCCGTGAAATCGTCTCCGAACTCGACCGCTTCATTGTCGGCCAGGCCGACGCCAAGCGCGCCGTATCGATCGCGCTGCGCAACCGCTGGAGGCGGCTTCAGCTCACCGGCAGCTTGCGCGAAGAGGTGCTGCCGAAAAACATCCTGATGATCGGTCCGACCGGCGTCGGCAAGACCGAGATCGCGCGGCGGCTGGCGAAGCTTGCCAACGCGCCCTTTATCAAGGTCGAAGCCACCAAGTTCACCGAAGTCGGCTATGTCGGCCGCGATGTCGAGCAGATCATCCGCGACCTCGTCGAGGTCGCGATCGTGCAGGTCCGCGAGCGCAAGCGCAAGGACGTGCAGGCCCGCGCGCAGCAGGCCGCCGAAGACCGTGTGCTGGACGCGCTGGTCGGACCGGCGTCGAGCCCCGCCACCCGCGATTCGTTTCGCAAGAAGCTGCGCGCCGGCGAGCTCAACGAAAAGGAAATCGAGATCGAGACGCAATCGTCCGGCGGTATGCCGATGTTCGAAATCCCGGGCATGCCCGGCGCGCAGATGGGCGCGATTTCGATCGGCGATATCTTCGGAAAGATGGGCGGGCGAACCAAGACCCGTCGCCTGACGGTCGAAAGCTCGCACGAGATTCTCGTCAACGAGGAATCCGACAAATTGCTGGACAGCGACCAGCTGGTGCTGGAAGCCATCAACGCGGTCGAAAACAACGGCATCGTGTTCCTCGACGAGATCGACAAGATCTGCGTGCGCGACGGCCGTACCGGTGGCGACGTTTCGCGCGAGGGCGTGCAGCGCGATCTGTTGCCGCTAATCGAAGGCACCACGGTCTCGACCAAGCACGGCGCGGTCAAGACCGACCATATCCTGTTCATCGCCTCCGGCGCGTTCCATATCTCAAAGCCTTCGGACCTGTTGCCGGAATTGCAGGGGCGGCTACCGATCCGCGTCGAGCTGGAAGCGCTGACGCGCGACGACATGCGCCGGATCCTGACCGAGCCGGAAGCCTCGCTGATCAAGCAATATGTCGCGCTGCTGCAGACCGAAGGCGTCACCCTCGACATTACCGACAGCGCCATCGACGCGCTGGCGGATATCGCCGTCGCCGTCAATTCGACGGTGGAGAATATCGGCGCGCGGCGGCTGCAGACGGTGATGGAGCGGGTGCTCGACGAGATTTCATTTGCCGCGCCGGACCGTCATGGCGAGACGGTCAAGGTCGATGCCGATTACGTGCAGAAGCACGTCGGCGATCTCGCCAAGAACGCCGATTTGAGTCGGTTTATTTTGTAGGCCAAGGCGCAGTCGTCGTCCCCACGAAAAGCGGGGACCCATAGCCACAAATGTTCGTTGTGCGCTCGCGCTCGGGCCGCTATCCCGTTGACGACCACGGCCGGTGGTTATGGGTCCCTGCTCCCGTGCGCAATTGTGCACTGGGCAGGGACGACGGATGGTGTCGAATGAATTTTCGGCTACGGGAAAACCCCTGGCGCTTGATGCTTGCCGTCAATGCCGCCGTGCTGATCGGGGTCTTCTGGCACAAGATCACGCTGCCGCCTTACGTCCCCTACATCCATCTGCTGGTCGACTATCATTTCGGCTTCACCAAGCGCGCCCTGATCGGCGCGGTCGTCTCGCTGTTTACCGCCAAGGTACCGGTGTGGCTGGTGTTCGCGCTCGGGGGCACGGTCTGGCTGATCACGGCGGGGCTGTTCGTCCAGCTATTTCGGCGAACGTTCGGTTTCGAGCACAAGCATCTGCCGCTGTTCGTGTTGATGGCGGGCTCGCCGTTCTTCCTGAAGAATTTCATGCACACGCTCGGGCATTTCGATATCTACGGATGCCTGTTTGCGATCTGCCTGCTGCTGATTCCGGCGCGCTCACTTGCCTATGTGTTTCTTGCCGCGCTGTTCTCGATCGTGCTCGTTCTGATCCACCACATTCATCTCCTGATGTATGTGCCGACGATCGCCGTCATCGTGGTGTTGCGCCATTATCTCGTTCACGGAACCGGCCGACAGAACGTCGCCGTTGGCATCGCATCGCTCGGGGCTGTGGCCGCGCTTTTCGTCACCGCGCAGTTCTACGGCACCGTTCCGGTGCCGGAGATGGCGTTTGTCGCGCATTTGCACAGCCGGATGGCCGACCCGTCGCAAACGAAACTGCTGAACTTTGGCTATATCTGGTACCAGCCGCTCTCGAAGGAAATTTGGGATACCTGGCAACGCCTGCCGCACAACCTTCTCGGCGTGCCGGTGTTTGCGCTCCTGATCTGGCTGCACACGCCGCTCTGGCGATACTTTCGCAATCTGATCGCCGCGCTTTCCATTGACGCGCATCGCCACATCGTCACCGCCGCGATCATCATCGTCAGCCTTGGCTATCTCGTCATGTTTGCGATCGTGTTCGACTATTCCCGCTGGATTTCGAATTGGGCGGTGTGCCTGTTCCTGATCCTGCACGCGGTGAAGATGCTTCCGGCTTTAAAGGACACCCCATCGATATCAGCGGACGACCGGAAGACTATTGTGTTCGGCTGGATCGTGACGCTGATCCCGCGCGTCGGGATCGTGAGGGCGTTTTAGACCCGCGCCCGCCGCACCCGTACATACAAGGCGCCCTCGCCGCCATGGCCGACATGGGCTTCCTCGAAGCCGACCACCAGCGAGCGGAATTCCGGCAGGCCGAGCCATTGCGGCACCTGACGGCGCAACACGCCGCGCTCGGACTCGGCGCCGATCTTGCCCTTGCCGGTGATGATGAGCACGAAGGTGAGCCCGTCATGATGGGCGCGCTGCAGGAAACCGAACAGCGCGCGATGCGCCCTCGTCTGCGTCATGCCGTGCAGGTCGAGCCGGGCATCGATCTCCTTCCGCCCGCGCGACAGATGCGACCGCTCGCGGCGGCCGATCGGCGCCAGCGGTGGTGGCTCCGGTTTTGAGGGAGCAACGATTCGTTGCGGCGCAGCGCGCCTTGGCAAGGCGGCGGGTTTCGGCGCGACTTTGGTTTCCGTCTCCGGCGAAGTGGCCAACGGCTTCGAGGCGCGGTGTCGTTTACGCAGCGGCTTGACCTGCTTGGCGACGCTTTCCCACAGCGCGCGGTCCTCCTCGCTCAGGCCGCGCTTGCGTCGCGGCGGCTCCGGCAATTCGGGAATCAAACTCGGCGGCCGGCGTTTCATTGACGATGGCGATATCGGCGCAGCTGACCCTGATGCGGCTTTGCGGAAACCGCTTCCTCAACCTTCGGCCGCGGCTCGGGAAGCGGTACCGGCTTTGCCACGGCAGCCTGGACGGCCGGGGCTCGCGAAGGCACCGCTGCTGTTGTCGGCGGTGCTGCCTGCGCCGCGGGCCTGATGTTGGTCGCCGCGGTGGTCACCTCGGGCGGTTTCGCCGCGCCCTTCTGTTCCCCGGACGGATTTTTCAACGGATCGGCTTGCGGGAACAGTTTTGCGATCGTCTCCGACGGCCGCGCATCGGGCACCGGCATCTTGCGGCCGCGCGCCACCGGATCGAGATTCTTCGGCACCAGAATGACGAAGCGCGCATTGTGGCGGAGGCGACCGGCAACCTTGCCGGCTTCGAGACCGGCGCCGAAATAGAGATCGGCGCGCGCGGGACCGACGATGGCGGAGCCGGTGTCCTGCGCAATCATCAGACGGCGGAACGGCATCTTTGACAGCTCCGATTCGATCGGCAGTTCGCCTTCGATGAAGAACGGCGTGCCATAGACATGCAGCGATTTGTCGACCGCGATCGAGCGGCCCGGCGTCAGCGGCACGCCCTGGGCGCCAACCGCCTCGTCTTTGTCGGAAAGCTGCACCTCGCGGAAGAAAACGTAGGACTTGTTCTGCCGTCGAAGCTCGTCGGCCTCATTAGGATTCTGCTCCATCCATTCCCGGATCTTCTGCATCGACATCTGATCCTTGGGGATGATGTTGCGCTCGATCAGGATGCGGCCGACCGCCGTATAGGGATAGCCATTATGGGCATCGTAATTGATACGAAGGGTCGAGCCGTCGTCGAGGCTGACGCGTGCCGAACCCTGGATCTGCGAGAACAGCAGGTCGGTCTGCTCCTTCAGCCAGCAGATTTCGAGCCCGCGGCCGGCAATCGCGCCGTCCTCGATCTCGGCGCGATCGTAATAGGGCACCAGCTTGCGGCGGCCGATCTTGCGGAACACCTGGCCCTTGTTGGGCAGGCCGGCCGAGCTCTGCGTGGTGCCGCGGACGAACAGATTGGACGGCCGCCGATAGACCGGCACCTTGTAGACCTCGTTCTCCGTCCGCGAGCCGTCGACGATCGGCTCGTAATAGCCGGTGACAAAGCCCTCGCCTTCGCCAAGCCGCGAAATGCGCAAGGGGAGAAAATGCTCCTCAAAGAAAGCTTTTGCCTTCAGGCCGTCGGATAGTTCCAGGCCTCGCGCGATTTGGCAGGGATCGTGTAGCGAGGTGCCGAGCGCTTTCGGATCGGCCGGCGGCGTTCGTTGCGCCGATATCGGCCTGCAGCTTACGCGAAACGCCTTGTAGGCGGCGAGATGATCGTCCTCGCTCCAGCCCGCGATCTCGGACCAGGCGAGCGGCGCATACTGGCCGCCGTTAATCTGAAACGGGAATTCAAGCTGTGGATATGGCAGGTGACGGACGGACGGCGGATGCGCAGGCTTTTGCGAACGCGCATGACGTCCCGCAAGGGCATCCACCGGAGCTAGCGAACACGCCAAAGCGATCACGCCAAACGCGAGCCTCGCAAGGCGTCGCGCGTTAGGCCGCGCTTCCGGTGCCAACCAGCTTCCAGTTCGGATCGCGAGAGCTCGTGTCGCGGGCGAATGTCCAGACATCGGTGATATCGGCGACCTTATCGGGGTTGCCATCGACAATGGCGCCGGTCTTGTCGCGGGTGACCGAGATCATCTGCGACACGAAGCGAACGGTCAGTTGCGCCGCGCGGTCGCGGGCTTCCGCACCCACCAACTCGGCCTTGTCGATCGAAACAAACCGCGTTTCGGTTTTCTGCTCGTGCTTCTCGCGATCCTTGATCACGGCCTCGAAGCTTTCGTAGACCTCGCTGGACAAGAGATCCTTCAGCGCGCGCCGGTCGCCATTGGCGAAAGCCAGCACGATCATCTCGTAGGCGCTGCGGGCGCCGGAGATGAAATGCCGGGGATCGAACGAGGAGTCATGGGCGACAATGGCATCGAGGCCCGCAGCCAGCGGCGTGTCCGGCTCGGCAAGCCCCTTCCAGCGGTCGGCTGGCGCTACATCGGCGCTCGGCGCCAGCGGCGCCTGATCGATCACCGCACCCGGCATCGGAACGACATTATTGTTATCCTGCGTACGCTGCACGACGTTGGGCGCGGCGCGATCGTAGGGCGGCCGCTCGCTTCCGGTGCGCTGTCCGAGGACGCTGCGTAGGCGCAGGAAGATAAAGACCGCCAGCGCCAGGAAGATGATGGTGTAAATATCCACGTCGTATTCGCTTTCTGGTTCTAGCGCCGGCAACGGGCCCGGCGGTCGAGCGTTCCCTGATGAGAAGCTCTCTTACGAGTTTTCCCTGAGAACGGCAGAGATTACATCATCGTTGAGACTGCAGCATGTAGGCATGAAACTACGCCCGGCCAATGGCGCGTTTTGGCGCGGGTGAATTGTAGCGCTTTTTGGCGGCGAGGGGAAACCCGATCGTGTCCGGAAATCACGCATATTCAATTATTTAGGGTACGTACTTGTTTAGGGTAGTATTGGGCGGTCGGCGGGGCCGTATTAGGCATATCTGCCATATTTCGCCGTGGGTCCAGTCGACCTGCCCGTCGTCCTTGTGGAACGAGGCGGGGCTATGATAGCCACTCGCCCGGAAAAGGCATCCCGCCCATCGAGCGAATTCAGACGAAAACGGGCTCCGCTCGCCAGCTTCAGGAGAGAGTTTCATGACCAACGGCAACGGCGCACCTCCCGAGCAGGCCCCTCCCCAGCTCAACGTGCTGGCCCAGTACACCAAGGATCTGTCGTTCGAGAATCCGAACGCCCCCTCCTCCCTGGCACCGCAACAGCAGCAGCCGGCGATCAACATCCAGATCAACGTTTCCGCGAACAATCTCTCGGAAAACGAGTTCGAAGTGACGCTCTCGATCGAGGGCAAGGCTGAAAACGCCGGCAAGGTGATGTTCAGCTTCGAGCTGGCCTATGCCGGCGTGTTCCGCATCGTCAATGTGCCGAAGGAAAACCTGCATCCGCTGGTCATGATCGAATGCCCGCGATTGTTGTTCCCGTTCGCGCGCGAAATCATCGCCACCGCAGTCCGCGACGGTGGTTTCCCGCCGCTGATGCTCGATCCCGTCGATTTCGTCGGCCTGTACCGCCAGAATATGGAGCGGCAGGCTGCGGCACAGGCCGCTTCGGGCGCAAAGCCGAGCTAAACAAGCCAGCGGCTAAACGCCGCTAGGCTCCCAGAAAGTCGTTCCAGATCGGCTTGTCGCCCAAAGTGGCGATGAAGGCGCGATGAGCTTCGCGGTCTGTCTCGGTGATTCGCGGCACCAGCGGCACCTCGCGCTGCCGGCGCGGCGTTTCGCCAAATCCGTTGCTGACAGTGACGCGGGTTTCCGACGCCAGGATCAATTGCGACTGCCGCGCCCCGATCAGGTCGATATAAACTTCGGCCAATAGCTCGGCGTCGAGCAGCGCACCGTGCTTGGTGCGGCGGGAATTGTCGATCGCATAGCGCGAGCAGAGATCGTCCAGCCGATTCGACACGCCGGGATGCTTGCGACGGGCCAAGAGCAGCGTATCCACCAGCCGGTCGCGCAAAATCGGCTGCCGCTTGATGCGATCAAGCTCGGCATTGATGAAGCTGATGTCGAACGAGGCATTGTGGATGACGAGCGGTGCGTCGCCGATGAATTCCAGAAATTCCTCGACCACCTCGGTGAACAGCGGCTTGCTGGCGAGGAACTCGGTGGACAGGCCGTGCACGTTAAATGCTTCCGCTGGCATGTCGCGCTCGGGATTGATGTAGCGGTGGAACGTCTGTCCTGTCGGCATGCGGTTGTAGATCTCAATGCAGCCGATCTCGACCAGCCGGTCGCCGCGCAGCGGATCGAGGCCAGTGGTTTCGGTATCGAGAACGATTTCGCGCATGGATTTCAGGAACCGGAGCTACAGGCGAATCACGTTCGCCGCTGCGGCATCTTAACGACCTCGGCCAGAATGTCGCGGATCGCTGCGCGCACCGGGTCCAATCCATGCGACGTATCCACGACGAAATCCGCACGCTTGCGCTTTTCGGCATCGGGCAATTGCCGCGCCAGAATGGCGTCGAGCGCCTCATTGGTCATGGTGCCGCGCGCCAGAATGCGCTCGCGCTGGGTCGCCGGATCGGTGCTGACCACGACCACGGCATCGACGCGTTTCTCGCCGCCGGTTTCGAACAGCAACGGAATATCCATCACCACGACCGGCGCGCCGGAACGTTCGGCCTCTTCGAGGAATTTCTGGCGGGAGGCGCCGAGCATCGGGTGAACGATCTGCTCAAGCTGCTTGATCGCGGCCGGATCATGCACCACCTTGGCCGACAGTTTGGCGCGATCGACCTTGCCGCCGACGGTCGTGCCGGGAAATGCCGCCTCGATCGCGGGCGCCGCCTCGCCTTCATAGATGTTGTGGACGGCCGCATCGGCGTCGTAAACCGGCACCCCCGCCTCAGTGAACAGCTTTGCGGTGGTGGATTTTCCCATCCCGATCGAGCCGGTCAGTCCGAGAATCCGCATAGGGTCCGTTACTCTCAAGAGGATATCAAATTCCCAGCAGTCGCACGCGGCGCAGGAATGCAAGCAGCGGCAGCAGCGGCAGGCCGAGAATCGTGAAGTGATCGCCTTCGAAGCGATCGAATAGATGTACGCCCAGTCCTTCGAGTTGATAGGCACCGACGCTGGATGTCACGGCCTCGCCGGCCTCGTCCAGATACGCTCTGATCTCCGCCCCGCTTAGAGCACGCATGGTCAAGCGCGCGACCGAAACATCCGAAAACAATACCTTGCCGTCGCAGGCGACCGCAACGGCGGCGTGCAGTTCATGCATGCAGCCAGCAAGCAGCCGTAGCTGCTCTGCGGCCTGCGCGCGGCCCGCCGGTTTGCTGAACAGCCGGTTTCCCAAAGCCAGCGTCTGATCGGCGCCGATAACAAAACGCCCGGGATTCCCTGACGATACGAAGCACGCCTTCTCGCGCGCCAGCAGGCTAGCGATCTCGCCGGGCGCGGAAAGGCCGGAATTCTTCTGCACGGATCGTTCGTCGATATCGGCGGGAACGGCTTCGAAGGCAATGCCGGCGTTGGCAAGCAGCATCTGCCGCGCGCGGCTCTGCGAGGCCAGTATCAGCGGATGTTGTCCACGCCAGATGGTCATCGCAACAGCGTCATTCCGGAAGCCGCTGCCGCTGCCGATCGGTGAACAGTTTCAGCACGGCCGCGGCGGTTTCCTCGATCGAGCGGCGCGTCACGTCGAGCTGCGCCCAGCTGAATTTGGCACTCAGTTTCCGGGCGTAGGCGACTTCATCGGTTACCGCCTGACGATCGATGTACTCATCGTTGGGGATATCGGCTCCCATGCTCAGCAACCGGTTTTGCCGGACCTGGATCAACCGCTCCGGCGTCGCATGAAGGCTGACGACCAATGGCTTTTTCAACGTCTCCAGCTGGTGCGGCAGCGGAATGCCAGGCACCAGCGGCACGTTCGCGGTGCGGACGCCGCGGTTGGCGAGATAGATCGAGGTCGGCGTCTTCGATGTGCGGGACACGCCGACCAGAACCACGTCGGCATCTTCCAGACCTTCGACGTGCTGGCCGTCGTCATGTATCATGGTGTAGTTCAAGGCGTCGATGCGCTTGAAATATTCCGCATTCAGAACGTGCTGGGCGCCCACCCTCCCCGTCGTCGCCGCGCCGAGATAGGCCTCGAACATTTGCATCACCGGGCCAATAATCGACAGGCTCGGGATGTTGATATCCCTGCACTTGGCCTCCAGCCGGCCGACCAGATCCTTTTCCAGCAGCGTGAAGAGCACGATGCCCGGCGCCTCCTCGATCTCGTCGAGCACGCGGTCGAGCTGCTTCTGGCTGCGCACCAGCGGATAGACATGTTCGACCGCGGTCACATTGGCGTATTGCGCAGCCACCGCGCGCGCCACCGTGATCAGTGTCTCGCCGGTCGAGTCGGAGACCAGATGAAGATGAAAATAATTGCCGGTCGTGGGCACCAGAACCCCTGTGTAACCTGTGAATCCCTGTGGAGCTTAACCGAGATATTTAGCCCTGGGTCGTCACGTCAGGGATAACCCGGACTTTTCTTCACAGGGCCCCGCGAGAGGACAAGTCCGCCGGCTCATCGCCATGATAGTGGGAAGGTGTGGATTTGTCTCTTCATAAGCTGGCCACGAAACGGCGCAAGCAATTGATGCGCGTGGCGTTATCAGGATGATGCAATGTCCGGCCGAAATTGGGGACGGGTGTGAACAAGCCTCGCAAACATGCGGGATCGTTTTGTGTGAGTCATAATCACCGTCACTTAGACTCAAACTTAAGATTCTAAAATAATTAGTTTAGAGAAGCGGTGCTTTGCGGATATGTCTTGCGTCCCCTGGCTGGCAGCGCTTCTTCGCAACGCTGCGAGCGTCGGAAGTTCCAGGGACGAGCAAGGTCAGGCGACTGCAATGTACGAGTGGATCACGATCACCGCGTATCCGTGGATCAAGGCGCTGCACGTGATTGCGATCATCTCGTGGATGGCTGGCATGCTCTATCTGCCGCGGCTGTTCGTCTATCACTGCGAGGCCGAGGTCGGATCTAAGCAGTCCGAGATTTTCAAGGTGATGGAATGGCGACTGCTGAAGGCGATCATCAATCCGGCGATGATCGTCACTTGGCTGGCCGGGCTTTATCTGGCTTGGAGCGGGCATTGGTACACGTCCGGCTGGTTTCACGCCAAACTGACGCTGGTGCTCATCCTGTCGGGTGTCCACGGCTTTTTTTCCCGCTGGGTCAAGGATTTCGCCGCCGACCGGAATACCAGAAGCCAAAAATTCTATCGTATTATCAATGAGGTACCGACTGTTCTGATGATCCTCATCGTTATCATGGTGATCGTGAAGCCGTTCTAGACCTGAGCTTTCGACGTGACCCGGTTTTCCAGCTGCTTGCGAAGCGCCGGATGATTTTCTATATTGTCGAAATCCCACCCCACGCAGGCGGATGTGGTTGCGTTCCGGCTCCTTCATTGGACCGGCCGCCGCATCAGGTTTGAAGCCTCACCGGCGCTTTCCTTGCTTAGACCTGCGGACCTTCCATTTTTCGTGTCCGCTTTTTCCTTAAGCCACCTCGCACCCCTTCCCTAAAGAAACACTCCACAGGACCACCCCAATGCGGGAAATGAAACTCCAGGACCTCAAATCGAAAACGCCGGCCGAGCTCGTCTCGTTCGCGGAAGAGAACGGGGTCGAAAATGCCAGCACCATGCGCAAGCAGGAGCTGATGTTCGCTATCCTCAAGCAGCTCGCGATCCAGGAAATCGACATTATCGGCGAAGGCGTCGTTGAGGTTCTCTCCGACGGCTTCGGCTTTCTGCGCTCGCCCGACGCCAACTATCTGCCCGGCCCAGACGACATCTACGTCTCGCCGTCGCAGATCCGCCGCTTCGGCCTTCGCACCGGCGACACCATCGAAGGCCACATCCGCAGCCCGAAAGAAGGCGAACGCTATTTTGCGCTGCTGAAGGTCAACACCCTCAATTTCGAGGATCCGGAAAAGTCCAAGCACAAGGTCAATTTCGACAATTTGACGCCGCTGTTTCCGGACCAGCGCTTCCGCCTCGAGCTCGAAGACCCGACGCGCAAAGACCTTTCTGCAAGGGTGATCGACATCGTCGCCCCGATCGGCAAAGGCCAGCGTGCGCTGATCGTGGCGCCGCCGCGCACCGGCAAGACCGTGCTGATGCAGAACATCGCGCATTCGATCACCGCCAATCATCCGGAATGCTATCTGATCGTGCTGCTGATCGACGAGCGTCCGGAAGAAGTCACGGACATGCAGCGTTCGGTGAAGGGCGAGGTGGTGTCGTCCACCTTTGACGAACCCGCCGTGCGTCACGTCCAGGTCGCCGAGATGGTGATCGAGAAGGCCAAGCGGCTCGTCGAGCACGGCCGCGACGTGGTCATCCTTCTCGACTCGATCACACGTCTGGGCCGCGCTTACAACACCGTGGTGCCGTCATCCGGCAAGGTGTTGACCGGCGGTGTCGATGCCAACGCGCTGCAGCGGCCGAAACGATTCTTCGGCGCCGCGCGAAACATCGAGGAGGGCGGTTCGCTCACGATCATCGCGACCGCGCTGGTCGATACCGGCAGCCGTATGGACGAAGTCATCTTCGAAGAATTCAAGGGCACCGGTAACTCCGAACTGATCCTCGACCGCAAGGTCTCGGACAAGCGGACCTTCCCGGCGATCGACATCTCGCGCTCCGGCACCCGCAAGGAAGAGTTGATCACCGATCCGCAGCTTCTGAAGAAAATGTACGTGCTGCGCCGGATCCTCAATCCGATGGGCACCATGGACGCGATCGACTTCCTGCTCGACAAGCTCCGGAACACCAAGAACAACTCGGAGTTCTTCGATTCCATGAATACCTGAGCCATCAGGCCGGGTTTGGAGGAGGGCGCCTCGCACACTACGAGGCGCCTTTTTTCATGCCGCGGGCGTCGCTGCGATGCGAATGCAGCATTGGAAAATCGGTCTTGGCGATTGGTTAACCATTTAAGATATTGAATTTTATACTATTTGTTTGGATCTAGGTATCAGGAGGAGGGCGCTTCTCCGGGGTTTTGCAGCATTATTGCCGCCCTGTCCGCGGTAGACCCGCTGTATCGCCTGCGCATTCAGGCCCCGAATCGCGTTGCCTTTTCAAAACCGCCCGCACAAATAGGCCATGCATCCGCGGGATCAGACCATCTTTGCACTGTCGTCGGGCCGGCCACCAAGCGCGATCGCGTTGGTGCGCGTGTCGGGTCCGCAGGCTGGAAAGATCGTGATGGCGCTTGCCGGTAAACTGCCGTCGCCGCGAATGGCCGCCCGCGTGCTGCTTGGGGATGTCGGCCAGCGGCCGATCGACGATGCCGTGATGCTGTGGTTTCCGGGTCCGGCCAGCGCGACCGGGGAAGACGTCGCGGAATTTCACGTCCATGGCGGGCGTGCGGTGCTGGCCGCCTTGTTCGCGGCGCTGTCCGCATTCGAAGATGTTCGCCCGGCCGAGCCCGGGGAATTTACCCGACGGGCTTTCGAGAACGGCAAGCTCGATCTGACCGAGGCCGAAGGTCTCGATGATCTCATCCATGCCGACACCGATCGGCAGCGGCGCCAGGCGCTGCGCCAATTGAAGGGACTGCTTGGCGACAGAGCGCGCGATTGGCGCGCGCGTATCATCGAAGCGTCTGCCTTGATCGAGGCTGGGATTGATTTTTCGGACGAGGGCGACGTGCCGGCGGAATTGATCGCGCCGGCCTTGGCGAAGGTCAAAGCGCTGCTGGCCGAGATCGAGGAAGTCCTTGCCGGGCAGGGGCGGAGTGAGCGGCTCCGCGATGGTCTCGTCGTCGCAATCGCCGGCCCGCCGAATGTCGGCAAGTCGACGCTGATGAATCAACTCGCGCGCCGTGAGGTCGCGATCGTATCGCCGCACGCTGGCACCACGCGCGATGTCATCGAGGTGCAGCTCGATCTCGACGGCTATCCGGTGACCGTGATCGACACCGCCGGGATTCGGGAGACCGACGATCCGGTCGAGCAGGAGGGCGTCCGTCGTGCCCGGGCGCGTGCGGCGGATGCGGACCTCGTGCTGTGGCTTTCCGACTCGCCGCAGGTCGCGATTGATCACGATGGGGCCGCGCCGATCTGGAAGGTGCGAAACAAGATCGATCTCAAAGGAGCGGGTCGGCCATTGGCCGAGGCAGCGGCGCCGGGGCAGGGAAGCTTCCAGATTTCGGCGAGCCGCGGCGACGGCGTGCCGGAGCTGATCGCGGCATTGGTCGATTTCACCCAGCACTATTTTGGCGGCACCGAGGGCGGACTGATCAGCCGAAGCCGGCAACGGAAACTCTTGCAAGAGACGGCGACTTCGCTTCGACGCAGTGTCGCAGTGGTCGGGCAGGGAGAGGAGCTGGCGGCGGAAGAACTTCGATTGGCGGCGTACTCGCTGGGAAGGCTGCTCGGGCGTGTGGACGTCGAGGACATTCTCGACGTCATCTTCCGCGAGTTCTGCGTAGGTAAGTAATACTTCCTTAACTATGGGGGCCTGTTTCACGTGAAACATTCGGCCGGTTCCAGGAGCCGTTGTTTCACGTGAAACAACTTCGGCAATTTCTTCCTTCCGCGTTTTTCAACTCCGGGATAGAAGTCGCGCCATGATTTCCTTGGCGGACTCTTACGATATCATCGTCATCGGCGGCGGCCACGCCGGCTGTGAGGCCGCGAGCGCGGCGGCGCGGATGGGTGCGAAGACTACCCTGGTGACCCATCGTTTCGCGACCATCGGAGCGATGTCCTGCAATCCCGCCATCGGCGGTCTCGGCAAGGGTCACCTGGTCCGCGAGGTCGATGCCCTGGATGGTTTGATGGGCCGCGTGGCCGATGCTGGTGGGATCCAGTTTCGAATGCTGAACCGCCGCAAGGGTCCGGCGGTCCGCGGACCACGGGCCCAGGCGGACCGCAAGCTATACGCTGCCGCCATGCAGGCCGCGATCCGGGAGACCGCCAATCTCAGCGTGATCGAAGGCGAGGCGGATGAGCTGATCGTCTCGAACGGCCGGGTCACCGGAATTCGCTTGGGCGATGGCCGTAAGCTGAGCGCCGGGGCCGTGGTCATCACCACCGGGACCTTCCTGCGGGGCCTGATCCACCTCGGCGAAAAGAATTGGCCGGCCGGACGGGTCGGGGAGGAGCCGGCAATGGGGCTCTCGGCCTCGTTCGAAAGGGTTGGCTTTACGCTCGGTCGATTGAAGACCGGCACGCCGCCGCGGCTCGATGGCACGACCATCGACTGGACGGCGGTCGAAATGCAGCCCGGCGATGACCCGCCGGAGCCGTTCTCGGTCATGACCGACCGGATTACGACCCCACAGATCCAGTGCGGGATCACGCGGACAACGCCGGCGACCCATGAAGTCATCCGGGCCAATGTGCATCGCTCGCCGATGTATTCCGGCCAGATCAAGAGCAGCGGTCCGCGCTATTGTCCCTCGATCGAAGACAAGATCGTCCGGTTCGGGGACCGCGACGGCCATCAGATCTTTCTGGAGCCGGAAGGGCTCGACGACTCCACGGTCTATCCCAACGGCATCTCGACCTCGCTGCCGGAAGAAGTTCAACTCGCGATCCTCGCGACGATTCCCGGGCTCGAACAAGTGAAGATGGTTCGGCCGGGCTATGCCATCGAGTACGACCACGTCGATCCTCGCGAACTCGAGCCGACGCTGCAGACCAAGCGTCTGCCGGGTCTCTTCCTGGCCGGACAGATCAACGGCACGACCGGATATGAGGAGGCGGCGGCGCAAGGAATCGTTGCTGGCCTCAACGCTGCCTTGGCGGCGGCGGGTGGCGCCGACCCTATGGTGTTCGATCGGGCAGACGGCTATCTCGGTGTGATGATCGATGATCTCGTAACCCGCGGGATCACCGAGCCGTACCGGATGTTCACCTCGCGGGCCGAATACCGTCTGACTTTGCGGGCCGACAACGCCGACCAACGTTTGACCAACAAGGGAATTGCCTTGGGCTGCGTAGGGCAGGCGCGTTCGCTGCGGCATCGCGAAAAGATGGCCGCTTTGGAAGCGGCCAAGTCGCTTGCCAAGTCGCTGGCGATCACTCCCAACGAGGCCGCCAAGTACGGCCTGGCCTTGAACCGGGACGGCCATCGGCGCTCGGCGTTTGAGCTGCTGGCTTATCCGGAGGTCGAGTGGGCGAGCCTGCGCGGTATCTGGCCGGAGCTCTCTGCCATCGATCCGACGATTGCCATGCACCTGGAGATCGACGCCAAATACGATGTCTATCTCAAACGCCAGACTGCCGACGTCGATGCCTTCCGGCGGGACGAGGGTCTGGTCCTGACCGAGATCGATTACGCCGACGTGCCCGGGCTTTCCAATGAGGCGCGCTCCAAGCTTGAGGCGTCCCGGCCGCGGACGGTGGGGCAGGCGGGCCGGCTCGATGGTTTGACGCCGGCGGCGCTGGGTATTCTGGCGGCCTATTTGCGCCGCGAAGCCCGGCGGAAGACTTCGAGGGCGACGGCTTAAGAATCTGTTTCACGTGAAACATTGCTGTAGGATGGGTGGAGCGAAGCGACACCCATGAGCCAAGCATGGGGCGTTGATGGGTATCGCTTCGCGCCACCCATTCTGCGACTGCCCGAAGATGACACTCAGCGAGACGCCCATGGCGAAAGTCGCCTCTCCGATCTTGCCCTCCGATAAATCGGCGGCCTTGGCCCTCACACCCGTTTCATGTGAAACAGAAGCGCGGCTGGATCGCTACACAGCGTTGCTGGTGGAGTGGCAGGCCAAGACAAATCTCGTGGCGCCGTCGACGCTCCCAAATTTGTGGACCCGCCATATCTCGGATTCGCTACAACTACTGGATCTAGCCCCGACGGCGAAGATCTGGGTCGACCTCGGCAGCGGCGGTGGCTTTCCAGGCGTGGTTCTCGCTTGCGCCTTGGCGGAAACGCCGGACGCCAATGTTCACCTGGTCGAGCGCAACGCCAAGAAGGCAGCCTTCCTGCGCGAAGCTGCCCGCGTAACTTCTGCGGCTGCGACCGTGCATTTGGCTGGAATCGGGGATATTGTGGATAGAATCGGCAGTCGTGTCGATTGCGTCACTGCACGTGCCCTGGCTCCGTTACATCAGCTTGTCGGTTTTGCGGAACCGTTTGTGAAAGAAGGCGCAAAAGCTTTGTTTCTCAAGGGTCAAGATGTAGAGGCCGAATTGACCGAGGCCACTAAATATTGGAATATTGAACCGCGACTCCATTCCAGCCGCACGGGCGGGCACGGCTGGATCGTCGAACTCGATCGGATCGAGCGGCGCAACCCCTCCGCGATCACATATGGCGATCGGGCATGACCGAATTAGATGAATTATATCAAGCGGATAGGGAGCCAACTCCGCCACCCCATCCGCGCATCCTGTCGCTGGCCAATCAAAAGGGCGGCGTCGGCAAGACCACCACAGCGATCAATCTGGGCACCGCACTCGCCGCGATTGGCGAGCGTGTGCTGATCGTCGATCTCGACCCGCAGGGCAATGCCTCTACCGGTCTCGGCATTGATCGCCGCAACCGCAACTGCTCGACCTATGACGTGCTGATCGGCGAAGCGCCGCTACGTGAAGCAGTCGTCGCCACCGCGGTGCCGCGGCTGCACATCGCCTCGTCGACGATGGATCTGTCGGGGCTCGAGCTCGAACTCGGCACGACGCCCGGCCGTGCATTCCGCCTGCGCGACGCGATCGCCGCGCTGAACAAGAACGCGGCGCCGGACACCGAATACACCTATGTGCTGATCGATTGCCCGCCGTCGCTCAACCTCCTCACCGTCAACGCGATGGCGGCGTCGGACGCGATCCTGGTGCCGCTGCAATGCGAGTTCTTCGCGCTCGAAGGTTTGTCGCAATTGCTGCAGACGGTGGAGCAGGTGCGCTCGACGCTCAATCCGAACCTGTCGATCCACGGCATCGTGCTGACCATGTTCGACTCCCGCAACAATCTGTCGAACCAGGTTGTCGCCGACGTGCGGCAGTTCATGGGCGGCAAGGTCTACGACACCATGATCCCGCGCAATGTGCGCATCTCCGAGGCGCCGTCCTACGGCAAGCCAGTGCTGGTCTACGACCTCAAATGCGTCGGCAGCGAAGCGTACCTCAAGCTTGCAACGGAAGTGATCCAGCGCGAGCGCGAGCTGCGGGCGCACTAGTCGGGCGTAGGGTGGGCAAAGGCGTCTTCGCCGTGCCCACCATTATCTGTCGCGAAAATCGGTGGGCATGCTTCGCTTTGCCCACCCTACGGTCAACCGAATTCTAGTTCCGGAGTAGCGAAGTGAATCCTAGGGAGTTGGCGGCGATGGCCGACGAAACGCGTTCGCGACTGGGTCGTGGTCTCGCAAGCCTGATCGGAGATGTCGGCGGCGAGGCCGCACATGTCGACCGGCCGCGCAACCAGCGCAAGGTTCCGATCGAATTTTTGAAGCCGAATCCGCGCAACCCGCGCCGGACGTTTTCCGAGGCCGAACTCGGCGAGCTTGCCAGCTCCGTCAAGCAGCACGGCGTGATCCAGCCGATCGTGGTGCGGCCGGTGAAGGGTTCACAGGACCGCTATGAGATCATCGCAGGCGAGCGCCGCTGGCGCGCGGCGCAACTCGCCAGCCTGCACGAGGTGCCGATCGTCCCCATCGACGTCAGCGACAGCGACGCGCTCGAGATCATGATCATCGAGAACGTGCAGCGCGAAGACCTCAATGCGATGGAAGAGGCGCAGGGCTATCACGCGCTGGCCGACGAATTCAAACGCAGCCAGGAAGACATCGCCAAGGAAGTAGGCAAGAGCCGCAGCCACGTCGCCAACATGATGCGGCTGACGAAATTGCCGGCGGAGGTGCAGGCCTATATCGCCAACGGCCAATTGTCGGCGGGACACGCCCGCGCCCTGATCGGCGTGCCCGATCCGCTGGCTGCGGCGAAACGCATTGTCGAGGAAGGGTTGAACGTACGCCAGACCGAGGCGTTGGCGCATGAGGAGGGCGTCCCGGAGCGCAAGCCGCAAAAGGCGCGGGCCGGCGGCAAGGCGAAAGATCCCGACACGATCGCGCTGGAAAAGCGTGTCAGCGATGCACTCGGTCTTACCGTGACCGTCAACCACCGTGACCCCGGCGGCTCCGTCCATATCAGCTATCGCAACCTCGAACAGCTCGATGAGGTGATGCGGCGGCTGGAGAGGGGCGCTTCTTAATCCGTTGTTGTGGCGGTAGCTACGGAACTACGTTCCCCGGATGCAGCGCAGCGCGTAGCGGTGCGCTGCTGTTCCGGGGTCCATCTAATTCAATGGGTCCCGGCTCTGCGGTGCATCGTGAAGAACGCTGCACCGCGTCCGGGACACGTGCCGGAACTCACCCTCGCCGCTTCGCATTGGCCGCGATCGAGAGCAGCGCGCGCTGGGCGATCGCTGACGCCAGCGAGGCCTGCTTGCGCATGTCGAGGGCGGCCGTTCCGAGCTGATCGATGATGGCGGCCAGCCGCGCTGCGTTGAAACTGCGCAGCGCGATTTCGACGGCGCCTTTGCGCGAGAAATGCAGGCGCGGATAGCCGCTTTCGAGCAAGGTCGAGACCGGCGTCCCTTCGGCCATCGCAAGCGCCGATTTGTGCAGCCATGCCGCCTGGCGCTGTGCGGCGGAGATGATGACACCGGGATAGGTGCCGGCGACCATCGCTTTGGCAAATTCGCTTTCGACCATGTCTGGCTTGCCGGCAAAGGCGCCATCCACGATCGGGTCGAGCTTCAGCTCGGACGCATCGGACACGACGGTCATGACATCGTCGAGCGCGATCTCGCCCTTGCCGTGGGAATAGAGCGCCAGCTTGCGAAGCTCGTTGCGCGAGGCCTGACGGTCGCCGCCGAGCAACGACATCAGCACGGCGCGCGCGTCAGCGGCGATGCGCAAATTGGAAGATCGCAATTCCTCGTCGATCAATCTGGCAAGGTCGCGCTCGGTGTCGGGATAGCAGGCAATGGCGACGGCGGTCTTGGCGCGCTCGCAGGCCTTGCGCAGCGGCGATTCCGGTCGCAGCTCGCCGGCCTCGATCACGATGCGGCAGTCCTTCACCGGCGAATCGGCCAGCGTATCGACTCCGCTGGCAAAACTGCGGGAGCCGGCGCGCACGCGAATGGCGCGGCGGCCGCCGAACATCGGTATCGTCATGGCTTCATCGACCAGCCGCGACGGTTCGGCCGACAGCTCGTCGCCGTCCAATCGCACTAGCGAGAAGGGATCGTTGGGGTCGTCGACGGCGGAGGCGATCAGCGCGTCAGCGCGCTCGCGGACCAGGCCGGCATCCGGACCGTAAAGCAGGATGATAGGCCGGCCGGGATCGGGCCGGGCGAGAAAAGCGTCGATATCTTTTCCGCGGAGCGCTACCAACGGGATCAGGTGCCGGCGTAGAAGAACGACGCCAGCCGGGTCTGGATGTTTTCCGCAATTTCGTTGGCGGCGCGATCCTCGGCGTCGCGGAAGGCGCGGGCACGGGCGAAGCGCTGCAACTGGCCGGGAATGTCATAAGACACGCGCGAGAAGGTCGTGCCCGTCATGACCGACTTGTTGGTGGTGAGGTCGATCAGATTGTACTGTGCGTCGATCCCGTAATTCTCGCTCGATGGCAGCGCCGTGGCCGGATCGAGTATCAGCGAGGAACGCGAGGTGGTGAAGCGCAGCACCAGCCGATGCGTCGGCGGCATGCCGGTGGCGCTGCCGTAAAGCTTGAACGCCAGCGCGTTGCGGATCTCCACCTGGATCCGGGCCTCGCGGGAGGCATTGGGCTTGTCCACCGGCGGGACTTCCACGCCCATCAGCTTTTCGCGCAGGCCGGGCTTGCCATCATTACGTTCGGCATACATCGGCTGGAAACAGCCGGCCGTGAGCGCCGCCAGAGCGGCGACGGCGATGAGCCGAACGGCGATCCGGGTCCTAGCCAACGACATTCACGATCCTCATGGGAACTACGATTACCTTGCGGACGGCCTTGCCGCCGAGAGCGACTTTTACCGCATCGAGCGCCAAAACGGCAGCCTCAATTTCCGGATTTTGGGCGACCCGTGGCACGGTAACATCACCCCGTTTCTTGCCGTTGACCTGGACCACCAGCGTCACCGTGTCTTCAACCAGCAAATCGCGTTCGATTTGGGGCCAGTTGGCCTCCGAAATCAGCCCGGATTGCCCCAGGACCTGCCAGCACTCCTCGGCCAGATGCGGCATCATCGGCGCGAACAGTTGAACGAGGATGACGGCTGCCTCCCGGACCGACCAGGCCAGGTCCGGCGCCGGTTTGCCTTCGCGGCCCAGCACCTCGGCCAGCGCATTGGCGAATTCCCGGATATGGGCGAGGCAGACGTTGAAATGCAGCCGTTCGATCCCGGACGACACCTTGTCCAGTGCGCCATGGGCGGCCTTGCGCAAGCCGAGCGCGTCCTCGCCGAAGGAGGCCGGCCGGTCGGCCGGAGCCGCCTTGGCGATTTCGGCGGATTCGTTGACCAGCCGCCACAGCCGCTGCACGAAGCGTGAGGCGCCCTGCACGCGCTCGTCACTCCAGATCACGTCGCGGTCGGGCGGGGAGTCCGACAGCATGAACCAGCGCGCGACGTCGGCGCCGTACGTCGCGATGATATCGTCGGGGTCGACGGTGTTCTTCTTCGACTTCGACATCTTCTCGATCGCGCCGATGCTGATTTCTTCGCCGGTCTCCATCAGGACCGCGCGGCGGCCGTTGCCGCCGGTCTCGATCTTGACCTCGGCCGGCGTGACATAACCGCCGTCAGCTTTTTGATAGGTCTCGTGTACCACCATGCCCTGCGTATACTGGCCGGCGAACGGCTCGTCATAGGCGATGTGACCGGTGGCCTTCATGGCGCGTGTGAAGAAGCGCGCGTAGAGCAGATGCAGGATCGCGTGCTCGACGCCGCCGATATACTGATCGACCGGCATCAACCGATCGACGATGGCGCGTGTGGTTGGAGCCGTCTCGTTCCACGGATCCGTGAAGCGCGCGAAGTACCATGCCGAGTCGACAAAGGTATCCATCGTGTCGGTTTCGCGTTGCGCTTTGCCGCCGCATTTCGGGCAGCTGACGTGTTTCCAGGTCGGGTGATGGTCGAGCGCATTGCCGGGCTTGTCGAAGGTCACATCCTCCGGCAGCACCACCGGCAGGTCCGCATCGGGCACCGGTACGACGTCACACTTCGGGCAGTGGATAACCGGGATCGGACACCCCCAATAGCGCTGGCGTGAAACGCCCCAGTCGCGCAGACGGAAATTTACCTTGCGTTCGCCGACCGGCAGGTTGCCGCGAACTTCAGCTTCCAGTCGTTTCGCGACGTCTTCCTTGGCCTCTTCGATGGTCATGCCATCGAGAAAGCGTGAATTGATCATACGGCCGTCGCCGTCATAGGCGGTATCGGTGATGAAGAAGGTCTTCGGATCCTGGCCTTCCGGGCAAACCACCGGCGTGTTGCCGAGCCCGTATTTGTTCACAAAATCGAGGTCGCGCTGGTCGTGCGCCGGACAGCCGAAGATCGCGCCGGTGCCGTATTCCATCAGCACGAAGTTGGCGACATAGACCGGCAGCTTCCAACTCGGATCGAAGGGGTGGACGGCTTTGATACCGGTGTCAAAACCCTGCTTCTCCTGGGTATCGATGATTTCCTGCGCGGTGCCGTGACGCTTTGCTTCTGCAATGAACTCCGCGAGCTTTGGATTCTTCGCAGCCGCGGCCTGCGCCAGCGGGTGATCCGGTGCGATCGCCATGAACTTGGCGCCGAACAGGGTGTCGTGTCGCGTGGTGAAGACTTTCAGATCGTTATCGCCATTCGGCGCGGTCGCAGGATCGAGCGCGAAGCGGATCAGCATGCCTTCGCTGCGGCCGATCCAGTTGCGCTGCATGACGCGCACCCGATCGGGCCAGCGGTCGAGCGTGTCAAGTGCGTCGAGCAGCTCTTGCGAGTACTTCGTGATCTTGAAGACCCACTGATTCATCTCGCGCTGCTCAACAACAGCGCCGGAGCGCCAGCCGCGGCCGTCGATCACCTGCTCGTTGGCGAGCACGGTCATGTCGACCGGATCCCAGTTGATCTTGCGCTTCTCGCGCTCGGCGAGACCGGCGCGCAGGAAGTCGTTGAACAGTTTTTGCTGATGCTTGTAGTAGCCGGGGTCGCAGGTTGCGAATTCGCGCGACCAGTCCAGCGACAGTCCGATCGACTGCAGCTGCTTCTTCATCGCGGCGATGTTGTCGTAGGTCCAGGCCTTGGGCGCGACCTTGCGCTCGATCGCGGCATTTTCCGCCGGCAGCCCGAACGCATCCCAACCCATCGGGTGCATCACATTGTGGCCCTTCGCCCGCATGTAGCGGGCCAGCACGTCACCCAGCGTATAATTGCGGACATGCCCGATATGGATGCGCCCGGACGGGTAGGGGAACATCTCGAGCACGTAATATTTCGGCCGCGGATCGTCGTTTTTGCAGACGAAAATCGACTTTTCTGCCCACTGGCGTTGCCAGCGCGGCTCGGATTCACGGGCGTTATAGCGTTCGGAGGTCATGGAATCGTAAGCGCTTTTTGTGGATTCGGGTCCCGTCCAGAGGACGGCGGACTAGGCCACAAAAGCGGCTGCGGGGTCAACGGGTTGGGGAGGCGGGAAGGGCCACTTGACCGGAGGCGTGGAGCGTCCGCTCACCCCGCCATCGCGATGCCGGTCTCATCCACCAGCTTGGCAAAACCGTGCTCGACCACGGTGTTGCGGCCGCGATGTTTGGCGGCGTAGAGCGCAGCGTCGGCGGCCTCGATCAGGTCGCCGGGGGTTTGGGCGTCGTTCGGAAGCGTCGCGGCCACGCCGACGCTGACGGTGACGGTGCGGTGGCTGGAGGTGATATGCGGCAGGCCGAGGCCCTGAACGGTCGCGCGCACCGTTTCGCCGATCTCCAGCGCTCTCTGGGGACTCGTGTTCGGAAGCAGGAGGCAGAATTCCTCGCCGCCATAGCGGCCGGCGAAGCCCAGCGTGTCGCCGGCGACGCCGGCCAGCGCTTCGCCGATCCGGGTGAGGCAGGCGTCGCCCTCGGGGTGGCCATAGGTGTCGTTGTAAAGCTTGAAGTGATCGACATCGATCATCAACAGCGACAGCTCGCAATGGTACTGCTGCGCCTTCATCCATTCGAAATCGAGCCGGCTCTGGAAGCCACGGCGATTGGCGAGACCCGACAGCATGTCGATCGAGGCCATCACGGTGAGCCGGTCGTTGGTGGCGACCAATTCACGCTCGCGCTGACTGAGTTGCGCCGCCATCGCGTTGAAGGCGCGGGCCAGCGGCATGAATTCCGACGGCAGCCGGCTGCGCGAGACGCGGGCCGACCAGTCGCCTTCGCCGAACCGCTTGGCCATGCCGGTCATGACTTCGATCGGATTGATGATGAGCTTCTCCGCCCCGATCAGCGCGCCGAGCAGCACGAACAGGCAGACGAATCCCAGTTGAAGATAGGCGGTGCGGATGTCGCGATTGATCGCGGCCGTCACCTTGTCCTCGTCGATGCTGACGATCAGGCGTGATTGCGTCCCGGGAATGCGCGCGAAACTGATGGTGCGCTTGGAGCCGTCGGTGACGGCAAAGGAAAGCGAGCCCGTATCGGAATTGGAGCTGAGCGCCTTGTACGTGATGGCCGACAGCAGCGGCACATTGTCGAGCGGCCGGCCGATCATGCTGGCCTGGTCGGGTGGTGCCGCCAGCACGACGCCGGTGCTATCGATCAGCAGAGATGAAATGCCCGGCCGTCCGCCGAGGTTGGCCATGATCTTCGACAGCCAGTCGAGATTGATGCCGGCGACCGCTACCGAATCTTCTTCCGGATTGATCGCCGAGACCGGATAGGCCGCCATCATGATTGGCCGGTTGTTGGTCTTGCCGAACAGGTAGTCGCTGACGACGAAATCGCGGGTTTCCTGCGCCTTCCTGAAATAGTCGCGATCGCCGATGTTGAGGCCGACCTGAATGTTCAGTGTGGAACACTGCACCACGCCTTCCTTGCTTACGAGCATGATGCTGCGGATCCAGGGCAGGTTGGCGGGCAGGCTGGCGCGCAGGATTTCGCAACTGCGTCCGATGCCGCTGGAGGCGCGGATATAGGCGGCGGACTTCAGCATCGTCTCGACGGAGGAGATCACCTCGCGCTGGGTCTCGGCGCTGTGATGGGTGATATTGGCGTATTCTTCCGACGCAATCGTGATCTGCTTGGCGCGCGTGTCTTCCAGCGAGCGGACGCGATCCAGCATCAAGGGCGCCACCAGCATTACGGCCAGCATCGCAAGCCGCGCCCGGATTCCCAGAAGCTTCTTGAGTTTGACCCGTTTGCGGTTGAATGTAACGCCAGACATCCCTGCCCCCACACCGGAAGGTAGAGCGAAGGATTCAAAAAGCCTTTCCCGAACTTGGTAAAATTCGAGGAAATGCCGTAGAATTTCCGGCCGAAATCAGGACAAGATGCGAGAGAGATGGCGACGCCGCTAACCAAGTCTTTACCAAACGGTCTGGCTCAGGTGGAGCAGGACATCGCGCGCGCGTGCAAGGAAGCGCGCCGCGAGCGAGCATCGGTGACGCTGATCGCGGTGTCGAAGACGTTCGACGCTGCGGCCATTTCGCCTGTTATCGATGCCGGACAGCGCGTGTTCGGTGAAAATCGCGTGCAGGAAGCCAAGGCGAAATGGCCGGCCTTGGTGTCGGCCTGCCCCGGAATTGCGTTGCATCTGATCGGGCCGCTGCAGTCCAACAAGGCGAAGGAAGCGGTCGCGCTGTTCGACGCCATCCATTCGGTCGACCGTCCCAGCATTTGCGAAGCGTTAGCCAAGGAAGTTAATTCCCAGAACAAGCGGCCGGAATTGTTCGTTCAACTCAATACCGGCGAGGAACCGCAGAAGGCCGGGGTCGCGCCCGGCGAGGCCGACGCCTTCATTGCGAGCTGCCGCGACAAATACGGTCTGGTCATTTCCGGCTTGATGTGCATTCCGCCGGTCAACGAGGCGCCGGCGCCGCATTTCGCGTTGACGGCCAAGATCGCCGCGCGCAACGGACTGAAGAATCTGTCGATGGGTATGAGCGCCGATTTCGCGGTAGCAATCCAGCTTGGCGCCACGCATGTGCGCGTGGGCTCGGCGATTTTCGGGGCGCGGTAAGATCGTCGTCCCTGCGAACCAGGGACGACATCGAGGTGACCCGCTTAGGCGAACCCCACCGATACCTTTCCGAGCGAACCGAAATCGGCGGCGCAAACATCACCCGATTGAATCGGCAGCGGGGCGTGGCAGGTGCCGGTCGTTACGACACGGCCGGCCTTCAGCGTCACGCCAAGCTGGCGCAGTTCGTTGGCGAGCCAGGTCAGTGCGATCCGGGGATCGCCGAGCACATTCTTGCCGTGACCGATGAATTGCTGGCCGCGCATCGTGATGATGGGTCGCTCCTCGACGAGATCGCGCGTGCGCCAGTCTGCAACCGCTGCCGGGCCGAGCACGAACAGATGCGCGCAGGCGTTGTCGGCAATGATCTGGGCGGCACCGGCGCTGACGAAATCGGCAAACCGCGAATCCGGAATCTCGATGGCCGGATGTAGTGTGTCGACCGCATCGAGGACCTGCTGCATTGTATAGGGCGTGGTCCGCGCCGGCAGATCGACGCGCATGCGAAAGGCGAATTCCGGTTCGGCAACGCGCATTTCATTGCCCGCCATCGAAGCCGTTCCGCCATCGGGAATTACGGTCTCGGCCAGGATGCGCCCCGCCATCGGGCCGTCGACGTTGATGTGCTTTTGGCCGGCCTCGCTGGTGGCCGCGATCTTCCAGCCGAACAGACTATCGGACGAATATTTTTCGATTCCGGCCTGGATCGCATAGGCCTCGATGCGGTCGCGCGGCCGCAGTCTATCGTCGAGGCCGGAGAATTTGGTGCCGGCGCGCCAGTGATCGTGCAGCGTCTTTGACGCGGCTGTTATCGCGTTTTTGTCGAGCATTGTTTTGATTCCCCATCAGCCGATCATGATTTTCGTCTGCGGGCCCATTCGCCGCAACAGCCGCAGCATGGCGGATTTCGTCATCGAAACGCACCCCGCCGTCGGCGCGAAATTGGGGCGCGCCAGATGCAGGAACACGGCACTGCCGCGACCTGCGATTCGTGGGCCGGCGTTGTGATCGATTTCGACGATGAAATCGTAGAGGTGGTCCTCGCGCGTCAACCGGTCGCCGGCCTGATCCCGGACCAGGCGAATGGGCTGATTGTAACGGCGGTCCCGCGGGTCCTCGCACCAGGCGTCTTCGGGCCGGATCGGCCGGACCGGCAGATAGGTCCGCGGCCGAGGATGGCGGTCGGCGCGCCACCACAATTGCAGCGGACGGTACGTGCCCCTCGGGGTGCCGCCGTCGCCCTCCCGTTTGTTGGCGAGGATGCCGCCGCGGCCAAGTGCCACCGGCACGGTCCAGCCGTCCGCTGTCAGCCAGCCACGGCGCGGGTTGCCGGCAGCCCTGTGGACCCGAATTGCCGTCAGCGCCCGATCACGCGCATCTGTCCTATAAGTGATTGAAATAGCGTTGCTTTCCATGCCAATGCCCGAATCCGGGATTGCCTGCCCGGCCGCAATTGTTCTATTTGACGCCATTACAGGACATTCATCCAAACGGGCCTCAAATTTGGGATAGACTGCGGTTCGGCTTGTGAATCTGTAACAATTTCTTACCTCAATGCGAATCAGTGCCTGACGACCTGGCTTGCTTGCGAAGTTCGCCCGCGAATCAGGTTTGTCATCGACCAAGACCCGGCTTGAGACGCTTTCACTCGTGTCCGCCGCCTGCCTCAAGAGGATCGTATCCTATGCCCAATGCCCGCAAGATCCTGATCGTGGATGACGACACCGATCTGCGCGACACTCTGGTCGAGCAACTATCGCTGCACGAGGAGTTCGAAGCTTCCGCGGTCGATACCGGGGCCAAGGGCGCCAGCGCCGCCAAAGCCAATTCCCCCGATCTGGTGCTGATGGATGTCGGTTTGCCGGATACCGACGGAAGGGAAGTCGTGCGCAGCCTCCGCAAGGGCGGCTTCAAGGCACCGATCATCATGCTGACCGGCCACGACACCGATTCGGACACCATTTTGGGGCTCGAATCGGGCGCCAATGATTACGTCGCAAAGCCGTTCCGGTTCGCCGTCCTGCTCGCCCGGATCAGGGCACAGCTCCGCCAGCACGAGGCCAGCGAGGACGCGGTGTTTTCCGTCGGCCCCTACAGCTTCAGGCCCGGCTCCAAGATGCTGACCGCCGCCAATGCCAGGAAAGTGCGGCTGACCGAGAAGGAAACCGCGATCCTGCGTTTCCTGTATCGCGCCGGCCAGTTGCCGGTGTCGCGCGAGACGTTGCTGCAGGAAGTCTGGGGCTACAATTCGGGCGTCACCACGCACACGCTGGAAACCCATATCTACCGTCTCAGGCAGAAGATCGAGAAGGATGCGGCCAATCCGGAAATCCTGGTGACGGAAGCCGGTGGCTACAAGCTGGTGCCGTGATACGATTCGCAGCCACGATTCGTAATTTTCGCGCATCCCGGTCACAGATCCATGTCGATCGAAGATGATGTAGCCCTGCTCGAGCGGGTCCCGACATTGCGCCTGTTGGGAACGACGGCGCTGCGCATGCTGGCGATCGGCTCGGAGCAGCGCGATTTCTCGCCCGGCGATTATCTGTTCAACGCCGGCGACGAGGCGGATGCCGGCTATATCGTTCAACGCGGCACGATCCGCGTCGAGGACGGCGGCGCCGAAGTCGTTGCGGGCCCCGGTGCCCTGATCGGCGAACTGGCGCTGATCGTTGCGATGAAGCGGCCGTCCAGCGCGGTCGCGCTTGATCATTCCTCGGTCATCCGGGTGGCGCGCAGCCTGTTTCAACGCGTGCTCGAAAGCGATCCCGGCGCAGCGCGCCGCCTGCGCGACGAACTCGCCACCCGCACCAGCCAGCTCGCCAGCGATATTCTGATGGCCGGCGCCAAGCTTAGTATTTGATCGCTACACTTCCAGCGTCACCGTCACCGGCACGTGGTCGGACGGACGCTCCCAGCCGCGGGCGTCGCGGGCAATCTTGAAATCGCTGACGCTGTCCTTCAGCGCGCGCGAGACCCAGATGTGGTCGAGCCGCCGGCCGCGATCGCCCACCGTCCAGTCGGCGGCGCGGTAGCTCCACCACGTATAGACCTTTTCCGAAAGCGGAATCCGCTCGCGCGCGACGTCGAACCATTCGCCATGGGTCTGCGCCGCCAGCAGCTTCTCGCATTCGATCGGCGTGTGCGAGACGACCTTCAGGAGCTGCTTGTGCGACCACACGTCGTTCTCATATGGAGCGACATTGAGGTCGCCGACCAGGATATGCCGGTCGTCGCCGCGCGGATGCAGTGGTTCGCACGCCTTCATCTCGTCGAGAAATTTCAGCTTGTGATCGAACTTCGGATTGAGTGCGGGATCGGGAATGTCGCCGCCGGCCGGAACGTAGAAATTGTGCAGCACGAGCGGTTTTGCGAGTTGCGCCTTCTCGCCGAACGCCACCGAGATGTGGCGCGAATCGATCTTGTCGCAGAAGGTTCTGATATCGGTGGCCTCGAAGGGCAGTTTCGAGACGATGGCGACGCCGTGATAACCCTTCTGCCCGTTCAGCGCGACATGCTCATAGCCGAGACGCTTGAATCGCTTCAGCGGGAAAGCGTCGTCGATGCATTTTGTTTCCTGCAGGCACAGCACGTCCGGGCGTGCCGATTTGAGGAATTTGGCGACGATGTCGATGCGCAGGCGCACCGAATTGATATTCCACGTTGTCAGGGAAAAACGCATGAGGACCGTGTATTACCACGGTTGCCGGCGCGGATTTCCGCCTCTCCACAGAAACAATGGAGAAGGCGCGCCGTTCAGTTCGCCGGGTTAGTGTAGTTGGTGAAGTCGATCTTGAAGAGGCCGGGGTCGACCTTCCTGGTCGAGTCCAGATTGTAGACCGCAACCGTGGTGTCGTAGCCCTGCGGATCGGTCACGGTCCATTGCTTGAGCTGGCCGTCCTTCGTGCCGACCATCAGCATCAGCCGGCTGGTGCCGATCAGGGCCTGCTTCTCCTCGATGGTGACGCTGATGTAGACGTCATCGGCCATGACGTTGACGACGTTGGTGTCCTTTAGCAGATCGATCCGGTCCGACAGCAGGAAGCGCAGCGGCGTCTGCGACAGCGGATAGATGTCCTGGGTCGCAAGCTTTGTGTCGCGGACCGCCAGCGACGATCCGTCGGCGATGATCGCGATCGGGCTGGGCGCATCGTACTCGAATCGCACCTTGCCGGGCTTCTGGATGTAGAAATCTCCCTTGGTCTTGCTGCCGTCGGGACCGACCTGGACGAAATTTCCGACCAGCGTCTGCAGGGAGGACAAATAGGAGCTCACCCGGGCAGCCTGCGCCTTCTGGCTGGCGTCGAAGGTTGCAAAAATATTGGCGGGCACATTGCGGTGCGGATCGGGAATCACCGGGTTCGGCGGCGCCTGGGTGGCGCCGGTGGTCATCGGCCCCTTGTTGTCCTGCGCGCTCATCTGCACGCCGCCGTCGCGGGTCTTGGGCGCGGGCTTCGGAACCGGCACGGTCTGCGAGAGAGCCGGCGTCGCGAAGGCTGCGATGGACGTGGCGATCAAAAGGGCCAGTCCGGAGCGCAGCCCGCGATGGGTGGATTGTTGTGTCATCAGGTATTTCGGATCTCTATTCGACGAGGCATCCCGCTGCCAGCCATTTTATCGTGCTTTCGACCAAAGGAGATATCGTTTTTCCGTGAAAATCGTTACGCCGAATCCACCTTTGGCGCCCTTTGGCGCCGCAATCTAGAAGCCGCCCTCTTCCTCCGCGACCAGAATTTCGCGCTTGCCGGCGTGATTCGCCTGCCCGACGATGCCTTCGAGTTCCATCCGCTCCATCAACGAGGCGGCACGGTTATAGCCGATTTGCAGCCGGCGCTGAATGTAGGAAGTCGAGGCCTTGCGGTCGCGCTTGACGATCGCAACCGCCTGCGAGAACAGGTCGCCGCCGCCATCGCCGCCCATGCCGGTGGAATCGAACACCGCGCCGTCCTCGTCGGTCGGCTCTTCGGCCGTGACCGCTTCCAGATATTCCGGCTGGCCTTGCGTCTTGAGATGGCGCACGACCTTTTCGACTTCCTCGTCGGAGACGAACGGTCCGTGCACGCGGCTGATGCGTCCGCCGCCGGCCATATAAAGCATGTCGCCCTGCCCGAGCAGTTGCTCGGCGCCCATTTCGCCGAGGATGGTGCGGCTGTCGATTTTCGAGGTGACCTGAAACGAGATGCGGGTCGGGAAGTTCGCCTTGATGGTGCCGGTGATGACGTCGACCGAGGGCCGCTGGGTTGCGAGGATGACGTGCAGACCGGCGGCGCGCGCCATCTGGGCGAGGCGCTGCACCGCGCCTTCGATATCCTTGCCGGCCACCATCATCAGGTCGGCCATTTCGTCGACGATGATGACGATATAGGGCAGCGGTTCGAGGTCGAGCTTCTCTTCCTCGTAGATCGCCTTGCCGGTTTCCTTGTCGAAGCCGGTATGCACCGTGCGCGTCAGATCTTCGCCCTTGCCCTTGGCTTCGACGAGGCGCTGGTTGTAGCCGTCGATGTTGCGCACGCCGAGCTTGGCCATTTTCTTGTAGCGCTCTTCCATCTCGCGGACGGCCCATTTCAGCGCGACCACCGCTTTTTTCGGATCGGTCACGACCGGCGTCAGCAGATGAGGGATGCCGTCGTAGACGGAGAGTTCGAGCATTTTCGGATCGACCATGATCAGGCGGCACTGATCCGGCCGCAAGCGGTAGACCAGGCTCAGGATCATGGTGTTGATCGCGACCGATTTGCCGGAGCCGGTGGTACCGGCGATCAGCATATGCGGCGTGCGCGCGAGGTCGATGATGATGGATTCGCCGCCGATGTTCTTGCCAAGGCAGAGCGGCAGCTTCGCGTGCGACTCGTCCTTCGTGGTCAGCAATTCGCGCAAGTAAACTTTTTCGCGATGCGCATTCGGCAGTTCGATACCGATGGCGTTGCGGCCGGCGACCACGGCGACGCGCGCTGAGAGCGCGCTCATCGAGCGGGCGATATCGTCGGCAAGGCCGATCACGCGCGAAGACTTGATGCCCGGTGCGGGTTCGAGTTCGTAGAGCGTCACGACCGGGCCGGGATTGGCCTTGACGATCTCGCCGCGGACGCCGAAATCGCCGAGCACGCCTTCCAGCGCGCGTGAATTGGCCTCCAGTTCGGCCTTGTTGAGCGGCTGCCGGTCCGACGCCTTGGGCGCCGTGAGCACCGAGACCGAAGGCAGTTCGAATCTCTCGGATTTGCGCGCCGCCGCACGCGGCGCGGCCTTCTTGCGCGGAGCGCGAGCGGCCGGGACTTCCTCGTCCTCGTCTTCCTCTTCTTCCTCGTCCTCGAATTCCGCTTCCCGCGGGGCCAGTGCCGGCGCAGCGCGGCCGCGGAGGCTCGGTTCCTGCCGCTCGAACGAGGCCGTGCGAGGCGGCGGCGAACTCGACACCAGCGATCGATAGGCCGCGCTCATCAGCCAGGCGACCCGCGCCTTCGCGCTCATCAGCGCGTGATAAACCCATCCGAGCGAAACCGAACTGCTATCCCCTTCTTCCTCGAAGGGCGTATCATCGTCCTCGATCGGTGTCAGCTCTTCATCTCTCGGGCGCGAGCCCCAGCCGCTGGCAAACAGGAAGGCCGCGCACATCGCCGCGAACAGGATGATACCGAGCACGAGACGATAGGTGAAGCCGGCCGGACCGAACACCACGGCCGGCGCCCGCACCAGCGCGTCGCCGACGACGCCGCCAAGGCCGGTCGGCAGCGCCCACGCGCCGCCATGCGGCCAGCAGCTTGCAAAACCCGCTGCGATCACCGTGCAGAGAATCCAGCATCCAAGCCGGAGCGCTTCGCGGTCGAAGGTGCGATGGGTCAGCATACGCCAGCCCCACACCGCGACGGGGAGGATCAGCATGATCGCGCCGAGGCCGAGGATCTGCATCAGGAGGTCGGCGCCGATCGCGCCGGGGTAGCCGAGAACATTACGGATCGGACGCGAAGTCGCGTGGCTCAGGCTCGGGTCCTGTACCGACCACGTCATCAACGCCGCCGCCGCCACGCCGGACAGCGCGATCAGGCTCAAGCCGGCAAGCTCGCGCAGGCGCCGTGCGAGGGCGTCGCGGATTGAGACCGGCAGATGGCCGACCAGGGGAATGACACGTTCGATCGCTGGCATGCTCATGGGGGCCCTGCGATTAATCCAGAATTTCGACCAGCCGGTGCAGTGCCTCGGCCGTTGATTCACTGTCGGAGACCAGCGCGAGGCGGATGTAGCCCGCGCCGGGGTTGAAGCCATCGTTCTGCGGCCGCGACAGATAGCTGCCGGGGATCACGCGGACGCCCGCATCCCGATAGAGTTTCACCGCCGTCGCCTCGTCGCCGCCTTGCTCGGAGACGTCGAGCCAGACGCAGAAGCCGCCGGCGGGCCGCACATAGCCGTAACGGCTGCCGAGAATCTGGTCGGCGAGATCGAACTTGATGCGGTAAAGCCTGCGGTTTTCTTCGACATGCGCCTCGTCGCTATAGGCGGCGACCGCGACGTGCTGCAGCGGCACCGGCACCTGGGGGGCCGCGACGTTGCGCAATTCGTGAAAGGCCGCGAGAAACTTGCGATCGCCGGCGGCAAAGCCGACGCGCATGCCGGGCAGGTTCGAGCGCTTCGACAGCGACTGGAACGCAACGACATTGGCGAAGTCAGGCCCGGCACATTCGAGCGCGCTGCCCGGCGCTTGCCTGGTGTAGATTTCCGAATAGCACTCGTCGCTCAGGATCATGAAGCCATGGCGGTCGGCGAGTTTTTTCAGCCGCGTGAAGTAGTCGTGCGAGGCGACGGCGCCTTGCGGATTGGCGGGCGAGGCGATGAAAATCGCAACGGTCCGGGCCAGCGTCGCATCGTCGAGTGCATCGAGATCCGGCAAAAATCCGTTGGCGAGCGTGGTCGGCAGGTAGACCAGTTCGCAACCGGCGGCGCGGGCGCCCGCGCCATAGGCCGGATAAAACGGGTTGGGCATCAGGATCGCGGGCCTGCCCTTGCGCGGGCCAACATAACGGGCGGCGGTGATCGCCGCGAAAAACAGCCCCTCGCGGCTGCCGCTCAGCACCAGGATTTCGCTCTCGGGATCGATCGGCCGCGGCAGTTGGAACCGGGTCGACAGCCAGTTCGCTGCCGCGCGCCGGAACGGCTCGATGCCCCTGGCGAGGGGATAGCGGCCGAAATCAGCAATGTGCTTCGCCAGAACCGGCCCGACAAAATCCGGCACAGGGTGCTGCGGCTCGCCCAATGACAGCGTAATCAATGGCTTGGCGGGCTGGTAAGGAGCCAGCAACTCGGTCGTGCGTAGAAAAGGCGAACGCTCGGCCTGACCGGCAGGTACGCTGCCGGCGCCCTGCGCCACGCCGGAAGAAGCAGTCATCGCCATGTCTGAAACGCCAGCACTTTCAATAGCGGTCGAGGGACCAAACCTCCGACCGGAAACACATCAAACCACCATAGATACGGCGAGGTTAAGACGCGATTAACCATCGGCGCCGGCGGCGATTTTGATCGATTTGTGGGTTTCGACCGCTCGGATGGCGAGGGTTCGGAACTGCGCTACCGCTGCGGAAGCCGCTCGAAAGCCGGCATGCCCTCGGGCACGTGGTGGTAGGGCTGCTTGTCGATGGTGTAGATCGCAATCTGCGGTTCGCCGAACAGGCTGGGATCATCGAGCGTGCCAACCTTGACGACCACGGCGGGCAGTCCCGGCGGGCGCGTTACAACGTGCGTGCCGCATTCGGCGCAGAATTCCCGCGTCACCGCGCGTTCCAGGTCGGCGCGGGTGAATTGCTTGGGAGCTTGCCCGGTATACTTGAAGCCGGCGACCGGCATCAGCAGGAACATGTTGGTCGAGCCGCCCGAGATGTACTGGCACTCCCGGCAGTGGCACTGCGCCTTCATCATCGGCTCGCCCTCAGCGACATAGCGCACCTTGCCGCAATAACATCCGCCTTCGAGTTTCATGGCGCTTCTCCCTGTGCTGTTGCCGGCATTTCGACGGATCGCGCCCGGTTTGGCAAACCCTTTTCGCCAAAAAGAAAGGGGCTCCAACTTGCGCTGGAGCCCCTCAACGGTCAGGGCATTGCCGGGTATGTGCCCGAACCGGAGTTGTGGGTGCGACCCCTTGGGGATCGCGCCCCGGGAGAACCTACATGTTGTAAGCGCGCTCCGTGTGCTCGGTGACGTCGAGGCCTTCACGCTCGGTTTCGACGTTGACGCGCAGGCCGACGATGACGTCGACGACCTTGAACAGGATCGCCGAACCGATGCCCGACCACACCAGCGTGGTGCAGACGCCCCAGAACTGCGAGGTCATCTGCGCAACGAAGTCGTAGTCGGCGATCTTGCCGGCGGCGTAGTCCATGACGCCGGTGCCGCCAAGCGCCGGATTCACCAGGATGCCGGTGCCGAGTGCGCCGACGATGCCGCCGACGCAGTGCACGCCGAACACGTCGAGCGAGTCGTCATAGCCGAGCGAGTTCTTCACCACGGTGCAGAAGAACAGGCAGACGACGCCGACCACGAGACCGAGCACGATCGCGCCCATCGGACCGGAATAGCCGGCCGCAGGCGTGACCGCCACGAGGCCTGCCACCGCACCCGACAACGCGCCGAGCACGGAAGGATGACCCTTGACGATCCATTCCGCGAACATCCAGGCCAGCGCCGCGGCTGCGGTTGCAACGAAGGAGTTGGTCATGGCGAGCGCGGCGCCGCCGGAGGCCTCGAGGTTCGATCCGGCGTTGAAGCCGAACCAGCCGACCCAGAGCAGCGAAGCGCCGATCATGGTCATGGTCAGCGAGTGCGGAGCCATCAGCTCCTTGCCGTAACCGACGCGCTTGCCGATCAGCAGCGCACCGACCAGACCGGCGATACCGGCGTTGATGTGCACCACGGTGCCGCCGGCGAAGTCGATCGCGCCCTTCTTGAAGATCCAGCCGGCGTCGGCATTGATCTCGTCGAGCTTGGCCTGCGCCGCGGTCTTCGCCGCACCATCAGCCGCCGCGGCAAGCGCCTTGGCTGCATCCGTGATCAAGTCCGGTCCTGGCCAATACCAAACCATATGCGCGATCGGGAGATAGATCAGCGTGACCCAGAGCGGGACGAACAGCGCGACCGCCGCGAACTTCATGCGTTCGGCGAAGGCGCCGACGATGAGGGCGGGGGTGATCGCCGCGAAGGTCATCTGGAAGCAGATGTAGATGAGCTCGGTGATGTTGGCGTCGACGCTGAAGGTCGCGGCTTTCGAATCCGTCGTCACGCCCATCAGGAAGGCCTTGGAGAAGCCGCCGATGAAGTCGGAACCGCCGGTGAACGCGAGGCTGTAGCCATAGAGCGTCCAGAGAAGGACGACGATGCAGACGGTGTAGAAGACCTGCATCAGCACCGAGAGCATGTTCTTGGAACGGACGAGACCGCCATAGAACAGCGCCAGGCCCGGGATGGTCATCAACAGCACCAGCACTGTCGACGTCAGCATCCAGGCGTTGTCGCCCTTGTTGACGGTTGGCTCGGCGTAGGCAGCGGTCGCGGCGAACAGGCCGACTGCGAGGGCTGCCAATCCCGCGCTATAGGGACGTTTAAACGTCATTTGGTTTTACTCCTAAGTGGTAAGGTTTGAGCGCGAAATCAGAGGGCCGCGGCATCCGCCTCACCCGTGCGGATGCGCACCGCATGGTCGAGGTTGATGACGAAGATCTTGCCGTCGCCGATCTGGCCGGTCTTGGCAGCGGAGGTGATGGCGTCGATGGTCTTGTCGACCTGATCCGAGGCGACAGCGACCTCGATCTTGATCTTGGGCAGGAAGCTCACGGCGTATTCGGCGCCGCGATAGATTTCCGTGTGGCCCTTCTGGCGGCCATAGCCTTTGACTTCCGTCACCGTGAGACCATGAACGCCGATGGCGGTCAGGGCATCCCGGACTTCTTCGAGCTTGAATGGCTTGATGATCGCCATAACAATTTTCATGGGTATTGTCCCCGCTTGGGCCCGGTTCAGACCGACCGGGCGTTCTCGACTGAGATTCACCACGCGGAGATGTTCACTACGCGGGCACAGCCAGGACCCTTAGAATCAAATGCCGTGCCAGATCGAAGCCGTTCCCTAACAGACTATGAATCCGGCCCTTTTCGCCCTTTGCGGGAATTGCACGTTCCTGCGCCATTCCGTCGCGCCCAAAGCGTAGTCAGGCTTGCCCAAATCGTGGGCAGGCGCTGTTCAGCGACGCAATCCCTGCTCAGAGGCAGTGCAAGGAAGTGGTAACGGGGTGGGTGGCCTATTGCAGCGCTTCGCCGTGCTGCGAGATATCGAGGCCTTCCAGCTCCTGCTGCATCGACACCCGTAGCGGCGCGAACATGCCCACCAGCTTGAGCAGCACAAAGGTCATGCCGCCGGACCACACCAGCGTGGCGGCGATCCCATAGAGCTGGATCAGGACCTGCTGCGCATTGCCCTCGATCAGGCCTGCGGTGCCGCCGATCGCGTTCACCGCAAAAACGCCGGCGAGCAATGTGCCGGTCAGTCCGCCAACCCCGTGGACGCCGAACACGTCGAGCGAGTCGTCATATTTGAAGCGCTGCTTGAGCCAGGTGCAGGCCCAGAAGCAGAGGGTTCCCGCGACGACGCCGATGATGACGCCGTGCCACGGCGCAACGAATCCGGAGGCCGGCGTGATGGTGCCAAGACCGGCGATGGCGCCTGAGATCATGCCGAGCACCGATGGTTTGCGCCGTGTCGCCCATTCGATCGCGGCCCAGGTCAGCGCGCCGGCGCAAGCCGCCAGATGCGTCGCGGTGATCGCCATGACCGCGCGCGAGTTCGCGGCCAGCGCCGATCCGCCATTGAAGCCGAACCAGCCGACCCACAACAATCCGGTGCCGATCACGGCAAGCGACAGATCGAATGGCGCGAGGTTCTCGCTACCATAGCCTTGGCGCCGGCCGATCACCATCGCGGCAACCAGACCGCCGATGCCGGCGGAAAGATGCACGACGAGGCCGCCGGCAAAATCCAGCACGCCCATGGTGCCGAGGAATCCGCCGCCCCACACCCAGTGCGCGAGCGGCACATAGACGAACGTGAACCAGCCGACGGAAAAAAGCAGATAGGCCGAGAACCGCATCCGGTCCGCCACCGCACCCGCCACCAGCGCCACCGTGATGATCGCAAACGTCATCTGGTACAGCATGAAAAGCGCTTCCGGTATCGTCTTCGCCGCCGGGTTGACGCTCTCCATCGTCATTCCGATCAGGAACCAGCGATCGAGCGTGCCGATCCATGGACCATCGCCGACGAAGGCCAGCGAATAGCCGAACGCCACCCAGAGGATCGAGATGATCGCAACGGCAGCGAGGCTCTGCGCCATTGTCGCCAGCACGTTCTTCTTGCGCACCATCCCGGAATAGAACAGCGCCAGACCCGGTATCGTCATCATCAATACCAGCGCGGTGGCGACGATCATCCACGCGGTGTCGGCGGCATTGATGGTGGACGTTTCGGCGGCCACGGCCGGCGTCGCGAGCGAGCTCGCCGCAAGAGTGATGAGCGCAGCATTCCCCGCTGCACGATACGATGGTGCCCCCATGGAATTCCCCCGGCGTGTTGTCGTTTCGTTGTCGTTTCTTGGCTTGCCCGTCAGCGTCGTTGCCGCCGCGCCTTCAATTCAGTGATGTCTCAGAGCGCGTCGCTATCGGTCTCGCCGGTGCGGATTCTCAGTGCATGGTCGATCGGCGTGACGAAGATCTTGCCGTCACCGATCTGTCCGGTGCGCGCGTTCGCGGTAATGACTTCGACCGCCTTGTCGGCGACGTCCGAGGCGACCGCGATTTCGATTCGGAGCTTGGGCAGGAAGTTCACGACGTATTCGGCGCCGCGATAGATTTCGGTGTGGCCCTTTTGGCGGCCGTATCCCTTGACCTCGGTCACCGTCATGCCGTGGACGCCGATGGCCGTCAGCGCCTGGCGCACCTCGTCAAGCTTGAAGGGTTTGATGATCGCGACGACGAGTTTCATGGTCAGGCCTTCATTTCCCTGGATATCTTTTGAGCACTCGGCATGCTGACCGCCCGGCGGCTCGCTGCCCACGCAAATCTGGCATCTTTCCGGGCAAATGGCACAAAAAAGTTGCAGGTAGAAGGGAAAACATTTCGGGCTGGTGACATCGATCACTGTACAGGCGGTAGGATCGTCCGCCAAAATGCGGTTTCACCGCCAGCCGTCCGGCTGGCTTCCCCCTCTCCACGGCTCAAGGGACAAAAATGTCGAACCGATCGTGGTTTTATGCATCCAGCGGCCAGCAACAGGGCCCCTATCCCGAGGCGCAGCTCCGCGACCTCGTTACCCGGGGCATGGTTGGGGCGGACACGTTGGTCTGGACCGAGGGGATGTCGGGCTGGCAGCGGGCCGGAGACATTCCCGGCTTGGTTCCCGGCGGATCAGCCCCGCCCGCTTTCGCACAGCCCGGTGGCCCGCCACAAATGGCCGGAAGCTATAGCGGGGGCCCGCTGTCGATCGATTTCGGAATCTTGGAGTTTACGTGGCGCAGCCTCGTGCTTGTGATCGGGCTCATCCTCATCATCCCGGCCCCGTGGGCCCTGGTGTGGTACCTCAAGTGGATTGTACCGTGTGTGCAAGTGCCGGGACGGCCGAACCTTAGCTTCGCAGGCGAGGCGATGACGATCGTTCCGTGGTATTTCGGGGCCCTCGTGCTCATTGTCGGCGCGGGCCTGACCGGCATTGACTTGCTCAGCAACCTGATGAGTCTCGCTCAGATCGTTCTCTACTGGCTTTTCCTGAGATGGTTCGTCGCGAACCTTGCGTCCAACGAACAGCCGCTCGGGCTCAGCTTCTCCGGCTCGTTTTGGGTCTATCTCGGATGGACCATTCTGGCGGTTGTCTCCATTATCACCATAATTGGCTGGGCGTGGGTTTACGTAGCCTGGATGCGCTGGTTTTCCCGGAATATCCAGGGCACGCGGCGCGAAGTCGTCTTCATCGGCACCGGCCTGGAGTTTCTGTGGCGTGCGATCGTGACTGCAATCGCCAGCAGCTTCATCATCCCAATTCCATGGATGTATCGCTGGATGTGGCGCTGGCTGGCGTCGCAGACTGTTTTGGCCGAAAGAGGCACGCAGGTAAACGCGTAAAACATCACTTGCGCTGGCGCACCGAGCCTTCCTGGGCCACCGACGCCACCAGCGTGCCGTCGGGCTTGAAGATCAGGCCGCGGGTCAATCCGCGGCCGTCTTGCGCGCTCGGCGAGTCCTGCGCGTAGAGCAGCCATTCGTCGGCGCGAAACGGCCGGTGAAACCACATCGCGTGATCGAGGCTGGCCGGCATCATGCGCTTGTCGAACAGCGTGCGGCCATAGCGCGCCATCACCGCATCGAGCAGCGAGAAATCCGACGCATAGGCCAGCGCGCACAAATGCAGCGCCGGATCGTCGGGCAGCTTGGCCGCGGTGCGAATCCAGACATGGATGCGTCCATCATCGATCTTCTGGCCGAAATATCGGCCGAGCTCGACCGGGCGCAGCTCGATCGGCCGGTCGGATTCGTAATAGCGGCGGATGAACTCCGGCATCTCCTTGAACATCGGCTGCTTCGACACCTCTTCCGCCGTGAGCTTTTCCGGCGGCGGGACATCCGGCATCTTGTCCTGATGGTTGAACGCGCCTTCCTCTTCCGCATGGAACGACACCATGATCGAGAAGATCGCGTTGCCATGCTGGATCGCGGTGACGCGACGGGTCGAATAGCTCTTGCCGTCGCGCAGGCGTTCGACCTGGTAGATGATCGGGATCTGCGGATCGCCGGGCAGGATGAAATAGCAATGGATTGAATGCGGCAGGCGGCCCTCGACGGTGCGGCAGGCCGCGACCATCGCCTGCCCAATCACCTGGCCGCCGAACACCCGCTGCCAGCTCGTCTTCGGGCTGTTGCCCCGGAACAGGTTCACCTCGAGCTGTTCGAGATCGAGAATGGAAATCAGGTCAATCAGGCCCTTGGACATGGCGGTGCTTTCATTTCGTGGCGCGCCTCGAAGAGGGCGAATCCGGAATCTCGTGCCAAAACCTCTGGATTCCGGGTTCGCACTGACGCGCGCCCCGGAATGACGGTCCGCTTACGTGCCCTTGTTTCGAAACCCTGTTTCGCCCAGCTAATATCAGGTAGCAAGTCTGGTCTAATGTGACGGCGTAACCGGGTAAGGATCGCATGGCGGCACAGCGAAGCATTGTCATCTGCGGCGGCGCCTTTGCCGGGCTGGCGCTGGCGCTGGCGCTCCGTCAGGGCCTTGGCGCGGATATTCCCGTCATCGTGGCCGATCCGGCCCTGGCAGTGCGGCCGAGCCGCGATCCGCGGGCGACCGCCATTGTGGCCGCGTGCCGGCGGTTGTTCGAGGCGCTCGGCGTCTGGGGCCAGGTATCGGACTCCCAGCCGATCCTCGACATGGTCGTCACCGATTCCAGGCTGGAAGATGCCACCCGTCCGGTGTTCCTGACCTTTGCGGGAAATGTCGAACCCGGCGAACCCTTCGCCCACATGGTCGAAAATCGCCGGCTGATCGATGCGCTGGTCGCCCGCGCCGAGGCTGAAGGCGTCGATCTCTGGGCCACGGCGGTTTCGACCTACGATTCACGTTCCGACGGCGTCACCGTGACGCTCGCCGACGGCAATGTCATCGAAGCAAGCCTGCTGATTGCCGCGGACGGCGCGCGCTCAAAACTGCGCGAGCGCGCCGGCATTGCCACCCATGGCTGGGACTACGATCAATCCGGCATCGTCGTTACCGTGGGTCATGAGCGGGATCATCACGGCCGTGCCGAAGAGCATTTTCTCCCGGCGGGTCCATTCGCGATCTTGCCGCTGACCGGAAAGCGCTCGTCGCTGGTGTGGACCGAGAATCGCACCGAGGCCGCACGCATCACCGCGCTTGGCGAAGCCGAATTCCACGACGAGCTGGAGAAGCGCTTCGGGCTGCAGCTCGGCGAGATCAAGGCGCTCGACAAGCCGCGCGCGTTTCCGCTCGGCTATTTCGTCGCGCGCTCATTCATCGCCGAGCGGCTGGCGCTGGTCGGCGACGCCGCGCATGTGATCCATCCGATCGCCGGGCAGGGGCTCAACATGGGCCTGAAAGACGTTGCGGCGCTTGCCGAAGTCGTGGTCGACGCGGCCCGGCTCGGCATCGATCCCGGGCAGGCCGATGTGCTCGACCGCTACCAGCGCTGGCGGCGCTTCGACACCATGGCGATGGGGCTCGCCACCAATTCGCTGAACTTCCTGTTCTCGAACGAATCGACGCTGCTGCGTACCGTGCGCGATATCGGGCTTGGCCTCGTCGATCGCGCGCCGCCGCTGAAGAACCTGTTCATCCGCCAGGCTGCGGGACTGTCCGGCGAAGTGCCGCGGCTGTTGAAGGGCGAGGCATTGTAGTTTCTCTTATCGTAGCCCGGATGGAGCGGAGCGAAATCCGGGAACGGTCTCGCAAGTCGATCGGACCAACCCGGATTGTGCTTCGCTCCATCCGGGCTACGCGATTTCCCTCACTCAATCTTCCGCGCCTCTTCCGGCAGCATGATCGGGATGCCGTCGCGGATCGGATAGGCGAGCTTGGCGGAGCGCGAGATCAGTTCCTGCCGGGTCGAATCGAATTCGAGCGGGCCCTTGGTCACCGGACAGACCAGGATCTCCAGCAATTTCGGATCGACGGTGCCGTCGAGGCGTTCGGGCGTGGCATTCATTTGCAGTCTCCGGCTAGGCGCTGGTGCTTAGCATATCGGATTGCAGCCTGTCATGACGCGGCCATCCGGACCAGTTCGTCGAGCACGGTCTGTTGCCGTGCTTTCGGCAAGGGCTGGTCCGACAGAGCAAAGCCGAGAAAAGCCCAATATAGAATTTGCGCCCGGGCGCGGGCAATCTCCGCCGATAATCCGGACTGCGCCAGAAGGCCCTCTACATAGCTCAGCCGGCGCCGGTCGATCGCCTGCACGGCGGCGCGGGCAGCGGGATCGACGCTTGCCCAGGTGCGGACTGCCCGTTCCAGCGTCAAGCGTTCGCCGAACACGCGGCGCAGCAGCAGCGCGAGCGGGTTCTCGTTGTTCGAGGCCGCCTCGACATTGGCGATGATCTGCTCGGCCGCAACTTCGTGCCAGCGCGCGAGGATCGCGGCATGAAACGCGCCGATATCGGCAAAGTGCCAGTAGAAGCTGCCGCGCGACACGCCCATCGCCTTGGCCAATGGTTCCGCCTTCAGCGCGGTGAAGCCGCGGCCCGCCAATGCTTTCAGGCCCTGGTCGAGCCAGTCCTTTGCCGACAGCTGATTGTTCATGTTCCCACCATACACTACTGTATTGACAAGCGCCAGAACGTGGCGCACAACCATACAGTAGTGTATGGAGACATCGGATGCGCGATCTCATTTTGCAATGCGCTGGCGTCGCTGGAATAGCGGTGGCCCTGATTCACGGCGTGCTGGGGGAAACCAAGGTGTTCGCTAGGGCGACCATCCAGCCGGAGAGCCTGCGGACCCTGATCCGCCTTGTATGGCAGGCGGGTACGGTGGCCTGGATCGGCGGCGGCGTGCTGCTGATTGCCGCGCCCTCGTTTGGATCGGAGAGCGCGCGGCACTGGATCGTCGTGACGATCGTCGCGGTCTACGCCTTTGCTGCCGCCGCCAATGCCTGGTGGTCGCGCGGCCGCGGCTTCGGCTGGAAAGCGCTCGGCGCCGTCGTCGTGCTCGCGGTGGCGGGGTACTGAAGCGCTACTGCAGCCCGGTGTCACCGCTGGTGCGCTTCTTGGCGAGGTCCATTTCGGTCACCGCGATCAGAATTTCGGCGCGGGTTTTCAGGTCGGGCGCCTCCAGCATCGCCTGCTTCTCCGCCGGACCATAGGGCGACATCATGGCGAGCGCGTTGACCAGTGCCTCGTTCGGCGCGCTCTCGATACCTTCCCAATCCACTTTCAGATTGTTGGCTTCGAGAAAATCCGTCAGCACATCGAGCAAGGCCGCGCGGTCGACGGCTTCTTCGCCTTTGCGCGCCACGAAATCGTCGGCATAGGGAAAGAAATCCACCTTGCATTGCCGATATGCGGTCAGTGCCGAGATTTCTTCGACCACCTTGAAGCGCGCGACGCCGGTCAGTTCCAGGATGTAGCGGCCGTCGCCGGATTCGGCGAGCTGCGTTATGCGGCCGACGCAGCCGACCCGGAACAGCTCCGGCCTTACCTCGTCCCTGCTGCGGGAACTATCCGGCTGGATCATCCCGATCAGCCTATGGCCGTCGCGTAGCGCGTCATCCACCATCGCCAGATAGCGCGGCTCGAAAATATTGAGCGGCATCTGGCCGCGCGGCAGCAGCAGCGCGCCCGGCAACGGAAACACCGGAATGATTTCGGGTAGCTCGCCGGGTCCGCGGTATTCGGCATTGATCGGCATCTGCAGTCCCGGTCAGTTCGTTGGTTCGGTGGAATACGCCTTACGAGAAGAGAACCGTCGACAGCCGCTTTCGTCCCTCGACGGTGGCTTCGTCGGCGCCGCCCCACGCCTCGAAGAACTGCACCAGCTGCTTGCGCGCGCCGTCATCGTTCCACTTGCGATCGCGCTTGACGATCTCCAGCAACTGGTTGGTCGCCTCCGAGCGCTTGCCGAGCGCGTTGAGCGCGGTCGCCAGGTCGAATCGCGCCTGATGGTCGAGCGGGTCTGCGGCGACCTTCTGTTCCAGTTCGGTCACAGGACCGACCGCCTGGGCCTGCTCGGCAAGGTCGATCGAGGCCTGCACTGCCTTGACCGCCGCGTCGTTGCGCTTCGATTCCGGCACCATCGCCAACGTCTGCTTGGCCTGCTCGACGGCACCCGTCGTCACATAGCATTTCGCCAGCCCCGCGAGCGCCGCGATATTGGTGGCATCGAAACCCAGTATCTCGGCATAGATCCGGGCTGCCGCGGCGGGATCGCCTTCCGCCAGCACGGCCTCGGCCTCTTGCAGGATCTCTGCGATATTCGGCTCGCCCGGCGCCGTCATGCCCTTGGTGAGTTTGTCGATGAAGGCGTTGATTTGGCTCTCCGGCACCGCGCCCATGAAACCGTCGGCGGGCTGGCCGCCCACGAACGCGATCACGGCCGGGATCGACTGAATGCCCATCTGGCCGGGGATGGCCGGATGCTCGTCGATATTCATCTTGACCAGCTTGACCTTGCCCTTGGCCGCGCGGACCGCCTTTTCGAGAACGGGCGTGAGCTGGCGGCAGGGTCCGCACCAGGGCGCCCAGAAATCGATCAGCACCGGCTGACGCTTCGATTCCTCGATGACATCCTTCACGAAGGTCTGGGTGGTCGTCTCCTTGATCAGATCGGGTGCTGCCTGCGGCGCCGGGCCGCCGCCCTGCTCAACTATCGTCACGGTATCCTCGCCTGATGTCTTGAGAAGATGTCTCGGAATTCGGCCGTTCTAGCACGGCTAGGAGCGAAGTTCCTCCTCCGCTAGATGGCGGCTTGGTCACAAAATTCAATCGGCAGGCGTCTTTCGGATCACCGAAGACCGGATCGGCCGGAACCCTCGGGACGTCGATGGCCCGTCGAGGCAAGCCAAGGGACTTTGCAAGGGACTTTCGATTGCGACTGCGGCGTGTGGGATGAAATGACAGGGGACGTTGGAAGGCTGGTTCGAAAATGGGCGAATCGCCCCGCGTCGCGCTGACGGCCTGGCCTTGGGTTCCCGGCGTGGGCTCAAGGGGCCGACAAAGCCCGTTTAGGCGTTGTTTCGGACCGATTCGCTCCCATTTGTTAATGAAATCGGATTATCCGCGTGACATCGGATCGCACGCGGACTGTTGCATTCACGGTCCGCATTTGGCATAGGTCTGCCGTTGACGGCGAACGTTTGCCGCCATCTCGGATGCGGGTGTAGCTCAGTGGTAGAGCACGACCTTGCCAAGGTCGGGGTCGAGGGTTCGAGCCCCTTCGCCCGCTCCAGATTTCTTCCATGGCAAATTACCGGATCATCGACAGGCCGCCTTTTGGCGGCCTTGTCGTTTGTGGGCCAACGCTCGCATAACAGACGATGGCCTTCACGACGACAAGGCGCGGTGCCGGCCCGGCCCTTACTGAACATCACCTGTTCCGAATACGGACGACCCGAACCCTTGCCGCTCCCGTGTTCACGTCACTGAAGAGGCCGGCCCAGAATCCGCTCACCGGCTTGTTCAAATAGACGTAGAGCTCGCCGTCACTTTTCGGCTTGAACGCCTCGCTCAAATACTCGACCGTTCGAGGATCGTCGCGCGTGTCGATGAAATTTTTCCGTATTGCCGGTCTCTCCGTAGCGCGTAATGACCCGTCCAAACGGACGATCGAAAGTGCGCTTGATCGGATACGCGGCAGCCAAGGCCGCCATTTGGGCCAAAGCGACGGCTGAACCCCACCAGCCATTGTCCTTGTGATGCCAGAACTCGTGCAGCGGCATGCCACCCGGGCCAGAGGATGCGCCAAGAAATGACCAGTCATCCTTGTTGCTGATCTCGAACGTATAAGTCTGCGAGGCAAGAACCTTGACCTTGGTCGACGTGGAACATTACGCGTATCGAACTCAGTTCTCACGGCACAGAGTTTCGTGCACGTGTCCGGAAGCGTGCCGTCGCGATCAGGATTTGGCCCCCTCCACTATGAAGTTGGCCACAACTGCATTGTTCGTTTGCCCATCAGGAAAAATAACGCGCGCGATCCGCTGATGTGGAACGCCGCCCACTTACGCGCCTTGCAATGAGGCGCATGCGTTCGCTCGACACGAATATTGCGGTGCAGCGGGCGCAACTGCAAATGCAGCTGCTTAGCAATCCGTCTCACAATTTGCTTTGGTCTGACGGAGCGGCGCCGCCCGCGCTTCTCACGCGCATCGAATGTGCTACCATTTTCCGGTCTGTTTCCCTTCACCAGACCAAGTTCGCCTCTCGAACGTTTCAAAATAATAACAGGCGCAGCCGCCAGGCTGCATAGGGAGTGACGCGATGAAATCGGCTTTCAATCGATCTATTCTTGCGCTCGCGGCTATCCTTGTTGTCGCAGGGGCCACCCAGGCCGACGCGCAACAAAAGGCCCTGAAGAAATACGAGTCCGGCACCAAGGACTTCTGGAACAACCCGCCGCCGGACTGGTTCCTCGGCGACGAGATCGAAGAACAAAAGGGCCTCGCTCCGCCGTCCGGACCGCCGACCGGCGCCTCGGAAGCGGAGCTGGCGGCAATGATGAAAAAGATCAAGCTGCCGGACGGCTTCAAGATCGAAGTCTATGCATCCAATGTACTGTCCGCGCGGCAGATGGCCTGGGGCGACAAGGGCACGCTGTTTGTCGGCTCGTTCGAGCTCGGCAATGTCTATGCGATCAAGGACAATGGCGGCAAGAAGGAGGTCAAGACCATCCTCAAGGGCCTCAAGATGCCGACCGGCCTCGCCTTTCTCGATGGCGCGCTCTACGTCATCGCGGTCGACAAGCTGATCAAATACGAAAACGCCGAAGCCAATCTCGATAATCTGGGCGCCGGCAAGGTCGTGTATGACGACATGCCGTCTTACATCGCGCACGGCTGGAAATATATCACGGTCGACAAGGATGGCTGGTTCTATTTGCCGTTCGGACCTCCCTTCAACATCGGCATCCCCCCGACCAGCGTCTCGCAGGTCCGCCGCGTCGATCCCAAGACCGGCAATGCCGAGATCTGGGCGCTCGGCGTCCGTAACAGTGTCGGAGGTGACATCGATCCGCGCTCGGGGCGATACTGGTTCACGGAAAACGCCCGCGACTGGGTCAGCGACGACATGCCGAGCGATAAGCTCAACATGATCTCCAAGATCGGCGAGCATTTCGGCTATCCCTATTGCCACCAGGGCGATATGCCGGACCCGAAATTCGCGATGGGTCACAAATGCTCTGAATTCACGCCGCCCGTCGTTAATCTGGGCGCGCACGTGGCGCCGTTGGGTATGAAGTTCTATACCGGCAATCAATTCCCGCCTGAGTACAAGAACAACATCCTGATCGCTGAGCACGGCTCCTGGAATCGACATAAATACCAGGGCGCCCGGATCAAGCGCGTCATCGTCGATGCCGACGGCAAGAACGCCAAGTCGGAGATCTTTGCCTCCGGCTGGCTCGAAGGCGACCAGGGCTATCTCGGCCGTCCGAACGATATCATCCTGGACAAGGACGGTTCGATCCTCGTGGCCGACGACTGGGCAGGTGCGATCTATCGCATCAGCTACAGCAAGAAGTAGAGCGCGAATTGGCAGGGGCTGCGGTTGCTCGGGAACGAGCGGCCGCGGCCTTTGTTGTTTGTGCCGCGGCATCAACACCGTCATGCCCGGACTTGATCCGGGCATCCATCAAAACAGAGATTCTTTGCAAGTGTGATGGATTGCCGGGTCAAGCCCGGCAATGACGACGGGAGGATTGGGCATGCGGACTGCACTGATCGCGATTGTATCCGTTGCTTTCGTCGCTTGCGGTTCGGCCACGCACGCCGCCGATATCGCTGCCGGCAAGGAAAAGGCCGAACTGTGCGTCGGGTGCCACGGCGAAGGCGGCATTTCGCAGATCGAGAACATTCCCTCGCTGGCGGCGCAGCCCGATCAGTTCATTCAGTGGCAGCTCGTGTTTTTTCGCGCCGGCACGCGCAAGAACGAGCAGATGCAGCCAATCGTCGAGCAGCTCAACAACGAGGACATCCGCAATCTCGGCGCCTATTTCGCTTCGCTTGAACCGCCGAAAGCGCCCAAGCCCGATGACAATCCCGAACTTTCGAAGAAGGGCGCGCAGGCCGCCGCCGGGCGACGTTGTGCTTCATGCCACACCGATAGCTACGCCGGCACCAAGGGGGTCGCCCGCATCGCTGGCCAGCGCGAGGAATATCTCGTCAATGCGCTACGCGAGTACAAATCGGGTATGCGATCCGGCGGCGCCATGGCCGCGATGGCGGATGTCGCCTATCCCCTCAGCGAAGAAGAGATCGAAGCGCTCGCGCATTATCTGGCGTATCTCTGACAGTGGCGTAGCCCGGGTGAAGCGAAGCGCAACCCGGGATAATCCGACCAGCGCGAACGAATATCCCCGGATTACGCTGCGCTTCATCCGGGCTACGGGTCCAACTACCCCCGCTGTTTCTCGTACGCCTTGAGATGGATGTAAGCGATGCGCAGCTTCGGCACCGGAATCTTCGCGGCGTCGGCGCGCACGACGAGATCGCCGACCACATGGTCAGCCTCGACTGGCAGGCCTGCTTTGATGTCGCGGAACATCGAGGCGGTCATCGGCGAGCCCTCGGTTGTCAACAGGCCGCTGGTGCGCTGGAAGAACGGGCCGGTCGGCTCGTAACCCGACGCCTTTGCAATCGCGCTGCATTCATCGAGCATGCCGAGCAGAAAATCCTTGCCGCCGGCGACCGCCAGGATGTTGCCGACCGAAGTTCGCATCAGAGAGGTCGACGCCGCGAGCGAAGCGAGGAAAACCCACTTCTCCCACATGTCTTGCATGATGTGCTCACTGGCCACGGCGCCGAACTTGCCGCTCTCGAACACTTTCGCAATCGCACGCACCCGCTCCGACATAGCGCCGTCGCGTTCGCCGAAACTGAGCGACTGCATCGGCGCGAGCTGGACCACCTCGCGGGCGTCGTTGAGCGTCACCGCGATCGCGCAGAGGCCGCCGAGCACGCGGTCAGCTCCGAACTTCTCGTCCAGCACGTTGAGGTGCAGCATGCCATTGAGTAACGGGATGATCGCCGTTTTCGGCCCGACCGCGGGGGCAAAAGACTTGATCGCGTCTTCCAGGTCGAACGCCTTGCAGCTCAGCAGCACGACGTCGAATGTCTCGGCGAGCCTGTCGGCCTGCACCGTCGGCGGGCTCTTGAGCGCCACGTCGCCGGCGGGACTCTTGATGACGAGGCCTGCACTTGCGAGTTCGGAAGCGCGCTTCGGCCGGACCATGAACGTCACGTCGTTTCCTGCCTGAAGCAGCCTGCCGCCGAAATAGCCGCCGATGGCGCCGGCGCCGACCACGAGAATACGCATGCGATAGCTTCCTTTTGTTATTGGTCTTGGAACGGGCGAATGGCGAGTAGGGAACGGCGAATAGGAAGGCCGCGCGTCATCCTGCCACTCGCTATTCGCTATTCACCATTCGCTTATTTACCACTTCTCGCCAAACAGTCGAACTAGGAGTGGCTATTTTCCCGAGACCATTTCCTCGACTTCGCGAAGTTGCTCCTTGCCGAAAAACATTTCCTTGCCGACGAAGAACGTCGGCGAGCCGAATGCGCCGCGCTCGACGGCGGATTGGGTGTTCTCGATCAGCCTGGCCTTTACATCGGCGTCCTGCGAGCGCGCCAGCAGTTTTGCTGCATCGAGGCCGGACGCGGCCAGCGCCTTGGCCGCGACTTCGGGGTCATCCATTTTCTTCGGCTCCACCCACATGTGATGAAACGCCGCCTCGACATATTTCTCGAACACGCCTTCGAACTGGGCCGCCACCGCCGCACGCATCAGGTTCAGCGTGTTTACCGGAAAGAACGGGTTCCAGACATAGGGCTTGACCCCAAAGCGTTTCAGGAAGCGCTCGGTCTCCAGCGCATAGAATTCGCGCTTGTTCCTGATGCCGGCGAGCGTTTCGGCGGGCGACTTGTTGTTGGTGGCCTTGAAGATGCCGCCGAGCAGGATCGGCACATATTCGAACTTCACCCCGGTACGCTTTTCGATCGCCGGAATCGCTTCGTGGCTAAGGAACGCATTAGGGCTGCCGAAATCGAACAAGAATTGCGGATTTGAACTCACGGCAGTCTCCCTGATGTTTTGGCGCATTGTGGCGCAAGGTAGGCGGCGCGTCCACGGTATTATGACGATCGTAATATCGTGGGAATGCGCGACTTGCCCGACGTCACACGAGCCGCTGAATCGGTCGGCGACGCCGCGCCTATGGCTCGGCGCGATCGCTGAAGGCGAGCTTGACGACGTGATCGCGGATATCGTCGGGCCAGCTGGCGACGAGACCGACGAATCGCCGCCGGTCATCGGCGAACAACGCCCGCGACGCTTCCTCGAAGCCGGCAAAGTTGCCGGCCATCACGGACATGAAGCGATAGGCGGCATCCCTTGCTGCTCGGGCGCGATCCGCATCGCCATTGGCGCGGCGCGCCTCGTCCACGAGCTTGCGCAACGCGACTGATGCGCCGCCGGGCTGCGACCCCAGCCATTCCCAATGGCGCGGCAGCAACGTCACCTCGCGCGCGACGACGCCGAGCTTGGGGCGCCCGCGCCCGCGCGGCTCCGCTGCCGCGGTCTTTTCAGTCGCGGCTTCCGGACCCGGGGCCGGTTCTGGCAAACGGGCAATGACATCGCGTTCGGTGCCGCGAAGATCGAGATCGATCGGCTGGCCGGTGGCGTCAGCGAATATGATGATCGGCGGCGCCGCGGGTCTCCGCGAGACATTCATGACGGCAATCGCGACCTCGGCGAGCGGGCCGTTCGCCAGGCGTTGCGGGCCCATGAAGGCCGTGAACTGGGGGCGGGTATTGTCAACCATTGGAGATAACTCTGGATTTCGACAGCCTATATTTACCCGGGTAAATTAGATTGTCAATATCACCCGGGTAAATGCTACGCTGCTCTTCAGGCCGTCTCGACTTTCCGTTCCCTGGCTGGCACCAACGGCCGCCAATTGAAGGGAACGCCATGCTCACGGTTCATCATCTCAACAATTCCCGCTCGCAGCGCGTGCTGTGGCTGCTCGAAGAGCTCGGCGTCGACTACGAGATCGTCCGCTATCAGCGCCAGCCGGACATGCGGGCGCCAAAGGATCTGCGCGCCATCCACCCGCTCGGCAAATCGCCCGTCATTACCGACAACGGCAACACCATCGCCGAGTCCGGCGCGATCTGCGAATACATCATCGGTACCTATGGCAACGGCCGCCTGATCCCGCCGCCGAACACGCCGGAGCGTCTGTGTTACACCTATTGGCTGCACTATGCCGAGGGCTCGGCGATGTCGCCGCTGCTCTTGAAGCTGTTGTTCACGCTGATGCCGAAGCGCGCGCCGGCCCTGCTGCGCCCGCTGGTGCGCAAGGTCTCCAACACGGCGCTGACCACGCTGGTCAATCCGCAGCTCAAGCAGCACATGGATTACTGGGAGGGCGAACTGGCAAAAGGCGAATGGTTCGCCGGCAGCGAGTTCACCGGCGCCGACATCCAGATGAGCTTTCCGCTGGAGGCGGCCGCGGCGCGCGGCGGGTTGGAGCAGGGCCACCCCAAAGCGATGGCGTTTCTCGAACGTATTCACGCCCGCCCGGCCTATGTGCGCGCGCTGGAAAAGGGCGGGCCGTATGTGGTCGGGCGGTGACGGCATCGTCGTTCCGGGGCGCGACCCTCTAACGCGACGTCTGCGCGGCGCCCACCGAGGGCAGCGCCTGCACGGTGACGCCGGGTGGCGGCACGTCGTCGTCGGGGACGAAGAAATCCGACATCAACGGCACCGAGCGATCGACGCGGTAGTGTTCGAAATCCCTGACGCCGCTGGCGTACAGCACCTTGTCGTCGATGCAGAACTGTCCGGTGAACTCCCGCGCCGGCCTGGTCAGGATCGCGTGTGCGGCATCGCCCATGATCTCGGGCGTGCGGCTGGCGCGCATCATGGCCTCGCCGCCGAGCAGGTTGCCGACCGCGGCGGTGGCGATGGTGGTACGCGGCCACAGCGCGTTGACCGCGACGCCGGCGGATTTCAATTCGCCAGATAGCCCCAGCACGCACATGCTCATGCCGAACTTCGCCATCGTGTAGGCGGTGGAATGCTCGAACCATTTTGCCTTCATGTCGAGCGGCGGTGACAGCATCAATATGTGCGGGTTGGCCGCCTTCTTCAGATGCGGGATGCAATATTTCGACACCATGAAGGTGCCGCGGGTGTTGATCCCCATCATCAGATCGAACCGCTTCATGTCGGTTCCCTGCGAATTGGTTAGGCTGATGGCGCTGGCGTTGTTGATGCAGATGTCGATACCGCCGAATTCGGCGACGGTCTGCTCGATCGCCGCGATTACCTGCGCCTCGTCGCGGATGTCGCACAGCACCGGCAGCGCCTTGCCGCCGGCGGCGCGAATTTCCTCCGCCGCGGTGTAGATGGTGCCTTTGAGTTTCGGATGCGGCTCCGCGGTCTTGGCCGCAATCGCGACATTGGCGCCGTCACGCGCGGCACGTAATGCGATGGCCAGCCCGATGCCGCGGCTGGCGCCGGATACGAACAGCGTCTTGCCTTTGAGGGATGTCATGATGAGAGACTCCAGTTAGGGACGCGCAGGGGGAGGGAATGACCGAGCAAGACTTAAGCTTATGCCCGCATCAAGCAAATCGGCAATCCGTCGCGGTCCCTCACTGCCCCACCGCGGCCGCCCCCCTGGTGCGCGGATCGGGGGCGCCGAGCAGGCCGTTTGGCGTGACGGCGATCGAATTGACCGAGGTCTGGCCGAGCGGCTCGATCACCTTGTGACCTTTCGCCTTCAACTCGGCCAACACCTCGTCGGAAAAGCCGCGTTCCACACGCACTTCGTCGGGCAACCATTGATGATGCACCCGTGGGGCCGCCACGGCGGCGGCGACGTCCATCTTGTAGTCGAGCACGTCGATCACGACTTGCAGCACCGCCGAGATGATCCGGCTGCCGCCGGGCGAGCCCGTGACCAGCACCGGCTTGCCATCCTTGAGCACGATGGTCGGCGACATCGACGATAATGGCCGCTTGCCCGGGCCAGGCAGATTGGCTTCGAAACCGACCAGGCCAAAGGCGTTCGATGCGCCGGGTGCCGCGGTAAAATCGTCGAGCTCGTTGTTGAGCAGCACGCCGGTGCCCTCAGCGACCAGACCGACGCCATAGGGAAAATTCAGCGTGTAGGTATTGCTCACCGCATTGCCGCTGGAATCGACGACCGAATAATGCGTGGTGTTGCTGCCCTCACGCGGGCTCACCGCCAACACATCGGCCGCCGGTGTTGCGCGCGCAAGGTCGATGCCGGCGCGTTGCCGGACCGCATACTCCTTGGTGATCAGCACATTGACCGGCGCATTGACGAAGGCGGGATCGCCGAGATAGCGCGCGCGGTCGGCGTAAGCGCGCTTCATGGCCTCGATCATGACATGCAGCGAAGGCGCGGAGCCTTGCTTCATCTCGGGCATCGGAAACCCTTCGATAATGTTCAGCGACTGCAGCAGCACCGTGCCGCCGGAGGAGGGCAGCGGCATCGACACGATGTCGTAGCCGCGATAATTGCCGCGCACCGGGCTGCGGATCACCGCAGAATAGGATTTGAGATCGTCCACCGTCATGAGGCCGCCGGCATCGCGGACGGCCTTTGCCAGCCGTTCGGCGACCGGCCCCTCATAAAATCCGCGCTCTCCCTGATCGGCGATGTCAGACAGTGTTGCCGCTAGATCTGCCTGGATCAGCCTGTCGCCCTCCCGCAGCGACGTGCCGTCGCTGCGGGAGAACGCTTTCGCCGAATTCGGCCAGCGTGCCATGCGGCGGTACATATCCGACAGCGTGTCGGCCATGTCGTCGGCGACCACAAAACCGTCGCGCGCCAGTTCGATGGAGGGTTTCAGGATTTGCGCGAGTGTGAAACGGCCGGAGCCATATTTCTCCAGCGCCACTGCCAGCCCCGCTACCGTGCCGGGCACGCCGATACCAAGTGCGGAATTGCGCGACTTGTCGGTATCGGGTTTGCCGTCCGGCCCAAGAAAAATATCGCGCGTGATCGCCGCCGGCGCGGTCTCGCGATAATCGATGGCGACATCCTCGTTGCGGCCGGCCGAGTGAATCACCATGAAGCCGCCGCCGCCGATGTTTCCGGCGCGCGGGTAGGTGACGGCAAGCGCAAAGCCGGTGGCGACCGCGGCATCGACCGCGTTGCCGCCCTGCTTGAGGATATCGGCGCCGATCTGCGCGGCGAGCCTTTCCTGCGCCACCACCATGCCATGCTCGGCTGCAATGGCGCGAACGGTGGAGAGATCGGGGGGCGCGTAAGAGCGGCGTTCCTGCGCAAAGGCCGTCGCCCCGCAGGCAAACGCAAGTACGAATGTGGCAGCTACTCGGCGCCACCGGATTGAAAAGACCGCCATCGAAAATCCGCCGCAGTTGGAGCCTGTGTGACGCCTGGCAACAGCCCCCAGCGCCGGTGACGCATGCTATATGGGTTTGGATTCAACGGGCAAAACGCATCGAGACACTTTTGAAGGAAATTCCTCACATGACGGTGATCGCTTCCGAGGCAGCCGGCGCCGAAATACCGCGGGAATATCCGCGCCGCGCCGCCGTCATCAGCTGGATATTCTTCGATTGGGCCGCGCAGCCTTATTTCACGCTGATCACCACGTTTGTATTTGCGCCCTATTTCGCAGGCTTCGTCGCGCCGGATCCGGCGCGGGGGCAGGCGCTGTGGGGATTTGCCACCGCCGCCGCCGGCCTGATGATCGCGCTGCTGTCGCCGGTATTGGGTGCGATTGCCGACGCCAGCGGCCGCCGCAAGCCGTGGATCGCCGGCTTCGGCTCGCTGCTGGTGATCGGCGCCTGCCTGATGTGGTTCGGAAAGCCCGGTGACCCCAGCGTCATCGCGCCGCTGCTGCTCGCCTATGCAATCGCGAGCGTCGGCGTCGAATTCGCCACCGTCTTTAATAACGCGATGATGCCGACGCTGGTGCCGCCGGATCGAATCGGGCGATTGTCCGGCACCGGATGGGCCACCGGCTATATCGGCGGCATCCTCAGCCTCATCCTGGTGCTCGGCTTTCTGGCGGCGAATCCCGACACCGGGCGCACGCTTTTCGGCCTGGCGCCGCTGTTCGGTCTCGATCCCGTATCCCACCAGGGCGATCGCATCACCGGCCCGCTGACCGGCATCTGGTTCATCATCTTCGTGTTGCCGATGTTTCTGCTGACGCCGGATTACCCGGCCAAGCGCCCGATCCGCGAGGCGTTGCGCGAAGGATTGAGCGGGCTGAAGCGAACGCTCGGCGAATTGCCGAAGCAGAAATCGGTGGCGACATTCCTGCTTGCCAACATGATCTATACCGACGGGCTGGTGTCGTTGTTTGCCTTCGGCGGCATCTACGCCGCCGGCACTTTCGGCTGGCATACGATCCAGATCGGGACGTTTGGAATTCTGCTGGCCATCGCCGGCACCTTCGGGGCATGGCTCGGCGGCAGGCTCGACGACAAGCTCGGATCCAAGCGCGTCATCGCCGGCAGCCTGCTGATCCTTCTGTTCGCGCTCGGTGCGATTCTGCTGGTCGACAAGGACTCGATCCTGTTCGTGAAGGTCGCGCCGCCGGTGCCGGGCGGCCCGCTGTTCTCCGGCGCCGCCGAGCGTGCCTATCTCGTGCTCGGATGCCTGATCGGCGCGGCCGGCGGCCCGCTGCAGGCAGCGTCGCGAACGCTGCTGATACGCCTCGCACCGAAGGATCGTATCGCGCAGTACTTTGGATTGTTCGCGCTGACCGGCAAGGTCACGTCGTTCATCGGCCCGCTCCTGATCGGCGCGGTCACCGCTGTTACCGCGAGCCAGAAGGCCGGCATGGCGTTGCTGGTGGTGTTCTTCGTGGCAGGCCTGGCGCTGCTGGCGCGGGTGAGGGAGTAGTCTCTCAACGTGTCGTCCCGGCCTTGCGCCGGGACCCATACCGCGTGATCTTGCGATTTTGCGCTGGAGTCAGTTGCGCCATCGTCGATTATGGTCTCTGCGCTCGTCGCCCCTGCGAACGCAGGGGCCATGCGGCGCGGACCGCGCAATGGGCAGGACGGAAGCCGGCTTTGCTTCAGCAATCTACGCTGGTCGTTGGTTAACACAGGGCGTCTGCGACCGCGCCTCACCGATGGATCACGCGGTATGGGTCCCTGCGTTCGCACTAGGGCATCTACACATCTTCTGGAGTCTTCTCAAAGAGTTACCGCGAGAATGCCGAGAAATCGCACGTCAGCGCTAGGCTAGACGCAAGAAATTCGGTCGCAGGTTAACAACCAAGTCCTTGATCTTGAGTCAGTTTTTCGACTCGAAAGATGTGTAGATACGCTAGTGCGTTCGCAGGGACGACGAGGGCTCAATGCCTGAAATGCCGCACGCCCGTGAACACCATGGCGATGCCATGCTCGTCCGCCGCCTTGATCACTTCCTCATCGCGGATCGAGCCGCCGGGCTGGATGACGGCGGTGGCGCCGGCTTCGATGCAGGCCAGCATGCCATCGGCGAACGGGAAGAACGCGTCGGAAGCTACGACCGAGCCCTTGGTCAGCGGTTCGGCGAGCTTCGCGTCGGCCGCGGCATCCTGCGCCTTGCGCGCGGCAATGCGCGCGGAATCGACCCGGCTCATCTGGCCGGCGCCGATGCCGACGGTGGCGAGATCCTTGGCGTAGATGATGGTGTTCGACTTGACGTGCTTGGCGATGCGGAACGCGAATTTGAGATCGCGCAGCTCTGCGTCGGTCGGCGCGCGTTTGGTCACGATCTTGAGCGTGATGTCGTCGACGACAGCATTGTCGCGGCTCTGCACCAGGAGGCCACCCGCGACGGTCTTTGCCGTGAGGCCCGGCGCGCGCGGGTCGGGCAGGCTGTCGGCGAGGAGAAGCCGGAGGTTCTTCCGCTTCGCGATGATCGCGATGGCCTCTTCCGTCGCGTCAGGCGCAATGATGACTTCGGTCAAGATTTCCGTGATGACGCGCGCGGCTTCGGCGTCGAGCGTGCGATTGACGGCGATGATGCCGCCATAGGGCGATTGCGTATCGCAGGCGAACGCCTTGCGATACGCGCTGACCAAGTCGGGACCTTCAGCGACGCCGCAGGGATTGGCATGCTTGACAATGACGCAAGCCGCGGTGCGCTTCGGATCGAATTCGCCGATGCATTCATAGGCCGCATCGGTATCGTTGATGTTGTTGTAGGACAGTTCCTTGCCCTGCAACTGTCGCGCGGTGGCGACGCCCGGCCGCTTGTCAGGCGTGCGATAGAATGCGGCGGTCTGGTGCGGGTTCTCGCCGTAGCGCAGCGACTGGATCAGCCGACCGCCGAAGGTGCGGTAATCCGGAGCGTCGTTCTTGAGCTGAAGGGCGAACCAGTTCGAGATCGCGGCGTCGTAGGCGGCGGTGCGGGCATAGGCCTTGGCTGCGAGGCGGCGGCGCAGCGAAAGCGTCGTTGCGCCCTTGTTGGCGGCGAGTTCGTCGAGCACGGCCTGATAGTCCTGAGCCTCGACGACGACGGCGACGTCATCGTGATTTTTTGCCGCCGCCCGGATCATCGCAGGACCGCCGATATCGATATTCTCGATGCAGTCTTCATAGCCCGCGCCTTTGTCGACGGTTTCCTCGAACGGATAGAGATTGACCACCAGCAGATCGATCGGCGTGATGCCGTGCGCTTTCATTGCGTCGGCATGTTCCTTGTTGTCGCGGATCGCGAGCAGGCCGCCATGCACCTTGGGATGCAGCGTCTTGACCCGGCCATCCATCATTTCGGGGAAGCCCGTCAGCTCCGAGACGTCCTTGACCTGTAACCCAGCCGCCGCGATCGCCTTGGCGGTGCCGCCCGTGGAGACGAGCTCGACGCCATGTCCAGCGAGCGCCTTGGCAAATTCGATCAGGCCGGTCTTGTCGGAAACGGACAATAGAGCGCGGGTTACACGGCGCGGATGGTCGGTCATGGCTTAGTCCTGTGTGGAAAGGCCGCCGGGTAGCACGGTTTTGCGGGACATGAAACCGCCGTCGACGTCGATTTCCGCCGAAATTGAAGGGATCGTCATGGCCGGGGCATAGCCGTCCGAAAGGACGGCGTCGCTTCCGCTCGCCTATGCCCGGCCATCCACGTCTCACTGATTCACCGGGGCCAAGACGTGGATGCCCGGGACAAGCCCGGGCATGACGAAATAGCGATGTCTGATACTCCTATAGCGGCAACTCCGGCTCGCGGCGCGCATTGCGCCGGGCACTGGTGCCGGCCGCCGACGTACTCGAGCGCACAAAGCTCCAGCGGACCGAGGAGGCGTGGCGGGAATCCTGCCGGATCACGATCTGGGCGGTGCGGCGGGGGCCGTCATTGCCGGCCAGGAACACGCTGTCCTCGAGGTCGACCTTGTCGTCGAGCGCCTCGAAGGTCCAGACGTCGCGGTTGGGCAATACCAGCATCGCGCCGCGTGCGTCGCTGAGGCGGCTTGCCTTCACCGCGGGATGCAGATGAAAGCGCAGGGCAAAATCGGTTTCGGCGCCCTTGATGCGCGCTCCCGGCGCCGGCGAGATGGTGTCCTCGCCGTCGAGTCTGCCGCCGTCTTGAGAGATCATCAACACCCTGCGGTGCAGGACGCCGAAGCGCGCGAGGTAGCCGTCATGTGACGTGGTCAGGAGATCGCCGTCGGCCATGGCCTCGCGGTAGCTTTCCACATTGGCCGGGCCGCTGAAGACGGGCGCGCCCTGCAGCAGGCGCTTCATCGCGGACAATTCGATGAACTGGCACGAGGACGTGTCGTGATAGGTCAGGGTCGAATGCGCCGCGGTGCTGCGCGCAAAGCTGCGCCAGTTGTCGCGGCCGGTCGAGGGCATGCCGCAATTGACGACGATCCGGCTCGGTCCGGAAGACAATTCGAACGAGAGGCAACCGGCATGCGCTTCCTGGCTGACATTCGGCGGCGGCGGCGGCCCGCTGTCCATGATGACGGTCGTCGTGCCAGCATCGAGGCGCTGGAAGCCGGTATGCGGCATGTTCGACATCGGCACGCCGTGGGTGTCGTCATAGGCGAGCAGCGTCGCCACCAGGTCCGAAGGCGCGTTGCTCATGCCGTTGAACAGCGCAAAACTGCCGTCGCCGTGACGGAAGAAGCGCAGCATCGGCATCATGCGGTCGATCGCATTCAACAGCGCCGGCGGCGGCGCGATGTTGCGGGCGGCAAATGTCTGCCGCAGCGGCAGCAGGTCGCTGAGCAATTCGACCAGCGCGCCGGGATTGCGCGAGATGTGCCCGCCGTCCGGCATGATCTGCCGCTGCAATTCGTCGGAAAGCCGTCGCGTGGCGGAACGGATGTGACGCGCCTGATTGGCCAGGCACAGCGAGGCGTAGCAAAGCGCCATCAGGACCTGCAGCCGCGGCACGCCGTCGGCGATGTCGAGCATCGCATAGCGCAAGTAGCGAATCTCGCGGGTCAGCCCGCGCAGATATTTGCGATAGAATTTTCCGTCGGTGTCGCCGAGCACCAGCGGCGCCTGCGACAACAGCGAGATCACGCGGCGCGCCAGCACGTCGGGGCGGCGCTCGAGCGGCCGCTTGCGCGCCGGATTCGAGATCCAGTCGTCGACCAGCGAGCGGGCATTGGCGCGGGTCAGCGCGGTATCGGCGGCGCGCAGGTGGCGCAGCCAGCCGAAGCCGAGCAGGGCGACTTCCCAATCTTCCGACGGCGGCTCGAGGTCGAAGATCGAGCGGCCGTGGCAGGTTACGATCTTGCCGGCGAACACGAAGCGGCCGGCATAGATCTCGGCGGCGCGGGTGGCGTCGGCGGTGCGCAGATCATGCGGCGCGATGATCAGCCGGTCGGCGCGGCCGGGCCACAGCCGCGACACCGCCACCGTTGCGCCGGTCGCACGCGCGATCACGGTCCGCGCCGAGCGGCTCATGATAAGCGTCGAGATGCGTCTGCGTTGAGCGACCGACACGCCGTGCCTTGCTTAGGGAGGGAGGGGTATTCTGGCGAATCCTTTTAATCCGGAAACGCCGGGATGACACCATCTTGAAAACCGGCGAATCACCCCCGGGTCGGCGAATTGCAGTTTAAAATCAGGATTTAACCAGCCGCGCGGCGTAAAATCCATCCAGCCCGCCGAGCCGGGGATCGGTATGGGGCAAATGGCAGGGCAGGGTCCGTAAATCGCCGTTTGCGGTCACGATCTCGCTGAGGCCGGCGACTTCGTCGGCTTCGACCGGCACGCGGCGCATGCCGGATTCGGTGGCCAACAGGGACGCAATGGCTTGCTCGCCTTCCTCCGGCTCCAGCGAACAGGTGCAATAGACCAGCGTTCCGCCCGGCTTGAGCAGCGCGACCGCCCGTTGCAGCAACCGCTTCTGCAACGCTGTCAGTGCGGCAATATCAGCCTCCTGCCGCAGCCAGGCCACGTCGGGGTGACGCCTTATGGTGCCGGTGGAGGTGCAGGGCGCGTCCACCAGCACGCCGTCAAAGCCTCCATCGCCGCCGCCCGGCCACTCAGCGGCATCGGTCACCACGTCGTCGGCCCGCAGCGAAAGCCGCGCCAGATTGTCGCGCAGCCGTGCCATGCGCGCCGGCGAGCGGTCGACCGCGGTCACGCGCGCGCCGGCTAGTGCCAGTTGTGCGGTTTTGCCGCCGGGCGCGGCGCAGAGGTCGACAATGGTCTTGCCGCCGACGTCGCCGAACAACCGTGCCGGCAGCGCGGCGGCGGCGTCCTGCACCCACCAATGCCCCTCGGTGAAACCGGGCAGCATGGTCACCGAACCCTGCAGCAAGGTGCGCACGGTGCCGGTCGGCAACGTTTCACCGTGCAGGCGGCTCGCCCATTGCGCCGCGTCTGATTTCACGGTGATGTCGAGCGACGGTTCATAGCCGATGGCGAGCGCCATCTCGCGCGCCGTGGTCTCGCCATACGCGCCGATCCAGCGCGCCAACAGCCACGGCGGAATATCCAGGTTCTGCGGTTTGACTTCGTCGATCAGCGGTTGCCCCTCGCGGGCGCAACGGCGCAGCACCGCGTTGACGAGGCCGGCATATTTCGCGGCGCGGCGGTCCGATTGCACCAGCCGCACCGAGAGATCGACGGCGGCATGATCGGGCACATCCATCCAGAGAATCTGCGCGGCGCCGATCAGCAGCGCGCTTTGCGCGCGCGGCGCATCCGTCGGGACGCCGCGATCGAGCAGGCGCGACAACAAATGGCCGAGCGTGCCGAGCCGCCGCAGAATCGTCGCCACCAGCCGCCGCATCAATGCGCGGTCACGATCGGCCAGCGTCTTCAGGCCGGGATGCGCGCCGACGCCGTCGAGTTGCTCGTCGAGGGTGCGATGCTTGTGCAGCACGCCGTCGAGAATATCAGCCGCGATCCGTCGCGCCGCGAGGCCGGGCACTTCGGAAGGTACTGCGAATCTGGAAGGTGGCATGAATCAGCAATGTCTCGGAAAGCGGAAAGGTTCTGGCTCATGCCATTGGAATGAAACCCGTTTGGCATGCGAATATGCCAAATGTAAGAATCGCCACAGACAATTTCACGATTGTGATGTCATCTGTGCGCCCATCCCTGTGCTATGGGAGAATCGCGATGACCGATAGTCCCTCATCTCCCGCGCAAACCGCGGAACGCAAGAAGCTGACGCCCGCCGCCGAGCGCGCGCTCGCCGAGGCCGAAGCCCGTCGCAGGGCCGCCGAGGCCAGCGCCACGCCGCAGCAGAAGGAGTTTCAGGGCCCGAAGGGTCCGGAACCGACCCGATATGGCGATTGGGAGCGCAAGGGCATCGCGTCGGACTTTTGAGGCCCAAGGGATAGTAAAAGGGATAGCAATGGGCTCTTGCCGGATGCCCCGACTCAGGCCCTTAGTCCCGGAATATGCCCCCATACGAAAGAATAAATGCTTATCGGCCCCCGCGCCGGGGTCCCTGGCGCCGCTGGTTTTCGGCGGCCCTGCCGTGGGCGTTCGTGTTTTGCGTGGCGGCGGGGACGATGCTGCCGGTGCGGGACTGGGTGCGCTGGCCCTGGTCGCATTCCCTCGACAGTCAGGCGGCGCGCGATGCCGAGACCATCTGGAAGCGCGCCGGAAGTCCGGACACGCGTCACGCCGTCGACGTCATCCGCACCATCGATGGCGACACCTTTGAGGCGCGGGTTCACCTGTCGCCGGGCCTCGATCCGACCACGCGCATACGCCTGCGCGGCATCGACGCGCCCGAGTTGAAGGCATCGTGCCCGCAGGAGCTGCAGATGGCCGAGGCAGCTACGGGCGCGTTGCGCGCATTGCTTGGCGAAGGCGACGTCCGGATCTTCAATATCGGGCCGGACAAATATGCCGGCCGCGTCGTCGCCGATGTTGTAACCGGGCGCACGGGAAATGTTTCGACGGCGATGCTCGCTGCTGGTCATGCCCGCAGCTACGGCGGCGGCCATCGCAACGGCTGGTGTGCGAATGCGGGCCAAACGCTGCCCAAATAAAAAGCCGCGCAATCGCGCGGCTTTTTACATTCAATCTCATCGGTCGATCAGCGCATGACCGTCACGGTCGTTCCGACCGGTACGCGTTGATAGAGATCGGAGATGTCGTCGTTGAGCATCCGGATACAACCATAGGATACGAAGCCGCCGACCGAGCCCGGCACGTTGGTGCCGTGAATGGCATACTCGCCGCCGGCGAGCGTCATCGCCGCGACGCCCATCGGGTTGCGTGGCGAGCCGCCGGGAATGACGTCGGGCATTCCAGGCTTGTCGCGCCTGACTGCGCTCGGCGGCGACCAGGCCGGATTGAGATACTTGCCGTCGATCTTCGTGGTGCCGGACCACTGCTTGCCGGCCTTGCCGACGCCGACCGGATAGCGCATGGCGCGGCCGGATTCGAGAATGAGATAGAGCCGTCGCTCGTGGGTCTTCACCACGATCGTGCCCGGCGCGTAATCGCCGCTGATGTCGACCAGTTCCGGCCGCGCCTGCGCCGCCGACGACATAACGATGCCCGCCCCGATGGTGGCGGCCAACGCCACCGCAATCCTGATCGACATTCCCAGCTCCACTCTGCCCGCCCCGTTCAGGGCCCTCAAATGTCCTTTCAAGCCTTGGCGTTTCAAACCCTGGCGTTTGAAGCCCTGGCGGCCCGCTGTCTCGCCCGTGCATTTTTAGTTTAGTCGCGCGAATTAACCGGCTGGTTTCGATACCGGCCCTCAAAACTGTTTTCGACGGGGGGAACAATGAAAATGTTCGAAATAAAGTAAATGACTTGAAAACAACACATGGCAGCGAAAAGCCCGCCGGAGCGGGCTCGCCACTGACAACCGCGTGAGCGCGACAGACATTGCCGCCAAATTCGGCAGCTGCCCTGTCCCGGGTCCCCGGGACGAGAGGCCTGCTCTGGTGGCCTTACGCCGGCGCACCCTTCTTGTTCTGCCGGTTGTGCACGAGATCCTCGACCACGGCGGGATCGGCGAGCGTCGACGTGTCGCCGAGGCTGGACGGCTCGTCCTCGGCGATCTTGCGCAGGATGCGGCGCATGATCTTGCCGGAGCGGGTTTTTGGCAGGCCCGGCGCGAACTGGATCTGGTCGGGCGAGGCGATCGGGCCGATGTCCTTGCGCACCCAGGCGACCAGCTCTTTCCGCAACTCCTCGGTCGGTTCGGTACCGGTCATCAGGGTCACATAGGCGTAGATGCCCTGGCCCTTGATGTCGTGGGGATAGCCGACCACGGCCGCTTCCGACACCTTGGCATGCGCGACCAGCGAGCTTTCGACCTCGGCCGTGCCCATGCGATGGCCGGAGACGTTGATGACGTCGTCGACGCGGCCGGTAATCCAGTAATAACCGTCGGCGTCCCTGCGGCAGCCGTCGCCGGTAAAGTACTTGCCCTTGTAGGTCGAGAAATAGGTCTGCTCGAAACGGGCGTGATCGCCATAGACTGTGCGCATCATCCCCGGCCAGGACTTGATGAGGCAGAGATTGCCGGATGTTTCGCCTTCCAGCACCTTGCCGTCGGCATCGACGATCTCAGGCACCACGCCGAAGAACGGCCGCGTCGCCGAGCCCGGCTTCAACTTCGTGGCACCCGGCAGCGGCGTAATCAGGATACCGCCGGTCTCGGTCTGCCACCAGGTATCGACGATCGGGCAACGCTGGTCGCCGACCACGCGGTAGTACCATTCCCAAGCTTCCGGATTGATCGGCTCGCCGACGGTGCCGAGCAGACGCAGGCTCTTGCGCGAGGTCTTCTTCACCGGCTCGTCGCCGCTCTGCATCAGCGCGCGGATCGCGGTCGGTGCGGTGTAGAAGATGTTGACGTTGTGCTTGTCGATGACGTTCCAGAACCTGGAATTATCAGGGTAGTTCGGCACGCCCTCGAACATCAGCGTGGTGGCGCCGTTGGCGAGCGGTCCGTAGACGATGTAGCTGTGGCCGGTGACCCAGCCGACGTCGGCGGTGCACCAGAAGATGTCGCCATCGTGATAGTCGAACACATATTGATGCGTCATCGCCGCGTAGACGAGATAGCCGCCGGAGGTGTGCAGCACGCCCTTGGGCTGGCCGGTCGAACCCGACGTGTAGAGAATGAACAGCGGATCTTCCGCGTGCATATGCTCGGCCGGGCATTCCGTGGTCACCACCTTGGCGGCGTCGTGGTACCAGAAATCGCGCGACGGATTCATGTCGACGGCAGCCCCGGTGCGCTTGACCACGATCACCCAGTCGACGCCGCCGGCCTTTTCGATCGCCGCATCGACATTGGCTTTCAGCGGCACCTTCTTGCCGCCGCGCAGCCCCTCGTCGGCGGTGATGATGACCTTGGACTGGCAGTCGGTGATCCGCTGCGCCAGGCTGTCCGGCGAGAAGCCGGCGAACACTACCGAATGAATGGCGCCGATCCGCGCGCAGGCCAGCATCGCATAGGCAGCTTCCGGGATCATCGGCAGATAGATGGTGACGCGGTCGCCCTTCTTGACGTTTCGGGTGCGCAGGATGTTCGCCATCTTGCAGACTTCGTCGTGCAATTGGCGATAGGTGATGTGCCTGGACTGCGAGGGATCATCGCCCTCCCAGATGATCGCGGTCTGCTCGCCGCGCTTCTCGAGATGCCGGTCGATGCAGTTCCAGGCGACGTTCAGGACGCCATCCTCGAACCATTTGATCGAGATATTGCCGGGGGCGAAGGAGACGTTCTCGACCTTGTGAGGGGCCTTCATCCAGTCGATGCGCTTGGCCTGTTCGGCCCAGAATCCGTTGGGATCGCTGACCGAACGGGCATACATCTCGCGGTACTTGGTGTCGTCGATAAAGGCGCGCTTGGCCCAATCCGCGGACACGTCGTAAATTTTCTCGGACATCTTGACCCTCCCACTCATTGCGGCGCCGCATACGCTGATGGGCGCGAGCCGTCCTGATTGTTGCAACGATTATGCGTCGCGGGACGATGCCCGGACAAGGCGGAAACGTCTGCAACCTTGGTCGTTCGTCCGGCCGCCGGCCTTGTTCCTGATCAAGAGCCGACATTTTCAGGTTTTGGTGGAGCCCAAAATCAACGTTATCGCCGGAATGGCTCCCATGATCGGTATCTAATAACCGTTAATGACGGAATCGGGACTCGCAAAGCGGTTCATTACCCCCTAAATGGCCTCCCCGGGGCCGGACGGCCCTCCGGAACCAAGCCACAACAACAGGCATTGCCGGCAGACAGGTGGAGCAAGGCGATAACGGTCATGATGGATCAGCAGAGTTTCGAGGCTACGCGGCCCGTTTCCGCCGATCCCGCCGTTGCATTGGCCGAAGCCCTCGGGCAACTGCCCAAGGTAACCGTCAAGGCGCCACTCAAGCCGGCCGCGGCAAAGCCGCACATCGTCGCCAAGACCTCCGTCGAAGAGCTGGCCCAGGAACTCGGCCTCAGGCTCGGCGACCAGACCGGCCTGACCATTCGCCGCATCAAGCGCGGAAAAATATATTCATTCGTTCGCGCCAACGGCACGCAGATCCGTCACGTCGGCACCATCCGCCGTCTGCATTCGATGGCAGTGCCGCCGGCCTATCGCGATGTGCGCTATTCGGTCGATCCGAACTCGCATCTGCAGGCCGTCGGCATCGACGCGGCCGGGCGGCTGCAGTACCGCTACCATGTCGATTGGGAAAAGGTCCGCGAGCAGCGCAAGGCGCATCGCCTGGCGCGGCTGGTGGCGGCGTTGCCAAAAATCCGCCGCAACGTCTCGGCGCATCTGTCCGGTGACGAGCCGACGCGGGAGTTCGCACTCTCGGCGGTCATTGAGCTGATTGCCCGCACTGCGATCCGGCCGGGCAATGAATCCTATGCCCGCCTTAACGGCACCCGCGGCGCCACCACGCTGCTGAAGTCCAACGTCATGCTGGAAGACGACAGCCTCGTCCTGACCTTCAAGGCCAAGGGCGGCAAGGCCGTGCGCAAGGAATGCGACGCCGCAAAACTGGTGCGCGCCATCGGCATCCTGCGCACCGTGCCGGGCAAGCGCATGTTCCAGTATCGCGACAATTCCGGCACCGTCCGCACGGTCTCGACCACGACCGTGAACGGGTTCCTGCGCGAGATCGCCGGCATCAAGATTTCGCTGAAGGATTTCCGCACCCTCATGGCCTCCGCTGTGGTGCTGGAATCGCTGTCGCGGATTACGCCCGCAGCAAGTGAGCGCGGCCGCAAGAAGCAGGTGCTGGACGCGGTGCGCGCCGCGGCGGATGAGCTATCGAACACGCCCGCGATCTGCCGCAAGAGCTACGTCCACGACACCATCGTCACCGCGTTCGAGGACGGCATTCTCGAGCGTTTTGCCGCGACGATGAAGGGCTACCGGACGCAAGCCAAGCGCGAGGCGCTGCTGGCGCAGGTGGTGACGGCAGCGGCGGCGGTGTAAGGCCTCCCGTCATGCGCGGGCTTGACCCACGCATCCATCCAAAAAGATTCTTTTGAGATGATGGATTGCCGGGTCAAGCCCAGCAATGACAAGTGGGCTACAGCCCGCCCATCTTGCAGACCATCTTCCACTCTTCCGCCGTCACCGGCTGCACCGACAGCCGCGAATATTTCACCAGCGCCATGTCGCCGAGCTTCTTGTCGGCCTTGATCGCGGCCATCGTCACCGGTGTCTTCAACGGCTTGTCCGCCTTGATGTCGACGCAGACGAATTTGCCGGTTTTGTCGGAAGGATCGGGATAGGCCTCTTTGATAACCTCCGCGATGCCGACGATCTCCTTGCCCTCGTTGGAATGATAGAAAAAGGCCTTGTCGCCCTTCTTCATGTTCACGAGGTTCTGCCGAGCGGTGAAATTGCGCACGCCGGTCCAGGCTTCGCCCTTTGCTCCCTTGGCAACCTGCTGGTCCCATGACCAGCTTGAAGGTTCGGATTTCACCAGCCAGTACGCCATCGTCATTCCTCCGCCTTGAACGGCCGCGTCAGCAGGCCTTCGATCGCGGCGTCGATCGTCACCTTGCCGCTCAGGATCGCTGCGACCGCATTTGATACCGGCATATCGACGTTTTGCGAAGCGGCCAGTTCGATCAGGACCGGCGCGGTGAACTCGCCCTCCGCGAGCCTGTCGCGGTTCGGCGCTTCGCCGCGGCCGAGCGCGATGCCGAAAGCAAAGTTGCGCGATTGCAGGCTTGAGCAGCTCAGGATCAGGTCGCCGAGGCCGGAAAGACCCGCCAGGGTTTCGCCGCGTGCGCCGCAGGCGCGGCCGAGCCGGGCGAGTTCGCTGAAACCTCGTGTCGTGAGCGCCGCCAGCGCCGAGGCGCCGAGCTGCCGGCCGACGACGATCCCGGCCGCGATCGCCAGCACGTTCTTGGCCGCGCCGCCGATCTCGACGCCGCGGACATCCGTGGTGTGATAGGGCCGGAAGGTTGACGAGCCCAGCGCTTGCACCAGATCGCTCGCCAGCCTTTCATCCCGTGCGGCAAGCGTCACGGCGGTTGGAAGGCCTCGCGCCACGTCGTCGGCGAAATTCGGTCCCGACAGGATCGCAGGAATTGCATCCGGTATGGTCTCAGTGATGACCTCGGTCATGAACCGATGGGTGCCGCGCTCGATGCCCTTGGCACAGGCGACGACGGGTGTCGCAGGCTTGAGGTGCGGCGCGAGCGTCGTCGCGGCTTCGCGCAAATTTTGTGCAGGCGTCGCAAGCAGGATGATGTCCGCGCGCGCCGCTGCAGCGATGTCGGCAGTGACGCCGATAGCCCCGTCAAGGCTCACGCCGGGCAGCTTTGGATTCTTTCGCGTCGTCTGCATCTGCGCGGCGCTTTCGGCGTTTCGCGCATACAGCACCACTTCGCGGCCGGCCCGCACCGCGGCGCATGCGAGCGCGGTGCCGTATGCGCCCCCGCCGATCACCGCTACCGAATTAAGGGACGCCATGTCAGAATCCTGCGCGTGTGTTGGCGAAGCCCGCCGGCGCGGTCGCGTTGGCGTCGAGCAGCCAGCGCGCGCGGGGCGGCGCATCCATCGTATCGGTCAGCCCGAGCGCCATCCGTTCCGCGCCGGCCCAGGCGATCATCGCGCCGTTGTCGGTGCACAGCGCCGGCGGCGGAATGATCAGCGTGGTCTGCGCTTTGGCGGCGACGTCCTGCAACGCACCGCGGATGGCGTGATTGGCCGCAACGCCGCCGGCCGCGACCAGTGCGCGGGGCGGGCCGAACTGTTCATGAAACAGGCGCAGGCCCACGCTCAGCCGGTCCGCCGTCGATTCCAGCACCGCGGCCTGGAAGCCGGCGCAGAGATCGCTGACGTCCTGCGGTTCCAGCGGCGTCATGCGGCTGGCTTCGTTGCGAACCGCCGTCTTCAATCCCGACAGCGAGAAATTCGCATCCGGCCGCCCGAGCATCGGCCGCGGAAAGGCGAACCGTTTGGCGTCGCCGCGCACCGCGGCGCGCTCGACCTCCGGTCCGCCGGGGTAGGGCAGCGACAGCATCTTTGCGACCTTGTCGAACGCTTCGCCCATCGCGTCGTCGACGGTGGTGCCGAGCCGTACATATTTGCCGACGCCGACCACGGCCACGATCTGGGTGTGCCCGCCGGACGCAAGGAACAGGCAATAGGGAAAGGCGAGCGCGCAGGTCAGTCGCGGCGTCAGCGCGTGGGCCTCGAGATGATTGACCGCGATCAGCGGCGTGTCATGCACCATCGCGATGGCCTTGGCGGTGGTGAGGCCGACGATCACGCCGCCAATCAGGCCGGGGCCGGCGGCGGCCGCCACCGCCGAGAGTTGCGCGAAACCGACATTCGCGCCCTTCATCGCTTGCCCGACGATGCCATCGAGCAGGTCGACATGGGCGCGCGCCGCGATCTCCGGGACCACGCCGCCGAAACGGGCGTGCTCCGAGGTCTGCGAGCGCACGATATTGGACAGAATCTTGCCGCTGCCGTCGCGCTGGCGTTCCACCACGGCCGCCGCGGTTTCATCGCAGGTGGTCTCGATACCCAGCACCAGCATCGGCGTGTCGTTGTCCAATTTGATCCCTTATTTGAACCCTTGCGCTGTCGCAAAAAACAACGCTTCCGTAACCGGGTAGCATTACGAGGTGACGGCGTGCAATCGCTTGAGTGTGCCGAAATCGTTTTGGCGGAGATCTGAAATATGGCCGTTCTCGTCACGCGCCCGCATCCGGATGATGAGACGACGGCCGAGGCGCTGCGCGCGCGGGGGTTCGATGTCCTGCGCGCGCCGATGCTGCGGTTCGAACCGGTGCCGTTCCAGGACGATGCGGACGCGACCTACGGCGCCGTCATCGTCACCAGTGCCAACGCACTGCGTGCCACCGCACCCCATCTTGCCGACAGCCGGTTCCTCAAACTGCCCCTGTTCGCGGTCGGAGAAAATACCGCAGCCGCAGCGCGCAATGCCGGGTTTGGCGACGTGATCGCATCAAAGGGCGACGCCGGCGCGTTGCGCGATCTGGTGCTGGCACGTGCGAGGTCGAAGCAACTGAAGAAAGCCAGCCCGCTATTGTACCTCGCGGGTGCCGATCTCGCACGCGATCTCGCCGGCGAACTCGGCGAGAGCGGCTTTACGGTCGTGACGCACACCACCTACCGGATGGTGCCCGTGCCCAGCCTGCCGCGGGAAATATGTGACGCCTTTGTGGCGCATGAGATTGAGGCCGTGCTGCATTATTCACGGCGCAGCGCGCGGGCATTTCTGGAGGCGGCCCGCTCCGGGGGCGTCGAAATCTCGGCACTGGCGCTGCCGCAATGCTGCATTTCGGCGGCCGTCGCCGCGGTCTTGCGGGATGCCGGCGCGACCCAGGTCACGGCGGCGGCTTCGCCGGACGAAAATGCCCTGTTCGAGGCGCTGGGCCGGGCGTTGCAACCGCGGCCGAGCTCTAATCTTTAAGTCTGAGCATGGTCTTATCGGAAAACCGGTGCTGCCACTGCCGGATCATGCTCTAAGACGTCCCGATTCTGCTAAGTTCCGGCACCTAACCACCAGAGGGAACCGCTGTGATGGTCGATGACAGGCCCGAAGACACTGGATCGCTGCCCGAGTCGGGCCGGCCGAAGCGCGAGCCACCGACCATCGATCTCGACGCGACCGAAGTGTCGAGCGAGACGAAGAGCTCTGGCGAGGCGCCGCCCGAACCCGAGCCCGTGGCTGAGCCCGCGCCCGAGGTCGCCAAAGCTGCAGTTGAGAAGTCTCCAGTTGCAGCAGAGCCGGCCTCCCGGCCTGTCTCGCCCTGGATCATCGCGCCGGTCTCCGGCGCGGTCGCGGCTGCGCTGGTGATCGGCGTCGGCTGGTTACTCGGCTGGCCCGCGATTCAGCCCGCGTCCGCGCCGCCTGCCCCACAGCTCAGTGCCGCCATCGACGGTCTCTCCGCCCGTGTCGCCGGACTGGAGCCAAAGGTCGGCAAGCCGGTACTCGATCCTGCGGCTGCCGCGCGCACCGAGGCCCTGGAAAAAACAGTCGCGGCGTTGCGCGCCGAGCTCGCGGCAACGCGGGCGCAAGGCGAGAAGCTGGGGTCCGCCATCAACGATGTGAAATCAGCCCCACGTGGCGACGGCACCGCGTCTGTCGATCTCTCCGGGATCGATGAGCGCATCGCGAAGATCGAGAGCCTGATGCGGGCGCAGAGCGCCGAGATCGCGCAGCAAGGCAGCAAGCTTGCCGGCGCCAAACCAGCCGACGACATGGCGCTGCGCCGCCTCGTGGCGGGAGCACTGCTCGATGTGCTGGTCCGGATCGGCGATCCCTATCCGGCGGCGCTCGCCGCGACCAAGGCGCTGGCGCCCAATCCGGACGTCCTGATGCCGCTCGATCAGTTTGCGGAAAAGGGCGTGCCGAACGCCGGCAGACTGAGCACGGAACTGCTGGCGCTGGTGCCGAAGCTGATGCCGGCCGCCCAGCAGAGCACCGCCACGACCGGCACGGGCATCGTCGAGCGTCTGCAGGCGGGTGCCGCCAAACTGGTCAAGATCGAACGCACCGATACCGTCGGCAATGATCGCGGTGCCGTGGTGGCGCGGATTACCGCGGCTGCGCTGCGAAATGACTCCCACGAGGCGCGACGGGAATTGAAGACGCTGGAGCCGGACGATCGCGCCGCGGCGCAGTCCTGGCTTGAACGGGCCGATGCACGCGACGCCGCGCTGGCCGCATCCCGTCAATTTGCGGCCGATGCCATGGCTGCGCTCGCCAAACCGGCGCAATAAGGATTTCGATGGTCCGGATCATTCTGTTTCTGTTGCTGATCGCGCTGGGAGCGGCCGGCGCGGCCTGGATTGCCGAGCAGACCGGCGATGTCGTGCTGTCATGGGGCGGCTATCGCGTCCAGACCACGCTGCCGGTCTTCGTGCTGGTGCTGGGTATCGTCGTCGTTGCCGCCATGATGATGTGGGCAATCCTGCGTGGCGTGTGGCGCACGCCGGCGCGTATGCGACGCAACCGGCGCGAACGGCGTCAGGCCCGCGGCCGGAATGCGATCACGCAAGGGCTGCTGGCGATCGGCCATGGCGATTCCACGGCGGCCCGCGTCCATGCCGAGGCGGCGCGGAAACATGCGGCGCACGATCCGCTGGCGCTGCTGCTGCATGCGCAGTCGGCGCAGCTCGACGGCGACCGCGAAGGCGCGCAGCGCGCTTTCCGCGCCATGGCCGAGCGCGAAGACACGCGGCTGTTGGGCCTGCGCGGCCTGTTCATCGAGGCGCAGCGCGCCGACGATCCGGTTGCCGCCGTCATGGTCGCCGAGGAAGCGCTGAAACTGTCGCCGTCATCGTCATGGGCCTCGCATGCCGTGCTCGGCTTCTGCTGCGCCAAGGGCGACTGGGCCGGCGCGCTCAAGATCCTCGACAACAATCAATCCGCCGGGCTGATCGACAGGGCGACCTATCGCCGGCACCGCGGCGTGCTGCTGACGGCACGCGCGCTCGAACTCGAAAAGGTCGATCGCGATTTGTCGCGCGACAGCGTGATGGAGGCGGTCAAGCTGGCGCCGACGCTGGTGCCGGCCGCGGTGCTGGCGAGCAAGTTCGAGAGCGAAGCGCATCAGATCCGGCGTTCGATGCGTCTGGTCGAGACGGCGTGGCTGGCGCAGCCGCATCCCGATCTGGCGGATGCTTACGCGCATGTGAAGCTCGGCGATTCCGCACGCCAGCGGCTGGTGCGGGTCGAGACGCTCGCGGCGAAGATGCCCGGCCACATCGAGGGGGCGCTTGCGATTGCGCGCGCCGCGATCGACGCGTCGGAGTTTACAAAAGCGCGCGAGGCGTTGGCGCAGTTCATCGCAGCACCTACGCAACGGGTGGCGCTGTTGATGGCGGAGCTCGAACGCACCGAACATGGCGATAGCGGCCGGGCGCGGGCATGGACCTTGCGCGCGGTGCGCGCGCTGCACGATCCGGCCTGGACTGCGGATGGCTATGTCAGCGATCGCTGGCGGCCGGTCTCCCCGGTCACCGGCAGGCTGGATGCCTTCCAGTGGCAGACGCCGGTCGCGGCGCTGCCGTCCGACAAGGGGGTCGCGATCGAATCCTCAGCCTTCGAGGAAGCCATGCTGGCGACCCCCCGCCGGGCCGTCGTGCTCGAGCCGCCAAAGGACGTCAACGAATCGGTTGCCGAGCCCATTGCCCCCGTTACGCCGGCGCCGCCCGCCGAGCAGGACAATGCGCCTCCTCCGGCTGCTGCCGCCGAGCCGGCTCCGGCCGAACCGACCCGCCCCGAGGCGATCCCGGCCGAGCCGGTCCCCGCGCCAGCGCCAGCCCCGCTGGCCGAACCGGCGCCAAGCCGGCCGGCCCCCCTGTTCCGCTCACGGCAGGATATTCCGAAGGCGATTCCGACCCCGATTCCGGCCGTGATTCCCCTTATTCGAGCGCCGGACGATCCCGGGGTCGACGACGAGGGCCCAGCCGACGAATTCGCGGAACAAATCGGCACGCCCAAGGCGCAGGCCGGCGGCTGGCGCGGATTTTTGTCACGCTGGGGCGGCAACTAGGTTTTTTTAGGCCCGCGTTTTTCTTGCCAATCGGGGCCGTCCCCGATATCAGGTGCGGGCGTTTTCCGGGTCACGCCCGAACGCCGTGTTTGGTCCGCCGCAATAGCTCAGTTGGTAGAGCACGTCATTCGTAATGACGGGGTCACAGGTTCGAGTCCTGTTTGCGGCACCAGCCTTTTCAAGCACTTAGCCAACTTCGCAGGATCTCCGAAAAGCCCCGTGTCGGCACTGTGTCTGCAAACCGATTGCCGCCGCTGGGCGAGAAAAACGGCCGCTCCGGTTCCCTGCTCGACTTCGTGAAGGCACAAAATCCGGCACATTTACGTTGCTGAAATGTCGCTTCCGTAGGGTTACCGGCCAAAGCGCGACTCAGGCGGAGTCATTTGCCAATGACAAGTCAAGCACCATATGCGAATCTATGACCATGGAACATTCCGAGCTCCGCTTCCAATTCGACGAAAAAAAGGGCGTCGAGGCGCTGACTTACGTGGCTTCGAAATGGCCGGAAATCACGGCGTTCTATGCGTCCAAGGTCCTGTTTTACGCCGAAAAATATCACCTCAATCGCTACGCGCGACCGATTGTGGCTGATACTTTTATCGCCATGCCTAACGGCCCGGTACCGTCGACTATCTACAACTTCATAGAAGGCGAGCTGGATCAAGCGGGGGATCCGGACGCAATAACGCGAGCATTCATTGTCACGAAAGAGCGTTATTCCCGCATCCGCGCACAGCGCCAGCCGGATTTCGAGGCTCTCTCGCCGAGCGATCTCGAATGTTTAGATGAAGCGATTGCCTTCTGCAGGCCTTTCGAAAAGGCTCCACGGGGTTTTTCAGCTCTTTCGAATTTGACGCACCTTGAAAAGTCTTGGCGATCGGCTTCGACAAACGGACCTATGTCATACGAAGCAATGATCGACGATGATAATCCCGCTCGCGATCAAATCATCCAAGAAGCAGCCGAATTCGCAGCATATGGTGTTTTGTGAATGTTGGGCACGTTTACGTCGTTAACACGACGTTGGCGCGTCCGACAAAGGACAAGATCACTATTTGCATCTGTGCAGCTGACGATTTGTTTTTCTGGATCAACACCGACCCACGTCCCCACGGGGTTGGCCAGTTCGCTCTCGAAGCAGCTGACCACGCAGCGCTGACACACGCCTGCCATCTCGATTGCTCAAGGGCGACGACGTTTCTTCAGAACGAAATCCGCGGCGCTAAGCACCGCGGGGCCATCTCATCAGATCTTGCGACACGCATTGTGCAATATCTCACCGACAATCCGCCCAAAACACTTACGCCGCGATACCTCAAACTAGCCATCGACAATCTAACTACGCTGATTTGAGATAGTTGGGCCCCTGGGAATGCGCTTTTGCTGAGTCTAGGAAGCCCGCCGGTGAGCCCGGATCTTGCGGGCTGCATGTGCCGGTCGATCGGCGCCAGCGCATGGGCGAGTCTGTGCCGCCGGCGGCATCTCACTTTGGAAAATGAAGCCGGGGCCGAAACCCGAAGGACAGACCTTCCGTACCTTGGGGACAACCCACGGAGGTGCAATCATGGCTGCGGAATATCTGATCCTGACGCGTTTGGCTCAACTCACACTTGGAACCCTGATCGGCTGCCTTTGCATTTATTTCGGATACAGATTGTTCGCGCAAATTCCGGTGACCGTCACCAATGACGGACAGTTCAAGATGCCGAAGATTGGAGAGGCAAAGTTAAAGGTCGCCCCTGGGATATTTTTTGCGATTTTAGGAACAGCGGTCGTTTATTACAGCATCAATCGCTCGATCGAGTTAAAGATCTCTCCTACAGCCACGAACGTCGCGCACGCCGGCATCTGCCTGAATGAGATTGACTTCAAGTGCAAACCACCTCTCTAGGGACAACCTGTGCCCTGCACCGCCTCTCACTCAGAAATCGGCGAGCTCACGCTTTTCCCAATGCGGGTGGTTTAGCTCGTTGTGGCGAAGGGTCGCGCAGTTGGCCCGCCAGCGTGAACCGGCGGGCGTGAAAAAGCCGCCCGGGGTGAGCCGGGCGGCCTGTCGTTTTCAGCGAGGGCGCGGCGGCGCGCGCTATGGCTCCAGCGGTTTTTTGCCGTGGTAGGCGGCGTAGTAGTCGGCCTTGAGCGTGTCCAGCATTTCGGACGCATGCGCCACCGCGAAAACCAACTCGCGGTCGTCAGTCCTTATGTTCATCACCGCCTGAGCGGCGATCTTCGCCATGCTTACGCAATCGCAAATCCTGGACTCGAGATCGCGGAAGGCTTGAGAATGGAGTTTGTCCATCTGGCTTTCCGTGATCGGCCGATCAGCTATCGGAAACTCGACAACGTTCATGATTGCATCCCCTGCCGAATGATGGCCTCGACCGCCGCCGCGATTGCGTTCGCGAGCGCACCCGCCGCCGTTGATGCAGTATCATCATCCCAACAGATCACCTCCGGCAAGTTGACCGTGTCCTGCTCATTGAGAAGCGGCTCAACGTATCTGCAGAGGGCCGCGACACCGGCGAGCGTGGTGGACTTGGTATTGACAAGGTCGCTGCCGGTGTCTTCCAAACGATCCCATGCCTCTTCCACCGCGGCCTTAAGACCGGCGAGTTGCGTCTTCTGCTCGTCGTTCATGTTGAAGTCGTCGAAGGCAGCGCGAACATCCACGACCGCATCATGCGCGGCGACAGCCTGCTGGTGCTTGCCGATGGCGGCGTAGATCGGATCGACCGCAGACGCGTCCGCCAGGGCAGCAGCGGGGATTGCAGCGGCAACGGCGCCGCCGGTAGCGATGGTGAGTAGGCGCCGCCGCGTCGGGTCGACGGGAAGTGCAGACGTGTTTGTGGGTGGCGTGCTATGCACGCGTTTAGCCTGGGTCATTTGGAGGGCCATCCTTTTTGGCTCGGGTTAGAGCCGGGGTGGAAGTGTCAGCTTCCACTCGGCTCGTTTTTAGGGTACAACCTAAATTATGAAGAAGTCAATAAAGGTTGCACCTAAAAAACGGCGCGGTCGTCCCGCAACCGGGAAAGACCCGCATATTGCCGCGCGGATGCCGACCCCATTGATTGCCGAAGTAGAGGCATGGGCGGCGGCGAATGACACCACTCGTTCGGAAGCGTTCCGCCGCCTAGTAGAGCTGGGGCTAATGAAGGCGAAGGGGAAATGACGTGGCGCAAGCACATGACCGCGATTGGTTTTGGTGGAACTGCTCTCCTACTGCTGGCGTTTGTGGTTCTCCTGCATGGCCCACCCGCGCTCCAATATCCTGCGATTTTCGTCTTGGGAGTCTACGTACTGGCACTTGCAGCAATGGTGTTCTACGCCGCTTGGCTGGGTGGTAAGCATCATTCGGATTGGCTATTCGCGAACGTCTACCGGCTTCCTTTGACAGTCGTCGCATTGATCATCGCCGTCGGTTGTGCGCTTCTGTTTCAGGACGGAGAGGAAAGCCGATCGGCCCTTACCGTTGCTTCTGTTGTGGGGGTTGGTCTAGCTGGGGCGCTGTACGCGCGCCTAAGGAGACGACAGCCGAAAGCATGAAATCTCGCGGTGAGTCTTAACTGACATCTGCTGCTTTGCTTAAAAAACAATTCCCCCTCTCGAGGAAACGTGCTCGACTGACCGGAGGACGTTTGCAGCGCGGAGGATTCCGACCGTGCTCCGGACATTGCTAATCCTGTGCTCACTCTGCCTCTCGGTCTCGGCCTGTGCGAGCGGCCCCCATGTCGCCGACATGCCGCATTGGATGGGCGGATTGCCTCCGGGTGCGCCGCCGCGGCCCGGCACGCCCGAATACGACGCATGGCAAGCTGAGCGGGCGAGGGAAGCCGCGAGGCCAAAGACCGGCAATACAAACCAGCAGACCCGCTGATTTGGTTAAAAATCCATCCCCTTTCGGGGCGCTTTCGCGTTTCCGCAACCAGCGGTATGGCCGAGCAACCGTGATCGCTATGGCCTTCATCCTGATCGCCGCTATTGTTATCGGTGTTCTAGGCAATCCCTGAGCTTGCGCCCTCTCTCACAAATGGAGAAAGCCTATGGAAATCCGAATTGGTTGGAACGACGTCGGGGATCCGACAAGGGCGGGCGACTATAAATTCCGTGACGGCACCGTCACTCTGACCGACGAGCAGATCGACTTGTGGATAGCCGCGCCGGCGGGATATTTCGTCGCCACGCAGTCGTCTGATTCTAAGCCCGACCACGTTCGATATTTGGTTGGTGAGTTCTACGCTCCAACAGCCTGATGATTCTCGTGACCATGCGCGTGATTGCGCCGGCAGATGCAGAGCCTGAGTCGCGGCCGGTCAATGGCTGAAGAAAGTTGATCCACCGTCATTGTCACGGTCATCCCCTTGCCCTCGCCCTCGGGTTGCGGAAAAACTCGACCGGTCGACATGAGGGCCAACGGCCAAATTGATTGACGTAAGGGGCGGCATAACCATGACATGGGCGATATTCAACGACGCTCACCTAGCGGCGATTGGTGAGATTCTGACAACAGGATCAGAAACCCTTGTGGCTGTCCTTGGCGGGTCCCTTCTGGAGGAAGCGGTCGAGCGCACATTGGTAGAAAGGCTGCGGAACGATCCCAAGGTCATTGAAGACCAATTCAAGCCGGACATGCCACTTGGCGCTATCGGGCCGCAGATCGAATTGCTGTACCTCCTAAACGCCATCGATCGTCCGACGCGCGACACACTCAAAGGCATCGCTCGCATCAGGAACGTTTTTGCTCATAACCTGGGCGCCTCATTTGCTTCCGAGGACACACTGAAATACGTTGGCAAGCTGGCGATCCATAAGGGCAGAACCTACTACCCCAATCCCCGCATTGGTGGGGATAGCAAGGAAGTAGTAGAACCCATCGACAGCAACAGGACACTGTTCCTTGTGAACCTGAAACTGGCGTTATTGGATTTGATGCGAGACCGCGTCAGCCATCGGCTTCATTCCAACGAGATGATGAGCCCCGAGGAGATTAGGGCTCAGTTTCAGGAAGGGCAAACAGGCTAGATCGCCGGCGCCGATCTGTTCGCTTGATGCTGACCGAGTTCCAGAATTAACCTCCGCGACGAACATCAAGCTTAACACTCGAGTTTCGTTGCGACCGATCCAGACAAGCGTGACAGCAGTCGCGCAGATGGCGACTAGTCCCGCCTGTGTACTGCGCGATTAGGGGCCCGCTTGTCCCCACGGGCGGCCCCGCCCTCATTTTTAAAAAAGCTTTTTCCGTGCCCTGGTCGACACCGTTCGAGGATCCCATCGTTCTACCCGACGGCCGGCAGCTGCTCACGCTGAAGGACGCGGCAGACTACATCACGAAGCTATCGAAAAAGGAATCCGACTTGCCGGAATGGCAAACGGCGATCGAGGTCCTGATGCTGGTGTCGCGAGGCGGTCCGACGATGCTGGCGCGCATCGGGGTCATGAAGGCGCTGAACCGTCATGTCGAGCGGGTGTTCAATCCCGGGCGCTAGGATATCCATTGGGGACACCGCAAGCTGACGCGCGATCAGTAGGTTCCGAGAAAAGGCCTGGTTGTGAATAACTCATCGCGCCCTTAGCGGTAAATCCATAAAGCGTTAGCGTGCTTTCCGATTCGCACCCGGAGATAGAAACATGGCTGGCCCGAAAACGTTCATCTCTTACAGCTGGACATCCCCAGCGCACGAACGATGGGTGATGGATTTGGCCACAGAGCTGGTCGAGAAAGGGGTGCAAGTAATCTTGGACAAGTGGCACCTCCGCGAGGGGCACGATGCGGTACAGTTCATGGAATCGATGGTCGTCGACCCAGAGGTAACGAAGGTAGTTATCGTTTCGGATAAGCGCTACGCGGAGAAAGCTGACAAGAGACGTGGCGGCGTTGGCACCGAATCGCAGATCATGTCCGGAGAAATTTACAAGAAAACCGACCAAACGAAATTCGTGGCAGTGTTATCGGAGTTAGACGAGGACGGCGCCCCTTGTCTGCCAACCTTTTTGGGCTCCCGAAAATACATCGATATGAGCTCGGATGATCGGTATGCGACCAATTTCGAGCAACTGCTTCGATGGCTGTACGACAAACCAATGTTCGTGATGCCGACGCTCGGGGAAATGCCGGAGTTTCTGAAAGAGGACACACTACCAAGCCCGACACGATCAAAGGCAAAAAGAGCCACAGAACTGACTCGCAACAGTGCGGCATCCGCCCCGGTCGCGATGAATAACTACCTCGAGTCCCTCATTGCGGCTCTAGAAAATTTTCGAATAGACCCGAATCACAAAGACTTCCCCCAAGCGGTCTTAGACAGTATTGACGCTTTTCTCCCTTATAGAAACGAATTCATCGAGTTCATGTTTGCCGCTGCGCCCGAGTCAGGGCCAAAGCTTACTCAGGTGTTGCAAAGGTTTTTCGAAGGCGCCATTCCGTTCATGTCAAAGCCTCCCTCGGTGAACAGCTGGAAGCAGTGGGATTTCGATAACTTCGTTTTTATTGTCCACGAACTGTTTCTCTACTCCATCGCAATCCTTTTGCGATACGAGCGCTTCGAAACTGTCGCCGAAGTTTTCGATTTTCGTTTTTACGTAAAGAATGATCAGAAGCCCAACGAGGCGATGCAGCCTTTTTCGATCATCCGACAACCGCTGAGGTCACTCGAAGCAAAGCAGCAAGAACTCCGCCGCGTCTCTCTGAGAGCCGATCTCTTAGAGAAACGCTCTCATGGTAGTGGCCTTCAATTTGAAAGCATCATGGCCGCGGATTTCGTATTATTCCTGAGATCGGCAATCTCCGAAGACGACTACCATTCGTGGTATCCGGAAACGCTCCTGTATTCTTATGAAATGCACGGGCCCTTTGAAATTTTCGCGCGGGCGGAATCGGCCACTTACTTCAAACGCCTGTCACCTGTCGTCGGAATTGCAAACAAGGAGGAGCTGGAGACCTTACTCGGCACCTTTTCCGTGGATGGTCGGGCTGGCCGCTGGCTGCCTCGCTGGAACTATCATTCGCTCAACCTCTCAGGTTTATCGAACGTTGCAAAACTTGCATCACGACCGTGACCCTTGTGGCCCAAGGTGGCAAAAATCAGCCGCAGAATTCGTGAAATAGCACCCCAAGGTGCGATGTCGGAGAGCCAACCTGTGCCCGCGCCGATTAACGCTCTTCGTCGGGGATGCACACTTGTAAGGCGCGATCGCGCGCAGCCGTAAATTTGATCATGCGATCCGGCGGGGCGTAGCGGCCTTTACGGCAGGATCGATATTTCAACGAGGCTTCCAGCTTCCGAATCGGCGAACCCAAGTGTTTCGTCAATAACGGCGGGCTGATCGAAACTCCGTGCGCGCTAGACCTTGAACGCCAGAGTTCCGTGCAGTGCAACAGATCCGCCGGTTGGCATATCGCCGAAAGCGACCACCGTCGCGGTTTGGCCGGATCCGGCAATCCCGAAATCGATGATGTTCGAGTTTGCGGCTAGGCGGGCCATTACATTGGTGTAGTTCGCCTTCGTGATTCCCTGCCAGAACGCGGGGCCATAAACGTTCTGGTTAGAGACGTTCTTCGAGGTGAACGGAAGGCCGGTGATCTGGGCAGCGCCGCTCGCCGTGGTATGCGTGAACGACGAGGTCGTGATCAGGAACCCGGCCGTCACCAGGTTGCCAATGCGCGTGTAGAAGCCGACCTGCACCGAATACGCCACGCTGAGATTCCCCGGCGTGGCGAAGGTGAGCACCGGCGTCCATGTGCCCTCGACGTAACGAGGCCATCGGCCGGCCTTTGCCTGTGATACGCGGAAGCATCAGGTGATCCTCGTTGGTTGTCCTGAAGCGACTAGGAACACTCTGCTGGAGGCGATTGATCATTGCCAACGCACGGTGGCGCGCTTAGGTGAGGCGCCGGACATTCGCCTTTTGCCCGCGCCGCAGCCTCTTTTGATCTTTTTATCGCCGCGACTTTTGAGGCGTTCCGGGCAATCTTTTTGATCTGCTTTTCGGTGAGTTTGAGCTTGCGCGCTGCCGCGCCGCGCTTGCCCAGCTCGCGCATCAGTTCGCGGCGGGTCTGCCGGTTATGGTCGGCCTGTGCGAACTTCACCTTGAGCGCATGCGATTCCGCAGTGAGTGCTCCGCCACGTTTCGGCATGAGAACGAGATCGAAGCCCGCAGGGAAAAGAGCTTCAACGAGTAACTGAATCATCTTCCAACTACCTTGCCGGCCATGCGGACGGTCCGCATGCAGCAAGTGCTGATAGTGGCCGTCATTTAGCCCGGCCACTTCTTCAAGTTGCCAACATGGCCAACCGACAGCTTGCCGCATCCTCTCGATCTCGAGCATGAGAGCCCGATACGCGGGTGTTGCCCGATCGACGATGATGGGGTCGCGGCCGTTATGCTTGAGCAGCGGATCCGGAGTTGCGATTTTCAATTGTGCTGCTTCCATTGTTAGCCAACCCCGAGCAATGATGTGCGACCGCCGCCGAACGAGCCGGTCAGGGAGCGAATGCCGAGCCGGCGGGAACGCAGCAGTGTCTCGGTCTGCAACTGATCCTGCGTCTCACGGATCCGCCACGCCGCCGCGCGGGCCTGCTCATCCTGCTGCTGCTTCGCAACTGCTGGATCTTGCTTGGGGACGTCAGGCTTGAAGAAACTCGCCATCGTTTTTATCGTCGCGTCCCGCCGCCCGGTGCGGCGACTTCCTTCCAACTTCCCGGGCCCGGGTTTCTGCTCACCCGACCCTTCAGCCGCATGCCCATCTCGTCGTCGAGGACATCAGGAAATTCGCCCGGTTGAAGCACTTTGGTTTCGGGAAGCTTCGTGCTGGAATCGAAACCCCACTGACCACGGGTCCAGCTTGGCCCATCCATGAACCGTTCCATGCTGCTCTCGATCGGGCTCGGAACCCTCGGGCCTCGCTCAAGCATGCGCGGCGATTTTCGTGCGAGTTGTCTCGCATCCCAATCGGCACAACGCTCGATGCGGTCATACCGATAATGGTGACTGCCCGGCAGCCAACTCAGCCAGCGGTCGAAGTAGCAAAGCAGCGACTGGCCCATTTCCTGCGTGTGCTCGACGCCGCCAACACCGAAATTGTGCTTCCGCGCATGATCGAAGATCGGCGAGGCGGCGATTTCCCCGCGCTGAATGAGGAGCTCGCGGGCCTGGTCGAGGATGTCGTCGATCGCATCGTCGACGGCCAGCAGCCGGTCGGTCGCTTCGGACAGCTCCACCTCGCGCTGCCTGCCGAGGTCTTCCGCTTCGCGCGCCTGCAAATCGCCGCGCAATTGCTCCATGGCGGCAATAACGAGGTCCAGGTTTTGCAGGGCGCCGCGCGCGGATCCCTCTTCGGCTTCGATGTTTTTCAAATTCGCCTTGGCGGACGCGTCGCCAAACTCGGCCGCGGTCGCGAAGGCGCGCCGGCGTTCGGTCCCGGAATCGAGAACGGCCTGCAGGCCGGCGCGTTTGGCGGTGAACTCGCCGATCAGCTTGCGGGCCTCGTCGGAAGTCTTCGGGGTCGTCGGGGTCTTCGTGGTCTTCGTGGTGGTGCTCATTGGTTTCGCTCTCATTTGTTCGCAGGATCAGTTGATGCCGTGTTCGGTGCCGCGCGCGTATTCGTCACTTTCGATCGGCCCCGCGATGTTGGAGAGCCATGCCGAGATGTTGCCCGAGGTGAAGTTCTCGGTGCCGACCGTGTACTTCACGCAGACGTAGCGCTTGTAATCGCCGGGCGGCAGCCCAACGCCCCTGGCAATCCAGTAGCCCGTCGCGAGCGTCGCTTCCGCGATCAGGTTGGATCGCCAGTGCACCGTCGGCGTGCCGTTCGACGTGTCGGCCGAGCTCTCGACGGTTACCGTGAGCGTGGCTGCTTCGCCGGCGCTGTCGAGCACCGTGTCAACCCGGACGTAGAGGTAGAGCGGCGTGCCGGCGATGTTCGCCGTGGTGTTTGCCGTGGGCCCGCCGGGACGGCCCGAGCCAACCGCGCCGCCCGACGGGAGCAGGTCGTACACCTTGGTCGAGATCGCGGTCGCAGTCAGCGCCTGGGCGTCCGAGAGAGTTTCGTTTTTGTCGGTGAGCATCGGTCTGCCTTTCAGGTCAAATCGAGTTCATGGATTTTTCGCCGCGCGGTCGCTTCCGGGTGGTGGGGTAGCGGCGTCGTCGTTTGGCGCGATGAAACGGCCTGTAAAGGGCCTTCCGACGGGCCTCGTTTACGGTCGGGATGCAAGGCGGCGCCACGGGCCTCGTGCGTCTGGCGCAGACCGACATAGTGCCGCAGCCGCGCGGCCTCGTCGGCGTCCGGCAGCCGCGTCAGCGTCAGGATGCCCTCCTGGTCGCCGTCCTGATGAACGGCCGTGAAGCCGGCGAGTTGCTTCTTCACGACGGTCCAGCCCATGGCAGAGCCACACCCAACGTAGGCGGTGAACGTTCGATCGCAGGCGCGGATGTGGCCGCGTGAGCCTGCAATGATCCAGTCACCGCACTCATCGGTGCGCACCGCGCTCTTCGCGCCGTTCAAGGCGATGAGTAACCCGGAGAGATCGGCGCGATCCGCAATCCGCAGACGGTGAAGGCCAGATCGATCCATTTCAGGCCTCCATTTTGGCGATGGTTTTCCGGGGAAAATTCTGGAAACCCGATTGTGCGGTGCACACGATGCTTTTTCTGGGATCGTTAGGCCGGGACCCGGGTCGGGCGGCGAAACCGTGAATTTTACCCGGCGGCTTCGTGTGGGCGCGCGCTGGGCGCGAGGTATCCCGGGGGGCCTCGAAAATGCCGACTGCTCGGGCCTCGCATGCGGGCGCGCTGTCTCTACCAGAGTGAAAGATGCTGATAGAGGGCGCGCGCGCATACCCTTCCGAAATCGCCGGCTGGCCGCTGCAAGCCGCTGGCTGGACTCCGCTGGCCCGGCAATCGCCACGCCGGTCAGCACCGATCGGCACCGCCCTTGATTTGTGATCACAGGGTCGAATGTCGGAAAGGTCTTCAATTACTGCGGTTCTCGCATGTGCTGGCTGGCGTGTCTGCACTGTGTCGGCAGATACCGTTGCCGCGGGCCCGGTCATCGGTCGCCCTCGCGGGTCGACACACCATCGATCGTTCGCACGGTGTCGCGCGGATCCGGGCCACTCAAATCAATGACATAGCCAACGCTGACATCCAGGCCCACGTTGACCTGGAACGGGTCGCGCGGCGGTGTGATGCCCTCAATCCCGAGCACATGCTTTGAGGCCTCCAGCGCGGTCCGCTGCGACGGGCTATCCAGCAGCTCGACCAGGCGCGCCGTTGCGCGGACTTTGCCCGTTCGGAGGTATTTCCGGCACGTTTGTTCCAACAAAACGCGCGTTTCTTCACGCCCGAGCATGGTGCACAGCCATTCCTCGGAAACGCCGACACGCTGCGCGGCAAGCTTTTGCGTTCGGCATTCGCCTTTTGCGAGAAGCTCAACGGCTTGAACGATTTTGGGCGAGATGCGTCGTTTGCGGCGCTTGATCTCGCGTTGTGGATTGCTATCGGCGGATATGGCGGTGCTTGTGCTGGTCATGAGCCACGATGGTTCGGATCGTGGGGGAGTTCCAACGCACGGTAATTGTTGAACCGGCCTCACGGATAACGATGACCGGTCTATCGGGAGTGTTTCAACGAGGGGGAGCCTTAGCGACCACCGTTGGAACACGGCACGGAATGCGCGCGAGGGCGCTTCCAACCGCATGGGGGGTATGGGGGGTTGGAAGCAGGGCGTTGGCAGGGTGGTCCGGCCAGTTGGTAGGGTAGTTGGAATAGCGGTTGGCATGGTGGTTCGCAGCCCTATTCTGCGGTTGGTAGGGTGGTTGGTAGGGGTCCGACAACGAGGCGAGCGCGTTGTTTGGTGGGTGGTCCTGTCCGTTCGACGGCGATCTCGCCGGCGGCAAGTAGCCGCTCCATCGCGTTGGCAAGGGCCGAGGCGGTGCAGCCCTCGGCGGATGGCATGGCGGCCAATTCCTTTGGCGCGTAGCCAGCGGCCTTGCTCGGCGTCACGTGGCGGCCTTGCGCGTTGCGCTCGGCAAGCAACCTGAGAAACAAGTCATCCACCTTGCGTTCGGCGGCGGCCGCCCGTGGGCTCGGGGCGGTGCCTTCCTGCACATAGCAACCATCTTCCCAACGCAGCCGTACCTTCTCGCCTGGCGGGCCGTAATTGGTTTTCATGATCTCGAGTTCGCGGCCTTTGGTGCCGTTGCCATTGTCGACCGATCGCAGGTAGGAAAACGCTCGGACGGCGTTCTGCCAGTCCATGTTGCCGGCGCGGCCGCTTCCATTGGTCATGCCTGAGAGGCTGGGGTGGTCGAGCAACACCACCGAGCAATTGATCTCGCGGCAGATGCGGCGAAACATGCTGACAAATGTCCGGGCGTGCACGCGGTCGAGATAGTTGCCGCCAAGCGTTGCGGCGTTGCTGTCGACGATGATCAGCACGGGCCGGATTTGCCGGGCGGCCTCGAACAACGATTCGAAAAGCGGCGTCGGCGTAATTGGACATGTCGGCTTGCCGGTGCCGAGAATACATTCATCGGGCTCGGCGAAGTGAAAATGCAGGTTTGTGATGTCATCCGCGTGAAGCCCGCGGCTGACGGATACCCTGGCCAACCGCCGGCGGATTTCGTTTTCAGGTTCTTCGCCGCTGAAAAAGATCACCGGGCCCGCTTCGCAGGTAGTGCCAAGCCAGTCGCCAAGGTCGCACGCGACCGAAACGGCAAGCTGCATCGAAATGGTTGTTTTGCCGCCGCCACCGTCGCCCGACAAAATCGTGACGTCATCTGCGGGGATCCTGTTCGTCGCCAGCCAGCGCATCGGCGGAATAGGGATGCCGCGCCAGTCCGGCGGGCATGTCAGACGAAGCGGTGCGCGCACCTGTGCCGTGATCGTCTCGGGCTCGGTGATTGCCTCCCCGTACGCCGGCAAGCCGTAGTCCTCGGGGCTGCTTGGCATCGGCGCGTCGTCCTGCGGCGACGCATGGTCGGCAACCACCGCGGCAATGGCGGGGACCTTTAGGAATGTTTCCTCGGTGATGTGCTCTTCGCGCGCTAGCATCGGCGGGCCTTCCAGAGTTTGAACAGTTCGGGCGCGTCGGCTGGATGGTCGGCAAGCCAGCGGGAGAGGTAATCGGGGTCGTCCGTGCGCACGACGTGCCAGAATGCTTCGACGGTCGACTGCGCAGGCGCGTAGGGCTCGCGGCGCGCTGATGGCTCGGGTCGTACGGCTGGCCGTCGCTCGCCCGTGTGGCGCCAGCGGTCGCGCGGGTCGGCAAGCTCCCATTGCTGCACAAGCTCGGCCGCGCGCAGCATGATCTCGGCTTCGCAGCCCTCGGCCAATTCATCCGGTTCGGCGAGATCCGGGACCAACGAGGCGGCGGCGATTGCCTCGCCCATAAGGTTTTGCACCGCGTCCTGGCCGATAGCGGCGATCAATCCCGATCGCTCGGCGACCGTCTGCAGTTCGTCTACGGCATCACAAATCAATAGATCGCCGTCGGCCATCATCCGCGCGCGGCTGGCGCACAGCGCGGCAAAGTCCGCTTGGCTCGGGGCAAGGATTGCGGCAGTCATTCGGCCGGCGCCTTCTCGTCGATCAAGCCGAGGGCGATTGCGCGGGCTTCCGCATTCACGATCGCGCGCGCGAGATCGGGCAATTTGCCGATGCCCATCGCGATGCCTTTGGTGGTGGGCCGGTCGATTCCGTCGGCGCCGGTCGCATAAACGCGAACGTTGATCAACGCGTGCCCTTCATATTCCGAAAGGGTGACGTGCACGGATTCGGCGCGTCGGCGGTTCTTCCAGAACTTCGCAACCGTGATCGGCTCGGCGAGTGTCGGTTTTTCCGTCATGGCGTCACCGCCTTTTCAAGCGGAAGGTCGCGGCGGGTCCAGCCGCACAGACGTGCGGTAAGATCGGCAACGCGGGCCTGCGTCAGGTCCAGGCGCAGGAGCGCTAGGTCGCGGCGGAAAGCTGGCGGCGGTTCTGCAAGCTGGCGCTCGGCCTCGAGCATTTCACGACGCAATCGGCGCAGCTCGTATAGGGGATCGGATGTGCGAACCGTCATGGTGCAATCCGATCCAGCGCAGCGCCGATCGGGCTTGCGGCCGTGCCGCGGATGTCGCGCTTGAGGGCGTGTCTGATCTCGTCGAGCGGCGCGCCATACTGCAGCGCGAGGCTTGCGAGGATTGCCGCGTCGCTCATCAGGAAGTCGAGCAGGCTGTTGGCGCGATCGGCATTCAGGAAAACTTCGCCCACGCGGCCGTCGGGATAAAAGCCGATGGTCATCGTGAAGCTGGTGCCGCCGAGCTCGTACGCGAGCGTTTCGGATGCCCTGCGGTTTAGATGGCGTTCGCGTTGCCGTGCGTTGGGCTTGGGGGCGGCTTGATCTATTTCCACGGTAGCAATCTCTCAGGGTTGCGCTTTTGGTCTGCGAAAACAACGAGAGCCGCCCCTTTCCCCGGGGGCGGCTCATTTCTTACGCGGCGTTGGAATCGGTTTCGCCCTTGGCCGCGCGCTCTTGCGCCTTCAGCCACTTCTCAACGCTCGGGATGGAATAGACGACGTCACGACCGACGCGCGTGACCGGCGGGCCGCGACCGTCTTTTTCCCATGCGATCAGGGTGATCTCGGCGTAGGGGCGGCCACGCAGGCGCTCGCCCAACTCTTTCGCCAGTTGCTTACGGGGGATGTAGTTCGCCGCAAAATCGGTTGCCATCGCACTGCCTCTGTCTCGTTATCGTTGAGACAGAATGGCGATAGGGCGCTTGGCCGTACACCTGAACAACCGGCCGAAAAAACGGAGGTTTTGCAGGTACTACTTTTTCTTACGGGCTCTCTGGATTTGGCTTTCGATCATCTTTTTGTCGGCTTCCGTGAAGTCAACCGGACAAAAACCCAAGGGGTTAACGCAAGCCAACCGGAAGGCCGGGCGACCTTGTCGCTTGCCACCGTGTGCCGCGTCAAAGGCGGCCTCGATGTCGACAAGCACGCGCCCGAGCAAATCGGAGTCCGGGCGGCCATCCCTTGCGCCTGGGGCGTCGCCCGAATGGATATCGTCCGCGCGCAACTCGAAAATCACGGCCAGCGCCGACGGCTCCGAACGAAATGGGCTGTAGGGGCTCGCCTTCTCGGCCACATGCCGCCAAGCGTCCCGCGACATGCTTTTAGCCGCGGCGGTGATTTCCTCAACCGCCGCTTTCAACCGGTCTATTTCGGCCTTGAGGTTTACATTTCCGGCTTCAGGGTCGCCCTTCAATTTCAGCGCGATAACCGCGCGGCGGCCGATGCCGACAATCCTTTCCATGGTTTGGGTGCGCGTGGTCGCGGGGACCATGTCGCCGATCGCGTTAATCTGTTCATCTGAATACGGCCACGGCCATGCGGCGCTGACGTTTTCAACCAGCCGATCGAGCGGCACGTTTTGTGTGACCGATCTCGACCAGCCCTTCGGGGTCCATTCTTCCACCGGCGGCCATAGAGGGTCGGCCATGGCTATGCCGCCCGCTCGGTTACTGGCACGTCGGCGGCGGTCGGGTGCAGGATCCGATCGACCAGCGCCGACAGCGCTTCGAAAGCTGCGCGCTTCTCGTCGAGGTATTCGTGGCGGTCATACGTCTCGCGCACGCCGCCCATGACGTGCCCAAGCGCGCGCTCGGCGTGATCGGTTGGCACCTTGGCGCGGCTCATGAGGCTTCGCGCGGTGCGCCGAAGATCGTGCAGCGTCCAATTTGCCATAGGTTCGCGGCCGTCGCGCTTGCGGATCACGGCAATCGTCTTGTCGAGTTCGGTCTTGGCTTTCGAAAAGCCGCTGAACGCCACCTTGCCGTCGCGCTCCATTTCGCCGTCGGGACCGCTGACACTGGTGGAAAACACAAACCACGAATTGCGCGCCCTGGGGGGCTTGTCGCCGATCAATGCGCGAGCGGCGGCGGTCAGCGGTATGGCGTGATCAATCTTGACCTTGTAGCGGGCGCCCGGGATCGTCCAGACGTCGCCCTCAAGTTCGGACGTGTGCATGTCTGCCGCCTCGTTGCGGCGGGTCGCGGTCAAAAGCAGCATCTTGACGAAAGGCGCGTAGCACTCGGGCGCGTCGACGATGTCGAGCGCTGCCCAAAGGTCCCGGATCTCGTCATCGGCGAGGATGCGCTTTGCCGCGCGCTCCTTCGGCTTGGTGCGGGCCATGCCCTTGACGATTGGGGGCTGAAAATCGTCGTCGCGGGTTGCCCACCAGTTGAACGCCTTACGTACGAGGGCCAGCACGCGGTCAGCCATGACCGGGCCGTTCTCGTCCTCGATCTCGTCGAGCATGTCGACCACGTTCGAGCGGCGAAGCTCATAAATCCCGATGGTGCCGATTCGCGGCTTTACCAGCCGGTCAAAGGTCGCCTCGATCTGGTCCGCGGTTCGCAGCTTGGCCTCTTTCCTGGCGTAGCGTTCCACAAACTTGTCGAGCAGGCCGGACACGGTTTCGCCCTCGACGCGGTCGCCCTCCTGCAGCCGGCGGGTGCGGTCTGGCCGGGGATCCTCGCGCCGGCCGTTCTTGAAGTCCTTCGCCAGCTTGTCGGCCTTCACGATCGCGTCGCGCACGGTCAGGCTTCCACCGCCCGCATTCGCATCCCACCGCCCCAGCGTCGGCAGGTAGGGTTTTCCGTTGACGCGGTGGAACAGCACGAATGATTTGGTGCCGGCGGCGGTGACGCGCACCGCGAAACCGGCCGGGGCCTTCTTGCCCTGCAGGCTGGCGCCGCTGAAGTAGTGCAGCTTGTTGCCCTTGGCCGGCACAGGAAGTGCGGCAACGATTTTTTCGCTGATGGTCGGACTGGCTGGCATTGTGTGGGCCCCCGTGTCTGCAGTATGTCTGCACGTCGAACCATACACGGGATATAACGAAACACAAGGCAACATGACGGGGTTATGGCGAAATGTCAGATAAAACTGTGATTTTCCCAGCCGACACGGAAAAACGTGTCTGCGTCAGCGACTTAGGAAATCGGCATATTTTCATTCGTAATGACGGGGTCACAGGTTCGAGTCCTGTTTGCGGCACCACGCCTTTCAAGAAATTGCTTGAACAGTCGGCGCGCGCGTCACCGGTGCGTGTGCGTGACCTGTCTCACATCGGGGAACCGGCTGCCCGGCATAGTCTCCGCCTCGACCTCAAGGGGAGACACAAACATGCGTAAATTCATTCTCATCACAGGGTTCGTTTTGGCATCCGCCACAGCTCAGGCTGCTGATCGGAGCTTGTCGCTGGCCGGCAGCGAGACGCAGGCCGCTCCGGCACCCATATCGAAAACCGCGGAAGCCCCGCAGGCTGCGGAAGCACCAAAATATGTCGAGCGGCCGGCCGTCGTCGAGCCTAAGCCCGAGACGAGCAAGGCCGAGACGGCCACGCCCAGGGCGGCCAGGGCAGCCAGGATGCATCGGCCCGCTGCCCGGCCTGCGAGCGCCGGTCCCGGAAGGCCTATGGCCCGGAGAGCAGCGTACATGTCGAGGAGCGCGAGGCCGCACGGCGTTCGCTACCGGATCGCGCGCATCATCGGTGCGCTGCACCGGCACGGCATCTACTGGTAATTCTGCGCCGCCGATCAATCTATGTCGTCATGCCCGGGCAACAGCGCGAAGCGCGTCTTCGCGCTAGATGTCCCGGGCATCCACGTTCTTGAACGAAGGAGCGAAGAAAGACGTGGATGGCCGGGTCAAGCCCGGCCATGACGGTGGTTGGTGAAGTGCCGACGCCCGCGGGCGCTGCTGTCCTTACTGCGAAACCGTCTGCACCACGCTGCTGATCGGGCGGCTGGCAACCGCCGGCACCTTCTGGTCCTTCACCAGCATCGCATCGTATTCCGGCAGGGTTTCGAGCTGCTCCTTGGCCTTCATCTGGACGACCTTGTAACCGCCGGCTTTCAGGCGGCGCAGCAGTGTCGGCAGCGCAATCGCTGTGTTCTTCTGCAGATCGTGCATCAGGATGACGCCCTTGCCCTGCTTGTCGAGCTTGGTCATGACGTTCTGGATGACCTGGTCGGGACCCGACGTTCTGAAGTCGTTGGAATCAACATCGACTGAAAACATCGAGATGTTGCGCGAGGCGAGATAGCCGAGGGCCGGTTGCGTGTGCGCAAGCCCCGGGAAACGGAAGAACGGTGCGGGCGCGGTCCCCAGCGCCATCTTCACGGCGCTAAAGCCCTTCTCGATCTCTTCCTTGACCTGCGCTTCGGTCAGTTTCTTGCTGTCGAGATGGGCGTGCGACCAGGTGTGCGAGCCGATGGTGTGGCCGGCGGCCGCGACCTGCTTCAGAATCTCCGGATGATAGGTGATGTGCCTGCCGACCGGGAAGAACAGGGCTTTCGTGCATTCATCTGCAAGCGCCTTGAGCACCGCCGGCGTGGTGGGCCACGGACCGTCGTCGAACGTCAGCACCACTTCCTTGTCGGTCAGGAAATCGAACTGCTTGTATTGCAGGAAGCCGAAGCCGGGACCGCCCGTGGTGTCGATCACGACCATGCGGCTAACGCCAAGGGCGTCGGGATTGGCGCAGGTCGAGCGCATCGGCTGCGGCGCGGGGATGGGCGCCGGGGCCGGGGCCGGCTTCGAGAGAGAAGCCGTGATCTCGACGTCGTCCTTCAGCGCGAGCTTTGCCGTGACCGGCGCCGGCAACGGCTCGGCCTTGCGGGCAGCGACGGTTTGAGGTGGGGCCGCGTCGGCGCGCGGCGAGGAGGTCCAGAACCAAACGCCGGTGATCAGAACCGCCGTCACTACACTGGCCAGCATCAGGCCCAACGCATTACGCATCGCTACTCTTTCCAGATACTCGGGGTACACACGCAACGACGCATTAATGCCAACAAAGTCTTAACACCTCGCGAACAAGCGCCGGTTACGCGAAGAAGATGAGGGGTTTATGTTTGAGTGACGTCAGTCACAGTCGCCGCGCGACTCCAGGCGCATGCTGCAACCATCAACAGCCGGTCCGCGTAGCTGGACCAAATGGAGCCGAAAATGACCGCACTCTTCACCGCCACCGTTCGCAAGGTCAGTTTAGTGCTGGCCTTGACCACCTCTTTCGCCGCCGTTTCCTCGACCGCGAGCTTCGCTTTCAGTTCGGAAGCGCAGCAGCAGTGCACCGGCGACGCGTTCCGCCTCTGCAGCTCGGAAATCCCGAACATTCCGAAAATCACCGCCTGCATGATCAAGCATCGCGCCGATCTCAGCACCGGGTGCCGCGGCGTGATGGACCGCGAACTCGCAGCGCAGAAGTCCGGCAAGCTCGCCGCGCACTAACCGGCTCTCTCTTTTGGCTCTCGGGAACGCTTGCGTCGATGCGACGCAGGCGTTTTTCGTTTCGCGGCGCTCACAAGGCGAGCGGTTGGGCCATTTCACCGTTCACAAATGCGTGCGGCCGGGATTTTGGCGCACTGGATTCCCGTTTTGATGCGTTTTCCTGATGCGAGCCGGTTCCCACCTCGCTCGAAAACGCTATAGAACGCGCTGATTGCGTTTCTCCGGTGTGAAGGCATAGCAAATGACCAAGATCCTTTTCGTCATTCCCCTGATCCTGATGGCCTCAAGCGTGTCGGCGCAAACACAAAAAAAGGAGGGGCATGACGAGTGCTCGCGCGACGTCTCGCGGTATTGCCGGGCGCAGATGAACGAAGGCGATCAGATCATTCTGGCCTGCCTGAAGCAGAACCGGTCGAAGATCAGCAAGGCCTGCCAGCAGAAGCTGACGAGCGCTGGGCAGTAGAAGCCGCCGGGCAGCCGCGACCTATCCCGCTCCATTGCCGTTGGCGCGCAGCGATTGGTAGAAATCATAGATCAGCAGCGCCATCACCAGTACGCAGATGATGATCAGCGGCACCGCCTTGATCCACCAGAGCATGATGCCGAGAAACGCGCAGACGCCGGCAATGCCGATCAGTCCGGTGATCAAATTGGTCATCTGCCGCTCCTTGTTTTCGCGCGTGCACCGGTCTTCGCAGGCGCAGCTCTGCCGCGGCCGCGTTTTCCGAGAGTTTTGACGAGCCAGTTGGCGGTCCGGAGCAGCCGCGCATCGTTGCCGCGGCGCCCAACCAACTGCACGCCGACGGGCAGGCCACTTTCCGATTGCAGCAGCGGCAGCGTCACCGCCGGCGTGCCGAGATATGTCCACAGCGAGCAGAATGCCGGGTTTCCGGTACTGTCGAGGCCGCGCGGCGCCGGGCCTGGCGCGGCCGGGGTCAGAATCGCGTCGTATTCGTCGAACACACCGTCGAGCGCCGCGTTGAGCGTCGCGCCGCCGGCCAGCGCCCGGGTGTAGTCGACGGCGAGAACCTTGCGCCCACGCTCGATCAATGCGCGCAGCACCTGGCTCAGGGACTCGCCGCCCTGCTCGAAATCGCGGTGCAGGTTGTGCGCCATCTCCACTTCCATGACGGTGCGATGCATGTCGATGGCGCGGTCGAAACCCTGCCCGATCGCGACCTCGGAAACGTGCTCGCCCAGCGTTTCCACCAGTTCGGCAAACGCCTTCATGGTCACCTTCTCGGCATGCGTCCAGGCCGGCGAGCGGACGAAGGCGAAGCGCGGCGGCAATGGCGGCTCGCTCGCCGCCACCTCGACGAACGGCGGACGGGCAAGGGGCTGCGTATCCGGATCCTGTTCGTCGAAGCCGGCAAGCATTTCGGCAAGCAGTGCCGCATCGTCGACCGAGCGCGCAAAGACGCCGACATGATCGAGGGCCCGCGACAGCAGCAGCGCGCCGCTCCGCGGAATCAGTCCATGTGTCGGCTTGAAGCCGACCACGCCGCAGAAGGCGGCGGGACGGATCACCGAGCCGTTGGTCTGGGAGCCGATCGCGCCCGGCACCATCAGCGCTGCAACGGCAGCAGCCGAGCCGGAAGACGATCCGCCCGGCGTGTGATCCGGGTTGTGCGGATTTCGGGTCTTGCCCGGATTGAAGTAGGCGTACTCGGTCGTCACCGTCTTGCCGAGGATCACGGCTCCGGCCGCCCGCAGACGCGCCACAGCCGCTGCATCGCGGCGCGGCGTGCGTCCGGCCCACAGTTTCGAGCCGAATTCCGTCGGCATGTCGCCGGTGTCGAAGATATCCTTGATGCCGACCGGCACGCCATGCAGCGGGCCTATGGCTTTGCCCTGCTTGCGACGATCGTCGGCAGCCGCGGCCTGCAGCATCGCGTGGTCGCGATCGAGGAACGCCCACGCGTCGATATCGCGGTCGACCTCATCGATGCGCTTGAGGCAGTCGCCAACAAGCTCCACCGAACTGAGCCGGCCGTCGCGGATTCCGGCGGCGGCTTCCGTGAGGCCGAGCGCATTGAGGCTCATGCGCACCCTTTCAGCGTCTCACCCAACCTGCTCACCGCGATCCATAGAGGTAGCCGGGCAGCCACAACGCAATTCCCGGGAAGATGTAGACCAGCGCCATGGTGAAGAAGACCAGGCCAACGAAGGGAAGCGCGCCGGAGAAGATGTCGGTGAGTTTCACCTCCGGTGGCGCCACGCCTTTCAGATAGAACGCGGCCATCGCCACCGGCGGCGTGTTGAACGCCGTCTGCGTGTTCAGGGCGACCAGGATGCCGAAGAAGATCGGATCGATGCCGTACTGGGGAAGCAGCGGCAGGAAGATCGGCACGAAGATGATGATGATCTCGGTCCATTCCAGCGGCCAGCCGAGCAGGAAGATGATCACCTGGGTCAACAGCAGGAACTGGATCGGCGACAGGTTCATCGAGGTGAAGAACTGTTCGACCACCGTCTGTCCGCCAAGGACGGCAAACACCGCGGAGAACGTCCACGACCCGATGAACAGGTAACAGACCATCGCGGTGGCGCGCACGGTCAGATACACCGATTCCTGCATCATCGTGAAGTTGAGCGAACGATAGGCGGCGGCCAGGACGATGCTCATGAGGGCACCTACCGCGGCCGCCTCGGACGGCGTCGCCAGGCCGAACAGGATCGCGCCGAGCACGGCAATGATGAGCAGCGCAAGCGGCAGGAACGATGTGGCGAGCGCCCAGATTACCGTGCCGAGCGGCACGTTGGTCTGCTCGGGCGGCAGCTTCGGCGCGAGCGCGGGATTGATCATCGCGCGCACGATCACATAGACGACGTAGAGTCCGGCCAGCAGGAACCCCGGAAAGAAAGCGGCCGCATAAAGCTTGACCGCCGAAACGCCGGCGGTCGCCGCGTAGACGATCAGAAGAATGCTCGGCGGAATCAGGATGCCGAGGCAGCCGCCGGCGCAGACGACGCCGGCCGACAGCTTGGTGTCGTAACCGGCGCGCAGCATCGCCGGCAAGGCCAGCAGGCCCATCAGCGTGACAACGGCGCCGACGATGCCGGTGGCGGTCGCGAACATCGCGCAGGTGATCAGCGTGGCCACCGCCAGCGCGCCCGGCACGTTCTTCATCGACAGTTGCAGCGCGTGAAACAGCCGGTCGAGGATGTTTGCGCGCTCGATCAGATAGCCCATGAACAGAAACAGCGGAACCGCGACCAGCACGTCGCTGGACGTGACCTCGAACGTCTTCTGCACCAGAAGCGTGAATATCCGATTCTCGAAGAAGTCCTGGCCGGCCGTGTAGTACGCATAGTAGCCGAACGAGACGCCCATCGCCATCAGCGTGAAGGCGATCGGGAAGCCGAGCATGATGATGAAGATGAACAGGCCCAGCATCAGCATGCCGAGTTGTGGATCGGTCATGCGCCTGCTCCCCTCTCGCCCTGCTGCGCAGCCGCCGCCTGCTGATGTTCGCGAATGATGAGGCTCTCGGTCTCCTCCACGTCGTGCAGGCGCTGCGGCCATCGGCCGGTGCGGATGCACAGCATGCAGCGGATGATTTCAGCCACCCCTTGCAGAAACAGAAGGACACCGGTCGCCGGGATCAGCGCCTTGAGCGGAAACACCGGCACGCCGGCCGGGCTGAAGATGCTGACTTCGCGGAAGCGCACCGACATATCGGCATAATTCCAGCCGGAATACATCAGCGCCGCGATCGCCGGCAGGAAGAACAAAATGTAGAGAACGAGGTCCATCGTCGCCTGGGTGCGCGGCGACCAGAGGCGGTAGACCACATCGGCGCGCACATGGCCATTGCGCGAGAGCGTATAAGCGCCGGCCATCAGGAACATCGCGCCGTAGGTGATGTAGCTGATGTCGAAAGCCCAGGTGGTCGGCGCACGCAGCACGTAGCGCACGAACACCTCGTAGCTGACACCCAGCGTCAGGACGAGAATCAGCCAGGCGAACGCCTTGCCGACCCATGTGCTGAGCTCATCAATGAAGAAGAGAAAATTTTTCATGCGAACTTAACTCGCCGCGAGTCGCACATGCGGATGTCCCCCACCATTTTCGTGACCGGGCGGCGCCTTGACTGCGCCGCCCTTCGTTCATACAGCATCTGCGATGCGCCGCGAAAGCCGTCAGAGCTTGATCACGCCCGGGAAGTGATGTTCGAAGGCGCCGCGGTAGTCCGTCGTGTTGTAGGTGTTGTAGTAAACCACGCGGCGCACCCATGCCTTCTGCGAGTCCATCACCTTCTTCATGAACGGATCCGAACCAAGCTGGGTGATCAGGCCATCCCATGCCTTGATCTGCGCATCGAACACCGATTTCGGCGTCCGCACGACGTTGACCTTGTCCTTGCTGATCAGTTCCTGCAGGTCCTTGGAGTAATAGTCCATCGCCTTCCATTCGTTGGCCGATGACACGGCTTCCGCCGCATACTGCAGAATGGCCTTGTGCTCGGCGGGAAGGGCGTTGAACTTGGTCTTGTTGAACATGATCTCGAAGTATTCCGTCGCCTGATGGTGGCTGCCCATCATGTAGTTCTTGGCGACGTCCTGCGCGCCGAAGCGCCGGTCCGAGGTCGGATTGTTGAACTCGAATCCGTCAATTACGCCGCGCTCCATGGCCGGCACGATCTCGCCGCCGGGAAGCTGCGCGACGGATGCCCCCATCGCCTGGAAGAGATCGGCGGCAAGGCCCACTGTGCGATACTTCAGGCCCTTGAGATCAGCCTCGCTGGTGATGGGCTTCTTGAACCAGCCGAGCGGCTGGGTCGGCATCGGCATGGCGAAGAAGCTCTTGATGTTGACCTTCATGATCTGGGTCTGGAGCTCTTCGAACAGCTCGCGACCGCCACCGTTGTGGATCCAGCCAAGGCCTTCATTGGCGTTGAAGCCAAACACCGGACCTGTGCCGAACAGCGAAGCTGCCTTGTGCTTGCCGTACCAGTAGACCGTTACCGTGTGTGCGGCGTCGATCTGGCCGCCATGCACGCCGTCGAATACCTGGAACGGATGCACGACCGAGCCGCCGACCAGATAGTCGATGCGCAGCCGACCCCCGGCCATCTCGTTGACGCGCTTCACATAGTCTTCGGCCATCTCGTTGAAGACGTCGGCCTTGCCCCACGAGCCCTGCATCTTCAGGGTCGCTGTCTGCGCCCGGCTGACCTGCGGCATCGCAATCACCGCGCCGCCAGCGGCGGCCGCCGTCAGGAAACGGCGGCGCGTCGTCTTTGTATCGCTACGCTTGCTCATGAGTTCCTCCCGGTTGAAAGATCGCCCGCTGCAGCGCGGGCTTGTTTTGTCTTGACGCCAAGTCAAAGGCTTGTGCGGCACTTTGGCAAGTGGGAAGTGCATTCGCTCATGGTGAATCGCGCATGCGGTAAGGCAGCGTGTTGTTTCGCAGGCGCGAAACGGGGCCTTTCTTTCCGCTCGGCGGAGCGAAGGCGCACCGAAGTCTTGCACTTTAGTCGCAGGAAAACTGGTTCGCGCGAATCGGCGGCGGCTTGAATCAGATTGGCCGGTTTATTCCCGCGCCATTCTGCGCCCAATAGCCGCGTCGCGTCATGCTTTTAGCGGATCAGGTCAGGTGCTGCTGCCGGCCGCCGTCGCGACCACCGGCAAGACCTCGTTTGCGGCGCGGTCGGGGGTGTCTTCCTTCCAGCGTACCGAGCCGAACGGCCGCTCCAGCATGCGGCGGACGCGGATCGGTTCGGGCCCGAGATGAAAATCGATCGCGCGTTGGTGCAGGGCGCGCTCGGACTGGGTGGAGCGGCTGCGCTGCCGCAGATAGTCCAACCAGGTCGGGCAGTGATAGCGCTCGGTCCACAGTTCGGGGTCGGCGATGTCGCGCGCGATCGACCAGCCATAGGCGCCGTTGCGCTGGCGGCTGAGCTGCACTTCCTGCATCACGTTATGGAACGCACGAGCGTTGTCCTGCGCCACGCGATACTCGATCTCGACCACCAACGGTCCGCTGCGTCCGGTGAGCGACAGCCGCACTTCGGGATCGGCAAGAAGCTCGGTGGCATCCTCGTTGCGCGCGCCGACCGGCGGCATGCGCAGCCAGATTCCGAGCAGCGGCGAAAGCAGCATCAATCCGGCGGAGACCAGCAGCGCCACCTCGACGCCGGCGATGTCGGTGAGGTTGCCCCAGCCCCAGCTTCCGATCGCAATGCCGCCTGCAATTGCGGCCTGGAACGCCGCCAGCGAGCGGCCTGCGACCCAGCGCGGCGCCGAAAGCTGCACGCCGATATTGAACAAGGCCACCGCCAGCATCCAGACCGCGCCGGCCAGCACCAGGGCAATCCCCGTCAGGACGGCGTTCGTGCTCATGGCGACGGCGGCGATCGCACCGGCCAGCGATATCGCACAGGCGCGCACCGCGGCCTCGCCGCTCATGCGCCGGCGCACCTCGCCGATATTCAGCGCACCGAACACCGCGCCCATGCCGAAGGCCCCCAACATGATGCCGTAGGTTTGCGCGCCGCCATGCAGGAGGTCGCGGGCGACCAGCGGCATCAGCGCCGAGATCGAGCCGCCGATCACGCCGGTGACCAGTGTGCGGATCAGGACGACGCGGATCGACGGCGAGTTGGCGATGTAGCGCACGCCGGAGACCATGGCGCGGTTGAGGCGTTCGCGCGGCAGGCGCGACGGTTCGTTGGTGCGGTTCCACAGAAACAGCACCACCATCAGCGGCAGATAGAGCGCGGCATTGACGGCGAACGCGGCGACAGCGCCCGCGGTTGCAACCACAATGCCGCCGACCGCCGGCCCGAAACTGCGCGCGATGTTGTAGCTGATGCCGTTGAGCGCGACCGCCGCCGGCAGCGTTTCCGCCGGCACCTGCTCGCTGACCGAGGCCTGCCAGGCCGGCCCGAAAAGCGCCATGCCGCTGCCGACGACGAAACACAGCGCCAGCAGGATATTCGGCGTGACGAGGCCGAGCCATGCCATGACGGTTAGCACGGTTGCGCCGACCAGCGCGATACCGAGCGAGACCAGCGCGACGATCCGCCGGTCGTGCATGTCGGCGATGGCGCCGGCCGGCATCGAGATCAGCATGATCGGCAGCATCAGCGCGGTCTGCACCAGCGCGACCTTGTCGGCGGAAGACGTCATCTGCGTCATCGCCCAGGCCGCGCCGACGCCCTGGATCAATATCCCCAGATTGGAAACCAGGCTGGCGAGCCAGATGCGCCGGAACACGGCATGCCGCAACGGCGCTGCGATGCCGTCAGTCGCAAGACGCGAGCGTTTCGGCTGGTCGGTCATGATAAGTTCCGTTGGCGTTCTGTCACCGGCTTGATTCCATTCGACCGTAAAGTGATGCCTGCGAAAACCCTGGCCTGTCCAGTCGCAGAGCCGCTGTCGACGGTGCTATCGCACAGCTAAAGTATTGAAAAGCAACGAGAGGTTTGGAAATGAGGCTGTCGCGGCGGTCGATCCTGAAGAGTGCAAGAGCTTTGCCTTTGCTGGCGGGCTCATTCGGTTTTCCGGCTTTTGGTTCGCAAGCCTTTGCGCAGACGGCGCCGGGCGCATCCGCGCCAGCGGAAATGCCGCCGGTTCTGTTCGTGCACGGCAATGGCGATCATGCCGCGCTCTGGATCACCACCCTGTGGCGGATGGAATCGAACGGCGTGCCGCGTGATCGGATGTTGGCCATCAATTTCACCAATCCACTGGCGCGCACCGACGACAAGGTCGAACAACCGAACCGTTCCTCGACCGAAGACCAGCGCCGCGAACTCGCCGACGCTGTCAAGGAATTCAGGCAGCGCACCGGCGCGGCGCGCATTGCGCTGGTCGGCAGTTCGCGCGGCGGCTATTCGATCCGCAATTACATCAAGAATGGCGGCGGGGCCGATATCAGCCATGCCGTGCTGTGCGGCGTTCCCAACCATGGCATCTATGAATGGGACGAGGGGCCTGGCGGCGAGTTCAACGGCCGCGGCCCGTTCCTGCGCGGCTTGAACGAAGGCGAGAGCGAGGTAACGCCGGGCACCGCGTTTCTCACCTTGCGCAGCGACGGCATCGACAAATATGCGCAAGCCGACGGGCGCTTCGTCGGCAAGCCCGGTACGCCGACCGGGGTGACGTCGGACGGCCCTGCGCTGAAGGGCGCGACCAATCTCGTGCTCGGCGCGCTCGATCATCGCGAGGTCGCATTTCATCCACGCGCGTTTCGCGAGATCTACAAATTCATCGCAGGGAGGGAGCCGTCACGCATCGAGATCGTGCCGGAAGCGGAAGTCAAGCTGAGCGGACTCGTGACGGGAACGCCGGGTGGCGTTGTCACCAACCGGCCGGTATCGGGCGCGACGGTTGAAATCTATCGCGTCTCTCCGGAGAGCGGCGAACGCATCGGCGGCCCGATCCATTCTTCGCAAACCGGCGCCGACGGCCGCTGGGGCCCGGTGCAGGTCGAGCCGGCCTGGTATCTCGAGATCGTGCTGACATCGGCCGGTTCGACAACAACGCATTCCTATCGCTCGCCGTTTCCGCGCTCCTCCGACGTGGTGCATCTGCGCGCCGCACGCCCGCTCGGGTCGGCCGATGCCGGCGCGGGTGCCGTGGTCCTGATGTCGCGTCCGCGGGGTTACTTCGGCTTGCCGCGGGACGTGGTGCTGATCGACGGCAAGGAGCCTAGGGACGTGAAATCCGGCGTGCCGGCCGATTCGGTCACGATTTTGCGGCTTCCGGCGGAGGAGGTCGGCCGTCCCGTGGTAACCATGTTCAATGGGGAGCGGATCGTGGCGCGGGCCTGGCCGGCCTCCGAGAACCGGATTGCGGTTGCCGAACTGACTTACTAGCTGTTCTGGATGGATGCGCCCTTATGGCGCCCGGATCGAAAGACATAATTTCGGCAGCAGCCCGCATGAGCGAAGCGATATGCGGGGCTTTGGCAGGATCCCGGATATCGCCGCGCTCATCCGGGCTCTACGAAAGTGGCACTCATGAGCATAGCCGAGGCCTACGACATGCCGGGCGCACGTGCGCCGCTGGTGCCGCCAAGCCCGCCGCGGGCGCCCGACGACATGACGATGTTCGGGCGGATGAAGGCGATCCGCATCAGCCCGATCGGGAGCTGGGGCCAGCGTGCCTATGAGGAAGATATCGTCCAGGGCCGCTTTCTCGGGCGCAACAGTTTCATCCTCAACACGCCGGATGCGATCAAGCACGTGCTCGTCGACAATTATGAAAACTATACAAGGACGCCGGTCGGCATCCGCGTGTTGCGTCCGATCCTCGGCCAAGGCCTGCTGATTGCCGAAGGACGCGCGTGGAAATACCAGCGCCGAACGCTGGCGCCGGCCTTCACGCCGCGCGCGGTCTCGACGCTGGTTCCGCACATGCTGGCGGCGACCGACGAGACAGTTGCCAAGCTCAGGGCCGCCAGCAATGCGCCCGTCGATCTGCGCCAAGCCATGCAGCGGATGACACTGGAAATCGCCGGCCGCACCATGTTCTCGTTCGGGATGGATCGCCATGGCGCCGCGCTGCGCGACTTCGTCATGGAATATGGCGAGCGGCTGGCGCGACCGCATTTTCTCGATATGCTGCTGCCGCTGAACTGGCCGAGCCCGCAGGATATTTCGCGCGCCCGCTTCCGCAAGCGCTGGACGGCCTTCGTCGGCATGCTGATGGCCGAGCGCCGCGCCGCCGGCAAGGACGAGGGCGCGCCGGCGCACGACCTGTTCGACCTGATGGGTGACGCGCGCGATCCTGAGACGGGCGAAGCCTTCACCGACGAGCAGCTAGGCGATCAGGTTGCAACCATGATTCTCGCCGGTCACGAAACCACAGCCACGGCGCTGTTCTGGGCGCTCTACCTTCTGGCGCTCGATCCTGCGATCCAGCAGGACGTCGCGAAAGAGGTGGAGAGCGCAACCGTCAACGGTACGCTCGATATCGAGCGGCTGAAGTTCACCCGCGCGGTCATCGACGAGACCATGCGGCTCTATCCGCCGGCGTTCCTGATTGCGCGTGCAGCCAGCGGGCCGGATACGATCATGGGGCTTCCGATCAAGAAGAAGGATGTCATCCTGATCGCGCCGTGGCTGTTGCACCGGCACGAAAAACTCTGGCGCGATCCGAACGCCTTCATCCCGTCCCGCTTCATGACCGGCACGCCGCCCGATCGCTTCGCCTATCTGCCGTTCGGTGTCGGCGCACGCATCTGCATCGGCGCGCATTTCGCACTGGTCGAGGCAACGCTGGCGCTGGCGAAGATGATCGGTGCGTTTCGCGTAACACTGGTCGACAAGGAGCCGGTGATGCCGATCGGCGTGGTGACAACACAGCCTGACCGTTCGCCGATGTTTGCCATCACGCCGCGATAGCACGGCGTTTTCGAGCGAACGGGATACCGGTTCGCATAGCAATTAAGTTTACGCAGATTGCGTAGACTTGTCTGAGGTAGAAGACGCGTCAAACAAAAAGGAGAGCACCTTGCGGTGCGGCTCCGGGAACGTCATCTAGGTTGTCAGCATGAGCAATACCCAGGCCCAGTTCTCGGTTCTGCGGCAGACCGCCGATCCCGCGGTGGTCGAGGCCATTTTGCAGTTGATCGCTAAGGGTGAGGATCGCGACCTCAACCGGATCAACCTGCTGGATTTTTCCGCGCGGAACGGGCTCGACGAGGAAAAGGTCATCTCGGCCTTCCTGCATGCAGCGCGGCTCGGGCTGTTCGATCTCAGCTGGAATGTGCTGTGCCCCGGCTGTGGCGGCGTGCTCGGTGCGCACAACACCCTGAAATCGCTACGGCACGACGATTACAATTGCGCGTTATGCGCTCAGGGCTATGAGGCATCCGTCGACGACCGCGTGGAGGTTTCTTTCACCGTCAGTCCCCGCGTCAGGCGTATCGCGGCGCATGATCCCCATACATTGCCGATCTGGGAATATAACCGCCAGATGTTCTGGAGCTCGGGGATGGACCTGAGCGAGGAATCGATCACGCGGCTGATCGATGAGGTTTCGCTCGAAGCCATCGAGTTGCCGGCCGGCGAAAAGGCGGTGCTGTCCCTGCAACTGCCCAATCAGTTCGTGATCGTGTTTGAGCCGGTGACGCATTCGGCGCATTTTCTGGATATCCAGGGTGAGCCGACCCGCGAGCGCCAGCAGTTTTCCATCGTCTTCAACAAGCTGCACGCGCCGACCGGCACGACCGTGATGCGTCCCGGGCCGCTGCGGCTATCTCTCGAAAACCAGACCGACCACCGGGTGCTGCCCGCAGTATGGATCGCCAACGACACGCTCCACGAGCTGCTCGGCAAGCGCAAGCCGATCCTCACCGCCAAGCGGATGCTGTCCAACCAGACTTTTCGCGACGTCTTCAAGGCTGATAACCTCAACGTCGATCAACGCCTCAAGATCACCTCGCTGACGTTCCTGTTCACCGACCTGAAAGGCTCCACTGCGCTCTATGAAAGGGTCGGCGATCTCGCCGCCTTCGATCTGGTGCGGGCGCATTTCCATGCGCTGCTCGAAATCATCGCGTCAGAGAAGGGCGCGGTCGTGAAGACGATCGGCGACGCCGTGATGGCCACTTTCATCAGGCCGGAACATGCGATCGTGGCAGGCTTGCGAATGCGTGCGGCGATGGCCGCACTCAATGTCGAGCGCGGCAGGGCGGACCTGATCGTCAAGATCGGCATCCACGAAGGCCCGTGCCTTGCGGTGATGCTCAACGAGCGCCAGGATTATTTCGGCCAGACCGTCAACATCGCATCGCGTGTGCAGAGCCTGTCGACCTCGCAAGAGATCCACATCACCGGCCCGGTGATCGAATCGCCGGCGGTCGCCACGATCCTTCAGAAACAGGCGATCAGGCCGATCCAGAAGGAAGCCGCGCTGCGCGGCATCGCCGACAAGATCGTGGTGTACGAGATACCTTGAGGCGCTACGCAGGCGCGAGGTCGCTATTCGATCACGATCTCGCCGGTCATGCCTAGTTCGGCATGCGTCTTGCCGTCGCTGGTCTTGATGTCGCAGCGCAGGTCGCTGGCACGGCCGGCCGCGATCGGCACCAGCCACCATTCGGCGGATTGTCCCGGATAGACCTCGATCTCGCGGATCGCGCCCTTGAATTCGGCGAGCGTCACGGCCTTGCCGTTCTGCTGCTGCGTCACCTGCACCTTGCGCGTGAACACCATCTGCGAGAACGCATGCGAGGTGAAGTAATGCGGATCGCTGCTCGTGTTGCGCAGGATCAGCTTGTAGAGCTTGCCGGTTTCAAACTTGAGTTGCTTCGGCGCGAATTCATGTTTGCCGGGTGAGCCGAGATCAACCGTCACCTCGATCGGCGTCTGCTTCGACAGGTCGCCTGCCGCCAGCGCAGCTCCCGAAGCGATTCCCAACACAACGGCAGCACCAAGTGCGAAGCGGAAGGAGGCCATGTTCGTTTCCTTTTGAAAAATCGCTTGCCGGAACAACGAGTTCACTCCTAATGCAAATGCGAATGACTTGCAATTAGATATCGGCCTCGCTGCCTGCGGCGAATCGCGCAGTCAGCCTCTGGCCGACAGGCCGTGTCTTCTGAAGGCGGCAAGGTTTCGCGCGTTGAACCCACGCCGGCGGCTCCGACCCAACAAAAAGCGAAGGCTCGGCAGGTCGCTGCGACATTGTTGGCGCTGCCTTAAGGTTTCGCGCAGATGTTTGCGTACATTCACGTGACGTCGATTTAATCTGCCTGCACTGTCAGGCATTCATCGCGTGCATTGCGCAGGCCAAGTCTTCAACCCATATTCGCAGAACAGCTTCCCCGATTTTGCAGGTAGATTGATGCTCGACGGACTGCGCCAATTCATTGCCGATATCGTTGCGCCCAGTGCGGATCCGGATCTGTCGTTCGACGATACCGGGTATCTTCTGGCGGCGACTGCGCTACTGGTTCACGTCGTCTCGCTCGATGGCGAGCCGAGCGCGGTCGAGAAGCGCAAATTGCACAGTTTGATCGAAAGCCGCTTCAAGCTCGATCCCGGTACGGCGGATCATTTGATCGCGTCGGCGACGCGGGCCGAAGGCGACGCAGTCGATCTCTATCGTTTCACCAGCGTCATCATGCGTTCGGTGAATGAGGAGGGCCGCCTCCGCATCATCGAGATGATGTGGGAGCTGGTATACGCGGACGGCCAGGTCAGCGAGTTCGAGGATAACGTGGTCTGGCGCGCCGCCGATCTGCTCGGTATTTCATCGCGCGACCGGATCGATCTCAAGCACAAGGTGGCGGAGCGGCAGCCGGCCTCTTCTGCGGGCGCGCCGAAGGCCGAAGACGCGGCGATGTGACGACAATAAGCGGTGCGGCCATGCGTCAATTGCAGATGACGAAATTTTAATGTGCTCCGCAATCGGCTGCGGTAACGTGCGGTAAGCCTGAAAATATAGAGATTTCAGCGCCTGGAGCACATGGGTCTGCATGGCGCCATGTTTGGGGGATGGCTTGCGCCGCAGCATGCGCCTATGCTCTCGTTCCAGTGCTTGCGGCGTAACCTTGAATTGATTTTAAGAGTATTCAATCGTGACCGAGCGTGTGACGCTGATTACCGGTGCATCGGCGGGCATAGGCACCGAACTGGCGCGCGTTTTTGCTTCGCACGGTCATCGCGTGGCGCTGGTGGCGCGGCGCGCCGACCGCCTGGAAGCGCTGGCCAGTGAAATCAAGACGGCCGGCGGCGCCGCGCCGATCGTCATTCCCTGCGACCTTGCGCAACCCGACTGCGGCGACAGGATTGCCGAGGCCCTGACTGCCGCCGGCGTAGAGGTCGAATACCTCGTCAACAACGCCGGATTCGGCGTGTTCGGCAGAGCGACCCAGCGCGATCGGTCCGATCAGCTCGAGATAATCGCCGTCAACATCCGCGCGCTGACCGACCTGTCACTACGGTTTTCCGATCACCTGATCCGCAATCGCGGCGGCCTTCTCAATGTCGGCTCGATTGCAGGCTTTCTGCCGGGCCCGGGAATGGCAGTCTATTACGCATCCAAGGCCTATGTACTGTCGTTCACCGAAGCCATGCGCGCGGAACTGGCGTCACATGGCGTGCGCGTGACGGTGTTGTGTCCCGGGCCCGTGCCCTCGGAATTTCAGGCGCGCGCCGGATTTAGACCTGGTTACGATTCGTCCATCCTCAACGTCTCGTCGGCCGAGGTCGCACGGCAGGCCTACAGCGGATTGATGGCGAATAAACGGGCAGTGTTGCCTGGTTTGGGCATCAAGATCGTGCCGTTCCTGCTCCGGCTGTTTCCACGCTCCTTTATCCTCGGAGCGGTTGGCCGCTTCCAGCTCCGCAAGCGCTGAAGAAATCCCGGGTTTTTGCGGGGCCAAAGCCTGTTCGCGCCGCGGTCGGGCGCGCTGACCACATCTGGCCCACGGCTTGCTTACATTCTTGGAAGCGTGCGTGAACTCACGCGAAATTAAGAATCACGTAGGTATGGTTTCGGTTTGAGACACTGAGCAACGCCGATGTCGTTCCGGTCAAACAGTGGTCACGAAAACGTGCTGCCCTTTCGGGGCCAACGCACGTTGGGTGCGACTGACCCAAATTCCCTCAAGCCAGTCCTGATCGTTCTGCACCAGGAAACCTCGACACCGGGCCGGGTCGGCAATGCGCTGCGGGCGCTCGGCCACCCCCTCGATATCAGGCGTCCGCGGTTCGGCGACGCGCTGCCGGAAACGCTGGACCAGCATGCCGGCGCGGTCATCTTTGGCGGCCCGATGAGCGCCAACGACTCAGATGATTATGTCCGCCGCGAGATCGACTGGATCGAAGTTCCCCTGCGTGAGCAGCGGCCGTTTCTCGGCATCTGCCTGGGCGCCCAGATGCTTGCCAAACAATTGGGCGCGCAGGTCGCGCCGCATCATGAAGGCCGGGTCGAGGTCGGCTACTATCCGATCCGCCCGACGGAGGCCGGACATGCGCTGTGCCCGGACTGGCCGGAGCGTGTTTACCACTGGCACGGCGAAGGATTTCAACTGCCGCATGGCGCAAAGCTGCTCGCCGAAGGCGACGACTTTCCGGTGCAGGCGTATCAGCACGGTCATGCGTTCGGCTTCCAGTTTCATCCCGACGTCACCTACGCGATGATGCACCGCTGGACCACGCGCGGGTGCGTGCGCTTGGATTCGCCGGGCGCGCATCCCTGCCATCTTCACTTTGCCGATCGCGCGGTGCATGACGTGATCGAACGCGCCTGGCTGAAGAATTTCATAACCGGCTGGCTCGCGCGCCCGTCGCGCTCGATCGTGCTGGAAGCGGCGGAATAGCCGCCGCGCGGAATTTCATCCGTGCCTGCGAGCATCTTTCAAAATTCCTGGATGTGATAGTGTCGCGGCGCGGCCGAAAGGCTCGCGCGCGAAACGCCAATGATAGAAACGACAGGGAGGTCGCGGTGAACTATCAGCATATTCTCTACGAGGTGAACGACAAGATCGCGACCATCACGCTGAACCGGCCGGATCGGATGAATGCGTGGACCGCGACCATGGAGCGCGATGTGCGCCACGCGATGGAGGCTGCGGCCGGTGATGATAACGTCCGCGTCATCGTGCTCACCGGCGCCGGTCGTGCCTTCTGCGCCGGCGCGGATATGGAGGCGCTGCAGAGTATCGATCCCAGCGAGATCAGGCGCGGCGAGAACACACCGCCGTTCGACATGAACCGCCGGGCGGACTGGCAGACGCGCTACGCCTATTATCCGGCGATCCCTAAGCCCGTGATCGGCATGCTGAACGGCGCCACCGCCGGCATCGGCCTCGTCCATGCGCTCTATTGCGACTTGCGCTTTGCCGCCGACAACACCGTTTTCACCACCTCGTTTGCGCGCCGCGGGCTGATCGCCGAGCACGGCATCAGCTGGATGCTGCCGCGCATCGTCGGCCACGCCAACGCGCTCGATCTTCTTATGTCCGCGCGGCGGGTGGGCAGCGAGGAGGCGCTGCGGATCGGGCTGGTCAACCGCCTCTATCCGCCGGACCAGTTGCGCGAGCAGACCTATGCCTATGCGCGCGATCTGGCCGATTTCGTCTCGCCCAGCGCGATTTCGGTGATCAAGCGCCAGCTCTACGACGTGCCGTTCCAGACGCTGGCGGAAGCCACCATCGACGCCAACCGCGAAATGCAGATAGCACTGAAGGGGGACGATTTTCGGGAGGGCGTGGCGAGTTTTGTGGAGAAGCGGGCGCCGAAGTTTACGGGGAGGTGAGGGGGGTCTACGGGGCGCCGAGGCCCGCCGTCGCCCTTCGGGCTATGGCGAGGCAGCCTTCGCACGATGGAGGCTTGCCCAGCCGAAGCAGGCGCAGCCTGCGAAGGCTGGTGGAGCCAGGCGGGATCGAACCGCCGACCTCGTCATTGCGAACGACGCGCTCTCCCAGCTGAGCTATGGCCCCGTCGCGACCGCCTCGAAGTGACCCGAAGCGACCGACAATCGGCGCCATTTACAGTCCGGCCCAAGGCCAAGTCAAGAACGGTGCAAGAAACTTGAAACGGCCGATTTTGGCGTCATTTTGCGGGGAACTTCCCTTGTTTGCGGGGGGATGAACCGATATCTAGCTGATACCCCTCCTCGCGAGCCCCCTCCACATGCGCGCTGTCCTCGATATCGTCATCATCGTCCTCGACCTCTATGTCTGGCTTTTGATTGCTTCAGCCATCCTGTCATGGCTGATCGCATTCAATGTCGTGAACACGCGCAACGGGTTCGTGGCGGCGGTGGCCGAGTTCCTCTACCGGATCACCGAGCCGGCGCTGGCGCCGATCCGCAGGTTCATGCCCAATCTCGGCGGTCTCGATATCTCGCCGATCATCCTGATCCTGATCATCCTGTTCATCCAGCGGGTGATTGCCTACTACATCTATCCCAACGTCGTCTGATCGCGGACGCCGATAGCTGATGGATGCCCGATGGATCCCTGGCGCTATTCCACCGAGGGCATCAGTGTCGCGCTGCGGGTGACGCCGCGCGGCGGCCGCGACGATATCGACGGGATCGAGACGCTCGCCAACGGCCGCTCGGTGGTGAAAGTTCGTGTCCGCGCCATCGCCGATGGCGGCGAGGCCAATCGTGCGGTGACCGAGCTGCTGGCAAAAGCGCTCGGCGTGCCGAAGGCGAGGGTGAAGATTCTTTCGGGCACGACCTCGCGCCTCAAGCAGGTCGCCGTCGACGGCGATCCCAGGGTTCTCGGCGAAACGCTTCGGAAGGCGACCGCCGCCAAGGCGGAAAAGACGAAGGATTGAGATGACGGCCCGCATCATCGATGGAAAGATCATTGCATCCGAGCTTCGCGCCCGCGTTGCCGACGAGGTTGCGCGGGTCAAGCGCGAGCACGGGCTGACGCCGGGCCTTGCCGTGGTGCTGGTCGGCAACGATCCTGCCAGCGAGGTCTATGTCCGCAGCAAGCACACGCAGACGCAGGCCGCCGGCATGGCTTCGTTCGAACACAAACTGCCCGCCGATGTAGCGCAGGCCGACCTGCTGGTGCTGATCGCAAAGCTCAACGGCGATCCCGCCGTGCACGGCATTCTCGTGCAATTGCCGCTGCCGAAATCGATCCACACCGAAACGGTCATCAACGCGATCGATCCTGCCAAGGATGTCGACGGCTTGCATCCCAACAATGCCGGCCGGCTGGCTGGCGGCTTTGCAGCATTGTCGCCATGCACGCCGCTCGGCTGCATCATCCTGACCAAGAGCGTGCATGCCTCGCTGGAAGGCATGAATGCGATCGTGATCGGCCGCTCCAACCTGGTCGGCCGCCCACTGGTGCAATTGCTGCTCAATGAAAATGCGACGGTGACGATCGCGCATTCGCGCTCAAAGGATCTGCCGCAACTCTGCGCCCGGGCCGACCTGGTCTATGCCGCCGTAGGCAAGCCCGAGATGGTGCGCGCCGGCTGGATCAAGCCGGGCGCCACCGTGATCGACGTCGGCATCAACCGCCTGCCTCTGGCCGATGGCAAGACGCGGCTGGTCGGCGATGTCGCGTTCAAGGAAGTGGCCGAGGTCGCCGGCGCGATCACGCCGGTGCCCGGCGGTGTCGGGCAGATGACGGTGGCGTGCCTCCTGGTGAATACGCTGCGCGCGGCGTGCGCGATTCACGGGCTGGCCAAGCCGGGGGTGTGACGCGGAACGCGCTCTCACCCGTCATTGCGAGCCACCCGGTCGGCGCGTAGCGCCGCCGGATGACAGGCTCCGCGAAGCAATCCATTTCACCGCTTGCTGAGACATGGATTGCTTCGCTCCTCGCAATGACGAAGGAAGAACTACTTCTTCTTCGCCCGTTCGATGCCTTCCAGGATCAGCCGGTGGGCGTCCTCGGCGCCGCACCAGCGCAGCACCTTCACCCATTTGCCCTTCTCGAGATCCTTGTAGTGCTCGAAGAAGTGCTGGATCTGCTGCAGCGTGATGTCGGGGAGGTCGCTGTACGTCCTGACCTTGTCGTAGCGCTGGGTCAGCTTCGAAGACGGCACCGCGATGATCTTCTCGTCGCCGCCGGCCTCGTCTTCCATCAGCAACACGCCGACCGGTCGCACGCTCATCACGGCGCCCGGCACGATCGCGCGGGTATTGGCGACCAAGACGTCGCAGGGGTCGCCGTCGCCGGACAGCGTATGTGGGATGAAGCCGTAATTGCCGGGATAGCGCATCGCCGTATAGAGGAAGCGATCGACCACCAGCGTGCCGGCTTCCTTGTCCATTTCATATTTGATCGGCTCGCCGCCAACGGGCACTTCGATGATGACGTTGACGTCGTGCGGCGGATTTACTCCGATCGGGATGGCGTCAATGCGCATGCAAGGCTCCGTCGCTGATGGTTGATACACGATCGTCATACGCGGGCTTGACCCGCGTATCCATCGCGAAAAAGGCGCTTTAGGAACGATGGATTGCCGGGTCAAGCCCGGCAATGACGGCCAGGACTCAGTTGGTCCAGGCGAAAGCGACTTTATCGAGCGACTTGGGCCCGAACTTCTCCGAGGAGCGCGCCACCATCCGGCCGCCGAGCGCGCGGTAGAATTCCGTCGCCGGGTCGTTGTCGGACAGCGCCCAGATCACCATGCTCTTCAGCCCGCTCTGCATCAGATCGCGCCGGGCGGCGGTGAAGAGGCGGCGGCCGAAGCCGAGGCCCTGGAATTCCGGCCGCAGATAGAGCTCGTAAATCTCGCCCTCGAAATGCAGGCTGCGGGCGCGGTTGCGGCCGTAATTGGCGTAGCCCGCGACCTTGTCGCCGAACACCAGCACGCTGACGCGGCTGCCTTTGCGGATCGCGCTGTCCCACCATTGCGGGCCGCGGCGGTTAATGAGTTTTTCGAGCTCGGCGCCGGGAATGATGCCCTGATAGGCGGACCGCCAGGCTTCATCATGGGTAGACGCCACCGCGGCTGCGTCTGCAGCCTTGGCCGGTCGGACCTCGATCAGGGTTGTGCTCATGATCTGATCAAAGCAAGTCGGCGGGCCGGCTTCAAGGTCCATCGTTAATTATCGGTTAACCTGTGGATTTTCTGCATCAGTTTTACGTTCTTCTGTATCGAAAGAGGACAATGGTGCTGTCCTTAACCGGTTTTTGCCGATGAATGCGGGGAAATGGTTGTCAGAATCACCTGCGGAAACGCCTCCGCGAATTCCGTTCACGGAAAAGCGTACTGGATTTGATTCGCCGGCGGTATTCTGTTGGTGACTTTCGCAAATGCCCCTCCGTCGGCTGTGTCAGGCCTGTTCATGCACCCGCCAAACCTGCTTTTTGCGCTGGTTCTCGTTGCCGCGCTCGGTGTGAAGGCCGCAACGGCGCAGCCCGCCCCTGGCGCGCAAGGTGCGGAAGGCGAGCCTCACCGGCTGCAGCAATGGCTGGTACCCTCTCCCGATCCCGTCGCCGCGGCGCATGCGGTGCTGTTTCGGCCGCCCGGCGAGGGACCGTTTCCGCTGGCCGTGATCGCGCACGCCACCACCCAGAACGTGCTGCGACGGGCGCAGATGCCGCAGCCCGAGTACCGCGCGCTCGCCGGCTGGCTGGTGGCACGCGGTTTTGCCGTGCTGGTCCCCGAGCGTCCGGGCCATGGCGCGACGGGCGGAAAGTATCTGGAGGATCAGGGCGGTTGCGACGAGGCCGACTACGCCAGGTCTGGCCGCGTCACGGCGGATGAGATCGCCGCGGCCGCCAGCTTCATACGCAAGCAATCCTTCATCCGCCCCGAGGGCATGGTCGTGATCGGCCATTCGGCCGGCGCCTGGGGCGCACTGGCGCTGGCCGGTGAAGATCCGAAGGACGTTGCCGCCATCGTCGCGTTCGCGCCGGGGCGCGGCGGGCATGCCAATGATTTTCCCAACCGGGTCTGCGCGCCGCATACGCTGATGGCCGCGGCGGGCGAGTTCGGCAAGACTGCGCGCGTAAAGGTGACCTGGCTGGTGGCTGCCAATGACAGCTATTTTTCGCCCGCATTCTCGCGTCAACTGGTCGATGCGTTTCGCGCCGCCGGCGGCAAGGCCGATTTTCGCGTGCTCCAGGCCCACGGCAGCGAAGGCCACTGGCTGGTGGAAACCGGAGGCGGTGTAAGCCTTGCCGGAGCTGAACTCGATCGCGCCTTGAAGGCGCGATCCCGGACCCCGGCGGCCAGGCGATGACGCTGTATTTCCTCGTCAAATATCTGCATGTAGCAGGCGCGATCGTCATTCTCGGCACCGGCACCGGTATCGCCTTCTTCATGCTGATGGCCCATCGCAGCCGGGACGCGGCCTTCATCGCGCGTACGGCTGAAACCGTCGTGATCGCCGACATGCTGTTCACGCTGACGGCGGTGCTGCTGCAGCCGGTGAGTGGCGGCGTGCTGATGTGGCTGTCGTCGACCACGTGGAGCGAGCGCTGGCTGATGACCTCGCTCGGGCTCTATGCGGTTGCGGGGCTGTTCTGGGTGCCGGTGATCTTCATGCAGATCGAAATGCGCGATCTCGCACGCAAGGCGGCTGAACAGAACCAGAAGTTGCCGCCGCGCTATTTCGCACTTTTCCACCGCTGGTTTCTGTTCGGCATTCCCGGTTTTGGCTCTGTCATGGCTATTCTCTGGCTGATGATCGCCAAACCGCTTTAGGCAAGCATGCGCGCCGGTAACCGAAAAATCCTCGTGCTCGGCGCATCCGGTCTGATCGGCCGCTTTGTTACCGACGATCTGCGCACCCGGGGATTTTCTGTGGTGGGCGTTGCCAGAAGATTGTCCGCCTCGCAGAAGAGCGGCCCGCTCGATCTCGAACTGCCGGTCATGTCGATGGAAGCGGCAGCGCTGGCGCGGCTGCTGCGTGATCACCGCATCGATGTCGTCGTCAATTGCCTCGGCGTGCTTCAGGACGGCCCCGGCAGCGACACCGCCGCCGTGCATCGCGATTTCGTCGTGCGGTTGTTGCAGGCGATCCGCGAAAGCGACCGCGCGATCCGGCTGGTGCATATCTCGATTCCCGGCACGGCCGAGACCGACCGAACCGCCTTCAGCACCACCAAACGCGAGGCCGAGCGGCTGATCGCGGAATCCGGCGTTGCGTTCACGATCCTGCGGCCGGGCTTTGTGGTGGCGCTTGCGGCCTATGGCGGCAGCGCCATGGTGCGCTCACTGGCGGCGTTTCCGCTCGATCTCCCGGCCGCCGAACGGGCTGCGCCATTCCAGCCGGTCGCCATGGAGGACATTGCCGCGACCATCGCCTGGCTTGCCGCGCGCGATCCTGGCGAGGCGAACGCCGTGACATGGGACCTGATGCAGGAGCAGCCGGTCACGCTCGGTGACGTGATCGATCAGTTCCGCGAGGTGTTCGGCACCGGCAGATGGTGGCGCATCGTCATGCCGATGTTCCTGCTCGATCTCGGCGCCAGGCTCGGCGATCTCGCGAACCAGTTCGGCTGGATGCCGCCGATGCGAACCACCGCGATCGCGGAGCTGCGCCGCGGCGTCAGCGGCGATCCCGCCGACTGGATGGCAGCGACCGGCATCGTGCCGAAGCGCATCGAACAGACGGCTGGAAAACGCCCGGCGACCATCCAGGACAAATGGTTTGCCCGGCTGTTTCCGATCAAGGCGCTTGTCATCGCAAGCCTCGTGCTGTTCTGGGTCGTCTCAGGCTTTATTGCGCTGGTGATTTCCTATGACGCGGCGGCGGGAATCCTGAGCAGTCACGGCTTTCCGCCGGCGCTCGTCGGCCCCATCACCGTCGGCACCAGCCTGATGGATATGGGCATCGGCGCGCTGATTGCGTTCCGCCGCACCTCGGCATTTGGCCTGATCGCGGGTATCATCGCATCGCTCGGCTACATGGTCGGTGCGGCGATCCTGACGCCGGACCTTTGGATCGAGCCGCTCGGCGCGCTGGTGAAGACCTGCCCCGCCATCGTGCTGATGCTGGTGGCGCTGCTGACCCTGGACAACCGATGACCCCAAATCCATGACCCCAAGCCCATGACGCAATGGCCCGACGATGACGTGATCCTCTATGACGGCGTCTGCGTCTTCTGCTCGCGCTGGGTCCGCTTCGTGGCCACGCGCGACGCGGCGGCGCGGTTTCGCTTCACCGCGATCCAGTCGCCTTACGGCACAAGGCTGGCACAGGCTTTTGGCATCGATCCAAACGATCCCGATACCAATGCGGTCATTCATGGCGGCGTCGCTCACTTCAAATCCGATGCCGCGCTGATGGTGCTGGGTGCACTGCCGGGCTGGCGATGGACACGCGCACTGTTCGTTGCGCCGAAACCGCTGCGCGATACCGTCTACAGCCTCGTCGCCCGTAATCGCTACCGGATTTTCGGAAAATTTGATGCGTGCTTCGTGCCAGATGCAGATATGCGCGCGAGGGTGCTGGAATAGCCTCAGCGCCAACGGTTACACGCCGATCGGTAGTTCTTGATGAAAACAGACCGAAGTTGATACGGTATTATTGCACTACCTCAGGTAATCGGGCTAGAATTGCTTGATGGCTTTTGAATGAGGACCTTTCCTTCTCCGAGCAACATCTTGCTCCGACTTACCTGATACGAAACCAAGCAATGGGTGAAAAGTGTTGGAGGAGTTGGGAAAAGATGACGCTGTCGGGCCAGCCGGCCCGGAACAACTGAGACCCGAAACGAATAACCGCAAGTCTTGGCACGTTGCGCCTGATCTCTCGATTTCCGCCTCGGAAATCTCGATCGTTCCGGGCCAGATCGAGGTGGCCGCACCGCACCGCGACCGGCGCGAAGAGCGAAACGAGACGGCGCAGAGCACGGCCGGGCATGATCGGGCAACACCGGCTTATTCGGCGTTCGAAATTCCGTGGCAGGATCGGCTGCTGGAGTGTCTTCTCAAGATGAAACCGTCGGCATTCGAGCGCCTGTGTCAGAGGATCTTGAAAGACTCCGGGTTCATCAAGGTCGATGTCACCGGACGAAGCGGGGATGGGGGAATCGACGGCATCGGCGTGCTTCGCCTGAATCTTTTATCGTTTCACGTCTTCTTTCAATGCAAGCGGTGGACAAGGATCAGTCGGCGCGTCAGTGATCAGGGATTTCCGCGGGGCGATGGTTGGCAGGGCAGACAAGGGACTGGTCATGACGACCGGAACGTTCTCCACCGACGCGCGGAAAGAGGCCACCAGGGATGGCGCGCCCGCGATCGATCTGGTCGACGGCGAAACCCTGTGTGCGCTTTTGAAAAGCCTAAAGATCGGCGTCTCGATCCGGAACGTCGAGCACGTGTTGGTGGAGCAGCACGTGTTCCTGGAATTCTAGGACAGGACGATTTTGGATTGAAGTACTCGGCCCGCGAGCGCGGCTTTAATGCGGCTGGTGATGGAGTGATCCGTCATTGCTTCACGTCGACACTCAACACTTCCCCTACTGCCTTCTCGCCGCTGTCCCGCGTCCCTACCGGATGCGGATGTGCGGACGAGGGGTGATGGAGTAGGACAGTTCGAGACGTTGGTAGCTATCCAAGAAGTCAAGGCTGCTCTAGGTTGAGGCAGATTGGGACGACGAGCCGTCGTAGGCCTTTGAGTATGACCAAAGCAGTCTTCACCACTAAGGTTACTCCGAGCTACAAAGATTTGCCTGAGGATCGATATCATTTTCCGCGTACCTATTTGAACCATGTTCAGCAGACCCTGGGCGATTACATAGTCTACTATGAGCCGCGAAGGTCTAGTGCAGAGCTTTCAAGTCGTGGCGGTCGTCAATCCTATTTTGGCGCAGCCCGGGTTATGTCGGTGATCGAAGACACCGACATGCCAAACCATTACTTCGCAATCATTGATCGCACCACTTATTTGGACTTTGACACACCGGTTCCTTTTCAGGAGGGCGGACAATATTACGAGAGTGCTCTCGAAAAGGACGATGGCACCACCAACAAAGGTGCGTTTGGCCGCGCTGTGCGTCTTATTCCGGATGCAGAGTTCGATCGAATTTTGAAGTCTGGATTTGCTCCAGTTCTTGTCGAAGCGCTTTCGACCGAAGCTATATTGCCTGGATTCTCTGAGCCTCCAGAAGTATTCGAACGTCCAATGGTCGAAATGCTTGTTTCCCGTCCATTTCGGGAAAGATCTTTCATGCACAATGTGCGTTCTGCTTATTCGAATAGATGCGCCATGACGGGATTGCGATTGATCAATGGAGGTGGTCGACCCGAAGTGCAGGCTGCGCACATTCAGCCTGTGACTTCAAAGGGGCCGGACTCTGTTCGAAATGGACTAGCTTTGTCTGGAACGGTGCATTGGATGTTTGATCGAGGTCTCATTTCGATCGGTGATGATTACAAGATTCTGGTCGCCACGAATCATGTTCCCGAAGATGCGGCTCGTCTTCTGAATCAAAACGGATCAATCAATCTACCCGAAGATGAAGCCCTCTATCCGAATGCACATTATTTGAAGTTTCATAGGGACAAGGTTTTCAAGGGTTAGTGCCGTATGACAGGTGCCGTTGCGTATCCAAAACTGCATGTGCCGAAGGGTGAAGACTTCCTGCTGCTTTCGCCGACGGCGCAGGCCCACGCCTACCGGAATGTGGATCGGATGTTTGCGACGCGGACGATCCGCCGAGGCAATTCGGTTCTGCAACTGGAGCGCGGACAGGAGATTTCGCCCCGCTATCAAGCGGGGCAAGAGGTCCATGGCGTTGACGCGTACATGGATCGCGCCAACGTCGCGGGGCTGCTCGTCATCAGCCACGAAAAGATTGTGCTGGAGCGCTACTCTCTCGGATTGGAGGAGAACGTACGCTGGTCATCGATGTCGATGATCAAGTCGCTGACGGCGACTTTGGTTGGCGCCGCCCTGCAGCAGGGGACGATCTCAAGCCTGGACGACGCGGTGTCCAAATATATCCCGGCGCTGCGCGGCTGCGCCTATGACGCGGTAACCATTCGCAACCTGATCACCATGTCTTCGGGTGTGCACTGGAATGAGGACTACACGGATCGGAATTCAGACGTTAATCGTTACAGCAAATCGCTTGGTGACAAGGTTCCGGGAGGCGTTCTGGCGCTGATGCGGAGTTTGAAAGCCGAACATCGGCCTGGCAGTCAATTCAATTACAATACCGGCGATACCTACATCCTCGGCAGCTTGATATCGGCGGCCACGGGAAAAACCCTGGCCGACTACATGTCCGAGATGATCTGGTCCCGCCTGGGTATGGAGTTCGACGCGTTCTATACGCTGGAATCCGAAGATGGGCAGGAGATCGGCGGCAGCCGCGCTGGGATCGCGCTGCGGGATTTCGGCCGCTTCGGCGTCTTTCTTCTGCGCAACGGCGTTATCGATAGCACGCCTGTCCTCCCGCCCGACTGGGTCGAACATGCAGGACGCCCGGCATTCGTCCTCGACCCAGCAACCAATCGCTACGGAGCGACGGGATATGGTTACAGTTGGTGGCTCGATCCGGACGGTTCGATGGTTGCCGTCGGTTTTGCCGGTCAATCGCTCTACGTCAATCGGAAGGACAAGGCCGTCATCGTCACGCTGTCGTGTCAGCCGCAGCCGCCCTATTCGGCCGCCAGTGACGTCGATCTCCAGACCGAGTACCACGCTTTCAAGAATGCCGTGCTCGCCGTGTGCGGCTGATCCGGGAACGTGAGCTACTCGCTCGCGAGCGAAGCCATAACTTCCTGCGCCGCCCGCTCTCCGCTGTCCCTCGCGCCATGCGCCGTCGAGAAAAATTCCGGCGAGGTAGCTTCTCCCGCAAAGAACAGCCGTCCATCGACCGGCGCGGCGAGCACTTCGCGATCTCCTGCGTGGCCCGGCAGCGCATGCGAATACGAGCCTCGCGCGAAGGGGTCATGAGCCCAGCGCGATTCCGCGAGCGGCTTCAGCTTGCGGCGAAAATCGTTGCCGAGGATTGAGACGATCTCGTTGATGCTCTCGGCCGCGAGCGAGCCGGGGCCGGCGTCTTCCAGCGCTTGCGCGAAACGGCCGCCGAAAAAACCTTCGATGCAGGGCTGGCCGAACGGGCGCAAATGATACGTGCCCATTTCGGTGCGCATGGTGGCGGCGCGCAGATTGCCCTCGGTCGGCAGTGCCTCCGGCTCGTCAAGCGCGAGCGTCACCTTGTCGGCGAGGCCAAGCGGCAGGCCGCGGGCGGCGTCGACTTTTGCCGGCAAGGGCGGGTGAAAGCGGATCGTCCCGTCGGCGATCAGGCTGGTCGGCACGGTGACGATGACCTTGTCGGCCGTCAGCGCGCCCTGCGAGGTCTCGATGCGGACGCGTTTTGCCGAATGATCGATCAGCGTTACCTTGCAATTGAGCGCGGTCGGACATGTCGCGCCATAGGCGGCAATCAGCGCACCGTAGCCGCGGCGGATGCGCCAGTGGATGTCGGTGTCCTCATAGGCGTCCATGTCGAGAGTGGAGACCTGATCGAGCTCGCAGCCGTTGACGTAGGTCGAGATCGCATCGATCATCGGATTCCAGCGATTGCCGGGTTCGAGATAGAGGCTGGCGGCGCAGTCGCGGCCGGTCTTCGCAGCTGCCACCGCACCCTGCTCGGCGCGGTCATAGAAGGCATTGAGCGCGCGCATGAAGTCGTCGCGGTCGTCTTGTGGAAACGCCTTGCCATAGGCGCGTTCGTCCCAGGGCGGCAACGACCGGTTGATCTCGAAGCCGAGCTGCTCGGCGAGTGCGACGAAGGAATTCTCGTCTGCCGAATGCAGCCAGCCGCAGCCGACGTCGAAGGTGACGTCAGGCGAGGCCATGATGGTGTGCGCCCGGCCGCCGACGCGGTCGCGCGCTTCCAGCACGAGGACGGAGAGGCCGGAATTCTTCAGCGCATTCGCAGCGCCAAGGCCCGCGGCGCCGGCACCGATGATGGCGACATCGACTGAGGAGGGGAGGGACATTGCGTCGTCTGCTTCATTGTCATGCCCGGGCAAAAGCGCGAAGCGCGTCTTCGCGCCAGATGTCCCGGGCATCCACGTTCTTGTTTAGCAGTATCGAAGACGTGGATGGCCGGGACAAGCCCGGCCATGACGGGTTGTTCGGTGGACAGCGGCTTACGCCACCGCTTCCTTGGCCTTTTCCGCGCGCTTGCGGTCGTTGGCGTCCAGGAACTTCTTGCGCAGGCGGATCGACTTCGGGGTCACTTCGACCAGCTCGTCGTCCTCGATATAGGCCAGCGCCTTTTCCAGCGTCATCCGGATCGGCGGCGTCAGGCGCACCGCTTCGTCCTTGGAGGTGGTGCGGATGTTGGTGAGCTGCTTGCCCTTGAGCACGTTGATCTCGAGGTCGTTGTCGCGGGTGTGCTCGCCGACGATCATGCCCTTGTAGACCTTGCAGCCCGGCTCGATCATCATCGGGCCGCGGTCTTCCAGCTTGAACATCGCGTAAGCCACCGCGTCGCCCTGATCGTTGGAGATCAGCACGCCGTTGCGGCGGCCCTGGATGTCGCCCTTGTAGGGCGCGTAGCCGTGGAACAGGCGGTTCATGATCGCGGTGCCGCGGGTGTCGGTGAGCAGTTCGCCCTGGTAGCCGATCAGGCCGCGGGTCGGCGCGTAGAACACCAGCCGCAGGCGGTTGCCGCCGGACGGGCGCATCTCGATCATCTCGGCCTTGCGCTCGCTCATCTTCTGCACGACGACGCCGGAATGCTCCTCGTCGACGTCGATCACGACTTCCTCGATCGGCTCCTTCCACTGGCCGGTCGCCTCATCCTTCTGCAGCACCACGCGCGGACGCGACACCGAGAGTTCAAAACCCTCGCGGCGCATGGTCTCGATCAGGATCGCAAGCTGCAATTCGCCGCGGCCGGACACTTCCATGGCGTCCTTATCGGAGGCCTCGACCACGCGCAGCGCGACATTGCCTTCGGCCTCGCGCAGCAGGCGGTCGCGGATCATGCGGCTGGTCACCTTGTCGCCTTCGGTACCAGCGAGCGGCGAGTTGTTGACGATGAACGACATCGACACCGTCGGCGGATCGATCGGCTGCGCCACCAGCGGCGTTTCGACCGACGGATCGCAGAAGGTGTCGGCGACGGTGCCCTTGGTGAGGCCCGCAATCGCAACGATGTCGCCGGCGTCGGCTTCATCGAGCGGGGTGCGTTCGATGCCGCGGAAAGCCAGGATCTTGGTGATACGGCCCTGCTCGATGGTCTTGCCGTCGGCGCCAAGCACCTTCACGGCCTGGTTCGGCTTGATCGAGCCGGAAGTGATGCGGCCGGTGATGATGCGGCCGAGATAGGGATTGGCTTCGAGGATGGTGCCGATCATCCGGAACGGGCCTTCCTCGACGGTCGGCGGCGCGACGTGGCGCACGATCAGGTCGAACAGCGGCTGCATGCCGACGTCTTGCGGACCATCCGGGCTGTCGGCCATCCAGCCTTGCTTGGCCGACCCGTAAAGAATTGGGAAATCGAGCTGCTCCTCGCTGGCGTCCAGCGCTGCAAACAGGTCGAACACCTCGTTGATGACTTCGGTCGGGCGGGCGTCGGGACGGTCGACCTTGTTGATGACGACGATCGGCTTCAGTCCGACCTTGAGCGCCTTGGAGACCACGAATTTGGTTTGCGGCAGCGGACCTTCGGCCGCGTCCACCAGCACCAGTGCGCCGTCCACCATGTTGAGGATGCGCTCGACCTCGCCGCCGAAATCGGCGTGGCCGGGGGTGTCGACGATGTTGATGCGGGTGTCCTTCCACTGCACCGAGGCGGCCTTGGCCAGAATGGTGATGCCGCGCTCGCGCTCCAGGTCGTTGGAGTCCATCGCGCGCTCGGTCACCTTCTGGTTCTCGCGATAGGTGCCGGATTGCTGCAGCAGACGGTCGACCAGCGTGGTCTTGCCGTGGTCGACGTGGGCGATGATGGCGACGTTACGAAGGTTCATGGTTCTTCTTCTGGTCGTGCAAAGGTTGACGCGCGATCTCACCGGAAAACCGGGACCCACTTTTCCGGATCGCGCTCTAAAACCTGGAATACTGGCGCGTGATGACGCTTCTTCGAATCGTCATCCCGCTCCATCTATTTTGTTTGAGCATGATCTCCGGGCAAACGCGTACCGCGTTTGTCCCGAGGGAAAACCGGTACCCACTTTTCCGGATCATGCTCCAGGGGCGCTTTTCCCCTAAAAAGGAAGCCCGGCCAAAAGGACCGGGCACACCTTACGCGTTGCGGCGCAATATATTCAGAAAACGCCAAAAAACAATGGTTGGTTTGGCATTTGGTTAGCCGATTTTGGGCGTGTCGCCGGCCTCAATTGCTCTTTTCGGGATCGGGGTAGACCCCCGCAAAACCTCGTCAAATTGACCCTTCACGGCCTCGTTGCAGCCGCAGGACCGGTTTCGCAGCAGATTCGGGTTGCGGATCAGGATCGAGCCGCGCCGGGTTCTCCGTTTATGTGTTCAGTAGTGGACAGACGGTAGAACTTACATGTGGTGGTCTCAGTTCCGGAACCGGCGATGCGCTTTTACGGGCGTCGGCTGGCGATGCGCGTTCCGCGGCTTCGGCCCGGGCCTCTGATCCAATGCTGAACCTTGAACTGGCGAGAGACATGGACCCCGCCTCTTACGACGGCATGCCCAACGATGTCTTGATCGTCGAAGACGATCCAATCATTGCGCTCGACTGCGAAGACACGATTTTGGAGTTTGGCGTGAAAACGGTGCGGACCGCCGCGAACGTGGCCAAAGCGCTCGATATGATCGCCGACCGGCCGCCGGAATTCGCGCTGCTCGATGTCAGCCTCATTCGCGAGAAGAGTTTTGCCGTGGCCGAACGGCTGGAGGCGCTCAAGATTCCGTTTGCCTTCGTCACCGGCTATGGCGCCGACGCCCGGCTCCCGGCCGCATTCGCGGCTAAGCCGAGGCTACCGAAGCCCTATTCGACCGACGCGCTGCAGGCGATAGTGAAGAACGGCGGCATAAAGCCCTGAGCGGTTGCGGCCGTCGCGACGGCTACACCGGTTTGGGATCGAGCGTTGTCGACCACAGCGCCACGTCGGCGCGGTCGCGCAAGGCCACCGTCATCTGCCCGCTGGCACCGTCGATCCTGACGTGGCCGAAGAACTGCATTCCGGCCGACGGCGGCAGGTTTTGATTGCCGGGCCCCGGCGCCTTGATGAACTTCAATTCGGGTCCGAAGGTGTTGTCGAGTTCGTTCGGGCCAAACGTGCCGGCGTGCAACGGTCCGGCAACGAACTCCCAGAACGGGTCGAACTCCTGAAACTGCGCCTTGTCGGGGTTGTAGTAGTGCGCGGCCGCATAGTGCACATCCGCCGTCAGCCACACGGTGTTGACCATGCCTGATGTCTTGATGAAGCGCAGGAGGTCGGCGATCTCCAGTTCGCGGCCGCGCGGCGGCCCGTCGCCCCGCGCAACGGCCTCCGAGCCCTTCTTGTTGCGTGCATCGTCATAGACGACGATGCTGAGCGGCATGTCGGATGCGATCACCTTCCAGGTGGCGCGCGAATTCAACAGCCCCCGTTTCAGCCAGGCGAGTTGCGCAGGCCCGAGAAAGAAGCTTTCCGGCCCGTAGGCCGTCTCCTGGTTCTCCCCGTTGGCGCCGCGATAGCTGCGCTCGTCCAGCATGAACACGTCGAGATGCGGACCGTAACTCAGCGTGCGATAGACCCGCCCCGGCTCCGTGATGCTCTCGCGCATCGGATACATTTCGTGGAACGCGCGCGCCGAACGGGCGGCGAGCAGGGTTATGTTGCGTTCCTTGTAGGCCGCGGGCAATTCCTTCGACGGCGACCAGTTGTTGGTGACTTCGTGGTCGTCCCATTGCACCAGGACCGGCACCTCGGCGTTGAACGCGCGCAGATGCTCGTCCATGAAATTGTACTTGTGCGCGGCGCGGAATTCGTCGAGCGTTTCGGCGACTTTTGACTTCTCCGGGGTCGTGAAATTCTTCCAGACCTTGCCGTCGGGAAGCGTCACCTCGCTCTTGATCGGTCCGTCGGCATAGACGGTGTCGCCGGAGTGCAGCAGGAAGTCCGGGCGATGCTTGCGCATGGTGGCGAAGGTGAACATGCCGCCATCGTCAGGGTTGATGCCCCAGCCCTGTCCGGCAACGTCGCCGCCCCAGACGAAACTGACGTCGCGGCGATCGGCCGGCGCGGTGCGGAATCGTCCGACCACCGGCTCGCTTTCGATGCCGGTATGCGCGAGGTCGCGAAACCGGACACGGTAGAAGATATCCTGCCCGGCAGGCAGGTTCTCCAGCAGCATTTTCGCGGTGAAGTCGCTTTCGGGCAACGCCGCGATCGGCGGCAAGGTCCGTGCGTTGGCAAAGGACTCCGACGTGGCGACCTCGACCAGCATTTGCGAGGGGCGGTCGGCGCGCGCCCACACCACGCCGCCATCGGCGCCGATATCGCCGGATTGCACGCCGGAGGTGACGACCGGCCGGTCGGCGGCGCGGCTGAGGTAAGGCATTGCAAGGGCGCCCATCGCGCCGGCGCCAGCAAGAAAACGCCGCCGGGAAAGTCCGCGAGAAATCCTGAACGTCATGCGTGCTCCCTTCGGTCCGGTGCGAGAATGCAGTGCCGGCCCCGCCAGAGCTAGAAAGAATTGATGACCGTTCGATTACGGGATTTGCAGATCAGGCGTTGCCGGCCGCGCGGAATTGCGCGCTCGCCCGTTGCAGGTTTTGCGGCATGCTCATCAACAGCGCCTTGCGGTCGGCCACCGCGTTGTGGAACTGCTCGATCGCGATGTTGAACGCGGTCAACGTGCCTTCCTCGATCGCGCCGTGCTCGAAGCATTGCAGCGTGTCGCGCAGAATGGCGTCCGCTTCCGACTGCATCTGGTCGAGTTCTTCCATCGAATCGCATTGGCGGGCGGCGGTCAGCATGTCGAGAAGCCGGTCGCGCTGCGACGTGTTGATGCCGCGATCGTCCTTCTTGAGATATCCGGCGAACCATGCGCCGGCGGAACCCATCGCCGACAGCGCCATCAAGGCCCACCAGATGTAATCGCTGTAGCGGTCGAGGAAGGTTTTTTCCTCGCCGTCGACAAAGGCTGCGGCGCCGGGATGAACCGGGATCGTGGCGTCCTTGTCGGTATCGGGCGTCTCGATCTTGGCGGCCAGCGGAAATTCGTTCTTCAGCGTCTGGCGGATCGCAAACAACTGCCGCGTAAAGATGGCGATGGTCGATTCCGCAATACCCCTGCGCGCCACGATGTGGTGCGAGAAGCTGATCGTCTTGATCTCTTCCTCGGGCCGGCCCGGCGCGCCGCCAAATGTTCCGGCCGGGATGTCGGAGGCTTCGTAGGGAGGATGGTTCTGCGCAATCGCCTCGGCCGAATCGATCGCGAGGAATTTCGGCGTGCCGCCGTCGCGCACGGAGGCGGCGATCGCGTCCGCCGTGATCTTGCTGTTGACCGGGCCGGCGGCGAGATAGGCGTCTGCCTTTTGGCTACGAATGGCCTCGGCAGCCTCGTTGGCGGGGAACTGGACGATCTCGACCTTTGCCGGATCGACGCCGTATTGCCGCAGGATCACCTTGAGCAGATTGACGTTGGCCTGTGTGCGGCCGACGACGCCGATGCGGCGCCCGGCGAGCTGGCCGATTTTCGTGATGGCGGGCGCGGCCTTCTTTCCCTTGGTCTTGGCCGCAGGCGGCACCCACAGCACCACGACATTCTTGCGCAGCGTCGCCACGGCCTGCGCATTCTTCGGCACATCGAGGTCGCCCCTGATGATGGCGAGATCGGCCTTGCCTTCGCCGAGCAGGCTGGCGCTCGCCAGCGCGCCATCGGTCTGCACCGGGCGCAACCGGACCACGCTGTTTCGCTGGGTGTTGAAGGCCTGCGTCAGGTTCTGAACGACTTTGAGGTCGTCGCTGTTGGCCGGGCCGACGGCGATCCGCAGCGTCACTGGCCGCATGGCAAAGTAATAACCGGCGACCAGCGCGCCGACGATGGCCAGCACGCCGGCCAGCGTGACGAATGTCAGCCGTTGTTTCGCTGAGCGGGGCGAGGGTGGGGCCGGCTTTTCCGAAGGGAGGGGGCCGTCGCTCATCAATCCCTGGATGATCGTTCGAGGTGCAATTTTATGCCGCCGGCACGCTTACACGAATACTCTAGCAAATTTCCCGCTTAACCATTGTTACATCTCCGTCATGGTTACCGGCGCCCACGCCGCCATTGTGCGCCTGTTGCGGCCTATTTTGGGCTGGGGGACCCCGATGCGGCCTTCGGTGTTAGAGTACGAGGAGCTGAAACGGGAGGCGATCATGGCGGAACGGCTGTCGGCGGAGGCGCGGAAATCGGCGCTGGCGGAACTTCCCGGCTGGTCCGAGACGCCGGGACGCGAGGCGATCGGGCGGACCTTCACCTTCAGGGACTTCAACGAAGCCTTCGGATTCATGTCCCGCGCTGCTCTGGTGGCGGAAAAGAACGACCATCATCCGGAATGGAAGAATGTCTACAAGACGGTGGACGTGGTGCTGGCGACCCACGACGCCGGCGGCGTGACCCTGCTCGACATCGAGCTGGCCAAGGCGATGAACGCGATCGCCAGGCAATTGGGCGTGGCCTGAGTTGGCGTGGCCCGCGATCTTGTAGCGGCGGCCCGACATCCCCAATTCTTGAATCATACGAAGCGGCCGCGGCGATCTGCCGCGCCGGGTTCCGAGGAGCGCCGCGATGGCATCGTCCGATCATACCGCGGGTTCTGAACCGGCCGACCGGCTGGCGCAGGACCGCGAGAGCGCGCGTCGGCGCTTCTGGATCAAGTTCAAGCAGGTGGTGGCGCAGCTTCCCTTCGCCGAAGACCTGCTCGCAGCCTATTACTGTGCGTTCGACAAAGAGACGCCGCGTCACGTGCAGGCGGCGCTGCTCGGCGCTGTCGCCTATTTCATCCTGCCGCTCGATTTCATGCCGGACATGCTGCCGTTGCTCGGCTTTACCGACGATGCCGCCGTCCTGGCCACCGCCATCCGCTTGGTCGCGGGCCACATCACGCAGGAGCATCGCGATGCCGCCCGCGCTGCGTTGAAGCGCGGGATCGACACTGGGGACGCGACGAAATAGTAGCCGCCCGTAGTCTTTTGCGTTCCGATTGAATCGGAACGGGCTCAGGATTTTTGGTGTGACGCGTTTTCTTGACGCGAACCGGTCCCCACCCCGGATCAAGTCCGGGGCAGGTTTTCGCTGGAAGACGCTTTAGTTAGCGCTGCGCCGGAGCCTGCGCCCTTGCGCTTCGCTCGGCTTCCCAGGCCTGGAATTGCCTGAACAGGGTTTCCTTGTCCGCGTCCGTCTTGACGTTTGCCGCGGTCGCCGGGCTCTGTTTCAGGAAATCATCGAACCTGGCGCGCGATACGGCCTCCACGTTGTGGCTCTTGAGCCATTGCTCGGCGACCGGCAGGCGCTGCCAGTCGGGCAACGGCGTCGACAGCGAGACCTCCTTCCACTTCGGGTGGAACGGGGGGTTCTGGAACTTCGGAAACTTCGTGAAAAACGCGTCCACGAACAGAGCCAGCTTGCGATAACGGTCGGTGTTGGGGGCCCAGTTGTAGGCCGCGAGCACAGCGGGCACCGCGATGGTGTCGACGCGTGCGCCTTCCGCAATCAGGTTGGGATAATCCTTTGAGGTGAGCGTGGCCGGCAGATAGTCGGTCTGCAGCGGCTTTGAATAGTCGACCGGAACCAGATGGAAGCGGTCGTCCTTGAACGCTGCGACGGACTTGTACGGTTTGCCGCCGACGGCAATTACGGCGTCGATCTCGCCGGCCCTCATCTTCTCCATCGCGATGCGCTGTTCGAGATAAAGGAAGTTGGGCTTGATGCCGAGCCGCTCGAACACGATCGCGGCGGTGACGAAGGTGCCGCCATTGGGAAGATCGACACTGACCTTCTTGCCGTTGAGCTGGCTGATGTTGGTGACCGATTTCGAGGCGAGGACGTACATTTCTTCATTGTAAAGCTTGGTCACATAGGTGAACTGCTTCTTGATGTCCTTCGCAAAGCCCTTCTTCTCGAGATAGTCGAGCGTGTCTGCGCGCACAATGCCGAGGTCGACGCCCTGCAGGAACAGGATGTCGGCGACGCTCTGCACGGAGCCGCGCCCGACGATCGGAAGTACGCGCAACTTGTTTCCGTCGTCGAGCACGGAAGCGAGGTCAGCACCGAACTGCACATAGGTGCCGCCGATGGTTCCCGAGATCAGCGTGACAGTATTGGCGTTCAGCGCCTGCTTGGTGGCAACCGAACCGAACTGAAAAATGGCCTTCAGGCTTTCGCTGACTTTGGCCGGATCGTATTCCGGCTCTGCGGCACGGGCCGCTGTGTTGCTGCATGCCATCGTCATGGCAAGCAACGCCATTCCGAACAAATGTCGCATAGATACCTCTGCGCTGATCTAGAGTAATTGCTTAGTTCTGCAGCTGACCGAGCCGCCGTTTCGCGTCCGCCGAACCGAGATCTGCGGCCTTCTGATACCAAACCCGCGCTTCCGCAGGATCGGGTGCGACACTCCGCAAGTCCTGGCTGCCCAGCACCTGCGGATCGTATGTCCCCGCCAGCATCAGCGCCGCGTCGGCCTCCTGCGCGTCCGCGGCCCGTTCGAGCAGCAGTCGGGCGGAAGTGATGTCGCCGATTGAAAGCAGGCTCTTCGCCCGCTTCAGCAGCGCCGCAAGCTCGTCCGGATCGATGCGTCTTGCCGGAACCACCTCCCGCGTCACCGGAACGGGCTCACGAACGGCCGGAGCAACCGCGACGACCGTGGCCGCCGGAGTTAGCGCAGCGACCTCGCGGGCAGCGTCGCGCGCCACCGGCTCAGGCGCTGCGACCTTGCCCTTGAGCGCGCTCTGATAAGCCGCGGCGATTTCGTCGCGCGTCGGCGATGCCGATGCCAGCGCATTGGGCGGCGAGCGGCGAGCGGCCGCAATCTCCGCGCCGGACGGCTCGGCGGCCAGCGGCGGTGCGGCAATGCGCTGCGGCTGCGCAGGCTCCGGCATCGCCGCGGCAAGCTGGGCCGGCGGCGGCGCGCTGCCGCCACCGCCGCCGAGCGAGGCGTTGAAGATGACGGCACGCGTCGAGTCGATGGAAAACAGCGCGAGAACGGCCGCTATTGCCGACACCACCACGACGCCGGTTACGATGCGCCCCGCGCGCGGTTTCTTCCGGCTGCCGCTCGCGAAAGTATATTCGGAGAGTGCCTGATGAGCCTCTTCCTCATAGTTGGAAAGGAAAAGCGGCACCGGCTCGTGCGGCGGCAGCTCCTCTGGCAGCGCATCCGTCCGATCATACTGCAGCGCAAAGGGCTGCTCGTATTGAGGTGGCTCATATTGGGGCTGCTCATATTGAGGCTGCGGCTCATATCGCAGCTGCTCTCGTAGCTGCTGGTATCGAGCTTGATCGGCCTCATACAACCGAGGATCGCTGATGGCTTCGTCGAACCTGTCGAACGGATCTCTCGGCTGAGTTGGCAGCCTTGTATTCTCCACCATGGTGATGCTCCCCACTACTGAACGCAACGACGGGCGTTCCCCTGCACCTACTTCTTGCTCTTCTTGACGTACAGGAGCCCCTTAACTGATGGTTAAAGTCGCACACGGAATGGGCTCAAAAAACGGCGGCGGCAGGCGCGAATTGGGATATATTTTGGTATAATTGAGGCAGACAAGCGGCATAAGGGGGTTCTGGAACACGCATTGTTACCGAGAAATGATCTCGGTGATATGACGTGGAGGCATGTGTCACACAGCGACACACCTCTCCGGCCCGCGCATCGCACGGACCGTTTGCACTTCTTCAAGCGGACGACAATTCAACAATTCAACGATTCAACGGGCGATCCGGCATCTCCACTCAGGGATGCAGGATCACCTTGCCCATCGCCTTGCGGCCGGCGAGCACCTTCAGCGCTTCGGCGGTTTGCGCCAGCGGAAACGTGCGATCGACATGCGAGGAGATCTTGCCTTCCGCAGTCCACCTCACGAGCTTTTCCAGGTTGGCGCGGTTCTTCTCCGGATTGACCCTGGTCCACGCGCCCCAGAACACGCCGCGGATATCGCAGCCCTTGAGCAGCGCGAGGTTGAGCGGCATCTTCGGAATGTCGCCCGCGGCGAAGCCGATCACCAGGAAGCGACCTTCCCAGGCGATCGCGCGCAAGGCGGCTTCGGCGTAAGTGCCGCCGACCGGATCGAAGATGATGTCGACGCCCTTGCCGCCGGTGAGCCGGCGCAAACCCTCTTTCAGGTCTTCCTTGCTGTAGTTCAGGGTGAGCTCGGCGCCATGCGCCTTGGCAAATTCGAGCTTCTCGTCCGATGACGCGCAGGCGATCACCTTCAGGCCCATCAGCTTGCCGAGTTCGCAGGCCGCAAGTCCGGTGCCGCCGGCAGCGCCCAGCACAGCAAGCGTTTCACCGGGCTTCGGGCTGGCGCGGTCTTCCAGCGCGTGCAGCGCCGTGCCGTAGATGATGATGATGCCCGCGGCGCGATCGAAATCGAGGTTGTCGGGAATCTTCACAATAGAGCTTGCCGGCAGCGCGATCTTTTCGCGCGCGCCGTTATGGCCGCATGACGCGACCACGCGGTCGCCGACCTTCAGGTCGGTGACCCCTGCGCCGACGCTTTCGATCACGCCGGCAACCTCGGCGGCCGGCGAAAACGGGAATGGCGGCTTGATCTGGTACTTGCCCTGGATCATCAGGATGTCGAAGAAATTCAGCGCCGCGGCCTTGATCGCAATCACGGCCTGTCCCGGTTCGGCCACCGGATCGGGGACGTCGGCCAGCACGAGGTCGTCGGGTTGGCAATATTGCGAGCAGAGAATGGCTTTCATGGGCGCACCTGATTTTCGAAACCGGAAGGCTGGCAGCTTCATGCCGGATTTGAAGCCGGGCTACAATCCGCTTCGGATGCATGGCTTCATGGTGGTCGAGGGAGATTCAAACGATGTTTGAAAAGGGCTTGCTGGCGGGAAAGCGGATATTGGTCACCGGTGGCGGATCGGGGCTCGGGGCTGCGATGGGACACCGCTTCGTCGAGCTCGGCGCCGAACTGATCATTTGCGGCCGCCGGCTCGAACTGCTGGAGGCGACGGCCGCGCGGATGCGCAGCGAACTCGGCGGCAAGGTGGGCGTGATCGGTTGCGATATCCGCAACAGTGCTGCGGTCGATGCCATGATGGAAGAGATATGGCGCGAGGCGCCGATCGATGTGCTGGTCAACAATGCCGCCGCGACCTTCATCGCGCAGACCGAACATCTGTCGCCGCGGGCGGCCGACGCGATCCTGGCGCCGACACTGCACGGCACGATGTATTGCACGCTCGCCGCGGGCAGGCGCTGGATCGACGGCAAGCATAGCGGCGTGGTGCTGAGCATCCTCTCGACCTCGACGATCACCGGCCGCGCCTTCACGGTGCCATCGGCGATGGCGAAATCCGCCGTGCTCGCGATGACCAGGAGCCTTGCGGTGGAATGGGGACCCAAGGGTGTGCGCACGGTCGCGATCGCGCCCGGCGCGTTTCCGACACCTGGTGCTTCGGGTCAGCTCCGCCCCGAGGGCCGCGATGAAAGCTGGGCGCAACGCAATCCGCTCGGCCGCGCCGGCGAGCATGGCGAACTTGCTGACCTGGCGAGCTTTCTGATTTCGGACCAGGCCGCTTATATCAATGGCGAGATGGTGGTGCAGGATGGCGGCGCCCATTTGCGAAGTTCCGGCGCCGAGGATCTGTTGCAATGGACCGATGCGCAGTGGCAAAAGCAGCGCGAGCGCCGTCCCAAGGGCTGAAACCAAGGCTCGCGTTTTTGATTCGCCAAAGGGATCTGGGACGAAGCGTCGCCGCGGCGGTAGGCAACACTGTAACTGCCTTCCCAAAAAAGCATTTCCCGGCTATCCATCCCCGGCGGCGCGAAGCGCTCTCGGGCCATCTTCCAGTCACAATGATAAGGGAACCAGTTGTCCGTGTTGCGAATACTGACATTTCTGGTTGCGGTTGCGGCATTGTGTGGGGCGGCATCCCTCGCGCAAGCACAGAGCGCTGCGTCGAAGGGCGCCAAAGAATCGGCAAAGGAAGCGGCCAAGCCTGCGCCTGCACCGGCGGCAAAGCCTGGGGCCAAACCTGCGGAACCGGCGGCGGCCGCTGCAGGCGGCGCAGAGCCCACCTTGATCGGTCAGTACGGCACCTGGGGCGCCTACACGGCGACGCCGAACGGCAGGAAGGTCTGCTTCGCGCTGGCGAAGCCATCGTCATCCAAAACCAATCCGCCGAATCGCCCGCGCGATCCCGCCTACGCTTTCGTCTCGACGCGTCCGGCGGAAAAAGTCGTCAACGAAGTTTCGATCATGATCGGCTACGCGCTGAAGCCGGGCTCGGAATCCGCTCTCGAGGTCGGCGGCTCGTCGTATGCGATGTATACCCAGGGCGACGGGCTCTGGATCAAGAACGCCGCAGAGGAAGAGCAGATGGTCAGCGCCATGCGCAAATCCGCTGAAGTCACCGTCAAGGGCGTTTCGGCCAAGGGCACCGAGACCACGGACGTCTTCTCGCTGAAGGGGCTGTCCCAGGCGCTCGACCGGCTGGCGCAGGACTGCAAGCGCTAAGCCGCTTTTAAGCCCAGAATGACGTTGTTTACCGGCCCTGGAAGGCCTATTTGAGTGCTACCTCGTAGGGTGGACAAAGGCGCATTGCGCCGTGCCCACCGTTAACGCTTGCGGTGGGCACGGCGGAGTTCATCATCGGGCGCGCATTCGCGCGAGCCGGTGGCTTTGCCCACCCCACGTATCTCAAGAACAGAAACACAATGACCGTCGCTTCAATCGAGAGCAGTTCCTCGGCCCAGGCTCCCCTCGAGAAGGTTCCGCTCGAAACCTACGTGTCGCCCGCAAAACCCTCGCTGATCGGCCTGTCGCGCGCCGAGATCGCCGACCGGCTGGGCGAGGTGGGCGTTGCGTCGGCGCAGCGCAAGATGCGCACGCAGCAGCTCTGGCACTGGATGTATGTCCGCGGCGCCAAGGCGTTCGACGAGATGACCAGCATTTCGAAGGAAATGCGTGCGCAGCTAGAGCAGCATTTTACCGTCGATCGCCCCGAAGTGGTGGCCGAGCAGGTTTCCAACGACGGGACCCGCAAATGGCTGTTGCGCCTGCCGAGCGGTGACGCGTTCCAGAAGGCGCATGAAGTCGAGTGCGTCTACATTCCCGAAACCGATCGCGGCACGCTGTGCGTTTCCTCGCAGGTCGGCTGCACGCTGAATTGCTCGTTCTGCCACACCGGTACGCAGCGGCTGGTGCGCAATCTCACCGCCGGCGAAATCGTCGGCCAGATCATGGTGGCGCGCGACCGCCTCAATGACTGGGCCGATCGCGAGACGCCGACCGGCAGCCGCCTCGTCACCAATGTCGTGATGATGGGGATGGGCGAGCCGCTCTATAATTTCGACGCGGTGCGCGATGCGCTGCTGATCACAGCCGACAATGAAGGCATCGGCATTTCCCGCCGCCGCATCACGCTGTCGACCTCGGGCGTGGTGCCGAACATCATCCGCACCGGCGACGAAATCGGGGTCATGCTGGCGATCTCGTTGCATGCGGTGCGCGACGAGTTGCGCAACGAGCTGGTGCCGCTGAACCGCAAATATCCGATTGCCGAATTGCTGCAGGCCTGCCGCGACTATCCGGGCTCATCGAACGCGCGGCGCATCACCTTCGAATATGTGATGCTCAAGGGCATCAACGATTCCATGGATGATGCCAAGCTGCTGGTGAAGCTGCTCAAGGGCATTCCGGCCAAGATCAATTTGATTCCGTTCAACCCATGGCCCGGCACGAAGTATGAGTGCTCGGACTGGGATCAGATCGAAAAATTCTCCGAATATATCTTCAATGCCGGCTACTCCTCGCCGGTCCGCACGCCGCGCGGCCGCGACATCCTCGCCGCCTGCGGCCAGTTGAAGTCGGAGACCGAAAAACTGTCCGCGCGCGAGCGCCAGGCGCTGCGCGCCATGGCGATGACGGATTGAGTGAATGATGCGTCGCCACGCAGGCCGTCATTGCGAGCGAAGCGAAGCAATCCATCTTTCCGCTTGCTGTGAGATGGATTGCTTCGTCGCGGAGCCTGTCATCGGGCGCGCATTCGCGCGACCCGTTGGGTCCTCGCAATGACGGTGCGGGCATGGCGTTAATCGGCCGCATTTTCGTCATCCTGTTCGCATTTCTCGCCGCCTGCTTCGTGGCGGGAATGATCGTGGTTGGCGCGGTGCTGTATCCGGAGTTCAGCGATCTCGACGGCGGGGCAATAGACCAGAGCGCGATCAATGTCGTGCTCGGCTTCGGCTTCATCTTCCTGTCCGGCTTTGCGCTGCTGCCGGCGCTGATCGTGGTTTTGATCACCGAGGCCTTCTATATCCGCAGCGTGCTCGCTTATGCGGTCGGCGGCGCAATCGTCGGAGCGGCCTGCTATCTCGGTCTTATTCCGTTCGACCCCGAGACGCTGCGTTTCGACGGCATCGTGCGCCGCCACCTCGAAATCATGACCGGCGCGGGCATCGTCGCCGGCCTGGTCTACTGGATGATCGCGGGCCGATCCGCCGGCGCCTGGCGCGAACCGCGGCCTCCGCTGCGGCCACCGCCGCCATTGCCGTCGCAGTCCCGGCCGCTGTCGTGACGCTAGGTGTCGTCCCTTTCTTCCTTCTGGGTTTGAGCCTTTTCATCCCCGACCGCCTCGGCTAAACCCCGCGCCATGAACCGGACCGGACTTGTTATCGCGTTGGGCCTATCGCTCGTCATCGGACTGCTGTTCGGGATTTTCCCCGAACTCGACTTGAAGCTGGCGGCGTTGTTCTACGATCCCACGAGCACATCGTTTCCGCTGAAGCAGAACGGGCTTGCCGCCTTTGCGCGCGATGGCGCGATGTGGATCGCCTGGGCGCTGGCGCTGCCGGCGCTGATTGCCATCGTGGGAAAGCTGGTGCGGCCGGATCGGCCGATGCTGGTTTCGGGACGCGCGGCGGTGTTTCTGCTGGTCACCATCCTGCTCTCCGCCGTCGTGCTGACCAACCTCACCTTCAAAAGCTATTGGGGACGGCCGCGGCCGGTGATGGTGACAGAGTTCAATGGCCCCTGGCAGTTCGTGCCGTGGTGGGATCCGCGCGGGGAGTGCGGGCGAAACTGTTCATTCTTCTCCGGCGAGGGTGCCACCGCGTTCTGGACCTATGCACCCGCGGCCCTGACGCCGCCGGCATGGCGGCCTCTGGCCTATGTCGCGGCGACCGCGTTCGGGGTTGTGACCAGCGTGCTGCGGATGGCGTTCGGCGGGCATTTCTTTACCGACGTCGCCGCCGCGGGCCTCGTCAGCTTTTTCGTGATCTGGCTCTGCTATGGCTGGATTTACCGCTGGCCGTCGACCCGGCGGTCAGACGAGCAAATTGAGGCCGCGCTGGCGCGTTGGGGCTGGCCCGGCTACCGGCTGTTGCAGCGCTGGCGCGGGCGTGAAGTAGGGTAATCCGATCCCGCCGCCGTACCTCACTATTAAACGCGTGCCCATCAGCGCGAAATTTGATATTCGCGCCCCCAAGCCGCATCCGCCATTTCGACCGATTGGAAGCTCCATGAGTACGATCTTGAAAAGCCTGCCCAAGGGGGAAAAAGTCGGCATCGCTTTCTCGGGCGGTCTCGACACCAGCGCGGCGCTGCTCTGGATGAAGCAAAAGGGCGCGCGCGTCTTTGCCTATACCGCCAATCTCGGCCAACCTGACGAGGCCGATTACGACGAGATTCCGCGCAAGGCGCTCGAGTTCGGTGCCGAAAAAGCCCGGCTGGTGGATTGCCGCATGCAATTGGTCCACGAAGGCATCGCCGCCATCCAGGCCGGCGCCTTCCACGTCTCTACCGGCGGCATCGCCTACTTCAACACCACCCCGCTCGGCCGCGCTGTGACCGGCACGATGCTGGTGTCGGCAATGAAGGAGGACGGCGTCAACATCTGGGGCGATGGCTCCACCTACAAGGGCAACGATATCGAGCGGTTCTACCGCTACGGCCTGCTGGCCAATCCGAGCTTGCGGATCTACAAGCCCTGGCTCGACCAGCAGTTCATCGACGAGCTGGGCGGTCGTGCGGAAATGTCGGCATTCATGACCGCCAGTGGATTCGCCTACAAGATGAGCGCCGAGAAGGCGTATTCGACCGACAGCAATATTCTCGGCGCAACCCACGAGGCCAAGGATCTCGAGCGCCTCGACAGCGGCATCAAGATCGTCAATCCGATCATGGGCGTGCCGTTCTGGCGCGACGACTGTGTCGTCAAGGCCGAAACGGTCGTCGTGCGTTTTGTGGAGGGCCAGCCGGTCGCGCTGAACGGCCAGACGTTCGCCGACCCGGTCGCGCTGTTGCTCGAAGCCAACGCCATCGGCGGCCGGCATGGCCTCGGCATGAGCGACCAGATCGAGAACCGGATCATCGAGGCCAAGAGCCGCGGCATCTACGAAGCGCCCGGCATGGCGCTGCTGCACATCGCTTACGAACGCCTCGTCACCGGCATCCACAACGAGGACACCATCGAGCAATACCGGATCAACGGCATGCGCCTCGGCCGATTGCTCTACCAGGGGCGGTGGTTCGATTCACAGGCCCTGATGCTGCGCGAAACCGCCCGTTGGGTGGCACATGCCGTCACCGGTGAGGTGACGCTCGAGCTGCGCCGCGGCAACGACTACTCGCTCCTGAACACCGAGAGCCCCAATTTGACCTATCAGCCGGAACGGTTGAGCATGGAGAAGGTGGAGGATGCGGCGTTCACGCCGGCGGACCGTATCGGCCAGCTGACAATGCGCAACCTCGATATCGCCGATACCCGCGCCAAGCTGAAGCTCTATTCAGACACGGGCTTGCTGACGAGTGGCGACGGTTCCGAGATCTTCAAGCTCGGTAACGACAAGAGCTGAACCGCGCGGCTCGAGTGCTGCGAGCCAGGGCCCATTCTACTTTGCATGGGGTCGTTTTCGCGATTTTGTTTCCGGGCTCCTGCCGGCACCGCCCAAGGCGCTTCCGACCAATGTCCGGATGCCGTTGTAATCGCGGCGTCATTTGGCACGGCTAGATTCGCCACCCAGCGCGTGCACGTGTTCGTCGGCGCGCCATCGACGATTGCGGAGTACAAGACATGACCATGATCAAGCCATTCGTCGCAACCGCGCTTGCGGCCGTGCTGTCGGGATCGCCTGCGCTGGCCCAGACCATCTATCCGATCGACCGCGCCGAGATCCTTGCCGGCGCGCGCTTCGACTTCAAGGTCGAATTTCCAGATCGGGTCGATCCCTCGAAATTGAAGGTGACCGTGAATGGCGAGGACTTCGCCGCCGCCTTCGGCCAGCCCGGAACGTTCGTCGAGCGCGAAGACGGCAAGGATCAGTCGGCGCTGACGCTTCGCGGCGTAACCCTGACCAGGCCGGGCAACGTCACGGTGGAAGTCAGCGACGGCACGCGCAGCCGCACCGTCGCGTGGACGGTTTACAATACCGGGCCGCGCAAGGCGAAGAACGTCATCCTGTTTATCGGCGACGGGCTGTCGCCGGCGCATCGCACGGCCGCCCGTCTGCTCTCCAAGGGCATCGCGGAAGGCAAGAGCCTCGGCAAGCTTGCGATCGACCACATGCCGCACATGGCGCTGGTGGCGACCGCCGGCTCGGATTCGATCATCACCGATTCGGCGAATGCCGCCAGCGCCTACGCTACCGGCCACAAGACTGCGGTCAATGCCATGGGCGTCTATGCCGACCGTACCGCCAATCCGTTCGACGATCCCCGGGTCGAAACCATCGCCAGCCTGGCGAAACGACGGCACGGCATGGGCATCGGCATTGTCACCAATACCGAAGTCGAGGACGCCACGCCGGCGGCAATGGTGACGCATACCCGCAGGCGTGCCGCCTATGACGAGATTGTTGAACAGCTTTTTGCGGCAAAGCCCGACGTATTGATGGGCGGCGGAGCTGCGAATTTCCTTCCGCAAACCGCCCCCGGGTCGAAGCGCAAGGACGACGTCGATTATGTCGCCAGATTTCGCGACGCCGGCTACTCGGTTGCGACGACAAAGACCGAACTCGATGCGGTGAACGCCAGATCCGACACGCGCAAATTGCTCGGCCTGTTCGCCACGGGAAATATGGACGGTGCGCTGGACCGCAAATTTCTCAAGGGCGGCGACGTCAAGAAATTTCCCGACCAGCCCGATCTGACCGAGCAGGTGCAAACCGCGTTGAACATTCTGTCGAAAAACGATGCCGGCTTCTTCCTGATGGTAGAGTCCGGGATGATCGACAAATACGCTCATCTGCTGGATATGGAGCGCGCGGTCTACGACACCATCATGCTCGACAACGCTGTCAGCCTTGCCCGCAAATGGGCGCAGGCGCGCGGCGAAGATACGCTGATCCTGGTGCTCGCGGACCACAATCATCCCAACAGCCTTGTCGGAACCATCAGCGACGACATGAGCACGACGCCCAACGTGCCGCTGCGCGAGCGCGTGGGCACCTACGACAAAGCCGGATTTCCCAACTATCCGGCTCCCGATGCCGATGGCTATCCGTCGCGCGTCGACGTCAGCCGGCGGCTCGCGATTTTCTCGGCGAGCCTCCCGGACCATTACGAGACCTTCCGTCCCAAGCTCGACAATCCCAACGAGCCCAGCGTCAAGGGCGATGCGCCGGGCACGTTCAAAATCAACGAGAAGTACAAGGATGTCCCGGGCGCCGTGCTGCGCTTCGGCAATCTGCCAGCGATGATGGGCGCCAGCGTGCATTCAGGAGAGGACGTCATCCTGACCGCGGTCGGTCCGGGCAGCGAACGGATTCACGGCTCGATGGACAACACCGATGTGTTCCGCATCATGGCGGACGCGCTTGGCCTCGCAGCCGCGGGCCAATAGCTTCGCGCCAGCGTTCCCCGCGCGTCAGGAGACCGGCGGCGCGGCAAACATCAGCTTGACGCAGCTGCGGAAGATCAGGATCTGCCGTTCGAGACGGCTCGGATCGTTCAGCGTCTTCGACATGATGATGGCGCCGTCGACGATGCAGGACAGCATGTCGGCGACATCGTCGAGGTCGACCGGTTCTCTCGGCGGATACACCGCGGCGATGCCGTCGAGAATCCCGCGGAAGCGCGCGTTCCAGTCCCGCACCGACTGCGCGGTCAATTCGCGCACCTCGCGATCGAACAACCGTTCCTGATAGCAGATGCTGGCAATCAGGCAGCCGGGATGGCCGTTCGGCAGGTCGGACATCGTTTCTGCGAGCAGCTTCAGCGAAATCAGGAAGGACTGCAGCGGATCGTCGGACAATTGGCGGCCGCGCGCGAAGATTTCGTCGAACAGGTGGTCATTGGTCGCGACATAGCGGCGAAGCATCTCGCGGGCGAGCGCATTCTTGTCCTTGAAGTGGTAGAAGAAGCCGCTCTTGGTGAGGCCGGCCTCGGCGATCACTTCGTCGATCGAGGTCGCGCCAAATCCCTTGGCGAGAACTGCGGCCTCCGCGATTTCGAGAATTCGCTCGCGCGTTGCCTCGCCCTTTCCCATCCGCTTCTCCAAAACTGCACTCACGGTACGGTTTCTCCATTGCCGACGGTGCGGCGGCTTTGCGTCTTAAGCCGCAACCATTTGAATTTGTATGTTTTTGCAGCTTCAGGTTCATCCGCACCACGGGCCGCCTAGCAAGCCGCGACACTATGAGGCACCAACATCGCCCGACCCAGACCTGGGCGGGAACGACCTACCGACGGCACGAAACGTTCCGGAGATGTTGAGATGGCCAAATACAGAGACGATCTTCCGCAACGGCGCGGCGGCATTTTCCTTACCGATGGCGGCATGGAAACCACGCTGATCTTTCACGAAGGAATCGAACTGCCGCATTTCGCCGCCTTCGTACTGCTCGACAGCGCTGAAGGCCGGCAGCAGTTGAAGCAGTATTATGCCAGCTATCTCGCGGTCGCGCGCGAGCATGGGGTCGGTTTCGTGCTCGACAGCCCGACATGGCGTGCCAATCCGGATTGGGGCACAAAGCTCGGCTACGACGCGGTCGCGCTTGAGGAGATCAATGTCCGCTCGATTGCATTTCTTGAGGAGTTGCGCGCCGGTTGGGAGAGGCCAGGCGCGCCCTGCGTCATCAGCGGCGCGATCGGCCCGCGCGGCGATGGCTACAAGGCAGGCAACATGGCGGCTGACGAGGCCGAGTCCTACCATCAGGCGCAGATCGCCGCCTTCGTCGAGGGCGGCGCCGACATGGTCACGGCCTACACGCTCACCAGTATCAACGAAGCGATCGGTGTCGCGCGGGCAGCGCGGGCGCTGCGGATTCCGGCGGCCATCTCGTTCACCGTGGAGACCAACGGCCGTCTGGTGAAGGGAGAGACGTTGCGCGAGGCGATCGAGACCGTGGATCGCGAGACCGGAGGGTCGCCCGAATACTTCCTGATCAATTGCGCGCATCCAACGCATTTCGAGGATGCGTTGAAGGCGAGCGAAGCCTGGACGGCGCGCATCCACGGCGTCAGGGCGAATGCTTCGACGAAGAGCCACGCCGAACTTGACGAGTCCGTAACTTTGGATTCGGGAGATCCGTCCGACCTCGGGCGGCGTTACCTCAATCTCAGAGGTGCATTTCCGAAGATGCGTATTCTCGGCGGGTGCTGCGGCACCGATCACCGGCACGCCAAGGCGATTTGCGATGCCTGTGTGCCGCCACGTGCGCTCAGCGCCTGAAGGGATAAAAAATGGCCGGGATTGCTCCCGGCCATTTTTCATTTTGTAACGATGTGCCTCAGCGTGGCGGCGCGGTGCCGGGCGGGGGCGGCGGCAGCGACGCCTGACCGCCAGTGAGCAGCGGCGTGATGTTGCGGATGGTGACGCGCCGGTTGATCGGGCTCGGCCCGTCGATCTGCTCCTTCAGATACTGCTCGCCATAGCCTTGCGAGGTCAGGTTTTCCGCCGGCACGTTGAACTGCTGCGTCAGCAGGGTGGCCGCGGACTCGGCGCGGCGATCCGACAGCGACAGATTGTCGACGTCGTTTCCGACCGCGTCGGTATGGCCCTCGATCAGGAATACCGCGCGCGGATTTTGCTGGATCGCCCGGTTGAGGCCGTCGGCGATCGCCTGCAGCTTCGATGCCTGATCGGGCGGGACTTCCCAGGATCCGGTTTCGAAGTTGATGGTGTTGACGTCGATGCTCGGCATCCGCTGCCGCACCGTGGGGCTGTAGCGGATTTCGTCCAGCGAATAACGCCGTTCGATCCGCTCCACTGGCGGCGCCATCATGGTCTCGTAGAGCACCTCCGGCGACGCCTCCTCGGCGTCGACGATGTAGCGGTTGTAGGGAATGCGGACCACCGGCGGCGCCAGGTTGACATAGAATCCGCCGCCCCCGCGCGGATCGCGGTAGCTGTTGTCGATGATGATGATCTCGCGACCGCGCTCGTCGCGGCGGATCCGCCGCAGCAACTGGCCGTCGCGGCCGACCACGGTGATCACCTGCGTGCCGTCGGGCCTGATCACGACGGTGCGGGTTTCCCCGCCGACGGTCTGGGTCTGGATGTCACGCGCACCGTAGCGGAAGCGGTCCACCTCGCTGTGACGGACATATTGCTGTCCGCCGGGATCGCGAATGATGATCCGGCCCGGCTCGGTGATGATGGTGCGGCCGCCCTCCTGGCTCTCACGGCGCTGGCCGCGGAAGTCGTCCAGCCGGGTCGGTCCGGATGGCGGTGCACCGCGGGCAATGGCTCTGAGCCCGGCTTCCGGCGGCGGGGCCGCTGGCAGCGGTGCGGTGACCTGAGGTGCCTGGCGGAAGGCCGGCGCGACGGTCGGTGGTGCGTTCTGTGCCCGGCCGGCCGGTGGCGTGGCGGCGGGCGTGCCTGGCACGGCGGCTGGCGCCGCGGGGGCCGCGGCTCCCGGTGCCGTCGGAACGCCGCCGGCGCCCGGCGCGGGGCTCGTCGTCGGTGCAGGGGTTGCCGTCGGTGCGGTTGCGCCCGGCGTAGCCGGAGGCAGTGCGCCGGGTCGTCCCGGCGGTGTGGTCGGCGCAGTTGCGCCCGGTGTAGTCGGAGCTGGCGCGCCGGGTCGTCCCGGTGCTGCGGGTGTCGGCGCAGCTGTCGGGGCGCCCGCGCTCGGAGGCGGTGTCGGCGCGCCAGGACGCGGCGGCGGCGCCGTCGTCGTTCCGCCGGGCGGAGGGGCGGTGGTCGGTGGCGCGGTTTGGGTTTGCGGAGCCGGCGTGGTGGCAGGCGCCGGCGGCTGCTTGGCGCCGGCCGGCGGGGGCGGCGTCGGCGCAGGCGATGGCGTCGCCTTCTGAGATGAAGGCGGCGGCGGTGGCGGAGTCGGTGCAGCCGGTTGCTTCGGCGCGGCAGGCGCCGCTGCCGGCGGAGGAGGTGGCGTCGGGGTCGGGCGCGAAGGGGCAGCCGCCGGAGGTGGCGGAGGCGGTGTGGGTGCCTTCGGCGCGGCAGCCGGGGGCGGCGGAGGCGGTGTCGGCGCCTTCGGTGCGGCAGCCGGAGGCGGCGAGGGCGGTGCCGGCGTCGGACGCGGCGGCGGAGCCGCAGCAGGCGGTGGGGGCGGCGGAGCCTGACGGGGTGGCGGTGCAGCCGCCGGAGGCGGCGGCGGAGGGGCTGCCGGACGCGGAGGTGCCGCAGCCGGGGGTGGTGGGGCAGCCGGCGCCGGTGCCTTCGGTGCGGCAGCCGGCGGCGGAGCACCCTTCGGCGCCTCCTTGGGCCTACCGCCCGGGGCTCCTTCTTCCCTTTCCTTGGCTTGCGCCACGACAAGCGGCGCGGTCTGCGCATGCGATGTGAAGGTCGCGAGCTGCGTCGCCGTCAAGGCAGTCGTGGCGAGCAGCAGGATGCGAAGGTTTGTCATGATGTCCTTTGTCCCCGAAGAAAGGCCTGACAGCAACGGAACGGCCTTCATTGACATGTCAGTTGGTCGATTGAGCGGCTAATCATTAGGCCGGATTGTGGCGGCCTACAAATGGTCGGATGCTTTTTATTTCATAAGCACAATGGGTTGCATGCAGCATTATTCATTGTGCGTTCAGGCGAGGCAATTCATCCGGCCCCCGGATCGGTGGCTGGATTGGGGGTGTGGGGGCCGTTCGGCCCGCGTATCGGCAACTCATCCGGCATCTTGCCCGGCAACTCCTGCGGTTGCGGTGGTTGACCGGGTTCATGGAGTGGCGGTGGTACCTCCGGACGAGGACTGCCCGGAGGGCTCTCGCGCGGCGGCTCGGTCGGTTGTCCCGGTGTCGCCGGCGGTATCTCCGGCGGTTCGATCGGCATCACGCCTCCTGAAGCTTCAACTCCAAGAACAGCAACGGCGAGGCCGCCGCAAAGTTCCCGCGCGTCTCGCCAATGGAACCGGCTAGCTAGGCTGGCGCGTGGCAGACGGCTTCGATGTTGTGGCCGTCGGGGTCGAGCACGAACGCGCCATAATAGCTCGGATGATAGTGCGCTCGAATTCCCGGGGCGCCGTTGTCGCGCCCGCCGGCGGCCATGGCTGCCTTGTAGAAAGCGTCCACCGTGGCACGGTCCTTCGCCACGATCGCGACATGCAACGGCTTGTCCAACCCGCCTTCGCCGCCGATCCAGAAATCCGGCTTTCCATTGGCGCCGAACCCTGCGGCGGGATCGTGGCCGTGTTGCTCCTGCGTGACTTCCATCACGAGGGTGTAGTCGAGCGGCGCCAATGCCTTCAGATAGAAGGCCTTGGAACGATCGTAATCCGAAACCGGAAATCCAACGTGGTCGATCATCAAGCTCTCCTGCGGTTTGAGGAATGGCCGGGCAAAGGAAATTCAGCCTCGCGCCAGCAGCGTGTTGCTGCGGGTCTTGCCCGTCTCGATATAGCCCCGCGCGCGCATATCGGCGATGCAGTCTGCCAGCCACTCGTCCTTCGACAGATGCTCGATCACGATCGCGCGGGGCCACAATGCCTGCGGTGCGTCGGCGAAGAAACCGGTCAGCACGCGATCCTCAAAACCTTCGACGTCGATCTTGAGCGCGTCGACACGCGAGACACCGGCTTCCTCGAGGATGCGCTGCAGCCGCAGCGACGGCACCTTGATCGCCTTGCCGGACGCCTCGCCCGACACGATGTGGCTGGCGCCGAGATTGTCGCCGTCGGTTTCGATCAGCAATTCGCCATCGTCAGGACCGGCGGCGGCCGCGACCAGTCTCACCTGGGTGGTGCCGGAGGCTGTGTTGTTGAAGGCGAGTCGCGCATGGGTGACCGGATGCGGCTCGATTGCAATCACCTTGCCGCCGGCGCCGACATGACGCGCCAGCGCCAGCGCATAGGTGCCGACATTGGCGCCGACATCGACGAAGACGCCGCCGGCGGGCACATGCGCACGCAAGAAATCCAGCTCCTCGATGTTGTAGGCGGGGTTGAACAGCGCGCCCCGCTCGGTGGCGCTGGCCTGATGGTAGAAGCGGAACGAGGCGCCCTGATATGGTACGTCGACCGGACCTGCGCGCAGCAGATTCACCAGCCGCGATAGCATCGGTCGAAACGCGCCGCGCTTCAGCCGCGTGCGGTGGGCCAGCGAAATGATCGCGGCCTGTGCGGCATTCGGGGCGAATGCGCCGAACGGCGCGGGCGAAGGATCGTTGTCGGGCGTCAAACCTGTGTCCTCGATGAAGCGGCGCATGCATAGCCGGTTTTGCGGCCGTGAAACAGGTTCGATTGTGGTGGTATTCGGCCGGTCGCTATGCCCTTGCAAAGGCGGAGTATCAGTACGCCACGGCCTATTCGCGTCATTGCAAGGACGGGGAAGTGGCGGTTCAAATCACTTCGTTGGTGCGCTTCACCTTCTGCCGGCCTGTCCGGTGCAGCACGCGGGAAAGCTGCTCGACGGAATAGGGCTTTTGCAGCAGCTCGAAACCGTAGCTGCCGTGCTCCGACAGCACGTGACTGTAACCGCTGGTCAGCACGACCGGCAGGTCGGCGTGCCGACGGCGGATTTCCTGGGCGAGTTCGATGCCGGTCATGCCCGGCATCACCACGTCGGTGAACACGACATCGAAACGATCGGCGCCGGCGGCCAGCTCTTCGAGCGCATGCGCGGCGCTGCCGACCAGGCGGGTGGTGTAGCCGAGATCGGCCAGTGCGTCGGTGGCAAATTGCCCGACCTCGGCGTTGTCTTCGACCACCAGCACCGACATCCCCCGTCCGTCGAGCGCCCGCACATCTTCCGCCGGCATCAGTCGCGATTTCCCGCTGCCGGCGGTGCGCGGCAGATACAGCGTGAAAATGCTGCCTTTGCCGACTTCGCTGGCAACTGCTACCTCGCCGCCGGATTGCTTGGCGAAACCGAACACCTGCGACAGGCCGAGCCCGGTGCCATGGCCGGCCTGCTTGGTCGTAAAGAACGGCTCGAAGATACGTTCGAACTGATCCGGCGGAATGCCGCTGCCGGTGTCGGCGACGGATACGGCAACATAGCCATATGGATTTCGCGACAAGGGCGCGGCGTTGGGCAGACTGGCCGCCATTCCCACTGCAATCGTCAGCCGTCCACGGCCCTCCATGGCATCCCGCGCGTTCACGGCCATGTTGATGATCGCCGTTTCGAACTGGCCGGCGTCGGCGTTGACGAAGCACGGCTCGTCCGGACCGAGGATGACGATCTCGATGCGCGAACCGATCAGGGTGCCGATCATTTCGGCCAGCGTCTGCACGCTTCGCCCGACCTCGAACACCTCCGGCTTCAACGTCTGCCGCCGCGCGAAGGCCAGCAACTGCCCGGTCAGCTTGGCGGCGCGGGTCACCGTATCCGAGATCGCCTCGATATAGCGCAGCCGCCGCGGCTCCGGCAGGTCGGGCCGCCGCAACAGGTCCGCGGAAGCGCGGATCACCGTGAGCAGATTGTTGAAGTCGTGCGCGACACCGCCGGTGAGCTGGCCCAGCGCCTCCAGCCGCTGGCCGTGCTTCAGCGCTTCCTCGGCCACCTGCCGCTTGTCGGCCTCCAAATAAAGATGCCGCGTCCGGCGCAAGGCCAGCCCCAACAGGGCAAACAGCAGCGCGGTGGCCGGCGCGCCGAAGACCAAATGCTGGCTCACGGTGGAGAGCCAGCGCGCGCGTATCGCCGAGGTCTCGAGGCCGGCGCCGACATAGATCGGGTATTCCGCGAGCCGCCGGTAGCCGAGACGGCGTTCGATGCCGTCGGTCGGAGACGTCACGGTGATGAGGCCGGCCTTGGGATTGGCCGCGATCAATTGTCCGATCGGCCCGTTGCGGTCGAGGCGGATGTCACGATCGATCGTGGGGAAGCGCGCCAGCACGGTGCCGTCCGTCCGGCCGAGCGCGAAGTAGCTGCCGGGCTCGCGGCCGATCCGGGCGTAGTAATTCTCGAAATATTCCGGGAACACGGAAGCCTGCAGCACGCCGGCGAAGCTGCCGTCCTCGCTCGGGCGCCGTCTGCTGACGCCGAAGAACGCGGCACCCTGATAGGGCGGTCGCGGCTTCAGCGCTTCACCGATATAGGTTCCGATATCGCCGGCCGCGTGGGCCCTGAAATAGTCCCGGTCGGAAAAATCGATCTCCGGCGCCGGGACGACGAGGCTGTTGACGAGCGCGTGGCCCTTGGCGTCGAAGATCCAGACCGACTTCACCTGCGGCAGCGACGCGACCAGTTGCTTCAGCCGCAAATGCAGCGTTTGTTCGCGGGCAATGATATCAGCATCGGGAGTGCCGCGGATGATCTCGGCGACCTCCGACAGGCTGCGGTCGATGGTCTCGAAGACTTTCAGCCCATGCTCGTGCGCGATATCCAGCGCGCGCTCGATTTCGCGGTCGGCGGTTTCGCGGATCGAGACCCAGGAGACGGCGGATGCAAATACAAACAGCGCCAACGGAAGGGCCAGCGAAGCGACCATCATCCATTGCAGCAGTCTCAGCGAATTACGTTGCGGGGTCTGCACGGGCGCTCCGACTCCGCGCCAAGCTTAACGCAAGATTTCGTTGAGAACAAAGTTGAGCGGCAATGGAACCGGGATTGATAACAATCGATTCAAATCCGGCCGCTTGCGCTCCCGTAGCCCGGATGGAGCGCAGCGTAATCCGGGGTTCTCGCCGCTGGATAAACCTGTCCCGGATTGCGCTTCGCTCCATCCGGGCTACGGGACGACGCCAGCCGCCTAGATCTGCCGCTCGACCATCTTCAGCTTGAGCTCGGCGATGGCCTCCGACGGGTTGAGGCCCTTCGGGCAGGCCTTGGCGCAATTCATGATGGTGTGGCAGCGGTAGAGGCGGAACGGGTCTTCGAGGTTGTCGAGCCGCTCGCCGGTGGCTTCGTCACGGGAATCCTTCACCCAGCGCGTCGCCTGCAACAGCGCGGCAGGGCCTAAGAAGCGGTCGCTGTTCCACCAATAGCTCGGGCAGGAGGTCGAGCAGCAGGCGCAGAGGATGCACTCGTAGAGGCCATCGAGCTTTTCGCGGTCCTCGTGGCTCTGCTTCCATTCCTTCTGCGGCGTCGGCGTGGTGGTCTTCAGCCACGGCTCGATGGAAGCGTATTGCGCGTAGAAATTGGTGAGATCCGGCACCAGGTCCTTCACGACCGGCTGGTGCGGCAGCGGATTGACCTTGACGGCGCCGCCCGCGGCCACATCGTGCATCGATTTGGTGCAGGCCAGCGTGTTCTGGCCGTCGATGTTCATGGCGCAGGAGCCGCAAACGCCTTCGCGGCAGGAGCGGCGGAAGGTCAGCGTCGGATCGATGTAGTTCTTGATCCAGATCAGTCCGTCCAGCACCATCGGCCCGCAATCATTGATGTCGACGTGATAGGTGTCGACGCTCGGGTTCTTGCCGTCGTCCGGGTTCCAGCGATACACCCTGAACTCGCGCGTTTCGGTCGCGCCCGCCGGTTTCGGCCAGGCCTTGCCGCCGATGATCTTCGAATTTTTCGGAAGCGCGAATTCAGCCATATGTCCTGCCTCTACGGTTCTCCTCGTCATTGCCGGGCCTGACCCGGCAATCCATCCTCTCTCGAAGATGGATGCGCGGATCAAGTCCGCGCATGACCAGTGCGATCAATAAACCCGCGCCTTCGGCGGGATGTACTGAACGTCGTTCGTCATCGTGTAGTCGTGCACCGGGCGGTAATCGATCGTGGTGTTGCCACGTTCACTGATCCACGCCAGCGTATGCTTCATCCAGTTCTTGTCGTCGCGCTCGGAAAAGTCCTCGCGCGCATGCGCACCGCGGCTTTCGGTGCGGTTGGCCGCCGAATCCATGGTGACGACCGCCTGCACGATCAGATTGTCGAATTCGAGCGTCTCGATCAGGTCGGAGTTCCAGACCAGCGAGCGGTCGGTGGTCGCGATGTCGCCGATGCCGCCATGCACCTTGTGGATCAGGTTCTGGCCTTCGTGCAGGATCTCGCCGGTGCGGAACACCGCGCAATTGCTCTGCATGACGTGCTGCATGCTGTCGCGCAGCTTCGCGGTCGGCGTGCCGCCGGAGGCGTAGCGGTAGTGGTCGAGCCGGCCGAGCGCCAGATCGGACGAATCCTTCGGCAGTTCCGGCTGCTTGCCGTTCGGCGTCAGCTTTTCCGCAAGCCGCAGCGCAGCCGCACGGCCGAACACGACGAGGTCGATCAGCGAATTGGAGCCGAGCCGGTTGGCGCCGTGCACGGAGACGCAGGCCGCTTCGCCGATCGCCATCAGGCCGGGCACCACGGCATTGTCGTCGCCGTTCTTCTTGGTCAGCACCTCGGCGTGATAATTGGTGGGAATGCCGCCCATGTTGTAGTGCACCGTCGGCACGATCGGGATCGGCTCGCGGGTAACGTCGACATTGGCGAAGATCTTGGCCGATTCGGAAATGCCGGGCAGGCGCTCCTGTAGCACGTTCGGATCGAGATGATCGAGGTGCAGGTAGATGTGGTCTTTCTTCTTGCCCACACCGCGGCCTTCGCGGATCTCGATCGTCATCGAGCGCGAGACCACGTCGCGCGAGGCGAGGTCCTTGGCTGAGGGCGCGTAGCGCTCCATGAAGCGCTCGCCTTCGGAATTGACGAGATAGCCGCCTTCGCCACGCGCACCTTCGGTGACAAGGCAGCCGGCGCCGTAAATGCCGGTCGGATGGAACTGGACGAACTCCATATCCTGCAGCGGCAGGCCGGCGCGCAGCGCCATGCCGCCGCCGTCGCCGGTGCAGGTATGCGCCGAGGTGCAGGAAGCGTAGGCGCGGCCGTAGCCGCCGGTCGCCAGGATCGTGGTCTGGGCGCGGAAACGATGCAGCGTGCCGTCGTCGAGCTTGAGCGCGATGACGCCGCGGCAGACGCCCTGGTCGTCCATGATCAGGTCGATGGCGAAGAACTCGATGTAGAATTCGGCCGAGTGGCGCAACGCCTGGCCGTACATCGTGTGCAGCATGGCGTGGCCGGTGCGGTCGGCGGCGGCGCAGGTGCGCTGCGCCTGGCCCTTGCCGTAGTCCATGGTCATGCCGCCGAACGGGCGCTGGTAGATCTTGCCGTCCTCGGTGCGCGAGAACGGCACGCCCCAGTGCTCGAGTTCGTAGACGGCTTCCGGCGCGTTGCGCACCATGTATTCGATCGCGTCCTGGTCGCCGAGCCAGTCCGACCCCTTGACGGTGTCGTACATGTGCCAGCGCCAGTCGTCCGGATGCATGTTGCCGAGCGAAGCCGAAATGCCGCCTTGTGCCGCAACTGTATGCGAGCGGGTCGGGAACACTTTGGTGATGCAGGCGGTGCGCAGGCCGGCCTCGCTGCAGCCGACCACGGCGCGCAAGCCGGCGCCGCCGGCGCCGACCACCACGACGTCGTAGGTGTGGTCCTCGATCGGATAGGCTTTTCCGTTGGTGGCCGGACCACTGCCGTTGGTGGTCTTGCCGTTACCTTGAGCCGCCGTCCTTTGAGCAGCCATGGGTTAAACTCCCGATGACAATTTGAGGATCGCGTAAATCGAGGCCAGGGCCACCGCGATACAGAAGAAATTATTGGCCATCACGCCGGCGAGCTTCAGCTTCTCGTTGTGCACATAGTCCTCGATCACGATCTGCATGCCGATCCGCATGTGCCAGGTGCTGGCGATGATGAAGAGGACCAGGATGATCGCGATCGGAAGCGAGCCGAGGATTTGGGCGGCACCGGCCTGATTGCGGCCGATCAGCATCAGGACGATCACGATAACAGGCACGATCAGCAGCGCCATCGCCACCGCCGTGAGACGCTGGCGCCAGAAATCGGTGGTGCCGGAATGCGAGGAACCGAGATTGCGGACGCGGCCGAGCGGCGTGCGCATCGAGCGAGGGCCGCTCATCGTCCGCCTCCGACCGTGTAGGCGATGATCCAGACCAGGACGGTCAGCGAAATGCCCGCGATCAGCGCCCCCCAGGTCAGCGCCTCGCGCTCATTGGCCTTGAAGCCGTAGCCGAGGTCCCAGAAGAAGTAGCGGATACCGCTGCACAGATGATGCAGCAGCGCCCACGTGTAGCCGAACACGATCAGCTTGCCGATGATGCTGCCGGTGAAGGCCTGGACATTGGCGTAGGCCCCGGGGCCGGACGCCGCGGCAATCAGCCACCAGGCGAGCAGCAACGTGCCGAAATAGAGCGCCATTCCCGTGATGCGGTGGATGATGGAGAGCGCCATCGTCAGGGTGACGCGATAGGTCTGCAAATGTGGCGATAGCGGTCGTTCGATCCTGGCGGTCATTCGGCGGCTTTATGTTGTGTGGAACCGCAGCCGGCCCATCGGGGAGCGCGGTAGATAAATTCTATTTACGTAGTCGCACCAGTCCGCGCAACGATCAAATCGCTCGAAATCGAACCATCGTTCATTGCTAGGAGGCTATGAAACGCGGTTCATCAGCGGCTTGGTATACCACGGCCATTTGGCACGGTTTAAGAATTGAATATTGATTCTGTTTATCTGCCAGCGCAGGGCTGTGCGCCAAACGGAACGATGCCGCGCCAGCGCTCGACGAGATAGTCCACGAAGGCCGTGATCTTCGGCGAAGCCAGCCGCGACGGCACGCGCACGATGCCGGCGCCTTCCTTCGCGGCGGCGGCGAGCCCGTCGAGGCTATTCATCCAGAGCCGACCGGATATGCGGATTTTGCGGCCCGCTTTGCTGCCGTCGGCGAAGCGCCATTCGGCGCTGCCGGGCGCGTCCGAGAACACAGGCAGTCATGATGCGCGCGATCGCTCGGCGTCTGCGGCACGCCGCGCGCCGCGAGATAGGCGGGCGACGCGCAGACAATCATCCGCAAATCCGCAAGCTTGCGCACGACCAGTTGCGAATCGTGCAGGCGGCCGCCGCGAATGACGAGATGGATGTCTTCCTCGACCATGTCGACGGCGCGGTCGACCAGCAGAAGATCGACCGACAGCGCCGGATAGCGGCGCAAGAATTCCGCGAGCAGGGGCGCGATCACAAGCCGGCCTATCAAACTTGACGAACTGACCCGGATCCGCCCCGACGGCTGGTGACGGTCGCGCGACAACGCCGCCTCTATCTCCTTCACCTCGCCGAGGATCGCCTTCGCGCGCTCGTAAGCGCGTAGCCCGGATGGAGCGAAGCGAAATCCGGGAACGATCTGTCCATTTGCGAGAACCCCGGATTGCGCTTCGCTCCATCCGGGCTACGACATCGAGTTACTTCGCGTAAATTTTCGCGTACGTATCCCGCAAAATATTCTTCTGCACCTTGCCCATGGCATTGCGCGGCAGTTCATCGACGACGAACACGCGCTTGGGCATCTTGAATTTGGCAAGTCGTCCGTCGAGCGCGTTCAGCACGCCCGCTTCGGTGACGTCGGCGCCCTTGTTGCAGACCACCACGGCGGTAACGCCTTCGCCGAAGTCGGCATGCGGCACGCCGATCACGGCGGATTCGATCACGCCCGGCATGGCGTCGATCTCGCTCTCGATTTCCTTCGGGTAGACGTTGAAACCGCCCGAGATCACGAGGTCCTTGCCGCGGCCGAGGATGTGCACATAGCCCTTGGGATCGATCTTGCCGAGATCGCCGGTGATGAAGAAGCCGTCGTCGCGGAATTCGGCTTTTGTTTTCTCCGGCATCCGCCAGTAGCCCTTGAATACGTTCGGGCCCTTCACCTCGATCATGCCGATCTCGTTGCGCGCGAGTTCCTTCGCCGTTTCAGGGTCGGTGACGCGCACAGAGACGCCGGGCAGGGGATGGCCGACCGCGCCGGGCACGCGCTCGCCGTCATAGGGGTTGGAGGTGTTCATGTTGGTTTCGGTCATGCCGTAGCGCTCCAGCACGGCGTGGCCGGTGCGCGCGGCCCATTCGCGATGGGTATCGGCGAGCAGCGGCGCCGAGCCAGAAATGAACAGCCGCATATGTTTGGTCGATTCCTTCGAAAGCGCCGGGCTCTGCAACAGCCGCGTGTAGAAGGTCGGCACGCCCATCAGGACGGTTGCGCGCGCCATCAGCTTGATGATCATTTCGGGGTCGAATTTCGGCAGGAAGATCATCGAGGCGCGGGCGAACAGCGTGACGTTGCTCGCCACGAACAGGCCGTGGGTGTGATAGATCGGCAGCGCGTGGATCAGCACGTCCTTGTCCGTGAAGCGCCAGTAGTCGACCAGGCTGTAGGAGTTCGACGCCAGATTGTCGTGCGTCAGCATCGCGCCCTTGGAACGGCCTGTCGTGCCGGAGGTGTAGAGGATGGCAGCGAGGTCGTCATTGGCGCGCGCGACGGTCGCAAACGCCGCTTCGGCCTTGGCGGCGGCCTCCGTCAGCGATCCCTTGCCGTCGGGCCCAAGCGTTTCGACTTTTGCCCTTACTTTCGCGGCGATCGCGCCGATGCCTTCCGCTTTCGAGGGGTCGCACACGACCAGCGACGGCTCGGCGTCGGAGATGAAGTAGTCGAGTTCGTTGAGCGTGTAAGCGGTGTTGAGCGGCAGATAGACGCCGCCCGCGCGCACGGTCGCGAGATAGAGCACCAGCGCCGGCACCGATTTCTCGGTCTGGGCTGCCACGCGGTCACCGGGCTTGACGCCGCGCGCAACCAGCACATTCGCCATCTGGCCGGCACGGGCGATCAGATCGCCATAGCTGATGCGCGTGCCGTCAAGCATTTCGATCGCGAGCCGGTTCGGATCGTCGAGCGTATCGAACAGGCGGGAAAACAGGTTGGCGTTGGCGGCGGTGTTCATGCAACATTCCCTGAGGGGCGGAAAGCCAGCGGAATTTCGCGGGCTGGAATAGCAAGAACGCCCTTCATAAAGCAACGGAGACAGTTTGCATGACAAATAGCGGGAAACGCGTGGCCTGGGTGACGGGCGGTGGCAGCGGAATCGGCGCGTCAGGAGCGGAATTCCTGGCGGCGGATGGCTGGACCGTGGTGGTTTCGGGACGGCGGAAAGACGCCCTCGACAAGGTCGTGGCGGATATCGCCAAAAAGGGCGGCAAGGCCGAGGCGATCGCGCTCGATGTCAGCAACAAGGCCGACGTGGACAAGGCGGCCGACCAGATTCTCGCCAAACACGGCCGGATTGATCTTCTCGTCAACAGCGCCGGCATCAACGTCCCGAAGCGAAGCTGGGCCGACATGGAACTGGAGGGTTGGGACAAGGTCGTCGAGATTAACCTGAACGGCGTGCTCTACTGCATGCGCGCGGTGCTGCCGGCGATGCGAAAGCAGCAGGACGGCTGCATTATCAACGTCGCGTCCTGGGCCGGCCGTCACGTCTCGAAAATGCCGGGCCCGGCCTACACCACCACAAAACACGCCGTGCTGGCGCTGACCCATTCCTTCAACATGGACGAATGCGTCAACGGCCTGCGCGCCTGCTGCCTGTCGCCCGGCGAGGTCGCGACCCCGATCCTCAAATCGCGCCCCGTGGTGCCGTCGGAGGAGGAGCAGGCGAAAATGCTGCAGCCGGAAGATTGCGGCCGCACCATCGCCTTCGTCGCCAGCATGCCGCCTCGCGTGTGCATGAACGAGATCCTGATCAGCCCGACGCATAATCGCGGATTCATCCAGACGCCGCACAGCCGGGATTGAACTCCCCGTAGCTCGGGTGGAGCGCAGCGTAACCCGGGATATCTCTCGGCTCAGAAGAATCCCGGATTGCGCTGCGCTCCATCCGGGCTACGGCTCTGCGCGCCGCCACCGCACGATCCGCGTCCGCAAAAGTTTCAGCCATCACGATAATTTATTCGCCGAAACCGCACCTAAAACCTCCCGTAGCTCGGCCCAACGACGACGAAATCAACCGGTCAATGACCAGCGTCGTTGTTTCCACCACCGGCGGATGCCCCGCCGGCCATCGCAATCCTCGGGAGAAGATTCCATGTCCAAACGTATTGCACTTCTGTCCGCCGCCGTGTTCAGCGCTCTGGCTTTCACCGCCACCATCACCGCGCCCGCCAGCGCGGAGGAAAAGACCGTGATGGTCGGGGGCGCGGCGATGTTCCCCTCCAAGAACATCGTCCAGAACGCCGTCAACTCGAAGGACCACACCACGCTGGTTGCCGCGGTGAAGGCTGCCGGCCTGGTCGCAACCCTCGAAAGCAAGGGCCCGTTCACGGTGTTCGCGCCGACCAACACCGCCTTCGGCAAGCTGCCGGCCGGCACGGTCGAGACGCTGGTGAAGCCTGAGAACAAGGCGACGCTGACCAAGATCCTCACCTACCATGTCGTGCCCGGCAAGCTCGCCGCGTCCGACCTGAAGGACGGCATGAAGCTCAAGACCGCCGAAGGCGAGCAACTGTCGGTCAAGCTCCAGGACGGCAAGACCTGGATCGTCGACGCCAAGGGCGGAACCTCGATGGTCACGATCTCGAACGTCAATCAGTCCAACGGCGTGATCCATGTGGTCGACACCGTGCTGATGCCGGCGTCCTGAGCTCCCGCGCGCCCCTGACTGGTCCCAACAGGGCGTGTGGATTGGCGGGCCGGGGCAACCCGGCTCGCTTTTTTGTGAATTCGATACGCGCCAGGCATCGATCTGATAGCGTCACGGCAGTAACGAAAACCCGGTCCCGGGCGTATAATTGATAGCGAATTGCAAGCGGGGAAGAGCTATGTCGGCCCTCACAGTCAGCGATGAACACGCCGCGTCAACCAAGGCCAAGGTCATTCAGCCGGCCTGGGTGCGGGTGCTGCATTGGACCAACGCCTTTGCGATGGTCCTGATGATCATGTCGGGATGGCAGATCTATAACGCCTCGCCGCTATTCGGCTTTACGTTCCCCCGTTCGATCACGCTGGGCGGTTGGCTCGCCGGGGCGCTGCTCTGGCATTTCGCCGCGATGTGGCTGTTGATGGTCAACGGCCTGATCTACCTGGTGATGGGCTTTGTTACCGGCCGCTTCCGCAAGAAGCTGCTGCCGATCACGCCGGAGGGCGTGATTTCAGACACGAAAGCTGCGCTGACCGGCAAGCTGTCGCACGGCGACCTCACCAGATACAACTACGTGCAGAAGCTGCTCTACGCCGGCATCATTGTCGTCGGCATCCTCATCGTGCTGTCAGGTCTGGCGCTCTGGAAACCGGTGCAACTGCAATACCTCGCGGCGTTGTTCGGCGGCTACGAGGGCGCCCGTTACGTCCACTTCTTCTGCATGGCGGCGATTGTCGCCTTCATGGTGGTTCATGTTGTGCTTGCGCTTCTGGTGCCGAAGAGCCTGCGCGCCATGATCATCGGCCGCTAGTTCAAGGGAGCAACAACCATGGGCCGTATGCGCAAGCTTCTGATCCCGGGCGTCGACAAGACGCTTCTGGTCAGGGATGTCATCAAGACCATGCCGGATCTGACGCGCCGGCGTTTCATCTCGGGTGGCGCCAGTCTCGGCGCGCTGACACTTTTGACCGGATGTGACGTGACCGACAGCTTTTCGGCCGAAGAGATGCTGAAGCAGGTCTCGAAATTCAATGACGGCGTGCAGTCGTGGATGTTCAATCCCAATGCAATGGCGCCGACCTTCCCGGAAAGTGCGATTACAAAGCCGTTCCCGTTCAACGCCTATTACGACCTCGACGAGGCGCCCGAAGTCGACGGCAGGACCTGGAAACTCGAGGTGCGTGGCCTCGTCGAGAACAAGAAGTCCTGGACTCTGGAAGAGCTCTATCAATTGCCGCAGGTCAAGCAGGTGACGCGCCACATCTGCGTCGAAGGCTGGAGCGCGATCGGAAGCTGGACCGGTACGCCGCTGCGGGATTTCCTGAAACTGGTCGGCGCGGATACGCGCGCGAAATATGTCTGGTTCCAGTGCGCCGACAAGGACGGCTACAATTCGCCGCTGGATATGCAAAGCGCGCTGCATGCGCAGACCCAGATGACGTTCAAGTTCGGCGACGAGATCTTGCCCCGCGCCTACGGTTTTCCGATGAAGATCAGGGTGCCGACAAAACTCGGCTTCAAGAATCCGAAATACGTGATGTCGATGGAAGTCACCAACGACTACAAGGGCGGCTTCTGGGAAGACCAGGGGTATAACTCGTTTAGCGGGAGTTAGCCCGCGCATTTGTGGAGTGTTGTCCAAAACCGGCGCGAAAGCGAACATACCTGCGAGTCGACTTTGGGCAAGAGGACTCGCCGGGCTCGATCACTTTGCTCGCTTCCAAATCACGTCGACCACCTCTCCACCTGGAGGACGAACAGTCAGCGTCAATTGATCTCCCACAATCGCGACGAAGCGTTTCTGATCCGACCCATTCCAGTTTGGAAAGGAGCTGCCTTCGACGTGAATTGTGATGCTGTCATCTACCTCGTTTGTCGAATATGTTCCAAAATAGGTTATCGTGCCGTCGGCCGTCTCTTTATTTTCCTGAGGGCTCCCCTGCCACAAGGTATTGCTCACATATTTGGCGCGGTCGGACTTCATCACCGTGATAATGTATCGTCCATCTGCATCAAAGAAGGCGATGCCCTTCGGGTTGGTCCCGTAACGCTCGACCTTGGTGCCGTCAGCCTTCTTCTGCTCCCATGAGAGCAGAGTCCAAGTGCCAACCAGTTGCTCTTTGAACGGTCGTTTCTGCCCGAGCGCGTCGAATGTCATCGTTGACGATCCAAAAGCCGCGACAGCGCATGCTACAAAAATCACTCGCAAATTCATTGGTCTTTCCCAAAGGGAAGACGAAGAGTGTTTGGTCGAGTGCTGCAATCTCTAGACGTTAGCACGCTCCTGCGAAACGAGTAAGATAGCGCCGGCATGGCCGTTGAGGTCAAAGGCGGCTGTGAGGTGGCTATTTTCGGGTTAAGGCCAAATCCAACCGGCGCGCGAAACGACTACGCGGCTGCCATGTCCATCCGACGGCAGAAGCAGGATGCCTTTATCGGAATCTCCGCCCGCGCCTGCGCCAGGTCGAGCCGCTGCCTGATCAAGGCCGTCTCGACCTTTTCTCCGCGACGAACCAGGCATTCGTGCAGACCGTGCAGCGACCACAGATTATCGGGATGCTGGCAGGCGCGGCTCAACTTGCCGTCAAGACCGAGATCAGAGCGGTATACCGCCTCGGCTTCCTCGATCCGTCCCTGCTCGAGGAGAAGTGCCCCCAGCGCATGGCGGGTCGGCTGCATCCATCCCCATGGCTCATCATAGGGTAGTCCGTCGCTGAGTTCGACCGACCGGCGCAGGTGCGCGAAGGCTGTGTCATGGTTGCCCTTTCGATATTCCAACTCGCCATTCAGCATCGCTTCGGCCACGCTCAGCAGACCAACGACATGATTGTTGTGTACGCGGCGGCTCTCGGGCACCCGGGTCTTCGCCGCCATGAACAATGCCTTCTCCTTCTCAGCTTCGGCGACATTGCCGAGCGCCGAATGCGCTACCGCCTTGGCGTAATGGATCATGGCGACATTGGAGCAGTAGAGATCCCGATCCCTGGGTAACTCCTGTTCGATGATTTCTCGCCATTTGCCGAAGCGCACGAGGACGTGCTGCTTCATCGTCAGGTAGCCTTCGAGGAAATCCGCCATCGGTGGCGATTCAATACGCAGTACCGCCTCGGGGATCGTGGCGATCAATTCCTCGGCTGCCGCGATTGCGGGTGTGTACTGGCCAAGGAACATTGCGCCGTAGATCGCGAAGTGGAAGTCGTGGATGACGTAGACCAGATAGACACCCGGATCGTCCGAATAGGCGAGGAACCTGCGGTCGGTCGCCAGCGCCTTCTGATTATGGACAAGGACGTCGTTGTAGTGCCCACACAGCACATCGAGATGCGTCGGCATGTGGATGAGGTGACCGGAGTCCGGGACGATCTCGCGTAACCGATCTCCGGCTCGCAGCGCCCGCTGCGGAAAAGGCGACATCTCCATCAGGTGGACATAGAGATGTAACAGGCCCGGGTGATCCCATGCAGTGGGCATTCTGCCTAAAGCGTATTCCAGCAGCGCCCTGCATTCCTCGGTGCCCGCTCCCTCGGCAGGTTTGCCGGAGGGCAGGTCCCACATCTGCCACGGTGTCTCGTTCATGAGCGACTCGGCAAAGACCGCCCGGACCTCGAGATCGTCGGGAAAGGCATCGAAGACCTTGCGCATTTCCCTGGTGTAGGCCTTGTCCCAGGGTGCCATATCCTCGATCGCCTCGCGCTGGGGATAGCGCGCGGTAAGGGCCTGGATCATCGCCCGCTCGACTGGACTCGCCTTCGCGGCGTGCGCGAGCGCTCCCTGCATGGCATCGTAGGATGCCGACAGCGCCATCTGCCGGCCGAGCGGGTCATAGCGAACCCAGGGCAGATTATAGTTGGGCCCCGAGGCGTAGCTTATGCCCCAGTGGGCCATGGCGCATTCGCCGTCGTGCTTCAGCGCCTTCTGAAAGCACTTGATCGCTTCGCTATGGTTGAACCCAAACAGCCAGTTGAGGCCCCGGTCGAACCAAAGCTGGGTGTCAGGCGACAAAGTGGTGACTTTGCGGCTGTACGGCCCGAGATCAAAATAGGTCATGCCCGTTTGCATGGTCGCTTCTCCCTTTTTGCGTCGCCGATTGCTTCGGGATGTCAGCTGCCTGGCTTGGTGTGCCGCTTACGCGGCAGTGCCGAGCAGACACCTTACCACAAGGCAACGTCACTTTACGCCGCAAACTGCCGCAGGCGATCGTCACCTTAGAGCCAGAAGCATCCGAACTATGCGAGCACAAGGGTGAGCTGCCAGCGCTCTCGTTCAAGAGCTTCGTATCTTCCTCTGAAACGCCGATAACACCGCACCCAACGCCAGCATCGCGGCCGAAACGTTCAGCGCAAACGACAGGCTCCCCACCGCATCCGTGATCGCACCGACCACGATCGGCCCCAGCGTCTGGCCGATGCCGAACGAAATCGTCATCGCGGCAATCGCCGTCGGCCAGGCCTGCGGCGGATAGTTGAAGCGCACGAAAGCGGTGGTGGAGCCGACCACCGCGAAGAACGCGACGCCGAACACCAGCGCCGAGATCGCGAGCAGCCATACCGAATGCCCGAAGATCGGCATCGCCGCGCCAACGGCATTGACGCCGAGAATGATCGTGGTGGCGAGGCCGCCGCGGTCGAGCGCGAGCACGCGCCGCCACACCCATGGGGTCACGAATGCGCTGAGGCCGATCAGGCTCCAGAATGCACTCTGTGCCAGGGCGCCGCCACCGGCGTCGCGGACATAGGCGATCATGAAGGTCATGTAGGCGATGTAGCCGGCACCGAACAGGAAGTAGCCGGCGAGGTAGATCAAGACCGGCGCCACCGCGAATTTGGCCGTTGTGGTCGCGGCGGCGGTCGCGCCGTCATGGAGCGGCGCGAGCAGCACGGGGATCGTCATGACAACGGCCAGCCCCGTCATCGCCCACCAGACGATCCACCACGAGCCCGGCCCAAATCCCTGCAAGACAAACGGCGCCACCAACCCAGACGCCAAAATGCCGATTCCGGGTCCGGCATAGAACAGGCTGAGCAGGAAGTTCGCCCGTTCGGGCCGCGACTGCGCGATCGTTGCCGCCAGCGCGCCGCCGCCGACAAATCCGGCCGCGGCGCCGACCCCCGCCAACAGCCGCGCGAAACTCAGCACGTAGAAATTGCCTGATACGGCGCAGAGCGCCAGCGACAGCACGCATGCAAACGTGCCCCATCGCACCGAGTTGGCCAGCCCAAAGGTCCTGATCATGCGTGAGGCGAGCAGGGCGCCCGCGAGATAGCCGGCCGCGTTGATGGTGTTCATGAATCCGGCTGCGGAATAGGACCACGCCAGCGTATCGCGCATGTCCGGCAGCACCAGCGCATAGGCAAAGCGGCCGATTCCGAGGCCGACGGTCGGCGCCAGCGACAGGATGAGGATCAGCCGCGCGGGATGCGGGTAAATCAGGGGGCGGTCGGGGGCGTGCAATAAATTACTCCGGCGAACATTATTGTGGCAGGCATGGCCGGGCTTGCACAGGCCGCGCGGCCGCAATGGTGTCTTGCCAACCGCGCAATGCCGCTTTAGCACTCCGGCCGACCCGCCATTCCGGGGCGCGAACCATGATGTGCAATTGCACATCAGGGAATCTCGTTGCATCAAAATCTGGGGATTCCGGGTCCGGCGCGTTGCGCCGTCCCGGAACGACGAACAAAGCAAGGACCTTCCATGGCGACCCATAAACTGCTGCTTCTCCCCGGCGACGGCATCGGCCCCGAAGTGATGGGGGAGGTGCAGCGCCTGATCGACTGGCTCAATGCGCAAGGCATTGCGACATTCGAGACCGAGCAGGGCCTGGTCGGCGGCTCCGCCTATGACGCGCACAAGGTGTCGATCTCGGAAGCCGATATGGCCAAGGCTGTGGCCGCTGATGCCATCATCTTCGGTGCGGTCGGCGGTCCGAAGTGGGACAGCGTGCCCTATGAGGTGCGGCCCGAGGCCGGCCTGCTGCGGCTACGCAAGGATCTCGGCCTGTTCGCCAATCTGCGCCCCGCGGTGTGCTACCCGGCGCTGGCGGATGCCTCGAGTCTGAAGCGCGAGGCGGTCGAAGGCCTCGACATCATGATCGTGCGCGAATTGACCGGTGGCGTCTATTTCGGCGAGCCGAAGACGATCACCGATCTCGGCAACGGCCAGAAGCGCGCCATCGACACGCAGGTTTACGACACCTATGAAATCGAGCGCATCGGCCGCGTCGCCTTCGATCTGGCGCGCAAGCGCCGCAACAAGGTGACCTCGATGGAAAAGCGCAACGTCATGAAGTCGGGCGTGCTCTGGAACGAGGTCATGACCCAGGTCCATGCGCGCGAATACAAGGACGTGACGCTGGAGCACCAGCTCGCCGATTCCGGCGGCATGATGTTGGTGAAGGCGCCGAAGCAGTTCGACGTCATCGTCACCGACAATCTGTTCGGCGACATGCTGTCCGACATCGCGGCGATGCTGACTGGCTCGCTCGGCATGCTGCCTTCGGCCTCGCTTGGCGAAGTCGATGCCAAGACCAAGAAGCGCCGCTCGCTGTTCGAGCCGGTGCACGGTTCGGCGCCCGATATCGCAGGCCAAGGTCTCGCCAATCCGATCGCGATGATCTCCTCGTTCGGAATGGCGCTGCGCTATTCCTTCGACATGGGCGCGCTGGCCGACAAGGTCGACGCGGCGATCGCGGCCGTGCTCGCCAGCGGCCTTCGTACCGCGGACATCAAGTCCGAGGGCACGACTTCTGCCTCAACCACACAGATGGGCGAGGCGATTCTGAAGGAGCTGCAGAAGCTGCACGCGTAAGCGATTTGTGGGGGGCGTAGCCCGGATGGAGTGAAACGAAATCCGGGGTCTATCTCGCAAGTGGCTGGATTTCCCGGATTGCGCGGAGCCTGTCACCGGGCTCGCATTCGAGCGACCCGTTGGCTCTATCCGGGATTTGGGGTGGATGGTGGACACGGCGCCAATGCGCCTTTGCCCCACCCTACAAACCTACGCCACGCTTTCCAGAAACGCCTCTTCCGCGGCCTGCACCGCGTCGGGGGTTCCGACATGCATCCAGACACCGTCGAGCCGCAGGCCGAACAGCCGTTCCTGCTCGTTGGCGCGGTCGAACATCTTGGTCAGCGAAAACTCGCCGGCGGGCGCGTCGGCGAACAGCGAGGGCGACATGATCGCCGCGCCCGCATAGACGAACGGAACCACCTGATGTTCACGCCGCTTGCGCAATGCGCCGTCCGGCAGCATGGCGTAGTCGCCGCGGCCGGCATAGCCGATGCTGCTCGTGGTCGGCGCCATCAGGAGCAGGATGTCCATCCGGTCAGGATCGAAGGTTTCGGCCAGCCGCTCCAGATTGGGCCGCACGCCGTCGATCCACATCGTGTCGGCGTTGACGTGGAAGAACGGCTCCTGGCCGAGCAGGGGCAGCGCCTTCACGACAGCGCCGCCGGTGCCAAGCACCTCGTCGCGTTCGTCGGAAATGATGATGCGGGGCCGGGCACGGTTCGCGGTGTGCTCAATGATCTGGTCGGGCAGGTAATGCACGTTGACAACGGCCTCGCTGACGCCGGCACCGGCGAGCTTGTCCAGCACGTGATCGAGCAATGGCTGGCCGGCCACGCGGACCAGCGGCTTCGGCATATGGTCGGTCAACGGTCGCATGCGCAAACCGAGACCGGCGGCAAGGACCATGGCTTTGGCGGGCGTAACGGACATTCCTGGAATTTCTCGAACCATCAAATCGCGCCGCGGATCATACCACGGCGATTCGCTTGAACCAGCAACCATGAGGCCTTAGTGGCCGCAGATGACGGCCGTACGACGGCCGCCGGCGCGGCCAAACCTCAGACTTCGGCGTCCTCGGCCCCGCGCTTGGCCGCCTTCTTCTTCTTGTCGCCCTGCTTCAGGAAGTTGACGCCGATCTGATCGCCATTGACCCAGGCCAGTTCGCAGCGCCGATAGGCCAGCCCGGTGGACGACAGCAGCAGGAAGAATTCCTTCAGGTGCAGGCCCTCGACCGAACCTTCGACCGTCAGTTTGGCGCCGGTCTCGGAGACATCTTCCATCACGCAGTCACGCCGCCAGGTGCCGTCGATGCCCATCATGTGCGCCGCAAAGCCGCGCTCGAATACGACTCGATCTCCCTTGCGCCGTTCCGCCGCCGCCATGGCCGTCTTCCCACTTCAAAACTGGCTGCGCCACGCCGGCTCGGCATGGCCGGTTCCAGATTAAGTGCAGGGTGGCTAACAGGAGGTAAATCAGGAGAGCGGCGGCGGCACGTTGGCGGCATACCATTCGCGAAACGCCGCCAGCGCCGGGTGCGCCAGCGAGCGGTTCAGATAGGTCCAGATCCGGGGCTGGTGGCGCAGATATTGCGGCTTGCCGTCCCGCCGGTTGAGCCGGGCGAAGGTGCCGAGCAGGCGGGTATTCCGCTGCGCCGACATAATGGCGTAAAGCTCGGCAAAGCTGGCCGGATCGAACTGACCATCCGCCGCGCGGCGCGCCTTGATGTAGCGGGTCAAGAGCGTCAATTCGAGCTGCTCGGGAACGTCGAGCCGCGCGTCCTGCAGCAGCGACACCAGATCGTAGGCGGCGGGGCCAAGCACGGCATCCTGGAAGTCGATGATCCCGACGCGCAAGATCCCCGTGCGCTCGCCGAGCCAGATGATGTTGGGCGAATGGAAATCCCGCATCACCCAGGTTCGCGGCGCGGCCGCCGGCTTTTCCAGCAGCGTTCGCCACATCGTGACGAATTCGTCGCGCCGTTGCTGGCTGACTTCAGTGCCGCGGTCCGGCAGATACCATTCGAGCATCAGGCCGATCTCGACCAGCCATGCATCGATATCGTAGACCGGAATTTGGTATGAGCCTTCCGGCTCCAGCGGCGCCGTTTCGGGCAGGGTTTTGCGATGCAGCTCCGCCAGCATGTCGGTCGCCGCCTCGTAGCACTCGACGATCGGCCGCGGCGGGTCGCCCTCGACGATGCCGGCGCTGCCGAAATCTTCGGTGATCAGGAAACCGGAATCGAGATCGGCGTGGCGAATCGCGGGCGCCGAGAAGCCGTGCGCGCGCAGGCCGTTGTCGATGGCGACGAACGGCTTGACATCCTCGGCGAGATGAACCGCAGCGCTGTAGGATTTTCCCTCGTAGACCGCCGGGCCATCCGGACGGCGCGGCGAATTCATCAGGATCGACGTGCCGTCGTCGCGGATCAGCCGCGCATAGGAGCGCGTCGAGGCGTCGCCGGGCATGCGCTCGCGCCCCGCATTCAGGAAGCCGGCATTCTCGAGAAATTTGCGCAAGCCCTCCAATCGCGCCACCTGCGCCGCCGCCTTGCCGTAGCCGGTGATCTCGGCGGCGCGCGCGGTGGACCCGAGCGCCGGGCGATGGCTGAAGGCGATCTCGATGCGATCATCGGGCAGCGCATCGCCTGCGCGTTCCGGCCATTCGATCAGCGCCAGCGCGCCTTCCGGCAGCGGCGACAATCCGATTTCCTCCAGCTCGCTCGAATCATTGATCCGGTAGAGATCGGCGTGAAGAAGCGGGAACGACAGATCGTAGCTCTGCGCCAGCGTGAAGGTCGGGCTTGGCACTTCCAGCGCGGAATCGTTGGCGAGATAGCGGATCATGGCGCGCGCCGCCGCGGTCTTCCCCGCACCGAGATCGCCCGAGAGCGTGATGACGTCGCCCGGACCGACCAGCAGTGCGAGGTCGGCCATCAGATGCGCCGTTGCCGTCTCGTTCGCCAGCGCTGACGTAAATGTCGCTGATACGGTCATTCGGCGGCGTTGCGATGCGCGTTCTGGTCGATCGGAAAGTCGCAGGTGACCGTCGTGCCCTTGCCGACCACCGAATCGACGCGCACCTTGCCGCCATGCAGCTCGACGAAGGAGCGCACCAGCGACAGGCCGAGGCCGGCGCCGCGGTGCCGCGAGCCATGGGAGTGGCTCTCGAACCAGTCGAACACCTTGTCCTTCACGTCAGCCGGAATGCCGGGTCCGGAATCGCTGACGGTAAAGATCACGCGATGCTCGGTCCGCTGCGCGCTGATCGTGACCGCGGCATCGTGCGGCGAGAATCCGACGGCGTTGGCGAGCAAATTATAGAGCACCTGCACCACGCGCCGCTCGTCGCCGATGAAGTTGCCGATATCGGGATCGATGTCGACCTTGAGTTCGATGCGGTCGGTTGCCAGCCGATCCTGAATGCCTTCGGCGGCAGCCTGGATGGCTTTTTCGATATTGACCGGGCCGAGCTCGAGCTTCATGGCGCCGGCATCGATGGTGGCGAGATCGAGGATGTTGTTGGTGAGCGCAAGCAGCGCGTTGGTCGATTTGGTGACGTAGTCGAGGTACTCGGCCTGCTTTGGCGTCAGCGGGCCGGTCGAGGGGTCGCTGAGGAAATGCGCGAAGCCGATGATGGTGGTGAGGGGGGCGCGCAGCTCATAGGACACGTGGTGGACGAAATCGACCTTCATCTGGTCGGCGGCTTCCAGCGCCTCGTTGCGCTCGCGCAGCGCCCGCTCGACATTTTCGGTGTCAGTGATGTCCTGGAAGGTCAGCATGGTCGCGCCATCCGGCAGCGGCATGGTCATGCAGTCCAGCACGCTGCCGTCCTTGCGCTCGAGTTTCAGCGCCACCTGCGCCCGGTTCTCGATCGCGGTGATCGCTTCGCGCAGCGCCCGCCAGGTCAGCGCGTCGTCGAACAGCGGTTTGCACCATGCTTCGACGGTCTCGATGTGGGGTTGCTCCTTCAGCGCTTCCGCCGACAGCTTCCACATTTTCTCGAAAGCGGGATTGAACAGCTCCACGCGGCCATTGCTGCCGAACACCGCGACCGCTTCAGCGAGATTGTCGAGCGTCTCATGCTGAACCCGGGTCAGCCGGTCGTAGCGGCGCGCGAGATCGAGGCTCTCGGTGACATTGTCGAACAGATAGGTGACGCCGCCTTCGAGGTTCGGCGTGGTGACGACGCTGACGGCGCGGCCGTCGGGCAGGAACCAGGTGTAGTTCACGGGCTCCACGGCGCGGTAGGCTTGGTGCAGCTTGGCCTTCCAGGCCCGGAAGTCGGGCTGTTCGGGCAGTTTGCGCGCCGCGCGCAGCCGGTCGAGCACGCTTGAATCGTCGGGATTGGAATCGAGGAAGGCCTGATCGAGGCCCCACAGCCGCCGGTAGGATTCGTTGTAGAAGGCAAGCCGCCGCTGGCCGTCGAACACGGCCACCCCCGACGACCAGCTGGTCGAGGGTGCGGCGATGGGCTTCCGCCATCCGCTCCATCGCGTCGCGCAATGCGGTCGCCTCGCTGGCGTCGATGGCGATGCCGGCGCTGCCGCTCCCGAGCTTGAGCGCCTGAACATCATAGATGCGCCGCTCGCCGCCCACCACGATCGGCAGCCGCGCGCTAAAGGTGGAATTGTCGTTCAGCACCCGGCCCATCTCGGTGCGCTGGTCGTTCTCCAGCAGTTCGAGGCTGCGGTGGATCGTATCCGCGACGCTTGCGCCCTCGGTGGCCCGCACATAGGCCGCATTGGCGTAACGCAGATTGCCCTCGACGCTTTTGGCCCAGATCGGCCAGGGCGCAGAGGCGGCGAAGTCGCGCAGCAGCTCGGTCTCTTCCACAAGCGTCCTGTAACGGAGATTGGATTCGGCGAGCTCCCGGCGCAAGCCGCCGAGTTCGCGAATCCGCACAATGGCTTGCCCCCCGATGGCGCGGCCCATCGCTTCGATGGCGCGGCCGCTCGAGGTGGAGAGATTGAGCAGAAAACCTTCGCCAGCCTCGCGCAGCGCGTCGACCGCACGGTCCATCTGCAGCGCCGGTTCCGGTGGCAGCCAGGTTCCAAAGGCGAGGATACGCTGCGGCGAATTGGACAGCGCGTCCTGCGAGATCAGAAGCGAGGTGTCACCGCTGATCTGGGGCCGGTTGTCGCCCGCGGCCCAGGCGATCAGGATCTGGGGCTCGGCAAACAAGAGCGCGCGCAGCCGGTCGGCCTGCACCTGCAGGTCGGCGATGTCGGAGCGCAGGTTGAGTTCCATCCGAGTGGCCTGGACGCGCGTGCGCATCAGCAGGATCGCAGCCACCACGGTAAAGCCGAGCAGCGACAGCGCCGTCGTCAGTACCGCAAATTCCTGGTGATTGAGGTCGAATAGGGCGGAAATCGTCTGCGTGATGGTCAAGTCAGCGGCCAACGCGGGTTCCGGCGAGACGGAGAGGGCGGTGGCGAGCGCAATCACGCCGTGGCGCGCCGGTGAGGTGCACGACAGCAGGGTTCGACGCATCGCCGCGACTACGCCCGACATTATTTGCCCCAAAAACGCACGACTGGGCCCGGCGCTACCCCCGCCGAGCACGAATCGGGTCGAGAGTATCCCCTTCGGGAGTCGACCGGTAAGAGTCCAGACCGTGAACGCAAATATGGCTGTGAAAAATTCAGCCGGTTACCGTTGAGCATAGTCTTTACTAAACGATTCAGCGTCCAGTCGAGCCGAAACCGCCACTGCCGCGATCGGTTGTTGAAAGCGAGGCCACCGGAACGAGTTGCGCCTGCACGACCGGCGCGATCACCATCTGCGCGATGCGCTCGCCGCGCCGGATCGGGAACGGCGTGTCGCCATGATTGATCAGAAGCACGTTGACCTCGCCACGGTAATCCGCATCCACCGTGCCCGGCGAATTCAAGACGGTAACGCCATGCTTGGCGGCAAGCCCGGAACGCGGCCGCACCTGCGCCTCAAAACCGGAAGGCAGTGCGATCGTCAGCCCGGTCGGCACCATCGCATATTTGCCCGGAGGCAGGATCAAGGGCGTGTCCGTCGGAACTGCGGCCAGCAGGTCGAGCCCGGCGGCGTCAGCGCTTTGATAGGCCGGCAGCGGAAGGCCTTCGCCATGCGGCAGTTGGCAGACCTCGACTTTCACGTTCGCGCTCACGAATTCTTCTCCACGGTCTTGGCAATCTTCGCCACCAGTTCGGCGGCGACCTGCTCCTTGGTCATCACCGGCCAGGACTCCACCTTGATGCCATCGCCATTGATGTCCTCGCCGTCGCGCGTCAGCAGATGAACGGTGTTGCGGTCGCCGCCCATCACCCCCAGCGCGGGCGAGACGTCGTTGGCGACGATCCAGTCGCAGCCCTTGCGCGCGATCTTGGCCTTGGCATTGTCGATCAGATGCTCGGTCTCGGCGGCAAACCCGATCACCAGCGGCGGACGCTTGTCCTGCAGCTTCGAGATCGTCGCGAGAATGTCGGGGTTTTCGACCAGTTGCAGCGGCGGCATTCCCGCAGAAGTCTTTTTCAGCTTCTGCTCGCCCTCGTTGGCGACGCGCCAGTCGGCAACGGCGGCTGCGAAGATCGCGATGTCGGCCGGCAACGCAGCCTCCACCCGATGCAGCATGTCGCGCGCCGATTCGACACGGATGACGGTTACGCCCGCGGGATCGCGCAATTCCACAGGTCCGGAGACCAGCGTGACATCGGCGCCCGCGGCCTGTGCGGCGGCGGCGATGGCAAAACCCTGCTTACCGGAGGAGCGGTTGGCGATATAGCGCACGGGATCGATCGCCTCATGCGTCGGCCCCGCCGTGATCAGCACGCGCTTGCCCGCCAGCGGACGCGGTCGCGGTGGGCGGAGAATGTCGACGGCGGCGGCTGCGATTTCGATCGCCTCCGACATCCGCCCGACCCCCGCTTCCCCTGCCTCGGCCATTTCGCCGGCGCTGGGGCCGATCATATGGATACCGTCGCGCCGAAGCTGCAGCACGTTGCGGCGGGTGGCGGCATTGTTCCACATCAAGGGGTTCATCGCGGGCGCCAGCAGGATCGGCCGGTCTGCCGCCAGCAGGATCGCGCTGGCGAGATCGTCGGCGTGGCCGTGCGCCATCTTCGCCATCAGATCCGCGGTTGCCGGCGCCACCACGATCAGATCGCATTCGCGCGCCAGACGAATATGGCCGGCGTCGAATTCGCTGCCGGGATCGAACAGATCGGTATAGACGCGCTCATGCGACAGCGCGCTGGCGGACAGCGGCGTGACGAATTGCTGCGCGGCCTTGGTCAGCACGCAGCGGACGTTAATGTGGCGCTCCTTCAGCCGCCGGATCAGTTCCAGCGATTTGAACGCGGCGATGCCGCCGCCTATGATCAGGGTAACATTCCGTTCGCTGTGAGGGCTGACGGACCGCGAGGCCTGCTCGGGAGCCTCTGTGGCCGGCGAGGAGACGCCGCCCGGCAATTCGGGGCGCCCCTGTATCAGCTCCCCGAGGATGACCCGGACTTCCTCTTCGACGGAGCGACCGTTCCCGGCCGAGCGGAGACGCAGATAGGCTTTGACGGTTTCGTCGAGTTTTCGGATGGTCAGGCTGGCCATGGTGGCCTCCGGCAAACGATGCAATCAATGCTATCATATTATGACAGCATTGCAATCATAGCTGCCGGATAGCTACCAAAATTCCGATAAAGGTCGCCGCGATCACCCAGAGCGCCACCGTCCGCCAGCGGCTCTTGCGGCCCTCGGCCCGGCCTATGGCCGCAATCGTCTCCGGCGACAGCGTTAGGCCTTCCCGGGTCATCTTCTCCATGTTCTCGATCACGGCAACCGCCCGTGAGGCGATTGCAGGCAGGCCCGCCATCACGCGGCCGAGTTCGCCCGCGCCGGACATCGCGCCTTGAACCCGCCCGAGCGGACCGAGATTGCGCTCGATCCATTCGCGCACCACGGGGTCGGCGACCTTCCAGATATCGAGCTTGGGGTCGAAGCCGCGCGCCACGCCTTCGACCACCACCATCGTTTTCTGCAGCAGGATCAGTTCGGGCCGGGTCTGCATGTCGAACAGCCCGGTGACCTCGAGCAGCAGCGTCAACAGCTTCGCCATCGAGATTTCTTCGGCGGTACGGTTATGGATCGGCTCGCCGATGGCGCGGATGGCTTGCGCGAAATTCTCCACCGAGTGATGGCCCGGCACATAGCCGGCCTCGAAATGCACTTCGGCAACGCGGCGATAGTCGCGCGTGATGAAGCCCAGCAGAATCTCCGCAAGGAAACGCCGCTCCTTCAGCCCGAGCCGGCCCATGATGCCGAAATCGACCGCCACCAGCCGGCCGGCATCGTCGAGAAACAAATTGCCGGGATGCATGTCGGCATGGAAGAAGCCGTCGCGCAGCGCGTGACGGAGAAAGCTCTGGATCACCTTGCGGCCGAGATCGGGCAGGTCGACATGCGACGCTTCGAGGCGGGCGTGGTCGTTCAGCGCGATGCCGTCGATCCATTCCATCGTCAGCACGTTGTGGGTGGTGCGGTCCCAGTCGACGGCCGGTACGCGGAAGTCCGGATCGTCGCGGCTGTTCTCCGCCATCTCGGACAGCGCGGCCGCCTCGAGCCGCAGGTCCATTTCCATCGCGACCGAGCGCGACATCGTGTTGATGACCTCGATCAGCCGCAGCCGCCGCGCTTCGGCCGAATGCGCTTCCGCATTGTGCGCGACGAAGAAGAAATCACCGAGGTCGCGCCGGAAGCGCGTGGCGACATTGGGCCGGAGCACTTTGACGGCGACCGGCTGGCGTACACCATGCCGCTCGATCTCGCCGCGATGCACCTGTGCGATCGAGGCGGCGGCGACCGCCGGCCCGAGGCTGACAAACACTTTAGCCACAGAGCGTTCCAGCGACGCGGCAATCATGGCCTCGGCTTCGGCCTGCGAAAACGGCGGCAGCCGGTCCTGCAGGGCTTCCAGATCGCGCGCCATCGCAACGCCGACCACGTCGGGCCGCGTCGCCAGAAACTGGCCGAGCTTGAGGTAAGCGGGGCCGAGCCGCGTCAGCGCGCGCGACAGCCGTGGGCCGGATTTGGCGCCCGGGCGTTCGATCAGCCGCGCCAGCCGCAGTGCGAGTTGCCCGGGCGGCGGCACGAGACTTGGATCGACGACGCCGAACACGCCTTCGCGCGCGAACACGTAAGCGGCGCGGACAAGCCGCGCGATGTGGGTCGCCGCAGAAATCACAAACGCCAGCCCGAATGCAACGCCACGATGCCACCGGAGAGGCTTTCCCACTTCACCCGCGCAAAGCCGGCGTCGCGGATCATCTCGGCAAATGCATTGGGCCGGGGGAATTTCCGGATCGATTCGACGAGGTACTGATAGGACTCGGCATCACCCGTTACGGCACGGCCGAGCGGCGGGATTACCTTGAACGAAAAGAAGTCGTAGAGCCGGTCGAGCCCGGGGACGTCGACGGTGGAGAATTCCAGGCACAAAAATCTACTGCCGGGTCGCAGCACGCGATAGGCTTCGCGGAGCGCGGCGTCGATCCGCGGCACGTTGCGAATGCCGAACGCGATGGTGTAGGCATCGAAGCTGCGATCGCCGAACGCGAGCGCCTCGGCATTGCCCTCGACGAATGAAACCTGGTGGTCGAGATGCCGCGCCATGGCGCGGTTGCGGCCGACCTCGAGCATATCGGTGTTGATGTCGCAGACGGTGGCGTGGAAGCCGTGGCCTGCCGTCTCGGCGGCGCGGAAGGCGATATCGCCGGTGCCGCCGGCGACGTCGAGCAGGGCAAAGGGCGCATCGTTTTTCGGCGGATTGAGCGCATTGATCATGACGTCCTTCCAGGCCCGGTGCAGGCCCGCCGACATCAGATCGTTCATCAGGTCGTAACGGGACGCCACGCTATGAAATACGTCGTTCACCAGCGTCTGCTTGTCCCCCAGGGGCACGTCCCTGAAGCCAAAATGGGTGGTTTGATCCGGCCGATCCATCATATTTACTCCACTACCGGACCATAGCGCGCCCGCTGCAATGGCGCTATCACGTCACCTCCATAAGGTGAATGCCTGCATGCCTGAATTGCCTGAAGTTGAGACCGTCCGCCGCGGCCTGCAGCCCGCCATGGAGGGGTCGAAAATCCTCAAAGCGGAAGCCCGGCGCAAGGATTTGCGGTTTCCCTTTCAAAAAGACTTTATCGCGCGGCTGGAAGGCCAGACCGTGACCGGTCTCGGCCGCCGCGCCAAATATCTGATGGCGGATCTCGGCTCCGGCGATGTACTATTGATGCATCTGGGGATGTCCGGCTCGTTCCGGGTGCTCGAAGGCGGCAATAACAACACGCCGGGTCAATTCCACCATCCGCGCAGCGAGGATCGCGCGCACGATCACGTGGTGTTTCACATGTCGTCAGGGGCTTCCGTCGTGTTCAATGATCCGCGCCGCTTCGGCTACATGAAGATCATCGCCCGCAACGCGCTGGAGGACGAACCGCTGTTGAAGGACCTCGGCCCGGAGCCGCTCGGCAACGAATTCGACGCCGCGATGCTGGCGCGCTCGTGCTTCAACAAGAAGACCAGTCTGAAGGCCGCGCTGCTCGACCAGCGCGTGGTCGCAGGGCTCGGCAACATCTATGTCTGCGAGGCGCTGTACCGGTCGCGTCTGTCGCCGCGCCGATTGGCAGCGACGCTGGCGACGAAAGCCGGACAACGCAAGGGCGTTGCCGGGGGCGAGCCGACCGATGACGCCGGGCGGCTGGTGAGTGCGATTCATTCGGTGCTCAATCAGGCGATCAAGGCCGGCGGCTCCTCGATCAACGATCACCGCCTGACCTCGGGCGAGCTCGGCTATTTCCAGCACTCCTTTCAGGTCTATGACCGGGAAGGCGAGAAATGCCAGACCGCCCGTTGCGACGGCATCGTGCGGCGCTTCGTTCAGAACGGCCGCTCGACCTTTTGGTGCCCGAAATGCCAGAAATAACCAACACCCCGACGCTCCAAACGGCGCGGCTGATCTTGCGGCCGCTCGCGCTGTCCGATGCGCCGGCGATCCAACGTCATTTCAACAACTGGAACATCATCCAGCATCTCGCATCGGTTGTTCCCTGGCCCTATCCGGAGGACGGCGCGGAGACTTTCATTAGGAGGGAGCTGGAGAGGGTCGCCGCGGGAGAGGAGATCTATAATTGGATGCTGGTGCTACGCGGCGGTGATGGCGAGGCGATCGGGAATATTCGCTTTCGCCCCGGGTCGGACGATGCGAAGGGCAACCGCGGCTTCTGGCTCGCGGAGCACTATTGGAATCAGGGCCTGATGAGCGAAGCCGTCTCGGCGGTGAACGATTTTGCCTTCCGCACGCTCGGGATCGAGAGCTTCTACGCCTGCAATGCGGCGACCAACGTGGCGTCACGCCGGGTCAAGCAAAAGACCGGCGCCGAACTTGTCGGCTACATCGAGCTTGCCCACCACAGCGGTCAGACACTCGCGGAAAAATGGCGCGTGACGCGGGAGAACTGGCTGCGCCGAAATCCATAGCGAAGCGAAGCAATCCGATGGGGCTGGCGGTCCGGATTGCTTCCGCCTTCGCTCGTTGAGCTTCGGCGGACAAGTCGTCGCCTTGCTCTCCGTGATGACGCTGCGGGAGCGGGGTATCAGCTTCGGGCGGGTGCTCTGAGGAAGTGCGCGTTGTCAGTGTCGAAAGACGGAAGCGCAGCCCATTTTGGAATAATTGCGGGTATTTCCACGAACTCCTCGATGATCGGTTCGTCAGTCGCCGCAACCGCATTGTCCAGCCGCGATTCGACCCACTGCCAGAGGGCGCGCATTTCCTCGGCGGACTTGCCGCCCGGTGCATGTTCGCAGACGGCGAGGCCGGCGCTCAGCGCGTCCTGGTGATCGTTGCGCATCACGATAAGGGGTTTGGCAACGATCTCGGCGGCGTCGAGCGCGGCCTCGTTGCCCAGCGCATTTTCCGCACCGGCGAGGCGTGCCGCAGCCCGGATCGGGGTCTGGTTCAGGACGTAGGCGAACGGCTTGTGCCAGGCCCTGATGACGCGGAGCGTCGCGGCGGTCGCCTCGATGTCGGCGATGCTCGGTCGCGTCGGAATCAGGCAGAAGTCGGAATAGCGAATGGCCGAATTGGTCGCGGCGGTTTCGCCGCCCGCGGTATCCACGATCGTCACCGTAACGCCGGTGTTCGCGAGCGATTGCAGGCGCTGTTCGACTTCCCGCGCGGCGTAAATCGGCTCGACGATCGGCGAGGCATAGGGACGGCGGCGCTTCCAGTTCGAAACGGTGCCCTGGGGGTCGGTCTCGATCAGGCGGACATTGTGGCCGGCCCGGATGGCGGCAAGTGCAAGGCTGATGGAAAGCGTGCTTTTTCCCGACCCGCCCTTCTGGGTGGTCAATACGATCGTCTGCATTTCAAGTCCTTTGGATGGCTTTCAGCGGTCTTGGGGGTACGCTTTACAAGACAGCCCGCATTCTGCGGCGGCGAGCCGCAGCTCGCCCAGACGTACCCAGCCCGATCCAAAGGAAGAGATCGCGGATGTCCGAATCACTCACCTTGCAATGATGCAGGATTGTGGAATTCTGGCTATCCCGGGCGAGCACGGCCATGCTCGAATCTCGTCGGCTGATGCCTGAAAACGACAGTAAGAAGCGGATAGCAGCATGACGGGTTATTGGCAGGATCGTGCAACCACCGGTTTTACCTGTCAAAAGCGGCCGGCGACCGGGAGCCGCGGCATGGTGGTCAGCAATCATCCGCTGGCCTCGAGCGCGGGCGCCGAAATGCTGGCGGCCGGCGGCAACGCCATCGATGCGGCGATCGCGACGCTGTTTGCGCTGACGGTGGTCGAGCCGATGATGGTCGGCATCATCGGCGGCGGCATGGCCCATATCCGGCTGGCCGACGGCAGCCATCGCTTCGTCGATGGCGAGAGCACCGTGCCGCTGGCGGTCAAGCCCGATACCTACACATCGAAACCCGGCTCGGCGCACGACGTGTTCGATACCGTCGGCGATGAAAACCTCAACGGCCCGAAAGCGGTGGCGGTGCCGGGCTCGCTGAAGGCCTGGTGCGAGACCCTGCAGCGGTTCGGTACCATGTCGCTCGCCGACGTCATGCAGCCCGCGATCAGGCATGCCTCGCGCGGCTATGCGGCGACGCCTTATCTGCACGAATGCATCGCCGATGGCGCCGAGGAGATGCTGAAGGACAAGGCGATCTCGGCGATCTATCTGCCCAAGGGGACGCCGCTGAAAGCCGGCGAGCGCGTGGTGCAGTCGGAATATGCGGAGATGCTGCGCTACATTTCGCAGCATGGCGAAGCGGCGCTATATCACGGGCCGCTCGGCGATATCATCGTCGATTACATGAAGAACAATGGTGGTTTCATCGCCCGCGAGGATCTTGCGACCTACAAGACCGTCGAGCGCCAGCCGATCCGCGCCGATTATCGCGGCTGGCAGATTCTGGGGCCGCCACCGCCTGCGGCCTCCGGCGTGCACATCGCGCAAATGCTCAACATTCTCGAAGGCTACGATATAGCGAAGCTCGGCTTCGGCTCCGCTGCCACGATCCATTATCTTGCCGAGGTGCTCAAGATCGCCTTTGCCGACCGCGCCGCTGCAAGCGGCGATCCCGATTTCATCAACGTGCCGATTGAACGCCTGATCTCGAAGGCTTATGCCGACGAACGTCGCCGAGCGATCGATCCGAATCGCGCGCAGGCATGGGGCGCCGGCATTGCGCAGCTCGAAAGCGCGCACACTACGCATATGACGGCGGCGGATGGGTTCGGCAACGTGGTCGCGACCACCCAGACCATCAACAATCTGTTCAGGGCGAAAATTCTGATTCCCGGCCTCGGCGCCATCCCGAACAATTACATGAACCTCTACGATCCCCGGCCCGGCCATGCGCTATCGCTGGCGCCGGGCAAGCGCGCCACCACCTCGATGTCGCCTGTCATGGCGTTGCGCGACGGCAGGCTCGTCTACGCGCTCGGCCTGCCCGGCGGAAAGCGGATCTTCCCGAGTGCGATGCAGGCGCTGATCAACTTGATCGACCACGGCATGAGCCTGCAGGAGGCGGTCGAAGCGCCGCGGGTGTGGACCGAGGGCAACGCGCTCGAAGTCGAGCTGGCGGTGCCCGACGCTGTTCGCGCCAAACTTGTCTCGATGGGTCACACGGTGCTGGCGGTGCCGACGGTTGCCGGCGGCATGAATGCCATCGAATTCCACGCGGACGGAACGATGACAGGCGCGGCCTGCTGGCGCGCAGACGGAACGCCGATTGGCATCGCCGGCGGGCTCGCGCGTGCCGGGGTGCGATTCGGCCTTGCGTGAGCGGCATAGGTCCCGGCTCTGCGGAGCAGCGTTACACGCTGCACCGCGTCCGGGACACGAGTGACTTACTTCCTTACGCAGATCACGCGGACCACCGACGCATTCGCATCGCTCGATCCGCCGGCTGCGTTGACGCCATTTGCCTTGAGGAAATCGCGCAACGTTTCGGCGGTCACCAGCACCGCCTGCGCAGCGGGTACGCCGTTGGTGGGTCCCGCCACCTGAACCGGCTTCAACAGCGCGATGCCGGCAAACCTGCCGTCGCCATCCTGCGCGGGCGCGCCGGAAAAGCCGAGCGCCGGCGCGGGTGTCAGCGCGATATCGCTGCCGCCGCCAAGCTGGGCCACCGAAGCCTTGACGCTGGTCACCGCGGCGCCACCGCCCTGGTTCTGCGGATCGGCAATGCCTGTGAGGTCGAGCGCCGTCTTGGTGGCGGCGTTGGCGAGATTGAGCGCTTTCAGCCCGCGCGCACCGTAGATGCGCAGCAGCGCGAGATCGTGTTCCTTGTCCTCGGCGACGCGATCGGCATTGCCAAATCCCGCAATCGCGACCGTCAGGCAGCCGTCGGTGATCTGGCGGTCGGTGATGATCGCGCCGTCATCACTGACGACGACGCCGGTGCCGTATTCCACGGCCTTGCGCGGGGGAGGGCCGGCCGTTTGCACGGCAGCCGGAAACGCATTGAACGCGCTCGACATCGCGATCACGACCGGTTCCACGGCATTCTCGGTCGCCTGATCGTAGAGGATGGTGAGGATACGGACCTCGTCGCCCCTGAAGGTGCCGCGGAGATAAAATTTCTTCAGGCCCTGCAGGCCGGACAGCACGAAGAAGTCCGGCTTGACCACGGTGTAGTCGATGTTGCGTCCCGGCTCTTTCTTCTCGCGCTCGGCGAGCTTTGCCGTAACGGGGCCGGCTTCCTTGCGCCGGGTCAGTTGAATCTGGATCGTGCCGGTAGGCGACGTCCATTTGGTGCCGTTGGCGTCACTGGCTTGCTGCGGCACCAGTTTGGTGGGGATGCCCAGCCGCACGCCGGTGCCGGGATCGGTGACGATCTTCCAGCCGACGCTTTCCTGCTTTCGCCTGGCGGTGTCCGCGAGGATGCCGCGCTCCTGCGAATTGAGCACGCCGGTCTGCTTGGCCCCGCGGGATTTCTGGAATTCCTTGATCGCATTGACCATGCGCTCGCTGACGTCGCCCGTGATCGCGCCGTTGTACTGCCCGACCCAGGCGAGATCCGACTGCAGCGCCAGCCGCTCGGCCTGCCCCAATGCCTTGGCCGTGTCCTCCGGCTTTTGCAGCGCGGGACGGATCGGCACCGTCGCGACCGGTTTCGCCTTGGCGCCGGCCGTGGATGGTGGCGTCATCTGCGCCCGCGCGGACGGTCCCGAGATCGCCAAAGCCGAGGCCGCCATCAATCAATGTTGCCGAAAGCACCGATCTCATGACAAATCCGGGAGAATTCAGGAGTGGAGTATTGGAGCGATCATTGACGTCCGGCCAATTAAGCACATCTGCTTAGTCGGCAACAACCGCGCCCCGGTTCAGGGATTGATTGAGGTCGTCATCCTGAGGAGCCGCCAACGGGTCCGCGCGAAGCGCGGCCCGATGATAAACTCCGCGGCCGTCTCGAAGGATGGCCGCCGCGCTCCTCACCGTGAGGATTGATTGGCGTGATGTGGAAGGATTTGACACGACCATGCTGACGGCCGACGAACTCGAACGTTATGCCCGCCATATCGTGCTGCGCGAAGTCGGCGGCCCGGGGCAAACCGCGCTGAAGGAGGCGTCGGTGCTGGTGATCGGCGCCGGCGGCCTTGGCGCCCCGGTCCTGATGTATCTGGCGGCCGCCGGTGTCGGCACGCTCGGCGCGGTGGACGACGACATCGTCTCGCTGTCCAACCTGCAGCGCCAGATCATCCACACCACGCCCGACATCGGACGGCGCAAGGTCGACAGCGCCGCCGAAGTGATTCACGCGCTCAATCCGCATGTTCATTTCGAGGCGCATGCGGTCCGTCTCGATGCAAAGAATGTGATGTCGCTGATCGGCGGTTACGATCTCGTGCTCGACGGCTCCGACAATTTCGAAACCCGCTATCTGCTATCCGATGCCTGTTTCCTCGCCGGCAAGCCGCTGATCACGGCGGCGCTGGGGATGTTCGACGGATCGTTGACCACGATCCGCGCCCATGAGCGCAACGAGCAGGGCGAGTTCAATCCGACCTACCGCTGCCTGTTTCCCGAGCCGCCGCCGCCCGGTACCGTGCCGGCCTGCGCCGAAGCCGGCGTCATGGGCGCGCTGGCGGGCATGCTGGGCTCGATGATGGCGCTGGAGGCGATCCGCGAAATCGTCGGCTTTGGCGAGAGCCTGGTCGGACGGCTGGTGATGGTGGACGCCCGCGCGATGCGCTTTGAAACCTTGCGCTACACGCGCGATCCGCAAAACCCGCTCAACGGCGATACGCCTGTCATCACCGATCTGAGCGGGCACGCCGCGTAGTATTCATCGTTTCTCGCTGTCCATATGCGCGAGCTGCGCCTCGGGATAGCGCGCTCCTGCGGCCGCGCCCGGCGGGAACGCATCGGCAAGTGCGGCCAGATGAGCCGGCGTCAGCTTCACGTCGAGTGCACCGAGCGCTTCAGCGAGACGGTCGCGACGGCGGGCGCCGACCAGCGGCACGATATCGTTGCCCTGCGCCGCGACCCAGGCGATGGCGACCTGCGCTGGCGAGGCGCCGACATCGTCGGCAACTCGCCGCAACGAGTCCACCAGCGTCAGGTTGGCGTCGAGATTGGAGCCCTGAAAGCGCGGGCTCATGGCGCGAAAGTCCTGCGCGCCGGAACGCTCTTTGGTCCAGTGACCGCTGATCAGGCCGCGCGCCAGCACGCCGTAGGCGGTGATGCCGATGCCAAGTTCCCGGCAGGTTTTCAGGATGTCTGGCTCGATGCCGCGTGCGAGCAGTGAATATTCGATCTGCAGGTCGACGATCGGATGCACCGCGTGCGCCCGACGAATGGTGTCGGAGCCCACTTCGGAAAGGCCGATATGTCCGATCCAGCCGGCTTTCACCATGTCGGCCATCGCGCCGACGGTTTCTTCGATCGGCACGTCCGGATCGAGTCGCGCCGGCCGATAGATGTCGATGGTGTCGACGCCAAGCCGCTGCAGCGAATAGGCGACAAAGTTCCGGATCGCGGCCGGGCGGCTGTCATAGCCGAGAAAGCCCTTGTTGGGATCGCGCAGCGCGCCGAACTTCACGCTGATCTGCAGATTGTCGCGGTTGCGCCTCGTGAGCGCTTCGCGGATCAGCATCTCATTGTGGCCCATGCCATAGAAATCGCCGGTGTCCAGCAGGGTGATGCCGGCATCGAGCGCGGCGTGGATCGTGGCGATGCTCTCGCTGCGGTCGGCGGGGCCGTAAAAATCTGACATGCCCATGCAGCCGAGGCCGATCGCCGAGACGATGGGGCCGGTGGAGCCGAGTTTGCGCTTTTCCATGATGGTTCTCCTCGAAATCGGCGGCGGACGTTCGCGCCGTGGTGACGCGGCTGATATGAACCCTCCCGGCCAAGGCGATAAGCTGGACAATCATAAATAGCTTGTTCAGTATATCGAACAATGAAGAATTTCGATCTCCGCGACCTCGATGCGTTCGTCGCCGTGGCGCGCACCCGGAATTTCCGCCGCGCCGCGATCGAGCAGGGCGTCTCCGTCTCGAGCCTCAGCCAGCGGCTGCGCGACATGGAGGAGCGGCTCGGCGTCCGCCTGATGAACCGCACCACGCGCAGCGTCGCCCTCACCGAAGCCGGTGAATTGTTGCTGGCCGGTGTCGGTCCTGCGATGTCGGATGTCGGCGCGGCACTCGATCGGGTGCGCGGCCTGCGGGCTGTGCCCTCGGGGCGTCTGCGCATCAATGCGCCGCCGCCGGCGATCGATCTGGTGCTGGCGCCGATGGTCGCGCCGTTTCTTGCAGCCCATCCCAAGATCGATCTGGAGATCGTCGGAGAGAGCTCTTTCATCGATATCGTGGCCGGAGGCTTTGACGCCGGCGTGCGCTACGGCGAACATCTGGCGCAGGACATGATCGCGGTCTCGCTAGGCGCGCCGCAGCGCTACGCGGTGGTGGCCTCGCGCGAATATGTTGCGCAGCATGGACGGCCCAGACATCCCAAAGATCTGCTCGATCACGCCTGTATCCGTACCCGCTTCGGCAGCGGCGCGCTGCTGGATTGCGAGTTCGAGAAAGCTGGACGTGTCGTGAAGGTCTCACCGCCAGCGAAGCTGGTCGCGACCTATCTGGGACTGGCATTGCGCGCGGTCCACGATGGCGTCGGCTTCTGGCTGACGTTCGAGGGTTACGTTCGTTACGGCATCAAGTCCGGCGCGCTGGTCAGCGTGCTCGATGACTGGTGCGCGCCGTTTCCGGGACCGTTCCTGTATTACCCAAGCCGCCGCCAGCCGCCGCCGGCGCTCGCCGCGTTCGTGACCTTTGTCGCGGAATGGCGGAAGCGCGAGCGGCGGAAGAGCAGATAATGTGCTCAGAGATAAATCTCACAGCATGCTGGGCAGCACGCGGTCCGGCGGCTTGTGGTTGTCGAGGAAGGTTCTGATATTGATGATCACCTTCTCGCCCATCTCGACGCGGCCTTCGATGGTGGCCGAGCCCATATGCGGCAGCAGCGTCACCTTGCCGGCCCTGGCGAGCCGCACCAGTTTTGGATTGATCGCGGGCTCGTGCTCGTAGACGTCGAGGCCGGCGCCGCCGATGTCGCCGGCTTCGATCAGCTTGATCAGCGTGTCCTCGTCGATCACCCCGCCGCGCGCGGTGTTGACGATATAGGCGTCTTTTCGGATCAGCTTCAGCCGCCGCGCCGAGAGCAGATGATAGGTCGCCGGCGTATGCGGACAGTTCACCGAGATGATGTCCATCCGCGCCAGCATCTGGTCGAGGCTTTCCCAATAGGTCGCGCCGAGCTCCTCGGCGATCTTCGGCGCCACCGGTCGGCGATTGTGATAGTGGATCTGCAGGCCGAAGGCGCGCGCGCGGCGGGCCACCGCCTGCCCGATGCGGCCCATGCCGACGATGCCGAGCCGCTTGCCGCCGATGCGGTGGCCGAGCATCCAGGTCGGCGACCATCCCTCCCAGTTCTTGCCCTCGGTCAGGATGGTGGAGCCCTCGATCAGCCGCCGCGGCACCGCGAGAATCAGCGCCATGGTCATGTCGGCGGTGTCTTCGGTCAGCACTTTCGGCGTGTTGGTCACTGTGATGCCGCGCGCATGCGCCGCCGTGACGTCGATATTGTCGACGCCGTTGCCGAAATTGGCGATCATGCGCAGCTTGCACTCGGGATCTTTGAGGATCACCTCGCTGATCATGTCGGTGACGGTCGGCACCAGCACGTCGGCGGTGCGGACCGCGTCCGCGATCTGTTCCGGCGTCATCGGCGTGTCGTCGAGATTCAACCTCGCGTCGAACAGCTCGCGCATCCGGGTCTCGATCGAGTCCGGCAGCTTGCGGGTAACGACGACGAGAGGTTTTTTCTTGACCGACATGTCCTGCTCTCATGAGGGACGGCGGGAAGCGCGCCGTTCAGACCTCATTAACCCGGTTGTTCGACACTGCGTTGGCCACGCGGTCCCGGTATCCGGCTGTTTCCTTAGGCGAGTCCCTTGGGTTCCCCAATACTTGCCTCGGATTTTCGGCAGAAACTCCGGGCGTTCTGGTTCTTGGCGTTCCGTCCTCTCTATCAGAAGGCCGGGCCAAGACAAGAACCCCTCGTACGTTCGCAAGCCGGGGGTGCGGCCAAAGCGGGGCACAGGGGTCTGGGGTTTTTCGGGTGTTAGCGGGCGGTTTCAACTCGAAGAACTCGAGTTGCGGGTAGCTCGGCAGGAGACGGGTTGATGGCGTTGGGGCGTTTCTGTTCGGTGGCGGTGCTGGCGGGGTGCTGGCTTTTGGCATCGGTCAGCACAGGGTTTTCGGCCAAGGATTCGGCCACCACCACGAGCGGCCTGCCGGTGCCGCGATATGTCAGCCTCAAATCCGACCATGTGAACGTCCGGGCCGGTCCGACCAAGGATAACGATGTCGCCTGGGTCTATACCCGCTCGGGCCTGCCGGTCGAAATCACCGCCGAGTTCGAGAACTGGCGTCGCGTGCGCGATTCCGAGGGCTCCGAGGGCTGGGTCTATCATTCGCTACTGTCCGGCCGCCGCACTGCGGTCGTCACCATGAAGACCAAGGACGAGCTGGCGTCGCTCTATGATCGTCCCGATCCGACCAGCGCAGTCGCGGCCCGCCTGCAGGTTGGCGTCGTCGCCCAGGTCAAGAAATGCATCAATGGCTGGTGCCGCGTGATCGGCAACGGCTTTGACGGCTGGATCGAGCAGCAGCGCCTGTGGGGCGTTTACGCGGATGAGAAGGTGGAGTGAATATTCCGTCGTCCCGGCCTTGAGCCGGGACCCATACGCCGCGGCCCATCGGTGATGGCGAGCGCGTAGACGCCTTCCCAAACAACAAGCATTTGTGGTTATGGGTCCCTGCGCCCGTGCGCAATTGCGCACTAGGCAGGGACGACTCGGAGAGAGGCGCGTTAGCGCTTCTTGCGCAGGCGCACGACCATGTCGACGCGGGCGATTTCGTAGCCTTCCGGCACATCCGGCATCTTCGACAGCACCAGGTGCGGATCGGGAATGTCGACCAGCTCGTGGTTGTTCTCGAGATAGAAGTGGTGGTGCGCGGTGACGTTGGTATCGAAATAGGTCTTGGTGCCGTCGACCGAGACCTGGCGCAAGAGACCCGCATCGGTGAGCTGATTGAGCGTGTTGTAGACGGTCGCCAGCGACACCGGGACCTTGGCCAGCGTCGCTTCCTCGTACAGCATTTCCGCGGTCAGATGGCGGGCGCCCTTGCCGAACAGGAGCCAGCCCAGCGCCATGCGCTGGCGGGTCGGCCGAAGACCGGCGGCCTGCAGCATTTCATTGACGTCGTGCCAGGGACAGCCGGTCAACGCCGGCTGATGTCCGGCGGCGCGGGCGGCCGGATCGATACCGTCGTCATTCGGGGTCGGGGCTTGGTCGTTCATGTCCACTTCGGGCACCACGCTATAACTCTGGCAATAATCTTGCCCAATATAAAAGGAAATCAGGTAGATGCAAGTTTTTCGCAACTAGAACAGGCCCAAGGTCAAGCGGAACCAGTGTGTTGACGCGGCGTTTTAGCCCGTTCCAGTGCTTTGCCGGGCCCTAATGCCTATGTTACAGAGCGCGCGGACCACATATGCGATTTCGGTAGAGGCTAATGCCGATAGCACCCTAAGTAGCGCCAATTTGCGGGAAGCAAGTGTTCTCCCGTAGGGAAACGGGTCCGGTTCGCTCAAAAGCGCTCCATCGGGACATCTAGGTTAGAGGCTGAAAACGATGCTGGATCGGCGCAGCGGTTATGAATACGAGGACTTGCTGGCCTGTGGCCGCGGCGAGATGTTCGGGCCCGGCAATGCGCAATTGCCGCTGCCGCCGATGCTGATGTTCGACCGCATCACCGAAATCTCCGAAAATGGTGGGGAATTCGGCAAGGGTCTGATTCGGGCCGAACTCGATGTGAAGCCGGACCTGTGGTTTTTCGGCTGCCATTTCAAGAACGATCCGGTCATGCCGGGTTGCCTCGGCCTGGACGCGATGTGGCAGATGGTCGGATTCTACCTCGGCTGGATCGGCGGCGAGGGACGCGGCCGGGCGCTGGGGCTGGGGGAATTGAAGTTCTCCGGCCAGGTGCTGCCGAATGCCCGCAAGGTTGTGTACAACATCGACATGAAACGCGTGATGCGTGCAAAGCTGGTGCTTGGCGTCGCCGACGGCTGGCTTTCCATGGATGGCGAGATTATCTATCGCGCCAAGGACCTGAAGGTCGGGTTGTTCAAGCAGGGCACCGCGCCCGCCTGAGCGACGCGAACACGCGATCAGAATGTCTTCACGCAAAATATCTTCACGGACGAACGGAAACGGTAGGGCGAGGCGATCATGAAGCGGGTTGTCATAACGGGGATGGGCATTGTCTCGTCCATCGGAAACAACACCCAGGAAGTGCTTGCGAGCCTTCACGACGCGAAATCCGGCATCAAGCGCGCCGATAAATACGCCGAGATGGGCTTCCGCTCGCAGGTGCAGGGCGCGCCGACGCTCAATCCGGCCGACGTCGTCGACCGGCGCGCGATGCGATTCCTCGGCGAGGGCGCGGCGTGGAATCATATCGCCATGGAGCAGGCGATCCAGGATGCCGGGCTGTCGCCTGAAGAAGTGTCCAACGTCCGCACCGGCATCATCATGGGCTCCGGCGGGCCGTCCGCCCGCACCATCGTCGAAGCCGCCGATATTACGCGAAGCAAGGGGCCCAAGCGGGTCGGACCGTTCGCGGTGCCGAAGGCGATGTCGTCGACGGCGTCGGCCACGCTTGCGACCTGGTTCAAGATCAAGGGCGTGAACTACTCGATCTCGTCGGCCTGCGCGACCTCGAACCATTGCATCGGCAACGCCTATGAGACGATCCAGATCGGCAAGCAGGACGTGATCTTCGCCGGCGGCTGCGAGGAACTCGACTGGTCGCTGTCGGTGCTGTTCGACGCCATGGGCGCGATGTCCTCGAAATACAACGACACCCCCGCGACCGCTTCGCGGCCCTACGACGTCAGCCGCGACGGCTTCGTCATTGCCGGCGGCGCCGGCGTGGTGGTGCTGGAAGAGCTCGAACACGCCAAGGCGCGCGGCGCGCGCATCTATGCCGAAGTGGTCGGCTATGGCGCGACGTCAGACGGTTACGACATGGTCGCGCCGTCGGGTGAGGGCGCCGAGCGCTGCATGCGCATGGCGATGTCGACCGTGAAGACCCCGATCGATTACATCAACCCGCATGCGACCTCGACGCCGGCCGGCGATCCCCCGGAAATCGAGGCGATCCGAAAGGTGTTCGGCACCGGCGACAAGTGCCCGCCGATCTCGGCGACCAAGGCGCTGACCGGCCACTCGCTCGGCGCCACCGGCGTGCAGGAAGCGATCTATTCGCTGCTGATGATGAACAACGGCTTTGTCTGCGAAAGCGCCCACATCACCGAGCTTGATCCGATCTTCGCCGACATGCCGATCGTGCGCAAGCGCATCGACAACGCCAAGCTCGGCACCGTGCTGTCGAACTCCTTCGGCTTCGGCGGCACCAACGCCACGCTGGTGTTCAAGCGGATGGATGCGTGAGATTCCGGTTGTCATGCTCCGCGAAAGCGGGGCATCCAGTACGCCGCGGCCTCTCGGCTAAATCACTGACCCCTCTGGAATACCGGATCACCCGCATTCGCGGGTGATGACGTCGAAGACAATGGGAGCGAGCGTACGATGCAAGACCTGATGAAAGGCAAGCGTGGCCTGATCATGGGCGTAGCCAACGATCATTCGATCGCATGGGGCATTGCCAAAACGCTTCATACGCAGGGCGCCGAACTCGCCTTCACCTATCAGGGCGAGGCGCTCGGCAAGCGCGTCAAGCCCTTGGCGCAATCGCTGAACGCCGACATCGTGTTGCCTTGCGATGTCGAAGACATCGCCAGCGTCGACGCCGTGTTCGAGGCGCTGCGGGCGAAGTGGGGTCATCTGGATTTTCTGGTTCACGCCATCGGCTTCACCGACAAGGACGAACTTCGCGGCCGCTATGCGGACACGACGCGCGAAAATTTTTCCCGTTCGATGGTTATCTCGTGCTTTTCCTTCACCGAGACGGCCAGGCGCGCCGCCGATCTGATGCCCGAGTCCGGGGGCTCGATCATTACCTTGACGTTCGGCGGCTCTACCCGCGTGATGCCGAACTACAATGTCATGGGAGTGATCAAGGCTGCGCTGGAAGCCTCCGTGCGTTATCTCGCGGCCGATTTCGGCCGGCGGAAAATTCGCGTTAACTCGATCTCCGCCGGTCCCGTGCGAACGCTTGCAGGAGCGGTCATCGGCGATTCCCGTGCGATGTTTGCGTACATGCAGAAGCATTCGCCGCTCGGTCGCGGCGTAACGCTGGACGAACTCGGCAACTCGGCGCTCTACTTGTTGTCCGATCTGTCGGGCGGCGTCACCGGCGAAATCCACTATGTCGATTCCGGCTACAACGTGATCTCGATGCCGCGGCCGGAAGAATTGAAGGGCGAATAAGATTGTAGCCCGGATGGAGCGAAGCGAAATCCGGGGTATCTCTCAAGCGGTGCCACTTTCCCCGGATTACGCTGCGCTCCATCCGGGCTACGTTTCTACCTCACCCTGCCGCGATTTTCTCCGCGCGCTGGAACGCCGGGCGCGCCACGCAGCGGTCGATATAGGCGTCGAAAGACGGTCGCGGTGGCACCATCTTGAACATTCGTACCGCAAAATGCAGCCCGGAGCCGAGCATGATGTCGGCGGCCGAGAAGTTCTCGCCGAGAATCCAGGGGCCTTTCTGCAGGGCGGTATCGAGCACGTCAAAGGTCTGGGCAGCACTTCCCCACGCCGCCGTGCTCGCCGGCACTTCGAGCTTGGTGAAGAGCTGGATCAGCGCCGGCTCGATGCAGCTTGGCGAAAAGAACAGCCATTGTAGATATCTCGCCCGCAGCGGATCGGTGGCGGCCGGCGCCAGTTTCGTTTCCGGATAGCGATCGGCAATATAGGCGCAGATCGCGGCCGCTTCGCCGAGCGCGGCGTCGCCGTCCTTCAGCCCCGGCACCTTGCCTATCGGGTTGATCGCGAGATATTCCGGCGCCTTCTGCGCGCCAGTCGATATGTCAGTCAGCACGCGTTCGTAAGGTAGCCCGGCTTCTTCGAGCAGCCAGATCGCGGAGAATGAGCGCGAGCGGGGCGACCAATAGAGCTTTATCATCAGACGTTTCCTCTTCGGATCAATTGCGAAATGTCGCGCAGGATTGCGTCAGCGTCAGGACCGGTGGGCTGAAATTATGCCGGAGCGTCAGCTCAGCGTTGCTCTGCAAGCATCGCTGGCATGGTCTGGTCCAGGCAGCCGGTGCACCGGTTTGCGTGGTCGCTCCCTGCGGAGACGGGGCTTGTGCGGATGCGGAAATGACAAAGCACGCAAGGAAAATCGCGGCTGTGAATACTCTAACCATAGGAACTCAGTAAAGTGCGGGGTGCATCGGAACGTTCGTGAAACTAGAGCGTGCGCGAGCGATGCGCAAGGCGACGATGCTACGCGCGCCTCGGATCAGTCGCTCTGCTTCCATCGATAATATTTCATGACACGGCCCGTCATCGGCTCGACCTGCTCCTTCTCAAACACAAATCCCTCGCGCTCATACCAGCGCCATGCCCTTTCGTTCTCGCGCACGCAGCGCAGCCAGATTTCATCAGGTAATTGTTGTCGTGTGAAAGCAAGCAAGCGCCGCCCGAGACCGCTGCGCTGATATTCCGGGGCGACGAACAACTGGTCGAGATAGCGGTCGGGCAGATGCAAGGCCAGCATTGCCGCCAGCGCGCCATTGTCATCGGCGACGTAGAGGCTCCAGCCCTTCTCGACCTCCATCGGAACGCGGGCGCGCAGTTTCGCCAACAGGAAATTGCTGGCGTCTTCCAGCCCGGTCGATACCCAACTGTCCATCCAGACCCGCGCGACCTCGTCATATTCGTCCGCACGGGCGGGGCGGATGACGGGTTGTGGCAAATCGGTATCTCCCGAAGCGGGCATGTTGGTCAGGCCCGTCATTTCCGCGATGGCGATTTCGCCTTGCGCTGTTCGCGCAACGCGTCGGCTGCGAGACAAACCACCTCAGAGATTTGCTGGAGCTGTGCGGCGAGCGGACTTTTCTTGCGCCAGACCATGCCAATGGTCCGTGACGGCTGCGGATTCCCGAAGCGCGCGACCGACACCGGCGCCGAGCGCGTTTCCACCGCGACCGCCATTTCCGGGATCAGGGTGACGCCGATGCCGGCGCCGACCATTTGCACGAGCGTCGACAGCGAGCTTGCGTCCAGCACTTCCCGTGGCGGCGACTGCATGTTGCAGAACGACAGCGCCTGGTCGCGGAAGCAGTGTCCCTCTTCGAGCAGCAAGAGCCGCATCTCGCGCAGCGTCTCGTGGCTCGGCACCGGCGTTCCCTCGTCCTGGCCCGGCCGCACCAGCAGGAAATTCTCCGAGAAGCACGCGACCTCGGTCAGCGAAGGTTCGGATACCGGCAGCGCGACGATCGCCGTATCGAGCCGGCCTTCCACGACCTCCTTGATCAGCTTCGGCGTCAACGTTTCGCGGACGTGAATGTCGAGCTCTGGATGCATGCGTGCGAGATTCTCGATCACCTTGGGCAGCAGATAGGGCGCAATCGTCGGGATCATGCCGATGCGCAGCCGCCCTGCGAGTCGGTCCCGCGACGCGCGCGCAAAATCGCCGAGTTCGTCGACCGAGCGCAGGATTTCGCGGACGCGCTGGACGATCTCTTCGCCGAATTTCGTCAGCGTCACCTGTCGCGCGCTGCGCTCCAGAAGCACGCCGCCGAGCGTTTCCTCCATCTCCTTGATCTGCATCGACAGCGCCGGCTGCGAGATCGAGCACGCCTCGGCCGCGCGTCCGAAATGGCTATGGCGTGCCAGTGCATCGAAGTAGCGAAGCTGTCTGAGCGTCATCTGGATCATCAGCTCATCTTATCGGATCGATCACTAAAATCAACTTTACCTGATGGGAGGCGGTGCTTAGATTGCTTCCAATCCGAACAGGACCGATCAGGAGACGACCATGGATGATAGAACCAAATGCCCGTTCACGGGCGCACGCGGACCCAAGAACCGCGACTGGTGGCCGGACGCGCTGGACGTTTCGGTGCTCCACCGCAACTCCACTTTGTCCGATCCAATGGGCGAGGCGTTCGACTACGCCAAGGAGTTCAAGACGCTCGACCTCAACGCCGTGATCAAGGACCTGCATGCGCTGATGACGGAATCGCAGGAGTGGTGGCCGGCCGATTTCGGTCACTATGGCGGCCTGATGATCCGCATGGCGTGGCACAGCGCGGGCACCTACCGCATCACGGATGGCCGCGGTGGTGCCGGCGCGGGTCAGCAGCGCTTCGCGCCGCTGAACAGCTGGCCTGACAACGCCAACCTCGACAAGGCGCGCCGGCTATTGTGGCCGATCAAGCAGAAATACGGCCGGAAACTCTCGTGGGCCGACCTGATGATTCTTGCAGGCAACGTCGCCCTCGAATCGATGGGCTTCAAGACGTTCGGCTTCGCCGGCGGCCGCGCCGACGTCTGGGAGCCCGAAGAGCTGTTCTGGGGTCCCGAAGGCACGTGGCTCGGTGACGAACGCTACAGCGGCGAACGCCAGCTCGCCGAACCCTTAGGCGCCGTGCAGATGGGCCTCATCTACGTCAATCCGGAAGGGCCGAACGGCAATCCGGACCCGCTCGCGGCGGCCAAGGACATCCGCGAAACGTTCTTCCGCATGGCGATGAACGACGAGGAGACCGTAGCCCTGATTGCCGGTGGCCACTCCTTCGGCAAGACCCACGGCGCCGGCGATCCGTCGCTGGTCGGACCGGACCCGGAAAGCGGTGCGCTCGAGGATCAGGGCCTCGGCTGGAAGAGCAAGCATGGCACCGGCGTCGGACCTGACGCCATCACCGGCGGCCCGGAAGTCACCTGGGTGCAGACGCCGACGAAGTGGAGCAATCTGTTCTTCAAGAACCTGTTCGAAAACGAATGGGAGCTGACCCAGAGCCCGGCCGGTGCGAAGCAGTGGAAGGCGAAAGGCGCGGAAGCCACGATCCCGGATGCCTACGACAAGTCGAAGAAGCATGTGCCGACCATGCTGACCACCGACCTGTCGCTGCGCTTCGATCCGGCCTACGAGAAGATCTCGCGGCGCTTCTACGAGCATCCGGACCAGTTCGCCGACGCGTTCGCGCGGGCCTGGTTCAAGCTCACGCACCGCGACATGGGCCCGATCGCGCGCTACCTCGGCCCGCTGGTGCCGAAGGAAACACTGATCTGGCAGGACCCGATCCCGACAGTGGATCATCCGCTGATCGGCGAGCCGGACGTCGCCGCGCTGAAGGCGAAGATTCTTGGCTCAGGCCTGTCGGTGTCCCAGCTCGTCTCGACCGCATGGGCGTCGGCGTCGACGTTCCGCGGCTCCGACAAGCGCGGTGGCGCGAATGGCGCGCGCATTCGTCTGAGCCCGCAGAAGGACTGGGAGGTCAACCAGCCGGCCGAGCTCAAGACGGTCCTGCAGAAGCTCGAAGCGATCCAGAAGGAGTTCGGCAAGAAGGTTTCGCTTGCCGATCTGATCGTTCTCGGCGGCTGCGCGGCGGTCGAAAAAGCCGCCAAGGACGCCGGTGTCGACGTGAAGGTGCCCTTCACGCCGGGGCGCATGGATGCGTCGCAGGATCAAACCGACGTCGAGTCCTTTGCCCCGCTCGAACCGCGTGCCGACGGCTTCCGCAACTATGTCAGCAGCAAGAAGCATCAGTTCATGGCGCCTGAGGAGGCGTTGGTGGACCGGGCGCAATTGCTGCGGCTGACGGGGCCCGAGATGACGACTCTCCTCGGCGGCCTGCGCGTGCTCGGCGCAAATTTCGGCGGGGCCAAGCACGGCGTGTTCACCAAAAAGCCCGAGACGCTGACGAACGATTTCTTCGTCAACCTGCTCGACATGGGCACGCAATGGCAGCCCGCCGGCTCCGACGGCGTATACGAGAGCCGCGACCGCAAGACGAATGCGGTCAAGTGGACCGGCACCCGCGTCGACCTGATCTTCGGCTCGCACTCGCAGCTCCGCGCTTTCGCGGAAGTTTATGCGTGCACGGACTCGAAGGAGAAATTCGCCAGGGATTTCGTGGCGGCGTGGAACAAGGTGATGAACCTCGATCGTTTCGAGGTCGCCTGATCCCTGACGTTCTCGCGCCGTTCGCGCGAGCCATCCGGAAACGAAACAAAAAGGGCGGCCGAGAGGCCGCCCTTTTTCACAGGGATTGCGATCAGGCGCCGAGCGTACCGGCCTTCGCCGCGGCATAGCGCTCCGCGATCTTGGCCCAGTTCACCGTATTCCACCACGCCTTCAGGTAATCCGCGCGGCGGTTCTGGTAATTCAGGTAATAAGCGTGCTCCCAGACGTCGTTGCCCATCAAGGCCCGCTTGCCGTCCATCATCGGGTTGTCCTGGTTCGGGCGGGTCTCGATCGCGAGCTTGCCGTCCTTGGCTACGGTCACGAATACCCACCCCGAACCGAACTGGCGTCCGCCGGCGGCGTTGAAGTCGTTCTGGAATTTTTCCATGCCGCCGAGATCGCGGTCGATCGCCGCCAGCACCTCGCCCTCGGGCTTGCCGCCGTTCGGGCCCATGATCTCCCAGAACATGGTGTGGTTGGCATGGCCGCCGAGATTGTTGCGGACGGTGAATTTGATGCTGTCGTCCAGCGCATTCAGATTGCCGAGCACGTCCTCGATCTTCGCCGTGCCCAACTGAGGATGGGTCTTGGCGACGTTGTTGATGTTGGCGATATAGGCGGCGTGGTGGCGGTCGTGATGGATTTCCATCGTCTTGGCGTCGATATGCGGTTCGAACGCATTGGTCGGATAGGTGAGCGGCGGCAGCGTGAAGGGGCCGGTTGGGGCTGCGGCCGGGGCAGGAGCGGCGGCCTGTGCAAAGACAAGACGTGGGGCTGCGGCTACAGCCGCGATACCGGTTGCAGCAAACATCAACTGGCGCCGGGACATGGATGACATCGACTTCTCCTTACCTGTAGGTGAACCGGGTGAATATGTGTGAACGAACGCCGTAGGCGCTGCGCGCCGAAGCTACGGGCGGCGGGCGCGATCGGGTCTCGTTTTCTGCCCTCGTGAGCCTGCGACGTAATCGCACAGGTGCTGTGGTCTCGGCAATGTAACTCGGGCGAATAACAAAAAAGGGCGGCCGTTCGGCCGCCCTTTTGTTCACATTTTAGCGACGCCTTACTCGCCGGCGGCTTCGCGCTGCGGCGCTTCCGCCTTCTGCTTGGCCTCGAGGTCCTCGCCGGTCTCCTGATCGACCACCTTCATCGACAGCCGCGTCTTGCCGCGGTCGTCGAAGCCGAGCAGCTTGACCTTGACCTTGTCGCCTTCCTTGACGACGTCGGAGGTCTTCTGCACGCGCGCCGAAGCGAGCTGGCTGATGTGGACGAGGCCGTCCTTGGCGCCGAAGAAGTTCACGAACGCGCCGAACTCCATCACCTTGACCACGGTGCCTTCGTAGATCTGGCCGATCTCCGGATCGGAGGCGATCGACTTGATCCACTTGATCGCGGCCTTCATCGCCTCGCCGTCGTTGGAGGCGACCTTGACGGTGCCGTCGTCCTCGATGTTGACCTTGGCGCCGGTCTTCTCGACGATCTCGCGGATCACCTTGCCGCCGGTGCCGATCACTTCACGGATCTTGTCGGTGGCAATCTTGAAGGTCTCGATGCGCGGCGCGTATTCGCCGAGCTCGGCGCGGGCATTGGTCAACGCCTTGGCCATTTCGCCGAGGATGTGGATACGCCCGTCCCTGGCCTGGCCGAGCGCGACCTTCATGATCTCCTCGGTGATGCCCTCGATCTTGATGTCCATCTGCAGCGAGGTGATGCCCTGGTCGGTGCCGGCCACCTTGAAGTCCATGTCGCCAAGATGATCCTCGTCGCCGAGAATGTCGGACAGAACCGCAAAGCGCGAACCTTCCAGGATCAGGCCCATCGCGATGCCAGCGGTCGGCCGCTTCAAGGGAACGCCCGCATCCATCAGCGCCAGCGAGGCGCCGCACACCGAGGCCATCGACGAGGAGCCGTTGGATTCGGTGATCTCGGAGACCACGCGCACCGTGTAGGGGAATTCGTGGTGCGGCGGCAGAACGGGGTGGATCGCGCGCCAGGCAAGCTTGCCGTGGCCGATTTCGCGGCGCTTGGTGCCGCCGAGGCGTCCGGTTTCACCGACCGAGTAGGGAGGGAAGTTGTAGTGCAGCAGGAACGTCTCTTTGTACGTTCCCGACAGCGCGTCGATGTACTGCTCGTCCTCGCCGGTGCCGAGCGTGGTCACGACCATCGCCTGGGTCTCGCCGCGGGTGAACAGCGCCGAACCGTGGGCGCGCGGCAGCACGCCGACTTCGGCGATGATGTTGCGCACGGTCTTGGAATCGCGGCCGTCGATGCGCTTGCCGGTGTCGAGGATGTTCCAGCGAACGATCTTGGCTTCGAGTTCCTTGAACACGGCGGCGATGCGCAGCTTGTCGTATTTCGGCTCCTGCCCTTCCGGGAAGTAGTGCGCCATCACCTTTTCCTTGGCCTTGCCGACCGCGGCGTAGCGGTCCTGCTTGACCGGGATCGCGTAGGCGGAGCGCAGCTCCTGCTCGATCAGGCCGAGGATTTCCTTTTCCAGCGCGCTTTCGTCGACGATCTTGACTTCGCGCGGCTCCTTGGCGGCCTTCTCGGCCAGTTCGATGATCGCCTTGATCACCGGCTGGAAGTGGCGATGGCCGAACATCACGGCGCCGAGCATGATGTCTTCGTTGAGCTCTTTCGCTTCCGATTCCACCATCAGCACGGCATCCGCGGTGCCGGCGACGACCAGGTCGAGCTGGGTCTCGACCATTTCGTCGAGCGTCGGGTTGAGCACATATTCGTCGTTGATGAAGCCGACGCGGGCCGCGCCGATCGGGCCCTTGAAGGGAGCACCTGATATCGTCAGCGCCGCCGAGGAGGCGACCAGTGCCAGGATATCAGGATCGTTTTCCATGTCGTGCGACAGAGTCGTCACGATCACCTGGGTTTCATTGCGCCAGCCGTCGACGAACAAGGGACGGATCGGGCGGTCGATCAGGCGGGAGACCAGCGTCTCCTTTTCGGTCGGACGGCCCTCGCGCTTGAAGTAGCCGCCGGGAATGCGGCCCGCGGCGTAGGTCTTTTCCTGATAGTCGACGGTCAGCGGCAGGAAATCGACGCCTTCGCGCGGCGTCTTGGCGGCGACGACGGTGGCGAGCACGATGGTCTCGCCATAGGTGGCGAGCACGGCGCCGTCGGCCTGACGGGCGATCTTGCCGGTTTCCAGCTTGAGGGGACGTCCACCCCAGTCGATCTCGACGGAATGCTTATTGAACATAGTGGTTTCTTTCATGGGTTCACGAGAGAGCGGGGCCCAAAAACACAAAGACCATGCGCAAGATTGCGGGACGCTGATCGCAATACGAGATCAGCGTTCGGCGATCCTGCCATGGTCTTTATCTTTCGGATGGCGTCCATCCTCTCGGCAGTCACGGGCACCTTGCCCTGTCCAGCGGCCGGATTGCTGCTGGACGTTTGTCGGGCATGATCCATTTTCGGATGATGCCCTTGCGCATGATCGTCTCCGAACAATTCGGAGTCCGTCTCCCGGAAGATCATGCGAAAACGCGCGCAAACTGCGCGCGCGTACTCTCAAATCAACGACGAATGTTATGCTTTTCGAGCAACGCCTTGTAACGCGCCTCGTCCTTCCGCTTGATGTAATCGAGCAGGGAGCGGCGTGTTGCGACCATTTTCAAAAGACCTCGGCGCGAATGATTGTCCTTCACGTGGGATTTGAAGTGCCCGGTGAGGTTGTTGATGCGTTCCGACAGGATCGCAACCTGAACCTCGGGCGAGCCGGTGTCGCCGGCCTTGTTGGCATTCGTCTTGATGACTTCCGCTTTGCGTTCGGCGGTAATCGACATCGTCAAACTCTCTCATTGCTGCGACCGGGACTGGCAGTCAGCCCGGTCAGGTTGAACACGCGCTTGGGGATGAGTTCGCCATTGCCAATTTCGGCGAGGGCCAGAAGCCGGCCTGCCACCGTGACATAGACTGTGCCGCTACTATTGGGCGCATCCCGTCCGCGCAACAAAACGGCCTGGCCCCTGTGGAGCCTTGCCGCATCAGCCCGTGTGACGGCCAGTGCCGGGATGTCGTCCAGCGCGGTCTCAACGGGCAAAAGCGCGTCGGCGAGGCTTCCCTCGCCAGACGCGGCTCTATTGCATAAAGCCTCCAACTCTTCCAGCGGAATCATGTCCGCCTCGCGGAACGGGCCCACCAACGTCCGCCGCAACGCGCAGATATGGCCGAAACAGCCCAGAATCCGGCCGATATCGCGGGCCAGCGCCCTTACATAGGTGCCCTTGCCGCACTCGGCCTCGAACACGGACTGTCCGTTATCTCCATGTTCTACAAGGGCTAATTCGTGAATTTCGATCGGCCGGGGCTTCAATTCAACGGTTTCGCCGTCCCGCGCCAAGTCATAGGCGCGTTCGCCCTGGACCTTGATCGCGGAATATTGCGGCGGGATCTGCTCGATCAGGCCGGTGAACTGCGGCAGCAGGGCCCGGACCGCGTCGGCCTGCGGCCGGAGCTCGCTGGTCCTGACCACCCGGCCCTCGGTATCGTCGGTATCGCGCTCCTCGCCCCAGGCCACCGTGAAGCGGTAGCGCTTGCGGCCGTCCATTACGAAGGCCACCGTCTTGGTGGCCTCGCCCAGCGCGATCGGCAGGCCGCCGGACGCCAGCGGGTCGAGCGTGCCGGCGTGGCCGGCGCGCTTGGCCTGGAACAGGCGCTTGAGCACGGCAACCGCGTGCGTCGAGGTCATGCCGATCGGTTTGTCGAGCACCACCCACCCAGCCGTGAACGTCGCGCTTGTCGCGCCGCGGCTGGCTGTTCTGGCGCGGCTGCTTGGTGTGGCGCGGATTGTTGTTGCTGCGGCGTTCGCCTTCGCCGGCGCGACGCTCGTCTTCGCCAGCGCGGCCCTCGCCGTCGCCGGCGCGACGTTCATCGTCGCCAGCGCGACCTTTGTCGTCGCCACGCGGCTCACCTGAAAAGATATTTTTTTCGGCGTCGTGCGAATCGGCAGTTTGCTGCGCGATCCCGCCGTTGGCGGTGGGCATAGTCATCACTTGTCGTCCGAATCGGGTGCGAGGTCTCTTTGCACCGCAGGTGTTCTCAGTAATTTCTCGATCCGTTCCGCTTCGTCGAATCGTTCGTCGACGCGAAAGCGAAGGTCAGGAGCAAATTTCAGGTTAACGCGGTGCGCGATCTCGCCGCGCAGGAATTTTTTGTTGCGCGCGAGCGCCGCGAGCACGACATCGGTATCGCGGCCGCCGAGCGGCATCACGTAAATCGTCGCAAGCTTCAGGTCAGGCGACATCCTCACCTCGGGAACGGTGATGATTTGGCCTTCGAGATCGGGATCGTGCACATGACCCTGCGACAGAATATCGGCGACGGCATGGCGCACGGTCTCGCCAACGCGCAATTGCCGTTGCGAGCCGCCGGGGGCGGAACCCTTGGTATGATGGCGGGGCATTGTCGTCCTTCGAAAACAAATCGTCATGGCCGGGCTTGTCCCGGCCATCCACGTCTTTCTCGCTGCTGATTTCTCAAGACGTGGATGCCCGGCATAAAGCCGGGCATGACGTCGACCTACTTCAATATCCTTCTGACGAAGCTGTAAGGTTCCGACTTACAGGCTGCGCTGGATCGTCTCCACGCGATAACACTCGATCACGTCGCCGGCACGCATGTCGCCGTAATTCTCGAACGCCATGCCGCATTCCTGGCCGGACTGTACTTCCTTTACTTCGTCCTTGAAGCGCTTCAGCGTCGAGAGCTTGCCTTCATGCACGACGACGTTGTCGCGGATCAGGCGTACATTGGCGCCGCGTTCCACGGTGCCGTCGGTGACGCGGCAGCCGGCGACCTTGCCGACCTTGGAAATGTTGAACACTTCCAGGATCTGCGCATTGCCCAGCATGGTTTCGCGCAGCGTCGGCGCGAGCAGGCCGGACATCGCCTTTTTGATATCGTCGACGAGATCGTAGATGATGTTGTAGTAGCGGATCTCGATGCCGTTGCGTTTCGCGGCAGCCGCAGCTTCCTTGTTGGCGCGCACCGAGAAGCCGATGATCGCGGCGTTGAAGCCTTCCGCCAGCGTGACGTCGGATTCGGAGATGCCGCCGACGCCTGCATGCAGGATGCGGGCGGCGACCTCGTCGGTGCCGAGCTTTTCCAGCGATCCCAGGATCGCTTCGAGCGAGCCCTGCACGTCGGCTTTCACGATGAGCGGGAATTCCTTGCGGCCCGCGGTCTTGAGCTGCGACATCATCTGTTCGAGCGAGCCGCGCATGCCGGAAATCGAGGCGGCGGCGTTCTCGCGCTTCTGGTGGGCGCGATAGCTCGTGACCTGACGGGCGCGGGCTTCGTTCTCGACCACAGCGAGGCGGTCGCCGGCTTCCGGCGGGCCGTTGAAGCCGAGCACCTCGACCGGCACGGAGGGGCCGGCTTCGTCGAGATTCTCGCCCTGGTCCGAAATCAGCGCACGGACGCGGCCCATTTCGGCGCCGGCCACGATGATGTCGCCGACCTTGAGCGTGCCGCGCTGAACCAGCACGGTGGCCACCGGACCGCGGCCGCGATCGAGCTTGGCTTCGATCACGGTGCCTTCGGCCGGGCGTTCCGAATTGGTCTTGAGGTCGAGCAGTTCGGCCTGCAGCGCGATCATCTCGAGCAGCTTGTCGAGATTGGTCTTGTTCTTGGCGGAAACCTCGACGTCGACGACTTCACCGCCGAACGATTCGACCTGAACCTCGTGCTGCAGCAGTTCGGTGCGTACGCGCTCCGGCTTGGCGTCGGGCTTGTCGATCTTGTTGATCGCGACGATCATCGGAACCTTCGCCGCCTTGGCGTGGTTGATCGCCTCGATCGTCTGCGGCATGACGCCGTCATCGGCTGCCACCACCAGGATCACGATATCGGTGACCTTGGCGCCGCGCGCGCGCATCGCGGTGAACGCGGCGTGGCCGGGCGTATCGATGAAGGTGATCTTCTTGCCGCTTTCCGGCGAGGTCACCTGGTAGGCGCCGATATGCTGGGTGATGCCGCCCGCTTCGCCCGAAACCACGTTGGCGTGGCGAAGCGCGTCGAGCAGCGAGGTCTTGCCGTGATCGACGTGGCCCATCACGGTGACCACCGGCGAGCGCGGCTCGGTATCGGTGGAATCGTCGACGACGTCGAACAGGCCCTCTTCGACGTCGGACGCGGCGACGCGCTTGACGGAGTGGCCCATTTCCTCGGTGATCAGTTGCGCAGTGTCGGCATCGATCACGTCGGTGATCTTGTGCATCGCGCCCTGCTTCATCAGCAGGCGGATGACGTCGACCGCGCGCTCCGACATGCGGTTGGCGAGTTCCTGGATCGTGATCGCTTCCGGGATCACCACTTCACGAATAAGCTTTTCCTTCGGCTCGTTGGCAGCGTGGCCCTTCAGGCGCTGGGTGCGGCGGCGGAACGAGGCGATCGAACGCTCGCGCACGTCGTCGGCATTGAGCGCGGTGACCAGCGTCAGGCGGCCGCGTTCCTTCTGCGGACCCGGCTTCTGGGTCGTTTTCGGGGGCGTCACGGCACGGACGGCGCCGCCGGGGCCGCGGCGAATCTGGCGCGGACCTTCGTCTTCATCGGAACCGTCGGCAGCAACGCCCGGGGCGCGCGCGGGCGGAACTGCTGCTGCAGTCGGACGGGCGCCAGCCGGGCGGGCTGCGGCCGGTCGGGCCGCAGCGGTCGTCGGCGCCGTCGCGGGCTTGGCCTCGGCCTCGCCAAATCGCTTCTTGGCCTCGACTTCGGCCTTGCGCTTGGCTTCCTCTTCCAGCCGGTGCCGTTCTTCCTCGGCCTTGCGGCGGGCTTCGGCGGCTTCGCGTTCGGCCTGCTCGATCCCTTCCTTGCTGGCGCGGCGCCTGGCTTCTTCCTCGGCCAGCCGCCGTTCCTCGACTTCGCGCACCTTGGCGTCGGCCAGCGCGCTTGCGCGCGCCGAACGCTCGTCTTCCGTCAGGGTGCGCAGCACCACGCCGGAACCGCCGCGCGGTGCGCCGGGCGTTGCCGCAGGGCGGGCGAGGGGGGCAGCCTTTGCGGGCGCCGCCTTGACGGCGGCCGGTTCGGGCGCATGCGTTTCAGTGGCGGGCGCATCGCCGCCAACGCGGCGCTTGCCACGCTTTTCGACCACGACCTGCTTGGTCCGGCCATGGCTGAAGCTCTGGCGCACGGTGCCCGTCTCGACCCGCGGCTTCAGCGTCAAGGTCTTGGTCGGAACACTCAGAGTCTTGTCGCCAGGCGTTTTGGTATCAACCATTCAGCAGTCCTAATCTCGTTACGTCGTGCGCATCCGCACATTCATTGAAGCAAAGGCTTCGGAACCAATCTTCGTCCGTCAGAATTTCTGGCCGCCGTCCCCGGTCTTGTCGTCATCGTCCATCCGGTATCGAACCAGGATATGGCAGCGCGACAGGAACGTTTTGCTCGCCGGGCCCGCGAGCAGCGCAGCATGTATCACATTTGACCGGCCCAGTGCCAAATCCAATTGTGCCGAGGTTAAAGCGGTAACGATCGGTAAACCCCGCGATTCACCGATATTTCCGGTCCTTTGCCCGGCGATAGCGTCCAATTTGCGGATTCCGTCGGCCGCGCCGTCGGAAGCGTGAATCAGAGCTTCGGCCCTGCCCTGTTCGAGCAGGCCCTCGACCTTGGCAAAGCCCGAAATGACCTGACCGGCCTTGGCCGCCATGGCCAGCGCCTCGGTACAGCTTCGTTCCAGCAGGGCCTCGGTATCGGCGGGAAGGGTCGCCGCGGCGCGAACGTTGCGCTTGAAGCCTCTGCTAAATTGGTGACGCCGCACCGCTTCTGCAACCGTCCGGCGCGAGGCCTGGACCCACAGGCCGCGGCCGGGCAGCTTGCGCTTCAAATCGGGGATTACTTCGCCCGACGGGGCGACCACAAAGCGGATCAGCTCGTCGATCGGGCGGACCTCGCGACTGACCGCGCACATCCGCATGGTCGCGGACTTGTCGGTCCGCGGCCCACGGTCGAGATCGGGGTCAGCCAAAGCGAGCATGCCTGTTTAGTGGCTCCGGTCATCTGCGCACGGTCGGCGCGCAGAAAAGATTTTCGGCTTTGCGGAACACCCGCATTACGCCGTCTGGTCTTCGGTGGTCTCGGCCGCCTCGGGTTCCTTGGCGAGTTCGGCTTCGGTGATCCAGCCGGCAATGACGCGGGCCTGCATGATCATGCGCTCGGCATCGTCGCGTGAGACCTCGTTGGCGTCGAGAATGCCGGGGTGCTTGGTCGGCTCGCTGCCTTCCTTGCGCTCGGTCCAGCCGACCAGATCGTCGGTCGCACAGCCCGCCAGATCCTCGACGGACTTGATGTCGTTTTCGCCGAACTTGACCAACATCTTCGAGGTCACGCCGGGCACCGTCTTCAAAGCATCATCCACACCGAGTTCCTTGCGCTTGTTTTCCAGCTCGGTCTCGAGCTGTTCCAGATATTCCTTGGCCCGGCTCTGCAGCTCGTTGGCGGTTTCCTCGTCAAAGCCTTCGATCCCGGCCAGTTCCTTGACGTCGACCAGCGCGAGTTCCTCGACCGAAGTAAAGCCTTCAGACGCCAGCAACTGGCCGACCACCTCGTCGACGTTCAGCGCTTCCATGAACACCCGCGTGGAGTTCTCGAAGTCGGCCTGGCGGCGCTCGGATTCTTCCTGTTCGGTGAGGATATCGATATCCCAGCCGGTCAGTTGCGAGGCGAGGCGGACGTTCTGGCCGCGGCGCCCGATCGCCAGCGAGAGCTGGTTGTTGGTGTCGGGAACCACTACTTCGATCCGCTCGCGGTCCTCGTCGATCACGACCTTGGCGACTTCGGCGGGCGCCAGCGCGTTAACGACAAAGGTCGCGATGTCGGGCGACCACGGAATGATGTCGATCTTCTCGCCCTGCAGCTCGTTCACCACCGCCTGCACGCGCGAGCCGCGCATGCCGACGCAGGCGCCGACCGGATCCACCGAGGAATCCCTTGAAATCACGCCGATTTTCGCACGTGAGCCGGGATCGCGGGCCACCGCCTTGATCTCGACGATGCCGTCATAGATTTCCGGCACTTCCTGCGCGAACAGCTTTGCCATGAATTGCGGATGGGTGCGGGAGAGGAAGATCTGCGGTCCGCGGGTTTCGCGGCGAACATCGAAGATGTAGGCGCGGACGCGGTCGCCGTTGCGGAACACCTCGCGCGGCAGCATTTCGTCGCGGCGTATGATGGCTTCACCGCGGCCGAGATCGACGATCACGCTGCCATATTCGACGCGCTTGACGACGCCGTTGACGATGTCGCCGATGCGGTCCTTGAATTCCTGGTATTGCCGGTCGCGCTCGGCCTCGCGCACCTTCTGCACGATCACCTGCTTGGCGGATTGTGCGGCGATGCGGCCATATTCCAGCGGCGGCAGGGTGTCGGCGATGGTGTCGCCGACCTGGGCGCCAGGGTTGGCGCGCTGCGCGTCCGCCAGCGAAATCTGGTTCGAGGAGTTCTCGACCTGCTCGACGACGAGCATGTGGCGCGACAGCCGCAGCTCACCCTTCTTGGCGTCGATCTCGGCGTGAACGTCGGTCTCGCTGCCGTAACGGGCGCGGGCCGCCTTGGCGATGGCGTCCTCCATCGCAGCGATCACGATCCCGCGGTCGATCGACTTTTCGCGGGCGACCGCGTCTGCGATCTGCAGCAGCTCGAGTTTGTTGGCACTGACGGCCATGGCTAGTCTCCTTCAGTAGGATCGGTGTCGCCCCTGCGCAGTCTTTCTGCGGCGAGGCGGTGTTTCTTTGTATTGGTCGGCTCCGGCTTGTTGCCGGCCTTGCTCGCGATCTTGGGCTTCGGCTTGTTGCTCTTGGCCGGATCGCTCTTCTTCGCGTGCGGCGGCGGTGGCGGCGCCAGCCCGAGATTCTGCTTCAATTCGCGCTCGGCCTGCTTGCCGCGCCGCATCGATTCCGCAATCAATTCGTCGGTCAGAACCAATCGCGCGTCGGAGATGTCTTCCATCACCAGCAGCACGTCGGCATCTTCGCCCGCGCGTATGTCATCCCGATGTAGCCGCACGGCATCGCCTTCGACGCCGGCCAGGAGCCCGCGGAAACGCTTGCGGCCCTGATGGGCGACCGCCATTTCGATTTTCACGAGATGACCGGCGTAGCGCTCGAAATCGGAACGGCGCACCAGCGGGCGATCGATGCCCGGCGAGGATATCTCAAGCCGGTAGGCGCGGTCGATCGGATCGGCGACGTCGAGCACCGGCGATAGCGCCCGCGAGATCGCCTCGCAATCCTCGATCTGCATCGTACCATCAGGCCGCTCGGCCATGATCTGCACCGTGCAGCCGGCCTCGGCTGAAATCTTGATCCGGACCAGCCGGTAGCCCATTCCCTGCAGAACCGGTCCGGCCACCGCCGATACCCGCGCGGCCGCGCCCGGCTCGACGACGAGACGGGGCTCGGCCAAGAGGTCGGCATCCACAGAACCAGCAGTTGGATCGGTCATGTCCAGGGTCAAAAGTGTCTTACTTGCATGGGTTTAGGCCGGGCCTTAACCGGCGGTCCGGCCGGTTCCCTTAAACCGCGCCTGACGCCCATTCTGGGCAGGGGTAGGTTCAGGTAATAAAAAAGAGCGGGTCCCGGGGGGCCCACTCTCAATACGCGATCGTATGAGAACCATAAGTTGCCGCGGATATAGCGCTTTTTGCGCAATCCGACAAGGCCCGCGATCCCGTTAAGTCCGATTTTGCCAAGCTTTGAAGGCCGGCGCCAGGTCTAACCCTTCATTCACGAACGCTGCCTAGATTTCCCGAAAACCAGCCAATTCAGGCCGGTTTGGGCGGGCTCATGATAATTTCACCATCGTTGATCCCGGAACTCGACGACATCATCAGTCGCGGCGACCCCAAGCGCCGCGCCGATGCCGCACGCCGCATCAGCGAGCTTTTCCTGCAGGGTGCGGCGAGCTTCCGCTCCGATCATGTCGATCTGTTCGACGGTGTCCTGACCAGTCTCGTGCCGCATGCCGAGCTGGCCGAGCGCGCCGAACTGGCCGAGCGTCTGTCGGTGCTGGCAAACGCGCCGCGCGGTTTGGTCGGCCAACTCGCCCATGATGATGAAATTGCCATCGCAGGCCCGCTGCTGCGCCGCTCGCCGCTCATCGACGAAAAGATGCTGGTCGAAATTGCGTCCGTGAAGGGCCAGGGCCACTTGCTGGCGATGGCGGAACGGCCCACGCTTTCAGCCGATCTCACCGACGTCATCGTCGCCCGCGGCGACCGCAACGTCGTCAGGCGTGCCGCCGGCAATGCGGGCGCCGCCTTCTCGTCGGACAGCTATTCGACGCTGATCAAGCGCGCCGGCCAGGATGGCGTGCTGACGATCAGGCTCGGCCAGCGCGACGATCTGTCGCCTACGCAATTGAAGGACCTGCTCTCCGGCTCCATCGACGTCGTTCGTCGCCGCCTGTTCCAGGTCGTCAAGCCCGAGCGGCAGGCCGACATCAAGCAGGCGATGACCGCCATCACCGGCCCGTCCGAGCGCGAGGACCGGCGCGACTTTATGTCGGCGCAGCGCACCGTGCTGAAGCTCCACCGCGAAGGCATGCTCGGCGAAGGCGCATTACTCAACTTCGCCAGGGCCTTCAAATACGAGGAGTCGGTCGCCGCGCTGTCGGCGATGACCGGCGTCAAGATCGAAACCCTCGACCGCCTGATCAGCGGCGACCGCTACGATCCGATCCTGATCGCCGGCAAGGCCATCAATATCGAATGGGCCACCGTGCGCGCGCTGATCCTGCTTCGGCTCGGTCCGAACCGGACCACGTCCCCCGCCGACATCGAAAACGCGCGGGTGAATTTTACGCGCCTGATGCCATCGACCGCCGAGCGCGTCGTCGCGTTCTGGAAGACGCGGTAACGGTCTCGCCTTTCGTCATTGCTATCGGGCGTGAACGCCGCAAGCGCATGATGTGGGAAATGACCGATACGAAGCAGGCGGATGATGGGACAATAAACTCTCGCCGTCATGGCCGGGCTTGTCCCGGCCATCCACGTCTTTGCCGCCGCACGGCCTGTAAGGCGTGGATGCCCGGGACAAGCCCGGGCATGACGAGCTGATGAAGTTCGCCTGAATTCTCAGATCCGCCGAAACCGCAAATACGCCGCCACCCGTCCCTCGCGCTCGGCCTTTCGCCCATAGCGCGTCATGGTGTAGCCGTCCCACGGCCTTTGCCAGTCGGCGGCGCGTTCGGCAGTCCAGAGAAAATCCGGCGATCGCATCAGATGCGCCAGCGTCCAGGCGCAGTAATCGTCGATGTCGCTGACGAACCGAAACTCGCCGCCGGCCTTGATGATGCGCGCCATCGCCTCGACCGTCGCGTCCTGCACGAAGCGCCGCTTCCAGTGCCGCCGCTTCGGCCAGGGATCGGGATGGATCAGGTCGATCCGCGCCAGCGATCGTGGCGGCGCCCAGGCCAGCAACTCCGCGGCATCGCCGGCATAGAGGCGGATGTTGCTGATGTTGTGCGTCTCGATCTGCGTCAGGATCTTGGCCATGCCGTTGACGTAGGGCTCGCAGCCGATGAATCCGATCTTGGGAAAGGCTTGCGCCTCCGCGATCAGGTGCTCGCCGCCGCCAAATCCGATTTCGAGCCTGACATCCGCAGGTCCATCGTCGAACAGCTCGGCAAGCCGCGCCGGTGCGGGCGCCCCGATATCGAGCGCCAGTTGCGGCAGCAGATTGTCGATCAGGTCGGCCTGGTGGATGCGGAGCTTGTGGCCCTTGCGGCGGCCGAAGAACGAGCCGCGCGCATGTGCCGACGCGCCGTCATCCGGCGTCGCGTCGCGGTCGCCGGTATCGCGCGGAGCGGTCATCATCGCAGCGTCTGATAGAGACGGTACAACAGCCGCGCTCTCGGCTCGATCGAGGAGATGTACATCTGCTCGTGGTGGGTATGTGCGCCCTGGCCGTCGACGCCGAGCCCGTCCAGCGTTGCGGTATGCGGCGCGGTGAAATTGCCGTCGGAGCCACCGCCGGTCGACGTATCGACCAGGTCGAAACCGATCTCGGCCGCAATCGTCCTGGCGTGCTCGTAGAGCGCGGCGCCGGCATTGCTCTTTTCGTACGGCGGGCGATTCAGCTCGCCGATCACCTTGACGGTGACGCCCTCGGTGCGCGATTTCAGATTGAGGATTTTCGCCGTGAGCTCGTCGGAATCCGATATCGTCGGTACGCGCAAATCGACCTCGGCATAGGCCTCCTCCGCGATCACGTTCGGCTTGGTACCGCCGCGGACCACGCCGACATTGACGGTGATGCCGCGCGCCAGATCGTTCATCGCCTCCAGCGTCTGGATGACGTTGCCGAGTTCGCGGATGGCGCTGCGGCCGTCCTCGGGCCTGGTGCCGGCATGCGAGGGCACGCCCTTGATGAAAACCTCAAAGCGCCCGACGCCCTTGCGCCCCGTCACGATCTTGCCGCCGTCGCGCGCCGGTTCGGTGACCAGCACATATTTCGCTTTCCGCCCCTCGCTCTCAATCAGCGCACGCGAGGTCGGACTGCCGATCTCCTCATCAGAGACATAGAGCTGGGTGATGCCGAGCGACGGCCGCGCGCTGTCGGCGCAAACTTGCCGAAACGCATGATAGGCGAGATAGGCGCCGCCCTTCATGTCGTAGATGCCTGGGCCGAAAGCGCTGTCACCCGCAATCTTGAACGGCAGGCGCTCGATGAATCCAAGTGGATGCACCGTATCGAGATGGCTCAGCACCAGGATGCCCGGTGCGTCCTGCCCCCATGACGAGCGCGCCACCAGATGATCGCCGCAGCCGGAGTGCCCGGCGATCCGCTCCACGGTCGCGGGCAGGCCGCGATAACCTTCAGCGACGAGGTCGGCGAGCTTGTTGACCTGCTCGGGCGCTTCGGTCGGGGTCTCGATCTCGACCCAGCGGCGGATGCCCGCGAGGATCGGCGCAGCATCGAATGGATTGGCTGTCGTCATGTCGTATCCGATACCGCGTCATTTCACGATGCGCAATTTCGCACCGGGAAATGATGGCATATTCCAGAGTACGAAATTCTCAAACCGGTGCGGATGAAAATCAGCGCGGGTCGGGGCCGTCGCGCGACGCGATCTGCTCGACCAGCTCGACGATGGAGCGCCGCATTTTGGAATCGCTGATGCGCGTGAACGCGCGCGTCAGCGCGAGCCCCTCCGATGTGGCGAGGAAATCTGACACGTAGGCCGGGGAGGCGCCTTCGGAGAAGCCCGCGCCATTCACCGCGCCGCTCGGCCCGCCATCGAACAGAAACGACACCGGGACCTGCAATATTTCGGAGATCTGCTGCAGGCGGCTGGCGCCGACCCGGTTGGTGCCTTTTTCGTATTTCTGAACCTGCTGGAAAGTAAGGCCGAGCGCTTCGCCCAGTTTTTCCTGGCTCATACCCAGCATGATACGGCGCATCCGGACGCGGCTGCCGACATACTTGTCAACCGGATTGGGCGCTTTGGTGGAGGTGGACATCTGCATCACTCCTGGGATGGGCGCCGGGAATAAGGCAGTGGAAGGCTGTGCCTCAGGCGCCGGTACCGTCAAATCCTGCTCGGAGGATCGGGTAGAATTGCGGGACGATCTGAGCAATGAAGTGACTGGTTGTTGTTCTTGGCTTGCAGCCGCAGAAAGCGAATCGCAGCCGCGATGTCAACAGGTGGAACCGCGCAGCAGCGTTTTTTAGTAAACCAGTGACAATCAGCGATGAGCAAATCTCAGGCAGCTTGCTTTGCAGCGCGGCGCCTGACGACGAACAGCAGGGCGGCGGCCACGATGATGGCAGCCGGAATATCTCCAAGACGAGCATAAACCGTCGGCGGCAGCGCCGACGGCAGGCCGGCATCCAGCACGCCTTCGATGCCGAGGCCGAGCCGTGCCACAATCCGCCCCGAGGGATCGATCACCGCCGAGATGCCGGTGTTGGCGGCGCGCACCATCGGCAGCCCTTCCTCGATCGCACGCAGCCGCGCCTGCTGCAGGTGCTGGTAGGGGCCCGTCGAATTTCCGAACCAGCCGTCGTTGGTCAGGTTGACGATCCAGCCGGGGCGATCGTCACGCGCTGCCACATTTCCGGGAAAAATCGCTTCGTAACAAATCAGCGGCAGCGCGCGCGGCGCATTCGGTATCTCCATCGCGCCGTGCCGCGTGCCGGGAATGAAGCCGCCATGCACCTTTGTAAGCTGCACGAAGCCGAGCTTTTCCATCCACTCCTGAAACGGCAAATATTCGCCGCAACGGCACCAGATGCAGCTTGTCGTAGACCGACAGCACGCCACCGTCATGGTCGATCAGATATATCGAGTTGTAGGCACGGCTGACGCGGGCGCCGGGCGGTCCGTCCGGGGCGCGCACCGAGCCGGTCATCAGCACCGTGCCCTTCGGCAGCAGCTCGGCGATCTGCGCCATCGCGTCGGCCTCCCGCGTCAGGAAGAACGGGAAAGCCGATTCCGGCCAGATCAGGATCTGCACGTCGCGCACGCCGGTGGATTGCGGTCCTGAAGCGCGGTCGGACAGAGCAAGGTATTTCTGCATCACTTCCGCCTTGGCGGCGTAGTTGAATTTGACGTCCTGCTGCAGGTTCGGCTGCATGATGCGCAGCCTGACCTTGGTCATGGCGGTCGGCTGCAGCGACAGCCGCACGGCGCCGTAGACACCCATCACCACGAGCAGCGACAGCGCCGCCGCCGGCGCGATCCAGGGCTTTCGACCGCGCGAAGACCCGTCGATCAGCGCCGCCGGGCTGGCAAAGATCGCGACGCTGAGGAAAGTCATGCCCCACAGCCCGATCAGCGACGCCGCCTGCGCCAGCGCCAAGGGCTCCGACAGCGCGTAACCGAAGGCATTCCACGGGAATCCTGACAGCGCATAGCCGCGCAGCCATTCGCTGACCGTGAGCCCGATCGCGAGCGCCAGCACCCGCGAAGCATCCCGCGTCCAGATCAGGCGCGCCAGCGCGAAGCCGAGCGCCGGAAACAAGGCAAGGTAGGCCGGCAGGCCGAGCACCGCGAACGGCATCAGCCAGGCAAAGGTCGGCGCATCGACCAGGAAGGCGTTGCCGGTCCAATAAAGCCCGGGCACGAAATAGCCGAGCCCGAACCAGAAGCCCGACGTCGCCGCCGCCGGCACACCGCGCCATTTTCCGGCCGCCGCCCCGTCGATCAGCCAGACCGCGACCGGAAAGGTCACAAACAGCACCGGCCAGGCATTGAACGGCGCCATCGCAAGCACTGACAAGGCACCCGCGGCCAGCGCGATGATCGCGCGCTTCCAGCCCCAGGCCAGGATGATCGAAAGTCCCGCGAGGCGGAATTTGCTGGTTGGGATCACTGCGAGCCGGCTCCATCGCCGGAGGTCGGCGGTGTATTGTCATTGGTCGGCGGCACGTTGGTATCGGGCGCGGCCTCGCGGCGGCTTCGCTCGCGCGTCGCGCGCGTCGCCGGGCGCTCTTTCCGAATCCCGATCCGCAGCCGCTTGACTCGCCGCGGATCGGCATCGAGCACCTCGATCTCGAAATTGCCCGGGCCCGCAATGACTTCGCCGCGCACCGGCAGGCGGCCGACTTGCGCCACCAGATAGCCACCCAGCGTCTCGACTTCCTCGCCGGCCTCGCCGGTCACGAATTCCTCGCCGATCATCTGGCGCGCATCCTCGAGGCTGGCGCGGGCGTCTGCGATGAATGCATTGTCGCCCTGCCGGATGATCGACGGCGGCTCGTCGCTGTCGTGCTCGTCGTCGATCTCGCCGACAATCTGCTCGACGATGTCCTCGATCGACACCAGCCCGTCGGTGCCGCCATATTCGTCGACCACCAGCGCCAAATGGATGCGCGAGGCCTGCATCTGCGCCAAGAGATCGATCGCCCGCATCGACGGCGGCACAAACAGCAGCTTGCGGATGATGTTGGCCTCCGCCAGCGGCATTGCGAGGTCGACCGCGCGCAGGTCGAGGCCCGCCGGGAACGGCTTCTTGCGCTTCGGCTTGGTGGTATCGCCGACCCGCGCCTTCGCGGTCATGAACGCCAGAAGGTCGCGGATGTGAACGATGCCTTCGGGGTCGTCGAGGGTTTCGTTGTAGACCACGAGCCGCGAATGCGCCGCGCTTTCGAACAGGCTCATTAGCTCGCCGAGCGGAATATCCCGCTTCACTGCGACGATGTCGGCGCGGTGCACCATCACATCGGCGATCCGCCGTTCGTTCAGGCCGAGGATGTTGCGCAGCATGGTGCGCTCGATGGCGGAAAAGCCGACATCATCGGGGGTGGAGGCGTCGAGCACGACCTGAAGATCGGCGCGCACCGATCCCGCCCTCCAGCCGAACAGCGTACGGATCGCGCGCATCAGCCAGTTGTCGGCGGCCGGGCGTAGCACCTCGCCTTCCTTCACCACCGCCGGCAGGTTGGGCGTGTCGCGCGGGTTGTCCTGTATCGGGTCGGAGTCCGGCATTTTCAGTCTATCCGCTCCCGGTCCGCGTAGGGATCTCGATCCGTATACGGATCGGGAATGCCGAGCTGGGCGAGAATCTCCCGTTCGAGATCTTCCATGGCTTCGGCGTCGGCGTCCTTTTCGTGGTCGTAGCCGATCAAATGCAGGAAGCCGTGGACCGCCAGATGGCTGAGATGATGATCGAACGGCTTTTCCTCGTCGTCGGCCTCTTTCCGCGTAGTCTCATAGGCGATCGCGATATCGCCGAGCATCCGCGGCGCGTTAGGGGGCGCGCTCGCGGTCGGCTGCAATGCCGGAAACGACAGCACGTTGGTCGGCTTGTCGATGCCGCGCCAGTTATTGTTGAGCGTGCGGATGCCGGCATCGTCGGTCAGCATGACGGCGAGCTCGGCCTCGGCGACATCGGCCTCGGCGATTTCGGCTGCCGCATTGATGGCGCGATGGATCACCGCCTCGGCCTCCGGCTCGGTCTGCCAGCAATCGGCGACGACGAGAACCTCGATAAGGGGAAGGGCGGACGACACGGGCGTTCCAGCGCTTTGCATTTCAGAGTTCGGGTTACGGCCGGGACCTGCCTGTGGCAGGTCCACGGCCGAAGATTGTTGGGTCAAGATTTGCCGGTTGCCGGTTTTTGCGGCAATCCCTCATAGGCGGCGACGATCCGCGCCACCAGTTCATGGCGGATGACGTCTTCCGCGGTGAATTTCACCTGCGCAATGCCTTCGACGCCGTCGAGCAGCTTGACCGCTTCGGCAAGCCCGGAGGCCTGGCCGTGCGGCAGGTCGACCTGCGACGGATCGCCGGTGATGATCATGCGGCTGTTCTCGCCGAGCCGGGTCAGGAACATCTTCATCTGCATCGTCGTCGTGTTCTGGGCTTCGTCGAGAATGATGACGGCATTGGTCAGCGTGCGGCCGCGCATGAACGCCAGCGGTGCGATCTCGATCTCGCCGGCCTGCAGCGCGCGCTCGACAATGCGTGAATCCATCAAATCGTACAGCGCGTCGTAGATCGGCCTTAAGTAAGGATCGACCTTTTCCCGCAAGTCACCGGGCAGGAAGCCGAGCCGCTCGCCGGCCTCGACCGCCGGCCGCGACAGGATGATGCGATCGACTTCCTTGCGTTCGAACAATTGTGCGGCATGCGCCACCGCAAGCCATGTCTTGCCGGTGCCCGCCGGGCCTACGCCGAACACCAGCTCGTGGCGCTTCAGCGCGCGGATGTAGGAATCCTGCGCGGCCGTTCGCGCCCGCACTGGGCGCTTGCGCAGGTTAATGGTCTCGAACGAGGTCTTGGCGGCCTTGGGGTCGAACTCGAACAGCGAGCCCTGTGCGAGCACGGCGCGGATCGCGCCTTCGACCTCGCCCTGCGAGAGATCGTGACCTTGCACAGCCTGTGCGTAGAGCGTCTCCAGCACGCGCCGCGCGGCGTCGCAGCCGTCGCGGGAGCCGGCGATGGTGATGTGGTTGCCGCGGGAATCGACGACGATGCCGAGCCGCCGTTCGACCAGCGCCAGGTTTTGTCCGTAGGGGCCGACAAGCGCGGAAGCGGCGCGGTTGTCGTCGAAGTCGATGACGACCTGGGTTTCGGGCGGAATTTGCATGTCGCGGTCAAATTTGCGGCTAGGAGCGAGCGAAGACGAATCCGATGCGCTTTTGGGCAAGGGTTCAGGCTCCAATTTCTTGAGAAGGATTGGTTTGTTGAGAAGAATTGGTCATGGTTGAAAGTGTTGAAGACATTGGCCGTGCGGCAGCGCCGGCGAGTTCGCCGAGCAGGCTGTAACGCTCGAGGCTTCCGATCGTGACCGGCAACACCCGTCCGATGATGTCAGGCGAGGCAAAGACATGCGCGGGCTGAAGGTACGCGGTGCGGCCGACGATCTGGCCGGGATTGCGGGCCGCGCGTTCGAACAGCACATCGACGGTGTTGCCAATCATGGCCTTGTTGAAGGCCGATTGCTGGCTGTCGATCAATCCCTGGAGCCGCACCAATCGCTCGTCCATCTCAGCCGCTGACACCGTCTCCTGCATGTCCGCCGCCGGCGTGCCGGGCCGAGGCGAATATTTGAACGAATATGCCGTAGCGTATCCGATTTGCATGACAAGCGCGAGGGTCGCGGCAAATTCTCCCTCGGTTTCGCCGGGGAAGCCGACGATAAAATCCGATGAAAAAGCAATATCTTGGCGGGCGTCGCGAAAACGGTCGATGACGCGGCGGTAATCATCGGCGGTATGCTTGCGGTTCATGGCGGCCAGGACCCGGTCGGAGCCGGACTGCACCGGAAGATGCACGAACGGCATCAGCGCAGCGAGATCGCGATGCGCCGCAATGAGCGAGTCATCGACATCGCGGGGATGACTGGTCGAGTAGCGCAGCCGCGCGATACCTTCGATTTCGGCCAGCCGATGCAACAGCATGCCGAGCGGCCAGGTCCGTCCGTCGGGGCCTTCGCCGTGATAGGCGTTGACATTCTGGCCGATCAGCGTGATCTCGCGCACGCCGTTGTCGGCCAGCCGCTTCACATCGTCGACGATTTTTGCGACCGGGCGCGACACTTCCGCGCCGCGCGTATAGGGCACCACGCAGAAGGTGCAGAACTTGTCGCAGCCTTCCTGCACGGTGACGAAAGCGGAGATGCCGCGCGCACGGATCGCGTCCGGTTTGGGGGCGGGGAGGAAACCGAACTTGTCCTCGACCGGGAATTCGGTCTCCAGCGCGCGGCCATGGGTTTTCGCGTGCGCCAAAAGCTGCGGCAGGTGATGATAGCTCTGCGGCCCGACCACGACGTCCACGGTTGGTGCGCGGCGGATGATCTCCTCACCCTCGGCCTGCGCGACGCAGCCCGCGACCGCGATGCGCATCTCACGGCCATTGCGTGCCGCCTCATCCTTGGCGACCCGCAGCCGACCGAGCTCGGAGTAGACCTTCTCGGAGGCTTTTTCCCGGATATGGCAGGTGTTGAGGATCACCAGATCCGCATCCTCGGCGCTGTCAGTCTCGACAAAGCCTTCCGGCCCCAGCGTGTCCACCATGCGTTGCGCATCGTAGACGTTCATCTGGCAGCCATAGGACTTAATATGCAGCTTGCGCGGCGGCTTCATGGAACCTGAGTGCTGGTGGAAAAGGCGCCCTGACGGCGGCTGGGGCTCAGATATAGCCTAAATGGCCAAAAAGCCAGCGGTTGAGGCCGTCATTTCGGGGCGCGAACGCATCCCCCCGGAACGACGGGCAGGCTCAATCCGCCTTGCCCCAGAGATCGAACAGTTCGGGCGGCGGAACCTCCACCCATTCATTGCCGAGGTTGATGCGGTAGGGGGTGCCGGCCGATGCGGACAGGCGCCACAATTCTGGATCGACGGGGCGGCCGTTGGCGCGCACCCATCGGGCGATCGGATCGAGCGCCGCCGTCTGCTTTGCAGGCGCCAGGGTAAATCCGCCAAGCATGACGAAGCGCAGTTGCCTGTCCGAGGCCAGCCGTTCGATGTCCGACGGCGTCAGGATCGGATCGTCGCCGAGATAGCCGCCGATCGCCATGACGGGCAGGCCGGTCGCGATAATGAGCGGCGCAGCGACGTTGGCGTTGGGGACCGCGACGAGAAACTTTGCGGCCTCGCGATGGGCGATCAGGTAGCCGGTGAGCTTCTGGCGGGCGGCGTCCAGCCGCGATGTCCGCAAGGCCGCACGCTCGGTATCCGACGGCGCGAGCAGGGCGGTCATATTGGCAACCGGCGCCGCGATGTTGGGGCGTCTCAGAACGACGCTCGCGGCGGTCAAGGCAGGCGCAACGAGCAGCGCGCCGATGGCCGCGCCTGCGAACAGTATTGCGAATCTGCTGCCCTGCTGCGGCAATGCATAAAGGACGGCCGCGCAAATCCCGGCGATCCCGATCGACGTCAGCCATGTCAGGCTGAGCCAATCGGATCCGATTCCCTCGGACTGCGCCATGCAGAGATAGGTTTGCCAGGCGGCCGTGGCCACGATGATCAGCGGCAAATATATCCGCCCTGGCTTGCCCGCTTTCCACCTCGACCAGAACCCGGCGACGGCGATGCCGGAAAACACGGCGAGTGGCGGACCGAGCACGGCGACGTAGTAGGTGTGGATCAATCCGCCCGCAAAGCTGAGCACGATCCAGTACATCACGAGCCAGCCGGTCCACACACCGGCGCTGATGCGGCGTGACACGGGCGCGCCCGGACCCCGTGTGTCCGACCAGGCGAGAACGAGGCCCGCGAGCGCGAGCGGAAGCAGCCAGGCGAACTGTGTCGCGGCCCTCGGCCGAAACAGGCGGAGAGGGCCTGTTGCCGAGTCGTCGGTCATAACGGGCTGCGGCCGAACTTGCGCGCTTGCAGGCGCCGTCTCGCCCGAGATGGTGGATGCGGAGTTTGCCGGAATGCCTGCGGGCGTAACGAAGCGGGCTGCGCCATTGTGCACTAGCGCAAGCTCCAGCATGGAGTTGTGTTTGGTGCTGCCCGCATAGGGCCGGTCGCGAACCGGCGTGAGATCGAAGAGGATCGCCCATGACAGCGAGACGGCGACGAGGGCGATGCCCGCGATGGCCTGTCGCCGGACATGCCAGGTGACTGGAGCCGCCGGCTGCGCGAGGCTGAACGTCAAGGCCAGCACGGGAGCCAGCACCAGCGCAGTTCCCATCTTGACGTTGAAGCCTACGCCGAGCGCGGCCATCGCGGCGCAGTACATCGCGAGCCGGCCGGTTTCGGCCGCGCGCATCGCGAGCCACACGCCGGCCAGCAGCACCAGGATGAGACAGCTATCGGTATTGTTGGAGCGGTCGACGGCAACATTGACCGGGCTGAGCGCGAGCGACAGCGCGGCGATAGCCCCCGCCGTCCCGCCCCAATATTTCCGCACCAGAACGTAAATCAAGAGGATCGCGGCCAATCCCGCCATCACCTGGGCAAGCAGGATCGGAAGCGCGCCAAAGCCGAACAGCTTGGCGCTGGCGACCTGCAGCCAGATCGCCACGGGCGGCTTGTCGATGGAAACAAAGCCTGCGGGGTCGAACGCGTTGAAGATGAAATTGTGCCAGCTACCCAGCATGCTGCGCACGCCTGCGGCGTAGTACTGCCTTGCAAAATCGTTCTGCGAAAGCTGCCAGGTTCGCGCAAGCACAGCCACCGCCGCAACGAGCGTGAGCGGCAAGGCCGCCTTCAACATCAAGGCTGCCTTTGATATCTGGCTGTCAGGTAATTTCACGATGCGCGCGCTCCCCTCACGCAGGTCCATCGGAAACTATCACCTGCGGGTCTCGCGCCCAGTTAACTCGCGGCAAGATTCTTGATCTGATGCCGGCAGTGACGCCGGACTTCAACCATGCGATGCAGGATTAACCGGCCGTTCGACCGATGCGCGCAATCAGGTCGGGCAGTTGCCGCATATCGTCGAAGATCATGGCGGCACCGGCGGCGCGCAGCATCTCGGCATGGCCCGGCTGACAATGGCTGCCGCCGTGGAAACCGAGCACCGTCATCCCGGCGGCGCGGCCGCCGGTGACACCGGGAACGCTATCTTCGATCACGATGCAGCGTTCGGGCGGTGCGTTCATTTGCTCGGCCGCGAATAGAAACAGATCGGGCGCGGGCTTGCCGCGGCTGACCTGCGTCGCGGAGAAAATATGCGGCGCGAGTTGGTCGTAGAGGCCGGCGCAGGTGAGGCCGTGGCGAATCTTTTCGGGCGTTCCGCTGGAAGCGACGCATTTGGGCAGGCGTATCGCGCCGATCGCCTTGCCGACATGCGCGATCGCCTGCAAATCGCCCTCGTAAAATTTCAGCGTGGCCGCCTTCACCTGTTGTTCGAAGTCATCAGGCAGCTTCCGGTCGATCTCGCGCTCGATCGTTTGGCGCGCCTCGCGGTCAGACACGCCGAGAAAGCGAACGAGCACCTGTTCGGAAGTGATCGGATAGCCATGACGCGTCAGCGTCTCCGCATGGGCACGACACGAAATGACTTCGCTGTCGACCAGCACGCCATCGCAGTCGAAGATGACCAGATCGAAATTCGGATTCAAGTTGGCACGCGATCAAGATTTCTCTTCGTCGAGCGGCACGCAATACAATTCCAGCCGATGATCGACCAGCTTGTAGCCGAGCTTGCGGGCGATCTCGGCCTGCAATTTCTCGATCTCCTCGGAGGTGAACTCGATCACCTTGCCGTCGCGCAGATTGATCAGATGATCGTGGTGGCTATCGGGCATCTGCTCGTAGCGCGCGCGCCCCTCGCGGAAATCGTGCCGCTCGATGATCCCGGCGTCTTCGAACAACTTGACGGTGCGATACACCGTCGAGATCGAGATCTTGTCGTCGACCGCGACACAGCGCCGGTAAAGTTCCTCGACGTCGGGATGGTCGACCGAATCGGCCAGCACGCGCGCGATCACCCGGCGCTGTTCGGTCATGCGCATACCGGTGGCGGCGCAGCGGGCCTCGATGCCGGTATTCTTGTGCGCAGGCGGGGATTTCAGTACGGGCATGGTCTCAGGGCCTTCGGACGCAGGTCGGGGGTCTTTTGCCACCCGGCGCACATTACGACAAGTCACGCCGCATCAGAAGTGCATTCAATTGCTCGCCGCCGGGCTGCTGATAATAGCGTTCCCGGCGGCCAACGACCTCAAATCCGGCCCATTCATACAGCCGCCGCGCCGGCTGATTATTTTCTTCGACCTCGAGGAACACCTTGCGTACGCCGCGGCCTGCGAGATGACCGAGATGCGTCAGCAACAGGTTGCGCGACAGACCGCGGCCACGTTGGGTCGCATCGATGGCGATCGACAGTAACTCCGCCTCGTCGGCCGCTATGCGCGACACCGCAAAGCCGATAATCTTGCGCCCCTGTCTGAGCCGGTGAACGAGCGTATTGCGCTCGGTCAGCATGACCTCGAATTCACCTTCGCCCCAGCCGCGGTGAAACGATGCGCCATGCAGTTGCGCCAGACGCGTCGCGTCGCGCTGGCTGGCCGGTTCGATCACGGCCGTGCCGCCGCTCCACCATTCGGAGAGCCATGTCATCGCGAGGCCGGCGGCTGTGCTGCGCTCGCCAGCGGATCCTTCGGCGGCTTGGCATCGGGCGCGCGCAGATAATAGGGCCGTGCCGGTGAGCTTTCGGGATTGACGGCGGCCCCCAGCCACGCCACCCAGGCGATATCGGGCGCGGCCTGCTGATCGATTCTGAAGGGCGGCGCTGCATCGGTCGGCCAGCGGTCGGCGAGAATTTTCGCGGCATTGCCTATCAGATGCGGCGTGCCGAAGCGCGCTGCGTCGAGCGCTTCCGCGATTGGCGCCACTTTCGCCTTGATGAGCGAACGGCCGTCGCCGCCCAGCATCTGGAAATAGACATGATCATGCCGCGCATCGACGGCGGATATCACCGGATGCTCGCTGGTCTCGCTGACGATGGGGGCGGCAAACGCGGTCAGTGTCGTCACGCCGACGACCGGCTTGCCGGCGGCGAGCGCTATGCCGCGGGCGGCGGAAAGGCCGACGCGCAATCCGGTAAAGCTGCCGGGACCGGTCGTCGCGGCGATGCGGTCGAGCGCGGCAAAGGCAACGCCGGATGCCTTCATCACGCGCGCGATCAGCGGCATCAGGGCTTCGGCATGACCGCGCTTCATCGCCTGCGATTCTTGCGCGATGACCCCGCCTGCGCTGGTGTCGAGCACGGCCGCGGCGCAGGAATCAAGCGCGGTATCGATGGCGAGGATCAGCATGAGGAGAGGTATAGCAGACGCGCAATCATCACGTCATGTTTTGCGGCGCGTAGGGTGGGCAAAGCGAAGCGTGCCCACCATGCGACGACACGGATAAACGATGGTGGGCACGGCGCTCACGCGCCTTTGCCCACCCTACGACACCAACTCACACCGGCCGGACTTCGACCACGTCGGGCACGAAATGCCTCAGCAGATTCTGGATGCCGTGCTGCAGCGTCGCCGTCGAGGACGGGCAGCCGGCGCAGGAGCCCTTCATGTTGAGGTAGACGACGCCGTCCTTGAAGCCACGGAAGGTGATGTCGCCGCCGTCATTGGCCACCGCCGGCCGCACCCGCGTCTCGATCAGGTCCTTGATGGTCGCGACCGTATCGGCGTCGGCCTCGTTGAAGAACTCGCCTTCCTCGTCGGTGGCCTCGTCGTTGCCGGCAGTCCCGTCCGCCAGCAGCGGCGCGCCGGACATGTAGTGCTCCATGATGGCGCCGAGGATCGCGGGCTTGAGGTGCTGCCAGTCGCCGTCCGCCTTGGTCACGGTGACGAAATCGTAGCCGTAGAACACGCCGGAGATGCCGGGCACGTCGAACAGACGCTCGGCGAGCGGCGAGCGGGCGGCGGCTTCGCGGCTGGCGAATTCCATCGTGCCGGTGTCGAGCACGGTACGGCCTGGAATGAATTTCAGGGTGGCGGGATTGGGCGTGGCTTCGGTTTGAATGAACATTGCTTTTCTCCGGCGTCGCCGGTTCAAGGCCGGCGCGTGGGGCTTCCCATAGCAGATGGCGACGGGGCGTGCACGATCAAGGGGCGCAGATCAGCAATTCCGCAGGTAAATCAAGCCTTAGGACAGGCCGTCGATGTCCGAATCGCTGAGATCGCCGGAAACGATGACGACGGGAATCGGGAACGAGCCAGCGGCCTGCGCCATCATGCTGATCAGGGGGCCGGGGCCCTCGGGGCCTGGATTGGCCGCCAGCACCAGCATCGAAATATCGACGTCCTTGTCGATCACATCGAGTATCTGGGCGGTCGGATCGCCCTCGCGAATCACCCGCTCCGGCGTGATTGCGGCGATGCCGTTGGCGCGGCCGGCGGCGCGGTCGAGCGCTTCATTGGCGGCGTCCTCGGCCTCGGCGCGCATCAGGTCGGCTACCCCCAGCCATTGCTGGTTCTGGTCCTCGATGGCGATGATGCGCAGCATCACCACGCCGCCGCCGACCCGCACCGCCCAGCGGCTGGCGTAGTACACCGCGCGGTCCCACTCCGCGGTGTCGTCAACGATGACAAGGCATTTTGGCTTGTGACCCGTTTCGTAGCTTCGTCGCTGGGTGGTCATGCATGTCCCGGTGCTGCGCCAAACCGCCGCATGGTGCCACGGCGCAGCCGCCTTCGACAAGCGGCGTCGCTGTTGCAACGCCGCGAGAGCCATAGCGTTTTCGAGCGAAGTGGGTACCGGTTCGCGTGAAGAAAACGCGTCAAAACAAGAATCTCTAGCTCTTTCGGATGAAACCGATGATATCCTTGGCCGCGCGCATGGTTTCGTCGGCGATGACGCGGGCGCGGTCGGCGCCGTCGATCAATATTTTGTCGACATGGCCGGGGTCGGCGACCAGACGTTTCATTTCGGAAGCGATCGGCGAGAGTTTTGCCACGCAAAGTTCCACCAGCGCGTTCTTGAAGCTGGAGAACTGCCCGCCGCCGAATTCCTTCAAAACGTCGGCCTTGCTGCGCTCGGACAGCGCCGCATAGATGCCGACGAGGTTGTCGGCCTCGGGCCGGCTCTCCAGGCCTTTTTCCTCCGACGGCAGCGGTTCCGGATCGGTCTTCGCCTTGCGGATTTTCTGCGCGATGGTGTCGGCATCGTCGGTCAGGTTGATGCGCGAATTGTCCGAGGCATCCGACTTCGACATCTTCTTGGTGCCGTCGCGAAGCGACATCACCCGCGTCGCCGGCCCCGTGATCAGCGGTTCGGGTTGCGGGAAGAACAGCCCGTCATTGAAGCCGTGGCCGCGAATCGAATCGCCAAAATCGTTGTTGAACTTTTGCGCGATGTCCCGCGACAGCTCCAGATGCTGCTTCTGGTCCTCGCCGACAGGCACATGCGTGGCGCGATAGAGCAGAATATCCGCCGCCATCAGCACCGGATAATCGTACAGCCCGACGGACGCGTTCTCGCGGTCCTTGCCGGCCTTCTCCTTGAACTGCGTCATGCGGCTGAGCCAGCCGACCCGCGCCACGCAATTGAAGATCCAGGTCAGCTCGGCATGGCCGGCGACCTGGCTCTGGTTGAACACGATGTGCTTGTTCGGATCGATGCCGGCGGCGATGAAGGCCGCGGTGACCTCGCGCGTGTTGCGGGCAAGCTCCGTCGGACCGCCCCAGACGTCCACGCCTTGCGTGATCGCGTGCATGTCGACGACGCAATAGATGCAGTCATGGGTTTCCTGCATCTTCACGAAGTTGACGATCGCGCCGAGGTAATTGCCGAGATGCAGATTGCCCGTCGGCTGAACGCCGGAAAATACTTTTTCAACAAAAGCCATAGTCAGCTTCCCGAGGATGCCTGTTTCGCGCTGTCGTTTGCCACGCAGGGGCTATTCGCGCAAGCCGCTAGACCTTGGATTGCCTGAAGGCGTTAACCGCCTCGCGCCAGCCGGTGACGCGGAGAAGCCGCAGAAACAGGCCGTAAATCGCAATTCCCGCCGCTATCACGGCAAGCCACAGGACGGCCTGCACAAACCCGTGCGCGTCCGAACTGAGCGCCGGCAGCGACCGCGTCGCCAGCCACAGCAGCGCGCCCATCGCGAGCGCTGATAGCGCGATGCGCGGCAGCCGCCGCCGCGCTTCTGCATCGATCGAGAATCCAAACGTCTCGGCGCCGCGGCGGATCAGGCTGAACGCCATGCTCCACGCGCCAAGCGCAATCGCCGCCGCAATGCCCTCAGTGCCGTACCAATGGCTGAGCAGGAAGGCGATAGCGATCGCCAGCACCACGCCCTTGAGTGCTGCGACCAGCGGCGTCATCGTATCCTCGCGCGCGAAGAACGCCGGCGATAATGCTTTCATCAGCACATGCGCCGGCAGCGCCAGCGTCAGCCACATCAGCGCGCGGGCGGTGGCTTTCGTGTCATCAGCCGTGAAGGCGCCATGCTCGAACAACAGCCGCACGATTGGCTCGCTCAGCACCATCAGCCCGAGCGTGGCCGGCAGCGCCAGCCCAACCGCGAGTTCAAGCCCGCGCGATTCCGCATGCGCCACGGCGGCGCGATCCTCGGCCCGAACCGCGCGCGTCAATTCCGGGATCAGCACCGTGCCCATGGCGACGCCGACGATGCCGAGCGGCAGCTCGACCAGGCGGCCTGCAAAATAGAGCCACGACACCGCCGACGGCGACGACGACGCGATGATCGCGCCTGCCACCATCAGCAGCTGCGGCGCGCTCGACGCCATCATGCCGGGCGCGGCCTTGGCCAGGAAGCCGCGGATTTCCGCATCGAACGAAATCCGCAAAGATCCGGCGATGTTGCCGCCACGGCGCAACACCAGCACCGATAGCTGCAACAGCCCGGCAATGCCGACAGTCGCGGCGACGATTTGCGCTGATAGCACCGCATCCGGCCGTATGGCGAGCAGGACGACCATCACCGCGATCAGCGCGATATTAAATAGCAGCGGCGAAAACGCCGTCAGCGCAAAACGGCCTTGCGCGTTCAACAATGCCATCATCACGGTCACTGGCCCTGCAAAGGCGAGGTACGGCAGCATCAGCCGCGCATTGTCGGTGGCGAGCTGCAGCGTCTCGCGCCCCGAGAACCCCGGCGCCAGCGCTGTGATCACAAGCGGCATCGCCAGCGCGAGCACCGCTGTGGCTGCGATCAACGCTGTTGTCACCGTGCCGAGCACGCGCCCCGCGAACGCCGCCGCTGCCACAGCCCCATCGGTTTCACGCACCCGCAGCCATGCCGGTACCAGCGCCGCGTTCAGCCCGCCCTCGGTCAACAGCCGCCTGATGACATTCACCAGCTGAAACGCCGCCAGGAAAGCATCCGCGGCGGCGCCCGCGCCGAGCAGCGCGGCCAGCGCCGAATCGCGCACGAACCCCAGCAGCCGCGAGGCCAGCGTTCCCGAGGATACCGTGAGAAAGGAGCGGATCATTGCGGGGTGTATAGCAGCCGCTTGCCCAACCCGTCATGCCCGGGCTTGTCCCGGGCATCCACGTCTTTACGGTCTCTCGGCGACGAAGACGTGGATGGCCGGGACAAGCCCGGCCATGACGAAAGACTTTCGGCATGGTGGGTAGCGGCCCCCCGCTTCCCTTGCTGGCGCGGGGCCGATCTGGTAGGCCGCAGCCTTAGCCGCGCTCGGCTTCTTCGCGCAAACAGCCGTAAACAGGACGGATGAATGACTGACGCAAAATACGACGTTCTCGGGATCGGCAATGCGATTTTCGACGTCTTCGCGCAAACCGATGAGAAGTTCCTTAGCCAGCACGGCATGGCCAAGGGCGGCATGGCGCTGATCGACGAGGCCCGCGCCATTTCGATCTACCGCGACATGGGCCCGGCCACGGAAGTCTCCGGTGGCTCCTGCGCCAATACCATCGTCGGCGTCGCCGGCTTCGGCGCGCGGGCCGCCTTCATCGGCAAGGTCAAGGCCGACCAGATCGGCACCCTCTACAGCCACGATATCAGAGCCGCCGGCGTCGCCTTCGAGACCAGGGCGGCCGCTGATGGACCCGCCACCGGCTGCTCCTACATCCTGGTGACGCCGGACGGCGAGCGCACCATGAACACCTATCTCGGCGCCGCGCAGGACCTTAACCCATCGGACATCGATGAAACGCAGATCGCAGCCGCGCGCATCGTTTATCTCGAAGGCTATCTCTGGGATCCGAAGAACGCCAAGGAAGCCTTCGTCAAGGCAGCTAGCATTGCGCACGCGGCCGGCCGCCAGGTGGCACTGACGCTGTCGGATTCCTTCTGCGTGGATCGTTATCGTGACGAGTTTCTCGACCTGATGCGCAAACGCACGGTCGATCTCGTGTTCGCCAACGAGGCCGAGCTGCATTCGCTGTACCAGACCTCGGATTTCGATGGTGCGCTGAAGCAGCTGCGCCTCGACACCAAGCTCGCCGTCGTCACCCGCAGCGAAAAAGGCTGCGTGGTGGTGTCATCCGACGGCGTCACATCAGTGCCGGCCTTCCCGATTCAAAAGCTCGTCGACACCACAGGCGCCGGCGACCTGTTCGCCGCTGGCTTCCTGTTCGGCCTGGTGCGTGATGCCAGCCACGAGACGTGCGGCCGGCTGGGGGCTCTGGCGGCGGCAGAGGTGATCCAGCACATCGGCGCAAGGCCGCAGGTGTCGCTGAAGGAGCTGGCGGGGCAGAACGGGTTGCCGGTGTAGGGAGCGGCCTACTCGTATTAGCTTGAGACAGGAAAAGAGCTGTCGCCATGCCTTCGGACGGTTTCACAATACGAATTTTCGTGCCCGATGGTGACCCTGAGGGCGTTAGAATAATCGATCGCATGGCTTCCACGGGACTCGCCATAACGTTTCCCCGAGTGCAATGGCCCAATATTAAGGCTCGTCCAGAGTTTCAGCGGGCGGGCGTTTACGTCCTCTCCGGATACGCGACGGACGACGCGGAACTGCCGACGTTGTACATTGGTCAAGGCGACGGAGTGCTCGATCGTATCGAGAGCCACTACTCGGGGAAGGATTTCTGGGACTGGGGTTTTGCGTTCGTTACGAAATCCACTGATAGTGGATTCAACCGAGCGCATATTACTTGGCTCGAACACATGCTTATTACACGGGCCCGGCTCGCAGGCCGTAGTCATCTCAACAACGGAAACATTCCGACAGAGCCGACTCTTTCTGAAGCTGACAAAGCTGATACGTACCTGTTTCTAAGGGAAATATTTCAGGTGTTGCCGTTGGTCGGATTGCGCGCATTTGAGATCCCGGTGCCGGTGGCCACGCCAAATGCTTCGGGCGAGATTGTGCCTGCGGCTCCGAAGGTTACTGATGAGCCGGATACCGTCATCGTGCCTGCGCAGAAAGATGGCTTCGAGGAAGTTTTCTTACGTCAAAATGCTTGGTGGGCTATTCGTATTGGTGGAGGCATGATTCCTAAGGTCAAGTATATTGCAGCCTATCAAAGCAATCCTGTTAGTGCGGTAACGCACGTTGCGCCTGTTGCCTCGATTGAACCTTACGGAGAAGACGGCAAGTACAAATTAAACTTCTCCGCACCGGCAAAACCGATTGATCCGATTCCATTTGCAGACGCTCCGTCAGGATCGATGCAAGGACCGCGCTACACAACGTATGCACGTTTGATGGCAGCAAAGAAGGTAACTGACCTCTTTCCAAAGTAGAGTGCTCGCTCAAATCAACCGTCGTCCGAGACAGCCGACCTCCCTCGCCCCAGCACTGATTTGCCCGACGGCGCAAATCAAAAAACGATCTTCCGCAAAAATAATCCGCTTCTCGTTTCCCCCAAATCACCCTTACAACCTCCGGTATCCCGTCCCCCAAGAGGGGCGTTTCGCGATCGTCACTGAACGCGGGGCGGGGTGCGGTGGACGCGGCAGCGTCGGGCGCGCAAACGTCGTCGCAGGGCGGGCTCTCTTGAGTTCGTGAGCGAAGGGACGGCACGCCGACGACCGATGCTAAGCCGCTCTTCGTCAGACTTCGGCGGGTGGGTACCAAGCCCGTCGAGACCCTTGGCGTTGGGCGTGTCGCGTACGGCCAAGTCGTGTGGTCCTGGCACCCGTTGCTGGTGTCAAGTCCGCGGAGGATGTGCCGGCCCGACCGGGCAGGCCCCATCCATCAATCCGCGGATGACGGTGGCTAAAGGAATTCGCACACCGGGGAGAGCACGAAGTACGCCGTAAAACCATTGCGCAGGGAAGGCCGGATGCTCTCCGCTGGACCTGTATGCTCGTGTGCGCGTTTTTTGCGCAATTGCACACGAGACCGCGGGTGCAGCGCGCACCCGGTCTTCCCTGCGCCCTCTTTATCCAAGGAGGGCGAACGAGATGCAAACCTCGGGCAGTTCATGCCGCGAGATCGTGAAATCATGTCGGCCGTTACATCCGTCGAAGGTGCGTCAATCACAGCCGTCATTGCGAGCGAAGCGAAGCAATCCATTCTTTCCTTGCGCCGCACGATGGATTGCTTCGCTTCGCTCGCAATGACGACAGAGACACCAGTGATGGATTCGATAGGCCCCGGCGGACGGGATGCCCCGCATGCGCGGGGCATGACGACTGTAAGTGGGGCGAGGGCGCGCCAAGCAACGCCGCGCCGCCCTCGTTCCTCTATTTTACGCCGCGCGCTGGCCGCTGCCGGCATCGAGCCCGGCATAGACCCCGCGCTCGAAGCCTGCAAAAGCCTCCAGGCACTTGGCGTCGGCGAACGGCAACAGCTGCATCAGGATCACGCCGGCGACGTTGCGCGCCGGATCGATCCAGAAATAGGTGTTGGCGAGGCCGGCCCAGGCGAGGCTGCCGGCGCTGCGGCCCTCGGGCGTTTTGGCGGTGTTGATCAGGAAGGAGAGGCCCCACTTCTTCACCATGTCGGGATAGAGATCGACATCGTTGGTGTAGACCGGCGCCACCGTCACCATCTTGCCCATGGTGAGATCGCCGATGTGGTTCTGGCTCATCAGTGCGACCGTCTCGGGCTTGAGCACCTGGTTGCCGTTGCCGCGGCCGTTGTTGAGGATCATCTGGGTGAACGTGATGTAATCGGCCGCCGTGCCGTAAAGGCCGCCGCCGCCCATATGAAATTCCGGCGCCTGTTCGAGCTCGAACGGCATCGGCGCCAGCGATCCGTCCTCGCCGCGCGCATGCATGCCGACCAGCCGCTGGCGCATCGAGTCCGTGATCTTGAAGGCGGTGTCGTTCATGCTGAGCGGCGCGAACATGTTCTCGTGCAAATACACATCGAGCCGCTTGCCGCTCACCGCTTCGATCGCCTTGCCGACAAAATCGATGTTGGTGCCGTATTCCCAGCGCGTGCCGGGGTCGCTCGCGAGTGGCGTTGTCAGCGCGGCGTTCAGGCAGGAGATGACGCCGGGCGTGCCGGTCTTCTCCATGTATTTCCCGATGTCGCCGTTCCACATCTCGTAGCAGAAGCCGGCGGTGTGGGTCATCAGATGCCGCAGCGTGATCGGCTTGGTGGCGGGGCGCAGCTTCGGCTCGCCGCTGTCGTCAAAACCTTCCAGCACCTGCGGGTTGGCCAGATCGGGCAGCAGCTTGCCAATCGGCTCGTCGAGGGAGAGCTTGCCTTGCTCGACAAGCTGCATGCCGGCCGCGGTCGTGATCGCTTTCGTCATGGAGGCGATCCAGAACACGCTGTCGGCGGTCATGGCATCGTCCTTGGAAAGATCCCGCTTGCCGAACGCGCCTTGATAAATCACCTCGCTGCCGGTCGCCGCCATCGCGACCACGCCGGGAATCTCCCTGGCCTCGCATTTCTGACGCAGAATCTGGTCGATCTCCGCTTTGCTTTGCATGGGTCTCCTCCGCCTTGTTTTTTATGGAAGTGGAACGATCTTCCTCCCGGCCGCCCCATCCCGCAAGCGTCCGCGCTCAGCCGCCGCGGATGTCGCGATCTCGTGATGGGCAAAGGGGGCGTGGAGTGGCGTGGGCAGGAGGCGCGGGGGTCCATCCGGCACCAAACTGCAACACCTCGCTGCAATCCGCGGTGGACGAAGTGCAATGGCGGTGACCCTGCTTTGCATCCACGATAACGTGATTTCGCCACGATTCCCGTCGCCGATTTTTTGCAGTAAAGCGTTCAAATTCCAGCACAAACGCCAGCGCGTTGGCTGGCTCAATTGACGAAAATTGTTTCATTTCCGAACGTTTTGAAGGTGCGCAATGATTTCGACCTGGAGTGAATGGAAGCGGTATCCCCGTGCCGGGCGGGGCGAGAACATCGAGGCGCCGATCTCGCCTGGCATTTACGAAGTCCGCTACGCCGGCACCGGCGCGCTGCATTCCTTTGAGGCGGTCGATAACGTCGCCCAGGCCCTGGCGCAGCTTTCAGTCGGGTCCAAATCCTGGTTCGCCCGCCGCGAACCCGCCAAGCTGCCCGACCTCGAATACCGCACCTGCGCGACCTCCTCGAAGGCCGATGCCAAAGCCGCTGCGCAACGCATGGTCGGCCGCCGCGAAACCTATATGAGCGGCGCGGCCTGACCTCAAAATTGGTTGACGCAGAGTTGCCTCAGCGGGCGGTGCATTGCTGACGATACGGGCCTATACTCGGACCAATCTCTCAAGAAAATCCGAGGAGTAACGCCATGAACCCGCCCGTCGCCGCACGCGCTTCGAAAACCTCCCAACCCTCGCTGCACGACCGCCTGAAGGATCCCTCGCTGCTGCGCGACCGCTGCTACATCGACGGCGCCTGGGTCGGCACGCCGTCGCGCCCCGTCACCAATCCGGTCAACGGCGTCGAACTCGCCAAGGTCCCGGCGTTCAGCACGGCGGAAGCCACGCAAGCGGTCGAAGCCGCCGAGCGCGCATTCCCGGCCTGGGCCAAGCTCACCGCCAAACAGCGCTCCAATACCTTACGCAAATGGTTCGACCTGATCATCGCCAACCGCGAGGACCTCGCGCTGATCCTCACCTCCGAGCAGGGCAAGCCGCTGGCCGAAGCGCTCGGCGAGGTCGATATCGGCGGCGCCTATGTCGAGTTTTTCGCCGAGGAAGCCCGCCGCGTCTATGGCGAAACCATTCCGACCCAGCGGCCGGATGCGCGGCTGCTCGCGATCAAGCAGCCGATTGGCGTCTGCGGCGCCATCACGCCGTGGAATTTCCCCTGCTCGATGATCACCCGAAAGGTGTCGCCGGCGCTCGCCGCGGGCTGCACCGTGGTGCTCAAGCCTGCCAATGAGACGCCGCTGACCGCGCTGGCGCTGGTCGCGCTGGCCGAAAAGGCCGGCGTGCCGAAGGGCGTGTTCAACATCCTCACCGGCAATTCGTCCGCGATCGGAAAAGTGCTGTGCGAGCATCCCGCCGTGCGCTTCATCGGCTTCACCGGCTCGACCGAAGTCGGCAAGATCCTCTATCAGCAGGCTTCCGTCGGCGTGAAGAAGCTCGGCCTCGAACTCGGCGGCAACGCGCCGTTCATTGTGTTCGACGATGCCGATATCGATGCGGCGGTCGAGGGCGCCATGATCTCCAAGTACCGCAACATGGGCCAGACCTGCGTCTGCGCCAACCGCATCTACGCCCAGGACGGGATCTACGACCAGTTCGTCGAAAAGCTTTCGAAGAAAGCCGCGGCGATGAAGATCGGTGACGGCACCGAAGCGGGCGTGACGCAGGGCCCGCTGATCAACATGGCAGCGATCGACAAGGTCGAGAAGCACATTGCGGACGCAGTGAAGGGCGGCGCGAAAGTCGTCACCGGCGGAAAACGCCATTCACTCGGCGGCAGCTTCTTCGAGCCGACGGTGCTTTCGAATGTGAAGCCGGACGCCCTCGTCGCGCACGAAGAAACGTTCGGCCCGCTGGCGCCGGTGTTCCGCTTCAAGGACGAGGCCGAGGTGATTGCGATGTGCAACAACTCGCCGTTCGGTCTCGCCTCTTACTTCTACTCCCGCGATCTCGGCCGCGTCTGGCGCGTCGCCGAAGCGCTGGAATCCGGCATGGTCGGCGTCAACACCGGGTTGATCACCACCGAAGTCGCGCCGTTCGGCGGCGTGAAGGAATCGGGCCTCGGCCGCGAGGGCTCGCATCACGGCATGGAGGAATATGTCGAGATCAAATACGTGATGATGGCCGGGGTGTAGTTCCGGTCAATCGGTGGCGTCACTGGCAAACGCGCCGTGGCGACCGATGCCGGAGGCAAACCGCGTTGCGCCCGACAGCGTTTCGCCCGAGGCGATCACCTCAAGCCCGCCGCGCATTTCGTTGGCAATCGCCTCTTCCTCGGAAAGATCCCATTGCCGCAGCGCCGACAGCCGATCGGCGCGCAGGCATCTTTGCGGAAAGCGCGCGATCTCCCGCGCCAGCGCGATCGCATGCGCCGTGGCTTCGCCCCGGCCGACGACGCGATTGGCGAGCCCCATGCGCAACGCTTCCTGCGCGCCGACTGGGCGGCCGGTGAGGATCAGGTCGATCGCCTGCGAATGGCCGATGAGCCGTGGCAGGCGGATGGTGCCGAGATCGATCAAGGGCACACCAAAGCGGCGGCAGAAGATGCCGAAGGTGGCATCCTCGGCAACCACGCGCATGTCTGCCCACAGCGCGAGCTCCATTCCGCCGGCGACCGCAAAGCCTTCGACCGCGGCGATCACCGGCTTTGACAACCGCAACCGGCTCGGTCCCATTGGCGCGATCGAATCGTGGCCGCCGAGTTCGCGCCGCTTATTGGGATCGCCCGCCGCCACCGCCTTGAGGTCGGCGCCGGCGCAAAAATAGCCGCCGGTCCCGGTGAATACGGCGACGGACGCTGCTCCGTCGGCATCGAAGGCAAGAAACGCGTCGTACAATTTGCGTGCCGTCGCGCCGTCAACGGCGTTGCGGCAATGCGGGCGGTTGATGGAAACGATGGTCACCGGGCCATCGCGTTCGACCAGCACGGAATCGGCTTCGGTCATATCAGGCGCTCCCTCGCATTTTTATGGAGGGAGCTTCGCACCGGACGGGCGTGCAGGGCAATCCTATATCCGCTCGCAATGACGGGGCTAGATTTGCAGCTCTGTCCCCGTCACCCGCCGATACGCTTCGAGATACCGCTTGCTCGTCGCATCGACCACGCTGTCAGGCAGCGGCGGGGGCGGGGCGTCGCCATTCCAGCGGCCGGCGTGGCGCTCGGCGTCGAGATAGTCGCGCAGCGGCTGCTTGTCGAAGGAGGGCTGCGGCCGGCCAGGCTTGTAGACGTCGGCGGCCCAGAAGCGCGAACTGTCCGGCGTCATCACCTCGTCGATCAGGATGATGCGGCCGTCCGCCGCGCGGCCGAACTCGAACTTGGTGTCGGCGATGATGATGCCCTGATGACGGGCGATCCGTTCGCCGAAATTGTAGACCGTGCGCGCCATGCTCTCGAGTTTCTCGGCGACGTCGGCGCCCAAAATCTCGCGCACGCGCGCAATCGTGATGTTTTCGTCATGGCCGGTCTCGGCCTTGGTGGCCGGGCTGAAGATCGGCGCGTCGAGCTTCTCGCTTTCGACGAGACCGTCTTTCAGCTCCTCGCCGGCGAGCGTGCCGGACGCGGCATATTCCTTCCAGGCCGAGCCCGAGATGTAGCCGCGGATCACGCATTCGACCGGGAAGACGGTGGTGCGCCTGCACAGCATCGCGCGCCCGAGAATATCGGCGCGGTGATCTTTCAGGTCAGGCACCTCGCGGATGATCTCGTCGGCATCGGCGCTGATCATGTGATGCGGCACCACGCCTTCGAGCTGGCGGAACCACCACGCGCTGATCTGCGTCAGCACCGCGCCCTTCATCGGAATGGTCTCGGCCATCACGACGTCGAACGCGCTGATGCGGTCGGTGGTGAGCAGCAGCACGCGGTCGCCGCCGACGGCATAGATGTCGCGCACCTTGCCGCGGCCGATCCGGGGCAGGGGCAAATCGCTGGCGAGCATCGCGTTCATTCGGTCAGGCTTTCGAGCAAATTGGGAATACAGAGCAATAGCTCACTCCGGCAGCGGAATGAACTCATGTTCCTGCGGAACGGCTGCAAACCGGCCGGTTTTCCAGTCCTGTTTGGCCTGCTCGATCCGCTCCTTGCTGGAGGAGACGAAATTCCACCAGATGTGCCGCGGCCCCTCCAGCGCGTCGCCGCCCAGAAACATCATCCGCATCGGCCTCACGGCCTTCGCCGTGATGCGGTCACCGGGCCGGAATATCAAGAGGCGCGGCCCCTCATAGCGCTCGCCCGCGATCTCGACCTCGCCGTCGACCAGATAGATCGCGCGCTCTTCATGGTCAGGGTCGAGCGGGACACTGGTCCCGGCTTGCGCCGTCACTTCGCTATAGAACCATGGCGACACCATGCTGACCGGCGATTTCGCGCCGAACGAACTGCCCGCGATGATGCGCGCGGTGAAGCCGCTCTCCTTCACGGTCGGCAGCGCCTCGGCGGCGTAGTGCTGGAACGACGGTGCGATTTCCTCGGAGCCAGCCGGCAGCGCGATCCAGCTTTGCAGGCCCAGCATCTTCTGGCCGTCGCGGCGCTGCACGTCAGGCGTGCGCTCGGAATGCGCGATGCCGCGCCCCGCCGTCATCAGGTTCATGGCGCCGGGCTGGATCTCCTGGATGTTGCCCTCGCTGTCGCGGTGCGTGATCGAGCCGTCGAACAGATAGGTGACGGTGGCAAGGCCAATATGCGGATGCGGGCGCACGTCCATGCCCTTGCCGGCCATGAACTGCACCGGGCCGAAATGATCGAAGAAGATGAAGGGCCCGACCATCTGTCGCTTGCCATGCGGCAGCGCGCGGCGCACCGCGAAACCATCGCCGAGATCGCGGGTGCGCGGCACGATGATGAGATCGAGCGCGTCGCAGGTCTTGGGATCGCCGAGCACGGGATCGTTGGACGGTTGCCAGCTCATGGGGGACTCCTTGATGTTTGCGGAGATCATAGCAGAAACTGCGGGATAGCACTCAAATGCCTCCACATGTCGTCCCTGCCTAGTGCGCAATTGCGCACGGGCGCAGGGACCCATACTCCGTGTCCTATCGTTTGGCGGCAATGGCAGATATCGTCTCCAGCAACTCACAACGGTGGTTATGGGTCCCTGCTTTCGCAGGGAGATATAGGAGAATGATGAGCCATGATCCCTCCACTCAAGCCCGGCGCCAGATTGTTGAAGGTCGATGGTCCCATCCTCGAGACCGCGCGCCTGATTCTGCGCCCATGGCGCAGCGACGACATTGCCGCGAATACGGCGATGCTGTCCGATCCCGATACCGCGCGCTTCATCACGCCTGACGGCAAGGCGATCACCACCGAAATCGGCGGATGGCGCAATGCCGCCGTGATATCGGGGCATTGGGCGCTGCATGGCTTCGGCATGTTCGCCGTCGAGGAAAAATCGAGCCGCCGCTATATCGGCCGCGTCGGGCCGTGGTCGCCGCCGGGGTGGCCGGGCTTTGAGGTCGGCTGGGGTATCGACCGTGCATATCGCGGCAAGGGTTACGCGGTGGAGGCAGCGCGGGCGTCGATCGACTGGGTATTCGCGAGTTTCGAGATTGACGAGATCATCCATTGCATCGAAGCCAGCAACGAGCCGTCCAAGAGCGTCGCGCGACGGCTGGGGGCAAGGAGAGATGGCGAAGTTGATTTGTTAAGCAAGACCAATGAACGCTGGGTGACGTCGCGCGATAGCTGGAAAGGTCAATCGGCGTAAAATTGAACCAAGCGACGACTCGCACTAGATTGACATGCGCGGATGACCGCGCCAACGGACCGACCGAATGCTGCTTTCCACCATCGACATCGCCTTGCGCGGCGCCACCGTGGCGCTGCTGCTGGTGCTGGCGGCGTCGCTGTTTCGCGGCTTCGGCACGGTGCTCGCCGGACGATTGGCCGCGGCGTTCGCGCTGGGGTCGGCGGCGCATGCCGTGACCGCATCGATCGGGGCGACGTCGCAGGTCGCGGCAGTGCATGCGCCTGTGATCGCGCTGTCGACCGGCAATGTCGTGGTGTTCTGGCTGTTCACGCGGGCGCTGTTCGACGAGGCGTTCAGGCTGCGATGGTGGCACGCGCTGATCTGGGCGGCGGTCGCGGCTTTCAGTTTCGTCAATTGCATGTGGCTGGCGCCGGCATCCGGTGTGCGGCTATCCATTATCGCAGTCAATCTGCTGGCGCTCGGCTTTATCGTCCTGGCCGTCGCGCAGACCATCACATCCTGGTCGTCGGATCTCGTCGAGGGCCGGCGTCGCGTCCGCATCTTCATCGTGAGCGCCGCCGCGCTGTATGGCGGGCTGAACGCAGTGCTGCAGATCTCGCTGTCCGGCAGCGGCGCAGCCGAAATTGCCAACACGGTGAATTCGGCCGTGTTGGCCGGAGTGGTGGCAGCGATCTCGACCGCTATGATGCGCGTCGACGGCGCCGACCTGTTCCCGGCGGCGCCTGAGGTTCAGGCCGAGGCAAGCGGCGGGGCGATCGTCGAATCCAGCGCCGTCGATCAAAAGCTGGTCGATGCGCTGATGCGGTTGATGGGCGACGAGCGCATCTATCGCCATGACAACGTTACCATCGGCACGCTGGCGACCAAGCTTGGGATTCCCGAATACCGGCTGCGCAGGCTGATCAATCAGCGGCTCGGCTACCGTAATTTCAATGTCTTCCTCAACGAGCACCGGATCGCCGAAGCCAAGGCCGCGCTGGCCGATCCCAGCCAAGCCGACGTCCCCGTCATTACGATTGCGATGGACGCCGGCTTCCAGTCGCTCGGGCCCTTCAACCGCGCATTCAAGGCGATCACGGGCGTTACGCCGAGCGAATACCGCCGGCTCAAGGCCAGCCCGGCATAGTCGGCATCATATTGTTATCATTTATATATTTCGGAATCGGCGAGGCGTATTGAGCTTTCGGCCAGCGCGAATTCCAAATCCGGCGAGCAGCCAGCGGCCGCTTCGCGATTATCCCGGCACGCGCTGATGCGTCATGCCGGAGGCTCTTCGTGAAACGCCGAAATCTCATCCTCATCCTGGCCACCACAACGGCACTGAGCGCGCTCGCGCTATCGGCGGCCCGAGCCCGCGACGTGCCAAAGGTCGCAACCGGCTTCGTCGCCAACGTGCTCTGCACGGAGACCTTCGTCTCCGGCCTCGACCCGGTGCGGGTATTCGCCGAGACCACCTCGGCGATGCCGGGCGCAGGCCTGATCGCCTGGGCGCTGGACTATCGCGTCGATCGCGTGCGCAAGGACGTCACGGTGACGCTGTTCGGGATAGGCAGGAGCCACGCCGTCTATCGCGGCGAAGGTCTCGGCTGCTATCTCGATCACGGCGGGGCGGTCGCCGACGTCACATTGCCGGCGTCCGATGCAAAGCCGGCGCTGCAGCCCGACATCGCCAGTCCATCCATTGTCGCGCCGCAAACGCCGCAACTGGCCGCCGCGCTCGACCGGGCCTTTGCCGAGCCGGACAAGTCGACGCCACGCCATACGCGGGCGATCGTGGTCATGAAGGACGGGCGCGTCGTTGCCGAGCGCTATGCCGACGGCATCGGCATCGATACGCCACTGCTCGGATTCTCCGCCACCAAATCGGTCATCTCGGCGCTGGCCGGGATCCTCGTGCGCAAGGGAGCGCTGAGGCTGCATGAGCCCGTGCCCATCGCGGCGTGGCAAGGCCCCGGCGACGCCAGGCGCGCCATCACGCTCGATCATCTCTTGCGCCATACCGCGGGGCTTGCGCTCGGCAACTCGTTGCAGGCGTCGCTGGCGTCCGCGCTCGAGCCGGTCAACCGCATGAAATTCATGGAGCCGGATATGGCCGCCTATGCGGAGAGCATGCCGCTGGAAACCGTGCCGGGCGCGGCATGGAACTATCACGATGGCAACACCGTCATCCTCGCGCATCTGATCCGCCAGGCCACCGGCGGCAGCGCATCCAAAATGATGCGCTTTGCGCGGCAGGAATTGTTCGACCCGCTCGGCATGCGCAACGTGACGCTCGAATTCGACGCGTCGGGGAATGCGGAAGCGTCGAGCCAGTTGCTGGCCAGCGCGCGCGACTGGGCGCGTTTCGGTCAGCTCTATCTCAATGACGGCACGGCCGGCGGCAAACGCATCCTCCCCGAAGGCTGGGTGAAATATTCCGCTACGCCAACGCCGAATGCCTGGGTCGGCCAGGGCGCGGGCTTCTGGACCAATCTCGGCGACAGTTTTGGCGCGACCTACCGCACCGAACGCGGCTGGCCGCACGACGCGTTCTTCGCCAAGGGCACGATCGGGCAGTACGCGATCATCGTACCGTCCGAGCGGCTGGTCATCGTCCGGCTCGGCCGTTCGTCGAACTGGCTGCCGGAGGCCGATGGCGTGTTCGATCTCGTGCGCGACGTGGTAGCGGCGACGGGGAGCAAGGGAAAGCTGGCGGGAGCGAATTGACTGCGGGCAGGCCTCACGGCCTGCCGAGACGCGTAGCCCGGATGGAGCGCAGCGAAATCCGGGGGCGGTATGTCAGCGGATGGTCTGATCCCGGATTGCGCTTCGCTCCATCCGGGCTACGTACTACGCACTCAACACGATTACTGCCGTCCCAATTGCGTGGCCTTCTCGACGCGGTCAAATCTTTCGAGCGACAAGATCGCGTCGGCAAGCTGGTCGGCGCGGCCGTTCAGCACGGGGCGGGCGAGCGTGAGGAATTTTTGCTGCATCGCCTGCGCGTCCGGGAACGAATTCGGCTCGCCGGACGGGTCGGCATAGAGCCGCTCATGCACGCCGTCATCGGTGGTGATCGAAACGCGCGCGCCAAAGGGGTGGGTGCGGCCGATCTCGAGGCGGTCGTCCTGCACCACGTCGAACTTGTCGGCCAGCGCGTTGACGGCCGCGTCGCCGAGCCGCTCGTAATCGTCCCAGCCGAAGCTGCCCTGGTCGAGTGCCAGCGCGCCAGTGAAGAACATCGAGAATTGCCCGCCGACGATCGAGGTCGGGTGTCGCTTGGTGGCGGCGTCGCCGGTCAGCGTGATGCCGTTGCGGTGGAGACCGATCTCGACGCGCTTGATCTGGTCCGGCGTCAGATTGTGTTCGCGGCGCATCGCGATCAGCGCATCGAGGGCTGCATGGGTGTAGCGGCAGCTCGGATAAGGCTTCACGCCAATTTTGAGCGTCTCATAGGTCTTGCCGAGGCCCGCGATAGCCTTGTCCGGATGCGCGTCGTCGCTGTAGCCGACGAGGAGACCATGCTTGCCCTCTACAGATTCGGTCGAGCCAACAAAATTGTTGCGCGCCAGCGTCGCTGATATGACGCCGTTCATCGCGGCAGCGCCGACCTGATAACGCTTGTTCCAGGCGCCGTTGACCAGAAACTGCAGCGAGCCCGCGGCCTGGCTGCCAGAAACGCCGAAGGCGGATATGAGCTGGTCTTTCGTAAGGCCAAGCAATTTGCCCGCCGCCGCCGCAGCGCCATACGTTCCTGCGGTCGCGGTCGGGTGGAAGCCGCGCGCATAATGCGAGGTCGGATCGAGCGCGTTGCCGAGGCGGCAGCATACCTCGTAGCCGGCCACGATCGCGGTCAGGACGTCGCGCCCCGATGCGCCGACCATTTCGCCGACCGCAAACGCCGCCGGCACCACGGGCGCGCTCGGATGCAGCGAGGAGTCCGCGTGCGTGTCGTCGAAATCTAGGGAATGGCCAAGCGCGCCGTTGAGCAGGGCGGCGACCGCGGGCGTCCAGGTCTTCGCATCGCCGAACACGGTGGATTCGCCCTTGCCGTCGAGCGCCAGCGCTTCCAACATCTTGAGCAGCGAGGGTGTGGATTCCGCATCCCGCCGCGCCCGGATCGTGCTGCCGAGAAAATCCAGCGTCAGCACCTTGGCGCGCTCCAGCACCTCAGGCGGGATGTCAGTGAATTTCAGGTTGGCGACGTAGCTGGCGAGCGTTGCGGTTTCATTGGCCACGGCGTTGCCTCGTTTGTTCTTGCGTTGAGGTTAGGTACGGCGCAGCCGTGGCGTCGTCAACATCAGTTACGGCGGGTCAGACCCCTGCTTTCCATGCGCAGATCAGAAGATCGATGCGGGTCCTGGCCGTGTTCTCCTCCGGCCATTTTTGCGGCCTCAGGCCGCAACCTGGCGCAGCAGGGCCGGCACGATCAACCGGTGAAACGGCATGATGATCGCGAGATAGGTCCGGCCGAGCCAGTTGTGGGTCTTGACCAGCGTGGTCGCGGTGACCTGCCTGACGCCGCCGGGCGCCGTCACATCCACCACGATGCGAAAATCCAGATGGTGATCGTTGAAGCCGGCAATGAGGCGATCGGGCGTTGCGCTCACGACCGGAAAGATCCCGATCATGTCGCGAGGTACGTTCGGAGTGGCGCCTGAGGTTTTCAGCCCGAGCGGTGCGACCAGCAGATTCCGCAGCGACAGCAGCGCCTCGACCCATCGCGGCTGCCGCGCCATCATCCGCTCCGCTGCGCGGCGGGCGTCGAGATTGCAGTCGCTAATCTCAATGCAAAAGGCGTCGGCGAACTGCGCGCCGGCCAACAGCGTATCGGCATCGACGGCAGGCGTGACTTCGCGGACGGTCATCGGAACGTGAGCTTGTTCGCCAGCAGGCGGAAGCGCAACAGCAGAAGCACGGCATAGACGGCGGTTCCGATCGACAGCCCGATCCACACGCCGACGGCGCCTGATGGTGTCCAGAAGCCGAGCCAGCAGGCGCAGGTGAAACCGATCAGCCAATAGCTGAGGATCGCGAACAACAGCGGCACGCGCGTGTCGTTCATGCCGCGCAACGAGCCGGCGGCGACGGTCTGGATGGCGTCGGCGATGAAGAAAGTCGATCCGACCAGCAGCAGCGTCGCGGAGAGTTCGGCTGTCGCGTCGGCGCTTTCGCCCAGGAAAAGCGCTGCAATGCCAAAGCGGCTGACGATCACAGCGACCGTCAGGACCGCGGCGAGAACGATGCTGAGCCAGATGGCAACGTAGCCAGCGCGCCGGACCGCGCCCGCGTCGCCGCGGCCGATGGCGTGGCCGACCCGCACGGTGGCGGCCATGCCGATGCCGAACGGCACCATGAACAGGATAGCCGCGACCTGCAGCGCAATCTGATGCGCCGCCAACGCGGTCGTGCTGATCACGCCCATCAGGAGTCCTGCGGCGCCGAACAGGCCGTATTCGAGCAGGAACGAGAAAGAGATCGGCGCGCCGATCACGACGAGTTGCCGCATCAGCTTCCAGTCGACGCGCCAGAAATAGCCGAGCACGTGATACTTCCGGAATGGGCGGCGGCGAGCGGCAAACCACAGGCCCGCCAGGAACGTGCCGAGATTGACGATCGAGGTCGCCAGCCCAGCGCCGAACAGGCCGAGTTCCGGCAGGCCGAACGCGCCATACAGCAACAGATAGACCAGCAATGCATTGGCCGGGATCGCAGCCAGTGTGATCCAGAGGATCGGCTCGGGCCGGTTGACCGCGCTCATGAAGCCGCGGATCGCCAGAAACCACAGTCCCGGCAGGATGCTCCAGGTAAGCCCGAACAGATATTCCTGCGCGAGGCGCGCCGCCGTCGGCGCCTGGCCCAGCATCAACAGGATCGGTTCGCCGCGGAATGACAGCGCCATCATCGGCAGCGACATCAGCAGTGCGGCCCACAGGCCGACGCGGAGCGAACGCCGGATCAAACGCGGATCACGCGCGCCGAACGCCTGCGCCGCCAAGGGTGCTACCGCGGATACCAGCCCCATGCCGAAGGTGAAGCTGACAAAGAAAACCGTATGCGCCAGCGTGGCTGCCGCCATCGCCTCGGTGCCGAGGCGGCCGATCAGGGCAATGTCGGTCGTCATCATCGCGATCTGCCCGAGCTGCGTCAGCGCGATCGGAACTGCGAGCTTCAGCGTTTCGGCGAGTTCCAGCGCGAGATGACGCCCGGGCACCACTGTGGAATCGGGCGGCGCAACTGATGTGGCTTCGACTTTTTCGAGCATTGCAACGGACTAACACCGACGAAGGTCAGAAAAGTGACAGCGCGCAGGGTCTAGCGGCCGTCTCGCGCCGGCACACGCGTAATCTTGGCGCCGAGCGCATTGAGCCGTTCCTCGATGCGCTCATAGCCGCGCTCGATCTGGTCGGCGTTGTTGATTGTGCTGGTGCCTTCGGCAGCGACCGCCGCCAGCAGCATGGCCATGCCGGCGCGGATGTCGGGGGAGGTCATCGGCGCGCCGCGCAGCCGGCTCGGGCCCGCCACGATCGCGCGATGCGGATCGCATAGCACGATGCGGGCGCCCATCGAGATCAGCTTGTCGACGAAGAACATCCGCGACTCGAACATTTTTTCGAACATCAGGATCACGCCGTCGCATTGCGTCGCGGTGACGATCGCAATCGACATCAGGTCAGCCGGGAAAGCCGGCCACGGCTGGTCCTCCAGCTTCGGCACATGGCCGCCGAAATCGTCGTGGATCTTCATGGTCTGGCCTGAGGGCACCACGAGGTCGTCGCCCTCGACGCCGCAGACGATGCCGAGCCGTTCAAAGCCCATCCGGATCGAGCGAAGATGCTCGACGCCGGCCTTCGCGATGCGCAGCGGCGAACGCGTCACCGCGGCGAGCCCAATCAGGGAGCCGACCTCGATATGGTCGGGCTGGATCGAATAGCTCGTGCCGCCAAGCGTCGCCGGGCCGTGCACGATGATGGTATTGGTGCCGATGCCCTCGATCTTCGCGCCGAGCGCGACCAGGAAATGCGCGAGGTCCTGCACATGCGGCTCGGAGGCGGCGTTGCGCAGATAGGTGGTGCCATGGGCGGCGACGGCTGCGACCAGCGCGTTTTCGGTCGCGGTGACGCTCGGCTCATCGAGGAACACGTCGGCGCCCTTCAACCTGGTCGCGCGGAACTCCAGCCGGTGCGTTGCGGTGACGGTGGCGCCCAACTGCTCGAACGCCAGAAAATGCGTGTCGAGGCGACGGCGGCCGATGACATCGCCGCCGGGCGGCGGCAGCGCCACCTCGCCGCAACGGGCCAGCAGTGGCCCGGCCAGCAGGATCGAGGCGCGGATCCGCGCGCAGAGTTCGGGATCGAGATCGGCGGCGCGGACTTCCTTGGCGTGGATCGCCAACGTGTTGCGCGCTTTCCATTCAGCCGAGGCGCCGACCGAGCGGATCAGTTCGACCAGCGTTTCGGTGTCGCGGATGCGCGGCACGTTTTCCAGCGTGACCGGATGTTCGGTGAGCAGGGCGGCAGCGATGATCGGCAGCGCAGAATTCTTGTTGCCGGACGGCTCGATCGTTCCCGCGAGCCGGTGGCCGCCTTCAACGATGTATTGAATGGGCGGCACGGGCGCGTCCTGCCTCACACGTCAACATTAGCGCTGAGCGAATTATCCTGGATGAATTCGCGGCGCGGCTCGACCACGTCACCCATCAGCTTGGTGAAGATGTCGTCGGCTTCGTCGACCTCCTTGATCTTCACCTGAAGCAGCGAACGCTCGTTGGTGTCGAGCGTGGTTTCCCAGAGCTGGCCGGGGTTCATTTCGCCGAGACCTTTGTAGCGCTGCAACGCCACGCCCTTGCGGCCGGCGTCGGTCACCGCCTCGAACAGGCTGACCGGCCCGTGGATCGCGGTCTCCGCATCCTTGCGGCGCAACACGCCGGTCGTCTTCGGATAGGACTCCTGAAGTTTAACGGCGTAGTCGTCGAGTTTGCGCGCATCGGCGGAGCCGAGCAGGGCATCGTCGATGATGGCGACATCCTTGACGCCGCGGATGGTGCGCTCGAAGAAGAAGCCTTCGCCTTCGGTGAAACGGCCGGTCCAGCCGCGTTCGACCTCGTCGGCCAGCGCATCGAGGCGCCTGGCGATGTAATCGGCGGCGGCATTGGCGGTAGCGATGTCGCTGGTGATCTTCGGGCTCAGGACGCCGGCAATCGCCGCCTGCTCGACCACCTTGCGGTTATAGCGGCTGTGCAGGTTGTTCAGGATGCCGCGGATGATGCGCGCATCCTCCACCAGCGACAGCAGGTCGCGTCCGGCACGCTCCGATCCCGTCGCCGGCTTGAAAACGCAGTCGTCGAGGCCGGTTGCGATCAAATAATCTTCCAGCGCGCGCTCGTCCTTCAAATACTGTTCGGACTTGCCGCGCGTCACCTTGTAGAGCGGCGGCTGGGCGATATAGAGGTGGCCGCGGTCGATCAGTTCACGCATCTGCCGGTAGAAGAAGGTCAACAGCAGCGTGCGGATATGAGCGCCGTCGACGTCGGCGTCCGTCATCACGATGATCTTGTGGTAGCGCAGCTTGTCGGCCGAGAAGTCGTCGCTGATGCCGGTGCCGAGCGCGGTGATCAGCGTTCCGATCTGCTCGGAGGACAGCATCTTGTCGGTGCGGACGCGCTCGACGTTGAGGATCTTGCCGCGCAGCGGTAGCACGGCCTGGAATTCACGGTTGCGGCCCTGCTTGGCGCTGCCGCCTGCCGAGTCGCCCTCGACGATGAACAGTTCGGACTTGGCCGGGTCCTTCTCCTGGCAGTCGGCGAGCTTGCCGGGCAGCGACGAAATGCTGAGCGGGCTCTTGCGGGTCAGCTCGCGCGCCTTGCGGGCGGCTTCGCGCGCCGCCGCGGCCTGGATCACCTTGCCGACGATGACTTTGGCCTCGCTCGGATGCTCCTCGAACCACGCCGCCAGCGCCTCGTTCAGCACGTTCTCGACGACGGGACGCACTTCCGAGGAAACCAGCTTGTCCTTGGTCTGCGAGGAGAATTTCGGGTCGGGCACTTTCACCGACAGCACGGCGGTGAGGCCTTCGCGGCAATCGTCGCCGGTGAGCGCGATCTTCTCCCGTTTTGCATTGGCCTCGGCATAGCCGTTGACCTGGCGCGTCAGCGCGCCGCGGAAGCCCGCAAGATGGGTGCCGCCGTCGCGCTGCGGGATGTTGTTGGTGAAGCACAGCACGTTCTCATGGTAGCTGTCGTTCCACCACAAGGCAGCCTCGACGCCGATGTCGTTGAGCTCCGCCCGAATCATGATCGGGGCAGGCACCATCGCCTTCTTGTTGCGGTCGAGATATTTGACGAACTCCTCGACGCCGCCGTCGTAACGCATCGCCTCGCGCTTCTCGACCGCGTGGCGCATGTCCGACAGCACGATATTGACGCCGGAATTCAGGAACGCGAGCTCGCGCAGGCGATGCTCCAGCGTCGGGAAATCATATTCGACGTTGGTGAAAGTCGCGGTGGAAGCAAGGAACGTCACCTCGGTGCCGCGCTTGCCGTTGGCGTTGCCGACGACTTCGAGCGGGGCGACCGCATCGCCATGGGCGAATTCGATGTAGTGCTCCTTGCCGTCGCGCCAGACGCGAAGCTGCAGCTTGCTGGACAGCGCGTTGACGACGGAGACGCCGACGCCGTGCAGGCCACCGGACACCTTGTAGGAGTTCTGGTCGAACTTTCCGCCGGCGTGGAGCTGGGTCATGATGACCTCGGCCGCGGAGATGCCTTCGCCCTTGTGAATGTCGACCGGAATGCCGCGCCCGTCGTCGCGCACCGTCACCGAGCCGTCGGCATTGAGGATGACTTCCACGGCGGTGGCGTGACCCGCGAGCGCTTCGTCGATGGCGTTGTCAACGACCTCGTAGACCATGTGGTGCAGGCCGGAACCGTCATCGGTGTCGCCGATATACATGCCCGGCCGCTTGCGCACGGCATCGAGCCCCTTCAGCACCCGGATCGATTCCGCGCCATATTCGACCGGAATGGAATGCTCAGTATCGGCAGGTGTCTGCCGGGCAGGTTCTGTCATGTGAGGCCTTCGAGGGTGTCCCGAATCAGCTGCGCAATATGAGGCGCTGATTGATCTATTTGTGCCATGAAAGAGCCATCGCGCCTAGCGCAATCTCTCCATCAACAAGTCATTGAATAAATGGCGATTTTTTACCCTTTTTCAAGGTCTCCGAGGGCCGATTTTGGCGGTCTCGAAAAGCGCGCTTCGGGGACTGATTCTGCGCTTCGACCGCCGGATTTTTGTGAGTCGTCGCGGTGGGAAATGGCAGGCCGCCGCGGACCTGCTAAAGAGAGGCGGCGCGGCAGCTTGTAGTGGTTGTCCGCCGTCACTGCGATCCCGGATTAGCTCTCCATTGTCCCAGCCTTCATCAAAATATCGGCCCGATGTCGATGGCCTCCGGGCCATCGCCGTGATGCTGGTGCTGAATTTCCATGCGTTCCCGGACGCCATGCCGGGCGGCTTCATCGGCGTCGACGTGTTCTTCGTGATTTCGGGCTTCCTGATCACGGGCATCATCACGCGCGAACTGGAACTCGGCCGCTTCAGCCTGGTCGAGTTCTACAACCGGCGAATCCGGCGCATCTTCCCGGCGCTGATCGTGGTGCTCTCTGCGACATTGATGCTCGGTTGGTTCTGGATGCTGCCACAGGCCTTGGCGCAGCTCGGCAGCGACAGTCTCGCCAGCGCGGCGTTCTTGGCCAATATCGCGCTGTTGCTGCAGTCCGGCTATTTCGACGTCGAGTCCGCCAAAAGCCGTTGCTGCATCTATGGTGGCTCGGCATCGAGGAACAGTTCTATCTGTTCTGGCCGCTGTTGGTATTCGCAGGGATTATCAAATTCGGTCCGCTGACGCTGCTGGAGCGCCACTTGATATTGCTCGCGAGCACGCTCTTGGCCTGGGCGACCTACCGGTTTGTCGAGATACCGTTCCGTTTCGGCCTCCCGAGCCGGCGCAAGATGTTCAGCCTCGGGGCCGGCATGGCGATGATAGCGGTTGCGGGTATTGCCGTCATTTGGGGGCGCGGCTTCGACGTCCGGCTGCCGCCGGAAATCCGCGCGATGGCCACTGTGCCGACGGAGAGCTTCAAGTGGCGGTTTCACGAATGCCTGCTCGATCTCAGCAACGAAACAACGTTTGCCGACACTTGCGTCGATCGCGATCGGCGCCCGCTGGTCCTGATGTGGGGGGATTCGACCGCGGGCGCCCTGCTGCCCGGCCTGCGCAAAGCGCAGGAGCAGCGAAACTTCGGCATCGCGCAGCTTACCTCCAGTTCCTGCATTCCGGCGCTCAACGCCGACATTGCGAGCCTGCCCAATTGCCGCGCGATGAACGACAAGGTTTTCTCACTCGTCCGGCAGATCAAGCCGGATATCGTCTTGCTGCATGGAACCTGGGAAAAATATCTCGACAACGTGGCCGAGACCGTGGTCGCGCTGTAGAAGGAGACGAATGCGCGGGTCGTTGTTCTCGGCGGCGTACCGACGTGGCGGCGCGGACTTCCGTCCGAGGTGCTAAGGTATTTCATCCTCCATCGTGCGCTGATCCCGCAGCGTTCGCCCAATGCCGCACCACCTACCGCCTACGATGCCGTGATGCGCGCCAGGCTCGAGCCGCTGGGCGCGGAATTCATCTCGGCGTCGGACGTCTTTTGCGATGCGCAGGGTTGCCTGACCCGCACTGGCGATGCGGCGAAAGATATTGTCGTGAGCGATCAGGTGCACCTGACCGAAAAGGGATCGGTATTTCTGATCGACTCGATCATCGACCGCTTGCTCGGCGGTGTATCGCCCGCGGGCAGGGCGCGTTAAGGACTCAGACGCGACGGCTCACCTGGCCCGATTCCACGTCGAAAATCTCGCCGGTCGCGCCGATGTCGACGAAGGCGGCCGGATCGGCGCCGGTCATCCAGACCTGTGCGCCGAGCTTTGCGAGTTCATCGAACAGCGCCTTGCGCCTGACGGGATCGAGATGCGCGACGACCTCGTCGAGCAGCAGCAGCGGCACGATGCCGGTCATCTCGGCAACCAGCGTGGCATGGGCCAGCACCAGCCCGATCAGAAGCGCCTTTTGCTCGCCGGTGGAGGCGTCGCGGGCCGGCATATTTTTGGGCGCATAGACCACCTGCAGATCGGTAAGGTGGGGACCGTCGAGCGTGCGGCCGGCCGCGGCGTCGCGGGCGCGGCTGGCGCGCAGGATCTCGCGGTAGCGATCCTCGACTGCGGTCGCGGACTCGTTGACCAGCGCATTTTCCATCCAGCCGTCGAGCATGATCTGTGCCGACGGAAAGGCCGAAGCTTGGCCACGTTCGCGCAGCATCGTTGCCAGCCACGTCACCGTCTGGCCGCGGGTGGCGGCGACCGCGACCGCAAGCTCGGCGGTTTCGCGCTCGATCGCGTCGCACCAGTGGTCGTCATAGTTGCGCACTTCAAGCAGGCGGTTGCGCGAGCGCAACGAGCGGTCCAGCGCCGAGACCCGGCTGGAATGCTCGCTGTCGATCGCCAGCACCAGCCGGTCGAAGAAGCGCCGCCGCTCGGAAGCTGCGCCGAGAAACAGCCCGTCCATTGCGGGCGTCAGCCACACCATGCGCAAATGATCGCCAAAGGCGGTTGCCGAACCCACCGGCTCGCGGTCGATCCGGCAGCGCCGGCTGGTTGACGCCGCCTCCGCGGCGGGCGCATCGATACCGGTGCCGAGCGTGGCGAGCCCCAGCGCGCCCTCGACCTCGGCGGAGACCGCCCAGGAGCCGTCGCCCTGGTTGTCGGCGACATCCTCCAGCGTCGCGCGCCGCAGGCCGCGCCCCGGTGACAGAAACGAGATCGCCTCCAGGCAATTGGTCTTGCCGGCGCCGTTCGGCCCCACCAGCACCACGACATCACTCCGCGCCTGCACGCTCGCCGCGCGGTAGTTGCGGAAGTGCGTGAGGTTGAGGCGATGGATGCGGGAGGGGGTCATGGCCGGTCGTCATTGCCGGGCTTGACCCGGCAATCCATCGTTCGCGTCAGCGGACAATTTCTTCGTAAAGATCGCGCCAATCGGGATTGCCCGCGACGATCAGATCTATTTTCCACTCGCGCGACCAATGCTTGATGTTCTTCTCGCGTTGAAGCGCCGGCGATCGTTTCGTGCGCTTCGAAATAGACCAGTGTCTTGATGCCGTACCGCTTGGTAAAGCCGTCCGCTAGGCCTTCCCCGATGCTCGTAGACGCGCCGAACCAGATTGTTCGTTACACCCACATACAGTGTTCCACCGGGCTTGCTGGCGAGGCTGTACACCCAATAGGTCATTTGGTTTGATGGATTGCCGGGTCAAGCCCGGCAATGACAGTTGGGCTCACACCCGCATCGGCATCAACACGTAGAGCGCGCCCTTGTTGTCCTTGTCCTGCACCAGCGTCGGCGAGCCGGGGTCGGCGAGGCGCAGCACGGCGACTTCGCCTTCGATCTGGGCGGCGATGTCGAGCAGATAGCGCGAGTTGAAGCCGATATCGAGGGCGTCGGAGGCGTATTCGACTTCCAGCTCTTCAGTGGCGCTGCCGGAATCCGGATTGGTCACCGACAGCACCAGCTTGCCGGCGGACAGCGCCAGTTTCACCGCGCGGCCGCGTTCGCTGGAAATGGTCGAGACGCGGTCTACCGCAGCCTCGAAATCCTTCTTGTCGACGATCAGTTCCTTGTCGTTGTTCTGCGGAATGACGCGGCCGTAATCCGGGAAGGTTCCGTCGATCAGTTTTGAGGTCAGCACGACGTTGCCGAGCGTGAAGCGGATCTTGCCCTGTGACAGTTCGATTTTGACTTCGGCCTCATTATCCTCGATCAGCCGCTGCACTTCGCCGACCGTCTTGCGCGGCACGATCACGCCGGGCATGCCGGTGGCGCCACTGGGCAAGGCCAGATCGATCTGCGCCAGCCGATGGCCGTCGGTTGCCACCCCGCGCAGGGTTGCGGCCTTGGCGCTGCCGGCCGTGTGCAGATAGATGCCGTTGAGGTAGTAGCGGGTTTCTTCGGTCGAGATGGCAAACTGCGTGCGGTCGATCAGGCGCTTGACGTCGGCAGCCGCGAGCGAGAACGAGTGCGTCATGTCGCCGGCGGCGAGATCAGGGAAATCGCTTTCGGGCAGGGTCTGCAGCGTGAAGCGTGAGCGGCCGGCGCGGATCGCCAGCACCGAACGGTCGCCGTCGGCTTCCAGCACGATCTGCGCGCCATCGGGCAACTTGCGGACGATATCGTAGAACATATGCGCCGGCACGGTGGTGGAGCCGCCAGTCGCGGTTTCCGCCGCCAGCGTTTCGGTCACCTCCAGGTCGAGGTCGGTCGCCTTCAGCGACAGCCTGGCGTTTTCGGCGCGGACCAGCACGTTGCCGAGGATCGGGATGGTGTTGCGGCGCTCGACCACACGATGGACGTGGCCCAGCGATTTCAGCAGTTGCGCGCGTTCGACGGTGACCTTCATTGCAATATCCGCCAGAGATGGAAAAGCCGGGCGGCCCGTAAAGGCAGCGCCGCGGCATTGGAAACCCGAAAAGCCGGATCAGGATCGGATCTGATCAAACCCCCGGGGGGACCGCAAGGTGGCGCGGATGGCCCGCCGGTGCAAGGGAGGCGAGACCCCGTTCCCCACTTTTGCGGCAGAAAATGGCGGCAGAAAAAAATTCTCCCACCCCAATTCTCCCACATCTGGGATCAGGGGAGGGAGAGGTGGGGGAGGAGCCAAGTTCTTAAGGGGCAGGTCCCGTTCCTGCTCGAGCTTCGGCTCTGATTGAATCAGAGCCGAAGCTCTAGATTCTTGTTTTAGCGCGTTTTCTTCACGCGAACCGGTATCCACCCCGGATCAAGTCCGGGGCAGGCTTTCGCTCGAAAACGCTATAACCGCTATTCCTGCAATTGCCGCTTCAGCGACTCGACCTCTTCGGACAGAGCGATATCCCGGGCCACCAGCGCCTCGATCTTGCGCACGGCGTGCAGCACCGTGGTGTGGTCGCGTCCGCCGAACCGGCGGCCGATCTCGGGCAGCGAACGCAGCGTCAGCGTCTTCGCCAGATACATCGCGACCTGACGCGGCCGTACCACGTTCGCGGTCCGCCGCGACGAGAGCAGGTCCGAACGGCTGACATTGTACTGCCGGGCGACCACCCGCTGGATGTCCTCGATCTTGATCCGCTTCGGTTCCTGCGGGCGGACCAGGTCGCGGACCTCGCGCTCGGCCATTTCCAGCGTCACCGGCTGGGCGTTGAGCTTGGAGTGGGCGAGCAGGCGGTTGATGGCGCCTTCTAGGTCGCGGCCGTTATGGGTGATGGTGCGCGCCAGATAGTCCAGCACCGCTTCCGGTACTTCGAAGCTCGCGTGATGCGCGCGCGCAGCCGCCACGCGCGACTTCAGGATTCCGAGCCGCAGCTCTTCACCGAGCGAGCCCATCTCCACGACGAGGCCACCCGCCAGCCGCGAGCGCACGCGATCGTCGAGGCTCTCGAGATCGGACGGCGGACGGTCGGCGGCGATCACCACCTGGCGGCCGGCATCGATCAGCGCGTTCAGCGTGTGGCAGAACTCGGCTTGGGTCGACTTGCCCTGCAGGAACTGCAGGTCGTCGATCACGAGCACATCAATGCCGCGTAGTGCCTCCTTGAACGCCAGCGCCGTCTGCGTTTTCAGCGCGGCGACGAAGCCGTACATGAACTTCTCGGCGGTGAGATAGAGCACCTTGCGCTCGCTGCCCGAATTGCCGGCCCACGTCACCGCCTGCAACAGATGGGTTTTGCCAAGGCCGACGCCGGCGTGAATATAGAGCGGATTGAACATCACGGCATCACCGCGGCGTCCTTCGGCGACCTGACGTGCGGCCGCATGCGCCAGCGTGTTGGAGCGGCCGATCACGAAGCTCGCAAAGGTCAGGCGCGGGTCGAGTGGCGAGCCGCCGAGCGCATCATGGCTGGCGGATACCGGCGCCGTCGCAGTCGCGCGCAATTCTGGCGCGGGCCGGCCATTGGCCTGCTCGGCGCGGCGTTGATCGGCTGGCGCGATTTCCTTGGCGGGCGCGGCGCAGCGCATCGCGGTGCGCACGGTGAGGTCGATGCGGTGCACTTCCGGCATCTCGGCCTGCCAGCAGGTCAGAACACGGTCGGCGTAATGCGCCTGGATCCAGCTCTTGAGGAACCGGGTCGGAACCGAGAGATGCACGCTTTCGTCCTGCACACCTTCCAGGTCCATGCGCGCAAACCAGCTTGTATAAACGTCCTCGCCCACGGTCGTCCGCAACCGTCCCTTCACGCGCGACCAACGATCCTGTTCCGTATTTGTCATTGCCTGAGAACTTTTCTGAATGAGTAAGTAATGGTGTTTGCGAAATCGGCCGGCGAGTTGACGTGACCTCGACGCGGAGCTTCAGCCATCAGACAAAGATCGGGCGTTCGGCGGAATCGCCGTTTGCTGAGATCAAAGGCTGGATGGAGTGAGAGGCTACCGCGAGGTCAGCGCGTACTCGACGGTCTGCCCGGAGTTCGCGTGGGTGGACGACTGGAAACGTCGTTCAGGGATTCAGAAGCGGTCTCGATGGAAATGAGCGTGCCGAATGTCGCGTTGATTCCGTAAAACATAGTACCTCCCCCTCTCGCCGCGAGAACGCGCGGCGAGCAATCACATCACCAGTGTTTCAAAGCCAGTCTGCCGCTACCGAACATCCGCTTGTCCGACCGCTGCGCCGCCGCGTATCTCAGTCTGTCGTCTTCAACACGTTCACGATCTTCGCGTTCCCACTCGTTGCATCATCGGCCAGCATCTTATTCCCCTTGCCTTATTCCCCTTGTCCGGAACGCACTGAACGCGAGCACCACGCCGGGAAATTTAGACACAGAACAGCCGCTCTCATATTGCTATGAGCTACCAACTCAGCTTCGCTTGGAAAGCGTCGCTAACGCGCACACCGCCGCCGATTTGCACGTCCGCTCTTGGGTCTCATACCGCGCTGGTCAGGAGAGCCTTGGGCGTCGCGAACGAGTAACAAATACACCAAGCGCGATTTCTGACAATCCGTGATTCGACGACGTGGCCCGACTCTTCGTCGGTGTTGCAACACTGCAATTGCGAAACTCCACACCAAGTTTTTGAATCCGCGCGTAGAATCGCGCGACTCCGACAAGCGTGACAATTTTCGTTGCACTCGCAAAATTTTTTAAGAAACCGTTACAATCGTGGTTACCGGGACCAATTTTCGAAACGCTTGTGCTCGCTATGTGGATAAGTGATTAGCGAGACGAAGTTTTTCGGAATTGTTTTTCAGGGTAACCCCGCGCGGCAGAGATGCGGGCGGGAAGAAGCTGGCGTCTGATTGGTCAGCCGTTGCGATCGCGCTTCTCGCAAATGCGCATGGCAACGCCGGTGCAATAAATTGCACCTCGTAAAATTACGGCGCTAGAAATGTGACACGTAACCCGGTGCTCAGCAACGGGACAATTGAACTGTCACGGCCAATCCAGGGCCACGCTTTCAGCGTGAGCCAAAAATGCAACAGGATGCACGTGCGTGGCGAAATGGATTTTCGGGTTCGCGCTCGTACGCCCGGCATGACAGAAAAACAAAAGCCCGGCGAAGCCGGGCTTTTGACGAATATCTATTTCTGTCAGTTCACTTCGCGAGCTTGGCGATCGCGTGCGTCAGGCGCGACACCTTCCGGCTCGCATTGTTCTTGTGAATGATGTTGCGCTGCGCGGCCTGCATCAGTTCCGGTTCCGCGTGCTGCATCGCCTTGAGCGCCGCCTCGCGATCGCCGCTCTTGATCGCCTCCTCGACAGTCCGAACCGCGCCACGCATCTGGGTGCGGCGCGACTTGTTGACGATGGTGCGGCGGGCAATCTTGCGGGTCGCCTTTTTGGCGGAAGAGGTATTGGCCATGTTCTCAACTATCCTTCGGCTGTCATCGCTCGGGTGGTCGGGCTTGAGCGCGCCGGCCGTTCAAATTGCGTGATCGACACTGGTTGTGTTTTCCAGGGTGTTCTGACGTAAGCCGTTCTTGAGGATGCCATGGACGGAAGCCAAAATGCTCCCGTAAGCGGCGCTGCTCAAAGAACAGCGGCGGCGGGATTGCGCCCGCCGCCATTGGGGGTCTTATAGAGGGCGCGTCATGCACCGTCAACGCTTTCCGCCCCTCCCCAAAAGGCCGGAAAGGGGGCGAAAATGGCGCGTAAGGTGCTGACGAGGTTGAATTTCGGGGTGCCCCCGGTATTGGCTGACGGCCTTTTGGGGGCGATAGATATAAGGTGACGCATGATCCGCGGTTTTTTCCGGCTAATCGGCCTGCTGCTCCTGGCCGGCGGATTCATCTTCATGGTCTATGACGGCGCCCGTTTCGTCGCCGACCAGACCCTGCGGTTTACCCGGTTTGGCCAGTTCTGGAACGACATCCATCAGTCCAGCCAGCTTGCATTCCGGACCTGGGTCGAGGGTACCGCGCCGTGGCTCTGGAACAGCGTCATCAAGGTCCTGCTGGATCAGCCGGTTTTTGCCGTGCTGGGCGTGGTCGGCATTCTGCTCATGATCCTGTTCCGGCCCCGCAAGCCATTGATCGGCTATTCGCGGGACTGACCCGGCCCGCCGCCCGCCCGCGGGGCGCGGCATAACAGGGCTGCGGCATCTGGCGTAAAGACATATATAGAAGTCCAACCGGCCGACGCCGTTGTCGCGTCCGCCGATGTCCCGCCTGGAGGTACTCCATGTTGTTCATGCGCAAGACCACCGCGTTGCCAAGCGCCGCCGAAGCGCTGTCGGGCCGTGCCACCCCGATACCGACCGCCACCACGCATTTCGTCAACGGCCGCAAGCTGCAGCCGCCCTATCCCGCAGGCCTCGAGCAGGCGGTGTTCGGCCTCGGCTGTTTCTGGGGCGCAGAGCGCAAGTTCTGGGAGCTCGGTGACGGCATCCATGCGACCGCCGTCGGCTATGCCGGCGGACATACGCCCAATCCGACCTATGAGGAGGTCTGCTCGGGCCGCACCGGACATACCGAAGTGGTGCTGGTCGTGTTCGATCCGAAGAAGGTCCCCTATGAGCAGCTCCTGAAGACGTTCTGGGAAAGTCACAACCCGACGCAGGGCATGCGCCAGGGCAACGATGTCGGCACCCAGTATCGCTCGGCGATCTACACCTTCGGCGATGCGCAGCGCCAAGCCGCCGACGCGTCGAAGGCAACGTACCAGAAGGCACTGGCGGCGAAGGGTCTCGGCGTCATCACCACCGAAATCGCGCCATCGGGCGAATTCTATTTCGCCGAGGACTATCACCAGCAATATCTCGCCAAGAACCCGGCCGGCTATTGCGGATTGGGCGGCACCGGCGTGTCGTGCCCGATCGGCGTCGGCGTGAGTGCCTGATTTGTTTTCTTCTCTCCCCGTTCTTTACGGGGAGAGAGGGAGCTTCCTTCATCCCTCCCGCATGCGCGTTCGCCTCTACAAAACCCTTTATTAACCATACCCGGTGCAAGACTAGAGCTGTCTCGCTTTTGAGGGATGGGCTGAGTGCGGGTTGTGCGCGCGTTTCGAATACCGATCACTGCGATCATCACCGCGCTCGCTCTGTCGGGCTGCATGCGCACGACCGGGCCGGTTGCGGTCGCGCCGCAAGGCGATCTCGACCAGATGGCCTATGGCCACGCCAACAGCCCGCCGCCGCAGTCAGTCGTGGCCAATTCGGGCGGCGGCGCGATCGGCGCGCTTCGCTCGGCCTTTGCCGCAGCACCAGCCCCCGTCGTCGTTGCCGCGCCCGCGGCCTATGTCGAATCCGCACCCGTGCGATACGATACCGCCTATCATCTCGATGCCGGTGACAGGCTGCGCGTCGTTGTCTACGGCCAGGAAGGCCTGACCAACACCTACGCGATCGACGCCGGCGGCTCGATCACGATGCCGCTGATCGGTTCGGTGCCGGCGCGCGGCCGCACCACGGCGGGACTGGCGGCAGGGATATCGGCGAAACTGCGCGCCGGCTTCATCAGGGATCCGTCGGTCGCGGTGGAGATCGAAGCCTATCGGCCGTTCTTCATTCTCGGCGAGGTCGCAGCACCCGGGCAATATCCCTACGTACCCAACATGACGGTCGAGAGCGCGGTGGCGATCGCCGGCGGCTTTTCGCCGCGCGCCCTGCGCGATCGTGTCACGGTCACTCACACCGATGGGTCGGGAACGGCGCGCTTCGTCGTTCCGCCCGGCAGCCCGATCAGTCCCGGCGACACCGTGCTGGTCAGCGAGCGCTGGTTCTAGGGCGTGAAGCCCTTCATCGGGCCGTCATTTGAGCCGGCTCTTTTCCTGAGCCTTTGTGTCAGGCAAATGCCTCGCATTTGACCAGTAAAATTCATTATCTGTTTCGAACCAGCGGGTTCTGCGTTCCGCATCTAACTTGCAGTGGCGGACATGCGGCTTCGCACGTCTGGAGGTAGTGATGACGCCCGCGCATCGCTGTCGAGCCGTTTTGGTTGCGATAAATTAGCGCTATGCGCTGACTGCATTCGAAACCTTATTCCAAGTTGCACTGCAGCGATGTAGAAGGACGTCGTCAAATCTAGGCGCGCCGGATTGTTCGGCTAAGTGCCTGCAATCCGGAGTATGACCATGAACTATCATTTGCCGGCTCGCGTGGTGCGCGCGGCGACCGCGGCCGCGTTGCTCGCTTCCATCGCCGTAACGGCTTTGTGTGCCTCTTCGCATCCGGTGTCGGCGGCGGATCCCTATCCGAGCCGGCGCATCACCTTCGTCGTGCCGTATCCCGCGGGCGGAGCCACCGACGTCCTGGCCCGGTTGCTTGCCAACAAATTATCGGAGTCGTGGAAGCAAGCCGTCGTCGTGGAGAACAAGTCGGGCGGCGGCGGCGTGGTCGGCAACGACAACGTGGCCAAGGCGCAGCCGGATGGCCACACCGTGCTGATCGGCATCACGCAGATTATTCAGGCGCCGAGCCTCGTTGCCAAACTGCCTTACGATGTTTTCAAGGATCTCGCGCCTGTCACCCAGATCGCCTTGTCGACCATCGTTCTGGTGGTCCCAGAGCAGCAGCCGATCAAGTCCGTCAAGGAGCTGATCGATTATGCCAAGGCGAACCCCGGCAAGCCTTACGGCACCTTCGGCAACGCCACGACGTCCCACCTCTACGGCGAGTTGCTCAAGAAGAACGCCAATATCGACATGACCCATGTCCCCTATCGCGGCTCGGCGCCTCTCACGAACGACTTGCTCGCCAACACGGTTACCTCGGCGTTCCAGGACCTGACCACGGCGAGCGCGCAAATCAAGGCGGGCAAGCTCCGGGCTCTGGCGGTTGGCGGCGAGAAGCGCAGGAAAGCGTTGCCCGACGTGCCGACGATGTCCGAACTCGGTTACCCCGGTTTTGAGATCGAAGGCTGGCTTGGCGTGTTCGTGCCCGCCGCGACGCCAAAGGAGATCGTGAAGAAGCTTTCGGACGAACTCGCCCGCATCATCGCCTCGCCCGAGGGCGTCGCCGGGATCGAGACGCTCAGCCTCATACCGGTGGGCGGATCGGCGGAAACGTTTGAGAAAGTCCTGCGCCGCGATTACGAACGGTGGGCCGATGTCGTGAAGGCCACCGGCGTCAAGGGCGAGTAAGGGGTTAGTTGCGGTCCGTCATTCCGGGGCGATGCGAGAGCATCGAACCCGGAATCTCGAGATTCCGGGTTCGTGCTGCGCACGCCCCGGAATGACGGCGGAGAGATTTGCGCGCTATTTGTCCAGATGCTTGGCGAAAAACGCCAGGCTGCGCGGCCAGGCGATGTCGGCGCTGGCCTTGTCGTAGCTTGCGCGCTCGTCGCAGTGAAACCCGTGTTGCGCGCCGGGATAGATATGGACTTCGACTTCCGGCCGCTTGGCCTTGATGGTTTCGACGTCGGTCAGCGGAATGCCCGCATCCTTCTCGCCGAAATGCAGTTGCGTCGGCACCTTCGGCTTGTCGTCGGCAAAGCGGACGATGGCGCCGCCGTAATAGCCGACCGCGACCGATAGTCCCGACAGCTTGGTTGCCGCAGCATAGGCGACGCTGCCGCCGAGGCAGAATCCGATGATGCCGACCGGACCAGCATCCTTGACGGCATCAATCGCGGCCTGGCTATCGCGCAGCATCGCGGCCCAATCGGGATTGGCGATGAACTTTCGCGCGGTCGCAATCTCGTCAGGCGAATAGCCGCACTGGAAGTCCGGCTGGGTGCGATCGAAGATCGACGGCGCAATCGCGACATAGCCTTCGCCGGCCAGCCGATCGCAGACCGAGCGGATATGGTGATTGACGCCAAAGATCTCCTGGATCACTACGATGGCCGCTTTCGGCGTGCCTGTGGGGTCGGCACGATAGCCGCCCAGTTTGAAACCGTCCGAAGCCGTCAGTTTGATATCCTGTCCCACGGGTCATCCCTTCTTGTTTTGGGTCGCACGCAGTCGGTTGCGTGAATCTGCGGAGCCGAGTGCTACTGCCACATCCAGTTGTGGCCCCAGTCGCCCTTCCAGCCGGCCAGTCTGCCCTTGCGGAATTGCAGAAACAGCCGGTCCTTCTTGTAGAATAATCCGCTGCCGCCGATATTGCGGAATGCGAGGAAGATTTCCTCGCCCGGCCGGCCCCGGACATAATTGAGCGGGGCGCCCAGCGCACGCGCGGCTTCGTCGGCGTCCATGCCGAACGCCAATGGCGTGTTGTTCGACAGCGTTTCGGTGAAAGGCGGCGGATAGGAGCCGCCGATCGGCGGCAGTTTTTGCGCAGCAGCCTGGCTAAAGCTGCCTGCGATCAGGGCGAGGGCCACAGCTTCTACCTTCATGACGCGGCTTTCCGTGTTGCCTTGGTGTCCAGGCCGTCGAGGAACGGCAGCACGGCGTCGATAAAGGCCTGCGGCTGGTCGATGTTGACGGCGTGGCCGGCGGCCGGGATCACCACCTTCTGCGCGCCCGGAATCTTGGCGGCCATGTAGTCGGAGGCGGCGAGGAACGGCGTGTCGTCGGCGCCGACCACGATCAGCGACGGCACCTTGATATCGGGCAAGGATTCGATCACGCGGGCATCGCGCTGAGTCAGCATGCCGCGCGCGGCGCGCGCCAGTCCCGATGCGTCGCGATGGGTGACGCTGGAGCGTTCGCGGCTGGCCGATTTCAGAACCTCCAGTCCCTCGCGCTCGAAGCGGTCGCCGGTGTCATGCGCGCGCTTGTTCCAGACTTCACGGGCCTCGTCGTTCTTGAAGCCCGGGCCGGTGTCGATGATCAGTAGCGCACGGACGCGATCCGGATTGGCGCGGTAGAACGCCAGCGACATGTAGCCGCCGAGCGAGAGTCCGCCAACGATGGCGGTGTCGGCGCCGACGGTGTCGAGCAGCGCTGCCATGTCGGCGACCGTCAGCGCTTCGCTATAGGCCGAGTTATCCTCGGGGTAACCGGACTGGCCATGACCCCGCATGTCCCACAACACAAGTTTGTGATGTTGCGACAAGGCCGCGATCTGGCCCTGCCACATCCCACTGGTGGACGAATAGCCGTGTGTCAGTAGCAACGGTGGGCCAGAGCCGTGAACCTCGTAATAGATGCGCACTCCGTCACGATCGATTGTCGGCATTGCGATTTCCCAGGCAAATAACGCGAAATTCCGGTCTCGTTTCATCCTAGCGCAATCGGTCCGCCGTTGGGAAATGCGTAAACGGAATGTGCGTCTACGGCGGCCCGCTTGATTGACAAGCACGTGACAGACAGTGCCGCAGCGCACAAGCCCGCGGCTCGCGAATGCGCTTTCGGGGAGGATGTCGGTCTCGACGCGGCGCATCACGAACCAGATCGCTAAAATTTTAGCGTCTATGGTAGTTCGCTTTCAGCATCCCTCTTAAGCCCCGGGGAACTCCTTGTCCGCTAGCTTCGGTTGCAGGTCATCACCGCTAGGGGTCTGGGGTTTCATGACATCGGTAGCCAACAAGACTTCGACCAAGCGCCGGCTGCTGCTGGCTTCGGATCGGAGCGATCAAAGCAGCGAACTCGCCAGCATTCTACGATCCGTCGGTCAGGTCGATACCATCGCGACATCAGATATTCCCGACGCGCCGGAGCGCGACCTGGCGGGCATCGTGGTCGACATCAACCTGCGCTCCGCCGAGAGTGTGCAGCTGGTGCGCAACAAGCTGCGGGCCGAAGCCTATCGCGAAATGCCGCGGCTGTTCGTGCTGGCCGACGCGCTGCATCACGGATCGATGCAGGCCTGGGCGCTCGGCGCCACCGACACCATCGCGCGGCCGTTCGACGCGCAAGGCATCCTGCAGCGGATTCGCGCCGCGTTTCCGGACAGCGACGGATATGACGAGACCGATCGCGGCAAGGTCCTGAACCGGGGCGTCGAAGCGGCGCATGCCGTGATGGTCAAGATCTTCGAAAAGCTTCCGGCCGGCGTCCCCCTGAAATACAGCGACATCGTCGAGGCCGAGAACAAGATTCTCAAGGCGATCAAGCATTCGTCCTTGCGGGAATGGCTGACGACGGTCGGCTGCCATCACGCCGGCAGCTACCGCCATTGTCTCTTTGTCACCGGCTTTGCGGTAGCCTACGCGCAGCATCTTGGCATGCGCGAGGACGACCAGCGCCGTCTCGCCCGTGCCGCGCTGCTGCACGACGTCGGCAAGGCCTTCATTCCGGTGGCGATCCTGGACAAGCCGGGCCCGCTGACGCTGGAAGAGATGGAAGAGATGCGCCAGCATCCGCGCCGCGGCTATGACGCTCTGATCGCGCAGGGCGGTTTCCCGCCCGAAATGCTCGACGTGGTGCTGCACCACCACGAATTCCTCGACGGCACCGGCTATCCCAACGGCCTGAACGACAAGCAGATCAGCGACATCGTGCGGCTGACCACGATCGTGGATATCTATGCCGCCCTGGTCGAGAAGCGCGCCTACCGGCTGCAGTTCACCCACGCCCGGGCGTTCGGCATGATGGAAGAAATGGGCGACAAGATCGACCAGAATTTGCTGCACGCCTTCCGCCCGGTGGCGTTCGGGTATTATTGAGTCCCCGCGATAATCGCGCCTCTCACCCGAGCATCTTCCGCAATTCCGCCTTCGCCACCTTCTCCAGTGTCGAGCGCGGCATGTCGTCGACGAAATGGATTTCGCGCGGCACCTTGAAGTCCGCCAGCGAAGTGCGGCAGGCGGTCATGACCGTGTCATGCAGGTCGGCCGGTGCGCCGTTGACGCCGGCCTGCGGAATGATGAACACGACGGGCACTTCATCCAGCATCGGATGCTTCTTCGCCACTACCGCGGCCTCGCGCACGCCCGGCACCACAGCAATCACCTGTTCGATCTCGGACGCCGCGACGTTCTCGCCACCGACCTTCAGCATGTCCTTGGTGCGGTCGCCGAAGCGGACGAAGCCGTTCTCGAGCAGCGTGACACGGTCGCCGGTGATGAAATAGCCGTGCTCGTCGAAACTTTCGCGCGTCGCCTTTTCGTTGTGCAGATATTCTGCAAATAGCGACAGGCCGGGAATGCCCTTGATCAGGAGATTGCCGGTGCCGCCGACGTTCGTCGGCGTGCCGTCGTCTTTGACGATGCGGATCTGATATTCGGGCGCGGCGCGTCCGATCGACATCGGTGTATTGGGCTGGTCGACTTCGCCGACGATTCCGTGCGTGATGGTTTCGGTCATGCCCCACCAGCCGATCGTCTTGACGCCGAAGGCGGCAAATGGCGGCGGCTCGGATACCGCAGTGCCCCAGAGCCGGAACTTGTGGCTCTTCGGAATCTCATGTTCCAGCAGCGCCTTCATGCAGAAGGGGATGGTCGAGGTCCAGGTGCAGTTGTGCGCAAGCGCCACGCTCCAGAACCGGCTCGCCGAAAACCGCGGCTGGATCACGCAAGAAGCACCAACCCACAGCGTCGCCAGCATCGAATAGGCCAGCGCGTTGGTGTGAAACAGCGGCAGATAGGTCTGGTGCACGTCGCCCGCGTGCAGATCCTCATGCGCGGCGTTGATCTTGGCGCCCCACAATGCGTTGGCATGCGTCCACAGCACTGCCTTCGGCCGTGACGTGGTGCCCGAGGTGTATTGAACGCTGCACGGCGCGAACGGGTCGGCGGCGCGGCGCGGCCGGTCGGTGCTGTCGGCGAAGAGTTGCTCAAAGCTGTCGCCGCGCGGCGCGCCCCGCGCCGGCGTGCTGCCGGCATCATGCGAGATGACGGCGATCCAGCGCAGGCCGCGGCAATTGGCCGAGATCAGCTCGGCATAAGCGGGTTGGGTGATGGCGGCGACCGCGCCGCAATGACCGGCGAAATATTCCATCTCGGCCGCTGCCGAGCGGGTGTTGGTGGTGACCGCGATGGCGCCGAGTTCGACGCAGGCAAACCAGGCCAGAACAGCCTCGATGCAATTGTCGAGATGGATCAGCACATATTCGCCCGGCTTGATGCCGCGTTTGACGAGGCCGGCGGAAAGCGCGCCGACGCGTTCGTGGAATTCGCCGTAGGACCAGCTCCGCGCCGGGCCCTCGAACGGCGCCCAGATCAGGAATGGATGGTTGCGGCGGCTCTCGGCGCGCATCCGCAGCAGCCACGGTACGTCGAGGCCTGAAAATGGTCCGACAATGCCCGGCGTGGCTTGCGAAAGTGGCATGAAATTCCTCCCGTGCAGCTTTGACGGGCTGCCTTGGTTTTACTTGGGAGCAGTTCTGCCATTGGACGGCGCGATGGGCAAATCGGGAATTGGCGAGTCTCTTTTCCCCCGTCATTGCGAGCGAAGCGAAGCAATCCATGGCGCGGCAGCGGCGGTATGGATTGCTTCGTCGCTAGCGCTCCTCGCAATGACGGGGAGAGAGCGGCGCGTTAGCTACTTCACGCCATCCTCATACGACGAAATCTCGATCAGGCTCCCGTCAGGATCCCGGCAATAGACCGAACGCAGCGTGCCGCGGGCGCCCTGCTTTGCCACGGGGCCTTCCTCGATCGCCACGCCATTGGCTTTCAGGTGCGCCACCACTTCGTCCGGTGTGCTTGACGTCAGGAAGCACAGATCGTCGCTCCCGGCGGTCTCGTGATCGGCCGTGAACCACTCGACCTTGTCGGCGCCGCGCGGCCGCACATTGATCTTCTGGTTACCAAACACCAGCGAGGTCCGCGGCGTTTTGCCCGTACCCGGATCGAACACCTTGACCTCCATGCCGAGAATCTTCCGATACCACTCGGTAGAACGCGCCACGTCGGAAACGTTGATGACGAGATGGTCGAGCGCGTTAACCTTGACAGACATGCCTTATCCTTTCGTCGCGGTCGGCGGCGCTTGCGTCGCACTGGCCGCACCTGACTTTGTTTGTTACAACGCGGGCCGCGCTCGGTTCAATAGAGCCGCGCCTCAATAGAAACGGACTGGGCTTTGAATCCCGGCCTCCAAGGAGAAGCTTTATGATTTCACGCCGTACTGCGATTTGTCTGGCCGTCATCGGTCTTTCTACCGCCGCCTCGATGGGCAGCGCTTCGGCGCAGGATTACCCGACCCGACCGGTGAAATGGGTCGTCGGATATCCGCCGGGCGGCGCGACCGACATTATCGCGCGGCTGCTCGGCCAGCGGCTCTCGGAACGGCTGGGCCAGCAATTCGTGATCGAGAACAAGCCCGGCGCCGGCAACAACATCGCCACCGAATCGGTGATCAACGCCGAGCCCGATGGCTACACCCTGCTGTTCGTCAATCCGGCGAACTACATCAACGCCACGCTCTACGCCAATCTGAAATTCAACGTGGTTCGCGATATTGCGCCGATCGCGGCGTTCAATCGCGTGCCGAACGTAATGACGGTCAACAAGGACGTGCCGGCGAAGACGGCCGCGGAGTTCATCGCCTATGTGAAAGCCAATCCCGGCAAGGTGAACCTGGCGTCGTCGGGCAACGGCACGTCGGTGCATCTGTCCGGCGAAATGTTCATGGCGATGGCAGGCGTCAAGATGCAGCACGTGCCCTATCGCGGCGCCGCACCTGCGATTACCGATCTGCTCGGCGGCCAAGTCCAGTTGATCTTCGACAACATGCCCTCGATTCTTCAGCATGTCCGCGCCGGTTCGGTGCGGGCGTTGGCCGTCACCGGTACCGCGCGGTCGCCGCTGTTGCCTGACGTGCCGGTTCTCGCCGACACCATCCCGGGTTACGAGGCGAGCGCGCTGTTCGGCGTCGGCGCACCGAAGAACACGCCAAAGGCGGTTATCGAGAAGCTGAACAAGGAGATCAACGCCGTGCTCGCCGAGCCGGCGATCAAGGCGCGCCTGCTCGACCTCGGCGGCGAACCGCTGATCGGCCCGCCGGAAGCGTTCGGCGCGATGATCGCGGCCGAGACGGAGAAGTGGAGGAAGGTGATCGAGGAAGCCAAGGTCGAAAAGGTGCAGTGATCCACCTCACGGAACATTGGCGCAGCCGCGGTGTTTTATGGCAGAGGCGACGCGGCTTTTGCGTCCCGTGAAGGAGATCGAAGATGCGCAATGCAATGTTAGCGATATTGGCGTTGTCGGCGGCGACTGTCGCCACGGTGGCGGGCAGCTCGCCGGCGGCGGCGTACGATTATCCCTATTGCCTCCAGGGCCGGGGAATAGGCATCCCCGGCGACTGCTCCTACAGCAGCTATGGCCAGTGCATGGCGTCGGCGTCCGGACGGGCGCTCTACTGCAATGTTAATCCGCGCGTTGCTTTCGGACAGCAGCGGCGGATGCGGGTTTATCGGGATTATTGATCGGGCCCGCGAATTCTTCCCGGGATGGCCGGACTGACGCGCGAAAGCTTTTTGCGCTGAATGATCCGGCCATCTACGCCTCTGTTGCCGCAACTCTCGACTTCGTGAGCAAACGCCGGCTTGACGGCGTTTGTTTTGCCTCTATACTAAACCAAATGGTTAAGTATCAGGAAGACGTTCTGGACCGAACCTTTGCCGCGCTTTCCGATCCGACCAGGCGCGCGCTGCTGACGCGGCTCGGCGATCGCGAAAGCCTTTCGGTCAGCGAGCTGGCGCAGCCGTTCTCGATGTCGCTGCCCGCGATCATGAAGCATCTCGATGTGCTGTCGGATGCCGGCCTGATCGCGCGCGAAAAAACCGGCCGCACGGTCGCGTGCCGGTTGACCGCTCAGCCGATGGAGCAGGCGATGGACTGGCTCAATCGCTACCAGCGCTTCTGGTCCGACGCTCTCGACCGCCTTGCCGCTTTTGTGGAGGAAGACCCATGGCCACCCAGTCAAGCCTTGCCAAGCACGACGCTATCAGCGACGCCGAACTCGCCGCGCGGCCAAGCCTTACGCTCACGCGACGTCTCAACGCGGCGCCCGAAAAAGTCTACGCCGCGTGGGCCGACCCGCAAAAACTAGTGCAATGGTTCGGGCCGGCGTCGGTCGAGGAGGGCTCGGTCAAGGCCGACATCGATCTGCGTATCGGAGGCCGCTACCGCATCAGCTTCAGCGCCAACGGCGGTTATAATGAGGTTGGCGGCGTCTATCGCGAGGTCATTCCGAACCAGCGGCTGGTCTTTAGCTGGGCGTGGCATTCCACGCCGGAACGGGAATCGCTCGTGACCATTTCGATCAAGCCGGAAGGCAGCGGCACGCTGCTCGTCTTCAATCACGCGCAGTTCGTCGATGAGAAAGCGCGCGACAATCACGAGCGCGGATGGACGGAATTCCTTGGCAAGCTTGAAAGCTACCTGGCCTGAACAGAGGAGCCGCCCATGCAGCCGCACCCCATCGTCTCCCGCGAGGAATGGATCGCCGCCCGCAAGGCGCACCTTGCGCATGAGAAGGAATACACCAAAGCGCGCGAGCGCCTGAACGAGGAGCGCCGCGCGCTGCCATGGGTCAAGGTCGAGAAGGATTACGGGTTCGACGGGCCCCATGGCAAAGTGTCGCTCGGCGACCTGTTCAAGGGGCGCAGCCAGCTCGTGGTGCAGCACATCATGTTCGCGCCCGACTGGAACGAGGCCTGCAAGAGCTGCTCGTTCTGGGCTGACGGGTTCGAGCGCATGATCCCGCATCTGGCCGCGCGCGACACCACGATGGTCGCGATCTCGCGCGCGCCGCTGCCAAAGCTCGCTGCGTTCAAGCAGCGGATGGGCTGGACGTTCGACTGGCTGTCGTCCGGCGGCAACGCGTTCAATTACGACTACGGCGTTTCCTTCACGCCGGAGCAAATCGAGAGAGGCGGCAACTACAATTTCGGAACCATCCGGTTCGGAAGCGAGGAAGCACCCGGAATCAGCGTGTTCTATCGCGATGAGGCCGGGAACATCTTCCACACCTACTCCTGTTACTCGCGCGGCCTCGACATGATGAACGCCGCCTATCACTACCTCGACCTGACCCCGCTCGGGCGTCATGAGGAAGGCCTGCCATATCCGATGGACTGGGTGCGGCTACGTGACCAATACCAACCGGCGCCGGTTCAGGCATCTTGTTGTCATGGTTGAATGAATGTTTGTTCCTTGTCATTCTGGGGCGATGCGAAAGCATCGAACCCGGAATGACGACAAACATCTGCTCCCAACAGCCAGGGAAAAACAACGGAGAGGAACACGCATGCCCTACGTCGATGGCTTCATCGTCGCCGTGCCGAAGAAAAAGCTCGCGGAATACGCCGCGCTATCGAAGAAGTGCGGCAAGCTGTGGCGCGAATACGGCGCGCTGGATTACCGCGAATGGGTCGCCGACGACGTCAAGGTCGGCAAGCTCACGTCCTTCCCGCGCAGCGTCAAGCTCAAGCCGGGCGAGACCGTGATATTCTCCTGGATCACCTACAAGTCGCGCGCCCAGCGCGACAAGATCAACGCCAAGGTGATGGCGGACCCGCGGCTCTCGTCGATGATGGATCCGAAATCCCCGCCGTTCGACGGCAAGCGGATGATCTATGGCGGCTTCGAAAGCCTGGTGAAAGTGTAGCTCGTAAGGGCATCCTGGCTAGCTGTTATGCCGCGCGGTGGAATTGTTGGCCTCGTCTGGCAGTGCATATTCTCGCCAGCGGCCATGTGCTTTGCGATGGCGATGGTTGGCGAATCACTGCCGAGGGGCGGGATTTCCTGCGTGCGCTCGAGGCGGCGACGCAGGACAACCGGCTGGCTGACGCCGGACCGTGCGAACCGGAAGGCGGCAAGGCTGCCGAGCGTCCGCGTGCGGCGCTGATTGTCGTCGGTCATCGCTTCAAGACCCGGCGGCGCTGACGCGCCATCCATAGCGGCCGTCAACCCGGCCGTGCCTGCGCCTCCAGATGCCGGCTATAGCGGGACATCGCAAAGCAGAAGACGAAATAGATCAGCCCCACGAACACGTAGACTTCGACGCTGAACGGCTGCCAGGCGGGATCGATGATCGACGTCTTCGCCGTCGTCAGCAGGTCGAAGATGCCGATGATCAGCACCAGGCTGGTATCCTTGAAGAAGGCGATGAACGTATTCACCAGCGGCGGAATCACGTGTCGGATCGCCTGCGGCAGGATGATCAGGCCATTCTTCTTCCAGTAGGAAAGCCCGAGCGCGTCGGCGGCGTCGTGCTGGCCTCTCGGAATGGCCTGCAGGCCGCCGCGGACGACTTCGGCGAGGTAGGCGCCGGCGTACAGCACGAACGCGATCTGGGCACGGAGCAATTTATCGATGTTGACGCCATCGGGCATGAACAGTGGAAACATCACGCTGGCCATGAACAGGAGACTGATCAGGGGAACACCGCGGATCAGTTCGACATAGAGCACGCAGAGCGATCGGATCGCCGGAAGCTTAGAGCGGCGGCCCAGCGCCACGACAATCCCAAGCGGAAAGCCGAAGGCGAGCCCGAAGGTCGCAAGGATCAACGTCACCGGCAGACCGCCCCAGCGGTCCTGCGACACGTAGGTCAATCCGGCAACGCCGCCCCACATCAGGACGCCGATCAGCACCAGTGCGGCCGCCCACACCGCCACCAGTTCCTTGCGCCACCAGTTCCGCCGGCTCGACACATAGAACAGCGCAATGAATGTCAGGCACACCAGCGCCGGTCGCCATTGCTCGCTAAACGGATAGGTGCCGAACAGGATGAAGCGATATTTCTCGGGGATCACGGCCCAGCAGGCGCCGAGTCCGCGGATCGACCGGCAGGCGCCGGTCTGGTCACCGGGCACCGACCAGATCGCATTCCAGTAGCCCCATTGCACGAGGCTCACCAGCGCTTTGCCGAGCAGGGCTATCAGGAGCACGGAGATGACCGAGGACGTGACCGAGGCAAACAGGTTGGCGCGCAGCCAGCGGATGACGCGCCCGCCCAGGACCTTGCGCGATCGCGCGCTGTTGAACGGCAGTGGATTTTGCGGCCCGTCCGTGATCGACGTCATGAGATCAGCGCTCCACCAGCGCGATGCGCGCATTGTACCAGTTCATGAGAAGACTGATGCCGAGACTGATCGTCAGGAACACCATCATGATGAGCGCGATGGCTTCGATGGCCTGGCCGGTCTGGTTCAGCGTCGTATTCGCGATCGACACCACGTCCTGGTAGCCGACCGCGACGGCAAGCGAGGAATTCTTGGTGAGGTTGAGGTACTGGCTGGTCATCGGCGGAATGATGACGCGCAAGGCCTGCGGCAGCACGATGCGCTGAAGCACAAAACTCCGGCGCAGGCCGAGCGCGTTTGCCGCATCCCATTGCCCTCTGGGAACGGCCTGGATGCCGCTGCGGACGATCTCGGCGATGAAGGCTGACGTATAGGTGACCAGCGCGATCAGCAGCGCAAAATATTCCGGCGCCAGCGTCAGCCCACCGACGAAATTGAATCCGCGCAGCTCCGGCATCGTGACGGTCCAGGAAGCGCCCAAGCCAAGGGACACCAGCGCCGGCAATCCCACGAGCAAGGCCAAGGCGTACGGCCACAGATGGCGCACCTTGCCGTCGGCCATCTGCCGCGCCATCAGCTGCCGCCGTAGCACATAGAGCGCGATCAGCCCGGCGATGACGGCCGCGATCACCCAGAGGTTTGCTTCCGCGATCGGGATTGATGGAAGCACCAGGCCGCGGTTGGAAAGAAAGACGCCCTCGACCGGCTTCCATGCGGCGCGCGCCGCCGGCAATCCCTGCATCAGCACGTACCAGAACAGCAATTGCAGCAGCAGGGGAATGTCGCGCAGCAGTTCGACATAGATGGCGGCGAGCCGCGACAGCAACCAGTTCGACGACAGCCGCGCGATGCCGACCAGCGTGCCGATCACGGTCGCCAGCACGATGCCGATCACGGCGACGCGAAGCGTATTGACGATGCCGACGATGAAGGCGCGGACGTACGGGTCCCTCGGGCTGTAGGCGAGCCAGCTGTCCGCGATCGGCATCCCGGCTTCGCGGCCGAGAAACGCGAAGCCGGTCGAAATCCGCCGTACCGACAGATTGTGCAGCGCGTTCGACCAGAGCCAGCCAACGATCGCGACGGCGATCCCGACCACCAGGATTTGCCAGGCAAGGCCGATGAGTTGTTGGCGGTTCAGCGAGAAGCGCAGCCGCCTGCGGCGTGGGAAGTCGGGCGTGGATGTCTTCACAGCACAAGGATCCTTCTGGCGACAGCGATCTTCGGCCATGCGTCCCGGGACGCATTTCAAATGTTGCACCAAAATTGGTTTCGTGCAACATTTGTTTCATGGCGCAGCTCCAGTCGAAATCCTCACCGCTCAGCGAATTATGCAGTGCCTTGCCGTCGCTTCCGGCGCGGCTGCAGCAAGTCGGGCGCTTCGTCGCCGCCAATGATTACGACGCCACCACGCGTTCAATGCGCGATCTGGCGGCCGAGGCCGGCGCCGATCCCGCCGCCTTCACCCGGCTGGCGAAAGCGCTGGGTTATTCGGGATGGGACGAATTGCGCGCCGCGTTGACCGAGGCGCGCCGTCCAGCGCAAGCTCAGCCCTTCTCGGCACGCACCCGCGCCGGTCGCAAGGGACCCCACGCCGAGATATCGCTGGTCGCCGACAAGCTGGAAGCCGAGGCGGCGGGCCTCGCGCGCATTTCCACCGGCTCGGTGGCCGAAGCAGCCAAGGCCCTGCATGCCGCGCGGCGAATCTGGATCGCCGGCTTTCGAAGCTGCCGCAGCGTGGCCGAGTTGCTCAATTATCAGCTCCGCCTGTTCCGCTCCGACGAGGTGCAACTGGTCGGCGGCTCCGGTCCGGAAGATCTCGACCTCGGCGCCTTCCAGCGCGGCGACGCGGTCGTGGTCATCGGCTTTGCGCCCTATTCCAGGGCCAGCGTGCTGTCGGCGCGCGCCGCGCATGATTCCGGCGCCACGCTGGTCGCGATTGCCGACGCGATCACCGCGCCGATGGCGGAGGGCGCCGATCATCTGCTGCTCTATGAAGCGGCCGCATCGCCCGGATTCTTCCCGAGCTTGACGGGAGCCATTGCGATTGCGCAGTCGCTGGCTGCGGTCACCTTCGTGCTCGGCGGCGCGAGCGCAAGGCGGCGCCTTGAAGCAACCGAAGGCCGGCTGGCCGCGATGTCGCAATATGTCGCCGAGGAAGGTTGATCGATATGGGTGCGAGCCGAAGCCGGGTGCTGCATCGAAGCCTGCGTGAAACCCCTCCCAAGGCAATCGGCGGCGAGGGCGTCTGGCTGATTGGCGAGGACGGAAGGCGGATTCTGGATGCGTCCGGCGGCGCTGCCGTCTCCTGTCTCGGCCATCAGCATCCGCGCGTGCTCGAGGCGATGTCGCGGCAGGCGGCGAAACTCGCCTATGCCCATACCAGCTTCTTCTCGTCGGAGCCGGCCGAAGCGCTGGCCGACAAGCTCGTGGGCCACGAGCCCGGCGGGCTTGGCTACGCCTATCTCGTCAGCGGCGGTTCGGAAGCGATCGAAGCCGGCATCAAGCTGGCGCGGCAGTATTTTATCGAGATGGGCCAGCCGCAGCGCCGGCACTTCATCGCGCGCCGCCAGAGCTATCACGGCAATACGCTGGGTGCGCTGGCTGCCGGCGGCAACGCCTGGCGCCGCGAGCCCTATGCCCCGCTACTGTCGACGGCCTTCAGCCATGTGACGCCGGCCTTCGCCTATCACGAAATGCGCGACAGCGAATCCGAGGTGGATTTCGTCGCTCGCCTGGCGGCTGAACTGGAGGCGGAATTCCAGCGTCTTGGCCCGGAGAGCGTGGCGGCGTTCATCGCCGAGCCTGTCGTGGGCGCGACCGCCGGCTGCGTGCCGGCGCCGGAGGGATATTTCCGCGCCGTCCGCGAGATCTGCGACCGGCATGGCGCGCTCGTCATCCTCGACGAGGTGATGTGCGGCATGGGCCGCACCGGCACGCGCCACGCCTGGGAGCAGGAAGGCATCGCGCCGGATATCCAGGCGATCGCCAAGGGACTGGGCGGCGGCTATCAGCCGATCGGCGCCATGCTTGCGAGCGCGCGCATCGTCGATGTCATTCGCGACGGTTCGGGCGCGTTCCAGCACGGCCATACCTATCTGGCCCACCCGCTGGCTTGTGCCGCGGCGCTCGAGGTGCAGCGCGTGATCGATGACGAGCAATTGCTCGACAGGGTCAAGACTCTCGGCGGTCAGCTCGAGCGGCGCCTCACCGAGCGCTTCGGCAATCACCGGCATGTCGGCGACATCAGGGGCCGCGGCCTGTTTCAGGCCATCGAACTCGTCGCCGATCGCGCCACCCGCGCGCCGTTCGATCCGGCGCTGAAATTGAACCAGCGCATCAAGGCGATCGCGTTCGAAGGCGGCCTTGGCTGCTATCCCGCGGGCGGATGCATGGACGGCCGCAGCGGCGATCATGTCCTGCTCGCGCCGCCCTATATCGCGACATCGGACGATATCGACATGATCGTCGACCGCCTGGGCCAGGCGGTCGACTTAGCCTTGAAGAGTGTGGGCCATTAGCAGGAGGAGCAGTATGAAGAGGATTGTCATCGCTACGGGCTTGCTCGCCGCGTCGTGCTTGACGGCGCAGGCCGCTACGCTGGATACGGTCAAGCAGCGCGGCATGCTGGTGTGCGGCGTCAGCGCCGGTTTTGCCGGCTTCTCGACGCCGGACTCGCAAGGCAACTACAAGGGGCTCGACGTCGACTATTGCCGCGCCTTGGCGGCCGGCGTGCTCGGCGACGCCGCAAAAGTGCGATACGTCGCGCTGACGGCGCAGAACCGCTTCACCGCCCTGCAATCGGGCGAGATCGACGTACTCTATCGCAACTCGACCCAGACCTACCTGCGCGGCGCGACGCTCGGGCTGCGGCAGGGGCCGGTCAATTTCTACGACGGCCAGGGGTTTGTCGTGCGCGCCGACGCCGGCGTGAAGGATCTCAAGGGGCTGAACGGCGCCACCGTCTGCGTCGCACAGGGCACGACCCACGAAGTCACGCTCGGCGATTACGGCCGCGCCAACGGAATCGAATGGAAACCGCTGGTGTTCGACCGCACCGACACCATGTACCAGACCTTTTTCGGCGGGCGCTGCGATGCCATGACCCAGGACGCATCGGCGCTGGCGGGCGCCGTCACCACGGCGGCCTCGAACCCCGCCGACTATGTCGTCCTGCCGCAGACCATCAGCAAGGAGCCGCTCGGGCCTTTCACCCGCAACGGCGACGAGGTGTGGACCGACATCATCGCCTGGCTGCATTCCGGCCTGATCGAGGCGGAAGAACTCGGCGTCACCGCTGCTAATGCCGATGAGATGGCGAAGTCCAGCGGCATCCCGGCGATCCAGCGGCTGCTGGGCACGTCTGGCGAACTCGGATCGCGGCTCGGCCTCGACAACAAGTGGATGCTGAAGGCGATCAAGGCGGGCGGCAATTACGGCGAGATCTTTGAGCGCAATGTCGGCAAGTCGAGCCCGCTGAAACTCGATCGCGGCCTGAACGCGACCTGGACCAAGGGCGGCCTGATGTACGCCCTGCCGTTCAAGTAAAAATCACGCTGCGGCACGTCGGGTTGACACCAGCCGCGCCGCAGCCAAACTGATCCGCATGCGCATCACCCTGATCCACGCCCTGAAACATTCAGTTGTGCCGATCGAGGCCTCCTTCGCGAGGCTTTGGCCGGACGCCCGCCTGATGAACTTGCTGGACGACAGCCTGTCGGCTGATCTGGCGCGCGACGGCGGGCTGTCCGATGTCATGACCGAGCGTTTCCTGAAGCTAGGGCGCTATGCGGCCAGCACCGGTTCGGACGCAATCCTGTTCACGTGCTCCGCCTTCGGTCCCTGCATCGAAGCGGTCGCCCGCGCGCATTCGTCCATGCCGGTGCTCAAGCCCAACGAAGCCATGATCGAGCAGGCCGCCGCCCGCGGCCGCAAGATCGGCCTGCTGTCGACGTTTCCGCCGACGCTGGCCTCGATGCCGCCGGAGTTTCCGTCGTCGATCGAACTGGTGCCGAAACTGGCGGAAGGTGCGCTGGCCGCGCTCGATCGCGGCGACGGCGCCACGCACGATCGGTTGGTGGTGGAGGCGTCAAAAGACCTGCGCCATTGCGATTTGATTGCGCTCGCCCAGTACAGCATGGCGCCGGCGGCCGCAGAGGTCGCTGAAGCAACCGGGCGGCCGGTGCTCACCACGCCTGATAGCGCGGTGATGAAGCTGAAGAGGATGCTTGGCGTTGAGCGCGCCTAGCCGTCCTTTTTCTTCGCCGCCATCTGCGCAGCCGCTTCCTCGGCCGCGTTCCTGATTGCCCGGGCATAACTATCGGCGGTGTTTTCCGCTGAATTCTGCAGCCGCTTGGCCGCGGCCGCACCTAGCAGCATCGTGCTCTTGGCGATCAGCCGGAATTGATCCCGGGTCTCCCTGTCCTTGGCCTTGGCCGCGCGGGCCATGATCTGGTCGCGGCGTTTCTTGACGGCGGCCATCAGGCTCTTGTTCTGCGCTTTTGCGATTTGCCGGATGAGGATGTCGAGGTCGGCTTCAGCCATTATGGATCACTCTTACCGCGGCAAGCCGTCCGCACGGTGCGGCGATCATTGGCGCGTCATGTTGGAAGGAAAGGCACGCCATTGTGTCGCCGCAGCGCTGTCATTTCAAGCGCCGATTCTCGCGATCGGACGTCGCGGGCCATCTGCGCAACCCACCGCTAACATTCGATTAACGGTGTATTGGTACAAATCCTCAACCAACAGGAAGGCCAGCGGCATGCGCAACCTCACCGTCTATCAGCGTTTTGCGATGATCATTGCGGCGCTCACGATGGTGCTGTTTGCCGTCTCCGCCTTGCAGATCCTGGTGTTGCGGGATGCGGTCCTGGGCGAGCGGCGCACCACGGTCCGCGATCTCGTCGAGGCTGCGACCAAGATTCTCGCCCACTATGAGGGCGAGGCCAAGGCAGGCAGGATCGAGCCGGATAAGGCGCGCCAGATGGCCTTCGCCTCGATCAGCTCCATGCGGTGGGGCGAATATTCGGACTATATCGGCGTCTACGGCACGGGAAGCGCTGACGCCGGCGTGACCTACGTGCACGCCAATCCCAAATACATCAACGTCAACCGCTGGGAGTTCAAGGACAAGAGCGGCAAGCTGCTGATCCAGGACATCGTGCGGACGGCGCGCGCCGGCGGCGGCTTTGTCGAATATCTGTCGCCCCGGTCGGCCGGTGGTGCCGAACTTCGCAAGGTCTCCTATGTCGGGGCCTTTGGGGCGGGCGACAAGCTTCTGGCGCTTCAGGCGGGCGCCTATGTCGACGATATCGACGCCGTGGTGTTTCGCCGGATGATCTGGGCTGGGATCGCGGGGCTCGCCGGGCTGGCATTCGCGGCATTCGCGGCGTTCTGGCTTGGCCGCGGCCTGGTCGGCCCCCTCAACAGAACCTGCGCGGCCATGGACGAGGTGGCCAAGGGAAATCTTGCGGTCGACATTCCGTTCGTCGACCGGACCAACGAGGTCGGCCGGATTGCGCGAAGCCTGCAGGTCTTCAGGGATCATCTGGTCGAAACGACGCAGCTCCGCACCGAGCAGGAAGCGATGAAGGTCCGTTCCGCCGAGGAGCGGCGGACGGATCTCGCCCGTATCGCCAACGAATTCGAGCGCAGCATCGGCGGGGTGATCCGGGGCACCGCCACCGCCGCCGACGAGCTGCAGGATTCGGCTTCGTCGATGTCCACGATCGCGGTGGGGACGACGGATCAGAGCGCCAAGGTCGCGGCCGCAGCCGAGCAGACCGCATCGAACGTTCAGACCGTTGCAGCTTCGGCGGAGGAGCTGTCGTCCTCGATCCAGGAGATCGCGCGGCAGGTCACCCAGTCTTCGTCAATTGCCCAGAATGCAGTCGGGCAGGCCAACCGAACCGAGGCCATGGTCGGACGCCTGGTCGAGGCTTCCCAGAAGATCGGCGAGGTCATGGCGTTGATCCAGACCATCGCGGGACAGACGAATTTGCTGGCCTTGAACGCAACCATCGAGGCCGCCCGGGCCGGCGAAGCCGGCAGGGGCTTTGCCGTCGTGGCCAACGAGGTCAAAGCGCTGTCGTCGCAGACCGCCAAGGCTACCGACGAGATCACCAGCCAGATCCAGGAAATTCGCGACGCGACCGGCTCGACGGTCAACGCCATCCGCGAGATCGGCACCACGATCGGGCAGATGAACGAAATCACCGGCTCCATTGCGGCCGCCGTCGAAGAGCAGGGCGCTGCGACCAACGAGATTGCCCGCAGCGTGCAGCAGGCGGCACAGGGCGCCCAGGAGGTGATGCAAAACATCACGGGCGTTCGCGAAGCGTCGAGCAAGGTCGACGCTGCCGCCACCCTCGTCTTGAATGCAGCCGCGCAACTGACGTCGCAATCCGAGCAGCTCGAGACCGAAACCGGCAAATTCCTCGGCAACATCCGCGCCGCATGACACCCAGCCTAAGCTTCGCGCGGCGGGCGGAGAATCATGGCAGGCGCGCTATTCCTGTTCGACGTCTTCGAGCCTGACGCCAAGTCCAGCGCTCAAGCTGCTGCGCGCCTGTTCGATGCGGCGCAGGAAGCGTGGGTCATGTTCGAGACGGTATTCGAACCAGTCATCCTCCGATTCAAAGCCGATGAGCACGCCTGCCGGTTTACCATGACGGGTTATGACGATTTCCTGGGTCGCCGCCTCGCGAAGGAAGCGAGACAGATCGTCCTTGATTTCGGACAGGGGGACTTCCTTCATGCCGGATTTCCGAACTGTGCGAGCCATAACTCAGCCTCCGATTTGGCTACGATCGCCAAAACTTCGACGGTCGTGCCGGAAACATCATAGAACACCCGGACTTCATCCACGCGCAGTCGATACTGCGGACGGCGCAATCCTCGTAACCGTTTGATGCGACTGCGGCTTACCTTTTCAGGCTCGTGTCGCAGATGCGTCTCGAGCGCAGTCCGTTGTTCGAACCTTCGCCGTCAACCTCCTGAGGTCTTCGACCGCTTCCGGAGCAAGTATGATGGCGAAAGGCATTCTGGCCAGATTATAGCCAGAATGCCGCCGGCGCCAAACGGCGGCCGCCCACTTCCGTGTTCAGTTCAGCCGCGCGCCGATCCCCGTGAGGATGCGATAATCGGGCTTGGACTGAATGCCGTTGTGCTGGTTGATGACCGGCACGCCGACGGAGACGAAGCCCGAAAAGCGATCGAAGCCCACGCGTACGCCGGGTGAGAGATAGACCGTGGTGCCGCCCGAATTGGGGTCCGGAATACCGGCGGTCCGCTGCTTGTCGTGCCACTCGCCATTGAGCTCGAGAACGAGGTCGAGTGTGTAGGGCGTCTTCTTCATGTCGCTGTGGTCGTGATTGGCGTGATAGAGGCAATGCTCCTGCAGCTGGTTGCGGGGCTGCATGCAGTATTCGTGCAACTCCACCTCTTTGGATGAGCCGGTGGCGCCGACCAGGCGATACGACACCGCGGTGCCGAACAGGAAGCGGTCGCCGAGATTGGTGTTCTGCGTGCCTGTGCTGATCAGGTAATAGAGGCCGCTTACGTCGAACGACCAGCGGCCTGCGCGCTTGGTGAGGGCGGCGCCGAACAGGCCGTCCCAAGAGCCCGAGCCCGGCTGAAACTCGGCCTGGAATAGCTCGCCGAGGCTGTCGCGTCGGTTGGTGACACCGGTCGGCGCCTTGAAGCCAAACAGCACGGCGGCCGACGTTCCCGTCTGCGCGTTGTTGTGGAAGCGGTATTGCCCGAGCATGGTTACGTCGCCGAAGCCTGCCGAATTGCCGCGCCGGTTGATGCCGTCAGGGCTCATCAGGCTGCTCATGTCGCTCGTATTCATCATGCCCATATGGCCGCCGCTCAGCATGTCCTCGGCGGGCTCGCTGATACCCGAGCGGCGGACGCCGGCGGCGCGAACGGCAACGGTCAGGTCATTGGTGATGCCGTAGGCGACCGAAAGCGAGACGGCGTCGATCGAGCGGATCGAGTGCGCGTGGGTGCCCTGGCTCGCGGCGGCGAGCAGCTGGGCGTCGCTGAGCTGGCCAAGCCGGATGAATTCGTAGCGAACGGATGCTGCGATCAGTCCTTCGGAAAGCGTGTCGGCCGAGATGGTGTTGATGGGGCCGCCGCTACCGGTATTGCCGCCGCCGCCGGGATGATGCGCTTCCGCAGGTAACGCGAGAAAAAACATGATGGATGAAAAGACACCGGCAGCCGGCCGTTTAAGATACGCACGCACATACGCCCCCTTTACTCACTGTCGGACGATTAGCCATTGCAATCGGGCGCGAGATTGACTGGATCGTGCGAGAAGCGCGACTTGCTGGCGACGGAAGGGAAGCGGAAAAGCGAAGACATCATCGCGAGCGCGGCATCGGTGTGGCTGTCGCGTGTTGAGCAAATGGTGAAAGAGGTGCGGCCCGGCTGCTTGGTTGTGCGTCCGATTTTCTTCGCGTCGCGTCACGATGCGGTGGCCGTAATCACGTCCGGCAGTAGCCGCAATCACGGCGAGCACCGGCCGTAATCGCGTCTGAATGTTTCTCTACACGCCTTAACGGTCCAGCGCGCGTATCGGAGTAGGACAATAATGACAACCATCGTCAGAGATATCTTTGTGTTTGTCACCGCGGCCATTTTCGTCGCAGCCGCCGTGCTCGTTACGACCGGGGCCGGCGCGCACGAGTTCAAGGTCGGTGCGATCGACATCGGTCACCCCTGGTCGCGCCCGACCCCGAAGGACGCCAACATTGCGGGCGGCTACCTCACCATCACCAACAAGGGAAAGACTGCGGATCGCCTGATCGGAGGCGCCTCACCCTCGGCAAGCCAGATCGAGGTGCACGAGGTGGTCGATGTCGACGGCATGACGAAAACACGCGCGCTCGCCAACGGCATCGAGATCAAGCCCGGCAAGACCGTAGAGCTCAAGCCCGGCTCGTATCGTATCCTGCTGCTCGGCCTCAAGGAGCCGTTACAACTCGGCCAGAAGGTGAAGGGCACGCTGGTGTTCGAGAAGGCCGGCCCTGTCGAGATCCTCTACAACGTCGAGGAAAATGCCGGAGCCGCCGTCAGTGGAGTCGCGCAGCAGCATAAGAACCATTAGGGCGCGGCCTCGCGGGCTCTGCCGGGGGAGGGCTCCCCGCCCTTGAGCATCGAATAGCTCTCGGCAGATCGCGCGATGTCCGCGAGCTGCGGCGTCGCGGTCTGTTCGGCGTCACGCGCCGAGCGAACAACGCCGGGCCATCGCGATCGGCGATGGCTGGTCTCGACCTCATCATTCTCCAGCCAGGATCCTGACCAGTGTCCAGCCCGAACCAAATGTCAGCCGTCACCGCGGCCAGCCTGCAACCACTACCGCAAAGAAGACGAGTGACCTGGCCGTTCGCTGCCACGATGTTGTGCGCATCGCTTCTCGGGATCGGGTTGGCCTACTGTGCCCGTACATTGTCGATCCCGGCATGGGGGCTTGATGGGGGCGTCGCGTCTCTGTTGCCGAAGGACATCGTCTGTTCGAGCGAAAATTCTTCGACCGCGCCGCAGACAACTCGCACAGACGAGTGAAGCGGTTGAGCTTTTCGAACTTTGAGGGGGCCACGCCGCGTCTATCCGTTGAGCACCCGCCGTCAACAGTTCGGAAACCACATGGGCTCTCTTCCAGCGCCGCTAACTAATCGAAAATCGTTCTGCCGCAAGTTCGTGCCCGGGAAAGAAAGGGGAGATCCGAACATGAACGGCATGGCCATCATGGAAAACGTTCGCCGATACCGCACCATCGCTTCGTTGTACCGCCAAACCGCGGCCTTCCGGCCGCTTCATAGCGGCTCCCTGCTGGCGCAAGCCAAGGAATGGGAGCATCGCGCCGTTGCGGAGCTGGAAGCCTACTATGAGGCCTTCTATTACGCGGCTTCCGGCAATGCCCCGACCCACTCCGCAAGCTGCGCAGCGTGAGCTGACGGCGGGCTGCCCGGAAAGGGATGCGCCAAGGGTTCATTAAGAATTGCGACGGCGTGGGATAATCAGTCGGCAAACAGCGCGCCTTCGCTGTCCCGGGCGGAGACTGGATTGGTCACGCTACTGGTGTCGGTGATACGATCTAAATTCTCCGCCGCGCATCTGACCTCCTTCCCGGCTAGATATTAGATCGCGGGCGCTATCAGTCCGACTCGCATATCCTTGGCGACGTAGACGCAGGTGTCGTCGGCAAATACAGCCGTTCGCAATTTCAACGGCCAAGGGGCGATCCGGGCCGGGCGGTTTTCCATGGACTGCGAATTCTTTTTTCAACCTGGACAGCGCTGAGATTGGATTGCGTGAGCCCGAGCACATCAGCAGCCTTTCGGAAGCTGTCGTGACGCGCGGCCATCTCAGCGTAGTGTAGATGCTTGAGCTTGACAGACACGCGGACGAAACGGATGAACAGTCACGGCCGCCGACGGGCCAACGTGAAGGCCCAGTCGCGGCCCTCGCCGCGTAAAATGGCTTGGTTGATCCACACCATGGCCAAGGGCTCGAGCAGGCGCGCTATGCTGAGCGGACCCGCGTCCAATGGCTCAAAGCCGAGTTCGGCGACTAACGCTCGTGCAGTGTCCTTTGCGGCGGCATCATCGCCAGCGAGAAACATCACGGGGCGCGCCGACAGCATGGTGGTATCCCCCATCACCTCCGCACCGGCCTGATTGAGCGTCTTCACGACGCGCGCGCCCGGAAGCCAGGCTGCCACGCGTTCCGCGCCCGACGTTTCAAATCCGCACTCAAGCCCGAGCGCCCCATCGCGCATGATGAGCGGGTTCATGCAATCGATGACGACCTTTCCGTTGAGGTCGCCCAGGCCGCGTACGGCCGGTTCCGCCTTGCCCCACGGCAACGCCAGCACGACAACGTCCGCAGCAAGCGCGGCGGCCTGGCCCGGTGCTTCGCGTCCCCCAGTCTGGGCGAGAAAGGACGCCATGTCCTTGACGCCGGCGGTGCGCGCGCCATAGACCACATCATGGCCTGCCTTGACCCAGGCGCGCCCGAGCGCGCGCCCCACCGCGCCAGCGCCGATGACTGCAACGCGCATGACCAAATCTCCTTCTCGGCTTGGCGTGCGCTGAACTAAGCGCTTCTGCGATTCACACCAGCAACGATCGCCGGTGGCGTCCAGTTATGCGGGTGCGGCCAGCCGCGATCCCAAAGACAGATAGCAAGATCGAGCGAATTATCGGCCACGTCGATGCGCACGATCTTGTTCGCCTGGATGGTCAGCAACAGCGTCTCGATCGAAGTTCCCTCGCGAAAGGTGGGCACGAGCCCCATGAATTCGCGGTCATGCTTCCAGTGGAGATTGAAGGTGATGAAGCCGCGCCCGTTGCCGCGGCTGTCTAGTGCAAGGTGTTCATCGACAAGGTCGATCTGATAAGCGAGCGTGGTGGCGAAGGCGGCCGCCCACGTCTTGAGAGGGCCGATCCCCTCGATCCCCCGTCCGCCTGGGCTATTGGTCACGACATTTGGTGAAATGATCGCGTCCCATCGATCGATCTGGGCGCTTTGGAAGGCGTCATAGAGTTCGCGTGTCAGTGTCATTGGTTCAATCCCCGACTTGGTTTTGGCAGCGGCGAGCGTGGGAACCACGATAGCAAGCGTGCTACCGGCGATAAGGAGGCGCCAGATCCACATTGATGCCCAGGCCAGCCGCGTCCGGAGGTAATCGCTCGAATCATGGTACACCTCTGGACGGCTGAGTTTGCCTTGCTGCATTCGGTTGTGGCCCTGGGTCACACTTTCGCGTGGACGAGCGGAAACTGAATCAATTTGTTCAGCCCGCGCAGCAAGATAGTCTGCTCAGATCCTTGTCGAACCCCTGTGCAGCGAGCTTGAGCCCTTCGACGGTGGTCAAATACGGGAAGATCGCGGCCGTGAGATCATCGATCGTTAGTCTGTGCTGGAGCGCCAGCACCGCGGTCTGGATACTGTCCGCGCCTTCCGGAGCCAGGATATGCGCCCCGAGCAGCCGTCGCGACGCGCGATCGGCGATCAGCTTGATCAGACCGCGGGTGTCCCGGCCCGCCAACGCGCGCGGCACCTGGTCGAGCCGGACCGTCGAAACACGAACATCGTACCCGGCGGCGCGCGCAGCCGTTTCCGTGAGGCCGACGCTTGCCCCCTGCGGGTCGGTGAACACCACGGCCGGCATCGCCGCATTGTCGTAACGCAGCGTGTCGCCGTTCAAGGCGTTTATCGCCGCAAGCTTTGCGCCGTAAGCCGCCATGTAGACGAACTGGTCGCGGTCGGTCACGTCACCCGCGGCATAGACGTCCGGCCTGGTAGTACGCATGCGGTCGTCCACGACGATCGCGCCGTTGTTCGAGACGGCGATCCCCGCTTCGGTGAGACCGAGTTGCTCGGTATTCGGCGTCCGGCCAGTGGCGATGAGCACCTTCTCAGACTCAAAAACTTGCTCCCGGCCATCGCGTGCCACGGCGAGCTTCACGCCCGCGCCGTCCCTTCGAATAGCGCGGTATGCAACCCCTGCAACAATTTTGATCCCTTCGTCTGCAAGGTACTCCGTCAGCGCTTCGCTGATTTCATCGTCGGCCTTGGGCAGCAGGCGTGAACGGCAAACGAGCGTGACCGCAACGCCGGCGCGGGCAAACAGCTGGGCAAGCTCCGCGCCGATGTAGCCGCCGCCGATCACGAGCAGCGACTTCGGCAGCTCCTCAAGATCCAACGCCGACGTGCTCGTGAGATAGGGAACCGTTTCGATGCCGTGAATCTCCGGCACGGCTGGTCGCGCGCCGGTGGTGATGATGATCTTTTCGGCGTGGACCTGCTCGCCCCTGACCTCGATTCCGCCATTGACGAGACGGGCCGCCCCTTCGATATACGCAACGTCTCCATAGAATTGCAGAATGTCTGTGTATCTGGCCTGCCGTTGCTCCGTGACCAGCTCGTTCTTTTGCCGAACCGTCGCGCGCCAATCCTTGATCTTGGCCCCTGCTTCGATCCCGGCGAAGCGGGCTGCAACGCAGGCGCTGTGCAATGTCTCCGCCGCACGAATCAACGTCTTGGAAGGCAGACACCCGATGTTGGTGCAGGTGCCGCCGATGACCCCGCTGCCGATGAGGGCGACCTGCGCGTTCTGCTCGCACGCAGTGATCGCAGCCGAGAAGCCCGCCGAACCGGCTCCGATGACAGCCACATCGTAGCGGCCGCCATTCTTGCCGTTCGTGATCGTGTTGTTGTTCGCCATTGAACCATCTCCTGGGCGTGTCAGCCGCCGACCGAAAGAGCGTCGAGGCGTTGGGCGGAGCCGGTGCATGCATCGATACCCGCTAAACTTGGTCCGAAAATTGCCCGGCCGACCTCGAGCGCTTCGCCGAGCGAAAGCCGAACGCCGCGCATGTCAGCAGGTTGATCCTTGTGCCACGCTTCGAGATGGTCGTCCGTGGCGAAGAATACGGTCACCGTGCAAAGAGAGTACGCCGCGGATCCGCCTTCATAACGCAGGCTCAGCCAGACAACCGTCGTTTCAGGATGAGCAACCGCAATTGCTCGGCCGCAGTCGCGAGTTGTGATCCTGATCGCGCTGCCGCTGCGGTGACAGCGCGAGTCGATCTGAACGTCGCGCCCCAACATAGCGCCGACGCCCAGCGCGTCGACGGCGCACATGGCGTTGACCGTTCGACCGTCCAGCTTGACCCGCTGACCGGTGTCGCGGTCGCTGAAAGGATAGGCGCCGATGATCCGCTCGCCATCGCGGGAGAGGACGACAAGATCGCGCAGCCGGAGTTCCGCAAGCTGACTCCGGGCCTCGGCCGTATCCAACCGGGCGCGCGCCGCAAGTGCGTCGATGGTCGGAGCTCGACCCTGCTCCGCGTAAAGCCCGAGCAGCGCAGCACGTACGCGGTCTTCGGCGGGCGAATAACCCGACCAACGATTCAAAATGTGTTCGGACTCGAACATTGCCAGTAGCGCATCCTTGACCACCGGAGATGTGACAACCGACCAATCCGGACAGGACACGCCGGGACGCATGATGAAACTCGGCTGGGCTGTCGCCTTTGCTGATGATGGACGCGATGCGCTGCTAGCGGTCATTGTTCAGTGCTCCTGTCTGTTGCGCCGTATTTGAACTCGCGATCCATTGCGAAATCCGATCTGCCGCCTAACTCTGGGGTCTGTAGCTGCTACAGGCTCAAGAGGTTTTCATGATGCGCGATCACGCTGGCGTGAGGGGCCTGCAGAGGGGCGAACTTGCCAAACGGGCCCGATGCAACATCGAGACTGTCCGCTATTACGAGAAGATCGGATTGCTGCCGCAGCCTTCACGCACGACTACCGGCTATCGGGTGTACGACACGATATACGAGCGACGTCTCGGGTTCGTGCTCAGAGCGCGTGAGCTCGGCTTCCGCCTCGACGAGATTCGCGCGCTGCTGCGGCTCGTCGACGAGCTCGATCAACCGTGCACGGAGGCTCGCGCTGTTGCGACGGCTCACCTCGACGATGTACGTGCGAAGATCGCCGACTTGAAGCGCATGGAACGCCTACTGAAAGACGTGATTGCGCAATGTGGCAGCAGCAAGTTGCGCGAATGCGCGTTGATCGAGACATTGTTTCGCGACGATCGTCGTGCCTTGGCGAGCACCCGCGCTTGAGTGCGGGAGGTGCGGTAGTGGCGACTGCCTGCTACCTTGCATGGGGCCGTCTTCGATATTTTTGGTTGGGCGCCACAGCTGCGCGAGGGCAAGATATCCTGCTTGAAGCCGCATACTCTAGCGAGGCCTGCTCGTGGAGTTCAGCGGCGAGCAACGTCGCGGCTACGCGGTCGCGCCGTGCCCGCGGGCGGACTTGCTCGTCCTGCACGATGTTCCAGAAGCGGCCTGATCATCGAATGGCAGCGCAGAAAACGGACCCTTAAGCGGGTCCTGCGTGCTGTGGCGTAAAGTGGCGCACCCGACACGATTCGAACGTGTGACCTTTGCCTTCGGAGGGCAACGCTCTATCCAGCTGAGCTACGGGTGCTTCGGGCCTTCATTTAGCCGATTGGCCGGGCAGGGGCAACGGTCCTGCAGGGATCGTTTTGGGGCGTGTCAGGCGCCTGCGCCGCCGTCGCCGAAGCGTTGCCGGTAGGCGCGAATGTAAGCCTGCTCCGCCGGTTTGAGGTGACGCCGGGTCAGCATGATCAACTCCTCGCGGCGCGAATGCCGCAGAGCCTCGATCATCGCCATATGGTCCTGGCGGGCGTCGTTCAGCGCGCCCGGGTTGGCGTAGGCATAGGAGCGGATGCCGGAGACCTTTTGCGCCAGATTCTCGATGGTCTCGATCAGGCAGCCATTGCCGCATAGCCCGAACAGGGCGCGATGGAATTGCACATTGCTGTGGAACACGGCCAGAAGGTCGCCGGAATCGACGGCCTTGCCGTGTTTGCGCTGCACGGCTTCCAGCCTGACAATGTCGGCGCTCGCGACCGGAAACGGCAGAATCCGCACCGCCATCACCTCGAGTTCCTCGCGCACATTATAGATTTCGCTGACCTCCCGCGGCTTGAGATCGCGCACGATCGCGCCGCGGTTCGGGATGCGCTCGACGATGCCGCGCTTTTCCAATTCGAACAGCGCGAGCCGGATATCGCCGCGATGGGTGCCAAAGGCCGAGCACAGATCCTGCTCGACCAGGCGCTCGCGCGGATGGCGTCGTCCGAGCACGACATCCTCCTCCAGCTTCCGGGCAATCACATGCGCGTTCGGTTCGCGCTCGTGCTGCGCCTCGGCCGGGGAGGGAATCCCGGCAGTTGTCGCAGCGTCGCGGCGAGCAGGCAGCTTTTTCGAGGTTTTGGCGGTCACCATGGAGCCAATTTGCCATCGGTCCAGATAGTATACAATCTAAAATACTATCTTGTTAACACATCGGCTTCGGTCATAATGAGATGGACGCCGGGGCCCTAGGGGTGATGGCGACAATCAGTCCGCAAAAGCGGCGAAGCAGGGGAGGAGTTCGATGTCCGTTTCACGGTATCTGCCGTTCGCGCGCGGAATTCTGCTGGGCGTCGCCATTGCCATGGTGTCGTCAGCGGCGTCAGCGCAAAAGCGCGAATTCTCGTTCGCCTACGACCAGCCCAAGAACAGCGGCTATGGCATTGGCGCCGAAATCTTCAACAAGAAGCTGACCGAACTGAGCAAGGGCACGCTCTCGATCAATCAATACCCCGGCGCCCAGCTCGGCACCGAAGCGCAGACCCTGCAAAAGGTCCAAACCGGCGACATCGATTTCGTGATGCTGTCGACCGCCAACGCCTCGACCGCGCAGCCGGAATCGGGCGTGTTCTCGCTTCACTATATCTTCCGCGATGAAGCGCACGCCATCAAGGTGCTTGGCGATCCCGCCGTCATCGCGGCGATGAAGGAATTATATGCGGCCAAGATGAAGGGCGCGCACATGCTGGGGTTGGGCTCGCAAGGCCTGCGGCACATGTACGGCAAGAAGCCGATCGAGAAAGTCGCCGACCTCAAGGGCGTCAAGGTGCGGGTGCAGGCCACCGTGACCGAAGATACCCTTTTCCCGGCTTACGGCGCCCAGGTCGTGCACATGCCGTTCGGGGAGGTCTACACCTCGCTGCAGACCGGCGTTGTCGATATGGCCGAGAACGGCATCAACAACTATCTCGTCAACAAGCACTACGAACCCGCCCCGGTGCTCTCGCTCACCGAGCACGAAGCAAACAATGCCGCTCTGTTCGTCAGCGACAAGGTATGGAGCAGTCTCAGCGACGAGCAGAAGAAATGGGTGCAGGCGGCCGCCGACGAAGTCAGCCGCAACGAGCCGACGGCAGCCTTCAAGCTTGAACGCGAAGCGCAGGCGAAGCTCGAGAAGATCGGCGTCAAGGTCGTCAAGACCGTCGACAAGAGCGGCTTCATGGCCATCAGCAAGCCGATCCAGGACAAGCTGGCGTCCGACCTCGGACCGAACGCCGTCAAGGTCCTCGGCATGGTACGCAACGTTCAGTAGCTGGCGGGCGTGCGCGGCGGGGAGCGGTGGCTTCCCGCTGCGCCGTTCCTCATCGCGGATTCGAGAATCGACCATGCCTGGATTCAATAGCCTCGTCCTGGAGGAGCAGCGCCACCTGAAATGGCGCGCGCTCGACTGGCTCGAACAGGTTCTGATGATTCTCTGCGGCGTCGCCATCACCGGCTTCTCCATCCTGGTGATGTGCGACGTTGTCACCCGCACCATCGGCCACCCCTGGCTCTGGCTCCAGGAGGCGACGATGACATTCTTCATCTATGGCATCTTCTTCGGCGTCGGCGCGGCGACGCGGCGCAACGATCATCTCTACCTCGCCGTGCTGGCGGAATCGCTGGCCGGCAATGCGCGGCTATTCTTCGAGATGTTCAACCGGCTGGTGGTGCTCGGCGTCGCCTTCTGCATGATCTATTTCGGATACTTGAACTTTCTGGACGGCTTCAAAAGCCTGCGCATGCCGTCGATGACGCCGCTGGCGAGCCTCTACGCAGCCATTCCGCTGTGTGGTGTGCTGATCTCAATTTTCATCATTGAGCAGATGGTCAACGGCTGGAAGAACGGCTTCGGCGGCCCGTCTGACGTGGATGAGAAGAGGAAGGCGCTGTGACGACCAATGGCGGGCTCATCTTCCTGATGGGATTTCTGTTTCTGTTCTTCGGCTATATGGGCGTGCCGGTGGCCTTTGCCCTGATCGCGTCCGTGCTGATGGTGACGGCGTTCACGCCGGTCAGCCTCGCCTCGATGATGGCGCAGCTGTTCAACGGGATGGATACCGAAGCCCTGCTCGCGGTGCCGTTCTTCCTGCTGGTCGGCGATCTCATGACCTCGGCGAACGTCACCGTCCGCATGATCAAGTTGTCGCAAACGATGGTCGGGCATTTGCGCGGCGGTCTGGCGCAGGTGGTGACGATCTTCAGCATGTTCTTCGCGGGCATTTCCGGCTCGTCCGCCGCCGACGTCGCCATCCTGTCGCGAACGCTGGCGCCGGAAATGAAGCGGGAAGGTTACGACCTCGCCTTCACGGCGGCGCTGATCGCTTCGGCCTCGACAATGGCTAATCTCATCCCGCCCAGCATCATGGCCGTGGTGTATGGCGCGACCGGTAACGTGTCGATCGGCGGGTTGTTTCTCGGCGGCGTGGTGCCTGGCGTGTTCGTGGGCATCGGGTTGATGATCTACAGTTTCTTCTTCGGGCCGGTCGGCATCAAGCGCGAGCGCGCCACGTTTGGCGCGTTCGCAACCGCGACGAAGGAGGCGGCCGTGCCGCTGATGATCCCGTTCATCATCATGGGCGGCATCCTGACCGGCCAGTTCACGCCGACCGAAGCCGGCATCATCGCCGTGGCCTACATCGTGTTCGTGGCAATCCCGTTGCTCAATCGCCGGCATTACCGGCACTTGCCGCACGATATGGCGATGACCGGATTGCTCTATTCCATTCCGCTCATCACCATCGGCGCCGCATCGGTGTTCGGCTGGATGCTGGCCTATCTGCGCGGGCCGGCAGTGGTATCAGGCTGGATTTCGTCGGCAGCCGGCGGCGATCCCTTTCTGATCATGCTGTTGCTGGTCGCCCTGTTCGTGGTGGTCGGCGACTTCATCGATGCGATTCCCGCGATCATCATTTTCATGCCGATCATCGACGATCTGACCAAGAACGCCGATATCAATCCGGTGCACATGGGCGTCGTCATCATCGTCACGCTGGCATTCGGGCTGATCACACCGCCTTACGGGCTGGCGCTGCTGATGGCATCGAAATTCGTCGGGGTGCGCTTTGGCAGAGCGATGCTGGCATCGTTGCCCATCTACATCGTGTTCTTCGCCGCGATCGCGTTCTGCATCTTCTTTCCCGAAGTCGTGCTGTGGCTGCCCAAGCACCTGCTTCCGGAATCGGTCGGCTGCTTCAAAAACCCCAGCGGCGCCGGCTATATCTGTCCCTGAGAGGATCGATGTGCCGCAATAATGGTCGTCCCCGCCGGCAGGCCTGCCGGAGCGAAACCATGAGCCAGGGAAACGGGCCGCGCTTCTCGTCAAAATTCTGATCCGTTCCCGTTAATTGGTGCTAGTCTTGTTGCGTTGATCTTCTAGACCATGGATGGGGACGTCCGATGTATAAGAAGGTTCTTCTCGCCTATGACGGTTCGGTCGAGGGGCGGCGCGCGTTGCGGGAGGGCGCAAAGCTCGCACAACTCTGCCGTTCCGAGGTCTTTTTGCTCGCCGTCGTCGAGGTTTCCTCGATCATGACGCCGGAGGCCGGGCTTACGATCCCGATCGAGCTGCAGACCGAGGATTACAAGGCCATCCTGAACGAAGGCACCGAGCGGTTGAAGGCGCTGGGATTTTCGCCGACCGCACGGCTCGAGGTCGGCGATGCCGGGCAGAAAATTGCCGAGGTTGCCGAAGAAATCGGCGCGCATCTCGTCGTCGTAGGCCACCGCCCGCAGGGGGCGCTGGCGCGGTGGTTCGGCTCGATCGGCAGCTATCTGGTCAAGCGCCTGCGCTGTAGCGTGCTGGTGGCCCAGACCGAGGTCAGCGATGCCGAGTTCGAGCGGCTGAAGCCTGAAGAAACGGCAGCCTCGGGATAGACCGAGGCCGAACTTAAGTCGTGGGAACGATGATCTTGCCGATCGGCCATAGCGCGATTCCGGCAAGCTTCAGGTGTGCCCAGGCAAAGGGAATGCCGATGATGGTCACGGCCAGCACCACCGCCGTTATGACATGCCCGAGCGCCAGCCACCATCCCGCCAGCACCAGCCAGATGATGTTGCCGATCACGCCGAACGGTCCGGTGCCGATATCCTCCTGCCCGGTATAGGCATCGCGGGAGATCGCCGTGAAGCCGAACGGGAACAAGGTGTAGGCCGCTATATTGAACGCAGCTCGCGCCCAGGGAATGCCGATGATCGTGATCGCCATGACGACGGCGGCGACCAGCCAGCCGAACGCCATCCAGGCGCCGCCGAGAACGATCCAGATGATGTTGAGAAGCAGCGAGACCGGTGACATGGCTAAAACTCTATCTTGGCGTGGGCGCGATTGAAATCGAAAATCGCTCTGCAGGGGGAACCCGATTGCCCCGGGATTCGCAGGCGCTAAACTCAGGGCTGAACGACCCGGCAACAAGTGTCGACAGGGAGAAGCGTTCATGCGTCAGCTCGAATTCGGCTGGTATCTGCCCACGCATGGCGACACCACGGCCTATGGCCTGATGGACGCGCAGATTCCGGGCTCTCCCGAACTGTGCGGCTGAAGCGGCCGGCTTCGAATATCTCCTGATCCCGGTCGGCTCGGTGTGCTGGGAAGCCTGGATCACCGGCGCGTTCATGGCGGCGCGTTCGTCGTCCATCAAGCCGCTGATTGCGGCAAGGCCGGGCTACATCAACCCGGTGCTGCTGGCGAAAATGATCTCGACCTTCGACCAGATGTCGGGCGGGCGCATCTGCATCAATTTGATCGCCGGCCAGAACGAGAGCGAGGTCGAAGGCGAGGGCGTGCGCTACCCCAAGGAACAGCGCTACGCGCTGATGGAGGAAGAGGTCTCGATCCTGAAGGCGCTGTGGACCACGCGCGGACCGCTAAACTTCGAAGGAAAATTTTACAAACTTTCGGCTGCGCATATCCGGCCGCGTCCGCACCAGCAGCCGTTTCCAAAATTCTATCTCGGCGGCGGCTCGCGCCAGGCCTGGGAATTATCCGCCAAGCATTCCGACGTGCATCTGTTCTGGGGCGACCTGCCGGAAAAGATCGCCTCGAACATTGCCGAGATCAGGGAGATGGCGCGCGCGCATGGCCGCGAAAACGACATCGGCTTCGGCATGAGGCTGCAGGTGGTCTGCCGCGAGAACGAGGCGGACGCCGGGGAGGCTGCCGATCAACTGGCGCGCCACGCCACCGAGCGGCAGAAGCAGGAAATCCAAACGCTCTACAACAAGTCGGAAGCGAACCTGCGCGTGCAGCAGCTCGCCCGCGAGCATGGCGACCTGTTGCTGCCGCATCTGTGGACCGGCATCACCAAGGTTCGCCCCGGTGCCGGCATCGCCGTCGTCGGCAATCCCGTCCAGTGCGCCGACACGCTGCAGCAATTCATCGATGCCGGTTGTCATTCGTTCTGCCTGTCCGGCTATCTGCATGACGATGAGGCCGAGCGCTTCGGCCGGCTGATCCGGCCCGTTCTCGCCGAGAACAATCGCGGCCGGTGGGCGGCGTAACGCGGGGACGGACGCGGCGTCCATGTTGCAGTGCGTCCGTTGACGCCGGGCGCATTGCTGCAGTGCGCTCAAGCAAGGCTTTTATATCGCTCGCGGTGGTGTGGGCCCGGCGCTAAAGTTGAGGCGCGAATTTCAACCGGGTACCGCCAAATGAGTGGATCGAGTTCGGTACTTGTGTGGAGCTCCGCTCTGGAGGACTTCGCGCTGTTTCGAACGCTCAGTTCCGAACAGCGGCTGAAAACGCTCAACGCCATGGTCCGCCAGGATCTGGTGCGCGGGCAGATGCTGGTCGCGCAAGGCGGGCCCTCGGATTCGCTTTTCCTGGTGCTGCATGGTGCGCTCGCGGTGCGCAAGACCGGCTATCTCGAACCGATCGCCGAGCTTCGGACCGGCGAACTGGTGGGCGAGATCGGCTTCTTCGCCGATGTCCCGCGCACGGCGGACGTGATCGCCATCCGCGACACCAGCGTGCTGGCATTGACGCGTCCTGCCTACCAGAAGCTCGTCGAGGAAGCCCCCGCCATCGTCGAGGCGCTGCTCGCGGCGCTGGCGCGGCGGTTCGCCAGGGAGACCGCGCGCATCGCACCGTTCCCAACCTCGCCGAAGGCGCGAACGGTGGCGCTGATCGACGGTGGATTGGAGCCGCTGCCGGGCGATTTCGATCGCCGGATGCGGGACGGGCTGGCCGCGACCCATGCCGAGATCATCGACGCCGGCCGTCTCGACACAATGTTTCCCGGCCGCGCGCTCGATGCGCACGAAGTCACCGAATGGCTCAACAAGCTCGAACACACGGCGCCGCTGGTGGTTTATCTCGCTGGCCGCGACGCCTCGCCTTGGGCGCGCAAGGCGATCCGCCAGGCCGACATGGTGGTGTTCGCGTGTCGCGGGGAGGCGCCTGTCGCCGCATTAACTGACATCGAGGCCTTCGCCTGCGAGGTTCATTCCGTCTCGGCCAGACGCCTCGTTCGCATTCACGACAAGCGAAGCGGCGAGGTCTCTGGCACCGCGGCCTGGTTGGCCCGGCTGCCCGCCTTCATGCATCACCATGTCGCCCTCGAAGACCAGGTCGATATCGACAGCCTGATCCGTTTTCTGTGCGGCCGGGCGATCGGCTTCGTTGCCGCCGGCGGCGGCAGTTTTGGAACCGCGCATGTCGGAATCTACAAGGCGTTTCGCGAACGCGGCGTGATGTTCGATATTTTTGTCGGCACCAGCGTCGGCTCCGCGATGGTGGCCGGCTTTGCCAAAAATCTCGAAGCCGAGCATCTCGAGCGCGGCACGCACGAGATTTTCGTCAGGAGCCGAAGCTTTCGGCGGCCGACCTGGCCGCGCTACGCGCTGCTGGATCACAAGGCGTTCGATCGCGCGCTCGCCCATCAGTACGGCCCCGACTGCCGGATCGAGGATTGCTGGCGGCCTTTCGCCGCCGTCGCAACCAATCTTTCGACCCACAATCTCGAACTGATCCGGACGGGGCCGCTCTGGCAGGCGGTGCGCGCATCGAGCGCGATCCCCGGGCTGTTGCCGCCGTTCTACACGCCGGAGGGGGCGATGCTGGTCGATGGATGTCTCATCGACAATGTCCCGCTGGCGTCGATGCACCAGCTCAAGAGCGGTCCCAATCTGGTGGTGCATTTCGGCGAGCCGGCGGCGGAGATGTTCGACGTCGACTACGCGGCGCTCCCCGGACGGCTTGAACTGATCGCCGCCATGCTGACGCCGTTCCGCAAGAAGCTGCTGCCCGCCGCACCGAGCGCGGTGAACGTGCTGTGGCGAAGCCTCGTGGCGCATCAGCGCTACGATACGTTGCCGGTCGGGCCGTTCGATACGGTGATGCGACCGCCGCCTCCGGTCGGGATCGACGTGACGGATTTCGATCGCCACACCGAGATATTTGAAGCTTCCTACCTCTGGGCCAAAGAGGCCATCGCGGCGCTGGAGGCGGGAGGCAGCTCAGCCATCGCCGCCATGCTCGACACCGGCGCGCTGGAACGGCGTCAGGCGACGGCGGTCGCAGTCTCCAATCGCGCGCCCAGCAATCGCCTCGCCTCGGCCGCCGGCTTCGGCGCGCTGAACAGATAGCCCTGCATCTGGGTGCAGCCGAGCTGGCGCAGTATCTCGCGCTGCTGCTCGGTCTCGACGCCCTCTGCGGTCGTTGTCATGTGGCGGGCTGCTGCGATATTCACCACCGCCTGCACGATCGCAGCCGAGCTGTCGACCTCGATGTCGCTGACGAAGCAGCGGTCGATTTTGATCTTGTCGAACGGGAACCGCTTCAGATAGCTCAACGAGGAGAAGCCGGTGCCGAAATCGTCGAGCGCGATGCGCACGCCGATGGCGCGGAGTTGATGCAGGATCGCCAGCGCGCTTTCGTCGTCATGGATCAGCACCGCCTCGGTGATTTCGATCTCGAGCCGATCGGGCGGCAGGCCGGAGGCGGCAAGCGCGCCCGTGATCCGCAGCGCCAGCGTAGGCGACTTCAACTGGATCGGAGAAACGTTGACGGCGAGCCTGACCCGCGACGGCCAGCCGGCCGCCTCGGTGCAGGCGGTCTCCATGACCCAGTCGCCGAGTTCATTGATCAGGCCGGTGTCCTCGGCGACCGGAATGAATTCCGCCGGTGAGACCATGCCGCGTTCGGGATGACGCCAGCGCAAGAGCGCCTCGCAGCCCGTCACCTCGCCGCTCGCGAGATCGAGCAACGGCTGATAGTGGATTTCGAAGGCGCCATCGACCAGCGCCTGCCGCAGATCCTGCTCCATGGTGAGCCGCGCCTTGGCGCGGGCATCCATGGCAGGCTCGAAGAAGCGATGGATGCGGCGTCCCTCGGCCTTGGCGGCGTACATCGCAAGGTCGGCGTGCTTGATCAACTGGTCGAGTTCGGTGCCGTCCTCCGGTGCGAGCGCGATGCCGATGCTGGCGTCGGTGGAAAGATGATGGCCGAGGCATTGATAGGGCTGGCGTATCGCCTCGTAAATGCGGATCACGAATTCCTCGACGTCGGCGCGGCCGCAGACCGAGGTCTGAATCACCGCAAATTCGTCGCCGCCGAGGCGGGCAATGAGATCGCCCGGCTTGATGCAGTCCTTGAGGCTGGTCGCGACCGCCTTCAAAAGTTCGTCGCCGACATGGTGTCCAAGCGAGTCGTTGATGCCCTTGAATTCGTCGATGTCGATATAGAGCAGTGCGAATTGTTGGTCGCCAACGGCCTTGCGAAGCTCGCGCTCGATCTGCTCGCGGAACAGCACCCGGTTCGGAAGATCGGTCAGCGCGTCGTAATGCGCCAGATGCGCGATCTTCTCGTTGGCAAGCCGGCGCTCGGTAACGTCGTCGACGACGTTGATGATGTAACGCGCCTGACCCGCCGCATTGCGGATGCCAAGTCGCTTGGAGGTGACGTAGCGCGGGCCCATCCCCTGGGTTTCCCAGACATGCTCGTCCTTGAACAGGCCGTCGGGGGATTGCAGCGTTTTCTCCTCATCGGCCGCGATGAGGTCGGCGGCGGCTTTTGGAAAGATGTCGGAGGTCGTCTTGCCGATGATGAGGTCGCGAGAGATGCCGAACTGGGCTTCCGCCACGCGGTTGACCAGCAGGTAGCGCCGGTCGTGCACGTCCTTCACGGTGATCTGCGACGGGATGTGATCGATGATCTGGCTCAGGAAGGCGTAGTTGCGGTCGCGCTCCTGCTCGAGATTGCTCCGCTCGGTGATGTCTTCCATGGTGGCGACCCAGCCGCCGTCCGCCAAGGGCTTGCTCACCTCCATGAAAGAGCGTCCGTCAGGGCATTGCATGATGCTGTGGTCGACCTGGCCGCGCGCGATGTTTTGCATGACGGTAGAGCAGAAGCCGTCGACGTCGCCGGCGAACGATCCGCAGTCCTTGCGGTGCTGCATCAGGTCGCGGAAATGACAGCGCGGCTTCACCACGTCGGTCGACAAATGATACATGTCGATGTAGCGCCGGTTGAAGGTAACGAGTCGCGCCGAGGCATCGAACGTCACCAGGCCCTGGATCATGTTGTTTAGGGCCGTATCGAGCCGGCCCCTTTCCGCCTCCAGCCGTTGCTGCGCCTCGCGGTTCTGCCGGGTGATCTGCCTTATGATCAGGAACAGGATCAGGGCGATCACCGCAGCCGCCAGCGTTGCCGCGATGACGAGAAACCGGGTTTGCTCGCGCCAGTCGGCAAGCGCGGCGGTAACCGTGTTGGTTGCGACCACCACGCCCGAGTAGTGGCCGAGCGGGGCTGCAGATCCCAGCCTGTCCGTCTGGTCGATCGGGCTTTGTACGCGCAGCGTCTGCCGGGTGCCTCGCTCCCGGACGCGCTGCAGCAGCGGCGCCTTCGCGAAATTCTGGCCGATCAGTTCGTCGACCCGCGGATAGCGCGCCAGCAGGGTGCCGTCGGCATGAAACATCGAGATGGCGGCGCCTGTTCCGAGTGCGACGGAAGCGAAGAATTTTTCGTAAGTGGCGGGGTTGATGCGCCGCGTCATCACGCCGAGGAAGATGCCGTCCTCGCCGCGCAGTCGATGGGCGATGACGGAATTCAGATTGCCGGTGAGATAGCTGCGAACCGACTCGGCCAGAATGGATGGCGATCGTGAATCGAATTTGAAGCTCTTGAAGTAGGCCCGCTCGGAAATGTTGAGCCTCGGCGCCGGCAGCGGCCGCGACCAGTTGATCATGTCTCCATTGGAATCGAAGATGGAGATGTCGCCGAGGTAGGACAGGACGCCGGCCTTGGATCTCAGGATCTCGTGCGATTCGGAGCTCGCAACACGTTTGCGGAATTCCTTCTCCGAGGCGATGCTGGAAATTTGCAGCCGGGAAATCACGTCGCCGGCGAGCGTGTCGGAGTCTTCGAACTGCTGGTCGAAGTGACGGGTAAGCAGGACGACGGTATTCTCCAGCTCGCGTTCGCTGTTGCGAAGTGCGCGCTCGCGGAATTCACCGGTCATCATGATGGTGCCGACGAAAATCGCCGCGACCAGCAAGCCGCCGCAAAGGGTCAGCCACAACACCGGGCCCCGGATGGTCGCGGCAAGGTGCCGCCCGGTGGCTGCGGATCGGGCCTTCATGCCATGCAGGTGGTGAAACAGACCGCGCATTCTCCCTTCTCCCGGGAACATGCATACGATGGGCGGATGTCATAAGCTGTTAGGAAATCCGGTTACCTAAGGCTTAATCGCGTGTCCTTCGGGTGCGATCGCGGGAAGAAGCGGTATTCTACGGCTTCTGCCGTCCTGCCGGCGGAAATGAAGCGCGCGTCCGCGGCAAGCAGCCTACCCCTCAGCGGCGATAGCCGCCGCTGCGGGAGTAGGCGGCGCGGGTTTCCGGCGCGGGGCGGCTAACGAGGCCAGCGCGCGCCTCGCTGGCGCGCGGGGTCGCCAGCTTGAGGTCTTCCAGGAAGATCGGCCTCGAGAAGTAGTAGCCCTGGGCGTAGCGGATCTTGGTCGCGGCCTGCAGATAGGCCAGTTCCTCGAAGCTTTCGAGCCCTTCGGCGATCACGGTCATGCCGAGCGCTTCGCTCAAGGACTCGATCGCCCGCAAGATGCCCTGGCTGCGGGGGCGCTTATGGATGTCGGTGATGAAGGAGCGGTCGATCTTGATCTCGTCGGCGGTAATGTCGGCCAGCGCCGACAGCGACGAATAACCGATGCCGAAATCGTCGATCGAGATCTTGACGCCGAGCTTGCGGAAGATCGGCAGGATCTCGTCCTGGAAATGCGCCTTGGTGACGAAGGCGTCTTCCGTCACCTCTATCATGAAGCGCTTTGGAAATCCCGTGGCCTCGAGCGCCTCAGCGAACGGTCGCATGAATTCGGGATTGCCGGCCTGTTTGGCCGCGACGTTCATGCTGATCGTGACGTCGGGGCCGAAGGTCTCGTTGATCAGGTCGACCGACTTGACGATCTCCGCCAGCACCAGATGCGTCAATTCGTCGATCAGGCCCAGTTCGGTGGCAAGGTTGATGAAGGTGCTGGGGGCCTGAATCACCCCCTCGTCGTCGCGCAGGCGCACCAGCGCCTCGACGCCCGTGACCTCCTGGGTCCGGATATCGACCTTGGGCTGGAAGGCGCAGCAAAAACGCTTCTCCAGGATAGCCAGCCGCAGCGATTGCTCGATCTTCATGCGCGCCAGCGCCTCGCGCTCCATGCTGGCATCGAAGAACGCCGCGGCGCCCTTGCTGCCGTTCTTGACGCGGTACATCGCGATGTCGGCGTTCTGGCGCAGCACCTCGTAGCTGCGCCCGTGTTCGGGATAGAGGCTGACGCCGATCGAGGTCGAGGCGAATATCTCGGATTGGTCGATGAAGAATGGCGCCTTCAGCCGCTGCAGGATGAAGTGGATGTACTCTTCGACCTCGGTGTCATTCTGAATTGGGTTGAGCACCAGCACGAACTCGTCGCCGCTGATCCGCGACAGGATATCGGATTCGCGCAGGTCCAGCCCCAGCCGCTTGGCCATCTCCACCAGCAGCGCGTCGCCGACCGGGTGTCCGTAATAGTCGTTGATGTGCTTGAAATTGTCGATGTCGAGAAACGCCAGCGCGAAACGGCCCTGTCCGTTGTCGTACTTCAGCAGACTGTTGACGCGATGTTCGATCACGCGCCGCGTCGGCAAGCCGGTCAGCTCGTCGTAATAGGCGGAGCGGAACAGGTGATCCTCGAACGCCTTCTGTTCGCTGATGTCGGTCGAGCTCGAGATCAGCAGATTGCGCCCGGCGACCTGGACGGGCCGGTGCGAGGTGAGAAAAACCTTTTTGGCCGGACCGCCGGCAATGGCTTCTTCCAGCACGGCCGGGCGGCCGGTACGCAGCAATTCGAGGCAGGTTTCGCGGCGATCGCTCAATTGCGAGGCCGACGGCGCCGCGGCGGCCGCCTCCAGGATGGCGGTCGCGGCATCGTTCATCAGCACGAACTCGCCGTGCTCGTCCTGAACCGTCACGCCGGCCGGAAGCAACCTGAAGATATCCCGCAGGATGTTCAATTCGGATTCAAATATGCTTTCATCACCGGCTTGCGTCGCCGCCGTCCGAAAGTCGTGCTTGTTGGGACTATGCATGCCACGGAGATTGGCAAAGTCCCTTGTAGCATTGGTTAAGCGGAACTGCGAAAAACCGTAACAACCGTAGAAGTCAGTGATTTCCAGCGGAGTTGGACTTGATCGTCATTAACAGAATGTCAACGCCGACGGAGAGGGCTGCTTGCGAAGCGAATGTCAGTTCGCGCGTTTTCAGGATCGCGACGGAGATTTTGCGTCGGGACTTCGCTGGAAACCGGTCTAATTCGCGGGAATCCGGCATTGCATCGTGCAATGCACGCCGGTCTTCAGGAAGCGGATCTCCGTCTTGCCGTCGAACGCGCGAAGCGCCGATTGCAACAGCTTGGTGCCGAAGCCCGCAGGGCCGACGTTTTCGACCACGGGACCTTCCGTTTCATCCCAGGTGACGTTGAGGCGATTCTCCGACACCGACCACGACACCTGCAACAGCCCACGCGCCGAAGAAAACGCGCCGTACTTGCCCGCATTGGTGGCCAGTTCGTGAAAGATCAGCGCCAGGCTGACTGCCAGTTGGGCCGGCAGGAACAGCGGATCGCCGTTCAAATTGAACCGGACGTGACCGTACGGCCCGAGTTCGGAATGCAGCATGTCCTTGATGTCGCAGCCGCTGCCGTCCAGCCGCGCGATCAAATCGTCGGTCGCCGACAGCGCGCGGAGGCGGCGATCGATGCTGCCCCAGATCTGCGGCTGGTTCTGCAGCACCTGGTGCAGCACGGCGTGGATCGTCGACGTCTTGTTTTTGAGCCGGTGCTGCAATTCCTCGACCAGGAGCTTGCGGTATTCCTCTTCCCTGATCAAGCGTTTCGAATCTTCCTGCTGTTGCGCGACGATCGTTCGGTAATGCTCGACGCCCCAGATGGCGAACCCGCAAACCGCCCAGAACATCAGGAGCAGCGCAAACCGCGCGGAATCCGCAATAGAGCTATCAAAATTGACGGTGACGCCGAGCAGGCCTCCAGCGATGGCCGTCGCGATCCCGATCCTGGCGCCGCCGATGGCGGTGGCCAGGAACACGGCCGGGAAGTAGGGCGTGAAGAATACGTCGGGGCGGATCAGGGAGACTCCCCACCGGGCGATCGTCGACAAGACGAGGCAGCCGGTCGCGAAGGCCGTGCTGAAAAGCAAGGAAGGCTGGGAGATTCCCTGCCATCCGCGTCTGAATTCGTCGATCAATTTCTTCATCGGTATTGTCACTTCACGTGATCAGCGAATCCAAAATAAGGCCGATCATAGCGAAATTCGGGTATTTCGGAGCCGTCGACGGCAGCAAGGCCGGCTCAGTGCCGGGTGATCGCGGTGGAACAAGCTCGCTTGCCATGTCCACGAGGGGCGGGGATATTGATGTCAACAATATCGACAGGGGATAACGACATGGGACGGCTGGACGGCAAGGTGGCGGTGATCACCGGTGCGACGAGCGGCATCGGACTGCACACTGCGGAACTATTCGTCGCCGAAGGCGCAAAAATCGTGATCGCCGGGCGCCGCGCGCCGGAGGGCGAGGCGCTGGCCAAAAAGCTTGGGCCCAACTGCATCTTTCGCCAGACCGATGTCACCGCGGAAGAGCAGATGAAGGCACTGATCGGCCTTTCGGTGGAGAAATTCGGCCGCATCGACTGCCTGTTCAACAATGCCGGCGGTCCGGCGCAAACCGGCGGCATCGAAGGCCTCGAGGTCGAGCGTTTCGACGCCGCGATGGCGACGCTGGTGCGCAGCGTGATGCTCGGCATGAAATATGCGGCCCCCTATATGCGCAAGCAGCGTTCCGGCAGCATCATCAACAATGGCAGCATCGCCGGGACGCTGGCCGGCTATTCGTCGTCGATGGTCTATAGTGCGGCAAAGGCCGCCGTTATCCATTTGACCAGATGCGTCGCGATGGAGCTCGGCGAATCCAACATTCGCGTCAATTCGATTTCGCCCGGCGCAATTGCGACCGGCATCTTCGGCAAGGCGCTGGGCCTGTCGGTGGAGGCCGCCGAAAAGACCCCCGCCGTCATGCGCGAGGTCTACAAATCGGCTCAGCCGATCCCGCGCGCCGGTTTGCCGGAGGATATTGCGCACGCCGCGGTGTTTTTGGCGAGCGACGAATCCTCCTTCGTCAACGGCCACGATCTGGTGGTCGACGGCGCCATGATCGGCGGCCGCAATTGGAGCCAGCAACAGCAGGGCTATGTGACCCTGCGCAAGGCATTCGATCAGGGTGCCGGGTGAGGGAGAGACACAAATGTCTGCAACATTCCGCCTGTCACCGACATCGGACGGCCGTCCGTTCTACCTCGCCATCATCGCCGGCCTCGCCTGCGCCTTCGTCATCGGCAAGACGCTGCCATCGACCATGGACGCGATCTCGGCGGTTATCGAGCCGCTGTGCGCAAACAGTGTCTCGTCGGGCTCGACACAGGATGTCGTCGAGCCGATCTCATCGCATGCATTGCCGAACGTGCCGGGCAAGCGCGTGACGATCGTGCGCGTGTTCTATGGCCCCGGCGGGTTCACGCCTGCGCACCGGCATGGCGGTTCGGTCACCGCCTATGTCACCAAGGGCGAAATCCGCTCGCAATTGGCGGGCGGTCCGGTCGAGACGTTTGGGGTCGGTCAGTCGTTCTTCGAGCCGCCCGGCACCGTGCATCTGGTCTCGGCCAATGCCAGCATGACCGAGCCCGCGGAATTGATCGCGGTGTTCGTGGCCGACGAGGGCGCGCAACTCACGACGTTCGTGGATTAGCAGCGCGGCCACGTTCTCAACTCGTCATGCGCGGGCTTGACCCGCGCATCCATCGAAAGAATCAAGCGAAGCGTGATGGATTGCCGGGTCAAGCCCGGCAATGACGGCTAGACCGCCTTCACCACCACGCGCAAGCCATCCCGCGGTTTCGGGATCGGCCACATCTGCCAATCCGCCTTGTAGCCGGGCTCCAGCGACACCTCCAGATTCTGCAGGAAATGCCGCGCGAAACATTTCGCCTGCATGTAGGCGAAGTGCAGGCCGAGGCACATATGCGCGCCGCCGCCATACGGCACCCAGGCGAAGCGATGGCGGGTGCGCTGCGCTTCGTCGGAGAAACGCATCGGATCGAACTTGTCCGGTTCGTGCCAGATCTCCGGCATGTGGTGCGTGAACAGCGGGTTGACGCCGATCAGCGTGCCGGCAGGAACGTCGTACCCCCTAAACGAAAAGTCGCGCACCGCGCGGCGCGGCATCGACGGCACCGGCGGCTTCAGCCGCAGCGCTTCCTTGAACGCCATTTCCGACAGCGGCATCTTTTCGAGATTATCGATGCTGGAGGGATCGTTGGCCTCGATGCCGAGGCCTTTGACTTCCTCGCGCAACTGCTGCTGCCATGCGGGGTGGGCGGCAAGCTCGCCGACAAAGGAGGTCAGCGACGATGTCAGCGTGTCATGCGCCGCCATCATCAGAAAACTCATGTGGTCGATGATATCCTGGGTCGACAGCAGCGCGCCGTCCTCGTGCGTCGCCTGGCACAGTTGCGAGAACAGGTCATCGCCGCCGCCCCGCGCGCGGCGAATCGGAATCTGCTCGCCGAAGTAGGCAACGATCCGCTTGCGGCCTGCAACGCCGCGGCCCATCTGCGTGAACGGCAGTGGCCGCCGGATCGGCGCCACGGCTGCGGCCACCATGTCGATGAAGGCGCGGGTGATCTCGTCGACCTCAGGCCCGATGTCGGCGCCGAGGAACGACGTCGCCGCCAGATCAAGCGTGAGCTGCTTCATCGCCGGATACATCAGCATCTCGCCCGGCCGCGCCTTCCACTGCTTGACCCGCGTGGCAATGCCGCGGTCGAGATCGACGAGGTAGGACTTCATCGGCCCCGACTTGAACGCGACCGACAGCGCGCGGCGGTGCAGGCGGTGCTCTTCAAAATCCAGCAGCATCAGCCCGCGCGGAAACAACAGGCCGAGGATCCGTCCCCAGCCATGGGTGGAGGAGAACATGCGCGCCTGGTCGAACAGCACGAGCTCGTTGGCCTCGGGCCCGAGCATCGTCACGCTGGTCTCGCCGAACAGATGGGTGCGGTAGATCAGACCGTATTTGGCGGCCGACTTCTCAATCTGTCCTTTGGGGTCGGCCAGCACCGCCAGCGTGTTGCCGATGAACGGCCAACCCTCGTTGCCGGGAATGTGCCTTAACGCCTTGGGGTTCGGCGGCACCGGGATAGTGACGGGGGAAGCCACACTGTGCATCGACATGGCAATTGCTCCGGTTGAGCCTCGCAAATCGCAAATATTATCCCAAATATTATCCATTGTATCGGCGGCTTTGTCGCGGCCTTAAATATTGGCGCGGGCGGGCCAGGGTCCAGCCGGCCGCAGGTAAATAACTCTTTGTTTCAATGCGGCAAAGCGTGCGCCTGCCGGGCAAAGCTGCTAGCCCCGCCATTGCGACCCGTTGGCTCGCAATGGCGGTGGTAGACCCGCATCGAATTGGCCGATCACGCCTTGCGCTTGGCGGCTTCCTTCTGCAGGTCGGGCGCGTTGATGGTTGGGATCGCAACGCGGCCGGGGCCGGTATGGGCAAGGGCCGCTGCGGCCTTTTCGTTTTCCATGATTTTCGCCATCACGGCCTGGCCTGCACGCTCAAACACCGCGCGGTTCTCGATCACGAATGTCTGCGACTCGCGCAGCTTGGCGACGTAGCCGTTGATCTCAGGGATCACGTAGCGCGCCACCATGTCCCAGCTTCGGCGGGTATTTTCCGGGTTGGCCCAGTCGTGGACGAAGCCGATAATGGTGCCGACGCCGCCCGAGACCTGCATCAAATTCTTGATGGTTTTGACCAGGTCATCAGGCGTGCCGATGGTGGAGGCGGCGTTTTCGCCACCGGCGGTTTTCTCGATCGCATCCTCCGGCGAGGTGAACGGCTCCAGGCCCGGCCGCTGCAGCGTGCGGACATTATATTCATTGTGCCAGCGCATCAGGCCGGGGCCGGCCTCGTGCTGCGCCTGCTCGCGGGTCTCGGCGATGTGCCAGGAGAGCAGCACGCGCCAGTCGGAGCGGCTCACGGTGGTGCCGGCCTTCTTCGCGGCGTCCTCGGCAAAGCCCCACTGCGTCGGCAGCGCCATCAGGCCCTGCGTCGACATCGAGCCGAGCGAGATGATGCCGATGCCGTATTTGCCGGCGAGCGTCATGCCCGACGGCGAAATCTGCGACGCCACCACGAACGGCATGTCCTCCTGCAGCGGCAGCAACTGCAGCGCGGCGTCGTTCATCGTGAACCAGTCGCTCCTGGCGGTGACGCGTTCGCCCTTGAACAGGCGGCGGATGATCGCGATCGCCTCGTCCTGGCGGTCGCGCTGCGTCATCGGGTCGATGCCGAGCGTGTGCGCATCGGAGGCCAGCGCACCCGGGCCGGAGCCGAAGATCGCGCGGCCGCCCGTCATCCAGTCGAGCTGCACCATGCGCTGCGCGACGTTGTAGGGATGGTGATAAGGCAGCGAGATCACGCCGGTGCCGAGCTTGATGCGCTTGGTGCGTTCGCCGGCAGCCGCTAGAAACATTTCCGGCGAGGCGATCATTTCCCAGCCCGAGGAATGGTGTTCGCCGCACCAGAATTCGTCGAAGCCGAGCGCGTCGATCTGCTCGACGAAGTCGAGGTCGCGGCGGAACTGCAGCAGGGGATTTTCGCCGATCGGATGATGCGGGGCGAGAAAGGCTCCGAACTTCAGGCGTGCCATGCGTGTTCCTCTCCGGATTGATTTTGCTTTTTGGAATTGCTCAGGCCCCAAACTACGGGGAGGGCAAGGGCAAGGCAATCCTCGAAGCCGGGCGGCCAGCGCATGGTTGTCGCGCAAAGACAGGCGACATGCCGCAGCCCGGAATTCCTGTGCTTCTTCTTCTCACGGCGCGCCGCGTACGGCATCGCCGGCGACATCAGAATTGCACGGCCTCGAGACTGACCTTCCACGTCTCCTTGGCCGACGACAGCGTGATCAGCGTCTCGGTTCGCTCCACGCCATTCACCGCCTTGATGGTTTCGGTGAGAAACCCTTCGAGATCGCGCGTGGTGCCGACTCGAACTTTGAGAAGGTGATTCCAGGCGCCGGTGACGTGATGGCACTCCAGTACGTCGGGTGAGGCCTTCACCTTCTCCGGAAATATCGCCTCGACCTTCGGATTGCTCCAGCCCACCATGATGAAGGGCGAGCAGATTGAGCCCCGCCGCTTCCGGCGCGACGTGGGCGTGATACAAGGGAGGCCTGTCGCCAACGATCCTTTGTGAAAAGTCGGCGCTGTATTATTCTTCGAAGCCGGTCAATCGGCTCGGCTGGCGCTGCTTGCTGCGTGCGCACTGTTTGCGTTGTCGATTATCGCCTGCGCCGCATTCCTGACATGGACGCGCCAGGTCACGGGATGACAAATTAACGTCATCTGCCAAAATTTGATTGTGGGGAATGACAGTGCACGGCCTTTTTATTTCGCAGTGCAGCAACTATCTGTTCTAGGTAACGTGATTAAGAAAAATCGCCCCAGAACAATCGCCCCAGGAGCCATCTTGTCGCTCGCGAAGAACGTCGAATTCTTGCGCCATTTCCCGAAGCTGAACGGGTTCAATGGCTTGGGAATCTATGGCCGAACCGTTTCGCCGTCGGGGCGGAGTCCGCTGGTTGAGATCAGCGGATTTGGCACCAATCCCGGCGCGCTCAAAATGTTCGCCTATGTGCCGGACCCGTTGCCGCGCGCGCCTGCGCTCGTCGTCGTCCTGCACGGCTGCGGCCAGACCGCGGCCGGTTACGACTTCGGCACCGGCTGGTCGACACTCGCCAAACGCTATGGCTTTGCGTTGCTGATGCCCGAACAGCAGGCCTCGAATAACGCCAACACCTGTTTCAACTGGTTCAATCCGGGCGACATCGCGCGCGGCCGCGGCGAAGCCGCTTCGATCCGGCAGATGGTCGCGCGGATGGTCGCCGATCAAAAAATCGATTCCCGCCACATCTATATCACCGGACTTTCCGCCGGCGGCGCGATGACGTCGGTGATGCTGGCTGTCTATCCGGAAGTGTTCGCGGGCGGCGCCATCATCGCCGGTCTCCCCTACGGCATCGCCAGCAATGTCCGGGAAGCGCTCGGCGGCATGATGCAGTCGACGTCGCGCCCCGCCGGCAAATTGGGCGATCTCGTCCGCAAGGCCTCCAAGCACAAGGGCCCGTGGCCGAAAGTGTCGGTGTGGCACGGCAGCGCCGACCGCACGGTGAATCCCGGCAACGCCAACGAAATCGTCAAGCAATGGCTCGACGTTCACGGTCTGCCATCAGCGTCGATGTCGGCCAGCGATGTCGACGGCCATCCGCGCGAGGTCTGGTGGAACGCCGACGGCGAGACCGTCGTCGAGTCCTACACCATCACCGATATGGCCCATGGCACGCCGCTGGGCTTAGCCGGCAATGACGAGCCCTATGGCGCGGAAGGCGCGTTCCTGATCGAAGCGGGGATCTCGTCGTCCTATCACATCGCCAACTTTTTCGGCCTGACCGAGCGCGTCAGCCAGCCGAATGAAGCTGCAGTCAATAGTGCGAAGCGCGCGGCGCCAATCGCTCCTTCGGCCGCCACCGCTTCCCTGCAGTCGTCTGACCTCGCCGCCACGCTCTGGTCGCGGGCCCACAAGCCGGTTCGCCAACCCGAGCCGGCGCCGCGCGAACCGAAGCGTCGCGGCATCGATGTCGGCGCCGTCATCACCCGCGCCCTGACGGCCGCGGGACTGATGAAATAACCGCTCCGGCCATCAAGCCCAGCGGAATTAAATTCCGATCTCGCCGGTGATGAACGGGTTGGTCAGGCGCTCCTGGCCGATGCTGGAGCCGGCGCCGTGGCCGCAGATGAAGCCGACGTCGTCGCCGAGCGGCAGCAGCTTTTCCTTGATCGAGTTGATTAGCGTGGCGTGGCTGCCGCCAGGCAAATCGGTGCGTCCGACTGAGCCGTTGAACAGCACGTCGCCGACATGGGCGAAGCGCAATTCCTTGTTGAAGAACACCACGCTGCCCGGCGAATGGCCGGGGCAGTGCAGGATGTCGAACGTGAGATCACCGATCGAGACCTGCTCGCCTTCGTCGAGCCAGCGGTCGGGCCCGAAATTGCGCACATCGGTCATGCCGAAGCGCTCGCCGCTGCTCACGACATTGTCGAGCAGGTATTTGTCGGCGATATGCGGACCCTCGATCTTCACCTGCAGCGCATCGCGCAAGTCGGCGGCGCCGCCGACATGGTCGATATGGCCGTGGGTGAGCCAGATCTTCTCGACCGTGACGCCGGTCTGCTTGATTGCTTCCAGAATCTTGGGAACGTCCCCGCCGGGGTCGATCACCACGGCCTTCCTGGAAGGCTCGTGCCAGATGATGGTGCAGTTCTGCTCGAACAGCGTCACCGGCACGATCATCGCGCCGGCCTTCGCCTGGGTCTCTATTTTATCATCCATGGCAGGCACCATATTCTACCTTGAAAAGGGGTCAACACGGGCCGGAACCGGCATGTGGCCCGTTTCAGTCCGTGATAGGTTTGCACAGACGGATATCTAGTAGCGAAAGCCGGAAATCGCATCGGTCAGATCGCGATTTCGACCGGGATGCGCAATTCATGAACCAAGCCTCCAAATCGCCGCTGGGCGGTCCCCGTACAACTGCCCGCGCCTTCTTTGTCAGCGAGCGCCTCAATGCGTCGGGCCTTGAACGCGGCGATGTCCTCTCCACGACACCCCTTGCCTTTCGCGTCAATCAAGACGGCGGCGTCGCGATCTTGTTTCGCTATGGCGTTGTGATTTTGATCGGCCTCAATGCCCTGGAGGAGGAAGAATTCCTTCGTAGCCTGCAATCGCGCATGACAGGGGTATTCGCAAGGCGCGACGAGGAAATGGCCGTCGTTGAACTCGGCTCGGACAAGGAGGACCAGGTTCCGCCCGGCGGACCGATTTACCTGCAAAGCTTCTCGCCGGAGCGCCTGATTTTGGTTGGCGAGGCGCTTGCGAAGAGCGTCGTCCTGGCGCGACATGAGCGGGAGGTTGCCAGCGTGTTTGACGCCACGGAGCCGTTCTCGCGGGAGCTGGCGCGCAGCGGCCGGATGGGTGGCGGCCGCCGCTCGATCCTGAAGCATATTGGCAATGCGCTGCTGGTGCGGCATCGAGTGTCAGGGCCGGTCGAAGTAGCGGAGAAACCCGACGTGCTGTGGGACAAGCCGCATCTTGAGCGGCTCTATGCCCGGCTGGAGGACGAGTACGAGCTCAAGGAGCGTGCGGAATCGCTGAACCGCAAGCTCGCCGTGATCGCCGAGAGCGCGCAGGTGTTGACCGATATCATCGACACGCGGCGTTCGCTGCGGCTCGAAGTGATTATTGTGCTCCTGATCCTGTTCGAAGTGATTATCACGATCTACCAACTCGCCATGGGCCGGCATCCCTGAGCATGGCCGTCATTCCGGGTTGCTGGCGCTCGCACTCCCGGAATGACGCGCGGGAGAAACCTACCGCTTGATCTGCGCCTTCAGCGTATCCTCGACCACACGGTCGAACGATGACGCTTTCGGTGGCGCCTTGGCGCGCTGGTCGGCGACGTACTTGTCGCGTTTCGCCACCAGCGCCGCCAGTTTTTCGTTGAGCGCCTTGCGCTGGCTCATCTGCTTGCTGACTTCCTCGACGCGCTGTTCAGGCTTCATCGCGCGCAGATTATCCGGCAGGTCTTCTTCCTTGATGGCGGAAAAGCTGCTGCGGCCGGCCGAGACATCAGCGACGAGATCGCCATCGCCGGTGACGGCTTCCGACGTCGCCTTGGAACGCTTGTTGAGGTAGCTCGCCATCTCCGAGGCCTGCGCCGGCGCGGCGGCGGCGACCTCGGACAATTGCTTGGTCTTGCCCTCGGTGCGCTTCTGCAACGCGCGCGGTCCGTAAGGGATCACGGTGCCGTTGATCTCCCGCTGCAGGATGATGATGTCCTCGTCGTAAGGGGTTTCGATGATCACGACCTGGCCGCCGTCCTGCGGGATCGGGATGAAGCGGCCGTTGCCGTTCCGGGCGATATCGCGCCACACCCGCTCGGTATCGCGGGCCTCGCCGGCCAGCACCGCATTGACGATGATGTCCTTCTGCTTCGCCACCGACAGCGTGACCGGATACTTGCTATCCTGCGCGTAATCCATGTGCGGCGGCGCATCGCCGACCAGGAACACGATCCGCCTGATGTCGCCGCCGGTGGTCCATTGCAGCTTGTTGACGGCCACATCAAGCGCCTCATTGACGCTCTCCGGCCAGTCGCCGCCGCCGCGGGCTTTCAGTTCCAGAAGGCTGGCGTAGAGATCCTGGATGTCGGTGGTGAGTTCGACCTTCCTGGTGACGTAGTCGTCGCCGATGTCGCGATAGGCGACGAGGCCCATGCGGATGTCGGCGTCGGGGTTGGAATCGACGATGGCGGTCGCGATCGACCAGATCTTGCGCTTGGCGCCTTCGAGCAGGCCGCCCATCGAGCCCGTGGTGTCGAGCACGAACGCCACTTCGACGGCGGGCTTTGCAACGGCCGACGACAGGCCGGCGGACAGGAACGGGGCAGTGAGAGCGAGGGCAAAAGCTGATGTAGCGATGCGTGGCATCGTTGGATCTCCTCCAGTGTTTTGTCCCTCGAAGCCAAGGTTCCCTTGGCTTCACGGTGCGCTGAGGTCCAAAAAAGGGCGGGCGGCGGACAAATTTGTGGCCGGCTTTGCGTCGGACTTGGCATCGCTGCTGGGTGGTCGTCGTGAAATCGGATAGGGTTCACGACTATGGAATCGCCCGCCCGCCAGATCAGCCTCGTGCCGCCGTTAGACCGCCGCCAGTCGGAGACGGCGCTGGCGATCGCGCGCGGTACCGCGCGGCTACTGCGATCGCTGGGGTTCTCCTGCATCAGCGAGCTGCCGTTGCCCTCGGGGCGACGCGCCGATCTGGTGGCGCTGAACGAGCGCGGCGAAATCTGGATCGTCGAGATCAAGTCGTCGGTGGAAGACCTGCGCGCCGACCAGAAATGGCAGGACTACCGGATGCATTGCGACCGGCTGTTCTTCGCCTTCACGCAGGACCTGCCTTGCGAGATCTTCCCGCAAGATACCGGCCTGATCATCGCCGATGCCTACGGCGCCCATCTGCATTGCGAGGCGCCTGAGCATCGCCTGCCGGCGGCGACGCGCAAATCGATGACGGTGCGTTTTGCCATGGCCGCAGCCCAGCGGATCAACCGCCTGGTCGATCCGCAAGGGCATGGGGAGTTCTGAGAGACGGTGCTTACCTCTCCGCACACGATCAGCGTGTGTCCGGCATGTCACCCCCTAACTAACGTTTGGCTCGGTCCTCCCAGTCCTCCCACTCGACATCATGGACTTCCAGGTAGCCGGAAACGGCTGCGCCGATGGTTGGGAAAAAGCAATTCTCGCCAAGCTGTGCCAATAAACCGAATTTCTTCAGCTTGTCCTTTACGGGATCCTTGAGTTCGGCAAAACAAAGCTCGATACCCTGTGCATGCAACGCCTCGTCCAATTCGGCGAGCGTATCGCCGGCGGTGACGTCCACGCCAGTGACCGGCTCCGCCGCAACCACCAGCCAGTGTACCGGCGTCGGCGATTTCGCCACCGCGTCCAGAGCGCGCTCCTTGAAGAATTCAGCGTTGGCGAAGAACAGCGGCGCATCCCATCGGAACAGAACCAGCCCGGGGATCTGCCGTGCATCCGGATATCGCGTGATGTCGTGATAACCTTTCACGCCGTCGGCGCGGCCCAGTACGGCGGAGTGCGGGCGCCAAGCGTCCCATAGAAACTCGGCAATGGCGATAGCGATTGCCAGACCTATTCCCGGAATCACTCCGAGCGCGACGACGCCGGCAAAGCAGACGATCGATAGCCAGAACTCCCACGGCTGAATGCGGAAGATCCGCTTGAGGTCGGTGACCTCAATCAAGCTGATCGCAGCGGCGATCACGACAGCGGCCAACGCAGCGTTGGGCAAATACTGAAGCAGGTTGGGTGCCACCAGCAGAAGGAAAGCGATGGCAACCGCGCCAACGATGCAGGTCAGTTGAGTGCGGGCGCCGGCGGCTTCTGCAACAGGCGTACGCGAACCGCTGCTGCTGATCGGGAAACCCTGAAAAAGGCCGGTTGCCAGATTGGCGGCGCCGAGCGCCACCATCTCCTGGTTGGGATCAACATGATCGCCCAATCGCGCCGCATAGGCCCGCGAAAGCACGCTGGTATCGGCAAAAGATACCATCGCGATCGCGCAACCGCCGATCAGCACCGGGACTATATCGCCCGGACCGATCCAGGGAACGGCGAAACCCGGCAGACCCTGCGCAAGGGGACCCAGAACTGTCACGCCGTAACGCGCCGCAAGATCCAGCGCAGCGACGGCGGCCGTTGCCGCGACGACTGCAATCAGAATGCCTGGCAGCCGCTGGTATTTCTGGAGCAGCAGGATGACCGTCAACGTGCCGAGCCCAATCCCGAAGGCCACCCAGTTGGTCTTTCCTTCAAGGATTGCACCGGTGATCGCCCACAAGCTCCGCAAAGAGCCTTCGCTTTCGATCGAGAAGCCGAACAGCTTTGGCAACTGGCTGATCAATACGGTCAATGCAATTCCATTGATGTAGCCGTAGCGTATCGGCTTGGAGAGAAGCTCAGTCACAAAGCCCAGGCGCGCGATGCCTGCCAGAATGCAAACCGTCCCGGAAACGATTGCCATCATGGCGGCCAAGGTTGCAGCGCGGACGGGATCGCCGCCAGACAACGGAACGACGACGCCAAGGATGATAGCTGCAAGCGCCGAGTCCGGTCCGAGGACGAGGATGCGGCTTGGCCCGAACAATGCGTAGACAAAGAGCGGTATGATCGTTGCGTACAGGCCGTAGATGCCGGGCAAGCCCGAGGCCTCCGCGTAGGCAATGCCAACCGGGATCAGCATGGCTGACAGCACGAGCCCGGCGAGGATATCGTGCCTGAGCCACGCCGCTTCATATCGACGGAGGGTGTCGAGACCTGGCAGCCAGCGGATCCAATGCTTCATTGCCGGTCACTCCCAAGCCCGGCCGGGCGCGCTTGGGCTCGCGCGCCGTTGCGACCGGTCTTCACGCATACCCCGCCGTGCAAGATTTTCCGTTAAAACACCGGATTGATCATAGCCGATGCCTTCGGCGCGCATCGGCATTGCCAGACGCCGGAGCATCGCCTACCGGCGGAAAAACGCGCAAGTCGATGACGGTGCGCTTTGCGATGGTGGCTGCCCAGCGGATCAACCGCTAGGGCACGGGGAGTTTTAACGGGTTCGAAGGAAGCGGTTAGAGCTTCCGGCCCAACTGCTTCTCGACCTGTTGCCGTTCCCATTCGCCATTCAGGAACGGAATTTTGTCGAACGTCCGCAATCCGTGCAACAGCAGGCCGATACCCCAGCCGAGCGCAATCCAGACAACCCAGTAGGACCGGGGATACACGAAGAAATTGACCGCCGCGAGGAAGCCGACAGTGATGGCGTATTGGGCCAAGTGAATATAGAAGCCTTTTACCTTGCGGACGTGCGACAGGGCGAGGGCTTCATCGGCGCTGACATTTTGGCTAACAGTGGGGTTCATTTCTGGCTCCTTGAGATCGGAAAAATCGATCTGAAAGGCCGCCCCAAGCGATTTCAAAGATTCGATGCTGGCGGGCTGGCCCCGCTCGATGCGCTGGATGGTGCGCACGCTGAGGCCACTCAACTCGGCCAGTTGTTCCTGTGACCAGCCGCGCTGCAGCCTGAGTTTTTGTATCAGCATGGGGGACCCTTCAGTCAACGGCTGAAATTTGGGCCGAAAGGGCATAGGACAACACGTCAGCAACCCGTCAGTGACCCGACATCACCCCGACTTTGATGACAGCAGGACGACGGCCGCTTTCGGCAAACCTGGAGAGGCCCCAAAATGACCGGGGATTGAAGGCGGGGGGACTACCGCGGCGCGCGTTTCGCCAGAATCCGCTGCAAGGTGCGGCGGTGCATGTTCAGCCGCCGGGCGGTTTCGGAGACGTTGCGGTTGCACATCTCGTAGATGCGCTGGATGTGTTCCCAGCGCACGCGATCCGCCGACATCGGATTTGACGGCAGCTCGGACTTCTCGGTGCCGCTGGCGAGCAGCGCCGCAACGACGTCGTCGGCGTCCGCTGGCTTCGAGAGATAATCCACCGCGCCCATCTTCACCGCCGTGACGGCAGTGGCGATGTTGCCGTAACCAGTCAGCACGATGGTGCGCGCGTCGGGGCGCTTGCGCTTCAGCGCCGACACCACGTCGAGCCCGTTGCCGTCGCCAAGCCGCAGGTCCACCACCGCGAAGGCCGGTGCGGCCTTGTTGATCTGGGCCAGCCCGTCGGACACGGTGTCGCAGGATGTCACCGCGAAGCCGCGGGTTTCCATCGCGCGCGACAGGCGCTCCAGAAATGGCTTGTCGTCCTCGACGATCAGCAGCGAGCGGTCGGCGAGATCGTTCAGTTCGGCGATGGCGTTCAAGTCGGCTATCCCCCGGTTGCGGATATAAAGGATATGGCGTGGCAATTTTGCGCTGCCAAGGCCCCCAAGTCGATCGGTTCCTTTTCCCTGATGCCTGGGACAGTTCTAATCTGCTGGCCCGGCAGGACTTTCCTCGGTTTCGAAGCGGGCGCGGGGCCAGGCGATCTGCACCACGGCGCCGTGATCGGGAAACGTCCGGTTGGAGAACGAAACCTTGGCGCCGGTCCGTTCCAGCAGCGTGCGGGCGATGAACACGCCAAGGCCGAGGCCGGCGCGTTCGCGGTGGGCCTCATCGGCGCTGCGGCGCCTCGATAAATAGGGTTCTCCGATCCGTTTCAGCATATCGGGCGCAATGCCCGGGCCGTCGTCCGAAATGACGATTTCGACCGTATCGGCGTTCCACCAGGCGTTCACCTCCACGGTCGTCCGTGCGAAATCGACGGCGTTCTCCAGGATGTTGCCGACGCCGTAGAGGATTGCCGGGTTCCGAGCGACGACCGGTTCCCGCGTGGCTGCGACAGCTAGCCGCACCTTGATCGCGACGTCGAAATCGCGATGCGGCGCCACCGCCTCCTCGATCAGCGTCGACAGCGGCATGAGGTCGAACGGCGCGCCGGAGGAGGAAAGCTGGGTGAGCTTGGCCAGGATGTCGCGGCAGCGCTGCGCCTGTTCGCGCAGGGTTTTCAGGTCGGACGCCAAGGGGTCGTTGCCGTCGACCGTCTTTTCCAGCTCCCGCGAAATCAGGAAGATCGTCGACAGCGGCGTGCCGAGTTCATGCGCGGCAGCGGCGGCGAGGCCATCGAGCTGGGTCAGGTGCTGCTCGCGCGTCAGCACCAGCTCGGTCGCGGCCAGCGCATCGGAAAGCTTCCGCGCCTCCTCGTTCGCCTGGAACGCATAGAGGCTGGTGACGCCGATCGCGAGCACGATCGAGAGCCAGACCCCGAACAGATAGATCGGTGGCAGCACCAGCGGATCTTCGCTGTCCCACGGCAGCGGCAGATTGAAGAACACCAGGCCCGAAGAGCATGCGACCGCGAGCAGGCCGAGCCCGACCGTCATCCGGACCGGCAGCACCGTCGCCGAGATCAGGACCGGGCCGAGGAACAGAAATGAAAACGGATTCTGCAAGCCCCCGGTCAGGAACAGCAGCGCCGCCAATTCGACGATGTTGAGCGCCAGCAGCGCCGCCGCATAGACCGGTTCCAGCCGCTGCATCGGGTTGAAGGCAACCTGCAGCGCGAGATTAAGAAGTGCCGAAACGCCAACAATTGCGACGCATGCAATGACGGGAAAGTCGAATTCCAGCCCATGCGCCACGATGAAGATCGCGGTGAGCTGGCCGAGCGCAGCCAGCCAGCGCAGCCGAAGAATCGTGTCGAGACGGACATAGCGGTGCGGAAGGCGGAAATCGGAGGTGGCGACGTCGGTCATTACTGGAGTTTAGCCGCGCGGGCGTGCGATCACAAACGCGCTGCTCACAGCTTCGATTCCCGCGCAAGTCTTGCACTTATCGGCGCAATGGCTCAATGAACGGCCAAATGGACGACAGCGAGACAATGCCCGCCCAATCGCCCGCGGTCGGGCCGGAAAGCCCCGCCGCGATTGACGTCGCGCATCTGATAAAACTCTACAAGACCACCCGCGCCGTCGACGACGTGTCGTTCCGGATTGCGCGGGGCAGCATCACCGGCCTGCTCGGCGGCAATGGCGCCGGCAAGACCACGACGATCGCCATGATCATGGGGCTGGTGCTGCCGACCTCGGGGCGCGTTCAGGTGCTGGGACACGCGATGCCGGAGCAAAGCGCCGAAGTGCTCGGCCGGATGAATTTCGAGAGCCCCTATGTCGACATGCCGATGCGGCTCACGGTGCGGCAGAACCTCACCATCTTCGGCCGGCTCTATGCGGTGAAGAATCTCGCCGAGCGCATCGAACAGCTCGCCTCCGACCTCGATCTCAAGGATTTCCTCGACCGCGCCAACGGCAAACTCTCGGCCGGGCAGAAGACCCGCGTCGCGCTGGCGAAGGCGCTGATCAATCAGCCTGAACTGTTGCTGCTCGACGAGCCGACGGCCTCGCTCGACCCCGACACCGCCGACTGGGTGCGGCAGCATTTGCAGGATTACCGCCGGACCCATGACGCCACCATTCTGCTGGCGTCGCACAACATGCTGGAAGTGGAGCGGCTGTGCGACCGCGTCATCATCATGAAGCGCGGCCGCATCGAGGATGACGACAGCCCCGACCAGATCATGGCGCGCTACAACCGCACCACGCTGGAAGAAGTGTTCCTCGATGTCGCGCGCGGGCGGGTGCGGGAGGGGACACCATGAGCGAGATCGCCGCGCATCACGCCATTTCCTGGCATCGCATCCAGGCGATGGTGCTGCGCTACTGGTATCTGCTGATGTCCTCCTGGCCGCGGCTGCTGGAACTGATCTACTGGCCGGCGCTGCAGATCATCACCTGGGGCTTTCTGCAGAACTATATTTCGCAGAACGACAATTTCTTCGCGCGTGCCGGCGGCACGCTGATTGGCGCGGTGATCCTGTGGGACATCTTTCCTGTTCCGCGGCCAGCTCGGCTTCTCGATCTCGTTCCTCGAGGAGATGTGGGCGCGCAACCTCGGCAACCTGATGATGAGCCCGTTGAAGCCGATCGAGTTCCTGATCTCGCTGATGATCATGAGCCTGATCCGGCTTGCGATCGGCGTGATCCCGATGACGCTGCTGGCGCTGTTCTTCTTCGATTTTAACTTTTTCGCAATCGGGCTGCCGCTGATCGCGTTCTTCTGCAATTTGATCTTTACGAGCTGGTCGGTCGGAATTTTCGTGTCTGGTCTCGTGCTGCGCAACGGGCTCGGCGCTGAGAGCATCGTCTGGACGCTGATGTTCGGCCTGATGCCGCTCGCCTGCATCTACTATCCTGTCGCGGTGTTGCCCGGCTGGCTGCAGACCATCGCCTGGACGTTGCCGCCGACCTATGTGTTCGAGGGCATGCGCGCGCTACTGATCGATCACGTGTTCAGGGCCGACTTGATGGTCTGGTCGCTTGGCATCAACGTAGTGCTGTTCGCTGCCTCCTTTGCGATCTTCCTTGCTCTTTTGCGCAGTGCCAAACATCACGGTTCTTTGCTCGGGGGTGGCGAATAAGTCACAGTTTTCCCGTGTATTTCCGGGGTTTCTAAGCCTTTTGGCGCGTGGACATAACTAATCGGTCCATTGACGCATTATTACGCATTCTGCACTATGCTGCGGCGCAAACAGAGGAAATAAAATGCCGATTGGTGAGTTTGGCGGCGCACCGCCACTGGTGGCCGAAGGCAGTCCGGCGCTTACGACGCCTATGTACTGGATGTACGAATTGGGCCACGCGTCGCTCAACCCGGCACGCGCCGTGACCGACGCCACCAAGATCCTGTTTCAAAATCCGCTGAATCCCTGGTCGCACACTCAATTCGGCAAATCGATCGCCGCGGCCTGCGAATTGTTCGAGCGCACCACGCGCCGTTACGGCAAGCCCGAATGGGATCTCGACTTCACCGAAGTTAACGGCATCCGCACGCCGGTCGAGGTCCGCTCGATCTGGGAAAAGCCGTTCTGCCGTCTGCTGCATTTCGATCGCAAGCTGATCCGGCCGCTGCGCGCGCCGCATCCGCGCGTCCTGATCGTGGCGCCGATGTCCGGCCATTACGCGACGCTTTTGCGCGGCACGGTCGAGGCGTTCCTGCCGACGCATGAAGTCTACATCACCGACTGGTCCGACGCGCGGATGGTTCCTCTCACCGAGGGCCGCTTCGATCTCGATGACTATGTCGATTACGTCATCGAGATGCTGCATGTGCTCGGCGGCAACATGCATGTGATCGCGGTATGCCAGCCTTCGGTGCCCGTGCTGGCGGCGGTTTCCGTGATGGAAGCCGCGCGCGACCCCTTCGTGCCGCTGTCGATGACGCTGATGGGCGGCCCGATCGATACCCGCCGCAATCCGACCTCGGTGAACAACCTCGCGGCCGAGCGCGGCATCGAATGGTTCCGCAACCATGTCATCACCAAGGTGCCGTTCCCGCATCCCGGCGTGATGCGCGACGTCTATCCGGGCTTTTTGCAGCTCTCGGGCTTCATCACCATGAACCTCGATCGCCATACCGACGCGCACAAGGCCCTGTTCAACAATCTGGTGAAGGGCGACGGCGACATGGTCGACAAGCACCGCGAATTCTATGACGAATATCTCGCGGTGATGGATCTGACGGCTGAGTATTACCTGCAGACCGTCGATGTCGTATTCGTCAAGCACGCGCTGCCCAAGGGCGAGATGACCCATCGCGGCAGGCTGGTCGATCCGTCGCAAATCCGGCGCGTGGCGCTGATGACGGTGGAAGGCGAGAACGACGACATCTCCGGACTCGGCCAGACCGAAGCGACGCACGCGCTGTGCCCCGCAATTCCCGATCATCGCCGCGTGCATTACGTGCAAAAGGGCGTTGGACATTACGGAGTGTTCAACGGTTCGCGATTCCGTTCCGAAATCGTGCCACGCATCTCCGATTTCATGATGTCGGGCGTCCAATACCAAGCCGAAATTGGTCGCTGCAGCCTCCGCGGCCGAATAAACCCGATGGCGGCATCGATTTTGGTGCCGCCGATAAGCTGCTGAATAGATTCAAACATTCCAGTTTTCGGTCGAATCAAGGGGTGAGTTAAGACTCACTTCTTGAGGCCGTTTTTGACCCTTGGTTCCAGCCAAAATTTTGGGTTCCAGCCCCTGCCGGTAGAGGCCTTTTGGCCTCCATCCCCTGTATATTGGGCAAATGATTTGTTTTTTGCGCCGAACGATTTAGATGAGATTCCCTTGGCGTCGGATATGGCAGAATCCGGGCGAACTCCTGCTCCCCGGACTCCAAGACATGGCTACTCGCGCCCTCCTTTATCGGCGGCCCGCCGAACCCGCGACTCTTTTGGTCAAGCACGGCTCGCAAATCTTTGCGATCCGACTGCGCCGGCACCGCCGGGCGCGGCGTTACACGTTACGCATTCATCCGACCGACCGCGAAGCCATCCTGACGATGCCGCCGCGGGGCACGATCATGGAAGCCAAGGATTTTGCGCAGCTTCACGGCGGCTGGATCGCTGCCCGTCTCGGCCGTCTGCCGAAGGCCGCGCCGTTTCAGGCCGGCACTGTCATACCGTTGCGCGGTGTGCCGCACCGGATCGTGCATCGCGCAGGTGAGCGCGGCACGGTGTGGACCGAAACGCGCGACAGCGGCGAGAAGGTTTTGTGCGTGGCCGGCGGCGCCGACCACATGGACCGGCGCGTCCACGACTTTCTCAAGCGCGAAGCGCGGAAAGATCTGCACAAGGCATCGCTCGCCTATGCGGCGGATCTCGGTGTGCGGGTCAGGCGGGTGTCGATCCGCGACCAGTCGAGCCGCTGGGGATCGTGCACCTCGGCCGGCTCATTGTCGTATTCCTGGCGCTTGATCCTCGCGCCGCCCTATGTGCTGGACTATCTCGCCGCCCATGAGGTGGCTCATCTCGTCGAGATGAATCACTCTCTCAGGTTCTGGCGCGTCGTCGGCCGCATCTGCGACCATGTCGAACGTGCCAAGCGCTGGCTCGACACCTACGGCAACGACCTGCATCGTTACGGGGTCGAGGAATAGGCGGAGTCACTCGTAGCCCGGATGGAGCGAAGCGCAATCCGGGAAAAACTCGATCAGCTCACAAAGACTGTCCCGGATTGCGCTTCGCTCCATCCGGGCTACTGGCTTCGAGTTATCGTCCAAACAGCCGGTCCACCAGCCAGCCATCGAGTCCTGCCGCCGCTTCCGGGCGTGCCGATGGATTCGGCGGCGGCGCGGAAGTTCGCGCCGGCGGTGGCCGGTGCGAACCGCCTTGTGGGGCCGGAGCCGACGGGTTCGGCGCCGCGCTGGCCTGCGACGCGGTCTGAAACAGGTTCGACAGAAAACCGCCGCGCTGCGAGTTTGGCAAACTCGCCACTGCCACGCCCTGATGCGCTGTGCGCATGAAGCGGGTCCACACTTCCACCGGCAGGCCGCCGCCGGTTGCCTTCCTGGTCGGCGAATTATCGTCATTGCCGAGCCAGACGCCGGTGACCAGGTTGGCCGTATAGCCGATGAACCAGGCGTCGCGGAAATCCTGGCTGGTGCCGGTCTTGCCGGCGGCCATCCAGCCCGGAATTTCCGCCTTGCGCGCGGTGCCGCTCAAGAGCGTTTCCTGCATCATCGTATTCATCATCGCGACATGGCGCGGCCCGATCACTTGGCTGAGCTGATCGGGTTGCCGCATGTACAGCACCTTGCCTTCATTGGTACGGATCTTGGTCACGACATGCGGGGAGACGCCGAGCCCGCCATTGGCAAACGGCGCATAGGCTCCGACCAGTTCGATGACGGACACTTCCGAAGTGCCGAGCGCGATCGAGGGATTGGCCTCCAGCTTCGATGAAATGCCGAGCCGGTGCGCGGTCCGCACCACGTTTTTCGGCCCGACTTCGAGGCCGACCCGCACCGCGACCGTGTTGAGCGACATCGCCAGCGCCTGCGTCAGCGTCACCGCACCGAAATATTCATGGGTGTAGTTCTCGGGTTTCCAGCCCTTGAGATCGAGCGGCGCATCCTGGCGGATCGTTTCCGGCGTCAGGCCGCCTTCGATCGCCGTCAGATAGATGAACGGCTTGAACGCCGAGCCTGGCTGGCGTTTGGCCGTCACTGCGCGGTTATACTGGCTGTCGGCATAGTTCCGCCCGCCGACCATGGCGCGCACCGCCCCTTCGGGCGTCATCGCCACCAGTGCGCCCTGGGTGACGTTGAATTTCACGCTCTTCGCCGCCAGCTCGTCGATGATGGCGGCTTCGGCCACGCTCTGCAGCTTCGGATCGATCGTGGTCTCGACCACGATGCTCTGGTCGATCTGGCCGACGAGATCGTCGAGCACCTCGCCGATCCAGTCGGCGACGTAATTGACCGTGCCGGCGCCGGCCGGCTTCACCTTGTAGGAGGGATGGCCGATCGAGGCCTTGGCCTGGGCGGCGCTGATGAATTTGGACTCCGCCATCGCCGCGAGCACGATTCCGGCGCGCGCTTCCGCGCCTTCGGGGTTACGGTTCGGCGCCAGCCGCGACGGCGATTTGACGAGGCCCGCCAGCATCGCGGCTTCCGCGACCGTGACATTTTTCGCCGACTTGCCGAAATAGCGCTGGGCTGCGGCCTCGACGCCATAGGCGCCGGAGCCGAAATAGACGCGGTTAAGATAGAGCTCGAGAATTTCGTTCTTGGAGTGCTTGCGCTCCAGCCACAGCGCGAGCTCCACTTCTTGCAGCTTGCGCGCTATCGTGCGTTCCTGGGTCAGGAACAGGTTTTTCGCGAGCTGCTGCGTCAGCGTCGAGCCGCCCTGCGAGACGCCGCGATGCAGGACGTTGGCGACCGCGGCGCGCGCGATGCCGATGGGGTCGATGCCGTAATGCGAATAGAAGCGGCGGTCCTCGATGGCGATGAACGCCTTCGGCAAATACGGCGGCAGGTCCTTCAGCGCGACATTGGTGCCGGCCATTTCGCCGCGCGAGGCCAGCAGGCTGCCGTCGACCCCTGTAATCTGGATGGTCGGCGGGCGCTTTGGAATTTCCAGCGACTGGATCGCCGGCAGATGCGCGCCGACCCAGATCACGACGCCGATGATCGCGATCGCCGCCCACAGGCCGAGCACCGCGCCCCAATAGATCAGCCGGCCGAACCTGAGCCCGCCGCGCGATTTCGCACGCCGCTTGGCGCCGCCTCTCGCTGCGCGCGGTTTGCGCTCGCGCGGCGGCCGCTCGTCGTCGTCCTCATCGGGCTTGCGCTTCGGCACTGGCTTCTTCGGTTTGTCGTCGTCGTCGGTGGCGGCCGGAATGCGATCTTCGGGAGAGAGGCGCAGGTCGGCGAGCGCGGCCTGAAGGCCGAATAGCGGCTCCTTGCGTCCGCCGCTCTTTCTCCGTCCCCACGCCATGACAAACGCCGTTCACACCCATCCCGCCGTACGCTAGCGGGGGCTGTTTAAGGGTCGGTTACGGAAAGGTTAATGCGGGATTAGGAGGTGCGGCGGGGCCATATTAGGATGGCTGCAAACCACAGCGTGCTCAGGGGAAATTGGCATGGGCCACATCGATCCGACCAAGGAAATGTTCGCGCAATTCAAGGCCAATGACCGGCCGGGGCCCATCCATATGCTCAATCTGGTCCGGTTGCGCGCGCTGGCCGCCTATCCCGACGGCCGCAAGGCGACCGGCGCGGAAGCCTACGCGGCCTATGGGCGCGAAAGCGGCCCGGTGTTCGAGCGGCTGGGTGGCCGCATCGTCTGGCAGGGCAGGTTCGAGCTGATCCTGATCGGGCCGCAAGACGAACGCTGGGATCACTGCTTCATCGCCGAATATCCAAGTGTCGCGGCGTTCGCCGAGATGATCCGCGATCCCGTCTACCGCGAAGCGGTAAAGCACCGCCAGGCCGCGGTCGAGGATTCCCGCCTGATCCGGCACGCGCTGCTGCCCGTCGGCAAGACGTTTGGCGAGATTCCTGCCTAGATCGTCATGGCCGGGCATAGCCGTCTGAAGGACGGCGTCGCTTGCGCTCGCCTATGCCCGGCCATCCACGTTTTTCTTGCTGCAATACCGTTAAGACGTGGATGCCCGGGACATCTAGCGCGAAGACGCGCTTCGCGCTTCTGCCCGGGCATGACGAAAGTAAAAAATCGGCGGCCCCGAGGGGCCGCCGATCGCTTCTTTCCGCCGATCGTTTCGATTGGTTCGCCGCGACTAACCCGCCGCGCCCTTGTCCTCGAGGATCGGGCCGAACATTTCCCAACGCTCGCCGTTGAACTTCATCATCTGCAACTGCTTGTTGACGCGATAATCGTCCGGCGTGGTGTTGACGGAAATGCCCGGCAGCAGCAGGTCGAGCTGGACGTTCTTCAGGTTGGTGGCCTGCTTCAGCACGTTCTCGCGGGTCAGGTTGTCGCCGCACGCCTTGAGCACATGGATCAGCAATTGCGAGGTCATGTAGCCATAGGAGTTGAAGCTCGAATCCTTGTCGCCGTCCGGATAGTACTTCGCCATGAATTCGAAATACTTCTTCATGCCGGCGTCGTCCTTCCAGGTCGGATCGAGCGGATCCTTGCCGTAGTTGACGCTGATCACGCCCTTGGAAGCTTCGAGGCCTGCCGGCTTCATCACCGCGCCGACCGAGGTGGCGTTGATGTCGAGGATGTGCACCGGCTTCCAGTTAAGCTCGGCGATCTTCTTGATCGCCTGCGCCGCCTGCTTCGGCGTCGTCGCCGAGAAGAACAGGTCCGCGCCGGCATCCTTGATCTTGAGGATCTGCGAGTCGATGGTCGGATCGGAGACTTCGTAGGAAGCTTCCGCCACGATCATCTTCGCCGCCTTGTCGCCGAGGCCGGCCTTGATGCCGTTCAGATAATCCTTACCGAGGTCGTCATTCTGGTAGAGCACGCCGATCTTGGCGTTCGGATGTTCCTTCAGGATGTACTGGCCGTAGATGCGTCCCTCGACGAAGTAGTTGGGGTTGAAGCCCATCGTCCAAGGGAAATTCTTCGGATCGGTGAATTTCGACGCGCCGGTGGCGGCGAACAGTTGCGGCACCTTCTTCGTGTTCAGATACTTCTGAACCGCTGCGTTCGAGGGCGTGCCGAGAACCTGGAAGGTGAGCAGCACCTCGTCGCTCTCGACCAGCTTGCGCACCTGCTCGACCGCCTTGGGCGGTGAGTAGGCATCGTCATACTGAATCAGATTGATCTTGCGGCCGTTCACGCCGCCCTGATCGTTGATCATCTTGATGTAGGCCGCCTGGGTCTTGCCGATCGTGGCATAGGAGGAGGCGGGTCCGCTGAATGGATTGGTCTGGCCGATCTTGATCTCGGTGTCGGTTGCGCCGGTATCGTATTTCTTCTGCGCTGACGCCGTGGAGACCGACAGCGCAAGCGCGAGCGCCGTCCCGGTGACCAGATGGAAAATACCCTTCCGCATATTGATGCATTCCTCATGTGTTTATGATTGAGCCGATGATCTTTGCCCGGGCTGTAATCAACCCGGGCGGGCGCCATCGCTGCGACGATACTGGCGGAAGCCATGTTGCATTGCAAGGCGAGCCGTTCCGAGCGCGCACGATTTCGTCTCGACGGTCGCAAGCTCAAAGCAAGGGCATCGGCTGATGGTTGCACAAAAACAGCTCATCGGTATTGCCGTGCCGCCGTGTGCGCCCTTGGGTAGGCTGGAACCTCATGGAAACGAAACTGCCGGCGCCGAGAAGACACGGCGCCGGCAGTTGTTTCAAATTGGATCGGACGTGCTCTATTTAACCGGACGGTCCGGTATCCTCGATGATCGGGCCGAACAGTTCCCAGCGCTCGCCGTTGAACTTCATCATCTGCATCTGCTTGTTGATGCGGTAGTCGGTCGGCGAGGTGTTGGTGACCATGCCCGGCAGCGACAGGCTGCCGGTGACGTTCTTCAGATTGGCGGCCTGCTTCATGATGTTTTCGCGCGTGAGGTTGTCGCCGCATTGCTGCAGGATCTTCACCAGCAATTCCGCGGTCCCATAACCGTAGACGTTGACGGTGTTTTGCTTGTCACCCTCGGGGTAATATTTGTCCATGAAGGCGAAATAGGCCTTCATGCCCGGATCGTCCTTCCATTGCGGATCGCCCGGGTCCTTGCCGTAGTTGGTCGAGATGATGTCCTTGGAGATATCGAGGCCCGCGGGCTTGAGCGTGGCCGAGACCGGGCTCGCATTGATGTCGAGGATGTGGACCGGCTTCCAGCCGAGGTCGGCGACCTTCTTGATGGCTTGGGCTGCAAATTTCGGCGTCGAGGCGTCGTAGAGCAGGTCGGCGCCGGCCGCCTTCAGCTTGACGACCTGCGAGTCGATGGTCGGGTCGGTCAGCTCATAGGAGGCTTCGGCGACGATCATCGACGCGGCCTTGGCGCCTAAGCCTTCCTTCAGACCGGTGACGTAATCGCGGCCGAGATCGTCGTTCTGGTAGAGAATGCCGATCTTGGCGTTGGGGTGATTTTGCAGAATGTACTTTGCGTAGATGCGTCCCTCGGACTGGTAGTTGGGATTGTAGCCCATCGTCCAGGGGAAGTTCTTGGGATCGGTGAACTTCGAGGCCCCGGTGGCGGCGAGGAGTTGCGGTACCTTCTTGCTGTTGAGATATTTCTGGACGGCCGCGTTCGACGGCGTGCCGATGATCTGGAAGGTGAACAGAACCTCGTCGCTCTCGACCAGCTTGCGCACCTGTTCGACGGCTTTCGGCGGCGAGTAGGCGTCGTCATACTGGATCAGGTTGATCTTGCGGCCGTTGATGCCGCCCTGCTCGTTGATCATCCTGAAATAGGCGGCCTGCGTCTTGCCGATGCCGGCATAGGCGGATGCTGGTCCCGAGAACGGAACGGTCTGGCCGATCTTGATTTCGGTATCGCTTGCGCCGGTATCGTACTTCTTCTGCGCATTGGCCGGTGACGCCAGCGCGATCGCAACCGCCGTGCCTGCGATCAGATGAAGAACACCGCTTCTCATATCGCTCCTCCCTAATGTTGGCCGATGATTGTTCCGGCCATCCGTTGGGATGGCCGGCCGTCATCGTTGGAAGGGAGTTTGGCGGAACGGTTTTGCCAATGCAAGCTATAGCGTTCTCGCGAAGCATACCTCGGACTTGATCCGTGGGTGGACGCCGGTTCGCGTCAAGAAAACGCGTCAGAACAAGAATCTAGAGCGTGGCCCAGCGGCTTGTCCCAGAGAAAATTGGCGACGAAGATCATGTTGCGGTCGCCCCAACCGGCAGCAGAATTCGGGTGGACGCTAGCACGGCGTGCGTGAAAAGTGCGGGCGCGCCTGTCTATAATCTTTCAGGGAATGACGATGCCAGAGAGCTTCAACCTCGATCGCCTGCTAACGCCCATCGGGACGGCGCTATTGGTCACCGATGCGGACGGACTGCTCCGCGCGCTGGACTGGGAGGATTATGAGCCGCGCATGAAGCAGTTGCTGCGTCTGCATTATGGCGCGGTGGAGCTGAAGAACGCGCAGGCGCCGCGCGAGCTGCGCGCCGCATTGACGGGCTATTTCAAGGGCGACCTCGACCGCCTTGCTGCAATCGAATGGCGCGTCGCCGGCACGCCGTTTCAGCAAAAGGTCTGGAACGCGTTGCCCCGGATTCCTGCAGGCACGACGCTGAGCTACGGCGCGCTCGCCGCGAAGCTCAGCATGCCCAAAGCCGTCCGCGCCGTCGGCCACGCCAACGGCTCGAATCCGATCAGCGTGGTCGTGCCCTGTCACCGCCTGATCGGCGCCAACGGTTCGCTGGTGAAGTACGGCGGCGGGCTGGAGCGCAAGCGCTGGCTGTTGCAGCACGAGGGCGCTCGGATTCAAGAAGGGGGCGGGTCAATCAAGCGACTGGAAGCTGCACTTGAGGGCCCGTCATAGGCTAGAGCGTTTTCCAGCGAAGCATGCCCTCGGACTTGATCCGGGGGGAGACCGGTTCGCGTCAAGAAAACGCGTCAAATCAAAAACCCAGAGCCCGTTCCGATTCCATCGGAACGGAAAAGCTCTAGTCGAGACCTCGTGTGTTTCGCATGTCCCGCACGATATAGATGAACACAAGAATCGTTGGTGCCCAGGCCAGTATCGCGCCCACCATCATCGCCTGTACTGTCGTCATGATCGCTCCTTGAGTGTCCGCTCCACCCCGTGGCTGGATCAGTTTCTTTCCGCGACCGACGGCTCAGGGCATTTGTAGAGCCATTTCCAGTAGGTCCGGTTGCGCTCCAGCTGACGCTTGTAGATCTCGCGGCACTTCGCCGAGCAAAACTGTTCGAAGTACCAGCTGCGCCGGACCAGCCCGAAGGGGCGCTTGCATTCCGGATTTCCGCAACAATTGGTCATGACGCGATCTCCGCATTCGTGCGCCGTATCCAGCGAATGAAATTCTCGTGACCCTTGTCGAGACAGAAGCGTCCGCAATAGCGTTCAAACGCAGGATTTCGCAGAGAGATGATTTTCGGGCCTTCACTGTCGCAATGAGAGCAGCGCGGTTCTAAACGCATGGCGACCTCCTTCTGAGGAATTGCCACTTGCCGGATCAAAATATGATGCTTTGCTGTCGCCTTCGTTCTCTCGATGAGCGACGATGCGAAGTCTCGCGCCGGCACCGCTTTTCTTCAACCTGTCTATATGTTTGGCGAGGTCATCCTTGCGTATAGCCGGCCCGCAACTCATTGACGCAGCGCCCCGACCCTGCTGGGTCATTCGCCGGTTGTCGCGCCCTTTCCTTCCAGGGCGGCATCGAGGCATCCGATCAAGGCTTCCCCATCGAAGGGCTTGGTCAGATAGCAGATCGCCCCGGCCTTCAGAGCTCGCGCGCGATCGCTCTCGATGGCGAAAGCGGTAATGAAAATGAACGGCAGGCTCTGTCCCCGGGCAAGCAAGTAGGCCTGCAGTTCGAGCCCGCTCATGGCAGGCATTCTGACATCCGCTATTACGCACGATGTGTCACCCAGGTGGGACGATCGCAAGAACTCCTCGGGCGACGCGAACGTATGGACGGCGTAGCCGAGCGATCTCACGAGATTGTGGGTCGCGGCGCGAACGGACCCATCATCGTCGATGATTGAAATTACCGGTGGGTTGGACACAGCGGTCCTTCCTGGAGACGACCGGAAGGTGTCTCTTGCTGTATAGCCGCGTGGTGGGAGAGTGCGTCCGAAATCAGAGTCGGAGAATCATACTTAGGTTTGCGCTTAGGTTTGCGGCCCGCCGGATGCGGGCCCGATCCCGAGCATCTCGGCCATTCGCACCAGATCGGGCAGCGATTTCGCGGCCATTTTTCGCATGATGTGCCCGCGGTGTATCTTCACGGTGATCTCGGCAATACCGATTTCGGCTGCGATCTGCTTGTTCATGCGTCCGGCCGTTACCAGTGCCATCACCTCGCGTTCCCGAGGGGTCAGGGTCGCGAAACGAGCATGCAAGCCCGCGAGCATCCTGGCTTCATCGCGGCTCACCCGGTCGCGTTCGATTGCCGTGGTTACGGCATCCAGCATGTCCTGGTCGCGGAATGGCTTGGTCAGGAAGTCGACCGCTCCGGCCTTCATCGCCCTGACCGTCATCGGGATATCGCCGTGACCCGTCATGAAGATGATCGGAATGCGAATATCGGCCTTCGCCAGCTCGGCCTGAAAGTCGAGGCCGCTCAGCCGAGGCAGCCTGATGTCGAGGATCAGGCAACTGGCGACATTCGGAAGCTTGCTCTGCAGAAACTCGTGAGCCGAACCGAACACTTCGACCCGCAAGCCCACCGACCGGAAAAGATTGCTCAGCGCTTCTCGCATCGATGCGTCGTCGTCGATAACGAAGACAACGGGTTCCTCGGCGCCTGCGATTGTATGAGGCGATGCTGGGCGGCTGGTCACGTACTGCCCTCCTGATGCGATGGCAAGGTGAACTGAAACGTCGCGCCGGGGCCGGCATTGTCTGAGGCCGATAGCCGTCCTCCGTGAGGCGTCGACGATCGAGCGGCAAATCGACAGGCCCATGCCCATGCCGCTGGATTTGGTGGTGAAGAAGGCGTCGAACAGCCGATCGGCATTCTCGGCGGCCACTCCGACACCGCAGTCGCTCACCGTGACCAGGACGTGGCGGGTCTCGTCCTGTCGCGTCCGGATCACCAGCTCGCGCGGCCGATCCTTGACCGGCTGCATCGCTTCAATTCCGTTGATGACGAGGTTGAGGATGACTTGCTGCAGCTGGATCCGGTCGGCGAGGACCAGGGGGAGGGCAGGAGCAAGTTCCAGCCGCAGCGCCACCCGGTGGCTCAACAGCTCATGCTGCACCAGGCTGATGACCTCGTTGACGACTTCATTGATGTGGAGCGGCGCTTTCTGATCGGTAGTCTTGTTCACGAGTGCACGGACGCGCTGGACCACTTCGCCCGCCCGATTGCCGTCCTCGACGATCGATTGCGCGGTGCTGCGCGCTTCTTTCAGGTTGGCAGGTTCGCGGTCGAGCCAGCGCAGGCATGCGGCAGCATTGGTGACGACGGCGGCGAGCGGCTGGTTCACTTCGTGGGCGATCGACGCGGCGAGCTCGCCTAGCGCAGTCACGCGCGTGACATGCGCGAGGTTCGCCAGCGCTTCGTGCAACTCCGCTTCGGCTCGCTTGCGGGAGGTGACGTCCGTCACCGCTCCGACAAATTCGATCTCACCCGACGCATCTGTTACGGCATGCGCGGTGGCATGGACATGTTTGACCGAGCCGTCGGGCATCAGCAATCGATATCCTTGCGCGAAGTCCTTTCCGTCGCGGGACGCGCGGTCGATGATCTGTTCCACCCGCGCACGATCGTCAGGATGAATGCGCTGCATCACTGTAGCGAGCTTGATGGAAGAGGCCTTGTCGTAGCCAAATATTCTGAATGTTTCCTCCGACCAAATGGTTTCGCCGCTGGCGACGCGCCAGCCGAAGCTGCCGGTGCGGCTCAATCGCTGGGCTTCGGCCAGATACATTTCACTCTGCCGCAAGGCATTTTCAGCCTCCTTGCGTTCGGTGATGTCCTCGCATGCGATCAGGACGATCAGTTGGTTGTCCAGCCACCGCACGGCTTTGGCGTTTTCACGAACCCAAAGCGACGAACCGTCCTTGCGAACCTTGCAGATCTCCCAACTGTGGGTTTGGCCGATATTTTCCAGGCATGTGGCAACGTTGCTCTGGGCCGCATGTTGCTCTTCGGCAGGAAAGACTTGCAGCACGGATTGCCCGAGCAATTCGCTGACGGAGTAGCCAAGTTGTGCAGCGCCGAACGTGTTGACGGACAGGACGGTGCCGGCCGCGTCGACCATGAAATACATCACCGGGTTGTGCTCGAATACTTCCTTCCATTGCGCTTCGCTATGGCGCAGCGCTTCTATCGCGTGTTGTTCGGCTCTCGTCCGGCCGTGGAGCATGGCTTCCATCTGCCTGCGGGTAGTGCCCACCCGGCGCATCATGATCAGGGAGGCGAGAAGCGAGGCGATGAGCAATACGACGGCGGTCAAATAGGCGGGAGCCGCCGGTGCGGGGCCGAGAACAAGCCAAATGAAAGCCGCCGCAGCCAATGCCAGCACCATGCCGCCCAGCAGCCATTGCTCGGCTGAGCGCCAGGATTTCATGGTCTGGTTGCGCATCATCGGCAGCACAAAAGGCTTGGCCATCCCGGACCGGCGCTGCGTCGCTAGGTGATCTCGATCATCAGCGGCGACAACGTCGCCCTCCTAACAGGCCGCATACTAGCAGCTTTTGGACCTCCGGAGCGATATTCCGGAAGACATTAAGATCCGGAACGGTCCTTGCGGTGCACCGACGTGCCTCCCGGGAGTGCCGATCGCCCGCCGCAGCCCGGATAGCGATCCCAAACCTAGGTATGATGCTGCGAACCGAATGTAACGTGTGGATCAACCTCCGTTTAATGGTCAGTTTCGTTTCAATGATGAAAGCTTGTCGGATAAGCCGATGGCACAAGAGTTTTCTGGAATTGCCCTGCGGGAAGGTTTTTACGCGAGACCTTCAACCGGACGTCTCGCCGAACGCAAATATCTCGTCGCAGTTGTCAAACCCGTAACCCGGCGATCACCGACCGCAGATTTGGGGATTGATATGACGAAAGCACATCTGCACTTGATCTGTTGCTCTGATGACATCGAACCCGAAGCAATGCGTCGGAGGCGCGGGCGCAGCTTCCAGCTATCCGTTATCGACGGAGGCAAGCGAGCAATCGACGCGCCGGGAGAGAAGCTTTGGGAAACCATGCTTGATCTGTTCGATCTGGGCATTCTGGTTTCCCAGGCAAACTATCTGACCTTCGTTGCAGCGAGCCTGACAGCTCTCGAGCTCCATGGTTGGGCTGATCCCAAACGGGCCAGCTAAACGCGACAGTGATCTGCCTCGCATGCAAGCGCGAAGCACGCGAGACCGCGGGTGCAGCGTGCACCCGGTCTTCCCTGCGCCCTCTGACTTTGGAGGGCAAGGTCAAAGGCAAACCTCGGGCAGTTCATGTCGCGAGATCGCAAAAGCATACTCAATTGTCGTCACCCGCCTTGTGCGCAATTGCGCACTGGGGCGGGTGGCCCAGTATTCCAGAGACGTCAATGATTGAACCGATAAGCCGCGGCGTACTGGATCCCCCGCCTGCGCGGGGATGACGCTGTTATGTGCGTCGCTACCTCCACGTCATTGCGAGCCACCCGGTCGGCGCGAAGCGCCGCCGGATGGCTCGCAATGACGGTGGGGCCGCAGGGGGAGGACGGCCCATCACGCCGCCGGCTGCGCGACGTTGTCTTCAATGGAGAGCAGATGAATCAGCGCGCTCTTGATCGCGGCCTGCCGGGTCGGCGCGTTGATCTGGGCGCCGAGCAGATCCGTCACGTAGAACACGTCGCGGGCGCGTTCGCCGAAGGTCGCGACATGGGCGGAGGCAATGTTGAGGTTGAGTTTCGATATCGCGGTCGTGAGCTGATACAGCAGGCCAGGGCGGTCGAGGCCGGAGACCTCGATCACGGTGTAGCGGTCCGACCACTGATTGTTGATGGTGACCTCCGGCTCGACCACGAAAGCGCGCACCTTGCCGCGGTTGGCCGCCTTGCGGGCCACCACTTCGGGCAGCCGCAGCTTGCCTTCCAGCACCTGCTCGATCATCTCGCCGATGCGGGTGGCGCGCCGTCCCTCGTCCTCGTCGCGGTCGTACTCCCTGGAGATCGCGATGGTGTCGAGCGCGCGGCCGTCGGTGGTCGTGTAGATCTGCGCGTCGACGATGTTGGCGCCGGCGGACGCGCAGGCGCCTGCAATGATCGACAGCAGCCACGGATGGTCCGTCGCCAGGATCGTCAGTTCGGTGACGCCGCGCGCCTCGTCGAAGCCGACATTGATCGCTAGCTGATGTCCGGCCTGCTCGCTGGCGCGGATGAAACGCGCCTGGCGGATTTTGCGTTGCAGGTCGACCTTGAGCCAGTAGGCGGGATAATGCCGCCCGATATAGGCGTTGAGTTCAGCGTCCGGCCATTCGGTGAAGGCGGCGCGGAATTCGGATTGCGCTACCGCGATGCGCTGCGCGCGGTTCACTTCCGAGAAGCCGCCGGTCAAGACCGGCTCGGTCTCGTAATACAGCGTGCGCAGCAACTGCGCCTTCCAGCCGTTCCACACGCCGGGGCCGACGCCCCTGATGTCCGCGGTGGTCAGGATGGTCAACAGCTTCATCTGCTCGACCGACTGCACGACCGCGGCAAAATTCTCGATCGTCTTGCGGTCGGAGAGGTCGCGCGACTGCGCCACCGTGGACATCGTCAGATGCTCTTCGATCAGCCATGCCACCAGCTCGGTATCGGCGGCGTTGAAGCCGAGCCGCGGGCACAGCCGCCGCGCCACCTTGGCGCCGGCGATCGAGTGATCCTCGAGGCGGCCCTTGGCGACGTCGTGCAGCAGGGTGGTAATGTAGATCACCGCGCGATGCTCGGGGCGGATCTTGCGGAACAGGTCGCTCGCGACCGTGAACTCGTCATTGCCGCCGCGCTCGATCTCCTGCAGGTGGCCTATGCAGCGGATCAAATGCTCGTCCACCGTATAATGGTGGTACATGTTGAACTGCATCATCGACACGATCTTGCCAAAGGCGCGGATGAAGTGGCCGAGCACGCCGGTCTCGTTCATGCGCCGCAGCACGATCTCCGCGTTGTCAGACGTCAGGACCTCCATGAACAGCCGGTTGGCTTCCGGATTTTCGCGAAGCTGGGCGTTCACCAGCTTCAGCGAGCGCGTCACCGTGCGCATCGCGTCGGGATGGAAGGCGAGGTTGTTCTTCTGCGCCAAATGGAAGATCCGGATCAGGTTGACCGGGTCGTGCTTGAAGACGTCGGCAGCGGCGAGGTTGATGCGGTTGTTGTCGATGATGAAGTCGTCACTGTCCGGCACCCGCCGCCGCTTGATGCCCGGCCGTAGCCGCGCCACCATGCGGCTCAGCACCGGCGCGGGCTTGGCCTGCTCTTCTTCCAGCTTGGCGCACAGGATCGCGGTCAGGTCGCCGACGTCCTTGGCGACGAGGAAGTAGTGCTTCATGAAGCGTTCGACATCCTGCATGCCGGGATGCGAAGTGTAGCCGAGCCTCACTGCGATCTCGCGCTGCATGTCGAACGACAATCGTTCCTCGGCGCGGCCGGAAACGAAATGCAGGTTGCAGCGCACCGACCACAGGAAATCGGCGCAGCGGCGGAAGGTGCGGTATTCCTGCGCGTCGAACACGCCGCGCTCGACCAGTTCGCCGGTCTCGCGCACGCGGTAGACGTATTTGGCGATCCAGAACAGCGTGTGCAGGTCGCGCAAGCCGCCCTTGCCGTCCTTGACGTTGGGCTCGACCAGATAGCGCGATTGCCCGGCGCGGCGGTGGCGTTCTTCGCGCTCGGCGAGTTTGGCGGTGACGAAATCCGAAGCCGTGCCCTGCACCACCTCCTTGTCGAACCGCGCGACCAGTTCGTCATAGAGCGGCTGGTCGCCGGTCAAAAATCGCGTCTCCAGGATCGCGGTGCGGATCGTCATGTCGCCGCGCGCCTGGCGGATGCATTCGTCGACCGAGCGCGTGGCGTGGCCGACCTTCAGTCCCATGTCCCACAGGCAATACAGAATGGCTTCCGCGACCTGCTCGCCCCAGGCGGTCTGCTTGTAGGGCAGGATAAACAGCAGATCGATGTCGGATTCCGGCGCCATCAGGCCGCGGCCATAGCCGCCGGTCGCCACCACGGCCATGCGCTCGGCGCCGGAGGGCACATGCGAGCGATAGAGATGCCGCGTGGCGGCCGAATAGAGGATGCGGATGATTTCGTCCTGCATGAAGCAGAGTCGCTCCGCGCAGCGGCGGCCGTGGCGATCCTTCAGCAGCACGGCCTGCGCGGTGGCGCGCGCCGTGATCATCTCGGCTTTCAGGAGTTGGGCCAGCGCCGAGCGAAACACGTCCTCGCGGCCGGCATGTTTTTCGGCCAGCGCATCGACCGCCGCGGTGATCCGCGTGGTATCGAAACGTTCATCCTCGCCCGAAGGGGCCTCAATCACGATGCTGTCCATGATCTCCCCGATATCGGACGGCGCAGGGGCTGTCACGGGCGATTGTACGGTCAAGTCAAAGCTATGCCGCCGCGTGCGCGAATGCCAGCCATAACCTGTTGGAAAAGCGTGGATTTCCGACGCCGCATAGGGCGGCCGCGGGGGACCGTGATGACAGCGCGTCAATAGCCCTTTATATCCGATGCACAAACAAAGTCGGGAGACGAAGATGGACGCTGCCGAACTCCGCGCGATGCAGGCCCCGATCAAGGAACGCTACAAGTCCGATCCCTCGGCCGCGGTCATTACGCTGAAAGCCAAAGGCTCGATCGACAATGAAGGCATCGCCTGCAAGGTCGAAACCGGCCGCGCGCTGGCGGTAGCTGGCCTCCACCCCGCCACCGGCGGCTCCGGCCTCGAGCTCTGCTCCGGCGACATGCTGCTGGAAGCCCTCGTCGCCTGCGCCGGCGTGACGCTCAAATCAGTGGCTACCGCCGTCGACGTTCCGCTCAGAAGCGGCACCGTCATCGCCGAAGGCGATCTGGATTTTCGCGGCACGCTCGGCGTCGACAAGGAAGCTCCGGTCGGTTTCGAGGAGATCCGCCTGCGCTTCGAGGTCGGAACCGACGCGCCGCAGGACAAGCTCGACCTGCTGCTGAAGCTCACTGAGCGCTATTGCGTGGTCTATCAGACCATCAGGAACGGCCCGAAAGTCTCGGTGTCGATGAAGCGGGTCTAGTTCGGTGTCGCCCCTGCCTAGTGCGCAATTGCGCACGGGCGCAGAGGCCCATAGCCACCGGAGTCCATGGGTGCGGGGAGTATCAACCCACACCTCCCATAATCGATAGGCCGCGGCGTATGGGCCCCTGCGTTCGCAGGGGCGACAGATAGAGAATGTCCCCCGAACTCGCTTTCATCCTGACGCTCGGCCTGCGCATGGCGATCACCGCGGCGTTCGTGGTGACGGCCTCGATTGTCACCGAGCGATCGGGCCCGGTGATCGGCGCGTTGATCGCGACGCTGCCGATCTCGGCGGGACCGTCCTACGTGTTCCTCGCGCTCGATCATGACGCGGCCTTCATCGCCGAGGGCGCGCTGGCGAGCCTGCCGATCAACGCCGCGACGATCTTCCTCGGGCTGACCTATGTCGTGCTGGCGCAGCGCCATGGCGCGCTGCTCAGTTGCGCTGCGGCCGTCATCGTGTGGCTCGTGCTCGCCACGGTCATCCGCTCGGTGCAATGGTCGTTGGCCGGCGGGCTGATCGCCAATGTCATCGCTTACGCCATCTGCGTCCCGCTGCTCGCCCGCTACCGCCACGCCAAAATGCCGCCGATCAGGCGCCGCTGGTACGACATTCCGCTGCGGGCGTCGCTGGTCGCGACACTGGTGGCGACGGTGGTCACGACGTCGAGCTGGGTCGGCCCCAAGGTCAGCGGCATCATCGCGCTGTTCCCGATCGTGTTCACCTCGATGATGCTTATCCTGCATCCGCGCATCGGCGGCCCGCCGACCGCGGCAGTCCTCGCCAACAGCGCCTGGGGCCTGATCGGCCTCGGCACCGCCATTGCCGTGCTGCATGTGGCGGCGCTGCAGTTCGGTTCGGCGATCGGGCTGAGCCTGGCGCTGGCAACATGCGTCGGCTGGAATCTCAGCCTGTGGTGGCTTGGGCGCAGGAAGGCCGTTACGCGCTAACGGAGTCGCTACGACTGCGCTGAAAGCGGATGTCGTAGCATGAAGTCCGCCCGCGATCTGATCGCAGGGCTTCGATCCTTCGCCAGATGGGCGATCAAAATGTCTGCGTCCGGTATTTGCGCGCGAGCGCCGACCAAGGCGTCTGCGGCAATCCTTCGCACGAATGCTGACTTGTCGTGGATTCCCTCCCTGATCCATTCAGCGGCGGGACGGGTTGCTCGAACATCGCGCGAGGCAAGCACCGGTATGCGCCTTCGCAGGCCGTAAACCTTGTCGATCCATGCCCATTCGAAGCCCACCGGCCAAGTCGCCTTCCCGGCAATCAGCCATTGGTAGGCAACCGCTCTAACTGACGGTTGAACCGCCGCAGCCGCTATGTGTGGAAGGTGCTCGTCGATATCGGGATAACGCGAAGCGCTGCGAAGGCAAGTTGCGACCGGTCCAGTCGATTGCTCCTGCAGATGCGCTGCTAAGGCTGCAATTGCATCTCTCCGCCCGAACACTGAATCTAGGACATTTGCCTCATCAGTCCAACGGCTCCATACGAGGCGGCGATCAAGTAAGTATAGCGCCGCCTTCGCGGCGACGTCTGCAGTGGTTTGATGCAGTACTCGTTCGGCGCAGCGCTGCGCTGCCTGGCGCACCGGTCGAACCCAGTCGTTCAACCGCCATGCCAGCGTGGCAAAGAAGAAGGCTGATGTTGGAGGGTCGTTTATCGAGTCCAGTGCGGCTTCTCTCGCGTAGCCACTGGGGTGAAACAGAAAGACCCACGCGTAATCGCGATTTTTCCTGAGAAGTTGCGGAGTAGACGCCGCTCCGCCAAATAGCGGCGGGAGCAAAAATCCATTTTGCTCTCGCCACCAGCCGAAGCGGACTGCTGTCGCGATCTCTCGGCTGGCGGGCACAATTACGTTGGCAGGAAGCGCTGAAAGCTCCGCCAACACGTCTTCCAGTTCGTCGTCAGATTGCCCGAGCTTGTTGCCCAACGCAGCCAGCTTGGCGGCCAACGGCGGCGGTAGAACTGATCGACGATGTGATGCCATGGCCCTAGCTTGGCAGGAATCTGCAACAATTGGAAGTTGCGCTCACACATCGGCGATCGGACTCAAGGTGGGCGAGCCGGCGTGCCGGAATAGACTATTGCTGCTTCGGCAATTTCGCCTTCAGCGCATACAGCGCTTCCAGCGCCTCGCGCGGGGACATCTCGTCGGGATGCAGCGCTTTCACGGCTTCCATCATTTGCTCGGCCTCGCTCGGTGGCGCGGCTTCGGCGGCGGCGCGGGAGGGGACGGCGAACAGCGGTAAATCATCAGCCAGCGCGCGGGCGGTCTGGCCGCGGTCCTGCGCCTCGAGCTTCGCCAGCACCGACTTGGCGCGCGCGATCACGGCGGGCGGCAGGCCTGCGAGCTTGGCGACCTGGATGCCGTAGGAGCGGTCGGCCGAGCCCGGCAGCACCTCATGCAGGAACACGACGTCGCCCTGCCACTCCTTGACGCGCACGGTGGCGTTGAACATTCGCGGCAGTTTGGCCGAAAGCGCGGTCAGCTCATGATAGTGCGTGGCGAACAGCGCGCGGCAGCGATTGGCCTCGTGCAGATGCTCGATCGCGGCCCAGGCGATCGACAGGCCGTCGAAGGTCGCAGTCCCACGGCCGATTTCGTCGAGGATCACCAGCGAGCGCTCGCTGGCCTGGTTGAGGATCACGGCGGTCTCGACCATCTCGACCATGAAGGTCGAACGTCCCCGTGCGAGATCGTCGGCCGCGCCGACGCGTGAGAACAGCCGGTCGACGACGCCGATCCGCGCGCGCGACGCCGGCACGTAGGAACCGATCTGCGCCATCAGCGCGATCAGCGCGTTCTGGCGCAGGAAGGTCGACTTACCCGCCATGTTGGGGCCGGTGATCAGCCAGATCTGGCCGGATTTTTGCGCGGGCCCCGGCGAGAGATCGCAGGCATTGGCGATGAATGGCTGGCCGTCGCGCTTCAGCGCCTGTTCGACCACGGGGTGCCGGCCGCCCTCGACCGCGAAGCCGAGCGAGCCGTCGACTTCGGGCCGCACATAATTGTCATCGACGGCGAGCTTCGCCAGCGCAGTCGCGACATCCAGCAACGCGAACGCGTGCGCGGCGGCACGCAGATCGTCGCTGGCGGCGAGCGCCATCGCAGAGAGCCGCTCGAAAATTTCCAGTTCCAGATTGAGCGCGCGGTCACCGGCATTGGCGATCTTGGCTTCGATCTCGCCGAGCTCGGACGTGGTAAAGCGAACCTGTCCCGCCAGCGTCTGGCGGTGGATGAAGGTCGCGTTGAGCGGCGGCGCCATCAGCTTGTCGCCATGCTGCGCCGTGACCTCGACGAAATAGCCGAGTACGTTGTTGTGGCGGATCTTGAGCGCCTTGATGGAGGTCGCGTCGGCATAGCGCGCCTGCATCGCGGCGACGACCAGGCGGGAGGCGTCGCGCAGATTCCGGCTTTCGTCGAGCGCGGCCTCATAGTCCTCGCGGATGAAGCCGCCGTCGCGCTTGATCAGCGGCAGTTGCTCGGCGAGCGCGCGTTCGAACTCGCGGGCGAGATCGCGCGAGGGACGGCGCAGAGCCTCCGTCACGGCAATGATTTCCGGCGCCTCCAGTTGCGCGAGCCGCGCCAGTGCCTGATCGGCGGCAAGGATTCCGTCGCGCAGGCCAGCAAGGTCGCGCGGGCCGCCGCGTCCGACCGACAATCGCGCCAGCGCGCGCGACATGTCAGGCGCCGCGCGAAGCGTGGTTCTGACATCGTCACGCGCCGCGCTGTCGGCGACGAATGCCGCAATCGCATCCAGCCGCCGCGCGATCGCGGCACTGTCGGTCAGCGGTGCCGCGAGCCGTTGTGCCAATAGCCGCGAGCCGGCGGCGGTGACGGTGCAGTCGATCGCATCGAGCAGCGATCCGCGCCGCTCGCCTGACAGCGTGCGGGTCAGTTCGAGGTTGGCACGGGTCGCGGGATCGATCGCCATCGTGGTGCCGGCCGCTTCGCGCGAGGGCGGCGACAACGGCGGACGCTTTCCGACCTGCGTGCGGTCGATATAGGTGACGGCCGCCGCCGCCGCGGTCGCCTCCAGCCGCGACATCGCGGAGAGGCCATCCATGGTTGCGACCGCGAAATAGTCGCAGAGCCGCCGCTCGGCAGTGGCGCCGTCGAAGACATCGCGGGTGAGCGGCGTTACTGACGGCAATTCGCGCAGCAGTGGCCCGAGATCGGTATCGCCATACAGCGCGTCGGTGACGATGGCCTCGTTCGGATTGATCCGTGCCAGTGTTGCAGCCAGTTCCGCGGTCGAGCATTCCGTGACCATGAACTCGGACGTCGAAATGTCGATCCACGCGAGCCCGATACGATCGCCACCGGAGGAGGCGCGGGCGCGCGCGATCGCGAGTAGATAGTTGTTGGTACGCGCGTCGAGCAGCGTGTCTTCGGTCAGCGTGCCCGGCGTCACCAGCCGCACCACGCCGCGGGCCACCACGCTCTTGTTGCCGCGGGCGCGCGCCGCGGCGGGATTCTCGGTCTGCTCGCACACTGCGACCCGATGGCCGGCGTTGATCAGGCGATGCAGATAATCCTCGGAGCGCTCCACCGGCACGCCGCACATCGGGATATCCATGCCCTGATGTTTGCCGCGCTTGGTCAGCACGATTCCGAGCGTTTTGGAGGCGATCTCGGCGTCCTCGAAGAACAGCTCGTAGAAATCGCCCATCCGGTAGAACAGCAGGAGCCCTGGGTGGGCGGCCTTGATATCGAGATATTGTTCCATCATCGGCGTGACGCGCGACGTTGCGTCAGCGGCAGGCGCGGCCTCGGGGGGCGCGGGGGCGGGGATGGATTGCTGGATCGTCATTGCGGGCGGCAAACTACAGAATTTCGCCGCCCGGTCCTATTCCCATACCCGCGTTGTCAGAGTTTTCCACGCCCGCCGCCGCACGATTGATCATGCCCGCCACAAGGGCATAGCGGCCCCCCGCGAAAGTAGCGCAAGGGGAACGATGCCTCAATTGACCTGCCGCGGGCGCGCTCCTAAAACTCGCCATCAATTCTGCGTCAAAGGCCTAAAGCACGGCATTCAGGGAGAGATTCTATGCGTGATGTATTCATTTGCGATGCCGTCCGGACCCCGATCGGCCGTTTCGGCGGCTCGCTCGCCAAGGTGCGCGCCGACGATCTGGCTGCGACCCCGATCAAGGCGTTGATGGCAAAGCATCCCAATCTCGACTGGTCCCAGGTCGATGAGGTGTTTTTCGGCTGCGCCAACCAGGCCGGCGAGGACAACCGCAACGTCGCGCGGATGGCGCTGTTGCTCGCGGGCATACCCGAATCGGTTCCCGGCCAGACCCTCAACCGCCTCTGCGCGTCGGGCCTTGATGCGGTCGGCGCCGCGGGCCGGGCGATTCGATCAGGCGAGATCGATTTCGCGATTGCCGGCGGCGTCGAGTCGATGACCCGCGCGCCGTTCGTGATGGGCAAGGCGCCGGAAGCGTTTGCGCGCTCGGCGGAGATTTACGACACCACCATCGGCTGGCGCTTCATCAATCCCTTGATGAAGGCGCAGTACGGCGTCGATGCGATGCCGGAGACCGGCGAGAACGTCGCCGAGGAATTCCAGGTGTCGCGCGCCGACCAGGATGCGATGGCGATCCGTTCGCAGCAGCGGGCGGGCGCTGCAATCGCTTCCGGCTATTTCGCCGAAGAAATCACGCCGGTGTCGGTGCCGGGCGGCAAGGCCGGGCCTGTCATCGTCGACAAGGACGAGCATCCGCGCCCCGAGACCACGCTGGAGGGCCTCACCAAACTGAAGCCGATCGTGCGCAATCCCGGCACGGTGACGGCGGGCAATGCATCCGGCGTCAATGACGGTGCGGCGGCGATGATCCTCGCCTCCGAGCTAGCTGTGAAGAAGCACGGGCTGACGCCGCGGGCGCGCATCCTGGGGTTAGCCTCGGCCGCCGTGCCGCCGCGCATCATGGGCATCGGCCCGGTGCCGGCGACGAAGAAGCTGATGGAGCGGCTCGGCATCAAGATCTCTGACTTCGATTTGATCGAGCTCAATGAAGCCTTCGCCTCGCAGGGCATAGCCTGTTTGCGGCAACTGGGCGTCAAGGACGACGCCGACTTCGTCAATCCGCATGGCGGCGCGATCGCGCTCGGCCATCCGCTCGGCATGAGCGGCGCGCGGCTGGCGTTGACGGCGGTGCACGGCATGGAGAAGCGGGGCGGGAAGCTTGCTTTGGCAACCATGTGCGTCGGCGTCGGCCAGGGCGTCGCGGTCGCGATCGAAAAGATAAATTAAAACAACTATTTGAGAGGGTGAAAAACAGCCCTTTCCCGGATTAGTTATGTCATATAATGATCTGGCGGCGCGGCTCAGCGACAAAATTGCAAAGCAATTTTGCGCTGCGAGCGCGATGCGAGGGAGGAATTCGTCATGACATTGGTCTATCCAGTGCAAAGTCTTGCGGCGCATCCGCCGCGGCTGTCCCCCGCCTACAAGAGCACGGTCAAGCGCTCGCCCTCGAAGCCGCTGATTCCGATGCGGCACACGCTGTCGGAATTGACCGGGCCGGTCTACGGCCACGAGACGGTGCGCGAGCACGATCACGATCTCACCGTTCAAGGCAAGGGCGAACCGATCGGCGAACGCATCATCGTGCACGGCCATGTGCTCGACGAGGACGGCCGCGGCGTTTCGAACGCGCTGGTCGAACTGTGGCAGGCTAATTCCTGCGGCCGCTATGTCCATGTCGTCGATCAGCATCCCGCCCCGCTCGATCCGAATTTTACCGGCGCCGGCCGCACCCAGTCGGACGCGCAGGGTTACTATCGCTTCGTCACCATCAAGCCCGGCGCCTACCCCTGGGGTAATCACCACAACGCCTGGCGTCCCGCCCACATCCACTTCTCGGTGTTCGGCCACTCGTTCGTCTCGCGGCTGGTGACGCAGATGTATTTCCCCGGCGATCCGCTGTTTCCGTTCGATCCGATCTTCAATTCGGTCACCGACGAGAAGGCGCGCAACCGGATGATTTCCTCGTTCGATCTGGAGAACACCAGGCCGGATTGGGCGCTGTGCTACCGTTTCAACATTGTGCTGCGCGGGCGCAACGCCACGCCGATGGAGAACAGTTAAGTGCAACAGACCAAGCCAGACGGCATCACCCCGTCGCAGACCGTCGGTCCGTATTTCGCTTATGGCCTGACGCCGAACGGCAAATACGACTGGAACGACGCGTTCAACAACAATTTGGTGACGCCGGACACTTCGGGCGAGCGCATTCGCATCGAAGGACAGGTGTTCGACGGTGACGGCGCGGTTGTGCCGGATTGCATGCTGGAGATCTGGCAGGCGGACGCGCAGGGCCGCTTCTCCGATCCGCAGGACAAGCGGGCGCTGACGAATTCAACGTTCAAGGGGTTCGGCCGCATCGGCACCAATGCGAAGGGCGGTTATGCCTTCGACACCATCAAGCCGGGGCAGGTCGCGGATCCCGACGGCAAGCCGCAGGCGCCGCATATCGTGCTCGCCGTGTTCGCGCGCGGCATGCTGCTGCACAACTATTCGCGGATCTATTTCGACGGCGAGGCCGCCAATGCGTCAGATCCCGTGCTGGCGCTGGTGCCGGCCGATCGCCGCGCCACGCTGATCGCGGCGCGCCAGCCGGGCAGCGGCAACGCGGTCTATCGCTTCGACATCCATCTGCAGGGCGACAAAGAGACGGTGTTCTTCGACGTGTAGCTGTATTCACATCGCAGCCGCAGCCAAGCGACAGGCAAGGCCTCGCACATGATGACGCTTCGCCAGGTCGAGGTGATCCGCGCCGTGATGGTGACCGGCACGATCGGCGGCGCGGCGCGGCTCCTGAATGTGTCGGCGCCCGGCATCAGCCGGCTGGTGAAGTATACCGAGAAGTCCCTGGGCGTCCGCTTCTTCCAGCGTCAGAACGGACGCTATTTCCCGACGGCGGAAGCGCGCAACATCTTCGAGCAGATCAACGGCGTTTACGAGAAGATGGATGACCTCTCCGAGATCATCTCCAAGATCGGCCGCGGCGATCTGTCCGAGCTGCGCATCGGCTCGGTGCCGAGCATCTCGCAGGTCATGGTTCCGCGCGCGATCGAGCGGGTGCGGCGCCGCTATCCCGAACTGCGGATCGACATCAACATCCTCAAGATCGAGGAGGCCGTCGATTATCTGCTGCTGGGCCGTGGCGATTGCGTCGCCATGAGCTACCGGCTCGATCATCCCGGTCTCGACTTCCTGCCGCTGGCGTCGGGCGAATTGTTCTGCATCGTGCCGGCGGGCCATGAGCTTGCCGGATGCAAGCAGGTCTCGGCCGCGGAAATCATCCGCTATCCGCTGATCGGGATCGATCCCAACGACCCCTATGGGCGGATCATGGCGGAGATATTTGCGCGCAACAAACTCGACTACGACATCACCATCCGCGCGCGCTTCGGCACCACCGTGTGTGCGCTGGTCAAGGCCGGTCTCGGCATTGCCGTGATCGACCAGTTCACCGTCGCCCATGGCGGCTATCCCGGCATCGAATTGCTGAAAATTGTCGAGCCGACCAGATTCGACACCTACATTGCGGTGAAACGCGGTGCGCCGCTGTCGCTGCACATCGAGCATTTCATCGACTGTCTGCGCTCCGAAATGCGGGCGGTGGGGCCAAGTAAGACGGCGTCGCGAAAGCCCGATTCCAGGCCCCGCAAGAAATAACATGATGTTATCTATCCGGCATAAATGGGTAATTGTGTTAGGTCGGCAAAAGGCTATCGTCGGGGCGGATCGGGCATGTCCCGAGCACACCGCTGCCGCTAACGCGCATTGCATCCTGATGATGAGAACATGAGCCCTGCCGCCCGACCTCCTGCTCCGGCCGACCGCCGTTTTCTCACGGGCCTCATCGGTGCGCCGATCGCGCATTCGGCGTCGCCCGCGATGCATGAGCGGGCCGCCGAAGCGCTCGGCGCCCATTGCCATTACCAGCTCATCGAAGTTGCAGGCGCCGGCCGCGAGGAACTGCGGCGGCTGCTCGACGGCGTGCGCCGTCTGGGCTTTGCGGGCGTCAACGTCACCTTTCCGTACAAGGAAGCGGTGGTTTCCCTGCTCGATGAATTGTCGCCGGGCGCGCATGCGATCGGCGCGGTCAACACGGTCGTGGTCAGGGATGGCCGGCTGATCGGATACAACACCGACACCACAGGGTTTGCCCGGGCGATCACCAAGCTCGTGCGTGATCCCGCGCAGAGCCGCGTCGCCGTGATCGGCGCAGGTGGTGTCGGCAAGGCGATCGCCTTTGCACTGGCGGCGACCAGCGTGAGCGAGATCAGGATTTTTGACACCGATCGCGCCAAGGCTGAGCAGCTTGCCGCGCAGCTCAAGAGTCATGGCGAAGCAAGGCCGGCCGGCAGCGTCGAGGACGCGATGCGCGGCGTCACCGGCGTGGTCAACGGTTCGCCGGTCGGCATGCTGCCGAACCGCGGCACGCCCGTCCCGGATGCACTGTTGCACAAGGACCTGTGGGTGGCGGACGCGGTCTACACGCCGCTCTGGACGCCGCTGTTGAACGCCGCAAAAACAAAGGGCGCTGAGGTCATGACCGGGCGCGAGCTTGCGATCTATCAGGCCGCGGACGCATTCGAACTGTTTACGGGATTGAAGCCATCGGCCGTCGAGATGGGAAATGCATTCGACGCCGTGATGGCCAAACGCTACGCTAAAGTGAACGCAGCTTAGAGCCTGATCCGGAAAAGTGGGTACCGGTTTTCCCTCGCGACAAACGCGGAACGCGTTTGCGCGGAGATCATGCTCAATCTAAGAACGCGGCCGGTTACAAGGCCGTTTGTTGTAATGAGAAGAGGGGATGGAAATGAAATCTGGGATTCTCGCGGGCGTCTTGCTCGCCACCGTGTCGGCCGCAGCCGCATTCGCGCAAGGCGGCCCCATCAAGCTCGCCAATGTCGCCGAACTGTCCGGCGGCGGCGCCACCGTCGGCAACAACTGGAAAAACGGCATCGACCTTGCGATCGAGGAGATCAACGCCAAGGGCGGGTTGCTCGGCCGCAAGCTGGAAGTCACGCATGCGGATTCGCAGTCGAATCCCGGCGTCGCGCGTGCACAGGTGCAGAAGGCGCTCGACAACGAACCATATGTCCTGCTCGGGCCCGGCTACTCCGGATCGGTCAAGGTGACTGCGCCGCTCGCCGCGGAAGCCGGCATCGCGCAGATCATGGGCGGCGAGGCCGCCGAGCTGACACAAGGCGGCAACAAGTTCCTGTTCCGCACCTCGTTCGGCCAGCAATCATCGATGCCGAAGGTCGCCAAATACATCAACGACGAACTGAAGGCGAAATCGGTCGCGATCGTCTGGGTCAACAACGACTTCGGCAAGGGCGGCCGCGACGTCATCACCAAGGAATTCGCCAAGTACAGTATCAAGGTCGCCGCCGACATTTCCACGGAAGCAGGTCAAGCCGATTTCGCCGCCGACGTCAGCAAGATCAAGGCCGCGGCGCCCGATGCGGTGTTCGTCTATGTCAACGAGGAAGAGAGCGCGCGGATGCTCAAGGAGCTGAAGCGCCAGGCGATCACCGTGCCGCTGATGGGCGAGACAACGCTGGTCGGCCAGAAGGTCGTCGAACTCGCCGGCGAAGCCGCCAACGGCGCACGCGGCCATGTCGGCCTGACCACGGATGCACCGGTCGATCTGGTCAAGGCGTTTCGGGAAAAATTCGTCAAGAAGTACAATTACGTGCCCGATCACAACGGGCTGAAGGGCTATCTCGCGATCTACATGATCAAGGCCACCACCGAGAAGATGGGCAAGGTCGACGCCAAGGCGTTCGCCGACAATCTCCATGGCCTCACCATCAAGGCTGCGAGCGAGCCCGGCATTCTGATGGATGCGACTTTCGATGAGAAGGGCGACATCGATCGCCAGGGGTTCCTGGTCGAGATCGTCGACGGCAAGCAGGTCGTCAAGCAGGTGCTGCCGAAACTGAACTGAGCCACGGCACGGGTGGCGCGCGGAAGAACGCGCCCCCGTCGCGATCAGGCATTGCGAAACAGCATTGATATCGTCCGCGTGCGACGGTGAGGGAGAAGCATGTCCAATCTGCTCGATCTGCTCGTGGCAGGCCTTGCGACCGGGGCGATCTATGCCTTGGTCGCGGTCGGTTTCACGCTGCTGTGGCAGACGTCACAAACCATCAATTTCGCGCAAGGCGAATTCGTGATGTTGCCGGCGTTCCTGATGCTGGCGGTGATGCATGCGGGCGCGCCGTTCTGGCTCGCGATTATCATCGGCATCCTGCTGTCGCTGCTGCTGCTCGGGCTCGGCTTCAAGCTGCTGCTGGTCGACCCGATGCTGCGGCACGGCGTGCTGCCGCTGGCGATCGCGACCATGGCGCTGGCGATCGGCATGAAGGAAGCGGTGAAGCAGTTCTTCAGCGCGGAGGCGTCGCCATTTCCGTCCATCGTGCCCGCCGGTGATGTGTCGATCCTCGGCCGGGTGGTGTCGTTGCAAAGCCTCGGCGTGCTCGCGCTTGCGATCGCGGTGGTGATCGGCCTGACGGCGCTGCTGAACCGCACGTCGGTCGGCCATCAGATGCAGGCGACCGCACAGAACCCGACGGTCGCCCGCATCATCGGCGTGCCAGTCGAACGCATGATCCTGCTGACCTTTCTGATCAATGCGCTTCTGGTGGCGCTGGCCTCGCTGCTGATCACCCCGATCTATCTGGCGAAATTCTCCTCCGGCGAAGTGCTGGGGCAGGCGGCGTTCATCGCGGCGATTGTCGGCGGCTTCAACCAGGTGCGCGGCGCCATCGCCGGTGGGCTCCTGATCGGCGTGGTCGACAATCTGGCTGCTGCCTATGTGTCGACGCAATACCGCGCCGCAGTGCCGCTGATCCTCCTGATCGTCATCATCCTGTTCCGTCCGCAGGGCCTGCTCGGCCGGCCCGAGGAGCGCACGGTATGACCGCCACGGGAAAATATTTGCGCATCGCGCTCGGCGTCGCCGTGATCGCGGCGCTGATTATCGTGCCGATGAATTTCAACCGCTATGGCCTCTACATCCTGAGCCAGTGGGCGGTGATGACGATCGCCGCGATGGGACTTAACCTGACGCTCGGCTATGCCGGCCAGGTCTCGCTGGCGCAGGGCGCGTTCGTCGGCATCGGCGCCTATGCGGCGGCGATCATGACCACGCAGGGCGGCATGCCGCTGATTGCGGCGCTCGGCGTCGCCATCGTGCTGTGCTTTGCGATCGGCTGGATCCTCGGTTATCCAGCGCTGCGCGTGCAGCATCATTATCTCGCCTTCGTGACGCTGGCGTTCTCGACGCTGGCCTTCCTGGTATTCCGCAACGAGGACTGGCTCACCAAGGGCATCTACGGCATCAGCAATATTCCGCGGCCCAATGTTCTGGGCTTCGCCACCAACCGGCCGCTGCCGTTCTATTACTTCTGTCTCGGCTCGCTTGCGCTCGTCTCGCTGGCGATGTGGTGGCTGATCCGCTCACCCTGGGGCCGCGCGTTTGTGGCGCTGCGCGAAAATCCGGTGCGGGCGCTGTCGCTCGGCATCGACACGCGGCGCTATACGCTGATGGCGTTTGCGATCGGGTCGGCGCTCGGCGGCGTCGCCGGCACGCTCTACGCGCCGCTGACGCAGTACATCGATCCGGTTCCCTTCAACCTCTCGCTCTCGCTCGATCTGCTGATGATGGTGATCGTCGGCGGCTCCGGATTCTTCTTCGGCCCATTCCTCGGCGCGATGATCGCGGTGCTGCTGCCGGAGTGGCTACGCTTCACGCAGGGCTATTACCTGATGCTTTATGCGGTGGCTGTGATGCTGCTCCTGATCTATTCGCCGACCGGCATCCTCGGCATCCTCGATCGCTATCTGGCCGAGCGGCGCACCAAGGCGGCCTCCGCACTGCGCGCGGTCGTCAAATCCCGACTGGAGACGGCGCCATGACCGCAGTCCTCGAAGTCAGCGACATCAAGAAGAGCTTTGGCGGCATCAAGGCCGTCGACGGCGTCAGCTTCGACGTACAGGAGGGCGAGATCCTCGGCCTGATCGGCCCGAACGGCTGCGGCAAATCCACGCTCTTCAACTGCATCCTCGGCCAGCTCACGCCGACCGATGGCGAGGTGAAGGTGGATGGCAAGGTCGTCACCGGGTTGCGGCCGTCGGAGCTTAATCGTCTGGGTGTCAGCCGCACCTTCCAGCTTCTGCAGGTGTTTCCGAAACTGTCGGTGCGGGAAAATCTCATCCTCGCCGGGCAGGAGCATCAGGGCAACATGATGTCGCGGCTGTTCGGCCCTTCGGACGCCGGATTGACCACCGCCGCCGACCAGATGATCGGCTTCTTCAAGCTCGATCACCTCGCCACTGAAGCCGCGGGCGGCCTGTCCTACGGCCAGCAAAAGCTGCTCGATGCCGCGATGGCGTTCATGGGCGGGCCGCGTCTGGTGCTGCTCGATGAACCCGCCGGCGGCGTCAACCTCACCATGCTCGGCGATCTCAAGGAACGGCTGGCCGCGATCAACCGCGAGAAGCGTGCCACCTTCGTCGTGATCGAGCACAACATGGAATTCGTGATGTCGCTGTGCACCCGCGTCATGGTGATGGCGGAAGGCAAGCTGCTGGCGATGGGCACGCCGGCCGAAGTCCGCGCCAATCCCGCCGTCATTGAAGCCTATCTCGGCCACTGAGGGGATCGATCCATGAGCGATACCATCCTGGATGTTCAAGGCCTCGTCGGCGGCTACGGCAAGATGACGATCCTCAATGGCACCAGCTTCTCGGTGCCCGCGGGCTCCATCACCACCGTGATCGGCCCGAACGGCGCCGGCAAATCCACCGTGTTCAAGGCGATCTTCGGCCTGTTGAAGCTGCGCGAAGGCAAGGTCCTGTTCAAGGGAAGGGACGTCACCGGGTTGAGCCAACGCGAATTGCTGACGTCAGGCATCTGCTACGTGCCGCAGGGACGCAATATTTTCCCGGAACTCTCGGTGCGCGATAACATCCAGCTCGGCGCCGTCGTGGCGGGGCGGGACATTACCGATCTGCCTGATCGGATCGAGGCGGCGCTGGATAAATTCCCGGTGCTGCGCAAGAAGGCAACCCAGCAGGCGTCGACGCTGTCGGGTGGCGAGCAGAAGCAGCTCGAGGTCGCGCGCGGCCTGTTGCTCAATCCGCAACTGGTGCTGATCGACGAGCCGTCGATCGGGCTTTCGCCGCTGATGGTGCAGCAGACCTTCAATATTTTGAAAGACCTTCGCGACCGCGGGGTATCGATCCTGATGATCGAGCAGAACGCGCGCTCGGCGCTGGAGATTTCCGATTACGGCATCGTGCTCGAACTCGGCCAGACCCGGCTTGTCGACACCGCGCAGCGCGTGCTGAACGATCCCCGCATCGGGCAATTGTTCCTGGGCGGCGCCATGACGGAAACTGCGGCATGAACAAGCGCTCGATCGCCACGGTTTCGCTGAGCGGCGCGCTCGACGAAAAGCTGCGCGCGATCGCCGCCGCCGGCTTCGATGCCGTCGAGATCTTCGAAAACGATTTGCTGTCGTTCAGCGGCAGCCCGCGGGACGTCGGTCAGATGTGCCGGGATCTCGGGCTTTCGATCTGCGCCTTCCAGCCATTCCGTGACTTCGAGGGCATGCCGGAGCCGCAGCGCACCCGCAATTTCGCGCGCGCCGAGCGCAAGTTCGACCTGATGCAGGAATTGCAGGCCGATCTGATGCTGATCTGCAGCAACATCTCGCCGGCCTCGCTCGGGGGCATCGACCGCGCGGCCGCTGATTTCCGCGAACTGGGTGAGCGGGCCGCCGCGCGGGGCTTGCGCGTCGGCTATGAGGCGCTCGCCTGGGGGCTTCACGTCAACGATTACCGCGACGCCTGGGAGATCGTGCGGCGCGCCAACCACAAGTCGATCGGCATCATTCTCGACAGTTTTCATGCGCTGGCGCCGTCGTTTCCCACGTTGCCGATTCAATCGATCCCCGCCGACAAGATCTTTCTGGTGCAACTGGCCGACGCGCCGAAACTCGGCCTCGACGTCTTGTCCTGGAGCCGGCACTTCCGCTGCTTCCCGGGCCAGGGCGACCTGCCGGTCGCGCAGTTCGTGAAAGACGTGCTCGCTACCGGCTATGCGGGCCCGCTGTCGCTGGAGATATTCAATGACCAGTTTCGCGCCGGCTCGGCGGTCCGCACCGCGACCGACGGGCTGCGCTCCCTCATCCTGCTCGAGGATGACGTCCGCGGCGCGGCGTCGGGCGCGCCTGCCATGCCGCTGCAACCGAAGGCGCGCAGCCGCGGCGTCGGCTTCATCGAATTCGCTATGAGCGAGGAAAAGGCCCGCGACCTCGCGGCGCTGTTTAGCCAGCTCGGCTTTCGCAAGACCGGCGCTCACCGCAGCAAGGACGTCGAACGCTGGTCGCAGGGCCATATTGACCTCGTGATCAATTGCGAGCCTGATGGTTTTGCGCATTCGCATTTTGTCGCCCATGGCCCCGGCGTCTGCGCCATCGCCGTTGATGTCGATGACGCCGCTAGCACCATGGCGCGCGCGGAAGCGTTGCAGGCGCGGACTTTCTACCAGCCGGTCGGGCCGGGCGAGCTCGAGATTCCAGCGATCCGCGGCGTCGGCGGTAGCCTGCTATATTTCCTGGAAGAGGCCGGCAAGAACTGGGACCTCGATTTCGAGCCGCTGCGTAGCGACGCGGCTACCGATAGGCTCGATGCCGTCGATCACATCTCGCAGTCGATGCCGTATGATGAGATGCTGTCGTGGCTGTTGTTCTACACCGGCATTCTCGATCTGGAACGCCTGCCGCAGATGGAGATCGCGGACCCGGTCGGGCTGGTGCAGAGCCAGGCGCTGATCAATGGCAATCAAGGCCTGCGCGTGGTGCTCAACGGTTCGTCCGCCACCCGAACGCTGTCAGCCCGCTTCATCCACGAATTCTTCGGTTCCGGCGTCCAGCACGTCGCGTTCTCCTGTCGCGATATCTTCGCCGCGGTCGCCGACATGCGCTCGCGCGGTGCGGACTTCCTGAAGATTCCCGATAATTATTACGACGACATCGAAGCCAAATACGGCCTCGACGCCGCGACCATGACAGCGCTTCGCGACAACCAAATTCTCTACGACCGCGAAGGCGATGGCGAATTCTTCCAGGTCTACACCCACGCCTTCGACGAGCGGTTTTTCTTCGAGATCGTCGAGCGGCGTGACTATCACGGCTTCGGCGCCGCCAACGCCGCGATCAGGCTCGCGGCCCAGACCCGGGAATCGCGGCCGCTGACCATGCCCAAGGCGTGACTAATCAGAATAGCAACAAGAAGACTGAAAGGGGAGCGAGACGATGTCGATCATGAACGGGAAGGGTATTCGCGCGGCATTGCTGCTTGCGGCCTGCGGCTATCTGACGCCGGCGCTGGCCGATACGCTTCCTTGCGATGACGGCATCAAGACGGCCTTTCGTCCTGACGCCGACACAAAGGTCGTCGCGGTTCGGCTGGTGAAGAAGGGCGAGGAGCTGAAGGCGCCCGACGCGCCGCAGCCGGTGACGGCAGCGGCCGACCTTTGCCTCGTGAAGCTGCTGGTCGGCCCCGGCGCCACGGCGGAAAAGGACAAGACTGCGCGCTCCTATTCGGAAGGTATCGGCATCGAGGTCTGGCTGCCGACGCACGTCAACTGGAACGAGCGCATCCGCAACTATGGCGGCGGCGGATGGGTCGGTGGCGGCCATCGCTATGCGGACAAGATCGGCAGCAAGGTGCCGGCCATCGTCAACGCCAACATCGGCTATGCCTCGGGCACGACGGATGCGGGCCAGCCCTGGTATCAGGATGGCTCGTTCGCATTTCTGTCCGATGGCAAGGTCAACGTGGAATCGCTTCGCGACTTTTCCGTGCGGGCCATGGTGGAGCAGGCCGTCAAGACCAAGGCGCTGGTCAGCCTCTATTACGGCAAGGCGCCTACATACACCTACTATGACGGCCATTCGCAGGGCGGCCGGCAGGGCATGAAGATTGCCCAGGAGTATCCGGAGCTCTACGACGGCTACATGATCGCCCAGCCGGCGTTAAACATCGCGAAGTTCGGCACGGCGGGACTCTATCCGCAGATCGTGATGCAGACCGAACTCGGCTTCACCGCGGCGAACAAGCCGGAGGCTGCAGCCTTCGCTACCAGGGTCGCTGCCGCCAGCAAGCGCGCGGTCGCCGTCTGTGACAAAGCGGGTCTTGGTTTCCTGCTTGATCCCTTCACCTGCGATTACAATCCGGCGCGCGATGCCGACATATTGTGTGCAGGCGTGGTCGGCGAAGGCGTGTCCGGCAGGAATAACGACGCGGCAACCTGCATGAATTTGAAGGAGGCGAATGCGCTGAATCGGATCTGGTACGGCGCCACCAGCGATGGAAGCTTTGACGCCGCGCAAAGCGCCGATGCGCGATCCGGCAAGTCGCTCGGCAAGAACCAGCTCTGGTGGACCTTCACCAAGGGCACCGCCATCGGCAATCAGATCACGAAGGCCGCTTCCCTCGGTGTCGCGCTGGCGCTGCAGGACGTCAGCTATGCCCCCGACGCCAGCACGGCATCGGGCGATCCGATTACGAACGTTTCGTCTGACGTGCGCAACAAATGGCGTGAGCTGGATTACGCCGGGCTCGCCGACGCCGTGAACAAGGGCGTCGCATTGCAGCCGACGCTGTTCAGCGACCTCATCACGGACAAGGCGGACCTAGGGAAGCTGCGCGATCTCGGCCGCAAGGTTATCGTCTACAGCGGGCTCGTCGATGACGCGATCCCGCCCGCCGGCAACATCAACTATCACGAGCGCGTGGTGGCGGCGATGGGCGGACACGCCGAGGTGCAGAAGTTCATGCGGATGTATCTCCTGCCGGGTTCGGCGCACTCCTCGCAAGGCCGGGCCTACACGGTTGGCAGCAAGAACGACGCCGTGCCGCTGCCGAAACTGCCCGGTAACGCCAACCAGACGCCGACGCGCGAGCAGGACCAGTTCTTCACCGCACTGGTGGATTGGGTCGAGAAAGGTGCGGCACCGGGCGAAATCCTGCTGACGTCGCGCGACAACAGCGTCAGCTATCCCGTCTGCGTCTATCCGCTGCGGACGACGTGGAACGGCAATGGGGATGCAAAGCAGGCGGCAAGCTATAGCTGCCGGTAGTTGTCCTTGCGCCGCCGTGGATTATCCGAGGTCTCGCCCGGTTACGACGTCGTCGTGATCGGCGCCGGAGCCGCCGGCATGTCGGCTGCGCTTTTTTCCGCCATTCGAGGCGCGAAAACGCTGCTGGTCGAGAAGACCGGATTTGTTGGCGGTACCTCCGCACTATCGGCTGGATCGATCTGGATATCCAATACGCGCCACGCGTCGGCGCTCGGTGCGACCGATAGCCCGGCGAACGTCGAAAAGTACCTGCAGCAGATCGTTGGAAACCATGCCGACGTTGCGCTGCGCGCAGCCTTCCTGAAGGCTGGTCCGGCGGCAATCGAGGTTCTGGAAAATCATTCCGAAGTGAAATTGCGGGCCTATGCTCGTCATCCCGACTATCGCTCGGAGCTTGAGGGCGCGGCGCTCGCCGGGCGCGCGCTGGAGCCGTTACCGTTCGACGGGCGGTTGCTTGGCGAGGCGTTCGAGCTGATTCGTCCACCATTGCCGGAGTTCACGCTGCTTGGCGGGATGATGGTCGACAGGACCGACATCGGTCACCTGCTGTCGTCGACGAAATCGATCGGATCATTGCTGCATTCCGTACGCCTCGTTGCGCGTTACGCACGCGACAAAGCGAGCCATGGCAGGGGCACGCGGCTCGTGATGGGTAATGCGCTGGTCGGCCGGCTTCTGTATTCTTTGATGCGTCAGGACGTGGATATCCTCACCGGTGCATCGCTCGCGAAGATCATCCGGGAACCCGACGGTCCCGTTACGGCCGCGAGTTTAACCTCGGGGGGAGTATCGCGCGAGATCGGCGTCAACGGCGCGCTGATTCTGGCGGGAGGCGGGTTCAACCTTCATGCCGGGCGGCGTCTCGCCGCGCTTGGAACTGAAGCCGGCTGGTCGTCCGTTGCGCCGGGCTCGAGCGGCGATGCGCAGGACAAGGCCCTTGAGATCGGTGCGCGCCTCAGCGAGCGCGACGTCAGCCCTGCATTCTGGGCGCCCGCATCGATCCGGCGGCGGCGTGACGGATCACAAGCGGTCTTTCCGCACTTCGTGCTCGACCGTGCCAAACCAGGGACGGTGGTTGTCGACAGCAACGGGCGTCGTTTCGTCAACGAAGCGATCTCCTATCACCAGTTTGCGTTGGAGATGCTGGCGAAGGGAAAATCGGCCATCCCGGCGTTTCTGATCGCGGATGCGGCTTCAGTCCGGAAGTATGGTCTTGGCATGGTGCGGCCTGGTGGCTGGGGCGCCAGCGCTGCTGTCGCCGACGGCTATCTCGCCGCCGCCGACACCATCGAGCAGCTTGCGCTACGATTGAACATCGATCCCGGTCAATTGCGCGAGACGGTCGACAGGATGAACCTGTATGCGCAAACTGGTCGTGATCCCGAATTTGGCAGGGGAAGCACTGTGTATCAAAATCACAACGGCGATGCGTCTGCGGGCGGGGCCAATCCCAACCTTGGCCGCATTGCGACGGCTCCCTTCTACGCGGTCCGGCTTTATCCTTCCGATATCGGCGCGTCGGCGGGCCTTGTAACGGACGAGGTTGCCCGCGTTCTCGATGCCGGCAATCAGCCGATTGCCGGCCTCTACGCTTGCGGAAATGAAATGCAGTCGATCATGGGCGGAACCTACCCCGGACCGGGGATCACGCTCGGACCGGCTATCGCGTTCGCCTATCTCGCGGCGTCGGATGCGGCTCGGCGCGTGGGTTTCGAATGATGCCGTCGTTTTCGCTTGCCGCGCTTACCGCGCTCGAACTTGCACCACCCGAATTGATCGACGTCGCCGCCGCCTGCGGCTACGACCACGTCGGACTCCGTCTTCTGCCTGCGATGCCCGGAGGCGTTGCCTATCCGCTGATGGAAGATGACGCGGCTTTGAGGGAAACCATCGCGCGGCTGGCCGCGACTGGTGTGACCGTTGCGGACCTGGAAGTGGTTGCCATCCGGCCGGAAACGGAAATCGCGGCGTTCTCGGCGTTCTTCGAGGCCGGAGCGCGCCTCCGCGCCAGGCATGTTCTGGTCGCGGCATACGATCCCGACCTGGACCGGTTTGCGGATCGCTTTGCCGGATTTTGCGAGGCTGCTGGGCCCCACGGATTGACCGCGGATCTCGAGTTCATGCCGTGGACGAGCGTGCCCGATCTTGAGACTGCCAAACGAATTGTCGAACGGGTTGCGCAAGCAAATGCCGGGGTTCTCGTGGATGCCCTGCATTTCGACCGGTCGCAAAGCCCGGTCGGCGACATCGCAACGATCCCCGCCGGCAGGCTTCACTATTGGCAATTATGCGACGCCCCGGCCGAACGGCCGGCGACACCAGAGGAAATGATACACGCCGCTCGCAACGAGCGGATGTTTCCCGGAGAGGGCGGCCTCGATCTCGTTTCGCTGATGCGAGCCATGCCGCCGGATATCGCAATCAGCATCGAGGTGCCGACCGCGACGCTCGCGCGGACGGTGGGTGCTGAGGCGCGGGCCCGGCGCGCACTCGAAGGGGCGAGGCGCATCGTCGCGGCGGCAAGGTAATTACCTCGGTTGACAATCGCTATCTGGTTATATAATAAATTAGTTATATAACCGATTTGAGATATACGATGCCGAGCCTCGATGCCGCTTTTTCCGCGCTGGCCGACCCGACACGCCGGGCGATCCTGGCGCGTCTCGCGCTGGGCGAAGCTACCGTCATGGAGCTGGCGGAGCCGTTCGAGATGACGCAGCCCGCCATCTCCCGACACCTCAAGGTGCTCGAAGGCGCAGGTCTCATCCTCCGGCGTGTCGAAGGCACGAAGCGGCCGTGCCGGCTGGCGCCGGCAGCCGTCAACGAGATCGACCAATGGCTTGCGATGCTCCGGCGAGCCCTGGCCGCGAACTACAACCGGTTGGACGACGTTCTGGCCGCCATGAAAACCGAAGAGTGAAAGGCAGTCCGATGAGCAAGTTGACGCTTAAGACCGAAGGCGACACCCACGTCGTTGTTACCAGGCACTTCGCCGCCACGCCGGAGGCGATGTATCGCGCGCACACCGAGCCGGCGCTGATCCAGAAGTGGCTGCTCGGTCCGGAGGGCTGGACGATGCCGGTTTGCATCAACGAGGCGCGACCGGGCGGCAAGATCCGGTACGAGTGGACGAACGGCGAAGGCGGCGGATTCTATTTGACTGGCGAGTATCTCGAACTGGTGCCATTCAGCCGGCTCGTTCATGTCGAGCGGATGCACATGCCCGATGCGACGCCGGACAACCATGTCGAAACGACCTTCGCGCCGGACGGGACCGGTACATTGATGACCATGCGGATGACCTTGCCCGATGCCGCGACGCGGGCCGCCATGCTGTCGACCGGCATGGAGCACGGAATGGAAGCGAGCTATGTCCGGCTTGAGACAACTCTCAAATCATAAGCAGCGCTCAACCACTGAACATGGGCCGTGCGCCACACCACGTGGCTGAAATGAGCGAAGAAGAACGTTTCAGCCAGACTTCTGAATTTGGAGAGCAACCGTGATCGAACCGCTTCGTATCGTTCAAACCAGGCCACAGCTCACGGCAATGATTCCGATCACGGTTCCGCGCGAAGACATTCACAAGGTCATGGGGCCCGGCCTTGCCGAACTGAAGGCGGCCGTCGCCGCGCAGCACGTTGCGGTCACGGGCCCGTGGTTCACTCACCATGTTCGCAATCCCGGTGAGGTGTTCGATTTCGAGATATGCCTGCCGGTCGCCACGCCCGTCGCGCCGGTAAATCGCCTGAAACCAGGGCAGTGGTCCGCGATGAATATCGTCCAGACCACCTATCACGGTGGCTACGAAGGCCTCGGCGGTGCGTGGGGCGAATTCATCGGCATGATCAAGGCGGCAGGACACAGAACCGTGGACGGCCTCTATGAAGCCTACTTGGTAGGCCCGGAGGAGAGCGCGGACACGAATGCCTGGCGGACGGTGCTCAGCAAGGAACTGGTGGAGGCTTAGAATAAACCAGTCTCGAAGCGGAGAAAATTCGCCGTGAGAAATTCTACTCCATCACCGCATGATCCGGCGCGGCCGACTGCTCACGCAACGTGGCCTTGCTAGAGCCGATCATGATCGCAAGCGGGATCGCGCAGGCGGTGAAGATCATCACCATCTGGTAGTCATACGAGAACGCGATGATCTGGGCCTGCACCTTGACCATCATGTCAGCCATGGCGCGGCCCTTGTCGGTGGCGAGATCGATCATGTCGCGCACGGCAGGCATCTGCAGGGCGTGATTGAACGGATTGATGTGCTCCGACAGGACCGCGTAGGTGTAGCGCGTGCCCTGCGTCAGTTGCGAGATCACGAGCGAGATCCCGATCGAGCTTGCGACATTGCGCATCAAGGTCAGCATCGAGGTGCCGTCGGTGCGCAGATGATTGGGCAGCGTCAGGAACGCCACTGTGGAGAGTGGCACGAACACCAGGCCGAAGCCAAAGCCCTGAACCACGCTGATGATCACGATCTCGGTCACGCCGGTCTGGTCGGTCCAGCCGGTCATGTAGAACAGCGAGGCTGCGGTCAGGCTGAGGCCTGCGACGATCAGCGTTCGTGCCTCGATATGGTTCATCATGCGGCCGACCAGCATCATCGCCACGAAAGTGCCGCAGCCGCGGCTCGCCAGCAGAAGCCCCGCTGTGATGATGGGGTAGCCAATCACGTTCTGCAGGAACGGCGAGGAAAGGGCCATGGTGGAGAACAGCACCAGCCCCATCACGGCCATGAATACGCAGCCGCCGACGAAATTCTTGTCCTTGAACAGCGCGAACTGAATGAACGGATGTTGCGTCGTTAGCGAATGCGCCAGGAAATAATAGAAGCCGATGCCGGCGATGATGAACTCGGCGATGATCTCGTTGGATTCCAGCCAGCCGAGCTGCTCGCCGCGGTCGAGCGCAAGCTGCAGCGCGCCGATCGCGATCGCCAGCGCGGTGAAGCCGAACCAGTCGAAGCGCAGGCCGAGGTCCTTTTTGGACTCGTCCATGAAGATGACAAGACCGAGCACCGTGAAGATGCCGAACGGCAGGTTGACGAAGAACACCCAATGCCAGGAATAGGTCTCGGTCAGCCAGGCGCCGAGCGACGGGCCCATGATCGGCCCCATCATCACGCCCATGCCCCAGATCGCCATCGCTTTCGCCCGCTCATGCAGCGCGTAGGAGTCGAGCATCACCGCCTGCGACAACGGTACCAGCGCCGCGCCGAACACGCCCTGCAGCAGGCGGAACAACACCATCTGGCCGATGTCCTGCGCCAGTCCGCACATCACGGAAGCAATGGTGAAGCCGGCCGAGCAGATGATGAAAATGCGCTTGCGGCCGAAGCGGTTGGCGATCCAACCCACAGGCGCGGTCATGATCGCGGCGGCGACGATATAGGAGGTGAGCACCCAGTTGATCTGGTCCTGCGACGCCGACAGCGTGCCCTGCATGTAGGGCAGCGCGACGTTGGCGATCGTTGTGTCGAGCGCCTGCATGATGGTCGCCGTCATGGCGCAGATCGTCACCATGCTCCGGCGCAGGCCGGGAACGGCAGCCGATGATGCGCCCGGTGTCGCCATGGCGCTATTCGTGGTCCTGGTTGGCTACCGCCGGCGACAGGCCGAGCAGGGCGGACAGCGAGCGGCGATGGTTGGTGTCGATCGTGGCGTAGACGCTCATGCCGGCCTTCAGCTTGCGGACGAACTTGTCGTTCTTGTCGAAATAGATCCGCACCGGCACGCGCTGCACCACCTTGACGAAATTGCCCGAGGCGTTCTGCGGCGGCAGGATCGCGAATTGCGCACCGGTGCCGGGCGAGAGCGAGCCGACCGTGCCCTTGAATGGGTGGTTGGGGAACGCGTCGACCTCGAGCGTGACGGACTGGCCGACCGCGACATAGGTGAAATCGGATTCCTTCGGGTTGGCGTCGACCCAGGGGTTCGAGGTGTCGATGATGCTGAACACCGGCGCGCCCGCCATCACGAAGCGGCCGAGCTGAATCTGTTCGACCTGCGTGGCGATGCCCGCCATCGGCGCGCGCATCACGGTGTGGTCGAGATTGCGCTGGGCCTGGTCGAGCGCCGCCTTGGCCTGGGCGTAGGGCGGGAATTCCTCGAGCGGCAGCTCCGGATTGCCAAGCAGTTGCGCTTTGGCGGTCGCGATCTTCTGCTGCAGCAACTGGAACTGGGCGCTCGCAGTCACCAGCGCTGTCGACGCATTGTCAAGGTCGAGCTGCGAACCGAAGTTGTTCTTCACCAGTGAAGACTTGCGTTCAACGTCGCGCCGCTTCAGGTCCATGCCCTGTTGCGAAAGCTCGCTCATCTGGCCGTAGATCCTGAGATCGGCGATCAGATTGTCGTAGGTGACCTTGGCCTGCGCGAGGTTGGCCCTGGCCTGCGCCACGGCGAGGCGGAACGGGACGGGATCGATCTCGAACAGCACGTCGCCCGGACCAACCTGCTGGCCCTCCTTCACCACGACCTTCTCGATCTTGCCGGAGATATCGGGCGTGATCAGAACCTTCTGCGCGCCGACATAGGCGTCGTCGGTGGTCACGTAGCGGCCGCCATTGAGATAGAACGTCACACCGGCGACCAGTGCGACCAGCGGCAACACTACCAGCAGCAGGAAGCGGCGGTAGCGGCGCATGCCGGCCATCAGGCGGCGGCGCGGCTCGGCCGCCAGTTTCGGCCGTGGCGTCGCAGGATTGCCCTTCTGCTCAGGTGGGAATTTGAGCACGGGATCAGCCATAACGCTGCTCCTTTCGCGGAGGTTCGTTCGCCGGATTCTGGATCGCGTTGCGAACGTTCTCCTTGATCAGGTCGAGTTGGTCGAGCAGGCGGTGGGCGTCGGCGGGGTTGATGCCGTCGAGCGCGGTCGCCGTCAGTTCGGAGCGAAGCCCGGCGAGTTTGCCGAGCAGTGGCCGCGCAGCCTTGCGCAGATAGAGGCGGTTGACGCGGCGGTCGTTCTCGTCGCCGCGGCGTTCGATCCAGCCATTGTCGCAGAGCTTGTCGATCAGCCGCGTCAGCGTGATCGGCTGCATCTCCATCAATTCAGCGAGTTCCGACTGCTTCAAACCCTCGCTGCGTTCGACCTTGGCCAGAACCGCCCATTGTGCGCGAGTGATGCCGTAGCGCGCCGCCTGCCTGTCGGCATAGGCACGCACCATTCGCTGCACCTCGCCGAGCGTGAACAGGAAGTTCATATCCACGGAACCGCGCATGGCCTCAGCCTCCATAAGCTTGCGATATAATAAGCTTGCTTATGAATTCTGCATGGCGAGTTAGCAATGGCCTGATCCGCTTCCAGCACATGGCTGGGAACCAAGGAGCTTTGGGATTGGCCCGCGAACTGATACAAAAGCCCGATATGACCCTGACGAAACCGACATTTCCCGCGCCCGACCACGATCACGGCCGCTGCACTGCGGAAGCGATCGCGCATGCCGAACAGGTTTGCGCGCGGCGGGCGCAGAAGTTCACGCCGATCCGGCGCCAGGTGCTGCAGGCGCTGCTCTCGAGCCACCGGCCGCTCGGCGCCTATGAGGTGATCGACGAACTCGCCAAATCGATGCCGCGGCCGGCGCCAATCACGGTCTACCGCGCGCTCGATTTTTTGATGGAGAACGGCCTCGTCCACCGGATCGAGAGCCGCAATGCATTCCTCGCCTGCGCGCATGACCATGACGAAACCTCGATGGTGGCGTTCCTGATCTGCGATCATTGCGGTTCCGTTGGCGAAATTCCGGCGGCGCCGGTGGCGCAAAGCCTTAATGCGGCGGCGCGGGCCACGGGTTTCGCACCAAAGCTCTCCGTCGTCGAGATCGCCGGCACCTGCGCGCACTGCCAGAAATAGAGAACACGGCGGATAAGCCGGCCGCGAGGATCGATGTCTTCCAAACCAATAGAACCGTCCGCCGGGCGTGCGCTCACCCCGGGGGCGATCGCCTTGATGCTGATGCTGTGCCTGAGCTGGGGCTTCAACCAGATCGCGGTGAAGCTGGTGTTGCCGGAGGTGCCGCCGATGCTGCAGGCATTGAGCCGCTCTGTCGGCGCGTTGCCGGTGTTGCTCGCGATCGGCTGGTTCCGCGGTGTGAAATTCTTCGAGCGCGACGGGACGCTGTGGCCCGGCGTGAGCGCGGGGGTGATCTTCGGTATCGAATTCGTTCTGATCTATCGCGGCCTGCTGCTGACATCGGCGTCGCGTGCAGTGGTGTTTCTGTATACGGCACCATTCTTCGTCGCGCTCGGCTCGTATGTCTTTCTCGGCGAACGGCTGCGGGCGCCGCAATGGGGCGGCCTGGCCCTGAGCTTCGCCGGGGTCGCGCTGGCGATCGGCGTCCCGCAGGCCAATGTCGATGCGAAGGTCCTGCTGGGCGACCTCCTGATCGTCGCCGGCGGCGCGCTCTGGGCGGCCACGACGCTGATCGTCAAGACCACCGCGCTGATCAAGGCCCCCGCGGAGAAGGGGCTCGGCTATCAGGTGGCGCTATCGATCCCGATTCTCGCGCTTGCCGCGTGGATATCGGACGAAACCATCTCCCAAGTTCCGGGGCCGCTGTCGCTGTCGCTGCTGGCCTATCAGGCGTTCTGGGTGGTGGGTCTGACGTTCCTGTTGTGGTTCGCGCTGGTGAAAACCTACTCAGCCAGCAAACTGTCAGCCTTCACCTTCGTCACGCCGCTGTTCGGCGTCGCCGCCAGCTATTTCATCCTGCATGATACGCTGACCATCGCCTTCGGCGTCGCGGCGCTGCTGGTCATTGCCGGGCTCTATCTCGTGAACAAGCCGGATCCGAAGGTCGTGCCGGATCCGAACCTGCCGGCGTGATGAGTCCGTCATTGCGAGCGAAGCGAAGCAATCCATCTTTCCACCTGCGCTGAAAGATGGATTGCTTCGTCGCTATCGCTCCTCGCAATGACGTGGAGAGAGCCTACCCGGTCTCGATCGGTAACGACGCATCCTTGGCCCATTCGCCCATCGAGCCGTCGTAAAGGGTGAGCTTGTCGTAGCCGAGCTGGTGCAGCAGGAACAGATCGATCGTCGCCGAGATGCCGCCGCCGCAATAGGCGACCACGCGCTTGTCTCTGGTGATGCCCTGCGCCTTGAATTTTGCTTCCGCCTCGGCCAGTGGGATGAACGCCTTGGTCTTGGGATCGAGCAGCGTCGCGGCCGACACGTTGCAACTGCCGGGGACACGGCCAGGCCGGCCGTAGCGGCTGGGCTCGAGGCCTTTATGGAATTGCGGTCCGAGCGCGTTGACGACGATAGTGCCCTGCTCGGAAGTGGCAGCGAGCGTTTCGTGCTTGTCGACAAAAAATCCCGGCTTTGGTTTGGCGGTGAAGGTCGCGGGCCCGTGTCCCTTCGCCGGTCCGGTTTCGAGCGGGCGGCCTTCGGCCTTCCATTTGTCGAGCCCGCCGTCGAGCACCGCGACGCTCTCGAAGCCGAGCGATTTGAGCATCCACCAGAACCGCGTCGCCCACATCGGTGAGCCGATGCTGTACAGCACCACCACCCGGCTACCGTTGGATACGCCGTGACGGCCGAACGCAGCCTCGAGATACGCAACATCCGGCATCATGAAGCGAAGCTCGATATCGGGATCGGAGAACTCGCCCTGCAGATCCAGAAAATCCGCACCCGGAATATGCCCGGCTTCGAACGTGAGACGTCCGGGTACAGTGAGATAGGGCTGGCCAGCGCCTTCGGGCGCGGGTTCGAGGTAGGTAGTGCAGTCGAACAGGCGCAGGTCGGCCTGGCCCAGAATATCAGCGAGTTCCGCGGTAGAGATGAGCCCGTTACGCCCCGACATTGTTGGCCTCCCGTTATTTGAGGCCGATGCTAGGGCCCGCATCGGGCTATGAAAAGGCGGCCGGGAAGTACGCTCGCCCTTTCAATTCGGCGATTCCTGTCCAATATAGCTGATAACGGAAGTCGCGGTATTTCGCCCGGCTTCCGGCCGCCGTGGCCGGCCTAAGCTATTGAATATGCAATGCAAAAATCCGAAGTGTGACGGGGCGCACAGACCCTTCGCCATCCCCTTGGTGAATGTCACCAAAACCTGATATTCGAGGCCCCATGAACAAGCCCGAAATAATTCCGCAAGACGACGTCGCCGGCCCCAAGGCCCGGCATAAAACCACCCAGGTCATGGTCGGCAATGTTGCCGTCGGCGGGGGGGCGCCGATCGTCGTGCAGTCGATGACCAATACCGACACCGCCGATGTCGATGGCACGATCGCGCAGGTCGCGGCCCTGTCGCGCGCCGGATCGGAAATGGTGCGCATCACCGTCGATCGTGAGGAGGCGGCTGCCGCCGTTCCGCATATTCGCGACGGCCTGCGCAAGCGCGGCATCACCACGCCCCTGATCGGCGACTTCCATTATATCGGCCACAAGCTGCTCGCCGATTATCCGGCCTGCGCCGAGGCGCTCGACAAATACCGCATCAATCCCGGCAATGTCGGCTTCAAGAACAAGCGCGACACGCAGTTCGCCGACATCATCGAGATCGCCAACAAGAACGACAAGCCGGTCCGCATCGGCGCGAACTGGGGTTCGCTCGACCAGGAACTGCTGACCAAGCTGATGGACGAGAATACGGCTTCAGCCAACCCGCGCGACGCCCGCGCGGTGACCCGCGAGGCCATGGTGCAGTCGGCGCTCTTGTCGGCCGCCCGCGCGCAAGAGCTCGGCATGCCCAAGAACCGCATGATCCTGTCGGCGAAGGTTTCCGCCGTGCAGGACCTGATCGCGGTCTATCAGACGCTCGCCTCGCGTTCGGACTACGCGATCCACCTCGGCCTCACCGAGGCCGGCATGGGATCGAAGGGCATCGTGGCGTCGTCCGCGGCGCTCGGCATTCTGCTGCAGGACGGTATCGGCGACACCATCCGCATTTCGCTCACCCCCGAGCCCGGCGGCGACCGCACGCTGGAAGTGCAGGTCGCGCAGGAACTGCTGCAGACCATGGGCTTCCGCACCTTCGTGCCGCTGGTTGCGGCATGCCCGGGCTGCGGCCGCACCACCTCGACCACGTTCCAGGAACTGGCGCGGTCGATCCAGGATTTCATCCGCGAGGAAATGCCGGGCTGGAAGACGCAATATCCCGGCGTCGAATCGCTCAACGTTGCGGTGATGGGCTGCATCGTCAACGGCCCCGGCGAGTCCAAGCACGCCAATATCGGCATCTCCTTGCCCGGCACCGGCGAAGCCCCGGCCGCGCCGGTGTTCGTCGACGGCAAGAAGTTCCGCACCCTGCGCGGGCCCACGATTGCCGCCGACTTCAAGGCGCTGGTGATCGACTATATCGACCAGCGTTATGGCGCGGCCAGCAAGACGCCGGAGACGGCGGCGGCGGAGTAAAGCCGCAGCAAACGTAGCCCGGATGGAGCGGAGCGAAATCCGGGGCCTTTCTCGCGCGTAGATGTACTGATCCCGGATTGCGCTTCGCTCCATCCGGGCTACGATGGCTGAAAACAACAACCATCGGAGAAACGCCATGAGTTCGTTGTCCGGCAAGCAAGGTCCGCGCTATCGGCACACCGCCGGCGACACCGAGCCCTACGAGACCATCGACGTCGAGAAACTGACGCCGATCATCGGCGCGGAGATTTCGGGCGTCGATATCGGCAAGCTGGTCTCGGACGACGCGCGCTCCAATCGGCAGATGGACGAGATCCACCGCGCGCTCGCCGAAAACCTCGTGATCTTCTTCCGCGACCAGCACATCACGCCGGCCCAGCACCTCGCCTTCGGGCGCAAGTTCGGCGAATTGCATGTGCATCCGGCGGCGCCCAACGAGGGCGACCCGGCGCTGATGAAGATCTATGCCGACAAGGATTCGCCGCGCGCCAATGGCGAGGGCTGGCACACCGACGTGTCCTGCGACGTCGAGCCGCCGATGGGATCGATCCTCTATATCAAGCAGTGCCCGCCGCGCGGCGGCGACACGTTGTTCGCCAACATGTACGCCGCTTACGAGGCGCTGTCGGACCGGATGAAGGCCTATCTCGATGGGCTCACCGCGCTGCACGATGGTGAGCAGACCTATCGCGGGCTCTACGCCAATTACGGCGTTGCCGATCGGGTGGACTATCCGCGCGCCGAGCATCCGGTGGTGCGTACCCATCCGGTGACGGGCAGGAAAGCGCTCTACGTCAACCGCGGCTTCACCCGTTTCATCGTCGGCATTCCCCGCGACGAGAGCGACGCCATGCTGGCCTATCTCTACCAGCACGCGGAAAACCCGCTGTTCCAGTGCCGCTTCCGCTGGACCGAAAACGCCATCGCGTTCTGGGACAACCGCTGCGCCCAGCACCGCGCGATGTGGGACTACTGGCCGCACACAAGGTCAGGCACGCGGGTGACGGTGAGGGGCGAGCGGCCGGTGTAAGGCGGGGCCCACGCTTTGCATCCACGATGGGTCCCGGCTCTGCAGCGCGTCACCATAGCGCGTCGAAGACGCGCGTAAACGCGCTGATGGTGCCGCGCTGCGTCCGGGACACGAGAGTGGGACGAGCGTTGACGTTATCGGCAGCCCGCGTCAATCTTCTGCAAACTCAGAACAACATCCGGAGGTCCCCCCATGCTCCGCGCCGAAGACAACAAATTCCTCACCGAAAGCGGTGCAGGTACCGGCATGGGCGAATTACTGCGCCGCTTCTGGATTCCCGTGCTGCTGTCGGAAGAGTTGCCCGAGCCTGACGGCACCCCGAAGAAGATCGTCGTCATGGGCGAGGAGCTGCTCGCCTTCCGCGATACGCGCGGTGTGGTCGGCGTCATCGATCAATATTGCCCGCACCGCGGCGCCAATCTCTGGCTCGGGCGCAACGAGGAATGCGGCATCCGCTGCGTCTATCACGGCTGGAAGTTCGATACCGACGGGCGCTGCGTCGACATGCCGACCTCCTATCCCGACCTCAACGCCAAGGATCTGATCCGCATCAAGTCCTATCCGGTGCGCGAATGGGGCGACATGATCTGGGCCTATATGGGCCCGGCGGAGCAGGTGCCCGAATTGCCCGCGCTGGAAATGGCGCTGGTGCCGCCTTCGCACCGTTACGTTTCGAAGAAATGGCAGGACTGTAACTGGGTGCAGGCGCTGGAAGGCTCGATCGACACCGCGCATTTCACCTTCGCGCATCTCTCCTTCGAAAAGGAAGAGAACGAGATCCTCGACATCAAGAGGCACTTTGTGAATCCGCTGACGCGGGTCGCGACCGACCACATGCGATGGATCGCCGAAGACCCGCGCCCGGTGATCAAGATCAATCCGCACGAGGCCGGCCTGACGGTCGCGGGAGGGCGATTGACCGGCTCCGACAACATTTACTGGCGTATAGCCCAGTTCCTGATGCCGGTGCATGCCTATGCGCCGAGCTCGATGCCCGGCGAGAATATTTTCGGCCAGAGCTTCATTCCGGTGAACGATACGAGCTGTTGGATCTTCACCTATGCGTGGAATCCGGAACGTCCGCTGACGCAGGCGGAGCGCGATGGCTATGACCGCGGCAACGGCGTGATGTCGGAGGTCGACGAGAACTATATTCCGCTGCGAAACAAGTCGAACGATTACCTGATCGATCGCCAGCTGCAGAAGACCAAGAGCTACACCGGCATCAAGGGCGTGTCCGAACAGGACGCCGCCGTGCAGGACAGCCAGGGGCCGATCGCCGACCGCACCCGCGAACATCTCGGCCCGACCGATCTCGGCATCATGCATTTCCGGAAACTGGTAATGGATGCCGCCCGCGCGTTGCAGAAAGGCGAGGCGCCGTCGCACCTCAAGCATCAGGATCGTTATGCGGTGCGATCCGGTGCCTGCGTCACCAGCAAGGCCAAGGACCTCACCGCGGTCATGATCGAGCGGTTCGGCGACGCGGCGGGCCATGTCGGTCGGCCCGGCAGGAACGCGGCGGCGGAGTAGGGATCTGTCGATCGTCGCTGCCGCTGCGCAAACGCTTCGCGTTGTCGCAGGCAATGACGGCTTCTAGAGCGCGATCTTCCGATACTCCCGATTGCTCAAGCTGGCTTCCTCCAGATCGAGGTCGCGTTCGATCCGCCGCCTGGTTTCGTCGGTGATCTTGCCGTCGCGGAGCAGGACGTGGATGAACTTCCGTTCCGCCGCAATCAATTCCCGCGTCAACTCGGTACCGGCCGCCGAGATATCGTGGGCGTCGGCATCGAGCACGTCAGGGAGCTGATTGCTGCGGACCTCGTGCCGTGCACGCAGCAGCTTGACGACTCCGTCGGAAAGCTCGCGGTCGTCGGTGATGGCATCGAGCGATCTGAGCGCCGCATCGAGCGCCTCGCGGCGCGCCGCGATCTCCGCTTCATGCTCCGCCAAATGTTCGCTGCGGCCGTCTTTGGCGACCCCGAGCCATCGCACCACCGCCGGCAATCCAAGCCCCAATCCCACCAGGGTGATGAAGATGACGCCGAAGGCCACGAACAGGATCATGTCGCGGTGGGGAAAGCCCTCGCCGCTCGGCAGCGCGAACGGCAGCGCCAGCGCCGCTGCGAGCGACACCGCGCCGCGCACGCCGGTGAAGGCCACCACGAACACGGTCTGCCAGGATGGCGGCGGATCACGTTCACGGATTCGTCTGCTGATCAGACGCGGAAGATAGGTTGCGGGATAGACCCAGGCAAAGCGCGCCACGATGACGATGATGGCGACCAGCGCGGTGGCGAACAGGATTTCCTGCAGCGGAAACGCCTTCGATTTCTCGAACAGCAGCCGCATCTGGAATCCCGTCAGCAGGAACAGCGAGCCCTCGACCAAATAGATCACGAGGTCCCAGAAGAAGATGCCCTGCAGGCGCGTCGCCGATGAAATCAAGAGCGGTCCATTCCAGCTGATATAGAGGCCGCAGGCCACGGTTGCGATCACGCCGGAGCCGCCGAGATGCTCGGGGACCCAGAAGGCGAGGTAGGGGGTGATCAGCGACAGCGTGATCTCGACCTGCGGATCCCGCGCGCGATGGCGGGCGCGCAAGGAGAGCCAGCCGATCGCCACGCCGAACAGGATCTCGCAGACGACGATCATCGCGAAGGTGCCGGTGGCCTTCGGCAGCGAGAACAGACCGGTCGAAATCGCCGCCACGGCGAAGCGATAGAGGATCAGCGCGGTGGCATCGTTGGCCAGCCCCTCGCCCTCGAGCACGACGAGAATGCGGCGCGGCATGCCGAGCTTGCGGGCAATCGCTAGCGGCGCCACCACGTCCGGCGGTGCGACGATCGCCCCCAGCAGGAAGCCGACGCCCCAGGGCAGCCCGATGAGATAATGCGTCGCGGTCGCGACCGCGAAGGCGGTGAAGATCACGCAGCCGACCGACAGCAGGATGATCGGACGGAGATTGGACTTGAATTCGCGCCAGCTCATGGCGACGCTCGCCGAATAGATCAGCGGCGGCAGGAATACGAGCAGCACCAGCTCAGGCGGCAATTCCACCGTCGGCATGCCGGGCACGAAGGCCAGCGCGATGCCTGCGAGCAGCAGCAGGATGGCCGGTGCGACGTTGATTCGCCGCGCCAGCAATGCGGTCCCTGCCAGCGCCGCGAGCAGGATCAAAAAGATCTGAAACTTGGCTTCCATGATGGTCCCAGTTCGCAGGGAAAAACCGCGAGGTCAATAATGCGAAGGGGACGCGCTCATGGACGGGACTATCAGGCTTCAAGTCGGTCCGGCCAAACTGGCGATCGAACTTCTCGAGGTTGCCAACAACTGTCGCCGGCGGGCGTGCTCGTCTGATCGACTACTCGCGCAGGTCGTAGCGGTAGGATTTCGAGACGATCTTCCAGCCGTCGCGCAGCTTCATCGCCACCAGATAATCGGTGAAGTAGCGCGGCGGCAATTGGCAGCGCACCTTGATGAAGGCGGTCTGATCATCGGAGCGGTCGATTGTGACGATGAAATCCTCGCGCGGCTTGCCTTCGGCCTTGGCTGAGGGGCGCTTGCGCACGCGATCGAGCCAGTCCGGCACGGTCAGCACCTGCAATTCGCCGTTTTCCAGCCAGCGCAAATCGGCGGTGGCGTCGAAGATCGCGCCGAGCTTGTCGGCATCGCCCTCATACAGGCCATCGAAATAGTTCTTCACCACGGCTTCGACGGTCGATCGGTCGTGACTCACGGTAGTTCCTCCCGGCGAAAAGAAATTTGTTCGAGCTGAATTAAGCCACGAACCGCTTCATTGCGCTAGGCTGACTTGATCACGGTTGCGAGGAGTTGCAGGTGGCGGGTTCAGCAAAATCGAATGCTCGCATTCTTGCCGGAGAATGCTTTTGCCGCGCGGTCAGCTACGCTGTGGCTGACGAATTCGGCTACGCCTTGAACTGCCATTGCTCGAATTGCCGGCGCACCACCGGTGCGGCGTTCAAGCCGTTCGCTGGCATCGCGCGCGACAAATTCAGCGTCATCAAGGGCGAGGACGATCTCATGATCTATGGCGACGAGGCCGGCCACGACGCGCATTGCCGGAAATGCGGCTCTTTGCTCTATTCGGTGGTGCGTGAAGGCGCCTTCGTCCACGTCGCCATGGGCACGCTGGTCGACGATCCCTCGATCCGCCCGACCGCTCACATTTTTGTCGGCTCCAAGGCATCGTGGTTTGCGATCACGGACGACCTGCCGCAATACCGGGAGCATGTCGTGCCGCGTTGAGCGGCTCATACTGCACCGGGAATACATGCCTGTCGCCGGAGGTTTATACCTGGACGGGATCCCGGCGGAAAAGGTGGTCGGTCATGGCCGAACCGACAGGGCGCTGGCCCGACTAAGGATATAGCGAGGGCACAATTCACGTTGGCGTGGATCGTGACTTAACTCACAAAGCCGGGCTGTGGCTTCTGGTAGGCAGGCCGGTGTGGTAAAAAGGTACAAGGCTCCGGAGGAGTCATTATGATGTCTGGATCGCTAAAATTGCTTCGATGGGCCGCTGCAGCCGCGGCCTTCCTGTTCGTGAGCGAGCCGGCCCTTGCCGAGAAGCGCGTGGCGCTGGTGGTTGGCAATTCCGCCTACAAAAATGTCGCGCCGCTGGCCAATCCCGTTAACGACAGCGCCAAGATCGCGGCGACGTTGAAAGACGCGGGCTTTGATGTCGTCGATTCCCGCCGCGACCTGCCGGCGGCCGAGACCCGTCGCGCGCTGCGCGACTTCGCGGATCGTGCGCGCGATGCCGATATCGCGGTGGTCTATTACGCCGGCCACGGTATCGAGGTGGACGGCGGGAACTACCTGATTCCCGTCGATGCGCGGCTGGAACGCGACACGGACATCTATGACGAAGGCCTCTCGCTCGACCGCATTCTGATCGCGATCGAGCCGGCCAAGAAGCTGCGGCTCGTGATTCTCGACGCCTGCCGCGACAATCCGTTCGCCCGGACGATGAAGCGCACGGTTGCTTCGCGCGCTATCGGGCAGGGCCTGGCCAAGGTCGAGCCGACCAGCCCGAACGTCCTGATCGCTTATTCAGCCAAGGCCGGGTCCACCGCAGCCGACGGCGACGGCCAGAACAGCCCGTTCACGGCGGCGCTGTCGCACCATTTGACCAAGCCCGGGCTCGACGTGCGCCGCGCGTTCGGCTTTGTCCGCGACGAGGTGCTCAAGACCACCAATAACCGGCAGGAACCCTTTGTGTATGGTTCGCTCGGCGGTGAAGACGTGCCGTTGGTGCCGGCTCGCCCGGCGGTTGCGGCGGCCCCTGCGACACCCGCCCCCAGTGCGCAGGCCGAAGCCCGCCGCGATTACGAACTCGCGCTGCAGATCGGCAACAAGAGCGCGCTCAACGCCTTCCTCGCGCAGTATCCCGATGGCTTCTACGCCAGCCTCGCCAAGCTTCAGCTCGACAAGATCGCCGCCGAAGAAGCACGCGTCGCCGCGACCGAGAAAGCGCGGCTGGCCGAGCAGGAGCGGGCACGGCTCGCCGCGGAGGGCGCCCGGAAGTCGCAACAGGCAAAAGCCGAAGCGGAAGCCAAAGCCGCCGAGCAGGCGCGCATCGCGGCTGAAAAGGCCAAGCAGGTGGCGCAGGACCAGGCGGCTGCCGCCGAACAGAAGCGCGTCGCCGCCGAAAGCGCCAACGCCGACAAGGCATCTGCTCCAGCCCCCGCTGACAAGGACAAGGCCGTGAACGTTGCTGCCCTCGCCGCGGGGCCGCCGCAGGCCGACGTCACCAAATCGGTGCAGGCCGAGCTGCGCCGCGTCGGCTGCCTGACCGGCAACGCCGATGGCAACTGGAATAACGCCTCGCAGCGGTCGCTGACGCTGTTCAACCGCTACGCCGGAACCAAGCTCGACACCAAGGTCGCCAGCGTCGATACGCTCGATACGATCAAGCTGAAGTCGTCACGGGTGTGTCCGCTGGTCTGCGAACACGGCTTCCAGGCCGATGGCGACCGCTGCACCAAGATCGCCTGCGCCGAGGGCTCGTTCCTCAACGACGACAATGAATGCGAAAAGCGTCGCGCCAAAAAGCCGGTGGCAACGCGCGACAGGCCGGAATCACGGCGCGTTCCCGAAGCAAGGCATGCTCCGGAACCAAGGCAAGTTATCGTCAGGCGTTCTCAGGGACCGACTGGTCCAGGGCTGTCGTCTACAGGCCGGCCGCTTACCGGCCACGAACGTCAGGTGGGTTGCCACTCCTACAGCGCCATCATGTCGGGCGTGTGCCCATAGCCACCGCCGCGTGTTATCGAACACGCCACGGCCCCGGCTCATCTCTGTCTTCACGGCAGGGGTCCGGGCCAGATTCAGGGCGCCGGGGACGACGGGGGTTAGATCGCGCTCGCCGCGATATTCACCATTAAGGCCAGCAGCGCCGTATTGAACACGAATGAGATGATGCCGTGCACGGTCGCGGTGCGGCGGATGACCCTGTCGGTGATGCCGACATCGGAAACCTGCGCGGTCATGCCGATCACGAACGAGAAGTAGACGAAGTCCCAATAGTCCGCATCCTCGCGCGCGTCGCCGCCCGGGAACTGCAGGCCGCCGGCTTTGCTGCCGCGGTAGAAATCATGCGCGTAGTGCAGCGCAAAGGCGGTGTGCACCAGCGCCCATGACACCACGATCGTCACCGTCGCCAGGATCAGCCCGGCCGGATTGCCTTTAGAGGCGCCGAGCTCGAACACGATCGCGCCAAGGCTCGCGAGGGCGCCAAACGCGGTCAACAACAGGATCAGGAAACGCCCGTCATCCTGCAACACCGCGCTGCGCCTTATATGGCTGACGTCACAGCGCAGCATCATGATGTAGGCGAGCACGAGATACAGCGCGGCGAACACGTCCCAGCCGACGACAAGCCGCGTTGGCAGCCGCAGCGTGCCGGGCAGCAGCAGGAACGCGATGACGCCGACCGCGAGCGCGATGAAGGTGCGCGGCCTCCCGTAGACCACGCGGACTGGCAGCGGCAGGTTGCGGAACCGAACAAGGTGCTCTTCGAATTCCTTGCTCATCCGCAGCCTCTATTGCTCGCTAGTTCTTGCGCTCCGCGACGAAGCGCGCGGCTGCCCGCAACACGTCGCCCTTTGTCCCGAAGATCGACAGCGCCGAATCCGCCCGCGCCAGCAGATCGCGCACGCGCTGCTTGGCGCCGTCGATACCGAGCTGGGTGACGAAGGTGGTCTTGCCGAGCGCCGCATCCTGCCCGGTCTGCTTGCCGAGCGCCGCCGCGTCGCCCTCGACGTCGAGCAGATCGTCGGCGATCTGAAACGCCTCACCGAGTGCACGGCCGTAATCGTCGAGCGCCTGGTATTCCTTCTGTGAAGACTGGCCGAGGATGGCGCCGGCGATGCAGCCATAACGCAACAGCGCGCCGGTCTTCATCTGCTGCAGCCGTGCCACGTCGACCGGTTCGCGGTCGCCGAACCGGCCTTCGCCGGCGAGGTCGAGGATCTGGCCGCCGACCATGCCGCCAATGCCGGAGGCGCGCGCCAGCGCGCGCGTCAGGAGCAGGCGCACAGTGGCGTCCTTGTGGATCTCGTCGCGGGTGACGATGTCGAACGCCAGCGTCAACAGCCCGTCGCCGGCGAGGATCGCGGTGGCGTCGTCGGTCTCCTTGTGCAGCGTGGGCCGGCCGCGGCGCAGGTCGCTGTTGTCCATCGCGGGCAGGTCGTCATGGATCAGGGAATAGCAATGGATGCATTCCAGGGCCGCGCCGACCAGCAGGGCCGCTTCGCGCGGAACACCGAACACCGCCGAACTTTCGGCTACCAGAAAGGGCCGCAGCCGCTTTCCGCCGCCGAGGCTGGAATAGCGCATCGCCTCCATCAGCCGCTTCGGCCGGACGATCTCGTCGGGCAACAGCGTATCGGACAACAGCTTCGCCAGCAGGGCTTCGGTATCGTCCGCGGTCTGGTCCAGTCGTTTGGCAAAATCGGCAGTGGCGGTCGTCATTAAGAATAGCTCCAGATCAATTTGGCCGGACAATCGTTGATGGCAACGGCTTCGTCAATTCCATGACCCCGGTCACAAAAGCGCTGGAAAACGCACGAAATATCATGGAGATGTCACGTGGGTGGGGCCTGTTCGCCGGTCCCGGGCCGGGTTGGGCTGAACCGGAAGCATCCAATTTGCGCATTGTCCGAATTTTATTGCTGATCCTGCTTGCGGTGCTGTTGCTGCCCTATCTGGTGACGCCGCTCTACCGAACCGGCCATCCGGTCTCGGCGCTGATGGCTTGGCGCTGGCTCAACGGCGTGCCGGTATCCCGGCAATGGGTCAATTTCAACGTGATTTCGCCCTCACTGCCGCGCTCGGTGGTGGGCTCCGAAGACGCCAGATTCTGCAGCCATCGCGGGGTCGATTGGGGTGCGCTGCAGGATGCGATCGACGACGCCGAGGATGGTGAGACTGCCCGCGGCGGATCGACGATTACCCAGCAGGTGGCCAAGAACCTGTTCCTTTGGCCGGGCCGCAGCGTGGTCCGCAAGGCGCTGGAACTGCCGCTGGCGATGTGGATCGATCTCATGCTGCCCAAGCAGCGGATCCTGGAAATTTACCTCAACATCGCCGAGCTCGGCCCATCCGGACAATTCGGGGCCGAGGCCGGGTCGATGTACGCGTTCGGCCATTCGGCGGCCACGCTTTCCGCGCGCGAGGCTGCCTTGCTGGCGTCGATCCTGCCCAATCCCGTCAGGCGCAGCGCCCGCAACCCCGGCCCCGGCGTGCGCCGTCTGGCCGGAACCTATATGGCTCGGGCCAACGCCGTGCCCCGCTGCTGGAGCGAAAATCGTGCTTTTTGAGCCAATTTTCAGTCCCTTTAACCGCAAGCCGGCCTAGCTTTACGCCATCCCATCCTCTATAAGCGCGGCCTTATCGGCATCGCAGCCCGTGCGCGCAGCGCTGGGCCGTCCGGTTTGCGGACAATGCCTCCGACAACACCCCTAGAGGACCGTTATGGCCGTTCCCAGAAGAAAAACATCGCCCTCGCGGCGTGGCATGCGCCGCTCGGCGGACGCCCTGAAGAAGCCGACTTATGCCGAGGACAAGGATTCCGGCGAACTGCGCCGTCCGCACCACCTCGACCTGAAGACCGGCATGTACAAGGGCCGGCAGGTGCTGAAAAAGAAGGAATCCTGATCGGGTTCGGGGGATAAGGCGCCGCTTCCAGCGGCGTCTGCCCGAATTTGGCCAACGAGTGGGCCAAGGTTCCACAGGGCGAAGCGATGCTTTGCCCGGGGACATTCCGGCATTCCTAGGAAGGCGCGATACCCATGGTCGGTTTTCCGCTGCTTCTGATTCCGCTCGCGATCTACAACATCATCGTCTTCCTGATGCCCAGCGTTGCGTTCACCGATCCGCTGGTGAAGCTGACGTTGATGTCGGGCGCGGAATGGACGGTGACGCTGAGCGACGTGCTGCTTACGCTCGCCATCCTGCTGCTGCTCGCCGAAGTCATCAAGGGCGCGCGCCCCGGCGCGAAATATCTCACCGACCATCTGCTGTCGCTGATCGTGTTCGGCGCGGCTGCGGCCGAATTCGTGCTGTGGCCGAAGTTCGGCACCTCGACCTATTTCCTGATGACGGCACTGGCGCTGGTGGATTTCCTCTCCGGCCTTGCCTTGCGAACGCGGCGCCGTGCAGTTGCGGTAGCGGCGGCGCCTGCGCCTGCGCCAAAAGCCACCGAACCTCCGCCAAAAGCCGCCGAAAAAGTCGAGGCGCCGGCCGAGCCTAAAATCGAGCCCGCGCCGGCAGCCGCACCCACGCCTGCTGCGCCATCGGTGCCGCCGGCAGCCTCTGTTGCCGAATCCGTGTTGAAGGATCAGCCCGAGCCGAAACCGGCGCAGTCCGCCGCCGCGCCCGAGGCGACCTCGCCGAAACCGGCGCAGCCCGCCGCCGCGCCCGAGGCGACCTCGCCGAAACCGGTGCAGCCCGCCGCCGCGCCCGAAGTGACCTCGCCGAAAACGCCTTCACCGGAAGTCCATTCGGCGGAAATCTCGTCACCGGAAGTCCCGTCGCCGGGAATACAGCCGGGCAGCGGCCCGCAGCCCTCGCCGGATAAGCCGGATACCCCTCAACGCTGATCTAGACGGTTTGCTTGGTCCGGAAGCCGGTGCCGGACCGCCGGATCTGGCTGGCGCCATAGGCCGTCTGCGCATCCGCCAGCGAAGCCCGCCTAAGGCCGCGGGTTTGCGGCGCCCGGTCGGCGGTCGCGATCAGCTGTGCGACGAAGGTTGGATCGGGCCGCGGCGCCGATCTCGGCGACCAGTGCACGGACTGGGTCACCGGCACCAGCTCGGTGCAGGCCGGCTCGTCGAGGTTGACGAACTCGCCGTCCAAGATTTCGTCTGATCGATCGATATCCAGCATCGCACACCGTAACCGGCTAACTGTCACGTTTTGGGACGTTACGCCCTACTGCGATCTGACCTCGCAAGGCCTATGCCGCTTCCTTCCGGTTCGTTCCCGCCGGCCCCGGGAAGTCTGTGAAACATGGTTTCCGGATTATTTATGAACTTGACCTAGCCTGGCGTTCGAAAGAGCCACTATCCTTGAGGCTTAGGGGAATCACCCCACGGTGTCCCGAATCGAGGCGTCCTGATGCCCCCTGTCCCGCAAGCCTCCAGCATCCTTGCCTCGCTTGGTCAGGCGGCCTTCCTCTGGGACCTGACGGCGGACACCATCGCCTGGAGCGACAATGCCGGCGCGGTCTTCACCGACATCCCGGCGGAGGCCCTGGCCAGCGGCGCCGGGTTCGCCAAGCTGATCGAGCCCGCCCAATCGATCCGGGCGGAGGCGCTCGCCCAATCGGCGCCGGCGCGGGGCGACGAAGGCGTCGCCTACCGGATCGAATATGGCGTGCGCGCCGCGGCCTCGGCGCCCGTGATCTGGATCGAGGAGACCGGTTGCTGGTTTGCCGGGCCCGACGGCAAGCCGGTGCGCGCGCAGGGCATCGTCCGCGTCAACAACGAACGCCACGCCCGCGACGAACAGCTCATGCGGCTTTCGCGGCACGATCCGCTGACCGGTGAACTCAATCGCACGCATCTCGTCGCCTCGCTGGCGGAAACGATCGAAGAAACCATGCGTTTCCGATCGTCCTGCGCCTTCATGCTGATCGGCATCGATCATCTGGCGCGCGTCAACGATGCCTTTGGTTTCGACGTAGCGGACGCCGTGATCGCCGAAGTCGGAAAACGCATCCGCGCCAAGCTGCGCGGCGGCGACGTGCTCGGCCGGTTCTCCGGCAACAAGTTCGGGCTGGTCTTGAGGAACTGCACGGTCGACGACACCAATACTGCGGCCGAGCGCTTCCTGGCAGGGATCCGCGACGAGGTGATCCCGACCAAATCCGGCCCCGTCTCGGTGACGGCCTCGATCGGCGCGATCAGCATCCCGCGCTACGCCCGCAATGCCGATGAGGCCATCAATCGCGCCCAGGAAACACTCGACGGCGCCAAGCGCCGCCGCGCCGGATCGTTCTCGCTGTGGCGTCCGAATGTCGAACGCGATGCCCAGCGCCGCGTCAACATCCGCGTCACCGACGAGATCGTCACTGCACTCAACGAGCGCCGCATCGTGACGGCGTTCGAACCCGTCGTGGAAGCACGCTCGCGACAGCCGGCGTTCTACGAGTGCCTGGTACGGATGGAGCAGCCGGACGGGCAGGCGCTACTGGCGCCCGATATCGTTCCGGTCGCCGAGCGATTGGGCCTGATCCGGCTGGTCGATCACCGCGTGCTCGAACTCGCGGTCGCCGAACTTGCCGCGTCGCCGAACGTACGGCTCAGCCTCAACATCTCGCCCGACACCACCATGGACCCGGATTGGTGGACCGGAATCGAATCGCTGATGCGGGCCCATCCCGGCGCCGGCGAGCGGCTGATCGTCGAAATCACCGAAACGGTCGCGATCCAGGATATCGACGATGTCCGCGGCTTCGTGACCCGTTTGAAGAATTTCGGCAGCCAGATCGCGATCGACGATTTCGGCGCCGGCTACACTTCATTCCGAAATTTGCGCAAGCTCGGCGTCGATATCGTGAAGATCGACGGCGCCTTCGTGCAGAACATCGCACGCTCCGCGGACGATCGCGCGTTCGTGCATACGCTGATCGATCTGGCGAACCGCCTGCAGATCAAGACGGTGGCGGAATGGGTGCAGGACGAGGAAGCCGCCGTGATGCTGCGCGAATGGGGCTGCGATTACATCCAGGGCCGCCTGATCGGGCTGGCCTCGCCGGAACGGCCGTGGGCTGCGCAGACTGAGACGGTGTTGCCGGCGGCGGGGTAGGCACGCGTAGCCCGGATGAAGCGAAGCGCAATCCGGGAGAACTCAAGCCGGTTGCGAAACCGTCCCGGATTTCGCTTCGCTCCATCCGGGCTACGAGCGCGGAATGCGCGTCAGAGGAAGCTCTACTCTTCCTTCTTCGGCTCTTTCGACATGCGCTCGAGCCGGTCCTGCATGTCTTTCATCTGGCGGCGAAGATCGTCGATATTGTCTTCGTCGGGTGCCGGCTCCGGCACCTTCTCCGGCTCGGACGGCGCCGATCCGGGGCGCGGCGGCACGAACGGCTTGAACATCGAGAACGTCTGCTGAAACAATTCCATGTTGCGGCGGACATGTTCTTCGAGCGGCGCAAACGGCGTGCCGCTGAACGTGTTGGTAAGCTGCTTGCGGAATTTTTCCTGTTCGCGCGTCAGCGTATCGATCGACTGCTCCAGATATTTCGGCACCACCATCTGCATGCTGTCGCCGTAGAAGCGGATCAACTGCCGCAGGAAAGTGGTCGGCAACAGATTCTGTCCGGCCTTGTTTTCCTGCTCGAAGATAATCTGCGCCAGCACCGAGCGGGTGATGTCGTCGCCGGTCTTGGCGTCGTAGACGAGAAAGTCCTCGCCGTCCTTCACCATCGCCGCGAGATCCTCAAGCGTCACATAGGTGCTGGTGCCGGTATTATAGAGCCGCCGATTGGCGTATTTTTTAATAGTCGTAGGTTGGTCTGACTTTGCCATGGGCTCACACATCGACACCGAGAGCGGGGAACCCGACGGCATCGCCGACGGGCAGACGAGCAACGCAACGCAGCAAAGTAAGCATTTTCAATGCGGTTCGGCTACCGTTTTGTGCGGCACGGTTAATTCCAAGGCATGGACGCTGCTATGGAAACCCACACGTGGATCAATTTGAATGCGCCGCGGCAGGATTTTGGGCCTTGGCCGATTGACATGGGTCAATGGGGTTAACAGGATGAGGTGAGAGACAGGCACGCCATCCGGCCGCCCGCCGTCGAAGAAACCTCAAGCCCAAGAAACCCAATAAGGAGATGTCCATGTCAGACGATGTCGTCATCGTCAGCGCCGCCCGCACCCCGGTCGGCAGTTTCAACGGCGCGTTCGCCACGATGCCGGCCCATGACCTCGGCGCCGTCGCCATCAAGGCCGCGCTGGAGCGGGCCGGCATTGAGCCTGGCCGCGTCTCCGAAGTCATCATGGGTCAGATCCTGACCGCAGCCCAAGGCCAGAACCCGGCCCGCCAGGCCTCGATCGCCGCCGGTATTCCGGTGGAGAGCCCGGCCTGGGGCGTCAACCAGCTCTGCGGTTCCGGCCTGCGTACGGTCGCGCTCGGCTACCAGGCGCTGCTCAACGGCGATTCCGAAATCGTGGTCGCCGGCGGCCAGGAATCCATGAGCATGGCCCCGCACGCGCAATATCTGCGCGGTGGTGTGAAGATGGGTGGCCTGGAGCTGGTCGACACCATGATCAAGGACGGGCTGTGGGATGCCTTCAACGGCTACCACATGGGCAACACCGCCGAGAACGTCGCTCGCCAGTACCAGATCACCCGCGCGCAGCAGGACGAGTTCGCGGTTCACTCGCAGAACAAGGCCGAGGCCGCGCAGAAGGCCGGCAGGTTCAAGGACGAGATCGTCCCCGTCACCATCAAGACCCGCAAGGGCGACATCATCGTCAGCGACGACGAATATCCGCGCCATGGCGCGACGCTCGACTCGATGGCCAAGCTGAAGCCCGCCTTCGAGAAAGACGGCACCGTCACCGCCGGCAGCGCGTCCGGCATCAATGACGGCGCCGCCGCGGTGGTGCTGATGACCGCCAGGCAGGCCGCCAAGGAAGGCAGGAAGGTGCTCGGCCGCATCGTGTCGTGGGGCCAGGCCGGCGTCGATCCCAAGATCATGGGCACCGGGCCGATCCCGGCTTCCCGCGCTGCGCTGAAGAAGGCCGGCTGGAACATCGGCGATCTCGACCTGATCGAGGCCAACGAAGCATTCGCGGCGCAGGCCTGCGCGGTCAACAAGGACCTCGGCTGGGATACCGGCAAGGTCAACGTCAATGGCGGCGCGATCGCGATCGGCCACCCGGTCGGCGCCTCCGGCGCGCGCGTGCTGGTAACGCTCTTGCACGAGATGCAGAAGCGCGATGCCAAGAAGGGCCTCGCCACGCTGTGCATCGGCGGCGGCATGGGCATCGCGATGTGCATCGCACGCGACTGAACTAAAGGCAGAGTGACTGGTTGAATGATGAAAAGATCATCTCGCAACCTCGGCTCGAATTGATAAAGATGAAATGCCCGGTCTCGCGCCGGGCATTTTCATCTTGCGCAAGCGTTTCCAGGAGCGCTGCAAAAACAAGAGCGCTTCAAAACCGGAAAGATTGAGTTTCGTCAAAAGACCGGAGCAATTCCGGCGTAGAAAAAAGACCACCAAGGAGGACTACGACATGGCACGTGTTGCATTGGTAACTGGGGGGACGAGGGGCATTGGCGCGGCGATCAGCAAGGCGCTGAAGGCTGCGGGCTACAAGGTTGCGGCGAGCTACGCCGGCAACGACGCCGCCGCCGAGAAATTCAAATCGGAGACCGGCATCCCCGTCTACAAATGGGACGTCAGCTCGTTCGACGCCTGTGCCGAAGGCGTCAAGCAGGTCGAAGCCGACCTAGGCCCGGTCGACGTGCTCATCAACAACGCCGGCATCACCAAGGACGGCGCCTTCCACAAGATGACGCTCGATCAGTGGAACGCGGTCATCAACACCAATCTCGGCTCGCTGTTCAACATGACGCGCCAGGTGATCGAAGGTATGCGCGCCCGCAAATTCGGCCGCGTCATCAACATCTCCTCGATCAACGGCCAGAAAGGCCAGTTCGGCCAGGTCAACTATTCCGCGGCCAAGGCCGGTGACATCGGCTTCACCAAGGCGCTGGCGCTGGAGAACGCCAAGGGCGGCATCACCGTGAACGCGATCTGCCCCGGCTACATCAACACCGAAATGGTGCAGGCGGTGCCGAAGGAGGTGCTTGAGAAGAGCATCCTGCCGCTGATCCCGGTCAATCGCCTCGGCGAGCCCGAAGAAATCGCCCGCGCCGTGGTGTTCCTTGCCGCCGACGAGGCTGGCGGCATCACCGGCTCGACGATGACTGTCAATGGCGGGCAGTACATGGTGTGACCTGAGCGCTCGTCACCGCATGGCTGTTGCATGTCGCAACGGCTCATAAAAAGTCGTCATGCCCGGGCTTGTCCCACGGCTGTCCGGTTCATTGTAAGTATAATCCGAGTTTTAACTGGTTTGAGTTGATCGGGATGGGCTGTAGGGGTTCGAGCAACTGGTTGATCGGGCGCCTGCGCATGAGGTTGGAGCGGACGAGCCGGGCAAATACGAGGGGGCTGTGTATTGCCTTTTGAGCGAGCTGGGCCATACGCAAGATGAGAAAAGCGATCAGGGCGGTAGCGATCTGAATGCGAACGGCATTCTCGGAGACCCCGATGAAGTGCCTGATTCGAAGCGTCTGCTTGACCCAGCGGAAGAACAACTCGATCTGCCAACGCTGTTTGTAAAGGTCTGCGATCTCCTGCGCCGGCGCGTCGAGATCATTGGTCACGATGCGCAACAACTTACCGGTGTCGATGATCACGCGGATCTCCCGGACCGGAACTTGCAGCGGATTGTTGCGGCTGTTGGCGAGCCGGGCCGGCAGGTGACCGATCCGGTCGCTCACAATATTGCTGCCCTTGGGAACGCGGTTCTCCTTGACCACGCTGAACGGAGTGTTCTTCTTCAGCCGTGTCACAAAGCGGCAGCCGGCATCATCGAGCCTCGCCCACCAGCCGTAATCGTAATAACCGAGGTCGTAGACGTAGGTTACACCCGGCTCGATCGGCATGGCTTTGGCGGCTGTGATGTCGTTGACGTTGGCCGGTGTCACCGCAAAGTAGACCGGTCGATCGGCATTCGGATCGTAGACGATATGCGCCTTGGCCCCGAACACATCGGCCGAAAACGTCGCCCAGCCTTCGCTCAGGCTAGAGAGCCGAACACTGGTGGAATCAATCAGCCGGACCGCGTCTGCCGCCGCGCGCCGCAGCCCGCGATGCGCTTGCGGCAACATTTGCGCAAACAACTCGCTAAACACTTGCCAAGGCCGTTTCGAATTGGCGTCCGACATCGTCGAACGCTTCACCGGTGTCGCTCCCACATGATAAAGTCGTGTCTCGTGGCTCGCCATTCCGGTCACGGCCTCCCGCAGGCTCGTTGCGCCGCTCAATTGCCCATACAGCAAAGCAATGAGGTGACGCTTCGTCGTCAATTTGCGCACCAACCGGTCGGCTCCGTGCTTTTCCACGATCTGTTCGAATCTAGACCAAGGAATGTGCTTCGTTAGACTATGAAATACGCTATTCTGATGCCGCATGGCGCGGATCTCCTTCCGTGTCTCGAACGTGTGCGAAGCGCTCAAAACACAGAAGAATCCACGTCATGCACCCTGTCCATAAAAATCGAACCGGACAGCCGTGGGCTTGTCCCGGGCATCCACGTCTTTACAACCATCTGGCGAAAAAAGACGTGGATGGCCGGGACAAGCCCGGCCATGACGGAAAGTACCTGCATAAATGACCCCCCGTGCCGCCACACTGATCGGACTGACCGCGATCCTGATGTGGTCGCTGCTGTCGGTGTTGACCGTTGCGACCGGAAAGATCCCGGCTTTCCAACTCGCCGCCATGACGTTTGCAATCGGCGCCCTGGTCGCTTTCGCAAGTTTCCTGCTCAGGCCCGCCGCCTTTGGCGCATTGAAGCAGCCGCTGGTCGCCTGGGTCATCGGCGTCGGCGGCCTGTTCGGTTATCACGCGCTGTATTTCCTCGCGCTGCGCTTTGCGCCGCCGGCCGAAGCCGGCCTATTGAACTATCTCTGGCCGCTCCTGATCGTGCTGTTCTCCTCGCTGCTGCCGGGTGAGCGGCTCGCGCCGCATCACATCATCGGTGCGTTGCTTGGGCTCGTTGGAACGGTGCTGCTGTTCGTCGGCAATACCGGTGCCTTCGCACCGGGCCAAATACCGGGACTCGCGGCAGCCTTCGTTGCCGCCTTCGTGTGGGCAGCCTATTCGGTGATGTCGCGCAAGCTCAAGGCGGTGCCGACCGATGCAGTGGCGGGCTTCTGTCTCGCGACCGCGCTACTGGCCGCGCTCGTGCATGGCATGGTCGAGACCACGGTTTGGCCGGAAACGATCGGGCAGTGGCTTGCAATCATTGCTCTCGGCGTCGGCCCGGTGGGCGCCGCCTTCTTCGTCTGGGACATCGGTATGAAACGCGGCGATATCCGCGTGCTCGGCGCCGCGTCCTACGCGACGCCATTGCTGTCTACGTTGTTCCTGATTCTCGCCGGCTTTGCGCAGCCGACCGCCACCATTGCCATCGCCGCGATCCTGATCGCCGGTGGCGGCCTGATCGCGGCGAAGGATATGGTGTGGAGGAAGTACTAAGCCGCCGGCTTCCAGCCCGGTGGCTTGTACTTCGCTTCCGGAATCTCTCCGAGTTCGGAGCGCTGCAGCTTTTGCGGCGTCAGCCCGTAGAATTGCTGGAAGCTCATGATCAGCGGCCGCCATTTGTCGGGATCGACGCGGTTGGGCTCACCTTCCATCATGATTCCCGGATGCGCATGCACGCGGGTGATGCGCACCTCGATCGCCGTGATGTTGCCGCGCCAGACACTATCCTCCTGCGCCATTTCATGGACCTGCGCGACCTTGGCTTCGATCTGCACCGAACATTCCAGCGCGCGCGGTGCCGCAACTGTTTCACCTGCCATCGCCGTCAGGCCGCACAGGCCGAACTTGTCGCGCGCATGCCGGTAGCCGCGCATGATCTTGCCCGGCGGCACCGGGTCCGAACCAGTCGTGCGCGCCAGCCGATCGACCGCGCCGACGAGCCCGGCGGACGGCAGATTGAGGACGCATTCGCCTGATCGAATCATGTTCTCGGTGGTCTTTGAATTGGCTGCCAACCCCAGCATACAGCGCCATCCGACCCACCATGCCGACGACATCGGGGCGAGGTTAAATGAGCCGTCCTCATTGGTTGAGCCGATCAGAACCACCGGCGTGCCGAAATAGAAAATCGCCGGCTCGATCTGATGTGAAACGCTGAATGTCCCGTGCATTTTCCGCTCCTCTTGTTGCGAGGCCGGAAACTATGTGCGCGAGCGTGTGAAACCCACCCGATTTCCGATCGGCTGTTTCAGCGTGGAGGAGTCCAATCCTTCGGCGCGAGTTCGAATTTCGCAAATTCGAATCCGGGCGCAACCGTGCAGCCGACCAGCGTCCAGTCGCCGGTGCTTTCGGCTGCCTGCCACGCATGCGCGGGCACGACCGCCTGCGGGGTTTCGCCGGCCGTGAGATCGGCGCCGAGTTTGATGCTGCGTTCACCGTTCTCGTCCGCGATTCGCAGCGTCAGCACGCTGCCCGCATAGTAGTGCCAGGTCTCCACGGCATCGACGCGATGCCAGTGCGAGCGCTCGCCGCGCGCCAGCAGGAAATAGATCGCGGTCGATCGCGAACGTCCATCGGCATCCGCGCGCGCGTCGCGAAACGTCTCGCGATAATGCCCGCCTTCCGGATGCGGCTTCAGGTCGAGCCGCGCGATGATGTCGGCGGCTTCTTTCGGTAGCGCCATCAGGACTTGTTCTTGCGTTCGCGCAGTTCGCCGAATACCTCGGCCGCGCTGGCGCCCTTCATGTGCAGCTTCGCCGCTACCGACGGCTCGTCGGCGCGCAGGAAGACGTTGGCTTTCTTCTCCTCACCCAGCAGCACCGGGATCGTCGGCTTGTTCTCCGCACGCAGCCGCGTCACTTCCTCGGCACGCGCCTTCAGCGCGGGATTGTCGGTATCGACTGACAGCGCGAACTTGACGTTCGACGCCGTATACTCGTGACCGCAATAAAGTTTGAAATCGTCCGGCAGCGCGCGGAGCTTCAACAGCGAATCCCACATCATGGGATAGGTGCCCTCGAACACCCGGCCGCAGCCGATCGAGAACAGCGTGTCGGCGGCAAACAGCGCCTTTTCGGTGTCGAACACGTAGGAGATATGATCGAGCGTATGGCCGGGCGTTTCCAGCACCCGCGCCAGCAGGCTGCCCACCTTGATCACATCGCCATGGGCCGCGCGCAGGTCGACATTAGCGATCCTGGTGGACTTGTCGTTGGGGGCAACGACCCGGCAATTATATTTCTGTTTCAGTTCGGCGACGCCGCCGACATGGTCGTGATGGTGGTGGGTGACGAGAATATCCGTCAGCGTCCAGCCTTCGCGCTCCAGCGCCTTGATGATCGGGGCGACCTCCGGCGCGTCGATCGATGCGGTAGCCTTGGTCGCGGGATCGTGAATCAAATAGCCGAAATTGTCGTTGAGGCAGGTGAAGGTACGAATTTCCGCGGCCATGATAGCTCCGTGACTAAGGCTTTCCGCCCCATTGGGATATCAAGAAATATGGCGTTAACGCTCGCGCGGCAATGCCATTTTCGGCGCACCGCAACGAAACGCCATGTGGTAGATTGCGCCCATGACCATCGACGTCATCGATCTCCGCGATTTCTATTCACAGCGCCTCGGCATCGTGGCGCGGCAGTTGATCAACCGCGGCATCCGGGCGCGCTGGCCCGATGCGACGGGTCAGCGCGTGCTCGGGCTCGGCTACCCGACGCCCTATCTCGGCCTGTTTCGCGAGGATTCCGAGCGCTGCCTCGCCTTCATGCCGGCGGCGCAGGGCGTGTTGAAATGGCCGACCGCGCGTCCCGCGCTGGCGACCCTGATCGACGAATTTTCGATGCCGCTGCCGGACGCTGCGGTGGACCGGATCCTGCTGGTCCACGCGCTGGAAATGTCCGACGATCCGGAACGCTTGCTGCGCGAGGTGTGGCGGGTGCTGGCGCCGTCCGGGCGGCTGATCGCGGTGATCCCGAACCGGCGCGGCGTGTGGACGCGCTCCGACAATACGCCGTTCGGTCACGGCCGGCCCTATTCGCGCGCGCAGATCACGCAATTGCTGCGGCAGACCTGGTTTACGCCGGCGGCGTGGGGCGAGGCGCTGTTCCTGCCGCCGGTTGGCAATAGCTGGTTCCTGCGGTCGGCGATGGCGTGGGAACGCGTCGGCGCCGCGCTGTCGCTGCCGTTCGCGGGCGTCCATATCGTGGAAGCGACCAAACAGGTCTATCGCGCGATCCCCGCGGGCCGCGAACGCACGCGGTTGATTCCGTCACTGGAGCCGGTGCTGGTGCCGTCGTCGACGGCGACAAGGGATAAGGCGTAGTCTATCCGCTCGTCGTCCCTGCGAACGCACTAGGGCATCTACACATCTTCTGGAGTCTTCTCAAAGAGTTACCGCGAGAATGCCGAGAAATCGCACGTCAGCGCTAGGCTAGACGCAAGAAATTCGGTCGCAGGTTAACAACCAAGTCCTTGATCTTGAGTCAGTTTTTCGACTCGAAAGATGTGTAGATACGCTAGTGCGTTCGCAGGGACGACGGTTGTGAGCGAATTACCTACTCATTCCCCGGATTGAAATCTTCGCTGGGCGCGGCAGGCGCGGCAATGCTGTCGGGACGCGGGCCATGCGGCCGGCGGCGCCGGCGCGGGAAACGCTCGCCGCCACGGCCCTCTTCATACCCGCCGGGCGCGCCATTCACCTGCGGCTGCGGGCCGGTGATGAAGGAGGGCAGGCGATCGACGCCGCCGGTATCGGCAATCACCGGCTGCGGCTGGGGTTGCGGCTGATATTGCGGCTGCTGCGGACGATGCTCGCGTTCGCGATGATGCTCGCGCGGCTGCTGGTCGCGCTGGAAGGGCGGACCGTCGCCGCGCTGTTCGCGCGGATTGTTGTCGCGCTGCTCACGCGGATTATCGCGGATGTAAGGCTGCGGCTGCTGCGGGACGAAGCCCGGCTCCTGGCCGAAATGCGAGAAGCTCTCGCCGTCGTCATCGCCGTCTTCCGTCGGCGCCATTTCGGTGTCGACGCGCGGCTGCGGCTGGCTCTGCCGGAACTGCTCCTGGGCGGCTGCGATCAGGCGGAAGTAATGTTCGGCGTGCTGGTAGTAGTTCTCGGCCGCGACCGGGTCGCCGGAAGAGCGCGCGTCACGCGCCAGCTGAACGTATTTTTCGGCGACGTGCGAGGCGGTGCCGCGGATTTTGATATCGGGTCCGTTCGATTCGAATACCCGGGTCATCGGGTTTTGACCGCGCCGGTTATTGTTGTTGCTATTATTATTGTTATTCCGGTTACGCATCCGCTTGTTGTTCTGACCGTTTCTCATGTCTCGCCTTTATTCCAGCCCTGAAGTTATGCAGTTGCCGTCGTAGCCTGATCCGACCCGGCGCGCTCATGCGCACCGAATCACGATGCCGTTCAAATTCATGTCGTCTCGTCGATTTCGCCAACCATCGCGTTCAGCAAAGACGCGTTCCCCACCCGGCGGCGTACACTCGCCCGCCGGACCAAATCATTCAGCCTGCCAAAGCCAGCCTAATCGTCTTGCGTGACGGCTTCGCGTGACCATCTGTTGCGTAAGTCTTCAAGCGCAATATCAGGCTTTCGTTCGCTTTGCGGTCAAGAGCAGCACAGCTCCAGCTATTGCGCTCAATTCGACCTGCGTTTTGGAACCTTTCACTCGGCGGGCTCTCGTTTCGAGAACTCTGGCCTCCACCCGTGAATACCTACGGGGCCAGCGACCCTGGACCGACGTTGTGAGCGGAACGTAGTCGCTCCCGGGCAATATTCCAAGTGGTTTTTTTGCGTTCCAATGGGACTTTATCGGGCCGTTTTGTGGCCTGCGACGGCCCGCGGAACGCCCGCCAGATCGGCTTTGGGCGCGCGCGCGGGCGTTAACCCAGCCGCGGTCATCAAGGCCTGGATTTGGCCGCTTTGGCCCTCTCCGGCCTCCACAACCAGGGCGGCTCCGGGCGCCAGACGGCAAGCCGCCTGGGGGATCAGCGCGCGGTAGGCATCCAGCCCGTCGGCGCCGCCGTCGAGCGCGGCCAAGGGATCGTGATTCCTGACTTCCACCGCCAGACCACCGATATCCGCTGATCGGATATAGGGCGGATTCGAAACGATCAGATCAAACAGGCCGGATAGTCCGCTCGCATAATCGCACGCGATGAACGTCGCGCGCTCCAGGAGCCCTGCGCGGGCGGCGTTGGCTGCGGCGGTTTGCAAAGCCAGTTCGGAAATGTCGGTGCCGAATCCCGTTGCCGCCGGCAATTCGGACAACAGCGCCAGAAGAATCGCGCCGCTGCCGGTGCCGAGATCGGCGATGCGCAGCGGGCGATTGAGGTCGCCATCGGCGCGCAAAAGCTCCAGCGCCAGTTCGACCACCGTCTCGGTATCGGGCCGCGGCACGAGCGTCGCGGACGAGAGTTGCAGCGGCAGCCCCCAGAATTCTCTCTCGCCGACAATGCGGGCGACCGGTTCTCCCGCGAGGCGACGGCGGGCGAATTCCTCGAGGCGTACCGATTCGTCTGGCGTCAGCTGGCGCTGCGCGGCCGATATCAAGCCGGTCAGGTCGAGGCCGAGTGCGTGGCCCGTGAGGAGCCGCGCGTCGAGGTCGGCGGATTCGATGGCGGCCGATTTGAATTGTGCGGTAAGCGCACGCCGCGCCGCGTCGACGGTTTGTCCGGCGAAGGAGCCCGTCATGCGGCGGCCTCGCCCAAATCTCTCCACACGTCTTCCCTGCGAACACAGGGACCCATACTCCGTGGCCCTTCGATTGGAGCGATGCGGGTCGATATCTTGAGCAACAACGGACGCTGATGGTTATGGGTCCCTGCGTTCGCAGGGACGACGGCGAGTTTGCCGCTCACGCCGCCGCGCCTTGGGCCGCAAGCTGCGCGGCCTGGTGCTCGGTGGTCAGCGCGTCGGTCAATTCACCCAGTGCTTCGCCCGAAATCACCTGCGGCAATTTGTAGAGCGTCAGGTTGATGCGGTGGTCGGTGACGCGGCCTTGCGGGAAATTATAGGTGCGGATGCGCTCACTTCGGTCGCCGGAGCCGACTTTCTCCTTGCGGTCGGCGGAACGTGCTGCATCGACGCGCTGGCGCTCGGCGTCATAGATGCGCGAGCGCAGGATGTTCATCGCGGAGGCGCGGTTTTTATGCTGCGAGCGGCTGTCCTGCATCATGACGACGATGCCGGTCGGGATGTGGGTGATGCGGATCGCGGATTCGGTCTTGTTGACGTGCTGACCGCCGGCGCCCTGCGCACGCATGGTCTCGATCCGCAAATCGTCGGCCTTGATGTCGACATCGACATCCTCGACCTCGGGCAGCACGGCGACGGTGGCGGCGGATGTGTGAATTCGCCCCTGCGTTTCGGTGTCGGGCACACGCTGCACCCGGTGCACGCCGGATTCGAACTTCAGCTTGGCGAACGCGCCGCGGCCCTGCACTTCGGCGACGATTTCCTTGAAGCCGCCCATGGTGCCCTCGGAGGCCGAGATCACCTCGACCTTCCAGCCCTGCAGGGCGGCAAACCGCTCATACATCCGGAACAGGTCGCCGGCGAACAGCGAGGCTTCGTCACCGCCGGTGCCGGCGCGGATTTCCAGCACCACGTTGCGGTCGTCCATGGCGTCCTTGGGCAACAGCGCCACGCGAATCTTCTGCTCCAGCTCGGCTGTGCGCGCCTGAAGCGTTTCGAGCTCGAGCTCCGCCATGCTGCGCATTTCGGCATCGGTGGCGGCATCCGCCAGCAGCGATTCGGCGCCGGCAATCTCGGCCCGCGCCGCGCGATAGTCTTTCACGGCGTCGATCAGCGGATTGAGCTCGGCGAGCTCGCGCGTGATCTGGACGTATTTTTCGGAATTCACCTGGCCCAGCAGCTCCGCTTCTAGCGAGGCGTGGTGGGCGAGCAGGATATCGAGTTTGGCTTCGGGTAGCATGGCGTTGTTCTCAGGGATCGAATGCGGACGGCTACGGTGTCGGGACAGAGCCTCGCTACAACGACAGCCCCTCGGCCTCCGCGAATTCGGTCAGTTTCTTCCGGATCGAGACGCTGCCGGCCGGCGCGTCGAGCAGCGGCATGATGACAGCTTCGGCCTTCTTGGCGTCGAGGTCGAGGATCATGGCCTTCACCGGCCCGTGCGCGGTGGCGGATAGCGACAGCGAGCGGTAACCCAGCGCAATCAGCGCCAGCGCGCCAAGCGGCTTTGAAGCCATCTCGCCGCACAGCGACGCCGCCTTCTTCGCCGCCTGCGCCTTGCGCACGATGTCGCGCAGCGCACGCATGATCGGCGCCGACATGGTGTCGAACCGCTCGGAAACCTTGGCGTTGCCGCGATCGACCGCGAACATGAACTGGAACAGGTCGTTCGATCCGACCGAAACGAAATCGACCTTCTTGAGGAGCTCGTCGAGCTGATAAAGCAGCGCCGGCACTTCCACCATGGTGCCGACGTCGATACGTTCCGGCAGTGCATGGCCGTGCTGACGCAGGTATGTCAGCTCGCGTTCGACGATGGCCTTGGCCTGGTCGAACTCGGCGACGTCGGAAATCATCGGGAACATGATCTTCAGCGCGCGGCCGCCGCCGGCCCGCAGCAGCGCGCGGATCTGGCCACGCAGCAATCCAGGCCGGTCGAGCCCTAGCCGGATCGCGCGCCAGCCGAGCGCGGGATTTTCCTCGATCACGGTTTCCATATAGGGCAGCGCCTTGTCGCCGCCGATGTCTAGCGTCCGGAACGTGACCGGCTTGGTGCCGGCCGCGTCCAGCACGGTGCGATAGAGCGCGAGCTGGTCAGAGGATCGCGGCAGGCTCTGGCCGACCATGAACTGCAGTTCGGTACGGAACAGCCCGATACCGGCGCTGCCGGTGTCGTCGATATGCGGCAGGTCGACGACGAGACCCGCATTGATCATCAACTCGACCGGCTGGCCGTCCTTGGTCACGCAGGGCTTGTCGCGCAGCGCGGCATACTGCGCCTGCCGCCGCGCCCGAAACCGCACCCGCTCGGCATAGGCCGATTCGATCTCGGCCGAGGGGCGGACATAGATCGAGCCCGAAGTGCCGTCGACGATGATGGCGTCGCCGGGATCGGCGATGCCGGGCGCGTTCGGCACTTCGCCGACGGCGGGAATGCCGAGCGCGCGCGCCACGATCGAGACATGTGAGTTGGCGGTGCCTTCCTCCAGCACCAGGCCGCGCAGCCGCTTGCGATCGTAGTCAAGCAGGGCCGCCGGTCCCATCGCGCGCGCGATCAGGATGGCGTTCTCGGGAAGCTGCTCGCGCGACGGCGCATGATCCTGTCCCACCAATTGCCGCATCAGGCGATGGCCGAGGTCTTCCAGATCGTGCAGGCGGTCGCGCAGATAAGGATCGGTCGAGCGCAGCATGCGGGCGCGGGTGTCGGACTGCACGCGCTCAACGGCGGCTTCGGCGGTGAGGCCGGTGGCGACCGCCTCGTGCAATTTGTGCGACCAGCCGTGGTCGTTGGCGAACATGCGGTAGGCTTCCAGCACGTCGCGGTGTTCGCCGCCCTCGGCGACGTCGCCGCGCTCCAGCATGCGGTCGAGATCGGCGCGCAGTTTGGTCAGCGCCGCGTCGAGCTTCTTGATTTCCTTCGGCAGGTCTTCGGCGATGTAGTTGGTGATGACGACACGCGGCTCGTGCAGCACGACGTGGCCGAGCGCGATGCCGTCGGAGAGGATCGCCCCGGTCTTGTGCAGGGAATGCCGCGCCGCCGGTTCCGCGCCGGGCTGTGCCAGCGCCGCCAGCTCGCCGGAGGCGATCATTTCCGCCAGCACCATGGCGGTGGTCTGCAGCGCCTCGACCTCTTCCTCGACATAGGTGCGCTTGGCGCGGTTTTGGACGACCAGCACGCCGAGCGTGTTGCCGGCCCTCAGAATCGGCACGCCGAGGAAAGAATGGTAGATTTCTTCGCCGGTTTCAGGCCGGAACGAGAACGCCGGGTGATTTTGCGCGTCCGAGAGGTTGAGCGGGCTCGCCTCGCTGGCGACCAGGCCGACGAGGCCCTCATGCGCATTCAGCACCGTTCGGTGCACCGCGTCGCGGTTCAGGCCTTCGGTGGCATAAAGTTCGAGCGTGTTATCGATGCGCAGCACGTAACAGGAGCAGACCTCGGCCACCATGTTGGCCGCGATCAGCACCACGATCTTGTCAAGGCGTTCCTGGGCCGAGACCTGCTCCGCCATGGTTTCGCGGAGCCGTCTCAACAAGACGCGGGGACCTCCCGACGCGCTCCGCATGTGCTGGTATCCTCCCCCGCGAGTCTGGGCCGCCGGGTGGCCGGCAGCTGGCGTGAAACGCACGAAAACAACAATTTTATTCATTCGGCGCGGCCGCAGGCACCTGATCCCGGCCGAATCGGGATCGCCAAAACCGTGGCGCAGTTTGCGGCAACCCACCTCACAGGCCGTATAGCCAATCGAGGCTTGCTTTGCCAAGCAAAACGCCTGCCAGCAGCAATAACGTGTGTGTCAGAGCCGATGCTGCGCCAGCGAAGCGCATGATCTGCCAAAACGCCGCCGGTTCGGCGATCAGACCATGCGCCAAATTTGAGAGAAAATTGTTCTAAGCTTTGTCGAGCCCGTAGAGCGTGTGCAGCGTGCGCACCGCAAGTTCGGTGTAGGCGGCGTCGATCAGCACCGAAAACTTGATCTCGGAGGTGGTAATGGCGCGGATGTTGATATTGCGCCCGGCCAGCGCGGTGAACGCCTGCGCCGCGACACCGGCATGGCTGCGCATGCCGCTGCCGATCACGGAAACCTTGGCCACGTCGGTGGCGCTGTCGAGCCGGGCATAGCCGATCTTGGCCTTGGCCGAACTGATGGTGTCGCGGGCGCGGTTATAGTCGGAGGCCGGAACGGTGAAGGTGAGGTCGGTGGTCTTGCCATCTTCGGAGACGTTCTGGACGATCATGTCGACATTGATGTTGGCTTCCGCCAGCGGCCCGAAAATCGCGGCGGCAACGCCCGGCTTGTCCTCGATTTGGCGCACGGAAATCTGGGCTTCGTCCTTGGAGAAGGCGATGCCGGTGACGACGTGGCTTTCCATGATTTCCTCCTCGCTGCAGATCAGCGTGCCCGGCGGTGTGCCGTGCGGGTCGATATCCTCGGGCTTGTCGAAACTGGAACGGACGAACACGGGCATGTTGTGCACCATGCCGAGTTCCACCGAACGTACCTGCAGGACCTTGGCGCCCTGAGAGGCCAGTTCCAGCATGTCCTCGAAGGCGATCTTGTCGAGCCGCCGCGCCTTTGGAACCACGCGGGGGTCGGTGGTGTAGACGCCGTCGACGTCGGTATAGATGTCGCAGCGGTCGGCGCGGATCGCGGCCGCAATTGCCACCGCCGAGGTGTCCGAACCGCCGCGCCCGAGCGTGGTGATTCGGTTGGTCTGCGGATTGATGCCCTGGAAGCCGGCAATGACGGCGACTTCCTTGCGATCCTTGAAGCGGGCGCTGATCTCGGTGCCGTCGATCTCCAGAATCCGCGCCGAGGCGTGGGCATCGGAGGTCTTGATCGCGATCTGCCAACCCTGCCAGGAGCGGGCCTGGATGCCCATGCCCTGCAACACGATCGCGAGCAGGCCCGAGGTCACCTGTTCGCCGGATGCCACCACGGCGTCATATTCCCGCGCATCATGCAGCGGCGAGGCGTCGCGACACCAGTCCACCAGCTCGTTGGTCTTGCCGGCCATGGCCGACACGACGACAGCGACATCGTGTCCGGCGTCCACTTCGCGCTTGACGTGACGCGCGACGTTGCGGATTCGGTCGATATTGGCGACGGACGTACCGCCGAATTTCATCACGAGGCGGCCCATGACGACGCGTGCATTCCCTGTGAGGATAAGTAAGGTGACCCGCACGGAAAGTGGAGCGCCCGGGCCGAAAGCGGCGTATACATAGCGGCGCGGTCCGGAGCAAGCAACCAGCTTCGTTTTCGGCCCAAAATGGCGCAAATGGCTGTGGTAGCGGGTTAATTCAAGGCAGGCGTATGGGCCGTTATATCGATGATATCCTGCAGCCCGGCGAGACGGTGCTGTATTCGACCAACGCGCACTGGATGTTCTATCTGCCGGCTATCGCAGCGTGGACTGTGGCGATCGTGTTTCTGGTGCTGTCGCGGATGGTCACCGCCGACGCGCTGATGTTGCTTTGCGTGGCGCTGGCGGCCGTCGCCGGACTTGCGGCATTGTATTGGAGCGCGACGGCCTGGTTCCATCGCTGGACCACCGAGACCGACGTCACCAATATGCGAGTCGTCCACAAGACGGGTTTCATAAAGCGGCGGACCTTCGAGATGAGCCTCGACAAGGTCGAGAGCGTCGACGTCAACCAGAGCATTCTCGGCCGCATCATGAACTATGGCGACGTCACCATTCAAGGCGTCGGCGAAGGCACGCAAACCATTTCCACCATTTCGCGCCCGCTGGCGTTTCGCACCGCCATCACCACCCGACCGGCCGGCACCTGAATCATGGCCATGCAGCAAAATTCATCCGCCGGCCTTTCCGCGACGGGCAGCAGCGTTGACCCCGCCGAAGTCGCCAAGTTTTCAAAGCTGTCCGACGAGTGGTGGGATCCCAGGGGCAAGATGGCCCCGCTGCACAAGATCAATCCGCTGCGGCTCGCCTATATCCGTGACGCCGCCTGCCGCAAGTTCGATCGCAATGCGAGGAGCCTGAGCTGCCTGTCGGGCCTGCGCATCCTCGATATCGGCTGTGGCGCCGGGCTGTTGTGCGAGCCGTTCACGAGGCTGGGCGCACAGGTGATCGGGATCGATCCGTCTCCCACCAACATCGCCGCCGCCAAGCTGCATGCCGACAAGGGGCATTTGTCGATCGACTACCGCTGCACCACCGTCGAGGCGATGGATGTGCGCGAGCGCTTCGACATCGTGTTGGCGATGGAGGTGATCGAGCATGTCACCGATGTCGGCGCGTTCCTTGCGCGCTGTGCGGCGATGGTCAAGCCCGGCGGCATGATGGTGGTCTCGACACTGAACCGCAACTGGAAGAGCTTTGCGCTCGCAATCGTCGGCGCGGAATATGTGCTGCGCTGGCTGCCGCGCGGTACCCATCAATGGGACAAGTTCGTCACGCCCGACGAACTCGCCCAGCATCTTGCCCACAACCGCCTCACCATCACCGAGCAGGCCGGCGTGGTCTATAACCCGCTCGCCGACCGATGGAGCATCTCGTCGGACATGGACGTGAACTACATGGTGGTGGCCGAGGGGGTTTAGTTAGTTAGCCCCATATCTATCGTCGTCCCTGCTCCCGTGCGCAATTGCGCACTAGGCAGGGACGACGACCGTTTGTGGTGCGCGCGCAATCCTGTCATGACGCCGGTTCTGTTGACCTAACGCATCTCACCCTTCACGGTGCAGCAGCTTTCCCGCCGGTACTCCCCATGCTCTCCGTCGCTACACTCTGGATTCCCTTCACCATCATCGCTGCGCTGGGCCAGGTCGCGCGCAATGCGATGCAGCGGTCGTTGACGGGGCCGCTCGGGACCTGGGGCGCGACCAATATCCGCTTTCTGTTCGGTTTTCCGTTCTCGCTGGTGTTCTTCGCCGTCGTGGTGGCGGTGACTGGCGACCCCATACCGTGGCCGACGGCGGTGTTCTGGCCGTGGCTGCTGCTGGGTGCGCTCAGTCAGATCGTCGCCACCGGTCTGATGCTGCTTGCGATGAACGACCGCTCCTTCGTCGTGACCACGGCGTATCTCAAGACCGAGGCGATCCAGACCGCGATCTTCGGCTTCATCTTTCTCGGCGATCATTTGACGCTGCTGAAAGTGGTCGCGATCGTGATCGCGACCATCGGCGTGGTCATCACGGCGCTGCGGCCGGGCGGCGAAAAGGGCTTTGCGGAGCTGAAGCCGACCATCATCGGCCTGGTCGCCGCCGGTTGCTTCGCGCTGTCGGCGATCGGCTTTCGCGGCGCCATCATCACGGTGCCCGGCGTCTCCTTCGTAACGGCGGCGTCCTACACACTGGTGTTCGGCCTGTTCGTGCAGACACTGGTGTTGACGATTTATCTGCTGGTCCGCGCGCCTGATGTGCTGATGAAGATTGTCGGACTGTGGCGGCCCTCGATGCTCGCGGGCTTCATGGGCGCGTTCGCCTCGCAATTCTGGTTTCTGGCGTTTGCGCTGACGGCGGCCGCGAACGTGCGCACGCTGGCGCTGATCGAAGTGCTGTTTGCGCAGGCAGTGGCGTATTATTCGTTCAAGCAGCCATTGTCGGCGCGCGAACTGTCCGGGATTGTGCTGATCGTGGCGGGCGTTGCGCTGCTGGTGGCGGCTTAGTTAGTTCCGGTCGTCCGGCAGCACCGGCAGCGGGGAGACCTCGACGCCTTCGTCGATCAGCGCGCGCGCCTCGTCCGGCGAGGCCTCGCCGTAGATCGGGCGATGCTCGATATCGCCGTAATGCATCTTGCGCGCTTCGTTGGGGAAGCGCTCGCCGACATTGTCGGCATTCTTGACGATGTGATCGCGCAATTCCTTCAGCTTGGCGCGCAGCTCGCGTTCCTGCGCCATCAGGAGCGGCGTCGATTCGGATGGCGCCGTTGCTTCCGCAGGCGTGGCCGACGCAGGCGCGGCGGCCTCGCGGCCCTTCTTGCTCACGATCTGCGGGGCCATGATGGCGCGTTCGACCTTGACCGAGCCGCAGGCAGGGCAGCTCACCAGCCTGCGTTTCTCCTGGCTCTCATAAGCCGCGGAGCTTTGAAACCAGCTTTCGAAGGCATGGCCCTTCTCGCAGCGAAGGTTGTAGCGGATCATGCCGAACCCCGGACGAGATGCAGATGCTCCGGGCCGGCCTTGGGGTCGGCGATCCCGAAGCGCCGTCCGTGCTGCAACGACGGCACGGCCGTGCGCGCGGTCTCCACCTTCGAGGGATCGATCTCGGCGAGGAACACGCCGGGGTCGACGCCGCCCTCGGCAAGAATCTCGCCCCAGGGGGCGATGATCAGCGAATGCCCGAAGGTCTCGCGCTTGTTCTCGTGCATGCCGCATTGCGCCGCCGCGAAGACGAAGCAGCCGGTCTCGATGGCGCGGGCGCGGAGCAGCGTGTGCCAATGCGCCTCGCCGGTCTTCCTGGTGAAGGCGGACGGCACCGTGAGGAACGACGCACCGGCTTCGGCAAGCGCGCGATAGAGCGCCGGAAAGCGCACGTCGTAACAGATCGTCAGCCCGATGCGGCCCCACGGCAGATCCGAGATCACGGCCGTCTCGCCCGGCTGGTAATTGGCGGATTCGCGATAGCTCTCGCCGCCGGGCAGATCGATATCGAACATGTGGATCTTGTCGTAGCTGGCGAGCAAATTGCCGTCGGGCCCGATCAGGAACGAGCGATTGACGGCGCGCTCCGGCGAATAGCGCAGCGCCAGCGAGCCAATGTGGAGATGAATCTTCAATTCCGCCGCCAGCGCTCGATAGGCTTTCAACGAGAGATCGTCGCCCTCGGCGGCGAGATGCTCGAACAGCGCCTTGCGGTTCAGCTGCATCATGTTGCTCACCTCAGGCGTGAGCACGTAGTCGGCGCCTTGCGCGGCGGCCTCGCGGATCAGCTTGATGCCCTGCTCGAGGCTCGGCTCGGGTAACAGCCCGGTGCGCATTTGCACCATGGCGGCGGTAAAAATGGAGCCTGCGCTCATGAGGAAGCCTTTTCTGTCGCCAGCAAGCCATCGAGCTTGCCCGCGCGGTCCAGCGCGTAGAGTTCGTCGCAGCCGCCGACATGGGTTGTGCCGATGAAGATCTGCGGAAAGGTCGAACCGTGGCCTGCGCGACCGTACATCTGCTCGCGATAGGTCGGGTCGGTCGCCACGTTCAATTCGGTAAACGCGGCGTTCTTGCGCGTCAGCAGCGATTTGGCGGCGGTGCAGTAGCCGCAGCCCGGGCGGGTATAGATTTCAATGGCAGTCATGGTGCGCTCTGATTTGGCAAGTGTTTGAATTATATGGGAGCCCGGTGGGTGTCCACAACCCGCGCGAATACCAGCACGTCGACCTGCGCGGCTTTGGCGCGCAGCAGCGCCCGGGCGCAGGCGTCCGTCGTGGCGCCGGACGTCAGCACGTCGTCGATCAGGATGACGCGGCGGCCCTGGATATCTGCCATGCGATCGGCGGCGACCTTGAAGGCGCCCTGCACATTGCTGGCGCGCTGCGGCCGGGACAGCCCGATCTGCTGCTCGGTCGCGCGAATGCGGCGAAGCGCCTCAGTGGCCAGTTTGACGCCGGTTTGCTGCGAAATTACCCGCGCCAGCGCGCCGGACTGGTTGTAGCGGCGGCTCCAGCCGCGCCGCCAGTGCAGGGGAACCGGCACCAGCACGTCGGCCTCTGCGAGCAATTCCTGACCCGCGCGGGCCATCCAGCGGCCCATCGCCGGCGCCAGATCGGTGCGGTCCTGGTATTTCAGCGAATGAACCAGCGTGCGGGCAACGTCGTCATAGCGCACCGCGGCGCGGGCGCGCTGGTAGGCCGGCGGACTGGCGATCGCCTCCATCGACAGCAATTCCGGACCGGGATCATAGACAAAGGGAATGCCGAGCCGCGGACAGAACGGCTGTGCGATGAACGACAGTTTCGCCCAGCACGCCGCGCAGACGCCCTCGCCATCGACCGGTTCGCGGCAGGAAACGCACAGCGTCGGCAGCGCGATGTCGAGCGCGAGCCGCGGAAGATTCGCGAATGCGTCGCGGCAGGCGCCGAGCGCGCCGCGAAGATGGCTGGAAATGGATCGTGGTGGTGATGCCTCGGCGTCCATGGGACGAGGCTAGCGCTGCTGGGCAGCGTGCTCAAGCGGAGGATTGCCAGAGACGGGGCGGGCGGCGTACCAACCGGCATGGTTTCGAGCCCGACCGCCGCACCCATCCTGTTCGACCGCGCACTCTTGCGTGCGCGCATCGATCGCGCGCGGCGTGGCGGGCCGGTGACGTTCCTGCTTGATCGCGTCAGGGAGGACATGGAGGAGCGGCTGCAGGCGGTGATGCGGAATTTTGCCGACGTGGCTGAAATCTGGACGCCGGGCGAATTGCTGCGAAAGCCCATCGCTGATCGCTTCCAGTCGATCTCGCGCATCGATCCCGATCAATCGGAAACGCTGCGCTTGCCGCCGCAATCGCTCGACCTCGCCGTCTCGGCGCTCGCCTTCCAGTTCGTCAACGATCTCCCCGGCGTGCTGGCGCAAATCCGCCGCGCGCTAAAACCCGACGGATTGTTGCTGGCAGCAATGATCGGCGGCGATACGCTGACCGAGCTCAGGCAATCCTTTGCCGCCGCGGAAGCCGAATGCGAGGGCGGGGTATCGCCGCGCGTCGCGCCGTTCGCGGATCTGCGCGATGTCGGCGCGCTGCTGCAACGCGCAGGCCTTGCGCTGCCGGTCACCGACGTCGATCGTGTCGTGGTGCGCTACGACAGTGCGTTCGCGCTGATGGCCGATATCAGGCGGATGGGTGCGACCAATATCCTGATCGAGCGGCGGCGGACGCCGACCCGTCGCGCCACCATGTTGCGGATGGTGCAGATTTACGGCGAACGTTTTGCCGATCCGGATGGCCGCATCCGCGCCACCTTCGATCTTGTCTGGCTGTCCGGCTGGGCGCCGCATGAGAGCCAGCAAAAGCCGTTGCGGCCGGGTTCGGCGAAAGCGAGCCTGGAGGCGGCGGTGAAGAAAACTGCTCCCAAATAGACAACCTAAAGCGGGATGAGATCAGGTTGGGCCGTGGCGACGGACCATTTTTCTTCTCGTGCCCCGGACAAAGCACGAGTGCGGCAAGCCGGCCCCATTCTACTTTGCATGGGGTTGTTTTCGCGATTTTGTGTCTGGGCTCTGCGTGCCGCCGAAGATGCGCCGCACTGGAAGACTCTTTGAAGTTGATGGATGCCCGGATCCCGGCTACGCCAAGGCTTCGCCGCGGCTTTCCCCGTTGGCGCGCCGAAGCTTTAGCGGAGGCGGCAAGTCCGGGCATGACAGTGGTATGCGCCACCTCACATCAACAAATCAATCAGATGCGGGATCAGAGGAATGTCTGCGGGCGGCATAGGGTAATCGCGCAGTTTGTTGGCGCGGACCCAGGCCAGTTGCTGGCCTTCGCGCGCCATCACCGTGCCTTCCCAGCGCCGGCAGATATAGAGCGGCATCAGCAAATGAAAGCTGTCATAGGCGTGGCTGGCAAAAGTCAGCGGCGCCAGGCACGGCTCGCTGACGTCGATGCCGATCTCCTCATGCAATTCGCGGATCAACGTCTGCTCCGGCCGTTCGCCGGGCTCGACCTTGCCGCCGGGAAATTCCCAGAGACCCGCGAGCGCCTTGCCCTGCGGACGTTGCGCGATCAGCACACGCTTGTCGGCATCGACGAGGGCGCAGGCGACGACGAGGGTGAGCTTGATGTCAGCCATGCGCCGCTGTCTCGCTCACGACCGGTAGTCGCCATTGATCGCGACATATTCCTTGGTCAGGTCGCAGGTCAGCACGCGGTCGCGGCCCTTGCCGAGGCCAAGCGCGACCTTGATCTGGATCTTCGGATTTTTCATCACCTCGGAAACCTCGGCCTCGTTGTAGGACGGATCGCGCGCACCGCTCCTGGCGACCCGAATGCCGTTGAACGAGATCGAAAGCTTGTCGCGGTTGGCGGGCTCGCCGGCCTTGCCGACGGCCATCACCACGCGGCCCCAATTGGCGTCCTCGCCGGCGATCGCCGTCTTGACCAGCGGCGAATTCGCGATCGACATCGCGATTCGGCGCGCCGAGGCCTTGGTGGTCGCGCCTTCGACGATCACCTCGACCAGCTTGCGCGCGCCTTCGCCATCGCGGGCCACCTGTTCGGCAAGGTTGGCCAGCACGTCGCGGAACGCCTTGGCAAACGCCTTCAGCCGCGGGTCGCTGGCGCGGCTGATCTTCGGTGCGCCGCTGGCTGCGGCCGTGCCGGTGGCGAACGCCAGTAGCGTATCCGATGTCGAGGTGTCGCTGTCGATCGTGACGGCGTTGAAGGTGTCCTCGACGCCGCTCTTGAGCAGCGCCTGCAGCACGGTGGACGACAGCGGTGCATCGGTGAACACGAACGACAGCATGGTCGCCATATCGGGCGCGATCATGCCCGCGCCCTTGGCCATGCCGTTGATGGTCACCTTGGTGTTGCCGAGCTTTGCCGTGGCGGTTGCGACTTTCGGGAAGGTGTCGGTAGTCATGATCGCGCTTGCCGCGCTCATCCAGCCATCCGGCGCGGCGGCTTCCGCCAGCGTCGCCAGGACGCCGTCGAACTTGGTGGCGTCCAGCGGCTCGCCGATAACGCCGGTCGAGGCAAGGAACACCTCGTTGGCGCTGCAGCCTACTGCTTTCGCTGCGGTTTGCGCGGTCAGCGCCGTCGACTGCTTGCCGGTCTTGCCGGTGAATGCGTTGGCGTTGCCGGAGTTCACCACCAGCGCGCGGGCAAATCCTGCCTTGGAAGATCCATCCCGGCCGAGCTTGGCGCGGCACCATTCAACGGGAGCGGACGGGCATTTCGATTTGGTGAAGACGCCCGCGACCGTGGTGCCCTTGTCCATGACGGCGAGCAGCACGTCGGTACGCCCCTTGTAGCGGATGCCGGCGGCGGCGGTGGCAAGCTTCACGCCCGCAATCGCCGGCATCTCGGGGACATCGGTCGGGGCGAGGGGGGAGATGGTGGTGGACATGCGGCACCTTCTTCGACCAGATCAACCATAGCCGGATCTGCGCCGGCATCGACGTCTTCAGGGCCTGCCAACCAGTCCCTGGACATGGAATGGCCGGGCGCTTCGGCCCGGCCATGACGATGGTAGATACTATCGGCCTCGAAGAAGGGACAGCGATTTTTTACTTTTTCGGCGGCGCCATCTTGGAATCCGAGGGCTTGGCGGCGTCCGGCTTGGCGGCTTCCGCCGGCTTGTCCATGCGTTCGACCTTGGCGGCTTCACGCAGCTTGGCGACGTATTCGGCCTGCGCCTTGCGCGTCACGTAGGTCTCGATCTGCGCCTTGACCTGCTCGAACTCGGGCGCCTTGCGGGCGCGCTTTTCCTCGAGCTTGATGATGTGCCAGCCGAATTGCGACTTCACGGGGTCGGAGATCTTGCCGGGCTCGAGCGTGAACGCGACGGCGGAGAATTCCGGCACCATCTGTTCCTTGGTGAAGAAGCCGAGATCGCCGCCATCGGAGGCGCCGGGGTCCTTGGACTTCTTCTTCGCCAGCTCGGCGAAGTCGCCGCCCTTCTTCAGCTCTTCCGCGATCGCCTTGGCCTCGTCCTCGGTCTCGACCAGGATGTGCCGGGCGTGAACCTCCATTTCGCCGGTGATCTGCTTGGAGGCCTCCTCATAGACCTTCTTCATGGCCTCGTCGGTGGTCGCAGCCTTGCCCTCGGTGGCGAGCAGGTTGTCCATCAGAAGACGGCTGCGGGTGAAGGCCAGGCGCCTCTTGAAGTCTTCCGAATTCTCGACCTTCTTGTCCTCGGCGGCCTTGGCGACGATTTTCAGGTCGATCAGGAAGGCCAGAACATTGTCCTTCTTGGCCGCCGGGTCCATTTGCGCGAGGCTCGGGCCGAGTTCCTCTTCCGCGAGCGCCACATCGCTCTGGCGGATCTCCGCACCGTTAACCTTGGCGAGAACGGGGTTGTCCTGGGCACGAACCGGCAGGCTGGCGGCCAGAACCGCAGCCAGACAGGCCGTCGCGGCCAGGGAGGCGAGGCCGAAGCGCAGGCCGGTTTTCGTTTCCGGGAACGAGGTGGTCATGGAAAATCCTTGTCTTGAAGAAGGGGGCAGCAAAAGGCGGCGGGACACTCGCCCAATCATGCGGCCTTGGCAACGCGAAAAGTCTGTCAAAATGATGAATTCCTTGACAGATGGACCCACGTTGACAAGGCCCCAACCCAGCCATATCTGTGCCGGATCGTACGGCGGCGATAGCGCTTATTTTGCTGCGTTTTTTGCCGTTGAACCTTGGATTGCTTAATTCCCACTCATTAGGCGGATGACCCCCGGATCGGGGTGTTTGCCGCGACGCGTCACGGTGAGTTGATAAGCAATTTGGTGGACCCCGTCACGGCTTGCAACGCAAGTAACGGCAAAGGCAGGAATTGGCATGATCGGCGCGCTCGCCCGCAAGTTTTTCGGCTCCGCCAACGACCGGCGGGTGAAGGGATATCAGTCCCGCGTCGACGCCATCAACGCGCTTGAGCCCGAGCTCGCCGCGCTCTCCGACGAGGCGCTGAAGGCCCGCACCGCCGAGTTCCGCCAGCAACTCGCCGACGGCAAGACGCTCGACGATATCCTGGTTCCGGCCTTCGCCACCGTGCGCGAAGCCGCCAAGCGCACCCTCGGCCAGCGCCATTTCGACGTCCAGCTGATCGGCGGCATGGTACTGCATGAGGGCGACATCGCCGAGATGAAGACCGGCGAAGGCAAGACGCTGGTGGCGACGCTTGCGGTCTATCTCAACGCGCTGGCCAGCAAGGGCGTCCATGTCGTCACCGTCAACGACTACCTCGCCCGCCGCGATAGCGAATGGATGGGCCAGATCTACAATTTCCTCGGCCTGACCGTCGGCGTGATCGTGCACGGGCTCGACGATTCCGAGCGCAAGGAAGCCTATTCGCGCGACATCACCTACGGCACCAACAACGAATACGGTTTCGACTATCTGCGCGACAACATGAAGTACCGGCTGGAGGACATGGTCCAGCGCGGCCATTTCTACGCCATCGTCGACGAAGTCGACTCGATCCTGATCGACGAGGCGCGCACGCCGCTGATCATCTCCGGTCCGCTCGACGACCGCTCGGAATTCTACAACACCATCGACACCTTCTTCCCCCAGCTCGACAAGACCGATTACGAGGTCGACGAGAAGCAGCGCACGGTGACGCTGACCGAAGCCGGCATGGAGAAGATCGAGACGCTGTTGCGCGATGCCGGTCAGCTCAAGGGTGAATCGCTCTACGACGTCGAGAACGTCTCCGTCGTTCACCACATCAACCAGGCGCTGCGGGCGCACTCGCTGTTCAACCGCGACAAGGACTACATCGTCCGCGACGGCGAAGTCATCATCATCGACGAATTCACCGGCCGCATGATGCAGGGCCGCCGCTATTCCGAAGGCCTGCATCAGGCGCTGGAAGCCAAGGAGCACGTCCAGGTCCAGCCGGAAAACCAGACGCTGGCCTCGATCACATTCCAGAACTATTTCCGGATGTACGAAAAGCTCGCCGGCATGACCGGTACGGCGCTGACCGAAGCCGACGAATTGTTCGACATCTACAAGCTCGAGGTCGTGGAAATCCCGACCAACGTGCCGGTCGCGCGTCTCGACGAGGACGATGAAGTCTACCGCACCCAGAACGAGAAATACGCCGCGATCCTGGCCGAGATCGAACGCGCCAATGCGCGGCTGCAGCCGGTGCTGGTCGGCACCGCCTCGATCGAAAAGTCGGAAGTGCTGGCCGATTACCTGAAGAAGCATGGTTACAAGCAGATCGATTTCGGCTCTGAATCCAGCATGGAAAAGCTCTATGCGGCGGCGCGTGCGGGCAAACCGGCAAAACTGTTTGCGGTGTTGAATGCGCGCTTCCACGAACAGGAAGCCTATATCGTCGCCGAAGCCGGCGTCCCCGGCGCGATCACGATCGCGACCAACATGGCCGGCCGCGGTACCGACATCAAGCTCGGCGGTTCGCTCGAGATGCGGATCCTGCAGGAGACCGCCAACATTACCGACGAGGCCGAGAAGGCCACGAAGATCGAACAGATCAAGGCCGACATCGAACGCTTCCGCGAGATCGTGCTGAAGGCCGAGGACGTGGTCGAGGTCGAGCCCGCCAAGGGCAGCAAGCCGGCCAAGACCATCACCAAGCCGGGTGGGCTCTACATCATGGGCTCGGAGCGGCATGAATCCCGCCGCATCGACAACCAGTTGCGCGGCCGTTCCGGCCGTCAGGGCGACCCCGGCCGCTCGAAGTTCTTCCTGTCGCTGGAAGACGATCTGATGCGGATCTTCGGGTCCGACCGGCTCGACAGCATGCTGCAGCGGCTCGGCCTGAAAGAGGGCGAGGCCATCATCCATCCCTGGATCAACAAGGCGCTGGAAAAGGCGCAGCAGAAGGTCGAAGCCCGCAACTTCGACATCCGCAAGAACCTGCTCAAGTTCGACAACGTGCAGAACGACCAGCGCAAGGTGATCTTCGATCAGCGCGTCGAACTGATGAAGAGCGACAGCGTGGCCGAAATGGTTGCGGACATGCGTCATGATTTCATCGACGACATCGTCGTCAAGCATGTGCCGGAACACGCCTATGCCGAGCAGTGGGATGTCGCGGGCCTCAAGGAAGAACTTAAGCGCGTGCTCGACGTCGACCTGCCGGTCGACGAATGGGCCAAGGAAGAGGGCATTGCCGACGAGGAATTGCTGACGCGGATCGAGCAGCGCGTCGACGAGCACATGGCGGCCAAGGTGGCGCAGTGGGGCCCCGACGTGATGCGCTATGTCGAGAAGACCATTCTGCTGCAGACGCTGGATCATCTCTGGCGCGAACACCTGATCATGCTCGATCATCTGCGTCAGGTGATCGGCCTGCGCGGCTATGGCCAGCGCGATCCGTTGCAGGAGTACAAGTCGGAAGCCTTCGGCCTGTATGAGGCAATGACCGCGCACCTGCGCGAGGCGGTGACGGCGCAATTGATGCGCGTCGAGATCGTGCCGCCGGAAGAGCAGCAGCCGGTGCTGCCGGCGATGGAGGCGCACAAGTTCGATCCCAATACCGGCGAAGACGAGATGGCCTTCGCCAACGTCTCGCTGGTGCCTGAAGTCGCGGACGCTGATCGCGATCCCAAGAATCCCGCAAGCTGGGGCAAGGTCGGCCGCAACGAGGATTGTCCCTGCGGAAGCGGCAAGAAGTACAAGCATTGCCACGGCAAATACGGGTGATTTTTTCGGTGATGGCGCGCTGACGCCATCACGCGCCGCTGTCATCACACGCGCCGCTGTCATCATCCGCGAAGGCGGATGATCCAGTACGCCGCACCGCTTCGGTTCTTCCAATACGCGTTAGGGAACACCCGCTTTCGCAGGGCGCATGACGGCACTGTGCTGTTGTGCAGTCCGGGGGAGCCGCGTCGCGCTTCTTACTTCACCGCCCCGAAGCGGCTGTCGAACGAGTTCGACGACACGATCGGTGCGGAGCCGGAGACCTGGTTGTCCTTGGCAGCGGGGCCCGGGGTATCCGACACGGACGCTCTCAGCGGCGGGCGGGCGGCGGCCTGTTTGGCGTCGTGCTTCGGCGCCATGGTCTTCGGCGCGGCCGCTTCCTGACGCGGCGGCTCGCTTCGCTTGGCTTCGCTCGCCTTCGGCTTCGAGGGCGGTGTGCTTGCGGTGGCGTCAGCCGCGCCGCCGATACCGACCTTGCGGGCGAGGTTGGAGAAGAACCCGTCATTCTGGGCCGTCGGCGCCGCATTGGCGACCCGCGTCGGCGCCGCGGCAGGGGTGGGAGCCGGGGCTGCGGCAAGCTTCGGCGGCTCCGGCGCACCCATCAGCAGATTATCGGAGGGCGCCTTGGGCGGATTGACGTGGGAGGGAACGGTGCCGGGAGCGCGCGCCATCAGCGACAGGCTTGAGCCGTCGCCGGGCTCCGAAAGGCCGGTGCTGGCTTCAGGCACACGGGCGGCGAACACCCGGTGCATGCCGCCGTCGATGCCGGTGTTGGCCCGGGCGACCGGCGTTCCCTTGGCGATCAGCCGCGCGGTCTCGGCGAGGTCGGTCGCCTGCTTTTCGCGCACGGCGTCGGCGACCTCGTCGGGAATCACATAGGCCGGGCACTTGGCCGAAGCATCGAACACCAGATCACGCGTCGCGTTCGGCGGCTTGGCGGCATCGAACACGTATTTCTTTTCGCAGAAATCGACCTTCGGCTCTTGCCGCGTCACCTCGAAATGATCATTGCCTTCCTTGATCATCTTCCAGAACGGCATGTTCGGATTGTTGCGATGCTTCGCCATGTTGATCGGCGTCATCTTGAACGGATAGGCCTGCAGCTGGAACGATTTCTGGCCGCCGAAGAAGGATTCGCGGCCCAGCGAATAGATTTCCGCGATCTGCTCGTCGGTCATCGCGTAGCAGCCGCGCGATGAGCAGTCGCCATGCACCATCAGTTGCGAGCCGGTACGCCCCAGCGCCTTGTCGAAGGCGTTCGGATAGCCGGTGTTGAAGGAAAGATAATAGGCCGATTGCGGGTTCATCTGCGCCGGCGAAATCGCATAGAAGCCTTCCGGCGCCTGGCGGTCGCCCTCGCGGACCTTGGGTCCGAGATCGCCCGACCAGCGGCAGATCGGATAGGTTTTCAGCAGCGCGAAACGGCCGGAGCGGTCCTGCTTCCAGATCTCCAGTTCGGCTTCCTGTTTGAACAGACGAACCAGGATCGGCGACTGCAGGTCCATGTTTTTCGCCGTCATGTCGGCGATCAGTTTTGGCGGGACCGGCTGGTTGGCCTTGGCGTTATTGGCCAGCGAGATGTCGTCACCGTTGCAACCGGCCATCAGCAGGCCCGCGCCCAAAAGGGCAGCCGACGTGACGAGCGCGCGAACCAGCGAGCAGTAAATCAAAGGCTAAGCTCCACACCCACCGGGCATTTTCGCACCCCAAATCACAGCGAACATGCCCTGAAGCCATTGCATAAAATAGTACCCTTTGACCTTCCGCGCCGCAACCCGAACGCGATGCGCCAGCCGCTTCCACGGCAGGCATGGTCAATAGAGTTTAAAGATGGGGTCTTGGGCCTAATTAGGGCCGAATCAAGTGATCCGACGAAATAAAGCACCTTTAAGGCGGCGTTAACGAATGGGACGCCGGGCCGTCCGACCCCATCCAGGGGGAGGACAAGGGGCCATCAGCCGAGCTTGCGGCCGATATCGAGAAATTTCTGCCGCCGCTGCCGGCGGACGCCATCCGCGTCCAGATTGCGGAAATCGTTGAACGCCTCGGCGATCGCATCGCCCGTGGCTGAGATCATGGCGGCGGAATCGCGGTGAGCGCCGCCGGAGGGTTCTTTCAGGATCTGGTCGATCACGCCGAATCGCAGCATGTCCTGCGCGGTGATCTTCATGCCGTTGGCGACTTCCTGAGCCTTGGTGCCGTCGCGCCACAGGATCGAGGAGGCCGCCTCCGGCGAGATCACGCTGTAGATCGCGTGTTCCAGCATCAGCACCCGATTGGCGGTCGTAATGGCGATGGCGCCGCCCGACATGCCCTCACCGGTGACGATCGCGACATTGGGGACGCCGAGCGAGAGGCATGTGTCGGTCGAGCGTGCGATCGCTTCCGCGACGCCGCGCTCCTCGGCGCCGATGCCGGGATAGGCGCCGGCGGAATCGACGATCGACAGCACGGGAATGCCAAAGCGGTCGGCCATCTCCATCAGCCGCACCGCCTTGCGATAGCCCTCGGGCCGCGCCATGCCAAAATTGTGCTTGATACGGCTGTCGGTGGTGGCGCCCTTTTCCTGGCCCATCACGCAGATCGCCTCGCCGCGGAAACGGCCGAAGCCGCCCATCAGCGCCTCGTCCTCGGCGAATTTGCGGTCGCCCGCCATCGGGGTAAATTCAGTGATCAGCGCGTTGACGAAATCGCTGAAGTGCGGGCGCTGCGGATGGCGCGCCACCAGCGTCTTCTGCCACGGCGTCAAATTGGCGTAGAGGTCAGCCAGCGCCTGCTGCGACTTGTCCTCTATGCGTGCGATCTCATCGCCGATGTCGCTGCCGGACGCCGCCAGCGCGCGCAGTTCATCGACCTTGGCCTCTAGTTCGGCGACGGGTTTTTCGAAGTCGAGATAGCTGCGCATCTGATCCGGCATCAAACCAATATAGGTAACAACGTGCTTTGAGGCGAAGCGGTTTCGATTCGCTTAAGGAAAGCACGCATCTTCAATGATTTAGCGTGCAGCTCGGTCCGGATGACCCGGTTTACCGAAAGCGCGCCAAACAAGGCCGCGGGCGGGAGACGGCTCTTTCAGGGGAGACGCCGCGGAAGTCAAGGCGGGCGTTGCGACGAAGGTTACTTCTCCGCCAGCGGATGCAGGTCGCGCACCAGGCTTTTCAGCCGCTCCTCGACCACATGGGTGTAGATCTGCGTGGTGGAGATATCGGTGTGGCCGAGCAGCGTCTGCACGATGCGCAGGTCCGCGCCGTTATGCAGCAGGTGGCTGGCAAAGGCGTGGCGGAGCACGTGCGGGGAGACCAGCCGCGGCGCGAGGCCCGATGCCGCTGCCAGTTCCTTCAGGTCGCGCGCAAAATGCTGCCGCGTCAGGTGGCCGCTCTCGCCGAAGGAGGGAAACAGCCATTTCGAGCTGGCGGTGCTTTTCTTCTTCTCGGGCTTGAGCGCTTCCATCGCGGCGAGATAGTCGGCCATCGCCTGCCGCGACGTTTCGTTGAGCGGTACCAGCCGTTCCTTGTTGCCCTTGCCGCGCACCACGATCATGCTGATATCGCGCCGCGAGGCCGACAGCGGCAACGCCACCAGCTCTGAGACGCGCAAGCCGGTGGCGTAGAGCACTTCCAGCAGGCAATACAGCCGCATCGCGCGCAGCCGCTGCTGCGGCGAAGCGTTCTCGGCCTCGGTCAATTCCTTGGCGCGCGTCAGCATGCGGTCGACGTCCGATATCGACAGCACCTTCGGCAAGCCTCGGCCGCGCTTCGGGCCGGACAGGATTGCCGCCGGATCGTCGCTGCGAATGCGCTCGTTCAAGAGGAAGCGGAACAGATGCCGCATCGCCGACAGCCGGCGTGCCACGCTGGAGGATTTGAAACCGCGGGTGTCGAGGTCGGCGAGGTAGTCCCGCAGCCCATCCGTCCCGGCACCGGCAAAGTTTTGTCCCTTGCGGCCGAGAAATTCGGAAAAATCCGTGAGGTCGCGGCGATAGGCGTCGAGCGTGTTGTCGCCCGCTCCCTGTTCCGCCGCGAGCATGTCGAGGAACAGGTTGATCAGTTTCTCGTCTTTGGCCGTCTTGCTGGAACGCATTGCCCCCGACATCCCGTAACGAGATGCCGCTCCCCGAGTTCGTGCTCACCACAAATCAGACGATAGCGGCTATTTCTTGAGGAACTTGTCTGCGGGGATGGTGACCGTCATTTCCCGGGGCTTTGGGGTCACGAAGTTCGCCAGCGAAAAAATCACGCCATAGATCACCCCGGCGATGATGCCGACGGCCGTCAGAAAGCGGAACAAACTGGGCATAGGGGGCTCAGGGCGGCGAATTAACCAATGAAATCATCCAACATGTTCCCATCCCCGTGGCAAGAGACTCTGGCAACGGCATCGATGGGGGTAGTATAGGTGTCGCAGCGCGGAGCAAGTCCCGCAAAACCGCAGAGTTTTTGATGTCCGAGACCGCCGCACCGGCACAAACGAGCCCCACCCAGGAGGCCGACATCACGTCGGCTCTGGGAAGGCGTTCGGTCGTGCTGGTCGGCATGATGGGCGCCGGCAAGTCCACCATCGGCCGGCGGCTGGCGGCCCGGCTGCGGCTGCCGTTTCTCGACGCCGATATCGAGATCGAGGCGGCGGCCGGGATGTCGGTCCCGGACATTTTCGAAACCCATGGCGAGCCGCATTTCCGGGACGGCGAGGCGCGGGTGATCGCGCGGCTGCTCGATAGCGGCCCGGCCGTGATCGCCACCGGCGGCGGCGCCTTCATGCGGGAGGAGACCCGCAACCGCATCCGCGACAAGGCGGTCTCGATCTGGCTCAAGGCGGATGTCGAAATCATCATGAAGCGCGTCAAGCGCCGCGCCGACCGGCCACTGCTACAGACCGAGGATCCGGTTGCGACCGTCAGCCGCCTGCTCGAAGCGCGCGAGCCGGTCTACCGGACCGCCGACCTGACGATAGGCTCGCGCGACGTGCCGCACGACCGCATCGTCGACGAATGTATCGATGCCCTGCGCGCCCGGCTGTGCGCCGGCGCGCCTGCCGCCCAGCCGACAACCGACGGGATCAGCGTCACGCCATGACTGCGCCCCTGAAACATTCCGCCGATATCACGGTCGACGTAGCCCTCGGCGACCGCGCCTATGACATCGTCATCGGCCGTGGCGTGCTGGAGTCGCTCGGCGCGCGCGTCGCCGCGTTGCGCCCCGGCGTGCGGACCGCCATCGTCACCGACCGCACCGTGGCGAAGCACTGGCTGGAGCCAACCGAGCGCTCGCTGGCGGAAGCCGGCATCCTGACCTCGCGTGTCATCATCGAGGAAGGCGAGGGGTCGAAAACCTATGCCGGTCTCGAAAAGGTCTCCGAGGCGCTGATCGCGGCCAGGATCGAGCGCAACGATCTGGTGATTGCGCTCGGCGGCGGCGTGGTCGGCGATCTCGCCGGCTTTGCGGCGGCGATCCTGCGTCGCGGCGTCGATTTCGTGCAGGTGCCGACCTCGCTCCTGGCGCAGGTCGATTCCTCGGTCGGTGGCAAGACCGGCATCAACTCGCCACAGGGCAAGAACCTGCTCGGAGCGTTTCATCAGCCGGTGCTGGTCATCGCCGATACGGCGGTATTGGACACACTGTCGCCGCGCCAGTTCCGCGCCGGCTATGCCGAAGTCGCCAAATACGGTGTGCTCGGCGACGAAGCCTTTTTCACCTGGCTCGAAGCCAACTACGCCGACATCTTCTCCGGCGGCGCGGCGCGCGAGCACGCGATTGCGACCTCCTGCCGTGCCAAGGCCGCGATCGTGTCCCGCGACGAGCGCGAGAACGGCGAGCGTGCGCTGCTCAATCTCGGCCACACTTTCGGCCATGCGCTGGAGGCCGCGACCGGCTTTTCCGATCGCCTGTTCCACGGCGAAGGCGTCTCCGTCGGCATGGTGCTGGCAGCGGAATTTTCCGCCGAACTCGGCATGATCTCCGAGGCCGATGCCGCCCGCGTCGAACGCCATCTTGCTTCCGTCGGCCTGCCGACCCATTTGCAGGATATCGCAGGCTTTGCGCAGGAGGGGCTGGCGGATGCCGACGCGCTGATGGCGTTGATGGCGCAGGACAAGAAGGTCAAGCGCGGCAAGCTTACGTTCATCCTGCTGCTGGCGATCGGCCGCGCGGTGGTCGCAAACGACGTCGAGCCGGCGCTGGTGCGCGACTTCCTGCAACAGAAGCTGTCGGGATGAGAACGGGGTTGTCCGAGGGCATTGCGGGCGACACGTCGCGCACGGCCGGGGCCGTCGCCGCGAGGCAATCATGAGTTCGACTGCATTCAATCTGCTGCTCGCGTTTCTGCTGCTCGCCGCCAACGCGTTCTACGTGGCCGCCGAGTTTGCGCTGGTGAAGAGCCGCGGGTTTCGCATCAGGGTGATGGTCGAGCAGAATCGTTTCGGCGCCCACCTGCTGCATAGCATGATGAATAACATCGAGGCCTATCTTGCCTGTTGCCAGCTCGGCATCACCATGGCCTCGCTCGGCCTCGGCTGGGTCGGCGAACCCACGGTTTCGGCGCTGCTCGAACCGATGCTCATCCCGCTAGGAATGTCGGAACCGACCCTGCACTTCGTGTCGTTCCTGACCGGCTTCCTGGTATTTTCCTCGCTGCACATCGTCGTAGGCGAGCAAGTGCCGAAGACGCTGGCGATCAGGGAGCCGATGCCGGTTTCGCAGTGGATCGCTTATCCGCTCTATTTGTCCTATCTGGCTTTCTATCCGCTTAACTGGCTGCTCAACACCGCCTCGCGCGGGATCTTGCGCCTGCTCGGCGTCAAGGAATCCTCGCAGCATGAAATCCTCACCGATTCCGAGATCGAAGGGCTGGTGGAAGAATCGGCCGTGCACGGCGGCATTGAAAGCGGCGAGGCCGAGTACATCCACAACGTCTTCCGCTTCGGTGACCTCGCCGTGTCTGACGTCATGGTCCATCGCACCTCGATGGTGATGATCAATGCCGACTTGCCGCCGGACGAACTGGTGCGCGAGGTGCTGGCGACCGAATACACCCGCATCCCGCTGTGGCGCGACAAGCCGGAGAACATCATCGGCGTGCTGCACGCCAAGGATTTGCTGCGCGCGATCCGCGTCTCCGAGGGCGACATGTCGCGCATCAACGTTTCGGCCATCATGTTGCCGCCCTGGTTCGTGCCGGAGATGCGGCCGCTGTCCGAACAGTTGAAGGCGTTCCGCCGCCGCAAGACCCACTTCGCGCTCGTCGTCGACGAGTATGGCGAGGTCGAAGGCATGGTGACGCTGGAAGACATTCTGGAAGAAATCGTCGGCGATATTTCCGACGAGCACGACGTCGTGGTGACCGGCGGTCCGCGCCCAACTCGACGGCTCGGTGGTGGTGGACGGCTCGGTGCCGATCCGCGACCTCAACCGCGCCATGAACTGGCATCTGCCGGACGAGGAGGCAACGACCGTCGCCGGCCTCGTGATTCACGAAGCGCGCTCGATCCCCGAGCGCGGGCAGAGTTTTACCTTCCATGGCTTCCGCTTCCGCGTGCTGCGCCGTGAGCGCAACCGCATCACGGCCCTCAAGATCGCGCCGGTGCCGCGCGAGGCTGAGGGCGAGGATCCGAAGCCGAAGCGGGCGGGGACGGCGTTCTGAGCGTCCGCGCCATGACGGTGTCAGCTATTCGATATCGATGGTGATGCCGCTGAGCTTCCACTGACCGTCGGAGGGGATGAAGCCGAGTTGGTACTTCACCTTTTTGGGCGTCGTGTCGAAATGACCTTTAAGGCGCAGTACGCCTTTGTCGTCGATCTTCGCATCTTCATCCGGAATGACCGGGTTTGCGACGATCGCGTCGAACACGGCGTGCTTCTCGACCAGGTCCTTGAAGACGGTCCGCAGCTTCTCGGGCGGAAACTGATCGCGGAACGGCTTTGAAATCTTGGCGTGGAGCACCGTGAAATTATCCGATGCCACCGCGTCGTTGAGCGTCACCAGAATGCTCTTGATCAGGACTTCCTGGACAAAGGGGCTCGGCATATCAAGCGCGTGCGCCCTGATCGGGGAGGTCGCAACCAGCAGCGCCAAGGCGGCGGTCCATCTGAAGCATGCCCAATATCGCATCGGACGACCCCATCGACCTGCGACGGCATCGGGGTCAGCCCGACCCCGCGTTCGAACGGAACCTGATCCATCGCTTTGGCAATTGTCTCACAGTTGCGAAAACGGTTCTACCGTCCCGGCCGACCTTCACAGGAAGCTGGCGGACAGCCCCATGCAGGTAGAAGATGGCGTCCGCGACCAACCATTCGGCCGGATGTGTCGAAATTTCCAGCGCCAGCGGGCGCTCATATTCTTGCGGCAGACCAACTTACCGGCCGGCGGTTTCTCCCGGGGCCTGCGCCTTGATCGCGAGCGCATGGACGGAGCCCTCGAGTTCCGCCGCAAGCGTCGCATTTACCATACGGTGGCGTTCAACCCGGCTCTTCCCTTCGAAGGCCGGAGATACGATATAGACCCTGAAATGCGTCTCGCCGCCCGGCCGGTGGCCCGCATGGCCCTCATGCAGATGAGATTCGTCCGTAACGTCGAGGCTTTCCGGCAAGAAAGCTTCACGCAACTTGTTTATGATAGCGTCCCTGGTGGTGCTCATGATGGCGGCAGATAATTCCGTTGTCGGCTTTCCGTCAATGACGCATCCGAACAGAGGTATTCGCAATGTCAAGACTTGAAGCCTCGGGCATTGCGTAGTCAAAGTCAGCCATGGCAATTGATTCATCCAAATTCTTCGATTCCATTCGCATCAAGCCCAACAAGCTGAGTGCGAAGCAGCAGGCGCAGGCGCGCGAGGAAGCCGCCATGTGCGAATGGGCGGGCTGCCAGAACAAGGGCCCGCACCGCGCGCCCAAGGGCCGGGAGAATTCGCGGGAGTACTTTCACTTCTGTCTCAATCACGTCCGCGAATACAATCAGAACTACAATTTCTTCCAGGGTATGAATGCCGACGCCGTCGCGCGCTACCAGAAGGATGCGCTGACCGGTCATCGCCCGACCTGGAAAATGGGCGCCAACACCGCCGGCAAGAAGGGCAAGCAGGCCGCCGAGGATTTTGACGGCGCCGCTGATCCCTTCAGCGTGTTCTCCGAGCTCAACGGCCGCGGACGCTGGCGGCCCGGACCGGGCGCCGAGGCCAAGGCCGAAACCCGGAAGGTGATGAACGCCGAGCGCAAGGCGCTGCAGGTGATGGGGCTCACCGCCGAAGCCACCCTCGAGGACATCAAGGCGAAGTACAAGGCGCTGGTCAAGCAGCACCATCCCGACGCCAACGGCGGCGACCGCTCCACCGAGGACCGCCTGATCGAGATCATCAAGGCGTATAATTATCTCAAGACCGTAGTGCGCGGCGCGTAGCGAGCGCAGGCTCCGTAGCCCGGATGAAGCGCAGCGCAATCCGGGATTTCGCTCACCGCTGATAAACCGGCCCCGGATTACGCTGGCGCTCCATCCGGGCTACGGTTTTCGATCACTCTGGCATCGCCCCGATATAGGCCGAACTCGGCCTGATCAACCTCCCGCCGCGCTGCTGCTCGCGGGCATGCGCGGTCCATCCGGCGGCGCGCGCCACCGCGAAGATCGGCGTGAACGCCTGCCGCGGGATCTTCAGCGCGTCGAGCAGGATCGCGGTGAAGAACTCCACATTGGTGTCGAGCGGGCGTTCCGGATTCTTTATCCGCAACGCGCTACGGATATAGGCCTCGACCTCGCCCGCGAACGGCAGGTCGGTGCCGTCACCGGCAAGCCGTTCGATCGCACCTTTGAGCACATCGGCGCGGGGATCGCGGACGCGATAGACGCGGTGGCCGAATCCCATCAGCCGCTCGCCGCGGGCCAGCGCACTGTCGACCCAAGGCTTGATGCGCGCGGTTGAACCGATTGCGTCCAGCATCTCCAGCACCGGTTCAGGTGCGCCGCCATGTAGCGGCCCTGTCAGCGCGCAATAGCCGGCGGTGACGGCTGCGAACAAATCCGCCTGGGTCGAGGCCACCACGCGCGTCGCGAACGTCGACGCGTTCATGCCGTGGTCGCACACCGTGACGAAATAGGCGTCCAGCGCCGCCACCTCGCGCGCGTTGGGCTTGCGGCCGAGCATCATCGACAGCGTGTCGGCGGCATGGCTGGCGGTTGGATCGGGTGCGACGGGGTCGTTCCCCTTGGCGCGCTGGACCAGGGCCCCGGCGATGACCGGAAACGCGCCGACGATCGTGGCCTCGTGCGCAAGCCCCGCTTCCGCCCGCAGCCCCGCAATCGCTGCGCGGAAACCGTCGACGACCGAAAGGCCGCGCGTGATGCCCAAGAGATCCGGCAGCCGGGCGAAGGCGCGTTCGCGGCCCGCACCGAGGGCGGCGCGCACGGCGGCTTCGCCGACCGGCTGGCCGGTTCCGCCGCTCCACAGCCGGGCGGTCACGCCCTCAAAACCGGTCTTGCGGGCGAGGTCGCCGACCCGGTCGCCGGCGATGATCAGTTCGCCGCGCTCGCCATCGACATGGCTGAGCACGGTTTCGGCGGCCGGAATCCCGTCCAGGCCGATCGGGGTCTTCGAAAGCTGCATATTCATGAGGGCTCTCCTTTGTCGCTTCCAAAGGTCGGGCCTCTCGACAGGTTGATCAATCTTGATTATGTCAATCAATATGAAAAAATCCGCCGGCCTTTATCTCTCGGCCCGCGAGGCCTCCGCCGAACTCGCGATCTCGCAGGCCACCCTCTACGCCTATGTCAGCCGCGGGCTGATCCGCTCGGAGCCATCGCAGGACTCGCGCAGCCACCGCTACCGGGCCGAGGACGTTCGCACGCTGAAGGAGCGGCGCGCGCCGTCGCCGGAGCCGCGGGGCCTGCGCAGCTTCGACGCCGATCTGCCGGTCATGGATTCGGCGGTCGCGACCATCACCGAGGACGGGCCGATCTATCGCGGCGTCAATTGCGTCGACCTCGCCGAGCGCGACACGCTCGAACATGCGGCGACGCTGCTGTGGGATGTCACCGGCGCCGATCCGTTCGAACAGGACAATTGCCCCGTCGTGTCGGACGAAATGCGTGCCGTGGCCGAAGCTGCGCGCGGGGCCAATGCGATCGATCGCACGATCGCCGTGCTGGCGCTGGCGGCCAGTGCCGACCCGCGGGCGTTCACCCGGGCGTCCGAAGGGCGCGCGATGCTCGGCGGCCGCATCATGCGGCTGGTGGTCGCGACCATGCTGAACGCCAAATCCTCGGCAAGACCGCTTCATCTGCAGATCGCGCGCGTCTGGGCGCCGGAGCACAAGCACGCGGCCGATTTGATCCGCCGCGCGCTCGTGCTGCTGGCGGATCACGAATTGAATGCGTCGACCTTCACCGTGCGCTGCGCGGCCTCGACCGGGCTAAACCTCTACGACGCGATCATCGCCGGGCTCGTCGCGCTCAAAGGCCCCAAGCACGGCGGCGCGGGTGTGCTCGCGGCGCAGCTTTTGAAGACGCTCGCTAATGGCGAGGTCGCCCCCGTCATCCGCGAGCGCGTCGCGCTCGGCGAACGCTTCGCGGGCTTTGGTCATGGCGTCTACAAGCACGGCGATCCGCGCGCGCGGGCCCTGCTGGAAGCGCTGGCGCGCTCGGGCGCCGACCGCAAACTCACCCACGAAATCCCCGAGCGGATCGCGGAGGCGACCGGCGAGTTCGTCAATATCGACTATGCCCTTGCGGTGCTGGTGCACACGCTCGGCCTGCCGCCCGGCCATGAACTCGTGCTGTTTTCCATGGCGCGCACGGTGGGGTGGATCGCGCATGCCTGCGAACAATTGCGGCATGGCGGGCTGATCCGGCCCCGCGCGCGCTATGTCGGCCCGGCGCCCGGGCGCAGCCCCGTCCGGGCCTGACGGCGGCGTAGCGTCCAGACGCCGAGCGCGATGATCGCCGCCGCGAACACGGCCAGCATCCACAGATGTTTGCCGGTGTGCTGGTGGTGGGGCAGGCCGGCATATTCATGCAATGCCGAGACCGCGAGCACGCCTGGCAGCACGTGCGCCAACGCCCAGGCGAGTACCGCGGGAATATTGACGCCGAAGAAAAGCATTGGTGGCATCCCGAGCGCGCCCGCTGTGACCGGTACGAAGGCGCGGATCGGCGGCACAAAGCGCGCGAACAACACGGCCAGCGTTCCCCAGCGGTGGAAGAACGCCTCGCTCTGCGCCATCACGCCCGGATATCTCGACATCGGCCAGGCGCCCAGAATCTCGCGTTGCGAGCGATGGCCGGCCCAGAACGCCGAGCCGTCGCCAAGTATGGCGCCAGCGATCGCTGCCGCCAGCACGCCCCACAGCTTCAGTTCGCCACCCGGCACCAGCGCACTCAGGGCGAGGATGACGGTCGAGCCCGGCACCAACGCCCCCACGACCGGAATCGCCTCCAGCAGGGCCGCGAGAAATAGTGTCAGATAGGCTGCCCACGGATGGGCCGAAACGAATGCAATCACGGGATCGAGGAATGTCACAACCTTGCTGTCCAGTCGGAGGCTGAATCAGAGCTACCAAGCCCGGGCCGGGGCTGAAAGTGCCGGCCAGCCTCCGGTTTTGAGCGTGGTGGGGTGGCCAAGGCGGCAAAAGTGCGGCGTGATTCGCAGGGCAGCCCTCCAAAAACCTGATACACGGCCTATCTCAATGATAAGGCAACGGAACTTTGATTGCGCCGCGGGCTTCTGCCGGCCCTTGCTCTCTGCTAGGTTCGATTAGCCCCCATCCGCAGCCATTCAACAAATCTGGTTTCGGGAACGCCCGGGACCTCGGAGGATTGATGACGACCGCCGCCATGAGCAAAGTTTCGGAGCCCGCCGGTTTGCCCGACATGAAGGTGTCGGTCCGGCAGGTTTTCGGTATCGACAGCGATCTCGAAGTTCCGGCCTATTCCGAAGTCGACCCGCATGTGCCGGAGGTCGATTCGGACTACCGCTTCGATCGTGCCACCACGCTCGCGATCCTCGCCGGTTTTGCCAAGAACCGCCGCGTCATGGTCACCGGCTATCACGGTACCGGCAAATCGACCCACATCGAGCAGGTCGCAGCAAGGCTGAACTGGCCTTGCGTGCGCGTCAACCTCGACAGCCACATCAGCCGTATCGACCTCGTCGGCAAGGACTCGATCGTGGTCCGGGACGGCAAGCAGGTCACCGAATTCCGCGACGGCATCCTGCCCTGGGCGCTGCAGCACAACATCGCGCTGGTGTTCGACGAATATGACGCCGGCCGCCCTGACGTGATGTTCGTGATCCAGCGCGTGCTGGAAGTTTCCGGCCGCCTGACGCTGCTGGACCAGAACAAGGTGATCAAGCCGCACCCGTCGTTCCGCCTGTTCTCGACCGCCAACACGGTCGGCCTCGGCGATACGTCGGGCCTCTATCACGGCACCCAGCAGATCAACCAGGGCCAGATGGACCGCTGGTCGATCGTCACCACGCTGAACTATCTGGCGCATGACGAAGAGGTCGAAATCGTGCTGGCCAAGGCGCATCACTACCGCACGCAGGAAGGCCGCGACATCGTCAACAAGATGGTGCGGCTCGCCGATCTCACCCGCAACGCGTTCGCCAATGGCGATTTGTCGACGGTGATGAGCCCGCGCACCGTGATTACCTGGGCCGAGAACGCCGATATCTTCAGCGACATCGGCTTTGCGTTCCGCGTCACCTTCCTCAACAAGTGCGACGAACTGGAGCGGCCGCTGGTGGCCGAATTCTACCAGCGCTGCTTCAACCAGGAACTCGCGGAATCTTCGGTGAACGTGGCGCTTTCGTAGTCGTCCGTAGTTGTCGTCCCTGCGAAAGCGGGGACCCATACGCCGTGACGTTTCAGTAGCGCGACGGAGCCAGAGTTTGGAAGACAATGATCGCCGGTGGTTATGGGTCCCTGCTTTCGCAGGGACGACGGCGGTGAGGTGGCAATGACGACGTCGAACTCCAAATTCCGTACCGGATCGAAGGAAGCCCCGACCGAGCCGTTCAAGCGCGCGGTGACCTCGTGCCTGCGTGCGATCGCAAAGGCGCCGGAGCTGGAAGTGACGTTCGCGGCTGAGCGCCCCGGTCTCGCGCCGGGCAAGGCGCGGTTGCCGGAGCCGGCCCGCAAGATGACCAAGCGCGACGCGGCGATCGTGCGCGGCCATGCCGATTCGATCGCACTGAAGCTCGCCTGTCACGATCCCAAGGTGCACCGCAAGCTGATGCCGGGAAATCCGCAGGCGCGCGGCGTGTTCGAAGCCGTGGAGCAGGCCCGCGTCGAGGCGATCGGGTCGCGCCGGATGTCGGGCGTGGCGAAAAACCTCACCGCGATGCTCGATGATCATTTCCATCGCGGCAAGTATGACGAGATCACCGACCGCGCCGACGCACCGCTGTCGGATGCGCTGGCGATGCTGGTGCGTGAGCGGCTGACCGGCATGGCGCCGCCCACGGCTGCCAAGAAGATGGTCGACCTCTGGCGACCGGTGCTGGAAGACAAGATCGGCACCCGGCTCGACAAGCTGAGCCGCGTCACCGAGGACCAGGCGAAGTTCGGCGACCTCGTGCACGACCTGCTGTCGGCGCTCGATCTCGGCGACGAGCGCGATGCGGACGCCGATGACGACGAGAACGACGAGAATCAGGACGGCGAGAACGACCAGTCCGGCGCCGAAGGCTCACCCGACAGCGACGCCGCGCAGGAAATGAGCGCCGACCAGGCGCAGGCTTCCACTGACGAAATGTCGGAAAGCGCGATGGAGAGCGCGCAGGCGTCCACCAGCGACACATTTGACGATGGCGAACTCGGCGACGACGAGACGCCGGGCGAGGCGACGCGGCCGAATACCCGCGGCGCCAACGAGCCGCGCGGGCCGGAATATCACGCGTTTGCGCCGAAGTTCGACGAGGTCATCGCGGCCGAAGATCTCTGCGACCATGACGAGCTGGAACGCTTGCGCTCCTATCTCGACAAGCAGCTCGCGCATCTGCAGGGCATCGTGGCGCGGCTCGCCAACCGGCTGCAACGCCGCCTGATGGCGCAGCAGAACCGCGCCTGGGAGTTCGACCTCGAGGAAGGCATCCTCGATCCGGCGCGGCTGTCGCGCGTGGTCACCGATCCCTATCATCCGCTGTCCTTCATGCATGAGAAGGAGGCGACGTTCCGCGACACGGTGGTGACGCTGCTCCTGGACAATTCCGGTTCGATGCGCGGCCGCCCGATCACGGTGGCGGCGACCTGTGCCGATATTCTCGCGCGCACGCTGGAGCGTTGCGGCGTCAAGGTCGAGATTCTCGGCTTCACCACCCGCGCCTGGAAGGGCGGGCAGTCGCGCGAGGCGTGGCTTGCCGCCGGCAAGCCGGCCAATCCCGGCCGGCTGAATGATCTCCGCCACATCATCTACAAATCCGCCGATGCGCCCTGGCGGCGTTCGCGCAAGAATCTCGGCCTGATGATGCGCGAGGGTCTCCTGAAGGAGAACATCGACGGCGAGGCGCTGGACTGGGCGCACAAGCGGCTGCTCGGCCGGGCCGAACAGCGCAAGATCCTGATGATGATTTCGGATGGCGCGCCGGTGGACGACTCCACGCTGTCGGTCAATGCCGGCAACTACCTCGAGCGGCACTTGCGCCACATCATCGAGGAGATCGAGACCCGCTCGCCGGTCGAACTGATCGCGATCGGCATCGGTCACGACGTCACGCGCTACTACCGCCGTGCGGTCACCATCGTCGATGCCGAAGAGCTCGGCGGCGCCATCACCGAAAAGCTCGCCGAACTGTTCAGCGAGACCCACGGCGCCGCGCCCGCCACGGGCCACCGCCGGCCGCGCCGCCTGCATTCGTGAGCGTATGCGCACGCCCATAGGCCGCCGCCGGCTTTTGAAATATGCAGCGGCGGGGCTTTCCGTGGCGGCCGTGCCCGCCATCGCGGCGGCGCAAACGGCCGTTCAGCGGCCCCCGAGGCGGACCGTTCCCGACGAATTCTCGGTCACCACGCCGGTCTCGATCGAGGTCAATGCCCGGCCGCTGCCCTCGTTCGATACCCGCGACCGGTCGCGTCTGCGGTTTGGCGAACTCGAATATCGCAGCGGGCTCATTCTGACCTCGCGGTTTCGCGGCTTCGGCGGATTGTCGGGCCTGCGGCTGGACGCGAAGGGTGAGCGCTTCATCGCGATCAGCGACAAGGGCGGCTGGTTCACGGGGCGCATTGTCTACAAGGGCCGCGAGATGACCGGGCTCGACGACGTCGAGGCCTCGCCGATGCTCGGTCCCGACGGCAAGCCGATCATCTCGCGCGGCTGGTTCGATACCGAGGCGCTCGCGCTCGACGGCTCGCTGGTCTATGTCGGCCTCGAGCGCGTCAACCAGATACTGCGGTTCGACTTCGCCAGGGGATTTACGCGCGCAGATGGCGAGTTGATTCAGTTGCCGCTGGGCGTGCGCAAACTGCCCTACAACAAGGGGATCGAGGCGCTTGTCGTGGTGCCGAAGGGCTTGCCGCTGGCGGGAACGCTGATCGCGATCTCCGAACGCGGACTCGACGCGCAGGGCAACATCACAGCCTTCCTGATCGGCAAGACGCTGGGGCTGTTCAGCATTCGCCGCACCGAAAATTTCGACGTCAGCGATGCGGTGCTGCTGCCGTCCGGCGGCCTGTTGCTGCTGGAGCGCAAATTCTCCTGGCTCGGCGGGATCGGCATCCGCATCCGCCGCATTGCACTTGCCTCCATTGCCCCCGGCGCGGTGATCGACGGTCCCTCGATCTTCGAGGCCGATCTCGGCCACGAGATCGACAACATGGAAGGCATCGACGCCCACGTCACGCCGGAGGGCGACACGGTGCTGACGCTGGTCTCCGACGACAATTTTTCGATGATCCAGCGCAATCTGCTGCTGCAATTCACGCTGGTGGAGTGACGTTGCCGGTGGCGCGGCCAACGATGAATCGCCCGGCAGGGTTGCAGCCGGGGCGGGTTGAGGAGCGCCAAGCGGCTCGCTAGACATGGCGGGTCGCTTTCCTCCCGGTCCGGATCCCTTAGCCCATGAGCGCTTTGTTTACCCCGATCAAGCTGCGCGGCCTTAACCTTGCCAACCGCATCATGGTGGCGCCGATGTGCCAGTACTCGTCCGTCGACGGCGAGGCCAATGACTGGCACTTCACCCACATCAATTCGCTGGCGCTGTCGGGGGCCGCGGTGTTCTGCATCGAGGCGACGGCGGTGGAAGCCACCGGCCGCATCACGCCCGCCTGCCTCGGCCTCTACAACGACGCCACCGAAGCCGCACTTAGGCCGATCCTCGCCTCGGTGCGCAAGCGCTCGAAGGCGCACGTGATGATCCAGCTCGCGCACGCCGGCCGCAAGGCCTCGAGCCACACGCCGTGGGACGGCGGGCAATTGATCCCGCTTGCCGAAGGCGGCTGGCGGGCAGAGGGGCCCTCGGCGATCCCGCACAAGGAGAGCGAGACGCCGCCGCTGGCGTTCGACGCGGCGGGACTGAAGCGCGTGCGCGACGCCTTCGTGGCGGCGGCGCAGCGCGCTGAACGGCTCGGCATCGATGCCATCGAGGTGCACTCCGCGCACGGCTATCTGCTGCACCAGTTCCTGTCGCCGATCGCCAACCGGCGCACCGATCAATATGGCGGCTCCTTGCAGAACCGCATGCGCTTTCCGCTCGAAGTGTTCGACGCGGTGCGCGCGGCGTTCCCGCATGACAAGCCGGTGGGATTGCGCGTCTCCTGCACCGACTGGGTCGAGGGCGGCTGGGATCTGCCGCAGACGATCGAGTTCGCACAGGCCCTGAAGCAGCGCGGCGTCGATTGGATCGATGCGTCCTCGGGCGGCGTGTCGCCCTTGCAGAAGATCCCGCTCGGCCCCGGCTACCAGGTGCCGTTCGCGCAGGCGATCCGCGAGGCGACCGGCCTTCCCACCATCGCCGTCGGCCTGATCACGGAAGCCAGGCAGGCCGAGGAGATCGTGGCCTCGGGCAAGGCCGACATGGTCGCGCTGGCGCGCGCCATGCTCTACGACCCGCGCTGGGGCTGGCATGCGGCGGCCGAACTCGGCGGCGAGGTGTTCGCCCCGCCGCAATACTGGCGCTCGCAGCCCTCGACGCAGAAGGCACTGTTCGGCGCCACCACGTTCGGGACAAGGTAGCGCGCGTTTCGTAGCCCGGATGGAGCAAAGCGCAATCCGGGATTCTCGCAGCCCGATAGACCTATCCCGGATTGCGCTGCGCTCCATCCGGGCTACATTCTTCGCTTCGCTCGCAATGACGTAGGACACGCCCTCAATGCGGCTTCGGCGGCGCGTCGGCGGGGCGGACTTGCCAGAATTTTATGAGACGGCGGGCGTTTTCGACCGTCAGCTTGCCGTATTTCTCTTTTGCTTTCGCCAGTTCATGGCGGCCCATGCTGCCGGAGGCGAAGCGGCTGTCGAGCACGGCTGCGACCGTTTCCCAGTTCAATCCGGCGACGCGGCAGGGGATCAGCACGCCGTCATCGCGCAGGCTCTGCATGACAGGGCGGATCACCTCGACGGTCGAGCCTGACAATTCGGCAAGCGCCGCGACCGTCTCGGCGTATTTGCGCTCTTTCGCAAAGGCCAGCAGCGCCGGCTCGTTGAGCTTGCCGTGCTTGGCAAGCGCCATGACGAAGCGGCGGGCCGCGGTGAAATCGCGCGTGCGCGACATTTCGCGGTTGGCGCCGGCGGCAGCAAGCGCGATCGCGTTCCTGATTTCCTCGAACAGATGCGGCGGGGCGCGCGACAACAGCCGCGAGCGCACGGCCTCGGTGGCGCTGCGCAACAATTGCTGGCGCTGCTCGGCCGGCAGGTCGACGCGAATGCCGGTCTCGACCGCGAGATCAGGATCGCTCTCCGCCTGCTTCAGCACGACGGCGAAGCCTGCGGCCGACATCCGCGCGCCGGGATTGGTGACGAGCCGCCGGCTGACGGAAGGGTAATGCCGCTTCAACAGCGCGTCGGTGACGATCTCGGTCAGCCACCAGCGCCCGGAGATCGCGAGCAGATGCTGCTCGCCCTTGGTTTGTGCGAGCTCGACCAGATCCTCGGCCGTCAGCCGCGCCGATTCGGTCAGCACGGGCCGCGCAATCGAAATCTCGTCATTATGCGCCAGGCGGCGGACCACGGCCGCCGGCGCCTGCTTGATGGAGGCGAACTGCGTGCTCATTTCGGCGAGCGCAATGCGCGCGGAGACATCGGCCAGCGCGCGCAGCTCGATGGTCCGGATCAGCCGTTCCAGCACGTCGCCGAACAGCTCGATCTGTTCGCCGGAATAGCCGTCGGCGGACAGCAGAAACAGGTCGGTGACCTGCCTCAGCGTATCCAGATGTTTTTCCGTCGAGCCGGCCTTGATGGCCGCCTCGACCTCGTCGGCGATCGATCGTTCCAACATCGCTCGTCCTGAGCGTTTCAAGCCGGTTCTGGCTGTAGACGCGCGAGAATAGGGGTGAGAGTTTAACGATCCGTAAACCATTTGGGTCGGGAGGAGGCGGGAATGGGGCCGTAAGATTTGCGGGGGCGGTCGGCCAGTGGCCGAGTGTTGAGAGCGCGCTTCCGTAGGATGGGTGGAGCGAAGCGATACCCATCGATTGCCTCCGGTCACTTGGGTAGGTGATGGGTTTCGCTGCGCTCTACCCATCCTACGAAGAACACACCTTCGCCGTCTCGCGGCGCATTGCGCCCGAGCTTTGCATATCGTTTCGCCCAAAGAAGAGGGCGCAGGGAATGCCGGGTGCCGGCTAGCACCCGCGGTCTCGTGTGCAATATGCGCTAGAGAAACGCACACGAGCATACAGGTACAGCCGGAGCAGCCCGGCATTCCCTGCGCGATGGTTTTACGGCTTATACCGCGCTCTCCCTGGAGACGAATTCCTCTTGCCTCCATCGCCGGCGGATTGAAGGTTTTGGCGAAACCCGGTTGGATTTCTCAAAACCTCCGCCGGCTTGACACCAGCAACGGGTGCCAGGACCACACGGCTTTGCCGTCCGCAATAGCGCCGTCCGTCGGCGCGCGGCCTTCGCTCACGGACCTAAGCCCGCCCTGCGAAAACCTCCTTGTGCGCCCGGCGCTTTGCGGCCACCGCTCCCCGCACCCTACGTCCGTGACGATCGCGATACGCCCCTCTTGTGGGCGCGGGATGGCGGGAGTTGTAGGGTTGATTTGGGGTGAACGCGAAGCGGAATATTTTTCACGCGAGGGCTGGACAGGTTTTGAGTGATTTGCCCGTCGGGCAGTCACACACGAGATCACACAGTGCGTATCACGCGTCGTCGCCTTCCACTGTCGTCATTGCCGGGCTTGACCCGGCAATCCATCAACAGAGAAGAAGTTCTTCTTGATGGATGGCCGGGTCAAGCCCGGCCATGACGAGGAGAGAGCGTCAATCCTCTTCCGCGGACGCATGCGCCGGCGCCACCGGCATCGGAAACTTCTCGTATTGCTTCGGCAAATTCACCGGCCGATAGCTAGGCATCGCGTCCATGCGCAGCAGCGCCGATTCGTGGATCATGGCGCCGTCGGGAATCAAGCGCGGTTCGGCGTCCGGGATGTAATAGCCGAAATACGTTTTGCGCGCCGGCCACTCATTGTAGGTCGCGCTCTTCGGAAGATATTCGAGGATCCACCACGCCCCTCGCAGCGAGGTGTGCAGTTCGCCGCGCACGTCGGGCACGACGTAGGAGAACGGGCTGCCCTTGCGCTGAATGCCCCAGGCGAGCTGGTTGACGGTGGCCTGGTTGACCCCGAGTCCGCACTTTGTCGCCTCGTCGATCATCCACAGCAGCGGATATTTGGAAAGCCCGCTTTGCTTTTCCGGATAGCCGCCGCCGATATCGCCATGCACGCCGGCGAACCACACCTGCAAAATATCCTGCGGCTCGGCATGCGCGTCGTTGAAGCGGTTGTGCTTGAAGGTCTGCGGGTCGTCCCACTTGTTGAGGCGGAACATGCAGCGCCGCTCGTCGATCGAGATCGCCTGCCGGAACGTCTGCACGCTCGGGTTCGCGATCGTGAACGCCAGCTCCTCCAGGCTCGGCCAATAGAACCGATCGGCCCGCGGCACGATCACGCTGGCGACCGTATCCCAGACGCCGACGAAGCGGACGTTGGGCCAGCGCGCCGAGGTGATGCGCGCGAATTGCGCGGCGTTGTCGAACGCGGTCTGCGGCAGCGGCCCCAGCGCGTCGCCGGTCTCGGTAAGCAGCTTGGCCTCGGCCCGCAGCTTCGGCGCCTCGTCGGAGGAAAACTGCTTGTAGGCGATCAGCCCCGAGCCTGCGAGATTGACCTGCTCCGGCGAGATCAGCCCCACCTTGTGGATCAGCCCCGCCAGCACCCGCACGGTATAGGCGCCGCGGGAAAAGCCGAACAGATAGATCTGGTCGCCGGTCTGATAATTGTGGACCAGGAAGGCATAGGCCGCGAGCACGTTGTCATCGAGCCCATAGCCGGTGGCGAGGCCGAGGATGGCGTTGAAATCCTGCTTCAACTTGTGCCACGGGTCCGGCCGCTCCAGCGTGCCGACCCCCGGATCGTAAAACACCAGCTGCCGCGGCTGTGTCTTCTCCGTCTTGCGCAGGCAGCGATAGAGCTTCAGCACATTGGAGATGTTCTCGGAAATCTCGTTACCGGTGCCGTCGCAGCAGATGATGATGTTGCGCATGCTGATGCTCCCCCGGTGCTACCGGAGCGAGTATAGCGGAATTTGGGGATTTTGGATGACGCTGTGAACGGCCGCTCTGTCTCGTCCACGGCCTTCCCGGCGCGAGGCTCGCGTCAGGCCGCCTCGGTGACTGCGCGAATCTTCAAGTGTACCCCGGTCTCTTCCTGCAACGCGCCGATGACTCCGAGCAGATTTTCGGCGGTGGGATTGCCGTCCGGGCCGAACATCCGCATCAGGCTCTTCGGCGACCGCCCGAGCACCTCGCCCAGCCGATCGAATCCGATCGTCGCATTGATATAGGCCCGCAGCGCCGCGCGCCCCTCATCGGTCTCGCCCTGCAGCAGGGCCTGCACCGCCTCCTGAAACAGCGCCCGGCGAAAGGCAGGCTCGCGCTCCGCCCGCGCCCGCACCGTGTCGCGAAAATTCCGGGTCAGTGCCATGGCGTCATCCTTCGCTGCGCTTGCGCTTCTTGTAATCGCGCCAGCGGCGGAGCGCGGCTTCGATAACCCGGGATGGCACTTCATTCTAGCTAGTCCTTTTTGCGTGCTTGTGTGAATACTGCAACCATTGCGATTCCCTGCTTGGAAGCCAAAGAATAGATTTCATCTCATATATAGGAAGTTGTTCATGCAACTATTGCACCTCACAGATCTGCATTTCACGCCAAATAGACCATTCCAAAGGGAACTGATCGGAGCACTTCTTTGCGACGTCAAGCAACTCGTTGCTGAAGGATTCTCGGCCGACTTCTTGGTCTTCTCTGGCGACATCGTCAACAATCCGGACGAGCCAGACATCTATCAGCAGTTCGAAACTGCGTTCCTTGATCCGCTGCTATCGGCGCTGGGTTTGACCGGCAAGGAAGTCATTTTCTGTCCGGGCAACCACGACGTAAGCCAAAAAACAATAAGAGACTGGAACGATGAAAGGGAGAGGCTGAAGGTCGCAATGGCCGCCGATTCAACGGATATGATGGCGCTGCTGTCTTCTGGACCAACTCAAACTTACGTAAAGGCCATTGGCCACGGCTTTTTCAATTTGGTGGAACGGTGTGGCAATCCGTGGCCAAATCCATTTGCACACACGTACTCTTATCCAACAAAGAGAGTCAGCTTTGTTGCGCTAAACAGCAGCTTTGGCTGCGGCCTCGAAGGTTCGAAATTTGATCGAGGCAAATTGACCATTCCAGGCGAATACGCGTTAGCCGCCTTTCAGGACGTGCCAGATGGTCATCAAACGCTCTCCTTAATGCATCATACCATGGCCGATTTGAATGAAGCGTCAAGTCGTGTCTTGGTCCCTATGCTAACGGACAAATCGTCTTTTCATTTCTTCGGACACGTCCACCAACCACTACCTTCTATCGTTCTTGGCACGGACGTCTGCTTTATGGCTCAGGGCGGCGCCCTTTACGAGACAAACGGGTACTACAACGGATACTCGCAGGTCTACACAGCTGAATCTTCTGAGTGCATCGCAGCGCATTACCGCACGTATTATCGAGATCGAATGACTTTCGACGTAGGCACGAACGTCGCAAAGAATGGCGTATTCTACAACTCATCTGCGGCTCAGTCGTATTGGGAGCGGATGGTTCCACCCGCGAGTAACGATGACGTCTGCTTATGGCTAATGGAAACATTGGAAGTTGCTGCCAAAGAATTAGATAAAACTATAACTGAGCGTTCCCTGCGAGAAACGTTTGTCGATCCTGTTCTAAATCGCGAGGGCGCAGCAAACGTCAATCAGAGAATGACGACTTCGCAGCTCCTCCAGGCGACGAGCAATGTCGTGATTTCCTGCGCACCGGAACACGGGGCAACTTCGTTGCTGGATTTTCTTGCAATGCAGTTTCATCACGAATGCTTAAACATGAAGGTGGCCATGGTGCCATCGTTCGTTGATGGCCGACGAATTAAGGCGGCATATCCCGCAGCCATAACTTCCGCTCTGCGAACGGGGCTCCCTGATGGTGATGATCGACGGTTCAAGCTCCAGCCCTTACATGATAGCGGCAGATTGGTCGTTCTTGTTGACGACATCGATCCGAGCAACAACGTCCATATTAGCTTTTTGTCGTTGATCCGTTCAATGTATCCAAAGGCGCGGTTGATTATCGCCTTGAAGATATCAATGGTCGACGTGAAGCGGTTGCGTCCGATTATCGGAATTGATGAATTTGAGTTCATCCAAGTCGGGGCTCTCACAAGATCAAAGGTCCGTTCTCTTGTCGAAAAATGGAAGCTCCCATCTGCTTATAATTCGGACGCGGTCGTCGACGAGATACACTCGCGCTTTCTAGCTCTTGGTATTCCGCTGACCGCAGCATACGTAGTCATTTACCTTTCTGTCTTAGAGCAGATTGAAGGCTTTAATCCCATCAATTCATCGACGGTCATTGAGCAATTCGTCGAAAGTGCCCTTCAGAAATATAAGCCGGTATACGCGTTCCGCAGCGCTTTCGATTATCGAAACCAGATCGATTATCTGGGCGTCATTGCTGAGCGGATGTGCAGAAAGAATCAATTCATTGTTGAATATGCAGAGATTTACCAATGGACGAAGGAGTACTTCGAGGGCATTGGATTAGAACACGATCTATCTAAGTTGTTGCGCCACTTCGTCGACAACAAGGTGTTCGCTGATGAAGGAAACTCACTCCACTTTCGATACAATATCTTCCTTTCCTTTTTTATCTCACACAGAATGTTTAGATCGGAAGACTTTAGAAAATGGCTGCTCGAAGATCACAGATACACGAACTACATTTCAGAAATCGACATTTACTGTGGCCTCTCCCGGCAAGACGTCGAACTGCTGGATTTCTTTTCTGCGGAGTTTTCTGATCTCTCGGCTAAGTTGGAGGCGATTGTAAAGCCACTTGCTTGGGCAGATCGCTTAGAGAAATTGACTATCCCGGGGAACAAGTCCGACACGGACTCTTTTGCCGATCGAATCAATCGGCAGCTAACGAGTGACATGCCGCCTCAGGAGCGTGATGAGGCTATGGAGCGAGTTGATCGAGCCGAGGTAAAGCCGGCAGCTACAAGACAGGAGGTGCTGGGGATTCTTCCCCAATGGATTCTTACCCTCAGGGCATACACAGTCTCGTTGAAGAACTTAGAGAACATTCCGAAGGAGAAGAAGGAGCAGCACCTACGGAAGGTTTTGCATGGGTGGTCGACAATCATTCTGTACGGATCCATTGCCTTTAAGGAAATTGTTGAAACGCGAGAGGTCGCTCTCGGTAACGCACGGTTCAAGCTCGATCTACCTGAGAAAGTTGACGCAAAACTTCTTAGGCTTATTTTCTTGAGTATCCCGGTGGCAATTTCGGAGATATTGCGCCAAGACTTGGGCTCGCAGAAGCTTGCACTCCAACTTCGGAATGATGGAGTCGGATCGACTCTTTCGGACTCGTTCCTCCAATCTTCTCTTTATGCTGATCTCAAGCTTTCTGAGTACATCGGCCGATTGAAGTCTTTTAAGAATAAGGCCGTTGAAGCTTCATCCATGGTGTTTTTGGAGGTTCTGTTACTAAAGATGAGTACAATTTTTCTTAGATTAGGCCTTCAACATGACGAACAGGATGGTTTCTTGCATCTTGCCGGCGAGATAAGCGCTGAAGTGAAGGGGTTACAAGGCGAAGAGCGTCAGCGGGAGATTGATCGATATACGCGAGATCTCCGTCGCAGAGACCAAGTCAAGAAATTGCGAGATAGTATGCAGTAAGAGAAATGCGCTAACGCAGGTGAGCAGCGAGCGCGGCACGAGGTGGACGACGAAAGCCACCGGCACGCAAGTGTTCGTCAATATCGACGGCGGCGCGCCCGACGTGGAATCGTGGTTCACATGACGGGGAAAGAAGGCCTCACCGCGAGCGATTTCTGGCTGTAGAAGGCCACGACATGCTATATTCCTTGCAAGGGCGCGCCTTGGTGCGGCCCGGTGAGATGAGGCAGAGCCTAAATGTCGAAACCGGTCATCTTTACCATTTCCGCGACCTGGGACGATGAAGCGTCGGTGTGGAGCGGACATTGCGACGACATTCCAGCCGCCGCCGACGGAGCCACGCTCGACGAATTGCTGGCGAAGATATCGGCTATGGCGCTCGACCTGCTGCCCGACAATCATCCCGACGTCGATCCGGCTTCGCTGTTCCTGCAGATCACCGCGCTGCGCGAAGCGGAGACGGCTACGGCCTGAATGGCTTCGTAGCCCGACAAATCATTGCGCGATTAGCCACGCCTTGCTGCCTCAAGACAAGAATGACGTGGATGGCCGGGCCAAGCCCGGCCATGACGGAGAGCGAGTGTGGTGCGTGCCAAACAAAAACGGCCGGGTCTTTCAACCCGGCCGTTCAAAACTTCGATCCGCCGATGGTGCTAAAACTCAGCTCGCCTTCTTCACGAACACCGGCTTGCCGACCTTCTTCTCGATCGCGCGCTTCAGATCGAGTGCGCGGGGGGAGAGCACGTCGGCCTTGGCCTTCAGCAGGAACTTATCGAGGCCGCCATTGTGGTCGACGCTCTTCAGCGCATTGGTCGAGACGCGCAGGCGCACGTTGCGGGCGAGCGCGTCCGAGATGAAGGTGACGTTGACCAGGTTCGGCAGGAAGCGCCGCTTGGTCTTGATGTTCGAGTGGCTCACCTTGTGGCCCACCTGGGGGCCCTTGGCCGTCAGTTCGCAGCGCCGGGACATTTCGAAAAATCCTCTTCCCTCCCCGCCCGTGGCAAAGCGCTCTCGCGGCCCGCGGGGGTCCAAATTCACGTCCATTTTCAGGAACCGCGGACCTATAGGGGGAGACGGCCGAACCGTCAAGGTTCTTCGCCCGTTTGGAGGCCGGAATTAGCTTGAATGCAAGGGGTTCCAGCCACTTAAGGCATCATATAAAGGGCGCAATCCCCGCCGACATCATGGCTTTCGACATAACTGACCTCGCCGGCCATACGCGGGCCGTCGTCGAGGTCCGCTTTGCAGTGCTTTTCGCGAAATGCGCGTTGTTTGCCGGATATTTCTGCCTAAATGAGCACCAGTTCGCGCCGATCCCGGGACTCCAGAGATTTGACCAGCAACTGCGCCGTCTCATCCCCCGCTGTTTCCTCAAGGCTGGGGCTCGTTTTCAGCCTGTGCGCCTTGGCATGGCTGGCGCCGCAGGCGGCGTCCGCGCAGGGCCGGCTCGATGCGCAGTATGAGGCGACGCTGGCGGGCATCCCGGTTGGCAAGGGGGCCTGGACCATCGAAATCGGCGACGACACGTTTTCGGCCTCCGCCCAGGGCGGCACCGCTGGCCTGTTGAAGGCGTTTTCCGGCGGAACGGGCTCGGGCGCCAGCCAGGGCCGCGTCGTGGGCGGCGCGCTGGTCGCGAATGCCTATACCGCCACCACCACCACGCAGAAGAAGTCCGAAACCATCCGGCTGTCGCTGGCGAACGGCAATGTGAAGGATTTTTCGATCGATCCGACGCCGCCGGTCGATCCGGACCGCGTCGTCGTCACCGACGCGCACCGCAAAAACGTGCTCGATCCCATGACCGGCTCGATGCTGCGAGTATCAGGCAACGGCGAGGTGCTGTCGCCGGATTCCTGCCGCACCGGTGCGGGGATCTTCGACGGACGGCTGCGCTACGATCTCAAGCTCGACTACAAGCGCATGGAAACGGTGAAGGCCGAGCGCGGCTATCACGGGCCGGCGCTGGTCTGCGCCATCTACTTCACGCCGGTTGCGGGCTACATCCCCGATCGCCCCGTGATCAAATATCTCGCCACCGAACGCCGGATCGAGATCGCGTTCGTGCCGATCGCGGGAACCCGCGTCCTGGTTCCATTCCGCATGACCATCCCGACGCCGTTCGGGCCGGCGATGCTGGAGGCGACGTCGTTTGTGACGACCGCGATGCCGCCAAGGGTGGCGAAGACGAATTGAGCCTAGAGAGTCACCTCGCCCCGCTCTTCAGCGGGGAGAGGTCGGCGCGCAGCGCCGGGTGAGGGGCTCTCTCCGCGCATACGACTCGTGGAGAGAGCCCCTCACCCCACCCCTCTCCCCGCAAGGGCGGGGCGAGGGAGCAGGGCGGCATTCGAGGAGAGACCGCCCCGACTCATCGCTTGACTCTTGCCCGGTTCTGATTCGACTCCGCGCCTTAAGGATTTGACCCGAACACCGCCGCTTGTGGAGCCCGTGTAAACTTGATCTAGTGCCGCCTCGATCGCATCAACGCGAGATGTTGCGGTGAACGAAGGGGGTCTCGGGAGGAGTCAGCGATTCGGGCGCGTTTCGTTCCAGACTCGTTCCAGACCTTAAGCCGCGACCGCATCGCCGTCGCAGAATGAAACAGAATCGGCGGAATTTGACGCCGGACGACCGAAGGGCTTCCGTCATTGCGAGCGAAGCGACTTGTCCGCCGTAGCACCTTCAGCGAAGGCGGAAGCAATCCATAGCGCGGCATAGGAACAATGGATTGCTTCGTCGCTTCGCTCCTCGCAATGACGGCTGAGCACCTAAAAGAAACACCTGCACATAATGGCTTTCTCACCTTCCAGCTTCGCACACGACCGCGCGCCCGGCGCCGGCGTTACCGCTGTGCTCGGGCCGACCAACACCGGCAAGACGCATCTGGCGATCGAGCGGATGCTGGGGCATTCGTCCGGCGTGATCGGCCTGCCGCTGCGGCTGTTGGCGCGCGAGGTCTACAACAAGATCGCGGATCGGGCGGGGAGCGAGGCGGTCGCGCTGATCACCGGCGAGGAGAAGATCAAGCCGAAGAACCCGCGCTACTGGGTGTCCACCGTCGAGGCGATGCCGCGGGATCTCGACGTGTCGTTTCTCGCCGTCGATGAAATCCAGATCGCGGCCGATCTCGAGCGCGGCCATGTCTTCACCGACCGCATCCTGCACCGCCGCGGCCGCGACGAGACGCTGCTGCTGGGGGCTGCCACCATGCGGCCGATCATCGAGCGGCTGCTGCCGGGCGCCTCCATCATCACACGGCCGCGGCTGTCGCAGCTCGAGTTCGCCGGCGACCGCAAGATCACGCGCCAGCCCAGGCGTACTGCGATCGTCGCGTTCTCGGCCGATGAAGTCTATGCCATCGCGGAGCTGATCCGCAGGCAGCATGGCGGCGCCGCTGTCGTATTGGGCTCGCTGTCGCCGCGCACACGCAATGCACAGGTGGCAATGTTCCAGAACGGCGACGTCGATTATCTCGTCGCCACCGACGCCGTCGGCATGGGGCTGAACCTCGACGTCGATCACGTCGCGTTTGCCTCCGACCGCAAGTATGACGGCTATCAGTTCCGCCGGCTCAATCCGTCCGAGTTCGCGCAGATCGCGGGCCGTGCGGGGCGCGCCACGCGCAACGGCACGTTCGGCACCACGGGGCGCTGCGGGCCGTTCGAGCCGGAACTGGTGAACGCGCTGCAGAACCACACCTTCGACAGCGTCAAAATGCTGCAGTGGCGTAATTCGAAACTGGATTTTGCCTCGCTCGGCGCGCTGCAGGTCTCCCTCGCACTGTCGCCGGGGCACGAGGTTTTGACCCGCGCGCCGATTGCCGAAGATTTGCGCGTGCTCGATCATGCGGCACGCGACGGCGAGGTGAGGGACATGGCCCACGGCGCGGTCGCCGTGGAACGGCTGTGGGACGCCTGCCAGATCCCGGATTACCGCAAGATCGCGCCGGCCGCCCACGCCGAGCTGGTGACCACGCTTTATGCATTCCTGATGAAAAAGGGCCGTATACCGGACGCCTGGTTCGGAGCCCAGGTCGACCAGGCCGACCGCGTGACCGGCGATATCGACACGCTGTCGGGCCGGATTGCGCAAATCCGCACCTGGACCTTCGTCGCCAACCGCCCGGACTGGCTGTCCGACCCCGACCATTGGCAGGGGATCACCCGGGAGGTCGAAAATAAATTATCCGATGCGCTGCATGAACGGCTTACGGAGCGTTTCGTTGACCGCCGTACCAGTGTATTGATGCGCCGCCTGCGGGAGAACTCAGTTTTGAATACGGAAATTGGCAAGACCGGCGAAGTGATTGTGGAAGGCCACGCGATCGGCCGGCTCGATGGATTTACCTTTGCACCCGATGCGGCGGAAGCCGGCTCGGACGCCAAGGCGCTGCAGGCGGCTGCCCAGCAGGTGCTTGCCAGCGAGATCGACGCGCGCGCCACCAAGCTTGCCGCAGCACCCGACGACCAGTTCGTGCTGGCGTCAGACGGCACCATCCGCTGGACCGGCGATGCCGTTGCAAAGCTCGTTGCCGCCGACGACGCGCTGCATCCGCGATTGCGCATCATTGCCGACGATCGCCTCTCCGGCGCGCCGCGCGAGGCCGTGCAGGCGCGGCTCGATCTGTGGCTGAAGACGCATATCGAGAAGCTGCTCGGTCCGCTGTTCGGGCTGTCGAAAGCCGAGGACATCACCGGCATCGGACGCGGCATCGCGTTCCAATTGGTCGAGGCGCTCGGCGTGCTGGAGCGCGCAAAAATTTCCGCCGAGATGAAGGATCTCGACCAGGCCTCGCGCGCCACCTTACGCAAATACGGCGTGCGCTTCGGCGCCTACCACATCTATTTCCCGGGGCTGCTCAAGCCTGCTGCGCGCGCGCTAGCTTCGCTGTTGTGGGCCGAGAAGCAGGACAATGTCGACATGTCCGCGCTATCAGGGGCGCAGCATCTGGCGAGCTCGGGCCGCACCTCGTTCCCGGTCGACAAGGCGCTGCCGCGCGATGCCTATCGTTTGCTCGGCTATCGCCAGTGCGGCGAGCGCGCGGTGCGCGTTGATATTCTGGAACGGCTCGCCGATCTCATTCGTCCTGCGCTGGCGTGGCGCGAGACTTCGCCCGGCGAAAAGCCGACCGGTGCGTTCGACGGCCGCGGTTTTGTGGTGACGCAGGCGATGACCTCGCTCACCGGCTCGGCCGGCGAAGATTTTGCCTCGATCCTGCGTGCGCTCGGCTACCGCATGGAGCGCCGCCCGCCATTGCCGCCGAAGCCCGCGCCCGACGTCGTTGTCGAGACCGTCTCCACTGAGGCACCGCCGGTCGAGGCGAGTGCGGAGACAACGGCAGAGACAACGGCAGAGACAACGGCGGAAGAAGTTGCCGCCGAAGTGCCTGATAGCAGCGAGCCCGCGTCATCGGCTTCATTGCTGCCGAATGTCACGCCCGTGACGGAAGCGACCGAAGAGGTTGCGCCCGCCGAGACCACGCCGGCGGAAGCCGCGATCGCGGATGCGCCCCCGGAACAGGAGGCGGAGCAGGTGGTCAGCGCCGCCGAAGCTGCGGCCGAGCCCGCCACCGCGAGCGAAGCTCCCAGTGAAGCCGCCGCCGCAGAAGCTCCTGCAGAAGCCGCTCCCGCAGAAGCCGTTGCCGCGGAAGCCAAGTCCGATGCGCCGGCCGAGCCGCAACTCATCGAAGTCTGGCGGCCCGGCGGCCGTTCCGACGAGCGCCGTCCGCACCACGACCGCAACCGCCAGCGTCATCACGGCCGCCCGGCCGAAGCCGCGCCAGCAGCTAGCGGCGAAGGCGCCGAGGCCGCGCCGCGCGAGCAGCGCCATCGCCGTGGCCGCCGTCACAACGAGTTTCGCAAGCCGCGCGAGGGCGTGCCGGCGGATGCCACGGCTGCCCCGACGGCGGCCGAGGGCGCGCCGGCGGCTGAAGCACGTCAGGACCGGCCGCCCCGCGAGCGCGTCGAGGGCAAGGGCCGCGACGACAACCGCCGCGACAAGTTCGATCGCAACAAGGGCGACCGCAACAAGGGTGGTGGTCGCGACAAGGGTGAGCGCGGCGGCCGTGATTTCGGCGGACGCGACAAGGGTGGCCGTGACAAGCGCGACTCAGGCCCCTCGCATCGTCAATGGGCGACCAGCGCCAGCCCGCGCGACCGCGACCGTCCGGTCGATCCCAATTCGCCATTTGCAAAACTGGCGGCGCTGAAGGAGCAGCTTGCGGGCAACCGCAAGGAGTAACCGTAGCGTTTTCGAGCGAAAGCCTGCCCCGGACTTGATCCGGGGAGATACCGGTTCGCGCTCAAGAAAACGCGTCAAAAATAGACTGCGGGAAGGTCGTTGGAGCGGCAGCGTCTCGACAAGTGGCTGTGGCACGCGCGGGTGGTGAAGGCCCGCACCTCCGCTGCCGCGCTCGTCGAGGCCGGTCACGTCCGCATCAACGGCGTGCGCGAAACGGCGCCCGGCCACTCGGTGAAGATAGGCGACGTCTTGACGATCGGGCTCGATCGCAGCGTGCGCCTTCTCAAAGTGGTGGGATTTTCCGAGCGGCGGGGCGACGCTGCGGCCGCGCGCGTGCTCTATGATGATTTGCAGAACGGCAAACAATAACTATCTGCATTGGGCTCGCGGGACGCCTTGAAAAACGGCCGTTTGCGGCCTTCCGCTTCCCTTGCGGCAGCGCACCGCATGCGCTACGCAAACCCCGGAAAACTGATCCGTTTCGGAGCCTTGTTCGGAGCCCTGGATGACTTACGTCGTCACTGAAGCCTGCATCAAATGCAAATATACCGACTGCGTTGAAGTCTGCCCCGTCGACTGCTTCTACGAGGGCGAGAACATGCTGGTTATCCATCCCGACGAATGCATCGACTGCGGCGTCTGCGAACCCGAATGTCCCGCCGACGCCATCAAGCCGGACACCGAGCCCGGCCTGGAGAAGTGGCTCGAGGTCAACACCGAGTACGCCAAGAGCTGGCCCAACATCACCCAGAAGAAGGAAGCGCCGACGGACGCGAAAGAGTTCGAAGGTGTGGAGGGCAAGTTCGATAAATATTTTTCCAAGGAGCCCGGTGCCGGCGACTAGGCTGTGGATAAGTGGATGAGTTAAGGGCTCGTTGAGCCCTGTTTTCGGCCCCAATCTGAACCGAACCAGCTTGGCGGATTTAACCCTGTTAGCGGACTTATGGCGGAACGGCCCCGTAAAGGCCCGGAACCCGGCGTAAATCATTGATTTTTGCGGAAAATGTGCTATATTGGGCACATTACAAGCCGATCCTGGCCATGTGTAGCTTGTGGCCCCGGTGGGTTCCCGTAAAAACATCGAACAGGGGCGTGGCAGTTCCGCGCGCAGGCTGTGTCACAGAAAACGCGTAAAAAGAGTGCTTCCAAGACCACGAAAAAAGCCGCTCCGGCCAGCCGCAGCGCAACCAAAGGCCGTGCCAAGGCGACCGTAAAGGTCGCCAGGAAGGTTGCGGCCACAAAGTCCTCAAAGAATAAAAGAAGCGCAATGCCAGAAAAGACTGCCAAGACTGCCGCGAAAGCGACGGGTTCGAAGACCACTGCGTCGAAAGTTGCTGCCAAGGCTCCCGTGAAGACCCCTGTGAAGGCTGCACCCCCGAAGGCCGCTGTTGCGCCGAAGGCTCCCGTCAAGCCGGTCGCCGCCGCGCCGCGCGTCGAGGAGCCGAAGAAGATCGTGACCCAGCGTCAGGGCTTCAAGGCGAACGAATTCGTGGTCTATCCCGCTCACGGCGTCGGCCAGATCCTGGCCATCGAGGAGCAGGAGATCGCGGGCGCCAAGCTCGAACTGTTCGTGATCAATTTCATGAAGGACAAGATGACGCTCCGCGTGCCGACCGCCAAGGTCGCCAATGTCGGCATGCGCAAGCTGTCCGAGCCGGCGCTGGTCAAGAAGGCGCTGGAGACGCTCAAGGGCCGTGCGCGCGTCAAGCGGACCATGTGGTCGCGCCGGGCGCAGGAATACGAAGCCAAGATCAATTCGGGCGACATCGTCGCGATCGCCGAAGTGGTCCGCGACCTCTACCGTTCGGAATCGCAGCCCGAGCAGTCCTACAGCGAACGCCAGCTTTATGAAGCAGCGCTCGATCGCCTGTCGCGCGAAATCGCCGTCGTGCAGCATTCGACGGAGACCGAAGCGGTCAAGGAAATCGAAAGCCAGCTCGCCAAGAGCCCGCGCCGCGGCGCCAAGGCGGAGGCGACCGGGGCTGACGGCGAAGCCGACGAGGCCGATGTCGAAGCCGACGGCGACGACGCTGCCGTGGCGGATGAGGCTGCCTGAAAGGATCCCAATTCCAGGGATTGAAACGAAAAGCCCGGTCGCAAGACCGGGCTTTTTGTTTGGGTTGCGCTAGTTTCCTGTCCTCGCGCCGCTTCCCTTCTCTGCACGAGACGACACGGTCGAACTCATTGCGGCAACATGAACGCTCGCGGGTTAACCGCTTGTTAACCATAACCGCTCAGCATCCGGCATTACCAAGAGGTGCCAAGGCTTGGCCTGAGGGCGGTCTTCATTGTTCATTCGGGGCTTGCGGGGCTCCAAGGAGTAACGCCATGTCGTTACCTGATGTACGACCCCAAGCAAATCTGCTCTCCGAGTTCGCCCTGGCTACGCTCAGCGCATTTGGTTTGGGCTTGCCGATCGCGGTCGCGATCATCTGGATCTGCTCCTGATCTCGGTGTCGCTTGACGCAGTCGGACGGCGAACAATTCGCCTGCACTCGAAATAATAGATGGTTACCGCCTCACCTCAACCCATCGCGCGGCAGTTCGCCCGGAATGTGGCCAAATTTTCGGCCATTTGTGACCAAATTTAAAAGTGAGGCTTCTGTCCACATCTAATTGAACCGCAGGGGGTGTTCGATGAAGACGCAAATTCTGCTGGTCTTTTTCGCCGCTTGTATCGCTGCGCTCATGCCAACCGGCGTGGCAAATGCGAAGGCCATGGAATGCAGTGTCGCTCGGCCATCGAGTGCGCAAGGGTATTGGTCCTGGCGCCTGATCGATGGACGAAAATGCTGGTACGCCGGCAAGACCATGATCTCGAAATCGCTGTTGCAGTGGCCCGCGAAGGCGTCGGTGCAAGCGAAAGCCGATACAGCGCCAGTACCAGTAACCGTCGCCACGGAGAAGCGCAGCGATCCACTGGACGCGCAAGCGCGGCTGCTCGACTACGCCAACAGTTTCGAAGTGCGGTGGCGCGCGCGGGCTATCACCGACTAGGCTTGGTCACGAAGCCGCAGGAAAGTAAGTCGGCGAATGCGAGCGTCCGGCGGGCAGTGTCCGCGCCCTTTGATGGAGCCACCGGAGATCATCCCAGATGGCGTTTTGAGGGCTTTGACGTGGAATTCAGCCAGATTTTCGACCTTTTATGACCAGAATACAGGGCGAAGTTGCTCCCGCGCTCAACTAACCGCAGGGGGAGTGACCGATGAAGATGCAGATTCGGCTTATCTTTTTCGCCGCTTGCATTGCCGCGCTCGTACCGATTTGCATGCCGACCGCGCAGGCCAAGGCGCAGATCAAGGAATGCAGTGCTACGCCGTCAAAGGTGCATGGGCATTGGTCCTGGCGCCTGATCGACGGGCGAAAATGCTGGTACGCCGGCAAGACCGTGATCTCGAAATCTTTGCTGAAGTGGCCGGCAGCGGCGCCCGCGCAAGCCAAGGCGGAGGCGGCGCCCGTAAGCATGTTCACAGAGAAACGCAGCGAGCCTATGGATGCACAGGCGCGGATGCTCGATGACGACAATAGTTTCGAATCGCGGTGGCGCGCGCGTGTAACCATCGAGTAGATTTAGATCGTACGAACTTTCTCAACATGTCGTCCCTGCTCACGGCCGGGACGACGCGGTGAATGTGTCGCTCTCTCCGCGTCATTGCCTGCGACAAACGCGAAGCGTTTGCGCAAGGGAGCGTAAGCGACGAAGCAATCCACACTGTTTGCGTAGCCTTGTTGCGTAGCCTTGGGATTGCTTGCGCCTTCGCCCGGTGGGCTACGGCGGACAATTCGCTTGCGCTCGCAAAGCTAGCTAGACGCCATCGCGAAAGACCCATTACAGACTCTCGAGCGAGTGAGCCCGCTAGCGAGTGAGCCCACTCACGTTCAAAGACGTCTCCGGAAACATGCTTTCAGAACGGTAACGCTTGGCGTCATTCACGGGAACGCGAGGTCATGTGCCCTAGCCATGTCGTGAGCCTTGATCTTTCCCTGACCAAGCCATCCTGATTGAAGTGGTGAACACAAAAGTGTGCCCATGAATCTTCGAACGCCATTTCCATGTCACCTGTGACCGACGTGGCACCTAGCCCGATTTCTGCGTAAGTAAACTCGAAACTGCCACTAGGACGCGCCAGCGCAATGTGGAATGGTTGACCAGTAAATTCGTTGATCTTCGGCCTGCCGGTGCTCCGCATGATGGCCGGGTATCTCTACCCTTGCGGTTCTGAGTTCCAAGTCTGCATCGAAGTCAATCGGTAGGAACAACGTCTCGCAAAATTCCGAGCATGTGGACGCGAATACGGCGAAAAGATTGCTCAATGGTTCGCATGCCTCGCCTGAGATGATCGTTTCAAGCGCGATTCGTTGAGCTTCATCCCCACGCTCGTCGATAACGATCTGGCGCCGGCCGTTTCCGTCCTTGATTTCGCCGGGCCACTTGTACAGTGCCGCCCAGTTCAAACCTGAGAGCGGCGTATCGTTGAAGTGGCCTTCAACGATGGTGCCGACGAAGGCCGACTGACAATAGCCGTGAGTACTCGGCAGGTTGAACTGGCAACCACAATTCATAGCGCAATTGCAGTTATCATAAGTCTCGCTCTTGAATAGCCATTGATCAGCCATATCACTGCGCCTCCCGAAAGCGATGACGCTCAACTCGACTTTTCGCGAGCTTCAAGTCGGAACGAAGCGATAGGCGCCATCCTTGCGCTCGACGAAGCCGGTGCCAGGGAACGGCAGGTGAGCGCCGATCAGCCGGCGCTTGTCAATGACGAGTCGATCAAGCAGGCGTAGGCGGGTCGAGATGCCGCGATCGGGCTCATGGTCGACGGGCACCGGCCACGACGGATGCTGGAATGAGATCACAGCGTGCGTAAGCGCGTCCGCAACGACGACGAGACCATCGCCACCGGCGATTTCGACCGAGATGTGGCCCTGGGTATGCCCTGGCGTATCGATGACCTGCACGCCGCTGACAATCTCATCGCCATCCCGTACCGTCCTCATCTTGTCTCTGGCGTGCGAGAAATGGTTCTTGGCGCCATTGATGATGCGATCGTTGGTTGCTAAGACTGCCGGCAACCTTCGCATCACATCCGGGTCGGCCCAAAGATTCCATTCGACGGCCGAAACGAGATAGCTCGCATTCGGATAGATCGGGTTGTCATGCGCGTCGAGGACGCCCCACAGGTGGTCGGGATGGCCGTGGGTCAGGACGATCTTGGTCACGGCCGCAGGTGGAATGCCGGCAGCTTTGAGGTTCTCCGCAAGCTTTCCCGCCGTGGACTGGTGGCGCGGGCCGGTGCCCGTGTCGACCAGGACCACATCGGACCGGCTACGGATCACCGCGACAGTGTTCACGAGCTGGAGCTGGTCGGCGGTTTGTCCGGTTGCGTTCAGGGCAGCTTCGCGCTCGGCGGGCGGAGAGTCCGGCGTCGCGAGGAAGCCCACTGGAAGGAAGAAATGGCCGTCGCTTACGACCAGAGTCTCGAGGCTGCCTGATTTGTGGACCGGTACCGCGTGGACGGCTGCTCTTGCCGGTCGCAGCGAAGACACGCACGCAGCTGCGGCCAGAGCCGCTGCAGCCGATTCACCCAGAAATTGGCGACGAGCTATTCTGTGAATATGCCCTGCAGTCACGACGCTTCCTTCCTTGATGGACCCCCCTATCGATAGGCACCGCCCCGTTGGGCGCGAAGCCTAACTGGCGCATTTGGTGCTGGATATCCGAGTGCCGCGAGGTTCTATCCGGAAAGCGCGTAAATCGCTTCCGGGAACCGACGATCATTATCCAGAAACTGCAAGAATGATCGGAACATTCCCGGCCCCGGTGCCCATGGCTCGGATGCGTGGTATGCTCGATCAACACGGAGGCGAGCATGCAGCCTGGCACAGCGCCGCTTCTGGAGCAGTTGCCCATCTTCCGCAGCCGCAATGTGGAAGAGACCGGTGCATTCCTGCGCGCGAAAGGCTACCGCTTCGACATCGCAGGGCGGCAGGCCCGCCAGCTCGATGCGCGCCTCAACGGCGTTTACATGCCGGGCCTCTACGTGGGTTACGTGCAATACGGCGGCGCATCGGTTGTCCTGTCTCCGAGCCCTGCCCGCACCGACACCTGGATCCACCTGCCGCTTCGCGGGCAGCTTGAAGCCACCATTGGCCGTGACAACGTCGTTTGCAATCCGAACCTTGCCACGATCATCTCGCCGACGCGCGAGAGATGTCGGCTGGTATCGGAGGCCGATAGCAGCCGCATCCAACTGTCTTTGACCAAATCCAGCCTTACAGGTCAGCTTGCCGTCCTACTCGGCGAGCCACCAACCGCTCCCCTCGACTTTGCGCCCACCATCGACCTCGCTACGGGGTACGGCCGCAGCCTGGCACGCTACGTGCTGATGGCCGTCGCGGACCTGGAACAGGCGGGATCGGTGCTCTGGAGCTCGACGACGATGAGCCAGTTCGAGCAGTTCATTATTACCGCACTGCTGCTGTCGCATCCGCACAATTACAGCAACGCGCTGCGACGCCTCGAGAGGCCGATTGCGCCGCGTGACGTAAGGCGCGCGGTCGACTACATCGAAGCTCATCTCGATCAGGCAGTCACAGTGGCCGACCTCGTTACGGCGACCGGGGTTGCGGGCCGGACGCTCTTTATGCACTTCAGGGATTTCAAGGGCGTCTCGCCGATGCGCTACCTGCGGAACGCCCGCTTGAGGCAAGTTCGTCAGGCCCTGCTGCGGGCCGATCCGGAAGCGAATGTCACCGAGATTGCCATGAGCGCGGGGTTCACCCACATGGGCCGGTTCTCGATCACGTACCGCACGTATTTTGGGGAAAGTCCTTCGGAGACGCTGAGAGGTCAGGCGCAGCAGCTTCGGAAGCAACCGTAGTTTGGGAAGCTCCAGGCCAGCGATTGCGTTTGCGAGTGCCCGCGCGTCAATCCACCACGATCTTCACGCGATCGCGCGGCTTGATCTGCGCGTGCTGGTCGAGGCCGTTGAGGATGCGGAAGCGCTCGGCGGGGCGATCGACACCGGTCATGCGGTGGGCGAGGGATTCTACGGTATCGCCGGGCTGCACGGTGATGACCTTGATGCGCAAGGGACGCGCGGCCTGGATTTCTTCCAGCGTCAGGCGGCGGAACGAATTGACGGTCTCGCGCGCATTGCGCTCGCTCTCGGTGTTGCGCTGCTTGGCGGCGAAGATGAAGCGGTAGACGTCGCTGCCGTAGCGCAGCGCATAGACCTTGAACTGCCACTGATCGCCATTCGCCGAGGCTGCCGCCACCGGGAAACCGTTGATCATGAGGTCTTCGGTCGAGCCCTTGTCAACGCCTTCCATCCAGCCGGAATTGAGATAATCGGAGAGCGACTGTTCGGCCGGCACGCGCACCACGTCGAAGCGCATCGCCTGCGTGCCGCCCTCGCGCACGCCGATCACGGCCTGCGCGGTGTTATCCAGCGTGAAGGTATCGGGCGCAGCGAAGGTGAAGCCGAGCTTCGGATGCAGGAAGCGCCGGCCGCGCACAAAACCTTCGCTGGGGTCCTCGCCATAAACGATGTTGTCGATCGCGGCGAGATAGGTCTCGCGGTCGCGCTCGGCGCTCTGCGGCGAGGAGTATTGCCGGGCGCTGGCCTGCGCGTTCTGCACGCGTTCGGGCGTCGCCGGATGCGAGGACAGGAAATCCTGCGCGCGGGGATCGAGCGAGGTCTTGCCCGCCTTCATCGCCGCATTGCGCTCCATGGCGGCGAGGAAGCGTGCCGCGCCATAGGGATCGAACCGGGCACGGGCCGCAATGCCGACGCCGATGCCGTCGGCCTCGAATTCCTGTGCGCGCGAGAAGCTCGCCATCGTCAGTTTCGTTTTCGCCAGCGCCAGCGCCGTCAGATCGGGATCGTTGCTCATGTCGGTGACGACACGGGTCACCACCGCAGCCTGCCGCGCCTGGTCTTCCCGGATCGAGGCGTGTTTTGCGATGACATGCGCCATCTCGTGGCTCAGCACCGAGGACAACTCGGAGGTGTCGCTGGCGAGCGCCACCAGGCCGCGCGTCACATAGAGCTGGCCGGTCGGCAGCGCGAAGGCGTTGACCGCGCCGGAATTGAGGATGGTCACCCGGTAGGCCTGCTCGGGACGGTCGGAGGCCGCGACCAGCCGGTCGACGGTCTTGCCGATCAGGGTCGCGAGTTTCGGGTCGTCATAGGCGCCGCCATAGGAGGCGAGAATGCGCTCATGTTCGCGCTCGCTGGCGGGCGTTTGCGCGACGGCGCGGCTCGGCTTCGGCGCCGCCACCGTCGGCGCGGCGGTTTCGAGTTTTCCGAGATTTCCACAGGAAGAAAGCGTGAGCGCGGCGCACAGCAGCGCCGGCGCAGCCAGAAGGTTGCAGCCCCTGTTTCCTTCGCGCCGTTCTGCACGATGCGTCAAATCAGCCACTGGACCCACGATCCGACCGGGATCGTCGATCTCATCCCTTTTTTGCGCGTGATCCAAACGAAAACCGGTGCCCAGCCCTCGGATCAAGCGTTATTTCCCGCCCAGCACCTCAATCTGCCCCACCCGGAACAGTTCGATCCGTGGTCCTCCCCGCGACGAGACAATGCCGCGGACACGAATCCGTCGATTTTCGAGCGATTTAGGTCCAAGGCTGGCGTTCTCGAACACCGGAACGATGCGCCTTGAAATAGTCGCAGCAAAGTCCCGTGTCCAGTTCCGCCCGAAATTCAGGTAGATCATTGCCCCTGCCTGCCGAACGGACAGAACTCTGCCCTCGACCACCGTAAACTGCCCAATCGCTGCCAGAATATCGCCCGGACTTTCTGTGTTTTTTATGGCCGAGGTTTCAGCCCAAATGCCCAATTTGGCATCGCGTGCCGCGCCCTCGGCGGCGGCCAGTGCTGCAGCGCAATTTTTGTCGGCTGTATCGGCCGAAAACAGCGCCTCGCCGCGGCGCAGCAGCTCGCTTTGCACCGAGTGTTCCGAGCCTGTCGCGAACACAAAGGCGCCCTGGCGGCCATAGCGATCCGGCGTGTCGTCCTCGCCATGCAGCGTCACGTCGCGGCCGCCGGCGATCGCGGACAATGCGGCTCTGCCGCTGGCCCCGTCGGTTCCACCGCGCTCGATGCCGGCGAGCCGGACCTCGCGGCCGTCTTCGAGGCGAAAGCTGCGCGCATCGATCACGGCGGCGACACGTCCTTCGCCCTGCGGCTCGAGCGCGCAATCGGCGGCATCGGCCGGTCCAACGGACGCCAGCACGAGAAGTGACGCGGCGCATGCCGGGAGCGCCGCGTTGCCACGCAATGCCGGACGGGTCATAGCGCTGCTCTCCATCCCGCTTGTTCCTGTATGCTCGATAGCAACGACGTTACTACCTGAGATTGCCACGCAGGGGAAGACAATGGAAGTCAACGGCATCGCGCATATTTTTCTCACCGCCTCGAATTACGAGCGCTCCCGCGCGTTTTATCGCAAGCTGCTGCCGTTTCTCGGGCTGAAACCGGTGATCGATACCGAGACCACCTACTATTGCGTCGGCGGCCGGACCGCGGTCGGCATCAGTGCGCCGTTAGCCGAGCATGAAGGCGCGGCATTCGAGCAGCAGCGTGTCGGCCTGCATCACCTCTGCTTCCGCGCCCGCGAGCGCGCCGACGTCGACGAGCTGCATGGTTTTCTCCAGACGCTCGGCGCAAAAATCATCCGTGCGCCGCGCGAGGATCAGTGGGCGCCGGGATATTATTCGATCCTGTTCGGAGATCCCGATGGCATCCGGCTCGAGCTCAATCATGTGCCGGGGAAGGGGCTGCTGGGGTAGTGCGCTGTGTAGGATGGGTGGAGCGCAGCGATACCCATCACGCCTCCGCGCAATGGTTGATGGGTTTCGCTGCGCTCTACCCATCCTACGAACCGCCGCGTGAATGTGCGGCACACCCCATCCTACGCACTGGTTGTGCACCGCTGCTTGCTGCAAATCGCGCGCGCATCAAAATCCAGTTGTTGTCATCATGTCATGCGCTGCTTGGTAGCGAGCGCTGTAGCCGAGCACCGCTCTCGCAAGAAATAGGGAGTTATTCGCAGTCGAATTGCTGCATCAAGGCGTGCCATCTGAGGGACATTGGGATAAGTTTTCGTCGCCGTGGCCCAACATGCGGCCTGCTGTCAACCACATATTCCGGTGGAGCCATGCAGCAGATTTCGGATTGGCTCGAGAAGCTTGGGCTTGGACAATACGCGCTGCGTTTTGCCGAGAACGGGATTGATCTTGGTGTCCTTCCCGAACTGACGGACCAGGACTTCGACAGGCTCGGTGTCCTGCTCGGCCATCGACGTAAAATGCTGCGCGCGATCGCCGAACTCAATCAAGGCGAACTGGTCGCTGAGCCGGCGCTTCAGCGCGATGCCGAGCGACGCCACCTCACGGTCATGTTCTGTGATCTGGTGGGCTCGACTGCGCTCTCGGCTCGCCTGGATCCAGAGGACATGTGGGAGGTGATCCGCGCCTATCGGGCCGCCTGCGCGAGGGTGATTGCCACTTACGACGGCAGTCTCGCCAGGTTTGTGGGCGACGGGATACTCGCCTATTTCGGCTATCCCCGCGCGCACGAGGATGACGCGGAGCGCGCGGTGCGCGCGGGGCTCGACATCATCGCCGCAGTAGGACCGCTTGAAACGCGCGCGGAACGGGTCGAGGTGCGTATCGCGATCGCGACCGGGCTGGTGGTGGTAGGCGACCTCATCAGCGGAGGCGCGTCAGAGCAGCAGGCAATGGTCGGGGATACACCGAACGTTGCTGCCCGGCTCCAGGGCCTGGCAGAACCGGGGGCGGTCGTCGTTGCTGCTTCGACGCGCGAGCTGCTGGGCGATCTATTCACTTTTCGCAACCTCGGCCTCCGCGAGGTCAAGGGCATCTTCGAACCCATCGCAGTCTGGGCAGTCGAAGGTGGGGCTGCATCGGAGAGCCGCTTCGAGGCGGTGCGTACCGCGCGATCCATTGGCTTTGTCGGCCGCAAGGCAGAGATCGAATTCGCGCTTTCGCGCCAGCAGCTGGCGTGGCAGGGCCAAGGCCAGGTGATGATGATTTCCGGCGAGGCCGGCATCGGCAAATCGCGCTTTGTCGCAACGCTCTCAGAGAGCCTCGGGCTAGGGGCGCACCGCCGGGTGAGGTATCAGTGCTCGCCCTACCACACCAACAGTGCGCTTCATCCCTTCATCGCTCAACTTGAGCGCGCTGCTGGCATAGAGCCACAGGATACGATCGGGCAAAAGCTCGACAAGCTCGAGGCAATGCTTGCACTCGGAACGCGACAGGTGGCCAACGCGGCGCCGTTGATCGCCGCGCTTCTTTCGATCCCAACTGGCGAGCGCTATCCGCCGCTCGGCTTGAATCCAGTGCAGCAGCGGCGACAGACGTTCGCCACCCTGCTCGATCAGCTTGAGGGGTTGGCCCGGCAGCAACCAGTGCTGATTGTCTGCGAGGACATGCATTGGGCCGACGCCACGACGCTTGAGCTGTTTGATCTCGCAGTCGACCGGGTCAGGGGGTTGCCGATCCTCGCGCTCATGACATTCCGGCCTGAGTTCGAACCGCCTTGGGCGGGTCTTGCCAACGTCAGCTTGTTGCGGCTCGACCGCCTTGATCGGCAGGACACGCGCGCTCTGGTCGAGCAGGTGACCGTCGGCCGGCATCTGCCAGGCGAAATGATGACGCAGATCATCGACAGGACGGATGGTATCCCGCTATTTGTCGAGGAACTGACCAAGATGGTGCTGGAGTCCGGACTGCTCGTGGAAGATGCCGGACGCTATCGCCTCGATAGCCCGCTCCCGCCGCTCGCCATCCCCGCGACACTGCAGGACTCGCTGATGGCGCGCCTTGACCGGCTGGCCCCGGTCAAGGAAGTGGCGCAGATAGGCGCTGCCATTGGCCGCGACTTCTCATACAGGCTGTTGCGAAGTGTGGCGGGGCGCGATGATCTGACGCTGTGCGCCGCGCTGGGTCAGCTCGAAGAGGCCGAACTGCTATCGCGTCGCGGGGCGCCGCCGGAAGCGAGCTACAGCTTCAAGCATGCGCTGGTTCAGGAAGCGGCTTACGAGAGCCTGCTGAAGAGCCGCCGGCAATTGCTCCATAAGCACATTGGCGATGTCCTACGCGATCAGTTTCCGGTGATCGCCGAGACCGAGCCGGAAGTCGTGGCATATCACTTCACTGAAGCGGGGCTGGGCGTGGTAGCCTTCGAGTGGTGGCGCAAGGCCGGTCAGCAGGCGCTGAAACGCTCGGCCTATACCGAGGCAATCGCACATCTCGGCGAGGCTGTCGCCATTGCCGATGCGCTGCCCGATGAGCCGGGCCGGAGCATGAACCGGCTGCAGCTTCAAATCGCATATGGCCGCGCGCTGCGGGGCAGCCTTGGCCACAGCGCCCCCGAAACGGTGGCCGCGTGGAAGCGCGCCCGACAGTTCGCAGCCGACATCAATGATCCGGTCGAACTGGCGCCGATCCATTCGGGCCTGTTCAACGCCTGCTTGACGCATGGCGAGATCGCGCCGATGCAGGAGTTGACGGAGGCAGTCATGGGCGTCGCCAGGCAGCGACCGGAATCGCCAGTGGCCGCGGTCGTCGCACACTCGACAGCCGGGGTAACCTGTTGGTTCGGCGGCGATTACCTGAACGCGCGACTGCATCTCGAGCGCGCGCTTGTGATCTACGAGGCTGAGCCTGATCCGGCGACCTTCAGGGCATCGGCGCTGGACCTGCCTTTCGTCATCAAGAGGTTTCTTGCCCTGGTGCTTTGGCCGCTCGGCACGATTGATCGATCGCGCCGGCTCGCCGCCGAAGCGGTGCGCGCCACGGCAGATAGGCCGGCGCTTTCTCAAGCCAATGCGCTCGTTCACAAGGCGGTCTTCGATGGACTATGCGGAGGCATGTTGCAGGAAACAGAGACGATTCTGGCGCTCGCTCTCGCGCGCGAGCATACGATGCCGTTGTACATAGCCGCCGGCAGCTACCTGAACGGCCTGGCAAAGTGGCGCGCCGGCGACCGGACGGGTGGGCTTTCGGAAATGCAACGGGGCTGGACATTGCTTCACGAGAATGACTGCTACCTCTGTGAACCGTTTTGGGGGATGCAGGTTGCGGTGGCGAATGCGGAGGCCGGGCAAGCTGAGTCCGGGTTGGAAATTTTGCGGCAGTTGATTTCGTGGACGGAGCAATCCGGTCAGCATTGGCTCGATGCCGAACTGCATCGCAGCCAGGGTGAGCTCTTGTTGCGTCTTGATCCGCCGGACGTTTCCATGGCCGAAGACGCCTTCCGCAGAGCGCTGGAAATCGCCCGAACCCAACGGACGAAAACTTTTGAGCTACGCAGCGCAGTCGGACTTGCGCGCCTCTACCGTGCAAACGGGCGAGCCGCGGCAATACCCGAGGTGCTCGCACCAGTTCTTGTTGATTTCGACATGGAGCGAGATCTGCGCGAAATCGAAGAAGCGGAAACCTTGCTCAAGCGTGGATAAGTGGCCCGGCCCGGCACCTGATGAGTGTGTAGGATGGGTTGAGCGAAGCGATACCCATCGCTCCTACAGGCGGCGATTGATGGGTTTCGCTGCGCTCTACCCATCCTACAGGATCATTCCGTTTAACGGAAAACGTCTGCGCCTTGCCGCTATGGATGCCATGCGGCATGATCGCGGCGAGCAAAATTCAAAGCCGCAGGCAATGCGGCAGCCGACAAGGGAGGCCTTCCATGAAGAGAGCAACAACAGGCATTGTCGCGGCGGTCTTGGCGATGTCTGCGAGTGCGGCGTTGGCGCAAACCAAGGCGCCGCTCAAGCTCGGCGGCATTCTCGACATGTCCGGGCTTTACGCCGATATCACCGGGCCAGGCTCGGAGACGGCCGCGAAGATGGCGGTGGAGGATTTTGGCGGCGAGGTGCTCGGACGCAAGGTCGAGATCGTCGCGGCCGACCATCTCAACAAGGCCGACCTTGCCGCCAGCATCGCGCGCGACATGCTCGACAACCAGGGCGTCGAGATGCTGTACGACGTGGCGGCGTCCGCGACCGCGCTGGCCGCCGGCGAGATTGCAAAAGCGCGCAACAAGATCGTGATGTATAGCGGCCCGGCCTCGATCCGCCTGAGCAACGAGGCCTGCGGCCCCTACACCGTGCATTACTCCTACGACACCTTTGCGCAGGCTAACGTCACCGGGCTTGCCACCGTCAAATCAGGTTTTGAGACCTGGTTCTTTCTCACCGCCGACTATGCGTTCGGCCAGGACCTGGAAAAGGACACCACCCATGTGGTGGTGAAGGCCGGCGGCAAGGTGCTCGGCGGCGTCAAGCATCCGCTCAACACGTCGGACTTCTCCTCGTTCCTCCTGCAGGCGCAGAGTTCGAAGGCGAAGGTCGTGGGCCTTGCGAATGCCGGTGGCGATACCATCAACGCGATCAAGCAGGCGGCGGAATTCGGGCTAACCAAGAGCGGCGGTCAGAAGCTGTCGCCGCTGCTCGCCTTCGTGACCGACATCGACAGCGTTGGACTGGAGACGGCGCAGGGCCTGTTGCTGGCGGAGGCGTTCTACTGGGATCTCAATGACGACACCCGCGCGTTCTCAAAACGCTTCCAGGAGCGCGTCAAGCGGCCGCCGACCGCGGCGCAGGCCAGCGTCTACTCTTCCGTCGGCCATTACCTGAAAGCCGTGAAGGCCGCGGGCACCACGGATTCGGCCGCGGTCATGAAGGTCATGAAGGAGACGCCGGTCAACGACATGTTCGCCAGGAACGGCAAAATTCGAGATGACGGCCGAATGGTGCACGACATGTATCTGTTCGAGGTCAAGAAGCCACAGGAATCGAAGGCGCGCTGGGACTATTACAAGCTGCTGGCCACCATCCCCGGCGGCGAGGCGTTCCAGCCGCTCGAAGCCTCGCGCTGTCCGCTGGTGAAGAAGTGACGCGAAGCGTCATTGCCTGCGGCAAATGCGAAGCATTTGCGCAAGGGAGCGAAAGCGACGGAGCAATCCATAGGGCGGCAAAGAAAGTCTGGATTGCTTCGCTTCGCTCGCAATGACGGCTTCAAAACCAAGTCAAGACAACCAACAACAACGAAAGCATCGTCCATGAGCGCAAACGAAATGGTCCTCCAGAACCTCGACGCTGGGCTACTCACCATCACCATGAACCGCCCCGACCGGCGCAACGCGCTCAACCCGGACATGACGCGCGGGCTGGTGGAGGCGGCGCGGCGCGCGGCTGAGGATCACGAGGTGCGAGCGGTGCTGTTGAAGGGCGCCGGCGGCACGTTCTGCGTCGGCGGCGACGTCAAGTCGATGGCGGAGGGCCGGGCGCCGCTCGGCTTCGAGGCCAAGATGGCCAATCTGCGCCGCGGCATGGAAGTGTCGCGCATCCTGCACCAGATGCCGAAGCCCGTGGTGGCGCAGCTCGATGGCGCCGCCGCCGGCGCTGGCCTCTCGATCGCGCTGTCCTGCGACCTGCGTGTTGCCAGCGCCTCCTGCAAGATTACGACAGCTTTTGCCAAAGTCGGATTGTCGGGCGATTACGGCGGAACGTACTTCCTGACCCAGATGCTCGGCAGCGCCAAGGCGCGTGAGCTCTATTTGATGTCGCCGGTGCTGTCGGCGCAGGAAGCGTACAATCTCGGCATGGTGACAAAAGTAGTGCCGGAAGCCGATATCGACGCCGAAGCGCACGACCTTGCGATGTCGCTGGCGCAGGGGCCGTCGGTGACGCTGGGCTACATCAAGCGCAACATCAACAACGCCGAGACGATGTCGCTGGAAGCCTGCTTCGACGCCGAAGCTATCCACCATTCGCGCTCCGGCGACACCGCCGACCACAAGGAAGCGGCGAAGGCCTTCGTCGAGAAGCGCAAACCCGTATTTCAGGGACATTGATATGGCCGAATATCTCAGGCTGCGGCAGATCTGCCTGGTGGCGCCGCATCTGGAGCCGGTGATCTCGGATATTTCCGCGATCATGGGCCTCAACGTCTGTTACCGTGACGGTAATGTCGCGAAATACGGGCTGGAAAACGCGCTGCTGCCGGTGGACACCATTTTGCTGGAAGTGGTGGCGCCGTTCCAGCCGGGCACCGCGGCGGGACGCTTTCTCGACAAAACCGGCGGCCGCGGCGGCTACATGGCGATCTTCTGCTGCAACGATCCCGACGCGCGCGGCAAGCACGCCAACAGCATCGGCGTGCGCACCGCCAACGTAATCACGCACGTGCCCTATCACGGCGTGCAACTGCACCCGCGCGATTGCCGCGCGGCCTTCATCGAGTTCAATCACACCACAGGCAGCGACGATGTGCTGGGGCCCTATCCGCCGGCGGGGCCGGATTGGCAGAAGGCGATCCGGAAAGACGTGACGCTGGCGCTGACTGATGTCGAGATGCAGAGCCCGGATCCGTTGGGGCTGGCCGAGCACTGGGGGAAGATCACGGGGATTACCGTTACCAAGAATGCAAGCGGCGAGCTTGATTTGAAATTGCCCAATGCCAGCTTCCGTTTCGTCAAGGGCGCGAGCGATTTGATGAGCGGGTTGACGTTCAAGGTCGCTGACGTAGCGAAAGTGCGTGATGCAGCCAAGGCGAAGGGTTGCCAGGTATCGGGCGACAGTTTCGATCTCTGCGGAGTGACGTTCAGGCTGGTGGCGTAGCGAAATCCCTCAACGAGTCGTCCCTGCGAACGCAGGGACCCATAACCACCGCTCTTGATGGTGAAGTAAGCCGTCTGACGTTGTGCCCTTTACGCGGGCCGCGGCGTATGGGTCCCTGCGAACGCACTAGGGCATCTACACACCTTGGGGACGCGACAGATTGACTCGGAGCGGCATGATGTGCTGTCGCCGCAGCGTTTGTATGATTCTCTCTCTGGCGCTTTGATTCGAAGGAGCGCCAGAGATGCAGCAGGAACCGGGTTTGTCCCTGGGTAAGTTTGGAGACGTTCGCCTCGATAAAAGGGGGCGGCGCTTCTCCGGGCTATGCTTTGCACGCGCAGCGTCTGTTTGCGCCAGATGGCGCAGGGCGACTGGGCTGCGAACATGGCGTTCTGGCGGTTTGTGAACAATCCACAGGTCACGATCGACAAGCTGATTGAAGGCTGGAGCCTGCAGACGTCGATCGCGGTCAGCGGGCGTCATGTGCTGTCAATCCAGGATACCAGCGAGATTAAGTTCCACACCTGTCCTGGACATCGGCGCGGCTTGGGCAAGGTCGGCAAAGGCAATGCTCGCGGCGTGTTGCTGCATGCCATGATGGCGGTCGATGCCGACAGCGGGGTCTGTCTCGGGCTCACCGGCGGTGAGGTGTGGACGCGCAAGCGCAAGGCCAAGATCGCTCACGAGAAGCGCGCCTTGGCCGACAAGGAGTCGGCGCGCTGGGTGACGACCGCTGAGCAAGGCCGCGATGTTCTGGCCGCTGCTCGTATGATCACCGTTGTCAACGACCGCGAGGGGGATTTCTTTGCTCACTGGGCGCTGACACCCGCTGACAATGTCCACCTCCTGTCGCGCGCCATGCACGACCATGCGCTGGTCGACGGCGGCACGCTTTATCAGGCAGTCGAACGGGCCCGCTTCTGCGACAAGGCGGTGATCGATCTGCCAAAGCGAATGGATCGCCGCGGTCGCCAGGCCCACCTCTCCATGCGCTTCGGAACCGTTGTGCTCAAACGGCCGCCGCGCCCCGGCGTGAAAGACCTGCCGGAGGGCGTCAAAGTCAGCTTCGTGGAAGTCGTCGAGTTGCGCCCCCCGAAGGGCGCCAAGCCCATTCATTGGTTGCTCTTGACCACGCATCCGATTGCCGCTGCCGCCGATGCCTGGCGGATCGTCTCCTGGTACAAGCAGCGCTGGATCATCGAACAGCTCTTTCGCTCGCTGAAGAGCCAGGGTCTGCGCATCGAGGATAGTCAGCTCGACAGCGCTGAAGGCCTGATCAAACTCGCGGCGATCGCTACCAGAGTGGCATGTATCGTCATCCAGCTGGTTCAAGCCCGCAATGGCGGCGAAGAATTGCCGGCAGATTTTGCGTTCACACCGGACGAGATCGAAGCGCTCAAGGCCATCAACAAAACCCTGAAAGGCCGGACCGAGCTTCAGAAGAACCACCATCGCCCCAACACTATCGCCTGGGCCGCATGGATCATCGCAAAGCTCGGCGGATGGACCGGCTACGCCTCGCATCGCCCACCTGGACCAATCACCTTCCACATCGGAATGGCTCGCTTCCAAATCCTCGTATATGGCCCGGCAAACGTGTAGATGCCCTAGTGCGTTCGCAGGGACGACGGGTTGAGAGAGACGTGCGTGCGCCCTACCGTCCCTTGAAATTCGCTACCCGGCGCTCGGCGGTGGCCTTGACGCCTTCCTTGAAATCCTCCGTCGCGCGGAGTTTGGTCTGCTCGGCGAGTTCGTGGTTGGTGGCGGCCATGACGCGGTCGGCGAGGCCGGCGCGCATGGTGGCGCGGGTGGAGATCAGGCCGAGCGGCGAGCATTCGGCGATTTCGGCGGCGAGCTTCATCGCTTCAGCACGGACCTGATCCTGCGGCACGCAGAGATTGGCGAGGCCCATCCGCGTGGCTTCCTCGCCGGTGACGCGGCGGCTGGTGTAGAAGATCAATTCCGCATTGTTCCTGCCGACCAGTTCGGGAAGCGTCGCGGTCAGGCCGAAGCCGGGATGGAAGCCGAGTTTTGTAAAATTGGCCGCGAAGCGCGCTTCGGGGCAGGTGACGCGGAAATCGGCGGATACGGCGAGCCCCAGGCCGCCACCGATGGCGGCACCATGGATGGCGGCGACGACCGGCTTCTTGTTGCGGAAGATGCGCACGGCCTGAACGTAGAGATGGTTGATCGGCAGGTTAGCCGCCGGATCGTTTTGCGCGCTCGCTTCCTGCTCCTGCCGCTTCGGATCGGAAAAATCGGCGCCGGCACAGAACGCCTTGCCTTGCGCTGCGAGTACCGAGGCGCGGATTTCGATGTCGTTGTCGAACTCTTCCAGCGCATCCGCGATCTGGTTGATCAAGGAGACGTCGAAGAAGTTGAGGGGCGGCTTTCTGATTTCGATCAGGCCGACATGGCCGTGCTTCTCGACGCCGATATCCGTGTATTTGCTCATGGAGTTTCCTTCTTGAATTAGCGCAAACCGAGCCCGCGGGCGATGATGCCGCGCAGCACTTCGGTGGTGCCGCCCTGGATCGTCAGCTTGGGCGCGGTCTTGATCGCGAATGAAAGTTGCTGTTCCAGCGTCTCGCGGTTGGTGGCGGTTTCCTCGACGAAGGCGGCGAGTTCGCGGACGCGGTGCGGCAGCTGCTGCTCCCACACCGTGCCGATGTCTTTGACAATGGAAGCTTCGACGACCGGCTCCTTGCCGGCCTGCAGCATGCCCGCCACCGAAACCGACATGCGACGCATGGTATGCACCTGCGCCACCAGCCGCCCGATGCCTTCGGCGCTGCGGGTATCCGGATTGTTGCCGACGGCGCGGACCAGTTCGGTCAACACGTAATAGGTCTCGAGAAAACGCTCGGGGCCGGAACGCTCATAGGCCAGTTCCGACGTCGCCTGCTTCCAGGCGCCGTCGATTTCGCCGAGCACGTGATCGTCGGGAACGAAAAAGTCCGTGAACACCACCTCGTTGAATTCATACTGCCCGGTGATCTGGCCGATCGGGTTCACCTGGATGCCCGGCTGCTTCATCTTGACCAGGAACTGCGTCAGGCCGTGGCGGCGGTTCTCCTTGGTCGGGGGGGAGGTGCGGAAGATTGCGATCATGTAGTCGGCGATATGGGCCGAGGAGGTCCAGATCTTGGTGCCGTTGATCAGATAGCCGCCGTCTGTCTTGGTCGCGCGCGTCTTGGCCGCAAACAAGTCGGAGCCGGAATTCGGCTCGCTCATGCCGATCGCAAAGCAGATCTCGCCGCGGCAGATGCGCGGCAGGATGTCCATCTTGATATTTTCCGGCGCGTATTTCAGCAGCACCGGCCCGCTCTGCCGGTCGGCGACGAAGAAGCGCCGCGTCGGCGCGTTCGCCACGCGCATCTCCTCGGTCACCACGTAACGCTCGAGGAACGAGCGCTCATGGCCGCCATATTTCTTCGGCCAGGTCATGCCGAGCCAGCCGCGCGCACCGACTTTTCGGGAGAACTCCGGCACGTCGGTGTCTTCGCGGTTCGGCTGGTGCGGGTCGAAGGTGCCGGCGGCGATTTCTTCGGCGAGGAAGGCGCGCACTTCCTTGCGCAACTGCTCGCATTCACTCGGCAGGCGGATCGGATCGAAACGGAGGGCTGCGGTCATTGTTGGTCTCGACTTCTATGCAGGCAGATCGGTGTGCAAATCGATGTGAGCGTTGTCAGCGCGAGGCGACCAGCGGCCACAATTCATCGGCGCCACGGTTGGCTACCAGCTTGCCGAGTTCGACCGCCCAGTAGCTTTCCGAGCCGAAATCGTCGCGCCACGCCAGCGCGCGCAGTGAATAGCGATGCAGGATGTGCTCGATGGTGAAGCCGATCGCGCCATGCACCTGATGGGCAATGGCGCCGCCCTTCTCGGCGGCTTCCGCACAGCGGATCTTTGCCGCCACCGCTTCGAGGAACACTTCGTCGTTGAAGGTGGTTGCGTTGGCAATGGCGTCCGCGGCCGAGGTCGCAGCCGCAAGCGCCGCCGCCGACTCGCCGGCGAGTCGCGCCAGATTGTGCCCGGCTGCACCGCCTGGAATTTTGAAATCTTCTTCTCGAAGGCTATGCGCTCGTTGGAATAGCGCACGGAAATTTCCAGCATCGATTCCAGCGCACCTGCGATCTGCAGCGATCGCGCGACGCCGCCCATCAGCATCAGCCGGGTCTGGTCGAAACCTCGCGGTGCCGGCTTGATCGTGACCGGCTGGACCTTGTCCAGCGTCACGGTGTCCGAATTGTCGCCGCCGAGATTGAGTCCGGTCTCGATCCGGAACTTGCCGGCATCGACCAGCGCAATGGAGAGGCTGCCCTTCACATCGCTTGCGAGCACCGCAAAGTGCTTTGCCGCCTTGGCAAACGGCACGCCGCGGGCCGTGCCCGACAGGCTGCCATCGGCATTGACGGCGATCCGGTCCTTCGGGCTCGCGGGCACCACCGTCATTTCGCCATCGGGCGAAGCGATCTTGGCCTGCGCCAGCAGCCAGCCGGCCAGCATGGTCTCAGTGAGCGGCACCGCGACCGCAAAAACGTCCGGCGGCGCTCAACACGCTGAAACCTTCGGCGAGAGAGGCGCCCGAGCCGCCGCAATCTTCCGGTACCCACGACAGTGGCAGGCCGGCCTCGGTCAACGCCTGCCAGAGCGGCGCTTTCCACGCGCCTTTGTTATCGCGATTGATGGTTTGGGCGTCGGCGAGGTCGGCGAAGATTTTCTCCGCGGTCTCGGCAACGATGTTCTCACTCTCCGCCACAGCGTTCCCCGATTTGAAATTGGCATGCCAATCCCAACGGTTATGCCCGGGGGGCGGCTGCGGTCTTTTTCTTGCGCTTTATGATGGGCAAAAGCCATAGCCGTGACAAGCGCTGTCCGCAGGGCTGCATGTGGCGGTGGCATGAAGGCCATCAGGCAAAGAATAAATTCCGCGCAACGGATTTCGCGGATTTGCACGCCGTTCATCGCGGGATATGGTAGCCGTGAAGCCTGTCCACGGGCGGTTCGAAACTCAGCCAAAAGCAACAAGAGGAAATGCGGATGTCGAAGGATGGTTTGTGCGCGATTGTCACCGGTTCTGCCTCGGGCCTCGGGGCCGCCACCGCCGCCATTCTGGCAAAGGGCGGCGCGCGCATCGTCGTCAACTATTCCAACAGCAAGGCGGAAGCTGAAGCGACCGCCGATCTCTGCCGCAGCGCCGGCGCCGAAGTTGTGGTGGTGCAGGGCGACGTTTCGCGCGACGAGGATTGCAGGAAGATCGCGGCTGCCGCGGCGGCGTGGGGCCGTCTCGACGTGCTGGTCAACAATGCCGGCACCACCAAGCATGTGCCGCATCACGATCTCGACGGGCTAACGGCTGAGGATTTTCAGCGCATCTACGCCGTCAACACGATCGGCCCGTTCCAGATGATCCGCGCGGCGCGCGCACAGCTCGAGGCCGGCGCGAAAGCCTCCGGCCTGTCGTCCGCCGTGGTCAACGTCTCGTCGGTCGCCGGCATTTCCGGCGGCGGCTCGTCGGTCGCCTACGCCGCGAGCAAGGGCGCGCTCAACACCATGACGCAATCGCTGGCGCGCGCGCTGGCGCCCTTGATCCGCGTCAACACGGTGTGCCCCGGCTACATCGACACGCCCTGGTTCACCAAGGGCCGCGGCGAGGCCGGCGCCAAGGCGGTGCGCGACGCCGTGGTGGCGAAGGTGCCGCTGAAGGTCGCCTCGACGGCCGAAGACATCGCGCAACTGGTGTGCTTCCTCGCCTCGCCGGCGTCGAGCAACATGACCGGCGAGTTCGTCCGCATGGATGCGGGCATGCATCTGGTTTTGTGAGGATTGCATTCGCCGTCATGGCCGGGCTTAGCCGTCCGAAGGACGGCGTCGCTTCCGCTCGCCTATGACCCGGCCATCCACGTCGTGTTTTGCGCGTGGCGACAAGAACATGGATGCCCGGGACATCTAGCGCGAAGACGCGCTTCGCGCTTCTGCCCGGGCATGGCGATGGAGAGGTGTGGACGGGCGCTTACCTGTTCCCCGGATCGGAAATCATTCCCCTTGCCACCAGCCGGTTCCAGATGAACAGCACCACCAGCGCGCCGATGGTGGCGGTGATGAAGCCGGCGCCCTGATCGGGGCCATAATGGCCGATCGCCTGGCCGATGAAGGTTGCCAGAAACGCGCCGGCGATGCCGAGCACGGTGGTCAGGATGAAGCCGGTCGGGTTGTTCTGACCCGGCGATAGGATACGCGCGATAATGCCGGCGACAAAGCCGACGACGATGATCCAGATAATGCCGCTCATGGCTGTCCCTCTCGATGCGTCGATGATGAAGCAGAGCGGCGCCGACCGCCGCGTTAGTTCTTGTTTGACGCGTTTTCTTCACGCGAACCGGTATCCACTTCGCTCGAAAACGCTATGGCGCGGCGTCAAATCCGTTCCGACAACTCGTTTTCGTTCGGCAGCCGTCCGTCCGGCGTCAAATGATTGACGACGTCGGGCAGATACTGGCTGAGGCCTTGCAGCAAATCGTCGCGCGACAGGCCGCTCTGCGCCGATAGCTGATCGATCTGGTCGGCGCCAAGTGCGTTGGCGAGATCGCCGGGCGCGATCTGCTTGTTGGGACCGTTGCTGACCCAGGAGTCGGCCTTATCGCCAAGCCCCTTCTGCTGGAATTGATTCAGCAGGTCGCCGAGGCCGCCGCTGAGAATGCTGCCGGCCGCGCCGCCTGCCAGAAGGCCGCCCAAGCCGCCCTTGAGCATGTCGCTCAGTCCGCCGCCCACGCCGCCACCGGGCATGCCCGCGCTCACATTGCCGGGCGCGGGCGCCGGTTGCGGTGTCGAGCCGGTCTGGTTGCCGCTGAAATGCTTGATGCCTTTCCAGGCCAGCAGCGCCAGGATCGCCATGGTGAGGGGCGACATTCCGCCGCCGTCGGATTGTTCGCTGGGGCGGCTCGGGCCGCGCGGGCCATTCTGCATGCCGTTGAGTACGTCGAGTAAACCCATGGTCGTCTCCTCTGCGTAGCCCCGCGTGAAACATAACGGCGGCGTATGACGGTTACAAGGAGCGGGCGGCCAGCGCCTGCGATAGGCACGGTCCGCGCGCTCTGCTATTTGAAGCCCGGTGCAACGCGGTGGGTGGCGAAATGGTTTCGGGCCAAACGATCGGTATTGCAGGGGCGGGCAGCATCGGCTGCTTCGTCGGCGGCATGCTGGCGGCCGGCGGCCGCCGCGTTGCGCTGCTGGCGCGTCCGCGCGTGATCGCTGAAATCGAAGCAGGCGGCCTGCGGCCGACGAGTTTTGAAGGTTTCGACCAGACCATCACGCGCGGTCAGTTCGCATTGTCGGAAAATCCTTCCGTTTTTGAGGACGCCGGCATCGTGCTCGTCACGGTCAAGAGCGCGGATACCGCGGCCATGGCCGAAATCATCGCCAAGCACGCACCATCGGATGCCGTCATCGTCAGCCTGCAAAACGGCGTCGGCAATGCCGCTGTCCTCCGTCATCGCCTGCCGGGGCGGCGCGTGCTCGGCGGCATGGTGCCGTTCAACGTGATGGCGCTCGGCAACGGGCGGTTTCATCGCGCGACCTCGGGCGACATCGTCATCGAGCAGGACGAGGCGCGCACCGTAGAGAAGCTCTCGGTCCCGGGCCTGACGATACGTCCGACCGACAACATTGACGGCGTGCAATGGGGCAAGCTCCTGCTCAATCTCAACAACGCGCTCAATGCGCTGGCCGACCTGCCGCTGCGCCGGCAGCTGGCCCAACGGCCATGGCGGCGATTATTCGCCGATCAGCTGGCGGAAGCTTTGGCTGCGATCCGCACCGAGGGCATCAAGCCGGTCGCGCCGACGCCGATTCCGGCCGCATGGATGCCGCCGCTGTTGCGACTGCCGGACCCGATCTTCGAAGCATTGCTGGGACGAACGATGAAAATCGATCCCGAGGCGCGCTCGTCGATGTGGGAAGATCTGAAACAGGGCCGGCGCACCGAGATCGATTATCTGCAGGGCGTCATCACCGAGATCGCCGAACGTCGCGGGCTGCAGGCGCCGCTGTCGCGCCGGATCGTGGAACTGATCCGGCAGGCCGAGCGTGACGCCAAGGGCTCGCCCGGCCTGACGCCGGAGCAGATTCGGGCTGCGAATTGATTGGCTCAGCGAGTGCGGCTTGGCCTAGATTGGCGCTGGTCCAGCACAGATCGAACATGCGTTCGAGGGAGATGCGAATGAAATGGACAGGTCTGGCATTGATGGCGGTTGTCCTTGCCGGCTCGGCGTCGTTGACACCCGCCCAGGCAGTGCCGCCGACGGCTACGCCATCGCCGGGCTATGATGCGCGGCTGCAGGAGCAGCGGGCAGCATCGCGGGCGGCCGTACCGCCGGTCGTCAAGCCGCGTCGGGTCAACAAGCAGCGCGCGCATTGACGCTGACGTCATGCGCGTGAGCACGCCTCTCCCCACGTCGTCCCTGCGTTCGCAGGAACGACAAAAATATCTAGCTCTTCTTCTGCTTGGCCGGCTGCTGCTGCGGGTTGAGCAGCCTTTTCAGTTCGTTGATGCTCTCTGAAAGCCGCGGCCATTCACACGAGAATTGGTTCTTGGCGCATTGGGCAGCCTTGATGCGCGCCGCCTGCTTGACTGGACTTGCCACCGGTATCGGCACCTTTTCGGTTTCGGCCGGTGGAGGAGATACCTGTTCGGTGCGCAGCGAGACCTGCTGCCACCCCTGCGCTGGTGGCGGCTCCTGCTGCTTGGCCGCCATTGCTGCGGCGATGTGGCTGCGCCGCTCGCGCTCGAGGTAGGCGGTATATTGCTCGTCGATTCTCTTCTGCTCTTCCGGCGTCGGGTTGGGGCCTGCGATGTCGAAGGTCCGGTCCTGCATGAAATCGTAATAGGTGTAGCCGCCACCGGGCTTGCGGCGGCCGGCGAACTTCGCGTTGCACTCGGCGAGCTTCGCCGTCTTTTCTTCCTTGGTGCTCGCCTTCTCGGCCACATCGGCGCAGGATTCGAAATCGACAGGCGCGCTGCGCCACCACTGCGCGTCGCAGCGCACCGGGGCCAGCACGACGAGGCTCCCGATGGTGGCAACAACAAACGAAGATGCACGTGAGGCGATCACGGACGATACTCTCCAGTCGAATTCTCTAGGGAACTTTGATTGAGTCGATTGTCATCATTTTGGCAGCGCTGTCACGCCGAAATTGCACGATGTTCCCGCTGTCGTTGTGATCTTATCCGCTGGATGTGACCGATGGAACACAATGCTATGTCGTTGAAAATTATTGAGTAAATTCAACGGCGAAGCACGCGAGCGGGCATGATATTGCAGCGATTCTAAGTGCGCCATCCGAGGGCGCGCGGATAGGTACGTCGCATTGTGGCAGAAATCAGTCAGCGCCTCTCGCGCGGGCCAATGTGCGCGATGCCGTTTCATGGAACGTTGCGCGATAGAGCCTTGCAAATTCGCCCATGTGATGGAACCCGTTGGCTCGGGCGCACGACGTCACGGTGATGGCGTCAGACCCTTTCACGAGTTGTGCGCGGGCCGACCAAAGCTGCTTGAGACGCAGATAGCGATGCAGGCTCATGCCGCGAACGCTCGCCACCGCCGTGCCCAAGGTTCTGACCGACACGCCGCATTGTTCGGCGAGGTCGGCGCTGTAGATCGCCGAGGCGGCATGAAAGGCGACATAGTCGTCGATCATGCGAACCAGGCGGCAATAGCTCCTGCTTGCAAGCCGGCCCGCCACTTCCGGCGTCCTACTGCGGCGGAACATCTCGTCGATGGCGAGCAGCAGGTCTTCCTGGATGGCGAGCGCCGAGCGCGGGTCCTGCAACAGGTCCGGTCTGGCAGAAGCCGTCTGCAAAATACCTGTCGTGACCGATCGGACCGTCGCCAGAGCATCGACGTCCGGCATGAACGGGCACAGCTCGTCCGGCGCATCGAACCACTCCCGATCCTGCAGGCCGGCGCCAAGGGTGATGATCGCGTGCAGCGATCCGCGGGGCTCGACGAACTGCAAATCCAGATTGCCGCGCATGCCGATAAAGGCCGGACGGTTCACGGACATGCCGTTGACGGACACCTCGTAGCGGTCCTCGAGCTGGAAGATGACGACGCCATGCGCCGCGCGATAGCTGACATCGAGAATGCGGGGAAACGAGGTGAGCACGGCGATCTGGCAGAACGGCAACTGCACGATCGCGCGTGCGGTATGGAAGTTGGCGAGGTTCAGCGGGACGCTGCGCGCATCGGCGACGAACTCGACCGGCCGGAAGGCGTCGATGTCGGAAAATTGCGTGATCGAAAGCGCCGGTGAAGGCGAAAGGTTCTGGAACAGCATCTCAAGGTGCCCGGCGCCCGAATCGTCGAATCCGGTCTCTAGCGTCGAACGCTCTGGTTAACTTCGTGTTAACACGTGTGGCCGGTGGGGAGTGCGACTGCAAGCCGCCTGCGTGAACAATGGCCGCGTTCGATGCCGAGGGCGGCCGAAAAACTACCGAGGAATTCGAAGGGCTTAGCCGGCGGCGAGGCTGACGGCCGGTCCGCCGGTCGAGGTGCTGCACGACGTGTTGCAAATCCATTATAGCTGCTCACGCGGAATGCTATTTGTTTTGCGGCGACGGAAGACTTCATGGTGTTGCGCCATGCGGCGCCTCCGAGCCATCGGTTCAGCGCGCAACTTAACTCGCCGCGGCGCCGGCGGGCGGAGTGGCAGAACAATCGCAAGGGGGAAACAGTCTGCATGAGCATCACCACGGCCATGACGAGCGTGCCGAAGCCCGAGCCTGACCTGATCGAGGCTTTCAGGCATGCGCCGACCTCTGTCATCAGTGACAATCTTGCCCGGCTGCCGGGCGCCGTGGGCCTGCGGCCGTTTCACCGCGCCGGCCGGCTGGTCGGGGCCGCCTTCACGGTGCGGACGCGGCCCGGCGACAATCTTGCGATCCACCGGGCGCTGGAACTGGTCGGGCCGGGCGACGTCATCGTGGTCGATGGCGGCGGCGACAAGACGCGGGCGCTGGTCGGTGAGATCATGAAGAACATCGCCGAGTACAGGGGCGCCGCAGGCTATGTGATCGACGGCGCCATCCGCGACGTCGCGGCATTCGCCGCATCCGACTTTCCCTGCTTTGCGCGCACGGCCATCCACCGCGGGCCCTACAAGAGCGGGCCGGGCGAAATCAACGTGCCGGTTTCGATCGGCGGCTCGGTGATCTCCCCCGGCGATATCGTGGTCGGCGACGAGGACGGCGTGGTGTCGTTTCCGGCCTCAATCGCAGCCACCGTGCTGGAGGCGGTCCGCACCCAGATCGCGCGCGAGGAGGATACACTGCTCGCCATTCGCGAAGGCCGCTACCAGGGCAGCTACGGCAAGTCTTGAAGCGCCAAGTCTTGAAGGCCACGTCATGATCGAAGCGCAACTGCGCTGACGGAGGAACGATGAGTCAGAAGGACGAATTTCACAATCTGGATAATCCCGCCGACGGCCTGTTTCGCGAACTTGCATCCGGGGTCACGACGCGAATCTTCTCCGGCGAGCATGCGATGCTGTCGGTGGTGACGCTGGCGCCGCACGCGCAAGGCACCCTGCATCATCATCCCGAGGAACAATGGGGCGTGCTGCTCGATGGCTCGGCCATCCGGGTTCAGGGCGGTGAGGAAATTCCGGTCAAGAAGGGCGATTTCTGGCGCACGCCGGGAAATGTGCCGCACACGATGCGGGCTGGACCGGACGGCGCCCGCGTGCTTGACATCTTCAGCCCGCCGCGGCCCGAGTACAAGAAAGCCGGGTCCGGCTTCGGCACTTAAGAGCAAGTCTGCGAACAAAAACAAAAAAGCGCAGCCACAATCGGGAGGAGACACTTGGTGAATATTACCAGACGTACCTTGCTTGCGGCGTCGGCCGCGTTCGCGGTGACGCCGGCGCTGGCGCAGCCAGCCAAGAACATGACGCTGGTGGTGCCGTTCCCGCCGGGAGGCTCCACCGACGCGCTGGCGCGGCTATTGCAGTCCCACCTGCAGACGAAGCTCGGCCGCACCGTGCTGGTGGAGAACAAATCCGGCGCGGCCGGCTCGCTCGGTGCCGTGCAGGTCGCCAAGAGCGCACCTGACGGCGCGACGTTTCTGGTGACCTTCGACTCGCACGCGGTGATTCCCTCGATCCTGGAAAAGCCGGGGCTGGATGTCGAGAAGGATCTGGTGCCGGTGTTCCTGGTCGGCACCGCGCCTTACCTCCTCGCCGCGAACGCCGAGCGGCCGTACAAGACCTTTGCCGACGTGGTTGCGGCCTGCAAGGCAAATCCCGGCGCGGTGAAATACGCCTCCGTCGGCATCGGCACGCTCGGTCATCTCGCGATGACGGTGCTCGCCAAGAAGGCCGGCGTCGAGATCACGCATGTGCCCTACCGCGGCGGCGGCCCGGCGATGAACGACGTGCTCGGCGGCCATGTCGATATGATCATCGGGTCGGCGGCGCTGATCACGGCGCAACTGGGCACCAACAGGCTGCGTCCCATCCTGCAAATGGGGCGCGAGCGGATGGCTGCGCTCAAGGATACGCAAACCGCGATCGAGGCAGGCTTCCCCGATTTCGAGACGCTGGCCTGGTGGGGCGTTTTCGCGCCGAAGGACACGCCGCCCGATATCATCGCCAGCATGGCGAGGTCGGTGAAGGAGATTCTGAGCGAGCCGGCGATCGCCACGCAATTGCGCGAGACGCAGCAGATGACGCTGCTGCTCGCCGACGGCAAGGACTTCTCGACGTTCTTCGCCAGGCAGGTCAGCATCTGGGGTCAGGTCGTGCGCGAGAATAATATCAAGGCGTAGGGCTGCGGACCGGCCGACTGTCCCGGTATCTCCGGCCCGGAACCGGCGCCTTCCGGTGCGGGCCAGATCGGCCGTGTCGGAGGGCTGGCGATGCCACGCTTGCTTTGCTATGAAGCGGCCAAGCACCTGCTTACGCAAGCGGGTTCGCGGTCCCGTAGCTCAGCCGGATAGAGCGACGGTTTCCTAAACCGTAGGTCGGAAGTTCGAGTCTTCCCGGGATCGCCAGCATGTTCGGGTCAACCACGCGGTCTGTCGTTCGACCGAATGGTGCAACGGCTCGCTACGCGCCCTTGTCCAGCAGCGCCTTGAAATCCGACCGCGCGCGTTGCGCTTCGCGCTTCGCAGTTTCCGACGCCTCGCCGAGGCCGAAATAGCCGTGGATCAGGCCGAGGCCGTCATAATATTTGGTCGGCACGCCGGCAGCCCATAGCGCGTCGGCGTAGGCTTTGCCCTCGTCGCGGAGCGGATCGAACCAGGCGGTCGCGACGATGGCAGGTGCTACACCGGCGAGGTTTTCGGCGCGCAGCGGCGATACGCGCCAGTCCGTGCCATGGGTTTTGTCGGCGAGGTAATGGCCGCAAAACCATTCCATGGTGGCGCGGGTGAGGAAATAGCCTTCCGCGTTCTCTGCGCGCGAGGGAAAGCGTGCGTTCTCCTTTGCATCCGCGAAATTTCCGGCGACGTCGGTGACGGGATAGACCAGCAGCTGCGCTGCCAGTCCTATGCCGGCGTCGCGGCAGGCAATCGCGGTGGTGGCTGCGAGATTGCCGCCGGCGCTGTCACCGGACACGCCGACGCGCCTCTCGTCGCCGCCGAATTCGGCGATGCGGGCGATGACGTCCTTGGTGGCTGTGAAGGCATCCTCGAACGCGCCGGGAAACCGCACCTCGGGCGGGCGGCGATAATCGACGGAGACGACGACCGCGCCGGTCTCGATCGCAAGCCAGCGCGCCTGGCGGTCATGAGTGTCAAGATCGCCGGCGACCCAGCCGCCGCCGTGGAAGAACACCACCGTCGGCGATTTGTCGTTCGAGTTCCGATAGGCCCGCGCGCTGAGGAACCCGGCCGCGCCTTTCACCTTGATGTCCTCCGCGCTCATCACCGGCGGCGGCGGAACCGCTGCGCGCGAGGCCGCCAGCGCACGCAGCGCCTCGCGTGCGCTCTGCGGCGTCATCGTCGCGGGATCGCGCAGCGGCAGCAGCGGAATGATCTCGGCGACGACGGGATCGAGCGGTGGAATCATGCGGGCGCCTGGTTGCGGAACAAGGCGGCAGCATAGGTAACGGGCACGGTCGCTGCAATCGCGGCGTTCCGCCGGGTAGACTGGCCGATTTCCTTCTATTGATAATGAGTCCTGCAAGCAGATGCGTGGGCCGCGCGTCGATGGAATCGTTCTCCGTTTACTTCTCGTTATCCGTAAACGGGCGCGCGCGGGGAACGGGCGGGCACGCTGCTCATTACTCCTTCGAGAGGGAGTGGTGCGATGGATCAAATTGCCGGAGTGGATCGGGCGCTCGACGAAATGCTGGTGCAACTCGGCGGGATGGTGCTGAGGCTGTCCAGCCCGGACGTGACGCGGACGCCTGACGAACGTCACGCGTTGGCGCGCTCGGTCAACCAATATTCGGTGTGCGCGGCGCGCTCGGGCGATCCGCGCGTGCACCAGCTCAAGGTCGAACTGGAAGAGACGATCAAGCCGCATTTGCGGCTGATTGCCAGCCGGTAAGGCGCCTGGTCCGTCTGCGACGCGGAAGCCGGCGGCCCGGGCGGGAGCCGGCCGTGGCGGCGTGCGCGCAAATGACCTCAGAGCGTCTTGAGGTATTCGATCAGCGCCTTTCGATCGTCCGCCGATAGCTCCGGCCCGATCACGCCCTTGATTTCCTTGTTCTTGTTGTAGTCCTTCCTGAACTCGTGGCCTCTGTTCGAGTTTCCACGAATTGAGGTGTCGAACTCGAAACCGTTGGTGATCGGGTCGGTCTTGTAGCCGAGCTTCACGGGGTCGTATTCGCGGCTGCCGAGATAGAATTTCGCCGGTCTTTTTTCCGGGTCGCCAAGCAGATCGTCGATGGTCGGCACCGAGCCGTTGTGCAGATAGGGCGGCGTCGCCCAGACGCCGTTGAGCGGACGGACCTTGTAGGCAAGATCCGCCCGAACTTCGTTGAGCATGTTTCCGTCCATGCGCCGCCGCTCCTTGTCGGTCAACGGCGGGTTGTGTTCTTTGTAGATGAGATTGACAGTGTTCTCGACCAAGTATTTGAGGGCGAATCCGAATCGGTTGTCCGTGATTCCGAGATTTTCGGGAAGCGCGACTGTCCGGTTCGCCATGTCTGCCGCCTGCGCGGGATCGGTCCCGATATGCGAGATCGGAACATTCTCGACCTTGAGGATCGCCTCGCCGGCCTCGTTCCTGGTCCACCAATCCTTGTTGTTGAAGTCCCAGAACGCCTCGCTCGTCACGGGCGGGCGGTGACATTCCTGGCAATGGGTCTTGTAGAGTTCGGCGCCCTTGTCGGCCAGTTTCTGATCGTACGGCGGGAGAATATCGGCCGGCCATTTCGGAGATCTCAGGCCCGGAAAACCAGTCTTGGCGTTCGGCTGCGTGTCACCCTTGATCATCTGCTCCATCTTGAACAGCTTATCCACGTCCACGCTCGATTTATACAGTCCCTTCGACGGCTCGGTCAGATTGAGCTCCGCCGATACGCCGAGCGACTCGCCGGCGTTACGCACCATCGGCTGCATGATGGAGCCGTTATACTGCACCCAATCGAACCACGGCGTGTTCCAGATCCGCGGGTAATGTACCGGCGCCGACGAGCCGGCGTAGTTTTCCGGCTTCTTGAGGTCGATTGAAAACACCTGGTTGCCGATCCGGTTGAGGGCGTCTAGCCGTCCGTAACCTTCCTGGATGCTTTGGGAGGCGACGCGCTCTTCCAGATTCTTGACCTGCTTGTATTGATTGAGAACCTGCTCGAGCTGGTTCTTCAGCGTTTCGCGGTCGTCGAGCGTGGCGTCCGGCCCCAGGATGCGCTCGGCGAAGCGGTCGAACCGGCCGGGCCAGTAGCGCGTCAGCAGGAGCGAGATGCCCATGCCCTGCTTCATCGCGAAGAGATTGGTGAGCGCCGGTCCGCCGTCGATAACGACGGCGGTGTCCTTGTAGGTGAAGCTGCCGGTGTGGCAGGCCGCGCAGGTCAGGCCGACACCGATCATCTCCTTTTTGGTGCGCGGGTTGCGCCATACCGCGCCCGTCGGGTCGAGCATAGGGGTGCCTTTCGCGAACCCGATCGGAAGCGTCTCCTTGCCGGGGATGATGGTATCCGGGATGAAGCCATAGCGGTCGAGATAGGCGGTGTCGCTGAAGAGACCGACCTTGGTGAACGGCAGCCACGAAATCGTCGGCTGCTCCAGCGCCATGAACCACTCATAGGGGAAGCCGAAGGTCCGCGTTCCCTGGTCGGCGTGATAGAACCAGCTCAGATCGTTCTTGCTTATGCCCTGGTCGAGCCAGACGGTTTTCTTCGGCGTCGGATGCTCCACGATCTTGACGTGCAAATCCTGCCAGAGCTTGGCGATATCGTCCTTGAAGGCGGCATAACCGATGCCGACGATCGCCAGTGCGATCACAATTTTCGTCTTGCCACGCATGGCCTGCCCCCTTCAAAACCGCGCTGCTAGCGCACAATATTCGTCTGTCTATCAAAAGCGCCGGAAAACGAATCGTCCTCGGCGTGCGATCAAGTATCGTATCAGCTTATAGTGGCATCATATGCCTGTCCATAAATCCGGCAGGTTAGCCTGGAGCATGATTTCGCGCCGGTCGCGGCATTTTAAGACGCTCCGGAAATCCCATCGATCCATTTCGGGGCATCGCCGTGAAATATGCCCAGGAATTGCTTGCCAGAATTACTTTGCCAGAATTGCTTGCCAGTTTTGCGGCGCCGGCATGTATGAAAAAGCCGCTTGACTTTGACGTAGCGTCAAACCCGCATAACGCGCTCCTCGAAACAGAGGAGCCTGCCCATGACCACCCGACGCAGCTTTCTTCATCTTTCCCTTGGCGCCCTTGCCGCCACCTCCACCGCTGTCACTTTGCCGCATGTGGCTCAGGGCCAAGGCCGCACCTTCAAGCTCAACACCCGGGATGGCGTCGGACTTTTTGTGAAGGATACCGGAGGCTCCGGCCGCGCCGTCGTGATGACCCATGCCTGGCCGCTGAACGCCGATATCTGGGACTATCAGGCCGCGCGGCTTTCAAGCGCCGGCTTCCGCGTCGTCACCTATGATCGCCGCGGGTTCGGCCGTTCGGATCAGCCGGCCAGCGGCTATGATTTCGATACCTTTGCCGACGATCTCGCTGATGTGATCGAGCAGACCGGCGTGCGTGACGCTACCCTCGTCGGCTATTCGATGGGTGGCGGGGAGGTGGTCCGGTATTTCTCGCGGCACAACGGGGGCCATGTCGCGAAGGCCGGCCTTGTCGGCGCCGCCGCGCATTATCTGCTGAAGACCGAGAACAATCCGATCGGGATTGACGGCGCCATATTCGACGGGATCAAGCAGGGCGTGCAGGGCGACCGCAAGACGTATCTGGCGGGTTTGCTAAGCGATGTGTTTCTCGACGCCAAGCGGCCGGCGACCAATGCGGTGACACAGGAGATGATCGATTCGACGCTCGCGATGGCGATGCAGGCCAGTGTCGCAGCGACGATCGTCTGCGTCGATACCTTTGCCAGAACCGACTTCCGTCGCGAACTCGCCGCAGTCAAGGTGCCGACGCTCGTGCTGCACGGCACCGCGGACATTCCGGTGCCGTCTGCGATCGGAAAGGCGACCGCCGAAGGCATCGCCCAAGCGAGGTTGATCGAATATCCTGATGCCTCGCACGGTATCGTGCTCACCGAGCGCGATCGGGTGACCCGCGACCTGCAAGCCTTCATCGCAAGCTGAACGCCGCTACCGGCTCATAACGGGATTGGAGAGTTCTGATGTTCCGGATCGGAGAGTTCGCCCAGATCGCGCAGGTCTCGGCACGGCAGTTGCGGTTCTACGATCAGCTCGGATTGCTGCAGCCCGCCCATATCGATGCCCAGACCGGCTATCGCTACTACAGCATCCGGCAATTGCCGCGGCTGAACGGCATTCTCGCGCTGAAGGAGCTCGGCCTGTCGCTGGAGCAGATCGGGCCGCTGTTGAAGGACGAGATCTCGCCAACCGAATTGCGCGCCATGCTGACGCTGAAGCGGGCGGAGGTGGAGCGCTCGCTGCGCGAGGAAGAGCGACGGTTGCGGCACATCGAATCCCGCATCGCCCAGATCGACCGGCATGGCGGGACCGAAGGTTTCGACGTCATCCTCAAGTCGGTCGAACCGACACCGTTTCTGTCGTTGCATTGTTCATGCGCCGACATGGACGAGGTGGTCCGCATGGTCCGCCTCGTCGCCGAGGACGGTGCGCGGCAGATCAGGCCGGCGCTGCGCGACAAACTGGTCGTGGTCGCGCACAACGATCACGACGACGACAGGCTCGATCTCGATATCGGTTTCTCGTTGACCCGGCCGTCCAATGCCGGCGTCCGTTTGACCGGCGATTATCTGATGCGCGCCAGCGAACTGCCGGCGGTCGAGACGATGGCGACCATCGTCCGGCCGGGCACCAACATGGAAAGCCACACGTCGTTCGGCGCGGTCGGTACCTGGATCGAAGCCAACAACTACCGGATTGCCGGGCCATGCCGCGAAGTGTTCCTGGAGCCCATTACCGGGCCTCCCGGCTTTGAAGGCGCCCTGGTGGAGATCCAGTTCCCGATCAGGCCGGCCGCCTAGCTTCTTTTCGTTTCCCTGAACTACCCAATCCGGGCGCGTGCGCGTTCCGGCCACCAGAACTGCTGTGCCGAAATCCGGCCAGCAGCCAATCTCAGCAGGAGTGAACATGCTTACGATCCACGGCGTTCCGCTTTCCGTCCATACCCGCAAGGCCATTGTCGCCGCGATCCTGAAGAAGATCGACTACCGGTTCGAGGTGGTGATTCCGATCATCCCCGGTAACCCGCCGGCCGACTGGAGCACGCTCAGCCCGACCGGATTGATCCCCGTTATGCAGGACGGTGACTTTACGCTGGCGGATTCCACTGCCATCTGCCTCTACCTCGACAGGAAGCAGCCCGCGCCGCCGATTTGCCCTGCAGACATCAGGGATCATGCCCGCGTGCTATGGTTCGACGCCTATGCCGGCGGCACCATCTTCCGGCATGTCGTGCATCCGCTGTTCGTCCAGACGGTCGTCGGACCCAACATCCGTAATGTCCCGACCGACAAGGCCGTGGTGGATGATGTTCTGATGAACGTGCAGCCAAAGATCCTTGACTATCTCGACAGGCAGATCACAGGAAAATTTCTGGTCGGCGACGCCATGACGCTGGCCGACATCGCGATCGTGTCGAACTTCATTGTCTATCAATATCTGGGCTTCGAGATCGACGCTGCCCGATATCCGAAGCTTGCCAAATATCTTCGCGAGATCGCCGCAACCGCCGCGTTCCAGCGGGCGCTTGCGGACGAAAGACCGTTCGTCGACCAGATGGGGCTGAAGCGCGACTTCCTTTCGGCGGCATGACGCTCAAGAGCATTGAACACCCCGGCCGTGGCCGCTTTTTTGGCCCCGGCCGGGATTGTTGCGCTCACTAGATCGTCGCAATCGCTTCGATTTGTTCCCGGCAGGTTCGGCTTTCGCCGGGCCGTTTCCAGTATAACGTTCCGGTCATGCAGATAAATACTGGTCGGATCATATGACAGCCGTTAGCGCGCAATCGCTCCGAATTGAGGTTGGCCCGGATGAGGAGGTTTCCGCTTTGCTGATCCAGCCGCCGCAGGCGCGCGCGTGTTACATGTTCGCGCACGGCGCCGGCGCGGGTATGACGCATGCGTCGATGGAGACAGTTGCGGCTGGCCTCGCCGAGCGCGGCATTGCGACACTGCGCTATCAATTTCCCTATATGGAAAAAGGCAGCAAGCGCCCCGATGCGCCCAAGGTTGCACACGCCGCGGTCCGAGCCGCCGTGGCCGAAGCCGGTCGACGCTTTCCCGCGCTGCCGCTGATCGCGGGCGGCCGATCGTTCGGCGGGCGAATGACCTCGCAGGCACAGGCGCTTTCACCCTTGCCCGGCGTGCGAGGGCTGGCGTTTCTCGGCTTTCCGTTGCATCCGGCGGGAAAGCCTTCCAGCGATCGCGCCAAGCATCTCGCCGATGTCAAAATCCCGATGCTGTTCCTGCAGGGCACGCGTGACGCGCTGGCTGAACTGAGTCTGCTCGAGCCTGTCGTCAAAAGCCTGGGATCGCGCGCGACGCTGCATTTGCTTGAGGGCGCCGATCATTCCTTTCATGTGCTGAAGAGCTCGGGGCGGAATGATCGCGAAGTCATGAACGAGGCGCTGAATGGGTTTGCGGCGTGGGTTGAGGGCGTCGTTGGCTAAGCTCTCCGCTGTCGTCCCGGCGAAAGCAGGGACCCATACGCCGCGGCGGTTATTGTGGCAATCGCTTTGCCTAAACAACTATGTCCTGTGGTTATGGGTTCCTGCGTTCGCAGGAACGACGGATGATAGAGTTGCGCCGTGCCGCATACCCACTACGATGCGCCCATGACAAAAATCCTGATCGTCAATCCGAACACCACCGCCTCGATGACCGAAACGATCGGCGCTGCCGCGCGCGCCGTCGCCAGCCCCGACACCGAAATCTCAGCTGTCACGTCGTCGATGGGGCCCGTCTCGATCGAGGGATATTACGACGAGGCGTTCGCCGTGCCCGGCCTGATCCAGGCGCTCATGAATGCGCCGGACGCCGATGCGGCGATCGTCGCCTGTTTCGACGACACCGGGCTCGACGCCGCCCGGAGCGCCGCGCGTTTTCCGGTGGTCGGCATCTGCGAGGCGGCGCTGGTGACGGCTGGCCAGATCGCAAAGCGCATTGCCGTCGTCACCACGCTGCCGCGCTCGGTCGTGCCGCTCGAGGAACTGGTACGCCGCTATGGTTTTGCAGAGAGGGTGCTGGTCACCGCCTGCGACGTCGCGGTGCTCGATCTCGACAAGCCCGGCTCGGGTGCGGAAGCGAAGCTTGAGGCCGAGATTTCCCGCGCGCTTGAGAAGGGCGCTGAGGCGATCGTGCTGGGCTGTGCGGGCATGGCCGATCTCGCACAAAAACTATCGCTGAAATTTGACGTGCCCGTCGTCGACGGCGTGGCGGCCGCGGTGAAGCAGGCGGAGGCGCTGGCCGGCCTGAAGCTCATGACGTCGCGGCGCGGTTCGTATGCCTCGCCGGGCGCGAAGAACTACACCGGGATACTGCAGCCGTTCGCGCCGAAACCCTCAGGCTGATTGTGGCGCGCCGTAGATCTTGTCGCGCAGCCGGCGCATGCCGGCGAGCCAGCGGTCGCGATTCGAAGCCTTGCGCAGCATGTATTCGCCGACCTGCGGGTGCGATAAAATGAGGAAGCGCTCTTCCTCCATCGCTTCGATCACCATGCGCGCCACTTCCGGCGGCTGCAGCACGCCGTCGACCCTTGCCGCGCTGGGGCCGGGCGTCGTCATGCCTGTTTGCACCGATTGCGGGCACAGCACGGAGACGCGGATGCCGCGGTCGCCATATTGAATGGCGAGATGCTCGGCGAGCGCCACCGCCGCGTTCTTGGTGACGCCGTAAGGCATCGAATTCAGCGAAGCCAGCAGGCCTGCCGCGGACGCGGTGTTGAGGAGATAGCCGGATCCGCGCACAAGCATGCCGGGCACCAGCGCCCGCGCTGCGAACACATGGCTCATGACATGGACGCGCCAGCTCACGTCCCAATCGGCATCGGAGGCGGCCTCCTGTCCCTTGCGCGAAAGGCCGGCATTGGAAAAGAACACGTCGACCGGTCCATACTTGTCCTCGGCCGCAGCGATCAGCGCCTTGATATCTTCCTCCAGCCCGGAATCGGCGGTCACCGCGAGGCCGTCGATGTCGCCCGCCACTTTCGCCAGCTTGTCGCGCGATGTCTTCAGGTCGGCGACGACGACGCCGCGCGCGCCGGCTTCCGCATAGGCACGCGCCACCGCTTCGCCGATGCCGCTCGCAGCTCCCGTGACGACACAGACCTTGGCTTTGACGTCCATGTTCGGTTCCCGCTTGTTTCTTCTTCTTAAACGGGGGCGAGAGTGATACGACCTCCGCTGCGCGGTCAATGCCGGTTCGCGCCGGCGATCAATTTTTTACAAGCACGGCGCGCGCCGCTGGTGTCAGCTTCGCCAGCGTGCGATGACGGCCGCGCAGGGCGATCAGGATCGGGAGAATTGAAGGATGCTCGAAGTGCGAGATGAATTGGCTGTGACGGCGCCGCTTGTGGACGCTGTGGAGTGGACGAGCGAGACCGCCTGGTCGCTCTACCGGCTGCCGTTCAACGATCTCTTGTTCAAGGCGCAATCCATTCACCGCCGGCATTTCGATCCCAACCGCGTGCAGCTCAGCAAGCTGCTCAACATCAAGACCGGCGGCTGCCCGGAAGATTGCGGCTATTGCAGCCAGTCCTCGCATCATTCGACGGGTCTTACCGCATCGAAGCTGATGGACGTCGAAAAGGTCGTCGCCGAGGCGCGCAAAGCTAAAGCCGGCGGCGCAACGCGCTACTGCATGGGCGCAGCATGGCGCAATCCGAAGCCGAGAGACATGGATGCCATCGTTGAAATGGTCGGCGCGGTGAAAGCGCTCGGGCTCGAAACCTGCATGACGCTGGGAATGCTGGATCGCGATCAGTCGGACCGCCTCAGCGCCGCGGGGCTCGACTACTACAACCACAATATCGATACGTCGGCGCGCTATTACCCGCAGGTGACCTCGACGCGCACGTTTGCCGATCGTCTCGACACGCTGGAGAATGTCCGGCAATCCGGCATGAAGGTATGTTGCGGCGGCATCCTCGGCATGGGCGAGGAGGAAGCCGACCGCGTCGAAATGCTGGTCACGCTTGCGAACCTCGCCGAGCCGCCGGAAAGCGTTCCGATCAACATGCTGATTCCGATCGCCGGTACGCCGCTCGCCGAGGCGGCGCCGATCGCGCCAATCGAGTTTGTCCGGATCGTTGCACTCGCGCGCATCATGATGCCGAAATCATATGTCCGCCTGTCGGCGGGCCGCTCGGCCATGACCGATGAGATGCAGGCGCTCTGCTTCTTTGCAGGGGCGAATTCGATCTTCGTCGGCGACACCTTGCTGACGGCCGGCAATCCGGAAGACGAGGCCGACCGGAAGCTGTTCCAGCGGCTGGGATTGCAGGCCATCTGATCGGCTCTGCATCAAGCGGGACGGTTAGCTCGGATAGAGTCCCTTGTCGCGCGCCTGACGGATGGCGAGCGCTGCCATCATGTCGAGCATCGGTGTCGAAAGTCCGGCGGCGCGCGCGAATGCGGCGGGCGCGCGGACCAGTACGTTGATCTCCATGGCGCGGCCGAGTTCGTAATCCTGCAGGATCGAAGGCTTGTGGTCCGGCGCGGGCCCGGAGCGCGTGACGCGCTTGACTTCGGGGAAGCAGCTTTGCGCGACGGCGTTGGCCTCGTCGAGCAGGCGCGGCACGATTTCGGCGAGCGCCGCATCGTCGCGGACGGCGCGTGCGGTCTGCCCGGTCAGCAGGCACAGCACCGACATCGACATGTTGGTCAGCAGTTTCGACCAGATCGTCTCCCGGATCTGCGTGACCTCGGGCGAATCGATCGAAGCTTCGTTCAGCGCCGCGCGCAGTTTCGCCCCCCGCTCGCTTTGGCGATCGTCGCATTCGCCGATCAGGAGCCGATTGCGCTCGGGCGAAAGGTTCGCGACCACGCCGGGCGCGACGACTTCGTTGGACGAAAACACCACGCCGCCGACAATAAGCTGTTTCGGGATGGCCGCGCGCAGGCGTCCGCCGGGATCGAGGAAGGTCAGATCCGGCACCGGCGGATGCCTTGGCGAGAGCCCGACATCGTACCACCAGGGAATGCCGTTCTGCGCGAACACCACGGCGGTATCATCGCCGAGCAGCGGCTGCAGCCCGTCCGCGAGGCTGGAGAGGCCCGTTGCCTTGAGCGTGCAGATGACGGCGTCCTGCCGGCCCAGCGCGGCCGGATCGCTCGATGCGCTTACCTTCGCCTTGAACTCGCCATTTCCAACCCGCAGCGTCAGCCCGTTCGCTTTCACGGCGTCCAGATGGGGGCCACGCATCACGCAGGAAACGTCGTGTCCTGCCTGTGCCAGCCGCACGGCAAAATGGCTGCCGACGGCACCCGCACCGAAAACGCAAATCCGCATGGGGAGTCCTGCTGATGGGAATGATCTCAGGACTAGTTTTCATAAGCCTTGTTCAGGTGCAACCGGTCCGCCGCACAGGGCGGGTTGCGGAGGGCGCGGCCTTGCCGGCTCCGGGAACCTTGCCGTTCAATCGGCGTTCATCGCTGTGCCGTCAAGCTCGCCGCATAGCGACAATGGGACGTGCGATGATGATGGGACGTACCATGTCAAAGATCGCACTGGGAATTGCCGCCATTGTCTTCGCAACGGTGCTGTCAATGGCGGACTTTGCGATCGCGAAAGGTGGCCATGGAGGCGGTCACGGCGGTGGTCGCGGTGGCGGTCATCATGGCGGCGGCCATCGTGGGGGTGGTCATGGTCACGGCCATCATTTCGGCGGGCGGCATCATGGCGGCGGTCATTTTCATGCCAGATCGGCGCGTCCCCGTTCATTCTCCGCTCACCGTTCATTCTCCGCGCATCGCATGAATTTCGCGGGTGGCGGCCGTGCGCTGAACTCGCGCGCGCTCGCCCGCAGCTATCGCCACACTGCTGCACTGCATAGTCCTGCCAGGCGGGCCAGCGTGACCGCCGGCGCGGCGCTCGCAGGGTGGCAATATGGACGGTCCAGAGGCGGCGGCTGGTGGCGACACGGCAACGGCGGATACGGCTGGGTCGGGCCGCTGTTCTGGCCGTTCGCCTATTACGACATCTACGACTATACGCTGTGGGGACCGCGTGTCGGCGCGCCGTTCTGGTACTATGGCTACGACGACATTTATGCCGGCCTGTTCGGGCCCTACGACTATCAGGGTCTTGCGGGCTACCTGCCGCCGCGCGGTTCGCCCGACGCCGGGCCGGACCGGCTGGCGCTATTATGCGGTGAAGACAGCCGTGAAATCGCCGGGCTGCCGATCGACCTGATCGCGCAGGCGATCGAACCGACCGAGGCGCAACGCGCAGCCCTCGACGATCTCGCCAATGCATCGGTGACTTCAGCGCAGAAGATCAAGGCGGCGTGCCCGACCACGGTTGCGCTGACGGCGTCCGGCCGGCTTGCGTCGATGCAGCAACGCATCGAGGCGATGATATCAGGTGTCGCGACCGTGCAGCCGGCGCTGGACAAGTTTTACGGCCTCCTGAACGACGAGCAGAAAGCGCGGCTGAATGCGGTCGCTGAGGATCAGGAGAGGAAAGCCGAGCGGCGCCGCAACAGGTCGTTTGCGCGGCCCTGCGACGTCACGCAATCCTCGAGCTTGCGATGGCCGACCGAGGAAGTCGAGGCAAGGCTGCATCCGACCGATGCGCAACGCACCGCCCTTACCGCCCTGCAGAACGCCAGCGCAAGGGCGGCCGACATGCTGGCCACATCGTGCCGGATCGACGAAGCGGCCACGCCACCGGCGCGGCTCGCCGCCGTCGGCAAGCGGCTCGACGTCATGCTGCAGTCGGTCAAACTCGTACGCACGGCGCTGGATGATTTCTATGCGATGTTGAGCGACGAGCAGAAGGCCCAATTCGAGGCGATCGGCCCAAGGCGGACCTCCTTTGCCGACAGGGCAGATATGATGCAGCGGCGCGGCCGCCGATAGGTCGGCGGCGGTGACAAGGGCTACGCTCCCGGCCTATTGTCCGGCATAACAAAATGCCGACCAAAAAGGGGCCGCCGAATGAGTGCCAATCCGGTTTTGTGGAATCTCGACGCGCGCGGCGTCGCAACCGTCACGTTGAATCGTCCCGAGGTGAACAATGCCTATGACGCCGGCCTCATCAACGGCGTGCTCGCGGCGATGGATGAACTGGGCAGGAAGCCCAATCTCCGCGTCGTCGTTCTCAAGGGCAATGGCAAGCATTTCCAGGCCGGCGCCGACCTGAAATGGATCAACGGCGTGCGGCCGAAATCGACTGAGGAGAACGAGGCGGTGTCGCGCGCGACGTTCGAGGCCGTGCAGCGGCTGAATACGCTGCCGATTCCGACGGTCGCGTTGGTGCAGGGCGGCTGCTTCGGCGGCGGCACCGGCGTGATCTCGGCGTGCGACGTCGTGATCGCCGCCGACAACGCGCTGTTCTCGATCACCGAAGTGCGCTGGGGCTTGACCGCCGCAATCATTATCCCGCAGCTCTGCGACGCCATCGGCGTCCGCCAGGTTCGCCGCTACGCGCTGACCGGCGAACGGTTTGGCGCGGAGGAGGCGCGGCGTATCGGCCTCGTGCATGAGGTGGTACGGCTGGCCGAGCTGGAAGCGGCGGGCGCGAAGGTTGTCGAGCAACTGCTTGCCAACGGCCCGGAAGCGCTGGCCGAAACCAAGCGGCTGGCGATGGAAAGCTCGTTTGGCGGCATGAGCGTCAACGACGAGGCTTATGCGCGGCTGGTGAAAATGCATTCGGCGCGGCGGCAGACGAAAGAGGCGTCCGAAGGGCTGGCGTCGTTTGCGGAGAAGAGGGCGGCGAATTGGGGGATAGCGTAAGTGTCGTCCAAACGCATCGCCATCGCCGGACTTGGTGAGATCGGCAAGACCGTGGCGCGCAAGCTGGCGCAGGGTTTGCCCGGCCTCTCGCTGGCGGCGATCGCGACCCGGGATCGCGCGAAAGCGAAGGCGTGGCTCGATCGCGAAGGCATCTCCTGCGCGCTGGTTTCGCTCGATGAACTGCCTGATCACGCCGACCTCGTTGTCGAATGCGCCCCGGCCGATATCCTCGATCAGATCTGCCGGCCGATGCTGCGCTCCGGCAGGCAGGTCATGGTGCTGAGCGCCAGTGCGCTGCTGCCCCGTCCCGATCTGGTCGAACTCGCCCGGGCGCATGGCGGTCAGATCATCGTGCCGACCGGCGCCCTGATCGGCTTCGATGCGGTTTCGGCCGCCGCCGAAGGTACCATCAATTCGGTGCAGATGGTCACGCGCAAGCCGCCCGGAGGTCTCGCCGGCGCGCCCTATCTCGTCGAGAACGGGATTTCCATGGAAGGCCTGAGGTCCGCCCTCTGCGTGTTCAAGGGCTCGGCGCGCGACGCCGCCGCGGCCTTTCCCGCCAACGTCAATGTCGTGGCGGCGCTGTCGCTCGCGGGCATCGGCCCCGATCGCACGACGATCGAAATTTGGGCCGATCCGGCCGTGACGCGCAACTGCCACCAGATCAGGGTCGAATCCGACTCGGCCTCGTTCACGATGTCGATCGAGAACATCCCATCGGAAAACCCGAAGACCGGCCGTATCACGGCGCTCTCGGTGATCGCGGCGCTGCGCAAGCTGACTTCGCCGCTGCAAGTCGGAACGTAAGCTCCTCGCGCGCTTTATAGCGTCGGCGCGAGCGCGCGCTTCAATTGCTGCAGCAGCGCCTGCACGGCGGCAGCATTGACACGTCGCTCGGGAATGGTCGCCTTGACCCACAAATCGGGGATCGGGAATTCCGGAAGCACCACCTGCAGCGACCCGTCGCGCAGCGCGTCGGCCGCGAGATAATGCGAAATGAAAGCAATGCCATTTCCAGCGATCGCGCTTTTCACCAGCACGTGGCCCTCGTTCGAATTCAACAGCGGGCGTACTTGAATGGTGATGCGGCCGCGGGGGCCGTCGAATATCCAATCGGGCCCGGTCGGAAGAAAGCTCAGGCAGCGGTGTTCGACCAGATCGCGCGGGTGCTGTGGCGTGCCGTGTGACTTGAGATAGGCTGGCGCTGCGCACAGCAGGCGCTTGAGTGCGCACAAGGGTTCATCGACGACACCCCCGAACGAATGCGGGAATGCGCCGATGGCGACGTCAAAACCTTCCGTAACCGGATCGACCGGCCGGTCAATCAGCACGACTTCCAGTTTCAGCCGCGGATTTTCCGTCTGGAAGGCGCTGAACACATCGGCCAGCCGGGCGATGGTCAGCGACGTCGGCGCCTTGATGCGAAGATGATCGATCAGATCATGGTCCTTTTCGCCCATACGCGACAGAAGATCGCCGACGTCAGCCACCACGCTGCGTGCGCGATGCACGTATTGGTGTCCGGCTTCGGTCAACCGCAATTGACGGGTCGAGCGATGAAACAACGCGACGCCGATTCGATCTTCGAGCTGGGTGACGCGCTTTGCCACGACCGAGGTCGAGACATTCAGCTTGCGGGCGGCAGCCGAGAAGCCGGCGGCATCGGCGGTAGCCAGAAAGGCCTGGAGATTGACGAGCGTATCCATCTACTTTTCTCGATTCGAGAAAGCTGGTCGCGCAATTTGCCTGATTGTAGTCCCATTCGCGTTAATTCATAGTCCCGCGAAACAAAATCATCAGGGATGGGGATCGCTGCCGTGTCGGCCAAAACCATTGAAGAACCCGCTCGCCAGATTCCGCTATACGGTGAATATGAAGTCGCCGTCCTCGGTGGCGGACCAGCGGGCATCGCCGCGGCCGTGGCTGCCGCGCGGGCCGGCCGGCGCACGCTGCTGATCGAGCGCTACGGCTTTCTCGGCGGGATGGGCACGGCCGCGGGGGTGACGAATTTCTGCGGGCTGCATGCCAATGTTCATGGCGAGATGCATCGGGTGGTGCAGGGCATCGCCTCCGATTTGCTCGCGCGGATCGACCGTCTCGACGGGCTCAACGCGCCGCACCTGATCCTCGGCAAGATTTTTGCGCAGGCCTACGACACCGCGGCCTACAAGATCGCGGCGGATGATTTGCTGGCAGCGAACAAGGTTGACATCCTCTTTCATGCGCTCGGCGCGGGCGTGGTGATGCAGGACGAGAAGCGCATCAACGCGCTGATGGTCGAGACCAAGGCGGGCCGTCAAGCAGTGCGCGCCGGCATCTTCATCGATTGCTCGGGCGACGGCGATCTCGCGGCCTGGGCGGGGGTGCCGTTTGAGGTCGGCGACAATGCCGGCAGCATGCTGTATCCCTCCATGATGTTCCGCCTCAACGGCATCGATCCCGAGAGGGCGGGCGACGCCTGGCGGACCATTCCAGCGCTGATGGAAAAGGCCGAGGCCAAGGGAACCCATCGATTTCCACGCAAGACCGCGATCGTGCGGCCACAGCGGTCGGCAATCGAATGGCGGGTGAATTTCACCCAGCTTGCGCGCGAGGACGGCTCCGCGGTGAACGGACTCGAACCGGACGATCTCACGCGCGGCGAGATCGAAGGACGCCGACAGGCAGTGCAAGCGTTCGAATTCCTGCGCACGGTGCCCGGCTTCGAAAAATCCTACATCGTCGACCTGCCGCCGCAGCTCGGCATCCGCGAGACACGCCGCGTGGTCGGCGGCTACATGCTGTCGGGCGAGGACGTGCTCGGCTGCGCCTCGTTCGACGACTCCATTGGCGTCAATGGCTGGCCGATGGAACAGCATGTCGCGGGAGATGTAACCTTCACGTTTCCGCCGATTCCGGAATCGCGCGGCTTCAACGAATTGCCGTATCGCATGCTGGTGCCCGAAGGCATGGACAATCTGCTTATGGCCGGGCGCTGCGCCTCGATGACCCATGACGGCCAGTCGGCGGCGCGGGTCTCCGGCGCCTGCTTTGCGATGGGGGAGGCAGCGGGCGCGGCGGCGGCGTTGGCGCTGTCGGGCAATACGATTCCACGCGACATTGCGGTAGAAAAGTTGCAACAAAGCCTGAAACAACAGGGCGCGTTCATCGGGCGGGACCAGAACGTGCCCGAAGGGCTATAGGCCGGTGCGCTTTGAAGCGATGAAATATGCTACGTCGTCCCTGCGAACGCACTAGCGTATCTACACATCTTTCGAGTCGAAAAACTGACTCAAGATCAAGGACTTGGTTGTTAACCTGCGACCGAATTTCTTGCGTCTAGCCTAGCGCTGACGTGCGATTTCTCGGCATTCTCGCGGTAACTCTTTGAGAAGACTCCAGAAGATGTGTAGATGCCCTAGTGCGAACGCAGGGACCCATAACCACAGGACTGTGTATTAGCAAAAGCCGTCTGCCCAGGTTGCCCCAAAGAAAGGCCGCGGCGTATGGGTCCCTGCGTTCGCAGGGACGACCCATGTAGATAGGCTATGACAAGAAAAGACGGAGGAGGCGGATGACGAAATTTGCACGGCTCGCGCTGGCGGGCCTGTTGGCGATGGCCGCGGGCGGGATCGCGCGGGCCGATGATGCGCAGAAGGCAAAAATCGGCGTGCTCCGGCTGTCGTCATCGGCGCCGGTGTTCATCGCGCAGGACAAGGGCTATTTCCGTGAGGCCGGCCTCGACATCGAACTGAAGTTCTTTGATGCCGCGCAGCCGATCGCGGTGGCGACCACCTCGGGCGATCTCGATTTCGGCATCACGGCGTTTACCGCAGGGCTCTACAATCTCGCCGGCAAGGGTACGCTGAAGGTGATTGGCGGCATGAGCCGCGAGAAGGCGGGCTATCCGCTGATCGGCTATTTCGCCAGCAACAACGCCTATGCCGCGGGACTGAAGACGCCGAAGGACCTGGCGGGCAAGCGCATCGCGGTGACGCAAGTCGGCTCCAGCTTTCACTATTCGCTCGGCCTGCTCGCCGACAAATACGGCTTCAAGCTCGCGGACGTGAAAGTGCTGCCGCTGCAGTCGCTGTCGAATGCCGCGGCCGCGCTCAAGGGCGAAACCGTCGATGCCGCATTGCTGCCGATCTCGACTGCGCGGTCATTGGTGGATTCCGGTGGCGCCAAGTTCCTGGGCTGGGTCGGCGACGAGACGCCATGGCAACTCGGCGCGGTGTTCGCCTCGCCGAAGACGCTGGCGAACAAGGCACTGGTGAGCAAGCTTCTGGCCGCGCTGGTGCGCGCCGATCGCGAATATCACGACGTGATCCTGGCTTCCGTGAAGGACGGCAAGGCCGAGATCAACGACAAGACAAAGCCGTTGCTCGAGATCATCGCCAAGTACACCAATCTGCCGGTGGAGCAGGTGGTCGGCAATTGCGCCTATATTGATCCCGACGGCAAGCTCGACGTCAAGAACGTCGCCAACCAGATCGCGTGGCTGCAGGAGCAGGGCTTTGTCGACAAGGGGTTTGCGGCGGATGCGATCATCGCGAAGGAATATGTGAAGGCGGATTGAGGGGGAGTTCTCCGTCATGGCGGGCTTGACCCGGCCATCCACTCTTTGTCGCGGTTGGACCGTAAAGACGTGGATGCCCGGGACAAGCCCGGGCATGACGAGCAAAACCTGGTCTTTGAAGAGATGTAGTAGCCACATGGACCTGATCGCCGACCAAATCAGCCACCGCTTCGGCGGGCTCGACGTGCTCGATAACGTGTCCTTCACCGTCGCCTCGGGTGAGGTGGTCGCGATCGTGGGGCCCTCCGGCTGCGGCAAGAGCACGCTGCTGTCGATCCTTGGCGGGCTGCTGCAGCCAAGCGAAGGAAGGGCAAAGCTGCGCGGCGCGCCGCCGGTCGGCAGCCTCAATCCGCTGACCTTCGTGTTCCAGGATTTTGCGCTGCTGCCGTGGTGCACGGTGGACGCGAACGTCGAATTCCCGCTGGTTCACACCGCGCTTGACGCCGCCACGCGCCGCGCCGTCGTCGATGACGCGCTGCGTCGGACCGGTCTGTCCGATTTCCGTGGTGCCTATCCAAAACAATTGTCGGGCGGCATGCGCCAGCGCGTCGGCATCGCGCGGGCGCTCGCGGTGCGGCCGGCGATTCTACTGATGGATGAGCCGTTGTCTGCGCTGGATTCGCAAACCCGCGAATTGCTGATGGAGGATTTCATCCGCCTGCTAGCCGACGGTGCGATGGGCGCGGTCTATGTCACACATAATCTGGAGGAGGCGGTGCGGCTCGCCGACCGCATTGTGGTGCTGTCGCGCCGGCCCGGCCGCGTCAGGGAGATCGTCGAAATCCCGATGACGCGCGCCGAGCGCGGTGCGATCGATGCGCGCGGCAAGTTGCTGGCGCTGCAGAACGATCTTTGGTCGCTGATCCGCGAGGAGGCGATCGATGCCGAGCGCGAGGTGCAGCATGCTTGAGCGCGCACCGCAGGACGATCGCGCCACCGAAGCCCGGCCGGTCGCATTTCGCGGCGCCGGTTTTGTGCCAAGGGCGGGGCGCACCTCCGGCTGGATGGCGCTCGCGCTGGTGATCGCGCTCTGGCAATTCGCCGGCAGCGCCGGCTGGGTCAATCCGCTGTTCCTGCCGGCGCCTTCGGCCATTGCGGTCGCGATCTACAAGCTCGCGATGTCAGGCGCGCTCTGGCAGCACGTTTCGGCTTCGGTCGTTCGCATCGGCAGCGGCTGGGTGCTCGGCACCGCCGCCGGCGTGGTCGTCGGGTTTGCGATCGGGCTGTCGACGGTGGCGCGCGGCGTCGGCATCACCTTCATCTCGGCTCTGTTTCCGATCCCGAAAATCGCGCTGCTGCCGCTGTTGATCCTCTGGCTTGGGATCGGAGAGGAGCCGAAGATCGCGACCATTGCGCTCGGCGTGTTCTTCTCCACCGCCATTTCGGTCTATAGCGGCGTCGACGCGGTGCCGCGCAACCTGATCAGGATGGCGCAGAGCTTTAACGTGCCGTTCCATGCCATCGTGTGGCGCGTGATCTGGCCGGGGGCGCTGCCATCGATCCTCGCGGGATTCCGTATCACGGCTTCCGTCGCGTTGTTGCTCGTCGTCAGCGCCGAAATGATCGGCGCCCAGTTCGGCATCGGCGCCTTCGTGCTGCAGGCCGGCAACCTCATGCAGACCGATCAGCTCTTGGCCGGTGTCGTGATCCTGTCGCTGTTCGGGCTGGCGGTGGGGAAGTTGATCAATGTGCTGGAGGCGAAGCTGCTGCACTGGCGGTAGACCCGCTGTCGTCCCGGCCTTGAGCCGGGACCCATACCGCGTGATCTATCGATGGGGCATTCTGGTCGACGCCTATCGCAACTACGAGCGCCGGTGGCTATGGGTCCCTGCGTTCGCAGGGACGACGATAGAGCATTTACGACAACCACCTCACGCATTCCCACGGTCCTCGCGGAACAGATCGAGCTTCTGCTGCACCGGGCGGTCGGAGAACGAGAACAGTACCGAATCGGTGTCGGCCTCGTGCGTGACCCAGTGCCAGCTCGGCACCACGAACAGGTCGCGCGCGCCCCACTCAAAAGTCTGGTCGCCGATCCTGGTGCGGCCCTTGCCCTCGATCGCGGCGAACACGGTGGCGTCGGTCGCGCGATAGCGCGCGGTCTTGAAGCCTTTCGGCAATAGCTGGATGAAGGTGCCGATCGTCGGCATCGCGAAATCGCCGGTTTCGGGATTGGAGAATTTCAGCTTCAGCCCGTGACAAGCGTCCCACTCGTCGCGCGCTTTCGCCTGCTCCAGCGCCTCGCGCGTATAATGATAGGGATAGTTGAAGATCGGCGAGGTCCTGGATTTGCGCTTCTCGTCGACCGGCAGCAGATTGTGGCCGTAGCGCGCAAAACTGTCGCCGGCGGGCTTGGAGATCTTCTGCTGGTCCTCGTTCGATCCTTCGGCAAAGGAGGCATCGAAGAATTGCACCATCGGGATATCGAGCCCGTCGAGCCAGAACATCGGCTCCGAGGTTTCGTTGGAATGGTCGTGCCAGGTCATCGACGGCGTGATGACGAAATCGCCCGGCGCCATCGCGGTGCGCTCGCCGTCGACGGTGGTATGGGCGCCCTTGCCTTCGAGCACGAAGCGCAGCGCCGACTGGCTGTGCCGGTGCGCCGGGGCGACGTCGCCCGGGACCACCATTTGCACGCCGGCAAACAGCGATGTCGTGACCTTCGACTGGCCGCGCAGGCCGGGATTTTCCAGCACCAGCACCCGCCGCTCGGCTTCCTTGGCGGTGATCAGCTTGCCGGCTTCGGTCATGTAATCGCGGATCGAATCGAATTTCCATAAGTGAGGCCGGCAGGCGCTTCGCGGCTCCGGCGTGACCAGGTCGCCCAGCACGTTCCACAGCGCGGAAAGATTCTCGCCGTCGATCTTCTTGTAGAACGCCTCGCGTTCTGGGGTCTTCTGCACGGCTTCCATGGTCAAGCCTCCCGTCATTTCTTGCATCTAAATTGACAGTATACTTACAATATGGGTAGCGTCAATGACAGGCCGCGAGGCAAACGATAAAATCCGAGGGAGGTTCCGATGAAGCTGCATGGCTATTTCCGCAGCAGCGCGGCATACCGGGTCAGGATCGCGCTCAACCTCAAGGGGCTCACGGCCCAGCATCTGCCGCATCACCTTCGCAAGGGCGAACAAAGCGCACCCGCCTATCTCGCGATCAACCCGCAGGGGCTGGTGCCGGCGCTGGAGGACGATAGCGGCGCGGCGCTGACACAGTCGCTCGCCATTATCGAATGGCTGGACGAGACCCACCCCAACCCGCCGCTATTGCCAAAGGATCCGCTGCGCCGCGCCAAGGTGCGCGCCTTCGCGCTGGCCATCGCCTGCGATATCCATCCGGTGCAGAATTTGAAGGTTCTGGCCCGGCTGCGCCAGCTCGGCGTGGCCGAGGAAAAAGTGACGGAATGGGCAGCCTGGGCCAACCGCGAAGGCCTTTCCGCCTGTGAAGCGCTGATCAAGGGCGAGAAGGGGCCGTTCTGTTTCGGGGCGGCGCCGACGGTTGCGGACCTCTGCCTGGTGCCGCAGCTTGCGAACGCGCGGCGCTTTGGCGTCGACGTCGCAGCTTTTCCGCGCCTGCTCGAGGCAGAAGCCGCGACCAGGGAAATCAAGGCGTTCACCGACGCCGCGCCGGACAGGCAGCCCGATGCCGAGTAAGCCATCCCCCATCACGATGGATGCGGTCTACACCGCGCCCGGTTACCTGTTCCGCCGGATGCAGCAGATTGCAGTCTCGATCTTTGTCGAGGAATGCAGGGCGTTCGACCTGACGCCAGTGCAATATGCGGCGCTGGTGGCGATCCACACCCATCCCGGCATCGACGCTACGCGGCTGTCGGCGGTGATCGCATTCGACCGCTCCACGCTCGGCAACGTGATCGAGCGGCTGGAGAGCAAGGCGCTGATCGAGCGCAAGCCCTCGCGCGAGGACAAGCGCATCAAGCTGCTCTATCTCAGCAAATCGGGTACTGGCGCGCTGCGCGACATCATGCCGTCGGTGGAGCGCGCGCAACTAAGGATGCTGCAGCCGCTGAAGCCGGCGGATCGCAAGACCCTGCTGGCGCTGCTGACACAGCTTGTCGATCTCAACAACGAGGCCTCGCGCGTGCCGCTGCGCGCCGAAGACGCGCTCGAGCATCTCGGGAAATCGAACTGATGGACGTACGGCCGGTCCTGATCGCAGGCGGAGGAATCGGCGGGCTCGCCGCAGCGCTTGGGTTGGCGCAAAAAGGCATCCGCTCGATCCTGCTGGAAAAAGCCTCGGCGCTCGGCGAGATCGGCGCCGGCATCCAGCTCGGGCCCAACGCGTTCCATGCCTTCGACTATCTTGGCGTCGGCGAGGCGGCGCGCGGCATGGCCGTCTATATCGATCAGCTTCGGCTGATGGATGCGCTGACCGCCGAGGAAATCACCCATGTCGATCTGGGCGATGCGTTTCGCGCTCGCTTCCGCAATCCCTACGCGGTGGTGCATCGCGGCGATCTGCATGGCGTGTTCCTGCGCGCCTGCCAGAATCACGAGTTGATCGAGTTGCGCGTCAGCAGCGAAGTCGTCGGCTACGATCAGGATGGCTCGTCGGTGACGGCGCGGCTGGCCAATGGCGAACGCGTCACGGGGCGGCTATTGATCGGCGCCGACGGGCTGTGGTCGAATGTCCGCAAGCAGGTGGTCGCGGACGGGCCGCCGCGGGTATCAGGGCATACGACGTACCGCTCGGTGATCCCGACCGCGCAGATGCCGGAAGATTTGCGCTGGAACGCGGCGACGCTGTGGGCCGGGCCGAAATGCCACATCGTGCATTACCCGCTGTCGGGCTGGAAGGTGTTCAACCTCGTCGTCACCTATCACAACGACGCGCCGGAGCCGGTCGCCGGCAAACCTGTCAGCGACGACGAAGTCATGCAGGGCTTTGGCCACGTGCATGAGCGCGCGCAGGAGATCATCCGGCACGGCAAGAACTGGCGGCTGTGGGTGTTGTGCGACCGCGATCCGGTCGAGTGCTGGGTCGACGGCCGTGTCGCGCTGCTCGGCGATGCCGCGCATCCGATGCTGCAATATTTTGCGCAAGGCGCCTGCCAGGCAATGGAAGACGCGGTGTGCCTCTCGCACATGCTGGCGCAGCATGACGATCATGCGGTCGCGCTGGAAGCCTATCGCACGCAGCGCTTCCTGCGCACCGCAAAGGTGCAACTGATGTCCCGCGCCATCGGCGAGCACATCTATCACCCATCAGGCGGACATGCCCGGCTGCGCAATGCGATCATGAGCGCGAAGACGTCGGAAGAGTGGTACGGCGATCTGGCGTGGCTGTATGGCGGGACGGGGTTGGCGGGGTAGGACGCCGTCATTGCGAGGAGCGGAGCGACGAAGCAATCCATCTATCCCCGAGCGGAAAGATGGATTGCTTCGCTTCGCTCGCAATGACGAGGCCCGCTACATCTTCATCAACGCCTGGCGGTCGATCTTGCCCGTGCCGGTCTTCGGCAGTTCTGCGATGAACCTGATCTCGCGCGGATATTTGTAAGGCAGCAGCTTTGCCTTGACGTAATCCTGCAGCGTTTTCGTGGCGTTGTTCGGATCGAACTCGCCCTTGTTCATGACGACCACCGCCTTGAGCGTCATGCGTCGATCAGGCAGTTCGGCGGCGAACACCGCGCATTCCCTGATATCGGGATGCTCGGCCAGGCACAGTTCGACCTCGAGCGGGTAGACCCACTGGCCAGATATCTTGATCAGGTCGTCGGCGCGACCGCGGAAGAAGTGAAAGCCGTCGCTGTCGCGCACGAAACGGTCGCCGGTGTAGATCCAACCCCCCTCACGGATGGTCTCCGCCGATTTGTCGGGCCGGTTCCAGTACAGCGGCGTATTGGAATCGCCGCGCACCCATAAAATGCCTTCCTCGTCGTCGCCGACCTCGCGGCCGTCCTTGTCCTTCAGCAGGATCTCGTAGCCGGGCACGCGCAGGCCCGCGGCGCCGAGCTTTTTCTTCTCGGGGCGATTGGAGAGATAGATGTGCAGCACTTCAGTCGAGCCGAGCCCTTCGATGATCTCGAGCCCCGTCAGCGCCTTCCAGCCGTTGAAGACTTCCGCCGACAGCACCTCGGCGGCCGACAGCGCCATCCGCAGAGAGGAGAAATCGGTGGCCGAAGCGCCGTCGGCCTTGGTCAGCGAGGTATAGAGCGTCGGCAATCCGTAGAACACCGACGGCCGATACTTTTCGATCGCCTCGAAGATCGCTGCCGGCTTCGGCTGTCCGGGCAGCAGCAGCGTCGCCGCGCCGACCGAGAACGGGAAGGTGATGGCGTTGCCAAAGCCGTAGGCGAAGAAAATCTTCGGCACCGAGAAACAGATGTCTTCGGGCCCAAGCTTGAGCACGTTGCGCGCAAACGCCTGCTCGCTATAGGCCATGTCATGCTGCAGGTGCACGATGCCCTTGGGACGTCCGGTCGAGCCGGATGAATACATCCAGAACGCCATCTCGTCGCGCTTGGTGTCGGCTTCCGGCAGATCGGTGGAGAATCCCTGCAGCCATTGCTGCGCCATGAGCGCTTTCGGCACGGCGTGCTCGCCCGCGGTGCCATTGACCACGACCAGGGTTTGTAGCGGCGTGTCCTTGCACGCCTCCGCATTGAACCGCGAGGTAAACTCGGCCTCCGCGACCGCCACCGCGGCGCCGGCGTCCGAAAGATAGAACTGCAGCAGGTCCGGCGGCGTCAGCGTGTTGATCAACAGCGGCACAAAACCTGACCGCACCGCGCCAAAGAACGCCGCAGGATAAGCCGGCGTATCGTCAAGGAACATCAGGATGCGGTCGCCGCGCTTCAAGCCCAGCGACTGAAAGCCATGCCCCCATTGCGAAGCCTCGGCGCAGAGCTCCGCGTAAGTGCGGGTGCCGCCGGGGCCGGTCAGCGCCAGCCGCTCGCCGCGGCCTTGTGCGAGGTTGTCGAACAGGATGCGGCTGGCATTATAGCTTTCCGGAATCGCGAAGCCGATCTCGCGCGCGCCCGGATTGTCGCGGGGGACCAAATCGGAAATTGCTGACGTCATGCCTGGCTCCCAATGTTCTTTTCCGCCTCGTAGCGCGCCATGAATTCCGGCGACATCGCGCGCAGCCGCGCGTCGGCGATCCGCCCCGAGCGGGTGATGTAACTGTAGGCAAAATCCATCAGGTCGAGCTTCATGCGTTCGGGGAAGTGTTCGTACCAGTCGGCGCTGGTGCGGGCCGCCGTCACCAGCTTCTGCACGATCGGCTTGCGTTCGGCCTGGTAGCGGGCGAGGGCGGCGGGAATTTCCGTCTCCGCCTCCAGCGCCTTGGTCAGCGCGATCGCGTCCTCGATGGCGAGCCGTGTTCCCGAGCCGATCGAGAAGTGCGCCGAATGCAGCGCGTCGCCGATCAGCACCATATTTTCGTGCGACCAGTTCTCGTTCCAGATCCAGGGAAAATTGCGCCACACCGATTTGTTCGAGATCAGCGGGTGGCCATCGAGTGTGCCTGCGAATATCTCCTCGCAGATCGCCTGCGATTGCTCGATCGTCTTGTGCTCGAAGCCGTAGGCCTGCCAGGTCGCCGCATCGCATTCGACCAGGAACGTGCTCATCGAGGGTGAATAGCGATAATGATGGGCGTTGAACGATCCGAGATCGGTCTTCACGAAAGTCTGCGACAGTGTGGCAAAGCGTTTGCTGGTGCCATACCAGGCGAACTTGTTGGTCGAGTGCGAAACCGAGGCGCCGAATTCCTTCTCAAAGCCGCGGCGCACCAGCGAGTTCAGCCCGTCGGCGGCGACGATCAGGTCATATCCCCTGAGTTCGTCGATCGACTGGATCGTGGTGTCATACCGCGCCGTGACACCTGCCGCGCGCACGCGTTGCTGCAGGATGGTCAGCAGTTCGAGCCGGCCGATCGAGGAGAAGCCGATGCCGTCGATCTCGGCGCTTTGCCCATGCAGATTGAGCGTGATGTTCTTCCAGCTCTCCATCCGCGGCGTGATGGCGTCGACGGTTTCGGGGTCGTCGGCGCGCAGAAATTCCAGCGCCTGTTCGGAGAACACCACGCCGAACCCCCAGGTCGCGCCTTCGGGGTTCTGCTCGAACAGGGCGATGTGTGCGTCCGGGTGACGCCGCTTCCAGAGATACGCGAAATAGAGGCCGCCGGGGCCTCCGCCGATGACGGCGATACGCACGTCTTCCTCCCAATCGACAGTATACTGATTAATTTGGGTCGGAGACTAATCCGCGGCGGAAATTTGCGCTACAGAAAAATAACGAGGGAACGAGACCGGGACCCGGTCCCCACCGGCGGCCTATGGCCCGTCTCAATCCAGCCGGTTCTGTCCGCGAACGGTTGTCCGCTCTGCGGCAGCTTCGGCTGGACCGGGCATTTGGTAACGCCGGGTTAGCCGCAGCGGCGAACCATCACGCCATTCACCCACACGGTCTTGCAAACCACGACAGGCTTGCGGACGACGACCGGTTCCGCTGCAAGCGGATTGTTGCTATTTTCATGGGGTGGCGGAAAGCCAGTTTTTGAATAAAGCCTTTTCCAGAACAAAACCTATTGGGGCACTAAAAATGAAGGCTTCGCGTTCGCCTGCACGCTTGAGATCATACGGCGTCGCCGGACAAAGGGGCGCCGCGGCCTGCCGTGCAGGTTTCGCGATTGCGGCGATGGGCATCTTAAGTGCCTGCGAACAAAATACTTTTGTCCCGCCGCCGCCGCCGAAGGTCGAAGTCGCGCCGCCGGTGCAACGGCCTTTCACGCGCTATCTGGAAACCACCGGCAATACCGCCGCGATCAAGAATGTCGATCTGGTTGCGCGCGTGCAGGGCTTTCTGCAATCGATCAACTACAAGGATGGAGCCTTCGTGAAGGAGGGCACATCCCTGTTCACGATCGAGCCTGACACCTACAAGCTGAAGCTCGAACAGGCGCAGGCTGCGGAAAGCGGCGCGCAGGCATCGGTGAGACAGACCGAGGCGGACTTCAAGCGCCAGCAAGAGCTGGTGCAGCGGCAAGCCGTTTCCCAGGCGACGCTGGACAATTCCACGTCTGCCCGCGACAACGCGCAGGCGAGCCTGCTTCAGGCCCAGGTCAATACCAAGATCGCGGCGGTTAATTACGGTTATACCAACGTGACGGCGCCGTTTGACGGTGTCGTCAGCGCGCATCTCGTGTCCGTCGGCGAACTCGTCGGCGCGTCGTCGCCGACGCAACTCGCCACCATCGTGGCGCTCGATCCCATCTATGTGAATTTCAACGTCAATGAACAAGACGTGCTGCGGATCCGCGAGGAAGCCCGCCGGCGCGGCCTGACACCCGATGATCTCAGGCAAGTGCCGATCGAGATCGGATTGCAGACCGAGACCGGCTTTCCGCACAAGGGCAACCTCGACTATGCCGCCACGACGCTGAACCAGTCGACCGGCACGCTTCCCGTGCGCGGCGTGCTGCCCAATTCGGACCGTGCCCTGTTGCCGGGCTTCTTCGTCCGCGTCCGCGTACCCCTCGACCAGGTGCAGAACGCGCTGTTCGTGCCTGATGTTGCCCTCGGCAGCGATCAGTCCGGACGTTACGTGCTGGTCGTGAACGGCGAAAATATCGTCGAACAGCGCAAGGTGCGCGTCGGGCCGCTGGAAGGCGAGTTGCGCGTCATCGAAGAAGGCCTCAAGGCCGACGACCGCGTGATTACCACCGGCCTGTTGCGTGCGATTCCCGGCCAGAAGGTCGATCCGCAACTGAAGACGGTCGAAGCGCAGCCGGCTGCGGCCAAGTAGGAGCCGGCCATGATTTCAAAATTCTTCATCGAGCGGCCGGTTCTTTCCAACGTCATCGCCATCCTGATGATCCTGATCGGCGGCGTCTGCCTGTTTCGGCTCGCCGTCGCGCAGTATCCCGACGTCGTGCCGCCCACGGTCCAGGTCACCACCCGCTATCCCGGCGCCAGCGCGAAAACCGTGATCGATACGGTGGCGCTGCCGATCGAGCAGCAGGTCAACGGCGTCGAGGACATGCTTTACATGCAGTCCTACAGCGGCGCCGACGGTTCCTATTCGCTGACGGTTACGTTCAAGATTGGTACCGACCTCAACTTCGCGCAGGTGCTGGTGCAGAACCGGGTGTCGAGCGCGCTGTCGCAGTTGCCGCAATCGGTGCAGAACCAGGGCGTCACCGTGCAGAAGAGGTCGACGGCGATCCTCTTGTTCGTGACGCTGACGTCGCCGAAAGCGACCTATGACAGTCTGTTCCTGAGCAATTACGCCACCATCAATATTCGCGACGAGCTGTCGCGTTTGCCCGGCGTCGGCAACGTCACGGTGTTCGGCGCCGGTCAGTATTCGATGCGGGTCTGGCTCGATCCGAACAAGCTGCAGGCGCGCAACCTGATGCCGCAGGACGTCATCTCGGCGATCCAGCAGCAGAGCCAGCAGGTCACCGCCGGTCAGGTCGGCGCGCCGCCGGCGCCAGCAGGGCAGGCGTTCCAGTATACGCTCAACGTCAGCGGGCGGCTCGACGACACCAGCGAGTTCGAAAACGTGATCGTCAAGACCGGCAATAGCGGCGACGTCACGCGCGTGCGCGACGTCGGCCGGGTCGAGCTCGGCGCCCAGACCTACAGTCAGATGTTCTCGCTCAACAATAAGCCAGCCACCGGCATCGGCGTGTTCCAGTCGCCGGGCGCCAACGCGCTCGAGGTCGAGCAGGCGGTTCAGAGAAAGATGGCGGAGTTGGCGAAGGGATTCCCGCAGGACATCAAGTACGACACGCCGTTCAACACCACCAAATTCGTCTCCGAATCGATCAATGAGGTTTACAAGACGCTGATCGAGGCCGGCCTGCTCGTGCTGGTCGTGATCCTGATCTTCCTGCAGGATTGGCGCGCGATGCTGGTGCCGGCGACCACGGTGCCGGTCACGATCATCGGTGCGTTCGCGGCGATGGCGGCGCTCGGCTTCACCGTCAATATCTCGACACTGTTTGCGATTGTGCTCGCGATCGGCATTGTGGTTGATGACGCCATCGTCGTGGTTGAAGGCGCGGCTCACAATATCGAGCAGGGCATGTCCGGCCATGACGCAGCGATCAGCGCGATGGACGCGCTGTTCGCGCCGATCATCGGCATCACGCTGGTGCTGATCTCGGTGTTCTTGCCGTCAGCGTTCCTGCCGGGCTTGACCGGGCGGATGTATGCGCAATTCGCGCTGGTCATTGCCGCAACTGCGCTGCTCAGCGCCATCAACGCGGCAACGCTAAAGCCGACGCAGTGCGCCCTATGGCTGCGACGGCCCGCGCCGCCGGAACAGCGCAACTTCTTCTATCGCGGCTTCAATGCGGTCTATAACCGCCTTGAGGCCGGTTATGGCCGGCTGATCGGCCGGCTGGTGGCGCACAGCAATGTTTCTGTCATCGGCGCGCTGATCCTGATCGCGATCGGCGGCTACGGCCTGTCGCGGGTGCCGACCGGCTTCATCCCGATCGAGGACCAGGGCTATCTCCTGGTGGCTGTGCAATTGCCCGACGGCGCGGCGCTGGACCGAACCCAGCGCGTGCTCACGCGGGTCAGCGAAATTACCGGCAAGGCAGCAGGCGTCGAGCAAGTGATCACCATTTCCGGCATCTCTGCGCTCGACAATTCTTCCAGCCTCGCCAATGCCGGCGTGGCCTATCTGATCCTGAAGGAGTGGAGCGCGCGCGGTGAGGGTGAGGATCTGCGATCGCTGTTCGTCGGACTGAACGAGAAGCTGTCGGTGATCGAGGAAGCGCGGATCCTGGTGGTGCCGCCGCCGCCGATCCAGGGTATCGGCAACGCCGCCGGCTTCGCCATGCAGGTGCAGCTCCGGGACGGCAATTCCGATTTCAGCAAGCTGCAGGCGATTACGGGCGCCATGGTCTCCAATGCGGCGACGCAAAGCGCGCTGCAGCGCGTCAGCTCGCCGTTCCGTTCGATGGTGCCGCAGTTCGACGTCGAGGTTGACAGGGTCAAGGCCCAGACCATGCATGTCACGACCGACCAGATCTTCTCGACACTGTCGTCTTACATGGGGTCGAGCTACGTCAACCAGTTCAACAAGTTCGGTCGTACCTTCCAGGTCTATGCCCAGGGAGACGCGCAATTCCGCCTGACGCCGCGCGACATCGAAAGGCTGACGGTGCGCAACAGCCAGGGCGACATGATCCCGCTCGGCGCGGTGGCGAAGATTACGCCCGCCGTCGGTCCGTCGTTGATCAGCCTGTATAACCTCTATCCGTCGGCCACCATCATCGGCCTGCCGGCCACGGGCTACAGCTCGGGCCAGTCGATGAACCTGATGGAAGAGATCGCCGCAAAGACGTTGCCGCCGGGCACGGGGTTCGAGTGGACGGCGATGTCGTACCAGGAGAAGGTCGTCGGCGGTCAGATCTATTGGGCGTTCGGCCTTGCCCTGCTGCTGGTCTACCTCGTGCTGGCGGGGCAATATGAGAGCTGGTACGCGCCGGTCTCGGTAATTCTGGCGGTGCCGTTGTCACTGCTCGGCCCGATGGCGGTGCTGACCGGCTTGAGGATCGAGAACAACCTCTATACTCAGATCGGCATCATCCTGCTGATCGCACTGTCAGCCAAGAACGCCATCCTGATCGTCGAGGTGGCGCTGGAATTGCACGTGCGCGACCGCAAGCCGCTACTGGAATCCGCCGTTGAGGCGGCGCGCGCCCGCTTCCGTCCGATCCTGATGACGTCGTTCGCCTTTATCCTCGGCGTCGTGCCGCTGGTGCTCGCGACCGGTGCGGGCGCCAATGCGCGGAAGTCGATCGGCATCACGGTGTTCTCGGGCATGCTGGCCTCGACGTGTCTGGCCGTGCTGTTCGTGCCGACATTCTTTGTCGTGGTGCAGCGGTTCGAGAACTGGCTGAAGGAGCGGAAGCGGAAGAAGGTTGGGGCGCAAACGGTGCCGCAGGCGCCCGCCGCGGGACATTAGTCTCTATCCACGTCGTCCCGGACAAGCGAGCAAAGCGAGCACGATCCGGGATCCATAACCGCCGATGCCTACGTTGCGGTGGGCTGGGGCCACGGCCTCGTTCATCGCTAAGGTTCGGGGTTATGGGTCCCGGCTCAAGGCCGGGACGACGTGCTGATAGAGTTCGGCCTACACCCTCACCATCCTCTTGCCGCGGTTCTCGCCGGCGAGCAGGCCGATCAGAGCTTTCGGCGTGTTCTCGATCCCATCGATCACGTCTTCCTGCACCTTCAACTTGCCCGACGCGACCCAGGACTGCAGGTCGGCCAGCGCCGTGCCGCTCTGGTCCATGTAATCCATCACGATGAAGCCCTGCATGATGAGGCGCTTCACCACGATCAGGCCGGGCACGCCGCGTGGGCCATGGGCCGACGGCACGCCGTCATATTGCGAGATCGCGCCGCAGCAGGCGATGCGGCCGCGGTTGTTCATCAGCGAAAGGCAAGCTTCGAGAATGTCGCCGCCGACGTTGTCGAAATAGACGTCGATGCCCCTTGGGGGCCGCAGCGCGCAGCGCCTTGAAGGTGGCGCCGTCCTTGTAATCGACCGCGGCGTCGAAGCCAAGTTCGGAAGTCAGCCACTGGCACTTGTCCTTGCCACCGGCGATGCCGATGACATGGCACCCCTTGATCTTGGCGATCTGCCCGACGATCGATCCGACCGAACCGGCGGCTGCCGACACGACGACAGTCTCGCCTTCCTTGGGCTTGCCGACATGCAGCAAGCCAAAATAGGCGGTGAGACCGGCGATGCCGTAGACACTGAGCAGATGTGTCATCGGCTCCATGTCAGGCATCTTCGTGAGATGCTTGGCGGGCACCGCGGCATAATCCTGCCAGCCGGTGTCGCCGAAGACGATATCGCCGGGCGCGAGACCTGAGGCCTTCGAAGAGACGACCTCCGCGATGCTGCCGCCCGCCATCACGGTGTTGGCCTCGACGGCGGCGCGGTAAGTCGCGCCGTGCATCCATGCCCGGTTGGCGGCGTCGAGCGAAATATAGCGTGTCCGCACCAGCGCCTCGCCGTCTTTCGGCTCGGGCACGGTACCCTTGACCATGTTGAAATGCTCAGGGCCGAGCTTGCCGCTCGGCTTCTCGACCAGCAGGATCTGACGATTGACGGTGTCACTCATGATGTTCTCTCCCTCGCATTGTCTTATTCTGGCGTTTTCCGGATGCGCTGCCGCGGACGAGCCGTTCGACTGCGCGGATTGTGCGCCACGTTCAGAAAAACTCCAAATCTTCCGCGCGGCCACCCTTGACGACGGTCGTGTATTCGACCGCCAGGAATAATCCGCCCGCCACGTATACGCTTCGCTTTTGGCGCCGAGCCATCTCCTGCGAGAGCCGCGCCGCGTCTGCGATTGTCGCGGCGACATGAATGTTCGCCTTGGGATTGCCGCGCCGCGCCGCGGCCGCGATGGTTTGCGCGTCGGCTCCCTTGTGATGCGCTGCCGTACAAATGATCGTGTCAAAGGATGGCGCCAGCGCGCCGACGATTTCGTCGGCCTTTTTGTCGCGCGACGCGCCGGTGACAAGGATCCAGCCGTCGCGGCCATGAATCGACATGAGGCTTGCAAGCGATTGGCGGATGCCGTCCGGGGTATGGCCGACATCGATCACCGTGAGTGGGTCTTGCCGGATGGTTTCGAGACGGCCGGGCCAACGCGCCTCGCGCAGTCCGGTGCGTATCGCGGCTTCGATCCGGTCGGGAGCCTTGCGCGGCTGCTCGCGCTGCAGCCAGAACAGAAACAGGGTGACCGCAATGGCGGCGTTGTTGAACTGGAATGCGCCCGGCAGGTTCACTTCAAGGCGGCGATAATCATGATAGCCGAACTGGAAGTCGAAATGCTGGCCGGACGCCGCCGTAACCTCGTTGTCGATTCGGATCTCATCGCGGACGAACAGCGGCGTGCAGCCGCGCCCGCGATTATATTCGACGAGATGCGGCCGCAGCTCCCGGCAGTTCTCGCCATAGACGATCGTGCCGCCGGCGGTGCAGGCGTCGCTCTTGTCTGATACGATCAGTTCAAGCGAGTGTCCGAGCAATTCGATATGCTCGTAGTCAACAGAGGTGACGCACGTCTCGCGCGCGCCGACCAGACGGACCGGATCGTAGCGGCCGCCGATGCCGGCCTCGAACACCGCGAAGTCGCATCCGCTCTCCTGGAAGTGCAGGCACGCAAGCGCAAACAGCGCTTCGAAGGCGCCGAACTTCTCGTCCACCTTCTTCGAGACGGTTGCGATGGCAGCTTCGACCCGCAGTTTCAAGCGAGCGAGCGCGTCGTCGGCGATCTCCACGCCATCGATCTGAATCCGTTCGTTGAAACGCAGGAGATGCGGCGAGGTGAACAGGCCGGTGCGCAGGCCATAGGCGCGGCCAATAGCGGCGCACATCGCCGCCGTGCTGCCCTTGCCATTGGAGCCGGTTACCACCACCGAGTTGCGCTGCAGTCGCGCGCGATCGATAGAAAGATGCTCCAGCAACTCGGCCATCCGCGCCAGACAGACACCGTCGCCGTATTTCGGCAGGTCGAACACTACAGCAGTCCCATGGCAGAGAAGGTGTGATGCCAGATCTTCAGGATCAGGTCGCCCCGGCCGGAATCTTCCAGCAGCCGGATCGCCGGGTTGGAATTGACCTCGATGATCTCGATCGCATCAGGATTGCCGCCGATACCGACGAACATGTCGATGGCCGCGACGCGAAGCCCGATCGCGCGCGCAGCCTGCCGCGCCAGGGTGACGGCCTTTTCGGATGGCGCCGGCGCCAGCACCATCGTGCCGCCCGCGCTCAGATTCATGCGCCCGGGGATCTCGCGACGTTCGCCCTTCGCCGGGACAGTATCGAGCGACGGATCCCGGTTCGGTAGCGAAGCAGGCGAGAGGCCGCGTGCGCGCAGGGCATCATTGTGGACAGTGAGCAATTCACGCGTTGTGTGCACGCCGTCGCCCGTGACGGACGGCGGATATTTTCGCGCGCAAAAGAGCACATCATCGTCGAGCAGAAAAACGCGATACTCGATCCCTTCGACGATCGGCTGGATCAGCACAGCGTCGTAATATTTCATCACCTCATCAAGATAGCGAATGAGCGCTACGTCGCCGTGAATGGCTTGTGCGAAATCGCCGCGCGATCCCGTCAGTGGCTTGACGAAAGCCGATCCGCCCAATGTCTTGAAATAGGCAACCGCGTCGCTGCGCTCATGTCCCGCCGGGCGATGCGCGCGGTGGCGGTCGTGCAGGAAGAAATATTCACCGCCGAGCGCGGGCACGCCGGCTTCTCGCAGTATCCTGCTCGCAAAGTGCTTGTCGGACGCCAGCGTCGAAGCGGTCGCGTTGTTCTGCGGATACCAGGAGCATCGGCCGGCACCGAAATGAAGCAGGCTGTCGCGCCAGGCGACGCTGAACAGCAGTCCCGACCCGCCGTCGAGGTCGCGAAAATGGAGCCCGAATTCGGCGCAGGCAAATTCGGCATAGATCGACTGATCCGGATAAAAGCCCGGTTTACCCTTTCGAAATTGGCCTGGGCCTCGCATGCGATCTCTTTTGAAACGTTCTTAATTTGACGTGGTCATTTATTGCCAGATCGGCGCCGAATTCAGCAAGTTAATTGCGCGAGAAAGCATTAACGAAGCCAATCGAACCTTTTTGCAAAATAGACCGACAGCCATTCCGAGTTCTCGATTGTGCTGCAGGTCATATTGACTATGTGTGTCCCGTGCGCAAATGAAGCGCCAAATCGCCAATGATTTCGCTGATTTTTGGCACTTCGAGGCCCGAAGACCGAAACGTTCTACATCGAGACGTCAGGAAAAACGAAAACCCATGAGCGCATTCTATAGAGAGAAGGTTCTTTCTGTCCGCCACTGGACCGATACGCTTTTCAGCTTCCGAGCCACCCGCGATTCCGGTTTCCGTTTCCAGAACGGCCAGTTTGCGATGATCGGCCTTGAGGTCGAGGGCCGGCCCCTGCTGCGCGCCTACAGCATGGCGAGCGCCAATCACGAGGAAGAACTCGAATTCTTCTCCATCAAGGTCGCGGACGGGCCGCTGACCTCGAAGCTGCAGAAGATCCGCGAGGGCGACGAAATCCTGGTCGGCCGCAAGGCGACCGGCACGCTGATCACCGACAATCTGATTCCGGGCAAGCGCCTGCTGCTGCTGTCGACCGGCACGGGTCTCGCGCCGTTCGCCAGCCTGATCAAGGACCCTGACGTCTATGAGCGGTTCGAGACCATCGTGCTCGTTCATGGCTGCCGTCAGGTTTCCGAGCTTGCCTATGGCGAGGAACTGGTCGCCAAGCTGCGCGAGGACGAACTGTTCGGGCCGCTGCTATCGGAGAAGCTATTGTATTACCCGACGGTGACCCGCGAGCCGTTCCGCAACCGCGGCCGCATCACCGACCTGATCTCGTCCGAGCAGTTGTTCAACGACATCCACCAGGCGCCGCTCAATATTGAGACCGATCGCATCATGATGTGCGGCAGCCCGGGCATGCTGGACGAGCTGAAGCAGATGTTCGAGTCCGGCGGCTTCCTCGAAGGCAGCCACAACACGCCCGGCCATTTCGTGATCGAGAAGGCGTTCGTCGAGCGCTGAGACCTTGCGTAGCCCGGATGGAGCGAAGCGAAATCCGGGTGCACTGCATACGCCGATGAACCTGTCCCGGATTGCGCTTCGCTCCATCCGGGCTACGAGCACCCCAGTAGCTCTCCCCACAGCCCCACTGCTATAACCACCTCAACGCCGCGCGGCCTGTTGCCGGCGCGCCGCTATGCCGCTAGTGGGCTCACCCTACGATTTCTCGCGAACCGCCGATCATATCGATCGCGCCATTCTCTCCACCGACGCCTGGCTGGCCCAGCAGGGCAAGATTCCGCACGAGATGCGGTTGCACAGCCACTAAGTGAGGAGTGCCGGGCCGTTACGCTGCACTGCAAAAGGCGACAGGCTTATTTCGGCCTGGTGAAGCCGCCAATTATTTTTCCAGGCCGCCGTCACTTCCGTGAGGATACGCTCCGTATAACGTGTAGCGCTCGTTCCGGCGGTTGGACTAAGCTGGCGCTGGCGACGCGACAATCCGGCTGAGGGGTTCCATGGATACGCTGCTGCTTCCGTTCTCGCCACGCTACATCATTCTGACGATCTGCGCCGTCGTCACGGCATTGCTGATCGGCATCGGGATTTTCGACCAAAATCTCAAGGTGTGGGAGCTGCTGCTGCTGCCGATCGTGATTTTCGGCGCCCTCACATTTCTCGGCATTCGCGATCTCCTGCAAAAGAACCACGCGGTTTTGCGCAACTATCCGATATCGGCGCATATCCGCTTCCTGCTCGAGGAAATTCGCCCGGAGATACGGCAGTACTTCTTCGAGAGCGAGAAGGACGGTATGCCGTTTTCCCGCGACACCCGCGCCTTGGTCTATCAGCGCGCCAAGATGGTGCTCGACAAGCGGCCGTTCGGCACCCAGGAGGACGTCTATCGCGATGGATACGAATGGATGCACCATTCGATGGCGCCGAAAGCTCGTGCCGTCGAGCAATTTCGCGTCACTATCGGTGGTCCGGATTGCGCCAAGCCGTACTCGGCCTCGGTCTTCAACATCTCGGCGATGAGTTTTGGGGCGCTCAGCCCCAACGCGGTGCGGGCGCTGAATGCGGGGGCGAAGAAGGGCAGCTTTGCGCACGACACCGGCGAGGGTGGCGTCAGTCCTTATCACCGCGAACACGGCGGTGACATCATCTGGGAAATCGGTTCGGGCTACTTCGGCTGCCGCAACCGCGACGGCTCATTCAACCCGGAGGAATTTGCCCGCGTCGCCAGCGACGATCAGATCAAGATGGTCGAACTCAAGGTCAGCCAGGGCGCCAAGCCCGGACATGGCGGGGTCCTTCCGGCGGCCAAAGTCTCTGAAGAGATCTCCAAAATTCGCGGTGTCGCCATGGGAGAGGATTGCATTTCGCCGGCCACGCACAGCGCGTTCTCGACGCCGCTGGAAATGATGGCCTTCATCGGCGAGATGCGGCGATTATCCGGCGGCAAGCCCGCCGGGTTCAAGCTGTGCGTCGGGCATCCCTGGGAATTCCTGGCGATATGCAAGGCGATGCTGCAGACCGGGATATATCCTGATTTCATCGTGGTCGACGGCAATGAAGGCGGTACCGGCGCGGCTCCGCTGGAATTCATGGACCATCTGGGCATGCCGATGCGGGAAGGCGTCAATTTCGTCCATAATGCACTGATCGGCATCAATGCGCGCGACCGCATCAAGATCGGCGCCGCCGGCAAGATCGCGACCGCATTCGACATGGCGCGCGCGATGGCGATCGGCGCCGACTGGTGCAATTCTGCGCGCGGCTTCATGTTCGCACTCGGCTGCATCCAGTCGCTGAGCTGCCATACCGATCGATGCCCGACGGGCGTGAGCACCCAGGATCCGCTTCGCGCCCGCGCGCTGGTGGTGCCGCTCAAGATCGAGCGGGTCTACAGCTATCATCACGCCACTCTGCACGCCCTGTCCGAACTTATCGCGGCGGCGGGGCTCGGACATCCGCAGCAATTACGGCCGATCCATTTCTCGCAGCGATCCTCCACGAACGACACGTTGTCATTCGCAAAACTCTATCCGTCGCTGCGTCCGGGTGAGTTGATCGAAGGCACGCAGGATCCACGCTTCCGCGAGGCCTGGGCGATGGCGCGCGCGGAATCGTTCCAGCCGGTGGGGTAGCATCTCGCGACGTCGTCCCTGCGAACGCAGGGACCCATACCGCGTGATCTATCGACGGCGCGGGATGGCAGACGGCGGGGGACAACAATCTGGGCCGGTGGCTATGGGTCCCTGCGTTCGCAGGGACGACGGTTAGAATTCCCCGTGGAAACGGCCGGAGAAGATGTGGACCGGGCCGCGGTCGGCGTTGTAGGCGGGGTTCGTAACCAGCTGGTAATCGGCGGTGAACGTGAAGTTCTTGTCGATTGCGTAGGCGTAGTAGGTTTCGAGGATTCGTTCGTTGCTGTAGTTGAGACGGCCGTCGCCGATCAGCAGGCCGAGACCGCCGGCCGCCAGGAAATCGCGGTGCGCGCTGGAGAGACCATTGATTGCGCCGCCCAAACCGAATGTATCGCTCGGGCGTCCCCAATAGCTGCCCTTGACCGACAGGCCTGCCGAGATGCTGCGGTCGATGTCGGTAAACGACAGGATTTCGTTGCGGCCGTCGTTCCAACTCGCGCGGGCGAACAGGCCGACATCCTTCATGATCTGTTGTTCGGCGTTGACGTAGAAACCGTATTTGAGATTTTGGCGCCGGATGTCTGTCATGACGTTGTTGATATCGAGCGCCGGGTCTGCGGCGCTGATCGCCAGCGCGTTGCGGTAGTTTCCGGTATTGCCGCGATTGGCGAAGATGCCGAGCCGCAATTTGCCGGGCTGGTCGAACACAGTGTGACGTTCTTCGAATTCGACAACAGCTCCGCCGGTCTTGAAGGTGAGGACATCGCTGTTGGGAGCAGAGGGCACCTGAAACAGGCCGGCGCGGACTGCCCAATCCTTGCGATTGAGTTCGACCACGGCGCCGCGGGTAAATCCGGGGAGATCGGCCGGAAAGTCATAGGCCGCGGACGCCCACATGGCCCAGTTCATGAAATCCAAGCGGGGATCTTTTGCGTAGGAATTGCCGTCAAAGAAATCTCCGACGGCAAATCGCCCGACCGTCACCGTGACCCGGTCGATGTCGCGCTTGCCCGGCAACTGATTGGCCGCATCGGCCACTTCTTCCTGTTCGCCGCCCAGCCCGAATGTCTGCCGGAAGAAATAGCGCTGTGCGCGGAATCTCGGATACTCGGCGCCGCCTTTTTGGGCTTCGCCGTTGGAAAAACCTGCCAAGCCTAATGTGCCGCCGATTCCAAAGCCCTGCGCAAGCTCCGGACCAAAATAGAACTCTCCGCCGTCCCACAACCGCCAGCCGAGAAAGGCTCCGACCGTCCAGGTCTCTCTGACGCGTCCGGCGCCCGGCAGGCTGTTCGTACCTTGATACGGCGAGCGGAAGCTCGGATAGCCCTGCGGAAGGAATGTCGTCTGGGCGTGGACGTTCCAGTCCCTGGACGCGGGAGGGGTGGGTGGCCTGATGGCGTAATCGCTTGATGTCGCGGAAGGCGGCCCGTCCCAGATCTTGTAGTTCAATCCGAGCTTGACGGTGTGGATCTTTGGATCGACCCTGACATCCGGCAGCGACACATCCGCAAGCCCATAGGTTCGGGCTCCCAGATCGATGTAGTCGTATTCGAGTTTTGCGCTCCATCTGGCGTCGGCGGCATACTCGACGCCAGCGCCTGCGGTCCAGCCGAGATGTGTATGCCCGCGCGTGGACAGCACGCTTCCGTCGATATCATTGATGTCGACATGGGTCCGGGCCCAGGCGACACCGCCGGTCACATAGGGCAACAGCGTTCCGAATGCGTATCCGACACGGCCCCGGGCCGTGGCAATGTAGTCGAAGGTGGTGTTGAAAGGGGCCGGCACAAGCCGTGGACGATCAAGCGTGCTCAGGAATGAAACATCGACCTCAGCGCCCGAGACCAGATTGTTCGGGAGTTGAAAATTATAGCCGGCCTGATAGCCGCCGATCAGGCCGGTGATGCTGTGGGGAAAGAACACGCCTTGCAGCGGCAGCGGATTGGTGCCGGGGCCGAAGCTGCCGCCGCCATAACCGACATGGCCGCCGAGATAGAAGCCGGTCCAGCTATGGACGGCTCTAACGGCTGGGGCCTTTAAGGACATGTCGGCGGCGCTGGCAACACCATCCAATGCGAGCAGGCTGAAGCCCAGGCCAGCCAACAAATAATCCCGGGATCGGCTGCGGCGGGTCATCGTGCGGGCACTCTCGGCGCTAACATTCCGGCGGTCGCTCTTATCACTGCAGATTTGCCGGCGCGCTACCACCAAAGAGATCGCCTGAAATCATCGGCCCAGCCTCCTTTTTTGTGGATTAGCGGCTGTTTCCGGCCGAAAGCCGGATCGAGCAGGAGCGCAATCCGCTTTGCGAGCTTTGTTGGGAACAATTCGCAATTGCAAGAAGGATTGAACCGTTTCGTCTAAATGACATCGTCGCGTGACGTGCGCGCAACATACCGGGCCTGGTCAGGGCGATGGTCCGCAAAAAGGTGACCCGCCCGGGGGGACAACCGGGCGGGTCGGGTTCGGCACGGGGTGGATGAGGCGCCCGTGCCGGACGCAAATCCACAACAGAAGCGTTTTCGAGCGAAGTGGTATTCCGGTTCGCGTGAAGAAAACGCGTCAAACAAGAAGAAGCGTTTTCAGGTCTTGAAATGGCTTGCTTGAAGAAGTCGCTTCTCAAACAGAAACCAAGTCAGCCGAAGAAATCAGTAACCGCAGGTACGCACGCGGCCGATGTAATTGCCGAAAGCGTCGAACTGGCGAACCCAGCCGCAGCGGCGATAGCCGTCGTAGTAACCGGGGCCTGAAGCGGCGATCGCGGTGCCGACGATGGCTGCGCCAACGAGGCCGGCTCCTACACCCCAGTGGAGCGGCTTGGCCTGAGCCTGCGTGGAAGCCATGCCGCCGGTGACGGCAAGGGTAGCGAGAGCGAGAGCGGCGAACTTGGTCTTGATCGACATGGAAGTCTCCATCCTGTGTTGGGCGGCCATTGTGGTCCGCACGCCAGTTGGACGGAGCGTGTTAGAAAGCGGTTCGAAAACCCGCCTGGAAATATGGTTTCGTCATTTATTTCTTAGATATTACAAATAGTTAGACTAACTCTTTGGCCTGCGAAGAAACAATTCCGGATCGAATTTGTCGACGTCATCGAGCAATTCGCAGAACGCGCGCGCGCCGTGATCGAGCAGTTGTTCGCCCTTCTCCGCGGAGGCTTTGGTGGCGTCGCCGACCGCGCCGCTTTCATGCAGATCCTGCGTCTGCCACGCAAATGGCACCGGGCGATGGGCGGAGAGCCAGCGAAACTTCTTTTCCATCGCGATGCTGGCGGGACGAAAGTCCGCGATCGCTTCGTTCCGCACGGTGTGGGGATAGCGCGCCAGCATGATCGAAGTCTCGACCGCGCCGCCATGAATGCCGTGACGGATTTCTTCCGCGGAAAACAGTCCGTCCGGTGCGCCGAAGCGCGACCAGCTCGTGGTGACCACGAGAAGCCCGTGATGCGCGCGCAGATCCTGCGCCACCAGCGACATCGCCGCGCTGTTGCCGCCATGGCTCGTCACGATCACAAGCTTGCGGATGCCCGATCGCGCGACACTCTCACCGATCCCCATCCACTCCTTCAATGCGACATCGGTCGGCAACGTCAGCGTGCCCGGATAATCGATATGCTCGGTGGAAATGCCGACCGGCTGCAGCGGCAGAAAGGTGACGGGAAGCGCGACAGGCAACAGCTCGCGCACCCGCGCCAGATAGGCCTCGCCGATCAGGACGTCGGTTTCCAGCGGCAGATGCGGGCCGTGCTGCTCGGTGGCGGCCAGCGGCAGCACCGCTATCCAGCCCGCGGCGTCGGCGCTGGCGGTATCCGGCCAGTGGATGTCGGTCCAGTCGCGGGGCGGAACGGTTGAGGTCATCGAGCGAAGCGTTTCTTTGGATGAATTTGCGGGGTAGTTTGTTAGATGTTCCGGGAATTGATCCAATTCCCGGATAAACCCGTGGAACGATATCCACGTCCACTGCCTCCCATCATGGGCCAGAACGATCGACGGAGTCCAACCATGAACCCGGCCTTTTTGACGCGAGCGTTAACCGCAGGTCTTTTGACGCTGATGGCGGGGCTGATGCCCGCGCGTGGGCAAACCCTCGACAAGGTGTCGTTCGGAACCAACTGGGTCGCGGAGGCCGAACATGGCGGCTTCTTCCAGGCGGTTGCCGACGGCACCTACAAGAAATACGGCCTCGACGTCACCATCGTTCCCGGCGGCCCCAATACCAACAACCGCATCCTGCTGACCGCCGGCAAGCTCGACTTCTTCATGACCGCGAACACGCTGCAATCGTTCGACGCGATCACCAACAACGTACCGGTGGTCGCGGTCGCCGCCATCTTCCAGAAGGATCCGCAGGTCTTCCTGACCCATCCAGAAACCAAATTCACCAAGCTCGAAGATCTCAAGCCGCTCACGCTATTCGTGTCCAAGGAAGGCGTCGCGAGCTATTTCCAGTGGCTGAAGTCCGAATACGGGTTCAGCGAGAGCAAGGTGAAACCCTACACCTTCAATTCGCAGCCATTTATCGTGAACAAGCAGAGCGCGATGCAGGGCTACGTCACTTCCGAGCCCTACGCCGTGGAGAAGGCGGCCGGCTTCAAGCCGGGCGTGATCCTGCTCGCCGATCACGGCTTCAACGCCTATTCGACCCTGATCGAGACCCGCCGCGAAATCGTCGACAAGAAACCCGACCTCGTGCAGCGCTTCGTAGATGCCTCTGCCATCGGCTGGTACAATTATCTCTACGGCGACAATTCGGCCGGCAACGCGATGATCAAGAAGATGAACCCGGAAATGACCGACGAGCTGCTGAACTACTCCGTCACCAAGATGAAGGAATACGGCATTGTCGATTCCGGCGATACCTTGCGCGACGGCATCGGCGCGATGAATGACGCGCGCGTTGCGAGCTTCTTCGACAAGATGGTGCGGGCCGGCGTGGTTCGCCGCGATATCGATTACCGCCAGGCCTACACGTTGCGTTTCGTCAACAAGGGCGTCGGTGTCGATCTGCGGCCGAAGAACTGACGCGAGATGGCCGGGCCCGATTTGTCCGAGACGGATATCGATGCGGCTGTCCTGGCAGTGCGTCTGCGCGCCGTTACCAAGACCTATGATAACGGCGTGACCGCTCTCGGACCGCTCGATCTCGATGTCGCAAAAGGCGAATTCGTCTCGTTGCTCGGGCCTTCCGGCTGCGGAAAATCGACCGCACTGCGGCTGATCGCAGGGCTCAGCGCGCCAAGTGCGGGCACGGTGAGCGTTTCCCATCGCGCCAACAGGAAGGATGGGCGGCATCCCATCGGCTTCGTGTTTCAGGAGCCGACGCTGATGCCGTGGGCAAGCGTGCGCGACAACGTCCGCCTGCCGCTGAAACTTTCGCATGCGCCGGCGACTGATGCCGACAACCGCATCGAGGAGGCGCTGGCGCAGGTCGGCCTTTTCGAGTTTGCCGATGCATACCCCCGTGAATTGTCCGGCGGCATGAAGATGCGGGTCTCATTGGCGCGCGCGCTCGTCACCGACCCGGATATTCTGCTGCTGGACGAGCCGTTCGCGGCGCTCGACGAGATCACGCGCTTTCGGCTCAACAACGATCTGCTTGATCTGTGGCGCAAGCTGCACAAGACCGTCATCTTCGTCACCCATTCGGTGTTCGAGTCGGTCTACCTGTCGCAGCGGGTGATCGTGATGACGGCGCGGCCGGGCCGCTTGGCAAGCGCGTTTCGCATCGCCACAGTGGAGCCGCGCGGGGAGGAGTTTCGCACTTCCGCCGAATATGCCGGCTATTGCCGCGAGGTCTCCAGCGCGCTCGCGCCTTCCTATTCCGGGCAGCGCAGCGCATGAGCTCCTTACAGAATATCGGCCGGATGCTGCTGCCCATAGCCGTGCTCGCCGCGGGCCTGGGCTTGTGGGAACTCGTGGTGCGCGTCAACGACATCCAGCCTTACGTGCTGCCGGGCCCTTATGTCGTGTTTCAGACGCTCGTCGGCGACTGGCCGGTGCTGTCGGAGTCGCTCGGCGTCACCCTGCTGACCACGCTGGAAGGCTTTATCGCCGCGGCCGTCGGCGGCGTCGCGCTGGCGCTGTTGTTCAATCAGTCGAAATGGCTGGAATATTCGCTGTTTCCCTATGCGGTGATCCTGCAGGTCACGCCGGTGATCGCAATTGCGCCGCTATTGCTGATCTATCTGCCGCAGCAGACCGCGGTCATCGTCTGCGCCTGGATCGTCGGCTTCTTTCCGGTCCTGTCCAACACCACGCTTGGGCTGAATTCGGTGGACCGCAATCTGGCCGGGCTGTTTCAGCTCTACGGCGCGTCGCGGCTGCAGACGCTGCGGTACCTGAAATTGCCGGCGGCGCTGCCGTATATCCTTGGCGGCTTGCGGATCGCGGGCGGCCTGTCCTTGATCGGCGCCGTGGTCGCCGAAATCGCGGCGGGCACCGCGGGCGCCGGCTCCGGGCTGGCGTTCCGGATCGCCGAGTCCGGTTATCGCCTCAACATTCCCCGAATGTTCGCGGCGTTGCTGTTGCTGTCGGTGGCCGGGATTGTCATCTATGGGCTGCTGGCGCTAGTTTCGCATCTGGTACTACGGCGCTGGCATGAGAGCGCGCTTGGAAAGGAAAATTGATGGCTGCCGCGAATATTTCGTCCGAAAAGATCGATGTCCTGATCTACGGGCCCATCAGGCCGATTCTGGAAGGCGGCTTTTCGGATCAGTTCGTCCTGCATATGGCGGAGAGCCGCGCCGACCTCGAGCGATTGACGCCTGATACCGCGGCGAAGATCCGCGGCATGGCGGTGACCTATCACATGGTGCCGGCCGATGCGAAGGCGCTGTCGCAGTTTCCAAAACTCGAAATCATCGCGAGCTTCGGCGTCGGCTACGACCATGTCGATTCCGCCTATGCGCGTGAGCACGATATCGTCGTCACCAACACGCCCGACGTGCTGACCGAAGAGGTCGCCGACGTCGCAATGGGGCTTTTGATTTCGACCTTGCGCGAGTTCGTCAAGGCCGACCGCTATCTGCGCTCCGGCCAGTGGCAGACGCAGAACTATCCGTTGAGCGTCGGCTCGCTGCGCGACCGCAAGATCGGGATCGTCGGCATGGGCCGCATCGGCCAGGCGATCGGACGCCGGCTCGAAGCCTCGCGCGTGCCGGTGTCCTATCACTCGCGCAACCCGTCCTCGGCCGTGTCCTACAAGCACTATCCCGATCTGATGGAAATGGCGAAGGCGGTGGACACGCTGATCGTGATCGTGCCGGGCGGCGCATCGACCGCAAAGATGATCAATGCCGACGTGCTAAAGGCGCTCGGTCCGCGCGGCGTCTTGATCAACGTCGCGCGCGGCTCCGTCGTCGACGAGCCGGCGCTGGTCGCGGCGCTGAAATCCGGCACCATCCTCGCGGCCGGCCTTGACGTCTTTGCCAACGAGCCGAACGTGCCGGACGAATTGACGTCCATGCAAAATGTCGTGCTGTTGCCACATATCGGCTCAGCTTCGGTGGTAACGCGCAACGCCATGGATCAGCTCGTCGTCGACAATCTGAAAAACTGGTTTGCCGGCAAGGCGCCGTTGACGCCTGTTCCGGAAACCCCGGTGAAGGGGCGCTGATGTTGCTTGGGCGTTCGGGCATCACGGTGGCAGCGTTGACGGCGCTGCTTGCGCTTGCGTCGCAGGCAGCGGCGCAGGATGCCTCGACCCTGAAGAAGGACATGATCGGGCAGTGGGAGCTTGCCACCACCGAGCGCAGCAAGACCTGCGTTGTCACGCTGAAGGGCGATACGACGCCGCAGGGGCTCAAGCTCGAGCTCGAGCCCGGCTGTGCCGCGGCGCTGCCGTTTACCAAGGCAATCACGGCCTGGAATATCAAGGGGCTGGACATCGTGCGGCTGCAGGATGCGGCAGGCCAGCCGGTGATCGACTTCACCGAAGTCGAGAGCGGCATCTTCGAAGGCTTGCGGACCGGCGAGGGCGTCTACATCCTGCAGAACCTTGCTGCCGCCCGCTCGCTCGCCAAGTCGATGGACCAGATGATCGGCGACTGGTCGATGGTTCGCGGTAACGGCCAGACGATCTGCGGCCTGACGCTGACCAATACCGAGGCGACCGGCGATAATTTCCAGGTGTTTTTGAAGCCGAAATGCGATCCCGCGGTCGCGGCCTTTGCGCCGAACCAGTGGCGGGCTCGAACGCGGGCAGATGATCCTGATGTCGGCGACAGGCCAGACCTGGCAATTCGAGGCCGATGACAATGCGCAGTGGCGGCGGGTGCCTGACGCGGCCGATCCCCTGATCATGATCCGGGGACAGTAGGCGGTATCCCGGGGTCGGGATTTTTTTACAAGCGCATGTCGATCCGGCCGCGGCCTGATCGTCGTTCCCTGTAGCGAGACAGAATGGCCGGCCTGATGCCGCCAGCTCGCAGCACAGGAGTTGTTCATGCGCTTCATGTCCATCGTCACTTCCCCGCAACCGATGAAGGCCCCGACGCCCGCCTTGATGGAAGCGATGGGTAAGCTTGCCGAACGCGAGATCAAGGCCGGCCGGATGGTCGACATGGGCGGGCTGACCCCGCTGCAGCAGGGGGCGCGGGTCTCGATCGAAGGCGGCAAGCTGAGGGTCACCGACGGCCCGTTCGTGGAGGCCAAGGAAGTGATCGGCGGCTACGCCATCTTCGAGTTCCGCGACAAGGCGGAAGCGCTCGCCATGGCCAAGGAGTTCATGCAGCTTCATCTCGACCACATGCCCGGCTGGGAAGGCACCTGCGAGCTGCGCGCCATGGCCGGCCACGGCCTGGAAACGACCTGCGGCGACGTCGAATCCCCCGCGCACGCCTGATGGCGCGGCATAGCCGATCTGGTCGGCGGCGATGACGGCCGCCGACGTCCATCGCACCATCCTGGCGGTCTGGCGCATCGAGCAGCCGCGCCTGATCACCGGCCTGTCCCGGATGTTGCGCGATGTGACGCTGGCCGAAGACCTGACGCAGGAAGCCCTGGTGGCGGCGCTCGAACATTGGCCCGCCACCGGCGTGCCGGAAAAGCCCGGCGCGTGGCTGATGGCGACCGCCAAGCGCCGTGCGCTCGATGACATGCGCCGCCGCAGCATGCTCGCGCGCAAGCACGAGATGCTGATGCGCGACCTTGAGCAGGAGCAGCAGGCGATGCCCGATCCGGACGCTGGGCTGGACGATGATATCGGCGACGAGCTGCTGCGGCTGATCTTCACCGCCTGCCATCCGCGCCTGTCGCGCGAGGCGCGCGCGGCCCTCGCACTGAAGATGATTTGCGGCCTGACCACGGAAGAGATCGCGCGCGCCTTCCTGCAGCCGGAGGCGACCATTGCCCAGCGCATCGTGCGCGCGAAGCGGACGCTGTCGGAATCCGGGCTCGCCTATGAAACCCCGCGCGGCGAGGAGCTTTCGGAACGGCTCGCCTCGGTGCTGGAGGTCGTCTATCTCATCTTCAACGAGGGCTACACGGCCGCCCGCGGCGACGACTGGCTGCGGCCGCAGCTTTGCAACGATGCATTGCGCATGGGCCGCGTGCTGACCCTGGTCGCGCCGCAGGAGGCCGAAGCCCACGGCCTGCTCGCGCTGATGGAGATGAACGCTTCGCGCACCGCGGCGCGCACCGATGCCGCCGGCGACCCGATTCTCTTGATGGACCAGAACCGAATGCTGTGGGACCGGCTTCAGATCCGCCGCGGATTATCGGCGCTGGCGCGGGCGTCCGAACTCGGCGGCGGGCACGGATTCTATGCGCTGCAGGCGGCGATCGTCGCCTGTCACGCCAGAGCCGCCACAGCTGATGAAACGGACTGGCCGCGCATCGCAAATCTCTATGCCGAACTCTCACGCCTGGTGCGCTCGCCGATTATCGAGCTCAACCGCGCGGTGGCTATCGGCATGGCCGACGGCCCATTGGCCGCACTTGTAATCGTGGACCAACTGGCGCACGAGCCGGCGCTGAAGAACTATCATCTGCTGGAAAGCGTTCGCGGCGATCTGCTTTGCAAGCTCGGCCGCCTTGCGGAAGCGCGCGCCGCGTTCGAGATCGCGGCCCGGCTTGCCGGCAACAGGCGCGAGCGGGAGTTGCTGAAACGGCGCGCCGCCGAGGTGAACGCGGAGGCCTAGGGGCTGCTCCACGTGCGGGACTGACCACCTTCGGGTTCGCTCGGCGCTATGGCTAGAGCCGCTTCACGCCTTTGCAGCCTTGCGGTCTTGATGGTGACGAAGACGAAGGCGGCAATGAAGGCGATGGTCATCAGCAGCACGATGGTGGGAGCCGGCGCGCTGTCGATGAAAAAGGAAAGGTAGACCCCGAGGAACGAAGCGATCACCGCGATGGTGGCGGCGATGGCCAGCATGGCGCTGAAGCTGCGCGCCATCAGGAAGGCAATGGCCCCCGGCGCAATCAGCATGGCAATGGCCATGATGATGCCGACGGCCTTTAGCGCACCGACGACCGTCAGAGAGAGGATCGACAGCAACCCGTAGTGCAGGAGCCTGACCGGCAGGCCGATCGCTCTGGCTTGCACGGGGTCGAATGCGTGCAACAGCAGGTCCCGCCACTTTACAACGAGGATACCGGCGGCAATGGCCGCGATCATTCCGGTTTCGACGATGTCGCTGAGATCGACACCAAGCATGTCGCCGAACAGAATGTGATCGAGATGAACGTCGCTCTGGATCTTGACGTAGAGCACGAGCCCCAGCCCGAACATACCGGAGAACACGACCCCCATCACCGTATCCTGCTTGATGCGGCTGTTCTCCTTGAGGAAGCCGGTCGCCAGTGCGCAGATCATGCCGGCCGCGAAAGCGCCGACGGCATAGGGAAATCCGACAATGTAGGCGATCACGACGCCGGGAAAAACCGCATGCGAGATCGCATCGCCCATCAGCGACCAGCCCTTGAGGACGAGAAAGCAGGAGAGAAGCGCGGTTGGGATCGCCACCAGCACCGAGATGATCAGCGCATAGCGCATGAACTCGAGCTGGAAGGGTTGCAGCAGCGTGTCGAGCAGCGTCATGGGCCGGCATCCAGCGCCTGGATCGCGCGGCGGCGGGCCGCCAGCATGCCGTGCTTGGGGGCGAAAAAGAAGACCGCGAGGAAGGCCAGTGTCTGCAGGACGACGATGATTCCGCCGGTCGCGCCGTCCAGGAAATAGCTTGCATAGGCGCCAATGAAGCTCGTCGTGGATCCGATCACAACGCTGATCAGGAGCAGGCGCGGGAAGCGGTCGGTCAGAAGATAGGCGGTCGCGCCCGGTGTCACCACCATGCAGATGACGAGGAAGGCGCCGACAGTCTGCAGCGCCGCAACCGTCGAAGCGGACAACAGCGTGAAGAACATGATCTTGAGCATCGTCGTATTGAGCCCGATCGAGCGCGCGTGAGTCTCGTCGAAGAAGGTAACCATCAGGTCCTTCCATTTGACGATGAGAACGGCGAGCGAGACGAAACCGATGATGGCGAGCTGCAGCGTGTCTTCCGGGGTGATCGCCAGGATGTTGCCGAGCACGATGGTCTGGATGTTCACGGAAGTCGGCGACAGCGACACCATGAAGAGCCCGAGGCCGAAAAAGGAAGAAAAGATCAGGCCGATGATGGCGTCCTCTTTCAGCTTGGTGCGCTGGTTGAGGAAAAGCATCGCGGCTGCCGCGAGACTGCCCGAGAAGAAAGCCCCGATGGAGAACGGCAGGCCGAGCATGTAGGCGCCGGCGACGCCGGGCACGATGGCGTGAGAGAGCGCGTCGCCGATCAGCGACCAGCCCTTCAGCATCAGATAGGCGGACAGGAACGCGCAGACCCCGCCGACGAGCGCGGAAACCCACATGGCATTGAGCATGTATCCGTACGTGAAGGGTTCGAGCAGCGAGGACACTAGCCGCGATCCTCTTCGCTAGATGACGATTTGTGCCGCGTCGCCTGGCCATCCTGGAACACCACCGCCCGCTCGTCGTCGGTGATCACATCGAACGCACGCGGCTTGCCGCCCTCGGTGTCGTTCAGTACGAAATGCCGCAAGACGCCGCCAAAGGTCTTTTCCAGGTTCGCCTGCGTGAAAATCTCGACTGTGGGCCCATAGGCGAGCACGGTGCGATTGAGAAGCACGGTGCGATCGCAGAATTCCGGCACGCTGCCGAGATTGTGCGTGGAGACCAGCATCACCCGCCCTTCGTCGCGGAGCGAACGCAACAGCTTGACGATGGCGTCTTCGGTATTGACGTCGACGCCGGTAAAAGGCTCGTCGAGCAGAATCACGCGCCCGTCCTGGGCCAGCGCGCGGGCGAGGAACACGCGCTTCTTCTGGCCGCCGGAGAGCTCGCCGATCTGGCGCTTGCGGAAGTCGCGCATGCCGACGCGGGCAAGCGCTGCGGCGACCGCTTCATGATCTGCGGCCTTGGCGAGGCGCATCATATTCATGTGGCCATAGCGGCCCATCATCACCACGTCCTCGACGAGAACGGGGAAGTTCCAGTCGATGTCCTCGCTCTGCGGCACATAGGCGACCACGTTCTTTTTCAATGCGGCATTGGCCGGCTGGCCGAGAATGGCGATCTCGCCTTTGGCGAGGCCGACGAACCCCATGATCGCCTTGAACATGGTCGATTTGCCGCTGCCGTTCACTCCGACCAGCGCGGTGATCGTGCCCGCCGGTATTTTGAACGTCGCATCGCGCAAGGCGGTGTGACCGTTGCGGTAGGTGACGGTGGCGTTGCTGACGGAGAGGCCGGATCCCGTATCTGAGGACGCAGGATTGAGGAACGGATCGATCATCGCGCTCACTGTGCGAGGCCGTTTGCGATCGTCTCGGACGTCACGCGCAGGAGATCGATATAGGTCGGAACCTTACCGTCGGCGGCGCTGAGCGAGTCCACATAGAGAACTCCACCATATTTGGCTCCGGTCTCGCGGGCAACCTGCTTGGCCGGATCCGGCGAAATGGTGCTCTCGGAAAAGACCACCGTGATCTTGTTGGCTCGCACGCCGTCGATCACCTTGCGGACCTGCTGCGGCGTGCCCTGCTGATCCGCATTGATCGGCCAGAGATAAAGCTCCTTCAGGCCGAAGTCGCGGGCGAGGTAGCTGAAGGCGCCCTCACTCGACACCAGCCATCGCCGCTCAGGCGGAATCGCCGCGAGCCTCGCCTGGATCGGAGCTATCGCAGCGGAAATCTTCTGCTTGTACGCCTCGGCATTTGCCTTGTAGGTCGCGGCGTTGTTCGGATCGTACTTTGCGAAGGCATCACGGATGTTATCGACGTAGATGAGCGCCGCATTCGGCGACATCCACGCATGCGGGTTGGGCTTATCCTTGTAGGGGCCATCCACGATTCCCATCGGCTGGACGCCCTGGGAGACGACGACGCCTGGAACGCCCTTGAGGCGCTGGAAGAACTTTTCGAACCAAAGCTCGAGATTGAGCCCGTTCCAGAGCACGAGATTTGCTTCCTGCGCCTTCAGGATGTCGCCGGGCGTCGGCTGATAGTTATGGATTTCAGCGTCGGGCTTGGTGATCGACTCGACGGTCGCCGCGTCGCCGGCAACATTTCGGGCCATATCGGCGATAACGGTGAAGGTCGTGACGGCCTTGAACTTGGCCTGGGCGAACGCCGCTCCGGTTGTCAGCCCAAGTACCGTAGCGCCCGCAACCGTCGCCAGGACGACGCGCCTGCCTCGATCGAACATGTCCATTTCTCTCCTATGCCGTGCGCACGCGCTGCTGCTGTCCGCAACGGCCTGCGACATTTCCGTAATTGCAATTCATTCGCAACTAGCTTGACGTCTAGCTAACATTCAGACATTTTGCAAATGCGACTTAGTCGCAAATCACTCAAAAGCTCCTGATCGGAAGGTGCCGCATGAGAGTTATCCATTCGTTAGATGCAACTGAGTTGCAGTAGCAGTAAGGACTTGCATTCCAGTGAATAAGTTAAGGCTGAGTATTTCCGTCTTCGCGGCGGCCATCGCGATGGCCGAACCGGCGGCGGCGGAAACGGAAATTATTGATGGCATTCCGCCCGCGTCGATTGCGACCAGCATGGCGGCCAACGGCGATCCGACAGGCAGCCGCAGATGGCTCGCCCAGCACGGGATCAGCTATGGCTTGATCTACACTGGAGAGGCACTCAGCAATGTCTCCGGCGGCTTACGTCGTGGCAGCCTGTATCAGGGCAAGCTTGAGGCGTTCACCGCGGTCGATTTCGGGAAGTTCGCCGGGTGGCAGGGCTTGAGCTTCTTCGGCAACGCTTTTCAGATTCATCGTACCTCCGGAATGCGCGGCGACCACTTCAACAGCCTGATTACGATCAGCAATATCGAGGCCGTTCCTTCGACGCGGCTTTCCGAACTGTGGCTTGAGCAAAAGCTGTTCGACGACCGGTTTGGCTTTCGCTTCGGCCAGCTTGCCGCCGACGCGGAGTTCTTCATCAGCGAATACAGCAAGATGTTCCTGAGCAGCGATTGGCCTACGATCACAGGCGCCAATCTACCCAGCGGCGGTCCGGCGTATCCTCTCGCCACACCGGGCGTACGCTGGAGGTTCGATCCCGACAAAGGCTGGTCCGCCCTGGTCGCGGTGTTCAATGGCGATCCTGGAGAACAAGGGACGGTCAACACGACAGGAACCAATTTCAGGATCAACGACCCGCCGTTGCTGATGGGTGAGGTTCAGTACCCGGCACAATCAGGGAAAAGACGACAGCGGGCTGGCGGGAAGCTACCGGCTGGGTGGCTGGCATCATTTCGGCGAGTTTCACGACCACAGATACGGCACAGATGGACTTGCGCTTGCCGACCCCCTGAGTAACGGCATTCCCCGCCGGATCGGCGGCAACAGCGGCATCTACGGCATCATCGACCAGCAGATCTACCGTCCCGTGGACGGCGGCCCCGACAGCGGCATCGGCGTCTTCAGCCGGATTTCGGCCAGCCCCTCCGATAGCAGCCACATCAACTTCTTTGTCGACGGCGGAATTGTCGTCTCCGGCATGATCCCGAGCCGCCCCAATGACAGGTTCGGCGCAAGCTTCATCCATGCGAACATCTCAAAGCATGTACGGGACTTCGATCGCGACCTGATTGCGCATTCCGGACATGAACTGCCGGTCCGCAGCTATGAGATGACGATCGAGTTGAGCTATCAGGCCCAGATCAAACCCGGCTGGATCCTGCAACCCACATTCCAGTATGTGACGCGTCCAGGCGGCCACATATCCGATCCTGACAGGCCGGAGAGGCCGATCAAGAACGGCGCGATATTTGGCGTGCGAACGGCCATCGCATATTAGGTCGGTCATGCCGTTCGGCTGTCGTGAGAGGCCACGAGCCGTGAGCACGCATTCGCTCAGGTCGTACGGAACCCGCCGAGCAGACTGCCGATGATCTTTTGCCCGCGCACGCGGAGCTTTTTCGGATTCTCCGCCCCGGGCAGCAGCAGCGCCATCTCGCAGATCATCGCGTCCACCATGCGGCTCAGCAGATCGATGTCCTCGAAATCGAGCTCGCCCTGGCGCTTCAGCGCCGCCAGCGTCGCGGTGAGCAGCGCCATCGGATGGGCTTCCTCGATCTCACGGTAGCGCGCATTGCCGAGCACCGCCGGAGCTTCCTGGATCACGATGCGCGCGTAGGCCGGTTCAAGGCAGACGTCGAGATAGGCGTCGATGCCCTCGGTCAGGCGATCCCATACCTTGCGCTGCGTCTTGGCTCTCGCCTCGATCTTTGCCGCGGCTTCGATCTGCAACGCGACGACCACGGCGTCGAACAGCGCCTTCTTGTCCTCGAAGTGGTGATAGAAGGCGCCCCGCGTCACCCGCGCGGCGCGCGAGATCGCCTCGATCCCCGCCGCCTGATAGCCCTCGCTCGCAAAAGCGTCCCGCCCGGCCGCCAGCAGCGCCTGCCTCGTGGCCTCGGTGTATTCCTCGCGGCGGGTTCGTTCGCGTCCGGCTTCCTGCATGCCCCGACATACCACTTGACGCTTTCAATACCATAAACATATAACATACATATAGTATGTGAAAAACATATAGTTCAGTAAGCCGGAGTGTTGGACATGACAGCAGACCCGCGCGTCAAACCCGTTGCAGCCATCAAGACGGCGCCGTTGTTCGATATCGTCGTCGATCTTAACCCGAGACTGAACATCGGCGATGGCCCGCTCGGTCGACGCATCCTGTTCGGTGCGGCCGGCGGCAGCTTCGAAGGCCCAAGGCTCCGTGGCGAGGTCGTGCCCGGCGGCGGCGACTGGGCGCTATTTCGCGCCGATGGCGCCATGTCGCTCGACGTCCGCCTGACGCTTCGCACGCATGACGGTGCGCTGGTGCACATGACCTATGGCGGCCGCTGGATCACGCCTCCGGAGTTGCGCGCTGAGATGGCCGACCCTGCCAGGCGTTATCAGGTCGACCCGTCGCGTTACTACTTCCGAACCAATCCGCTATTCGAGACGGGAGCGGAGCATTACGCCTGGATGAACGATATCGTCTGCGTCGGATCGGGATATCTGGTGGAAGGCGGCATCGCCTACAGTATTTCCCAGATCATCTGACGGGTGTGCTGCGCAGACGGCGTGTCCTCGGCGCGAACGCGCCTTTGCGCGCAATCACTCGGCTGGAAGCCATCTGCGCCGGCGGATGATCGTCCAGATCCAGGCTGCAGCGGCGAGCGCCAGGGCGGCATAAGGGGCCCAGGCTTGCGGCTCTCCCATCGTGCTGAGGGTTATGCCGCTCAGGAGGGACCAGAGAACGGGGATCGGCAGCAGCACTGGCAAAAGCCTGCCGCGGGCGAGGAGCAGAAAGCCGAGTGTCGCGATCACAGTTGGATCCGGCGCGATGCCGAAGACCTCGGACGAGGCCCAGCCGCGTCCCTGTAGCGGCGCAAGCAACGGCTGTCCGGCGAGTGCGAAGACAAGGATGAGATACCCTAGCCAACCGGCAGGCCCGCGCCGGTCGAACGCGAGACCATCGAGCAGAGACACGATGAGAAGCAACACGCCCTCAACGGCGAAAGCCGGCGCGACATAGGCGGCAGCCCAGTTGATGGCCGCGTAGCGGTTCCACAGGAAAGACCATCCGACGAACATCCAAAGGGCCGCGAGGATGAGCGCGAGCCAGCGTGCCCAGGTTCCTGGCCGCCACGCGATGAGCAGGATGATGGCGAGGCCGGCGGCGAGTGTCAGGACGTGCAGCGGCCAGAGCGCCGCATTGTGCGATTCGAACATGCGCCAGTAGACGCGCGGCGAAAACAGCAGGAAATCCTCCGCCCGGTAGGTCCACCACTCCGACATCAAAGGGCCTTCACGTGGGCCGAGATGCGCTCGCGCATAGCCTGGTCCGGCATCGGTCCGGCGGCGGCCGCGAGATTTTCACGCACGTGGTCGACGCGGCTGGTTGCCGGGATTGCAACGGTGACGGCCGGATGAGAGAGGATGAACTTCAGGATCAGCTGCGCCCAGCTCGACACCCCGAGTTCGGCCGCCCATTCGGGCAGCTGCTCTTTCTTGAGCCGGTTGGTCAGCGCGCCCTGCCGGAATGGGCGGTTGACGATCACGGCGATGCCGCGCTCCGACGCCAGTGGCAACAGCCGTGCCTCCGCCTCGCGGTCGACGACGTTGTAGGAGAACTGCACGAAATCGATCGCCTCGTTCCGCATGATCTGTTCGACGAGATCATGACGGCGGCCTTCGGATGTGGTGATCCCCACGTAACGCAGCGTGCCGGCCGCCTTCATCTGAAACAGCGTCTGCAGATGCGGCTGCCAGGCGAGAAGATTGTGAACCTGAACGAGGTCGAACTTCGGCACACCCCAGAAGCGGCGCGATTGCTCGATCTGGGCGGGCCCGCCCGTGGCCGAGGACGTCCAGACCTTTTCGGCCGAGAATAGCGCGGAGGGTCGCCCGAGCTTTTGCAGGCCGTAGCCTATCACCGGCTGCGACGAGCCATACATGGGAGAGGAATCGATCATGCGGCCGCCCGCCTCGAAGAAGGCGGCCATGACACCAGCGCATTCGTCCCGAAGCGCCGGATCGCCGCCGACATTGAAGGTGATCCAGGTCCCTAGTCCGACGATCGGTATCTCCTCGCGGGTCGAGGGTATCGGTCGGCGGACCGGCCGGCTTGCCTGAGCATGCAGCGAGATTGGCAACAGCGCCGTAGCTGCCGTCGCCGCCAAGGCGGCCTGCACGAACGTTCGGCGTGTCGTGCGCATCCGATGCTCCATCATCGCGGCGGGCAAGCTTCCGCGCACAATGCGCAGAGTGACGGAACGCCGCCGCCAGTTTCGCAAATACAAAATTGCCGATTATGGCACTGGACCAAATATGCAGTCGCGCGCCGTCCTCAATCTACGATGGACGATTGAAATCGCTAGATGAGCTTCAGTCCCCTCAAACTTGCGTGACCGTTCCTTCCGACGATGATGTGGTCATGGACGGAAATGCCGAGCGAGGCGGCGATCTGGACGATCGCTTTGGTCATATGGATATCGGCCTGCGAGGGCGTCGGATCGCCGGAGGGGTGGTTGTGCACCCTTTACCTTGAGACGGCAGGCCATGCCGATGGCTCAGAACGATCCCGCCACCGAGCCGAGCGCGATGACGGCAACGAGGGCGACGAGTGCGCCGACGATGCCGACCATGACGATGTCGCGATAGCTGTCCCGGTGCGTCGATCCGCAGACGGCGAGCAGCGTGACGACCGCGCCGTTATGCGGCAGGCTGTCGAGCGTACCCGAACTGATCACCGCCACGCGATGCAGCAGCGCGGGATCGAGTCCGATCTCCGCCGCGCGCGCCATATACGTCCCCCCGAGTGCGTCGAGCGCAATGGTCAGCCCGCCCGATGCCGACCCCGTGAGCGCAGCGAGCACGTTGGTCGCCACCGCGAGCGAGACCAGTGGTCCGCCGCCGATGCCGAGCACGGTGTCGCGCACGACATCGAAGGCGGGCATCGCCGCCACCACGGCGCCGAAACCGACCAGGCTCGCAACGCTCACAGCCGGCAGTACGGCGGCGTTGGCGCCGGCGTCCATGGTTGCGCGCAGGGCCGGCAATCGCCGATGGCTGACGGCGAGGACCGTCACGATCGCACAGGCGAGGGCCGTGATGACAGCCCAAACGCCGCCGACGGCTGCGAGCGACGTTCCGCCCCAGCGAGCTTCGGCAAGAAAGCGGGTATCCAGCGCCGGCAAGATGAGCAGCGACATCGCGAGATTGACGAGAATCACCACAATGAGTGGCAGCCCGGCGAGTGCAACCGACGGCGGCGCGTCGGTTACCGCGCCGTGCAAGATCTCCGCCGGATCGAACTCCCGCGCGGTGGTGGCGCGTTCGCGCAGCTTTTCGTCAGTGGCAAGAAGGGCAGAGGGCATCGGCACGCCGTCGCCGAAGCCTTCGCCGATTTTTCTTGAGTTGGCCTCCTCGCGGCTGAGCCACCACAGGCCGAAGCCGAGCATGATCAACGATGCCAGAATGCCAAGGCCGGGCGCAGCGAACGGCGTGGTGCCAAAGAACGGCATCGGGATCGCGTTCTGGATCGATGGCGTGCCGGGCAGCGCCGACATGGTGAAGGTGGAGGTGCCGAGCACGATTGCCGCTGGCATCAGCCGCCGCGGGATGCCGGCGTTGCGAAACAGCTCGTGCGCCATCGGTGCCAGCACGAAAAAGGCGACAAACAGACTGACGCCGCCATATGTGACGAGAGCTCCGGCGAGTACCACCGCGAGCACTGCCCGCCGCGTGCCCAGCCGCTGTGTCATGAAGGCTGCGATCGCGGCGACCGAGCCGCTGTCTTCCATCAACTTGCCGAACAGGGCGCCGAGCAGAAATAGCGGAAAGAACTGGGCCAGAAAGCCAGCCGCGCTGACCATGAAGGTCTGGGTCCAGTGGGCCAGCAGCGGCTCGCGGGAAAACAGCGCGGCAACCAGCGCGGCGAGCGGCGCAAGCAGCAGCACGCTCCAGCCCCGATAGGCGAACAAGATCAGCAGGCCGAGCCCGATCAGGATGCCGAGAAGTCCCAACAGAGTCATCGCCCTCAGCACTCCGCAAGCAGTGCATCGATATCCGCGGTGGAGCGCCGGCCGAGGTCGTCAGCATGCGCCTCAAGGAATGCTTCGGCGCTCTTGCGTCCCTCTTCCTTGAGCAGCGACACGAACTCCCATTCAGCGTTGAGCTTCGACGACGCTCCGAACTCCGTGAGCACGTCGGTCATGATCCGGTGCGTGCGCATTCCGGCCCAGCGCGCGCCCTCGCCGTGTCCGGGGTCCGCCACTTGGCGCAGCAGCGCCATCATGCGCAATTCCTTCATCAGCGGCGAGTTGAAGGAAATCTCGTTGAGCCGGTTGAGGATCTCGTTTGCCGTGCGCGGCGGCTCCGGCCGTTCGCGCGGATTGATCTGCACCAAAATGGTGTCATGCGCGTCGCTTTCGCGCACCAGCGGCGTGAGGGTCGGATTGCCGGCATACCCGCCATCCCAATAGGGTTCGCCGTCGATCTCGATCGCATGGAACATGGTCGGCAGACAAGCCGAGGCAAGCAGGACGTCGGCCGTGATCTCCTTGTTGCGGAAGATGCGGCCGCGGCCGGTGCGCACACTGGTCGCGGTGACGAACAGTCTGATCGGTGCGCGGGCCAGCCGGTCAAAATCGATGCTTTCGGCGAGGATGGCGCGCAGCGGATTGAGGCCAAGTGGATTGAGATCATAGGGCGAAACCACGCGGGCCATCAGGTCCATGGCGATATAGGCGGGCGAGGTGTCGAGCGTCCAGCGACCCATCAGTCGGTCGAGCGGCGAGCGCTGCAGCGGGCTGAACGCCGCAGCCTGCGACACCCGCCGCCAATAGGTCGCGAGCGCTGCCCGCGCACCTTCGGCTCCGCCTTGCGTCCATCCGTCCGCCACCAGGGCTGCATTCATCGCGCCCGCCGACGTGCCGGAGATCGCCTCGATCCGCAGCCACGGCTCCTCGATCAGCCGATCAAGCACGCCCCAGGTGAACGCGCCGTGGGAGCCTCCGCCCTGCAAAGCGAGGTCCACCAGGACAGGTTCGCGCGCGGCTTCTTCCATCTTCATCCTCCTCGGCCGGAGATGAAACGACGCCTTAGGTCAGGGCGAGCCCGCAATGCTTCGTCTCGACCCTTCGTACGATCGACGCAGCAGCGCATACAGGCTGCCGCCCGTCGCCGCGCCAAGGAGGTAGGCGACGGCGGCCAGCAGTGCGAGCGGCACGCGGGCATTGATGCCGAGGAAGGACATGGTGACGATCTCGAAGTTCTGCACTGCGAAGATGATCGTCGCAGCGACGAACAGAATGATGACGGCGAGGTAGATCCAGCGCATGGCGCCTCCTTTTCGTCGATCGAGAGACTGCGCTACGCGCAGCTCGCTAGCCACACCTCAGCGAGCGCGGCGCAGGCCGAAGCCGAGCCCGATCCAGCCAGCGCCGGCCATGATGAGATCGATGGCGAGGAACAGGCCGAGGATATAGAGACTCGAAACCGGCCAGCGTACCAGGATCAGTACGCCGAGCAGTAGCGTGATCAAGCCTGATAGCGCCACCCAGATCCAGGGCGTTTCCCGTTTCATGCTGAAGGCCAGCACGATCCGCATGATGCCCGAGACCAACAGCGATGCGCCGAGAACGAGGGTCAGCAGCACTGCGGCTAGCAGCGGATTCTGGAACGTGACGAAGCCGGCGATGATGTAGAGCACGCCGAGCAGGGCCCAGAGCAGGAATTTGCCCCAGTTCTTGATCTGGAAGGCGCCGAACACCTCTGCGACGCCGGCGATGATCATCATCACGCCGACCACGAGGACGCTCACGACGGTGGCCATCGCGACGCTGCCAAGCGCGATAAACCCGGCGAGCAGATAGACGACGCCGAGTGCGACGATCCAGCCCCACTTGGCGCGCAGCGGCGCCGTATCCGAGCCGGCCTCAGGGCTTCTTTCGGTGTCTGAAGTGCTGGTCATGACGGTCCTCCGATGCGGAAACCTATCCGACGTTAGTTAGTCGGTCCCTCGACGCGACAGCGCGCGGCGTGGAATGTTCGACGCGTGGATACTAGCGCAACTGCGCGTTGCGATCACCTGATTTCAACATCGTCGGTCGTGATTTGTGCGAGGACTTGCCGTCGCACGACGCTGATCGCCTCGTTGGGATAGGCGATTATTGAGTAGTAGCGGTAGGTTAGATCAGCCGCATCGCCCTCAAACTCGCATGCCCGTTCTGACCGACGATGATGTGGTCATGCACGGAAATGCCGAGCGGGGTGGCGATGGCGGTACAGGCGCGCGAGAATTCATGAACGGCTACGGGCCTTGGCCGAACGCCGCTTGAACTTCATCGAGCAGGCGTGCCTCTTCACCGCTGTAGCGCGACGAAAAATGGAAGGGCTCGACGCGCCGCGCGCCCGCTCGCCGCGCGATTTCTCCGGCGGCCGTGGTCGTCAGATGCGCCCGCTCGGCTGCCAGTGCTGTGTCGCTGCTTGCAAAAGGGGCCTCGATGAACAGGAGGTCGGCGTTGCGCACAAGCTCGATGATGGCTTCGCGATTGGCGGCGGCGACATCGGTCACGTAACCGATTTTCTGCCCAGGTATGACCGTCACGGCGGACCTGATCTCGCCGAGGCGCATTGTGTGTCCGGCATCGATCCGCACGCGCTCGTCGTCTGGCCTTTGCTCAATGACGGCACGCTTGAAATCGCGCAACCAGGGGCCGACGGGCAGCCCCAGTTCCTTCAGGCGACTTTTCCAGACGTTGACGTGGGCGGCTTCCTCGATCGCAAATGCGAGGCACGGTGTGCCGTGCTCCAGCATCGCGGTCGACACGTGAAAAGCCGGCTGGTCGCAGAGCATGTTGCTGAACTTTCGACCTTCGCTGACCGCCTCGGCCGCAAAACCGTTCTTCAGGCGAAAGCGAGCTGTGTTCGTTCTGAGCGACGAATCCAGTTCCGTAACGAGGAAAACGAGGTCGTTTTCGAACCGGTCAACCAAATTCCATCGATAGGCTTGCAGCTTGTGGTGGACTTGATCAACGAAGCCCTCGGGCCCATAGAGCCTTACCGTCGTGTCCCGGCCGATCAGCAGTCTCAAAAGATGATCAAAGCCGATGAAGTGATCGACATGCGCGTGTGAGACGAAGACGTATTCGAGGCGCAGGAGCTTGCGCGGCGGCAGCACTGAAACGTCGCCGAGGTCGAACAGGATCGCGCGCCGCTCGAACAGCGTTTCGATGTAGAGCGCCGGATCGCCGGACCGGCCGTTGACCAGGCTTGGATGCAAGCTCGGGCGCATGGTCGATCAATGCTACCGCGGAGCTGAAGTTCCTGCACCGGCGGTGGGCAAACTCACTCGCAAGAAATAATTTTGATTTCGCTGATATAGCCTTCGCGAGCGTGCCGGTCTGGAGATTGTGTCGGTGCTGACTTGTTTCAACGGCTTTGTGCCATCGCACCCGGCCAATAACAATAATAAGCTAAAGCACGATGGGCGGTTCGACCGTGCCATCGCGCTTTAGTCGCCGAATCAATCGAACAGCACCCTGGTTCGCGCGTCGTTGCGGGCCAAACTGTTGATTTCAGCAAGCGCCATCGCGCCCCTCAGTTCCTCGAGCCTGTCCAGAAATTTGTCGATCAGGTGCTCCGGGCTCATCGAAAGAGCCGCGACCCTCATCCGCTCTGCTAGCTGATTCATCATCGATCCCCTCTCATTCGAGAATGAGCTACCCCCTCTCATCCCGATGAACCACTCTCTCACGCGTTCGCCAAAGCGCGAAGCGGATAGTTAATAGATGGTAAATGCAGGCGATAACTAGATCAGCCGCAACCCCTTCAAGCTCGCATGGCCGTTCTTGCCGACGATGATGTGGTCGTGCACGGAGATGCCGAGCGGGGTGGCGATCTGGACGATCGCCTTGGTCATGTGGATATCGGCCTGCGATGGCGTCGGATCGCCGGAGGGGTGGTTGTGGACCAGGATCAGCGCCGTCGCCGATAGTTCGAGCGCCCGCTTGATCACCTCGCGCGGATAGACCGGGGTGTGGTCGACAGTGCCGGTCTGCTGGACTTCGTCGGCGATCAGTTGATTGCGCTTATCAAGGAAGAGCAGGCGAAACTGCTCCTTGTCGGCGAATGCCATGCCGGTCCGGCAATACTCGATCACGTCGTTCCAGGACGACAGCGCAATCTTGCGCTTGATCTCGCCCTTTGCCACCCGGCTCGCGGCGGCCGCGAGCAGCTTGATCTGGTTGATCGAGGCCTCGCCGATGCCGTCGACCTCGCGCAGGCGGGCGACCGGTGCATGGATGACCTCGGCGAACGAGCCGAATTTTTTCAACAGCGCCTTGGCCAGCGGCTTGGTGTCGCGCCGGGGCAGGGCCGGGAATAGCGCCATCTCCAGCAATTCATAATCGCTCAGCGCCTCCGGCCCGGCGCCGTAAAATCGCTCGCGCAGGCGTTCGCGATGGCCGTGATAGTGCGGCGTCTCGGCGGGTTGATTTTCCGGGTTGTCGGTCTTGCGGGGCATTGGCGCAAGCATGCCGTGCTGCGCAGCTTTTGCAACTCAGAAGTGCGGGGCGGGCGACCGATTTCAGATGGAGGAAAAGGACGCCGCGCAGAAGCACGGCGCCCTTCGATCGTTTCAAACTAGCCCGCTATCAGGCCTTCACGGCCGCGAACGCATAGCCATTGCCGTCCTTCGACAGCGTGCCGACATTCGGGAAGCCGAAATGATAGCCGGCGATCATGCCCTTTTCGGCGATGACGCGATCGAAGAACGCGCGCCGCGTGGCTTCCGCTTTCGGGCCGTCCGAATCGAACATCGAGAACCAGCCGGGATTTTTGACGAACAGCTGGTGGATGCCCGTGACGTCGCTCTGGATGAACAGTTGCTGGCCGCCCGACGCGACGAGGAACGACATGTGTCCGACGGTGTGGCCGGGCGTGGCAATGGCGCGCACGCCGGGTAGGAGTTCGGCGCCGTCGACATATTGCTTGATGTTCTTCCAGGTCGGGAAGGTGGACTGAATCCGCCGCACGTTGGCGCGGGCTGCCTCCGGGACCTTCTCCACCAGCGCCGGATCGGTCCAGAACTTGTACTCCACCTCCGGCATCAGGATTTCCGCATTCGGAAATACCTGCGCGTTGGTCTCCTTCACCCACAGGCCGGAGATGTGATCGGGGTGGAAATGCGAGATCACCACCGTGGAGACGGCAGCCGGATCGAGGCCCGCCGCCTTCATGTTGTCCGCAAGCTTGCCCACGGTCGGCGGCCCGTTGCCGCCGAAACCGGTGTCGAACAGCACGACCTTGCCGCCGGTCCGGATCGCGGTGACGGTAAAGGGGTTGTCGAACTTGTCCGGGCCGATCCCGCCGGCGGTCAGAGCCTTTTTGACGTCGTCGAGCGAGGCGTTCTTGACGAAGCCCTCATTGAGGACACGCTCGATGCTGCCCTCATGCAGGCTGAAGACCTCGATGTCGCCGACCTTGTATTTGAGGCTGTCCGCGGCGCGCTGCGCATGCGCCGCGCCGATGAACGAAACCGGCCCCTTGAGGCCGAAAGCGAGCGCGGCCCCCGTGCTCCCGAGGACCAGATCGCGACGTGAAATTTCGAACATTGCCCATGCTCCCTTGGTTGATCCCTTGCCCGCCGGAGACTTCTGTTCCGAAGGGCCCCACGCTACCTCTACACCAGACAACCCGGGATATTCCGGTGCGATTCCGCCTCAGCTTCCTGTTGCAACGAATTATGACTGATGCAATGGTGAGTTGCAGTGCATCTTATCGACACGCTTGTCTTGAGGGAAAAGAAATGCGTTCGACACATTTCGCCCTCGTCACTATGGGCTTGCTGGGCTGCATCAGTGGCGGCGCTGACGCGCAACAGACCTCGCCCATCGCTCTCAAGCGAATGACGGTCCAGGGTGCCTTTGCGGTCAGCGAAGGCGCTGCGGCGACCGACATCAGCGGAATGGCATGCCTGCCGAACGGCGCGCCACGAAAGTGCTTGCTGATCAACGACGAGAACAAGAACGCGCAGTTCGCCACGATCGATGATGATCGCATGATCGTGGGAAACATTGTGCCGCTGATCGGCGGCGCAGCGGACCCACGGACGCTCGGACGCCCACCGGACGAGACCTGCGTAAAAGCCGATGATTTCAAGGATCTGGACGGTGAAGCGGTCGCTTATGCCGAGCCCTATTTTTACGTGGTCGGCTCTCACGGATGCGGACGCTCAAAGGGAAAATTTCGGCTTTCTTCCTTCATCCTCGCGCGGGTGCGGGTCGATCGGCAGGGACAACCGGTCGATCGCGCCGGCCGGTCTCTGGCTCGCGAAAACTTCGCGCAAGCGGTTGAGACTACCTATCGCGTCTCGGATCTGTTGACGCGGGCCGGCAAGGCGGCGGCATTTTTCGGCAAGGATCTGGAATCTGCTGACGGGTTGAACATCGAAGGTGTTGCTTTGCAGGGCGACACGATCTGGTTCGGCTTGCGGGGACCTGTTCGCAAGAACAAAACCGCTTATCTGGTATCCGGCGATGTCGACGACCTGTTCAAGGCCGGAAACAAGCGAAGCAAAGCCAAACCCGAAGTCGTTCCGGTCGAGCTCGATGGATTGGGAATCCGCGACCTCGCGCTGCTGCCTGACAAGCGTCTGCTTGTCGTCGCCGGCGCGGCCCATGGGCCGGAAGTCCCGTTCAAGCTCTTTGTCGTCGATCCGGCCGAAGAGACCGTGACGCCGATCGGGACGCTCGCGGCGGTGACACAGCAAGTCGACGGAGAAACGAAAACGGGCAAGGCCGAAGGCGTGACCGTTCTCGATATGACGGGGGACAAGGCGCAGATCGTGGTCTTGTTCGACAGCCTTCCGAACGGCGCGCCCCATCTGGCCAATATTTCGCTTCCCAAGGCGCGATAAGGCGCGATAAGCCACGATGAGTTTCCTCGCGCAGGCCGGCCTTGCGAACCCGTGCGGCTACCAACGGCTGGATCGTTCGAGGTGGTCGATTGGAGCCGGGCTCGGGCCCAATTAGGCCGGCGTCAGTGGCTTCTCGCCGTGGCGCTGCGACAGCGTGAAGATTTCGACGCCGCTGGCGGTCACGCCGACCGAATGCTCGAACTGTGCCGACAGCGAACGGTCGCGCGTCACCGCGGTCCAGCCGTCGGACAGGATTTTTACATGCGGCTTGCCGAGATTGATCATCGGCTCGATGGTGAAGAACATGCCGGGCTTCAGAGTCACGCCTTCGCCGGGCCGGCCGATATGGATGATGTTCGGCTCGTCGTGGAACATGCGTCCCAGCCCATGGCCGCAGAAATCGCGCACCACGCTCATGCCCTGCGGTTCGACAAAGCTCTGGATAGCGTGGCCGATATCGCCGGTGGTGGCGCCGGGCTTCACCGCGGCGATGCCGCGCATCATCGCCTCATAGGTGACCTCGATCAGCCGCTCGGCCTTGCGGGCGATCGGGCCGATCACATACATGCGGCTGGAATCGCCGTACCAGCCATCGACGATGAATGTGACGTCGACATTGACGATGTCGCCTTCCTTCAGCGCCCGGTCGCCCGGCATGCCGTGGCAGACCACGTGATTGATCGAGGTGCAGGTCGAATAGCGGTAGCCGCGGTACATCAGCGTCGCCGGATAGGCGCCATGGCTGAAGGCGAAGTCGCGGACGAATTCGTCGATCCGTGATGTCGGGACGCCCGCCTTGGCGATATCGGTGAGTTCGTCGAGGCATTTGGCGACCAGCGCGCCCGCCTTGCGCATGCCGGCGAACCCGCTCGCGCCATGCAGCTTGATCTGGCCGGTTTTTCGCAAGGAGGTATCTGACGCTTCAATATAGCTCATGGGCGGGTCATGCTTCGGAGGAACGGGAATGGTTGATTTAATGGTCTAATTTAGTGATCGGAGCGGCCTGCGGCAAGGCGAGGTTGAGGTGCTGGAGGCGCTAAAAAGACTTGCATCTAGCCGGAAACTTCCACCACCGGCTCGACCGGCAGCGCACCGCCGCGGACGCGGATTTCGCGGACCGGATAGGGAACACAGATCCCCTCGCGCTTGAACGCGTCCCACAGCGCCAGCATCACCTCGCTCTTGACGTTGTCCAGGCCGTCCGGATCGGGCAGCCAGAAGGTCAGGGAGAACTTCATCCCGGCCTCGGCGAATTCGGTCAGGATGCAGTTCGGGGGCTTGTTCTTGATCGCGCGCGGCACGGCGCCGGCAATGTCGATGGCCAGCTTGCACACCGCCCGCGGATCGGCGTCGTAATTGGTGCTGAACAGCACCTTCACCAGCGTGTTCTTGTCGGTATAGGTCCAGTTCACGACCTTCTGCGTCACCAGATCCTCGTTCGGGATCAGGAACTCGCGGCCGTCGCCGGCGGCGACCGAGATGTAGCGCGTCTTCATCGTGCTGATGCGCCCGGTATTGTCGCCGATGGTGACGAGATCGCCGGGTTTCACCGATTTGTCGACCAGCAGGATGATGCCGCTGATGAAGTTGGCGACGATCTTCTGCAGGCCGAGGCCAATGCCGACGCCGGCCGCGCCGGTGAACACCGCGAGCGCCGCGAGGTTGATGCCGACCGCGCTCAGGGCGATCGCAATCGCAAACACCATCAGCGTCAGCCGGACGATCTTGACCAGCAGCACCTGGATCGACGGCGTTAGATCGCCGGACCGGGTGATCCGGCCTTCCACGAAATTGCTGGCGATGTTGGTCAGCCACAGCGCTGCGATCAGGAGCGCGCCAAGCTTGATCAGCAGCAGCGGCGTCAGCCGCAGGTCGCCGAGCACGATCGAGACCGAGTCGAGCGCCTCGATCACCGGCTCGAGCTGGCCCAGAATACTCAACGCCACCACCAGCCAGGCCGATATCGACACCAGCCGGACCACGAAGGTGTTGCGAATGACCGAGGTAACGAGGTTGATGACCAGCCACGCGAAGGCGAGCTTGGCGGCAACCACGAGCAGATAGCTGCGGCTCGGCCAGGTCGATGCCAGCATGACTGCGCGTGCCAGTGTCATCAGGAGCGCGAACGCCGCCGTCGACGTGCTGCCGACCAGAATGCGGACGAACAGCCGGAGCGGCGCCGGCCACCCCATCGCAACCGACGACGCGTCTATCCTGGAGCGGACGGCCGCGCCGCCGGCCCAGGCGATCCCCGCCGCAGTCAGGATCAGTCCGAGCTGCAGATAGAACCAGGGCGAGGTGACCTCCGCACCGACCGATCGCGCGGCGTTGTGCAGGACCTCGATGATCTCTTTCAAATCCATCGGCAAAATCTCGTTCGAGGCTACCCGGCCTCATAAGGCAACGTTTGATTCGCACGCAGCCGGCAGATTCCCACAAGCGGAGTGCGGACGCCATCGATACGACTGCTGCGGGAGCACGTCAGGCCCGTAAATCGGGCACATTGCCACTATCGCAGAAATGGGTTGGCGTCCAACTGTGGCAACGATAAGGATGCAATTGCAAGTATTTGCGACGATTGCGAAGGTTATTGCGGAGGTTCATGGCTTCTCTCGACTCGGTCAGCATCGCCATCTTTCTGGGCGCCGTTCTGGTGATGGCGGGCATCCTGTCGAGCCTGCTCGCGCTGCGCTTCGGGGCGCCGCTGCTGCTGGTGTTCCTCCTGATCGGCATGCTGGCCGGCGATTCCGGGCCGGGCCAGCTCTCCTTCGATGACGTCCGCACCACCTATCTGGTGGGATCGGTGGCGCTGGCGCTGATCCTGTTCGACGGCGGCCTGCGAACCAGGTTTCAAAGCATCCGCACCGTGCTGGCGCCATCGATGGTGCTCGCGACCATCGGCGTGCTGGTCACCGCGCTGGTTGCCGCGCCGGCCGCCAAATATGCGCTCGATCTGAACTGGACCGAGGCGTTGCTGGTCGGCGCCGTGGTGGCATCGACCGATGCCGCGGCGGTGTTCCTGCTCGTTCACACGCAGGGCCTGCGCCTGCGCCCCCGTGTCGGAGCAACCCTGGAAGCCGAATCCGGTACCAACGACCCGTTCGCGATCTTTCTCACCCTGATGCTGGTCGAATTCATTTCGCTCGGAGAAAGCTCGCCTGCGCATGTCGTCATGGAGCTCGCGCGCGAAGGCCTGCTCGGCGCCATCGTTGGCGTGATCGGTGGCCGCCTGGTGGTGGTGGCGCTCAATCGCATGGCGCTGCCGCAAGGCTTGCATGCGCCCTTTGTCACGACCGCCGCCCTGGTGATCTTCGGCGTGGCGCAGATCTCGCACGCCTCTGGATTTCTCGCGGTCTATCTCGCCGGCATCATCGTCGGCAACCGGCCGACGCGCGCGCATAATTCGGTGGTGACGTTTCTCGACGCCGCGACCTGGCTGGCGCAGATCGTGATGTTCGTTCTGCTGGGCCTTCTGGCGTCGCCGCAGCGTCTGCTGGACAGCGTGGGCCCCTCCGTGATCGTGGCGCTGGTGCTGATGCTCGTGGCACGGCCGCTCGCGGTGCTCGTGTGCCTGGCGCCGTTCCGGTTCAACTGGCGGGAAAAGGTCTTCATCGCCTGGACCGGCCTGCGCGGGGCGGTCGCGATCTTTCTCGCCTCGATCCCGATGCTGGTCGGGCTGTCGAAAGCCTATCTCTATTTCGACGTCGCCTTTGTGGTGGTCGTCATCTCGCTGCTGCTGCAGGGCTGGACGCTGGCGCCGGCGGCGCGCTGGCTGCACGTGGCGCTGCCGCGCGTCGACCGCGGCCCGCGGCGCGTCGAGCTCGATCTGCCGGGCCAGCTCGAACAGCAACTGGTCGGCTATCCGGTGCGGCCGAAGAGCCTCTACTTCCGGCGTGGCCTGCTGCCATCCTGGTCGAAGCCGACGCTGGTGATCCGCGACGAGCGGATCCTCTCGCCGGTCGAGGCCGACCCGGTTGCGGCCGGCGACTACCTCTATCTGCTGGCGCCGCCGGAAAAGGCCGAGGCGCTGGATCGCTTCTTCGTCGACATGGCGCCGAGCTCGGCGCCCGACCCGCATCTGCTCGGCGATTTCATGGTATCGGGCGAACACACGCTCGGCGAACTGGCCGAGATCTACGGCGTTTCCGTAGGCGAAGAGCAGGCGAAGCTGACGCTATCGGATTACTTCGACATTCATCTTGATCACGCGCCGAAGGAAGGCGCCGAGCTCGCGCTTGATCCCATCGTTCTTGTCGCACGCAGCATCAGTGGCGGCCGGGTTAACATGGTCGGCCTTCGGCTCCCCGAGGATGAGGAAGAGGCCGTGCCCCTGACACGCCGGCAGGCCTTCAAACGCAAGCTTGCGGATGTCTGGTCGTCGGTGGCCGGAGTCTGAATGAGAAAAGGCCCCAGCCGCCGGCCGAGGCCTTTCCCGTTCATGCGCTATGCCATCAATAGATGTCGGGCGCGCAGACGTTCACAGTGCGCGGACCATACTTGGTGAAGATGGTCTTGTAGCAGCTTCCGCCGACATAGAACGACGGCCCGAAGTGGCGATGGCCCCAGTGACCGTGATGGCCATGATGACCATGGCCGTGATGCATGCCGTGACCGTGGCCACCGTGCCCACCACCATGCCCACCATGCCCACCGTGTCCGCCATGACCACCGTGCCCGCCGCCGGCAAACGCCGGCGCAACCGCAGCCGCGGTCAGAGCGAGAGCCGCGACAGCAGCGAGGGAAATCTTGCGAAACATTGGTGTTCTCCATTCCAGGCGTGATTGCCTGACATGCCTGTAAGACGCGCCCGATAAGGAGAAAGTTCGAGGGATTTTTATGAACCGGCGTTCACGTGTGACCTACAGCACGTAGCAAGCGTTCGAGGTTTGCGGGCGCCGGCCCCGTGCGCGCTGCCCCACCGTCATGGGGCCGGCATCCGAAAACCTTCACAATAAGCGACATACCGGCAAGGAACGTTTTGAGTGGATGTAAACCAGTTCACATACCGCAAAGCGCCACCGCAGTATCCTTTGATCCGATGTCGCGTCGGTTCCGTTTTGAAAGCGGCGCGCTGTTCTCAACCTGGTCGTTCGAGAACTCAGATTGCAGTGAGACCCAAACGCTTATTCTTGAATAACAGGCTTGCCCTGCCGAGAACCAGCGGGCGGACCATACTGAAGCAATTGCATTGGCGCGCGCTATAACATGCGCAAGTAGGTCGCTATGGACCGAACTGCTGGCAAGGAAAGCGGTTACCACGCCATACCGCATTGTTCGATACGAAGACAAAGTGGCGGTATTCTCCTTGTTGCGATGCTCTGCACCGTGTGCATCGTCCTCTTCGCGAGCGAAGCCAGTGCTCAATGTACGGCGCGAGACGTCCTGCAGAACCGCTTGACGCTCAGGAAAGCTCCCTCAGCTAATACTCCGCCGATTCTAGTCAAATCCGCCTTCGCTGTTCCGGTGTGGAGAACGATTACAGTAGGGACGTTTGCAAATTCGTTTGCTCTCCTTAACGCGCTGGATGCAGCAGGCTGCAGCATCGGAGGCTTGGCCGAGGAAATTCTCGCTCGACCGGCTTTTACCGTCGGCACTGCGAAAGCAAGCGTGGAGCTTTTTGCGGTGTCGGCGGCCGAACTCGGCTTTCAGACTGGTACTGTGCGGCTGGCGGACATTTATGCGCGGGCTCAACAATTAGGTTTCGGACTTGCGGCGGCAGAGGTCGCGCCGCAATTGAGGCTCCAATTTTTTGACCAGCCGATCGGTGAATTTCTCATCATCGGAATGGAGCCAATCAAGACGTGGACAGGCGAGCCCGTCATTTTAACTGTAGCCAATGGTGGAGTGGGACTAATCCTGATCGGCCAAGATGGCAGCGCCGACGCAGAAATATCCGTCGCGTCCCGCTTTTTGTTCGTGCGATCCAATGAAGCGGCATTGGCGAAGGTGGTCGGCGGGGTCGATGAGGCCGCAGCGTTCGGTCATCACTGAGTTTCCGAAGCAGAACGCGTCCGGGCGAACAGTTCCCAGCTTAAGTCGCCAAATACCAAAGTGTGCAACCGAGCGTCCGCCGACGGCGGAAAAGGAGCAGCGATCATGGAATCAGTTCCGCGCAAGCCACTCCGAGCGGCTTATCATTGCAGCTTGGCGCTGTTGGGTCTGACGTGTTTGCTTGGCACGGCCGATGCTCGTCCGATGCGGTTGCCATCGGAGCGATTTCCCGGTCCCTGGCTGGAGGTTACGCAAGAGATCAGGGACGTCCTCACTCTAAACAAAGTCTCTGCCTGCAGTCAGGCCGCGGGACGCGAATCGTCGCGCAACCCCGGGGAATATCTCTTGTACTGCACATCGGACGAGAAGCTTTGGACAAGCTGGCGCGTACAGCCCGCGGCGCGCACCGTTCGAGGCCCGGGCAGGCTCTTCCGAGATATCGCACCGCCGGACGGATATTAGGCTTTATCAGGCGGCCGCTGTGTCGAGCGCGGTCTGCCCTGCTCAGCATTGGGATTCGCAAGGGTTACGGTGACAGTGCACTTAACTCGCAGCAAGTTTGGTGCACTGTCACCGTAATTCCGTAATTCTGGCGAACTCGATCGACGACGCGGTGCTCACTATCTATTAGTTAGCCGTCTGGCTAACTTTTATTGACACACGTTTGTGTCTCCACTATAGTTAGCTTTATGGCTAACCAATCAATGCAACTCGACCACGTTTTCGGGGCCCTGTCTGACGCGACCCGTCGTGCGATCGTCATGCGACTATGTGATGGCCAGGCATCCGTCGGAGAACTGGCGAAGCCGTTCGAAATGGCGCTCCCGAGCCTGATGAAACACATCCGCATTCTAGAGAGCAGCGGCCTCGTTGCGTCCGAGAAGACCGGTCGCGTCAGGATGTGCTCATTGCAGACGGAAGCTCTCGCAACCGTCGAGGTTTGGTTGGCGGCCCAAAGGGAGATCTGGGAGCAACGACTGGATCGACTGGAAATGTACGTTGAGAAACTGAAGAAAGAGGAAAAGTCTAATGCCCGCAAACGCAAGTCAAAATGAAACGTCCCTGTCCACTTGGGCGCTCGATCGAGAGATCGTCCTCTCGCGCGTGATCAACGCGCCACGAGAGTTGGTTTTCTCCGCCTGGGTTGATCCGCGCCATCTCCCCCAATGGTTTGGTCCGGCCGGTTTTAGGGTCGAGACAAAGTCAATGGATATTCGCGTCAACGGCGAATGGCGGTTCGATATGATCGCTCCCGACGGCAAGCGATATACGAATCGGATGCAATTCCGGCGCATCGAGAGGCCGCACCTGATCGAGATCGATCATGGCGCCGACAAAGACAACGATCCTGGCATATTCCGCACCACCATCACGTTCGATGAGCAGAGCGACGGCAAGACCGTCATCACTTTGCGGCAGTTGCATCCGACGAAGGCTCAGCGCGACGCGGGGATCGGATTCGGCGCGGTCGAATTCGGTTATCAGACCCTCGAGAAACTGGCGCAGCACGTCGAACGCAGTAACGCTACTTAACGAATACGAACAAATCTGGTACGCGTTGTCCGCTTCCGGTGGGCCGGACGACAGTCGCTATGGGATTTACGGTGAACAGTGCACTTAACTCGCAGCAAGTTTGGTGCACTGTCACCGTAATTCGAGTGCACAGGGCTCCGCGGGACGCAAAGCGGTTTTCAAGCCAGCTGTTGCGCCGGGTCGGCGCCGTACAGGTTCGGCCCCTTGGTGCCCGGCAGAATGCCGAGCTCGACGATGCCCCATAGCGCGGGCGGAAGGCTCGCAAAAATCAGGATCGAGCCGGTCGAGAAATATCCGCTTCGGCGGACGGTGTTGGGGTCGTCAAAGAAATCGATGCTGAAGCCGACACAGAACAGGGCGAAGGGGAGCAGCCAGAAAATCAGCAGCCACCAGCCGTTCTTGTTGCGGTCGTGCAATCGCTTGCTGCCCACGGCCAGTATCGGCCACAGGCTTAAGAGCCATATGAATTGCGAGGTCAAGGCGACCAACAGCACGGCCGCCTCTTCGCTTTTGAGGAGAAAGGGTGCGAAGGTCAAGACCAGCACCGCGACGATCAGGGCGAGGATTGCCAGCCAATAGGTGCGGCGGCCGATCCGGCCGGCGAAGCTGAAAAGGATCTTCTGCAGTTTCATCGCATCCTCGCCAGGGGCGTCCTCTCGGGTGCTTTGATTGGTCGGTACGGCGGCAGATTTGGTTCGAAACGGAGTTCCTTCAGGCAGCGGACAGCGGGGAGTGCCTTTCAGAAAAAGCCCAAGAAGGGTATTTCGACGCCGAAGACCGAAATCGACATGATCAAGCGCAGATTGAAAGAAGCCGAGAGCTTGGCGGAGAGAGAATGAGAAATAAAGTCAGAGTTACAAAGAGCAGCGGCAACGTGTTTGCGGATATCGGTCTTCCTAATGCTGCCGAACATTCCATCAAGGCGGATATTGTCCTGCGCATTGCCGCTCGGATCAAATCAAAGGGCCTGACCCAAGCCAAGGCCGCGTCGCTGCTCGGTCTTGCTCAACCGGATGTGCCCAAAGCTTTTGCGCGGGCATTTTGCCGGTTATACTTACGACCGTCTGTTTGGCTATCTCAATGCCTTGGGTGAGAAAGTTTGTATCGAAATATCGGAAGCAAAAACCAGGAAAGACGCCCGGCTTGAGCTGGAGATGACAGACTGAGGAGTTACGCGCCCATCAATGACGCAATATGAAAGTTAAATGCACTGCACTGACAGTGCACTCAACTATTTACCTATACCGGACCGGCAATGACGCGATCTGTCGGTTAATTGCATTGTCACCGTAATTGTCGACTCGCCAACGACGATCCCCTCACGCCGGTAAACCGCCCGGTGCCGTGTCGCGGTCAGACTTTCTCCGCGCAGATGTGGCCAAAAATCGACCCCTTCGGCGGTTTGACATTTTCGGCCGATTCTCTGGAACCCACTAGAACAAGAGACGTTCCTGGGATGTGAGGTCGTTATGGCCCAAGCCGCCGTTCGCTATTTCACTATCAATTTCGGGCCACAGCATCCGGCGGCCCACGGTGTGCTACGGCTTGTTCTCGAGCTCGACGGTGAGGTCGTCGAACGCGTCGACCCGCATATTGGGTTGCTTCACCGCGGAACGGAGAAGCTGATCGAGCACAAGACCTACCTGCAGGCGCTGCCTTATTTCGACCGGCTAGATTACGTTGCGCCAATGAACCAGGAGCATGCTTTTTGTCTGGCCACCGAGAAGCTTCTTGGCATCACCGTTCCCAGACGGGGTCAACTGATACGGGTGCTTTATTGCGAGATTGGCCGCCTGCTCTCGCATCTGCTCAACATCACGACGCAGGCAATGGATGTTGGCGCACTTACGCCGCCGTTGTGGGGGTTCGAGGAGCGCGAGAAATTGATGGTGTTTTACGAACGTGCATCGGGCGCGCGCATGCACGCAAACTATTTTCGCGTTGGCGGGGTTCATCAGGATCTGCCGACTAAGCTGATCGATGACATCTGGACATTCTGCGATCCGTTCCTGAAAGTTTGCGACGATCTCGAAGGCCTGCTGACCAACAATCGCATTTTCAAGCAGCGCAACGTCGATATTGGCGTCGTCAAGCTCGCGGAGGCTTGGGGCTGGGGATTTTCCGGCGTCATGGTGCGCGGCTCCGGCGCCGCTTGGGACCTGCGCAGGGCGCAGCCTTACGAATGCTACCCTGAATTCGATTTCGACATCCCGATCGGAAAGAACGGTGATTGTTACGATCGCTACCTGATACGTATGGAAGAAATGCGCCAGTCGGTGCGCATCATGAAACAATGCATCGACAAGCTGCGCGCTATCGAGGGACAGGGGCCTGTGATAATAGAAGATAACAAGATAGCGCCGCCGCGACGCAGCGGCATGAAACGCTCGATGGAAGCAATGATCGAGCACTTCAAGCTGTACACCGAAGGCCACCGTGTTCCCGCCGGAGAGGTTTATGCAGCTGTCGAAGCGCCCAAAGGCGAATTCGGCGTCTATCTCGTCTCCGATGGCACCAACCAACCCTACAAGTGCAAGATCCGGGCGCCCTCTTTCGCGCATCTGCAAGCAATGGATTTCCTGAGTCGCGGCCACCTGCTGGCCGACGTGTCGGCGATCATCGGTTCGCTGGACATCGTGTTCGGGGAGATCGATCGCTGAACACCGATCGAAAAAGAACCGCGATCTAGCATTGGGGCGGATTTCTTCATCAGGGGGGGGTCGGCGCGTCGGGCTCGTCTCCGGCTAACCGAAGGACCGATCCTGAGGATTTTCTCGGTCGGACAGACTCTCGTCCTCAGCATCTTCCGTACTCAGCATTCTTCGTCTTACTCAAGCATTGCACGTAGCTTGGGCTCGGAACGATCCCTGAAAGGTTAAACGCCTCTCCGGATCCGCTCGCATGCTGCGTTTATCTCCTAACCACCAAGTACGTTTCCCCAGCCGTCGAACACGAATTCGTTCCAGGCGACGGTCCCGTCCGCTCTTTCAATGTGGGCACGGTGGAAGGCCGCAGCATCTTCGCCGCTCCAAGTGATGATTCTATCTGATATCAGATCATGAAGGATCGCCGGCTCCGAAGGATCGAAATCCTTCATGGGATGCAGAGTGGGCGGCGGCTTACGGGTCGGCATATGATCATAACTCTTTACGGGTAATTCCGTTGCCAACGAAGCGATGGAAAAGGCACCAGCATCGGGATGAATGGGATTGCAATGCGACGCGCACAACTGGATAATTGCCTGTCCGACGGCAGGTCCGGCTCCATCGACTGGCTAGAATATCTTTGGCTCGCTTATTGAGGACCTTGGCACCCCGCTTTCGAGCTTCGGTGCATGGTCGCCACCTGATCGTCAATCGCGCGGTCGACCGCGTCGCATGCCTCCCGCAGCACGCGCCGGGTCTCCTCGACCTGTGCTTGCCGGCGGCATGAGCTTGCCGATGGGTCGGGGGCGCTTGCGGTGATCACTCATCTTCGGGCCGATGAACGAGCTTATAAACTCGACTCTCCGTCGAGGCCCATTCGACCATGGTTTGCGTGCATACAACGCATTTTGCCGCAGTGTCACCTTTGGGTTGCCGCGAGTCCGTCACTGAATACAATGCCCCGCAATGGGGACAAAAGAACGGTCTGCCCTCGGGGATTGGCCCTGTTAGAGGCATGTCCGCGACTCCGCACACAGAACCATTATGGCCCTCAAGGCGATAAATTCTAGCCGGGGCCTGGCGGGGCCGCGGCCGCGCTCCGCACGCTCCATGTCCGAAAGGACGGAGTGACAGAAAGTTAATGTTTAAACTCTGGCGCTTCTCAAGGTCGCGCATATTTGGTTATCACCGCTCGGATATATCGCTAGCACCGCTCGGTACGTGGCTTTCATCTCTGATGAGACCGCCAGTCGCGCTCCTGCAAACCTCGCATGGATGGAGCAGCGCATGCCAAAGCGTAGCCGTTTCAAACAAACGACATCCCTTAAAGAACGCCTTGCAGAAGAGGCGACGCTGTTACGCAGGCAGGCTCAAGATATCCCACCGGGGTTTGAGCGCGAGCTCCTGGTTCGTAAAGCCCGGCGAGCCGAGACAGCTTCTCATATGATCGAGTGTCTGGCCTCGGCCCCCAAAGCAACCAAGAGAGGATCAAATAGAAATGGCAATTTATCGCCTATTAGAGAACTCTTCCTTGGGGCTGGGGCCGAAAGAGGTTAACGGCATCATAGCGGCATACGAGCAAACGCTGCACACCCTCTGCGTCAAGGATCGCGACGATCCTCTAACGGAAATGATTGCGAAGAAGATCATCAGGATCGCGCAAACTGGTGTTCATGATGCGGCGCAGCTTTCGGCTCTGGCAATCAAAGAACTAGAGGTCCGGTAAGGCGGCCGCAACGGCGGCCTCGTTTGGGAGAGAGAGGTTACTGTGGCGGAATATCGCGCCTACCTCATTGGCTCGGACGGCCATTTCAAAAGCTCCCGCTCGTTCGTCTGCGACACTGACGAGAACGCTATCGTGTGGGCAAAGCAGATGGTGGGCCAGCAGCCCGCGGAGCTCTGGAGCGGGACGCGGTTGGTGGAACGCCTGTCCCCTCCCGACGAAAAACAGGCCGTCAGCCATGAAATTCATGAAGGTCGCTTGGTGCCAAAGGGTAAGACGTAATGCTGCTGTAGTCAGGAATTACGGTGCACTCAACTATTTACCTATACGACTTTCCGGACCGGCAATGACGCGATCTGTCGGTTAACTGCACTGTCACCGTAATTCCACTGTCACCGTAATTCACCTATGGGGTGCAGTCCAGCGGCCTAATTCCCTTCCACGAACTGAAAGCCGATTGCCGATGGGCAAATCAGTGAGCGTTTCGGCCCACGGTCGCACGGTCTTGCTTCCAAAAACACCGCCAAACCCGCTGCGCGAAAGATCGAATTTCGCCAGCCATTTCAACGCGATTTGGGTCGTCCAGATTGCGCGGCAAAAATATTCCGCTTCTCATTTCCCCCAAATCAGCTCCATCTTCGCGCCATCCCGCCTCATCGAAGAGGGGCGTACGCGTCGTCACGATACGTGGAGTGCGGGTTGCGGTGGACGCGAGGCGCCCGCGCGCGCGAGACATTGCAGGGCGGCCTCAAGCTTTGTCTTGGGGCTCGTGAGCAATCGATCCGCGCAGGACGAGCGGCGTTGTTGCGTACGGCAAAAGCGTGTGGTTCTGGCACCCGTGGCTGGTGTCAAGCTGGCGGAGGCCGATCGAATCCAACCGGATTCGTTCGGCCGTCAATCCGGCAGCGACGGAGGCAAGAGGAATTCGTCTCCGGGAAGAGCGCGCCATAAGCCGTCAAACCATTGCGCAGGGAAGGCCGGATGCTCTCCGCTGGACCTGTATGCTCGTGTGCGCACTTCTTTGTGCACATTGCACACGAGACCGCGGGTGCAGCGCGCACCCGGTCTTCCCTGCGCCCTCGTTACTTCGAGGGACAAAGAGCCGTCGCATCAACTCGGGGCGCGCGTCGCCTGCGAGCGTAGAGGTGCGTCTGGGCTTGTTGAGGCCATTTGAGGCCGATCTTTGGTCGTCGGTCGCGGGTTTTGAGCGGCTATTTCGACGGTTGAGGAATAGGCGGACTATCATTAGCTTAGCCGAAGGTCATTCGATGACCTGACGGTGGAAACGCAGGAGAGACACAACAATGTCCGGCCCCCTCGACGATCAGCTCGGTTTTGCGCCCGACCACGATGCCGCGATTCCCTATATGCAGCGGACCCGCGATTATTACGCCGCGATCGGCTACACCACGCCCTACCGCTGGGCGCATTATGTCGATGCGCCGTTCCAGCCGCTGAAGAAGCCGCTCGCGCAGTCGCGCGTGACCATCGTCACGACCGCCGCGAAGTATGATCCCACCAAGGGCGATCAGGGTCCCGGAGCGGCCTACAATGGCAGCGCCAAGTTCTACCAGGTCTACGACGGCGACACCGCCAAGCAGCACGATCTGCGGATCTCGCATATCGGCTACGACCGCAAGCACACGACAGCTACCGACAGCGGCACTTGGTTTCCATTGCCGCAGCTCCTCAAAGCCGCCGCTTCGGGGCGTATCGGCGAGGTCGCGCCGCGCTTCTTCGGTGCGCCGACCAATCGCAGCCACCGCGTCACCATCGATGTCGACGCGCCGGATATTCTCGCCCGCTGCCAGGCCGACAAGGTCGATGTCGCCGTCATCGTCCCGAACTGCCCGGTCTGCCACCAGACGTCAGCTTTGGTGGCGCGTCATCTCGAAGCCAACGGGATCGCTACGGTCGTCACGGGCTGCGCCAAGGATATCGTCGAACATGCGGCCGTGCCGCGCTTCCTGTTCTCGGATTTCCCGCTCGGCAACTCCGCCGGCAAGCCGCATGACGTGGAATCGCAAGCGCTGACGCTCGAACTGGCGCTGCGGCTTTTGGAGTCCGCGGCAGGCTCCCGCACCACGATGCAGTCGCCGCTGCGCTGGAGCGAGGATGCCTCCTGGAAGCTCGACTACAACAACGTCGCGCAGATGAGCCCGGAAGAACTGGCTCGGCGCCGTGCCGAGTTCGACAAGCAGAAGGAAATCGCGCGCGGCAACCGGGCGGCGTGATTTCGGACCGCGCCGCAGCCGTCATTGCGAGCGTAGCGAAGCAATCCATCTCTCCGCCCAAAGAAAGAATGGATTGCTTCGTCGCTTCGCTCCTCGCAATGACGCCAAATATAGCCTTGAGTAAGAATCTCAGGAGGACGTCCATTTGACCCGACCGTTCGAAGGCGTGAAGATTCTCGACTTCACGCAGGTGCTGGCCGGCCCCTATGCGAGCTACCAGCTCGCGCTGCTTGGCGCCGACGTCATCAAGGTGGAGCGGCGTGAAGGCGAGGACATGCGGCGCACGCCGCTGAGCCGCGAATGGGCCGAGCGCGGCCTGGCGCCGGGCTGGCAGGCGATCAACGGCAACAAGCGCAGCCTGACGCTCGACCTCTCGAAGCCGGAGGCGATCGCCATCGTCAAGCAACTCGTAGCCCAAGCCGACGTGGTGATGGAGAATTTCCGCCCCGGCGTGATGGACAAGCTCGGCATCGGCTACGCCGCACTCTCCACGATCAATCCGCGGCTGATCTATTGCGCCATTTCAGGTTTTGGCCAGACCGGGCCGGAACGATCGGGCGCCGGCTATGACGGCAAGATCCAGGCGTTGTCAGGCATCATGTCGATCACCGGCCATGCCGAGACCGGGCCGACGCGCGCCGGCTTTGCGGTCTGCGACGTTCTGTCGGGCGCCACCGCGGCCTTCGCCGTGTCGAGTGCGCTGTTCCAGCGCACCCATGCCGGCAAGGGGCAAATGGTCGATGTCTCCATGCTGGAGGCGACACTGGCGTTCCTGTCCGGGCAGGTCGCGGATTACTCGGTTGCCGGCCATCGCCAGCAGCTTTCCGGCAACCAGGCGGTAAGCCGCCGGCCGACTGCCAATCTGTTCAAGGCGGGCGAGGGCTATCTGCTGCTCGCGGTGAACAGCGAGAAGCAATACCGCGCGCTGATGACCGCGCTCGGCCGTGATGATGCCCTGGAAGACCCGCGCTTCGCCGACTGGTTTGCGCGCCAGGAAAACGAGCCGGCGCTGCGGGCCATCATCGAGGAGGCGCTGTCGAAAAAGGACCCGCGCGAGTGGGAAAAGATCCTAGAGGCCGCCGGCGCGCCCTGCGCCAGCATCTGGAAGATCGAGGAGGTGATCGATCACCCGCAGATCGCCGCGCGCGGCGCCATTCAGGAGATCGATACGCCCTATGGGCGCCTGCGCTTTGCCGGCAGCGGCTTTCAGCTCGCCCATGGCGGCGGCCGGCTGGATCGGATGGCGCCCGCGCTCAGCGCCCACACCGAGGAGGTGCTGGCCTCGCTCGGCTATGACGCGAAGGCGATCGCGGAACTGCGTGCGCGCGAGGTCGTCTAGCGGTAGCCCGAGCAGGGGCGCGCTTAGCCCTGTCCCATTTTGGGTGGGCCAGCGCATGGCGACCCTGCGCCAAGCCGCTTTGATCGATCCGGTTCACCGTCTAAAAGACGCCTTTCCCGATCCAAAAGGACAGACTATGCCCGCCTACCGTTCCCGGACCACGACCCACGGCCGCAACATGGCGGGCGCACGCGGCCTCTGGCGCGCCACCGGCATGAAGAATGAGGACTTTGGCAAGCCGATCATTGCCGTGGTCAATTCCTTCACCCAGTTCGTGCCCGGCCACGTGCACCTGAAGGATCTCGGCCAGCTTGTCGCCCGCGAAATCGAAAAAGCCGGCGGCGTCGCCAAGGAGTTCAACACCATCGCGGTCGATGACGGCATCGCCATGGGTCATGACGGCATGCTCTACAGCCTGCCGTCGCGCGAGATCATCGCCGACAGCGTCGAGTACATGGTCAACGCGCATTGCGCCGACGCCATGGTGTGCATCTCCAACTGCGACAAGATCACGCCCGGCATGCTGATGGCGGCGCTGCGGATCAACATCCCGACCGTGTTCGTCTCGGGCGGACCGATGGAATCCGGCAAGGTCAATCTCAAGGGCAAGGTCCGCGCGGTCGATTTGATCGACGCCATGGTCGCGGCCGCCGACAGCAACGTCAGCGACGCCGAGGTCGAAGCGATCGAGCGCTCGGCCTGCCCGACCTGCGGCTCGTGCTCGGGCATGTTCACGGCCAATTCCATGAACTGTCTCACCGAGGCGCTGGGGTTGGCGCTGCCGGGCAACGGCTCGGTGCTGGCGACGCATGCCGACCGCAAGGGCTTGTTCGTCGAAGCCGGGCACCTGATCGTCGATCTGGCGCGTCGCTATTACGAGCAGGACGACGAAACCGCATTGCCGCGCAAAATCGCAAACTTCAAGGCATTCGAGAACGCCATGACGCTCGACATCGCCATGGGCGGCTCGACCAACACGGTGCTGCATCTCTTGGCGGCGGCCTATGAAGGGCAGGTGCCGTTCACGATGCAGGATATCGACCGCCTGTCGCGGCGGGTGCCTGTTCTCTGCAAGGTGGCGCCGTCGGTGGCGGATGTGCATCTGGAAGACGTCCACCGTGCCGGCGGCGTGATGGCCATTCTCGGCGAGCTCGACCGCGCGGGCCTGCTCAACCGCGGCCTGCCGATGGTGCACTCCAAGACGCTGGAGGATGCGCTCAGCCGTTGGGACATCAAGCGGACCAAGAGCGAAAGCGTCCGCAAATTCTTCATGGCCGCGCCGGGCAATGTGCCGACGCAAGTGGCGTTTAGCCAGGAACGCCGGTTCGAGGAGCTTGATACCGATCGTGCGACCGGTTGCGTCCGCGACGCCGAGCACGCCTATTCAAAGGACGGCGGCCTTGCGGTGCTGTCGGGCAATCTCGCGCTGGACGGCTGCATCGTCAAAACCGCCGGTGTCGACGAGAGCATCCTGAAGTTCGAGGGGCCGGCGCGCATCTTCGAAAGCCAGGACGCAGCGGTCGAAGGGATTCTCGGCAACAAGATCAAGGCCGGCGACGTCGTCGTGGTCCGCTACGAGGGCCCGCGCGGCGGCCCCGGCATGCAGGAAATGCTGTACCCGACCAGCTATCTGAAATCGAAGGGGCTCGGAAAGGTCTGCGCGCTGATCACCGACGGGCGCTTCTCTGGCGGCTCGTCGGGCTTGTCGATCGGCCACATCTCGCCGGAGGCCGCTGAAGGCGGTTTGATCGGCCTCGTGGAGGATGGCGACCGCATCAAGATCGACATCCCCGCGCGTTCGATCAGCCTCGTGGTCGATGACGTCACGCTGGCAAAGCGCCGCGAAGCCATGCTGGCCCGCGGAGCGGAGGCGTGGAAGCCCGCCAGGAAGCGCAGCCGCAATGTCACGATGGCGCTGAAGGCCTATGCGGCACTGACGACGAGTGCTGCCCGCGGCGCGGTGCGCATCGTTCCGGAGTGAGATTCTGAGGGTAGCCTCGTAGCCCGGGTGAAGCGCAGCGAAACCCGGGGCGGGTTGATCCGCGTTTGAAACTGTCCCGGATTGCGCTTCGCTTCATCCGGGCTACAGGCTCCACCCATCCTACGAACCGTCCTCACCTAAGTTAGCACCTTGACGCCGCCCAGCGCGGTCACGCGGCCGCGCTGGAGCATGACGATCTGCGTCGCCAGTTGACGCAGTTCGGCGGCGTCGTGGCTGACATAGACCATCGGAATGCCCTCGTCGCGCAGCCGTACCAGATAGGGGAGAATCTCCTCCTTGCGGCCCTCGTCGAGCGACCCCAGCGGCTCGTCGAGCAGCAGCAGGCGCGGTTTTGACAGCAGCGCGCGGCCGAGCGCGACGCGCTGGCGCTCGCCGCCGGAGAGTTTTCCGGGCCGGCGGTCGAGCAGATGGCCGATGGCGAGCAGGTCGGTGACGCGCGCGTGCTGCGCCGTATCCACGGCAAGGCCATTCATGCGCCGGCCGTAGTCGAGGTTTTGCCGTACGTCGAGATGCGGAAACAGCCGCGCGTCCTGAAACACGTAGCCGATCCGCCGCCGGTGCGGCGGCACGTGGACACCTGCAGCCGTGTCATCCAGCGTTTCGCCGTCGAGCGCGATAATGCCGCGATCGGGCCGCAAGAGTCCGGCGATCATGTTGATCAGCGAAGTCTTGCCGGCGCCGGACGCGCCGAACAGGCCAGTGACGCGGCCCTGGCTTTCGAACGCGGCTTCCAGCGAGAATTCGCCGAGCTGTTTGGTGACGTCGACGCGGAGCATGGTCAATTCCCGTGCAGGCGTTTGGTGGCGCGCCGCGCGAACCATTCGGATGCGATCAGGGCGCCCATTGCGATAACGGTGGAAACGACAACCAACCGCCCGGCCGCACTGTCGCCGTCTGGGGTCTGGATCAGCGAATAGATCGCGGACGAGATGGTCTGGGTCTCGCCGGGGATGTTGGAGACAAAGGTGATGGTGGCGCCGAACTCGCCGATCGCCTTGGCAAAGCCGAGCACCATGCCGGCGAGTACGCCCGGCAGCGCCAGCGGCAGGGTCACGGTGGCGAACACCTGCCACGGTGCAGCGCCGAGCGTGCTCGATGCCTGTTCCAGTCGGCGGTCGATCGCCTCGATCGACAGCCGGATCGGCCGCACCAGGAGTGGGAACGACATGATGCCGCAGGCCAGCGCCGCCCCGGTCCAGCGAAACGCGAACACGATGCCGAGATGGTCGGCGAGCCACGCGCCGACCAGGCCGCGGCGGCCGAAGGTCAGCAGCAACAGATATCCGGTGACGACCGGCGGCAGCACCAGCGGCAAATGGACCAGAGCATCAAGAAACGATTTGCCCCAAAACTCCCGCCGCGCCAGCAGCCACGCCAGCGCGATGCCAAACGGCGTCGCCACCAGCGTCGCCATGATGGCGACGCGCAGGGACAGCAGGATGGCCGTCCATTCGGCGGGCGAGATATCGAACATCAGGTGGAAGGGCTGACGAGGAACTTGAAGCCGTATTTTTCAAGAATGGTCCTCGCCGCCGTCGAGCGCAGGAAGGCGAGATAGCCCGAGGCCTCCGGTTTTGCGGTGGTGGTCGCCGCGACGGGATAGACGATCGCCGGATGGGAATCGGCCGGGAACGTGCCGACGATCTTGACGCCGGGCTCGACCCTGGCGTCGGTCGAGTAGACGATACCCAGCACCGCTTCGCCGCGCGCGACCAGCGTCAGCGCGGCGCGCACGCTTTCGGCCATGGCGAATTTAGCTTCGACGGCCTGCCATGAACCAAGCTTCTCAAGCGCCGCCTTGCCGTATTTGCCGACCGGCACTGACTTGACATCGCCGGTAGCGATCCTGCCGTCGCTCGCGAGCTTCGCGAGATCGAAGCCGGGGCCGATGGTGAGATTGTCGACCTTGGAATCCTTTGGCGCGATCAGCACGATGCTGTTGCCGAGCAGATTGATCCGGCTCGATTCATTGATCGTCTTTTTCGACGTCGCGTAATCCATCCAGTCGGTGTCGGCGGAGATGAACGCGTCGGCCGGTGCGCCCTGTTCGATCTGCTTGGCGAGCGCAGAACTCGCAGCGTAGCTGACGGTGATCTTGACCCCCGACTTCGCGGTATAGGCGGCGTCGATCTCGTCGAGCGCATTCTTCATCGAGGCCGCGGCAAAGATCGTCAGCGACTTGTCCTGCGCGGCGGCGGGGGGCGGAATGACCGCTAACGATACGGCGAAGGCCACGAAAAGGCCGGCAAGACGATTCATCGGGCGCTCCATGCATGATTGCGAGCCGCGGTTACCGCGCGCAAGACAGGCGTTGGTTGGGTTAAGGCGACTGTCGGAAGCGCCGTTCCGGTATTCCCTGGAGGACTTGCGGTCGATCGGGATGTCGCCAGCCCTGACAATAGTCAGGATGGAAGAGGAGGTAAAGGCGGCTGCACCGGCCTGCAAGGTGCAGCCGGGGTGTCAATGGTGGTGGTGTCGCTTGTGCCCGCCGCCGTAACCGCGCAATTCCGCATACTTTGTCATCTGCGACGGGGTCAGGATGCTTCCGGTCGACAAATGGTATTTCAGATGGGTTTCGCGCAATATCCCCTGCGTCGCCGCAACGGCCGCGGTGGACGCCTTCAGACTTTCCGGCGTGACCGTGCGGGTTGCAAACTGCTTGTCCAGTTCGGCTTCCTGCTCGATCAGCTTCGCGCCCAGCGGCATTGCTTCGGCCTTCATGGAATCGAACAGGCGCTGCACGTTGGCACGCTGCTCGGCGGAGAGTGCGAGCTTGTCGGCGAGTTCGAGAACGTGCGATGGCCCCGGATAGCCATTCAGTTCGGCCGCGAGCGCCAGGCCCATTCCGCGGCCGGCGCCGAGGTCGGCAATCTGCTGCTCGGAAAGCGCCTTGATCGGGCGCGTCTGCATCCCGGAATACGGCGTCTGTGCGTGTACGCTCGTGACGAATGCGATCGATGCAATCAGGGACCAAATCTTCATCATCGTTCTCCGGTGGGTCTGCTTGACACTTCGTGTTTGGCATCCGGCGCGTTCAGCACCGCCCTGCAGGCGGGTGGCAACTCCGCCATCGTCATCGGCGGCTTCGGCTTCGGCGGCACTTTTGGCGGCTTCGGGTGCAGCACGGCATCGCTGAACCAGTAGGCAAGGTCGCCCGCACTGCAGCCTTCGCCCTCGTTCGGCTCGGGTTGACTTTCGCATTCGCCGGCCCCTGGCGGGCATTTGATGCGGATGTGGAAGTGATAGTCGTGGCCGTACATCGGCCGTACCTTGTGGAGCCAGTGGCGGTCGCCCCTGGCTTCACGGCACAGCGCCTTTTTGATCGCCGCATTGACGAAGATGCGCTGGACACTCGGCTCCAGCGCAGCGGCGCGGATCACCGCCAGATGAGTCGGCGTCCAGGCGTGCGGATCGATGTCGAGCCGGTCGGCGCGCACCATCATCACGGCGGACGTTTCCTCGCGCTCGTTGCGCGACAGTTGCCGGTTCGGCATCGGCGTCAGCCAGATGTCGGCATCGAGCCCCACCTGATGGCTGGCGTGTCCGGTAAGCATCGGCCCGCCGCGCGGCTGCGACATGTCGCCGACCAATATGCCCGGCCAGCCGGCATCCCTGCGCGCCTTGGCGGCGAGCCGCTTGAGCAGCGCGATCAGGTCGGGATGTCCCCAGTAACGATTGCGCGACAGCCGCATCACCTGCCAGGTGTCGCCGTTGATCGGCAGCCCTTCCGCGCCCGCGATACAGCCATGGGCATAGAAGCCGTGCACGCGCGTCGGCATCGCCGCCGGCAGCGCTTTGCGGCCGAACAGCTCCTTGGCGGCGATCTTGGGATCGTTGGGATTGGCGAGCGGCGGCAGCGGCTTCGGGTTGACCGTGCCCTTGTCCTGCGTCCATGCGCTCGTGGCATTGACGGCGGCCATTAGGGTTATGAGCGGGATCAGAAGCAGGCGAGATATCATCGGATCACTCTATTCATCCGAGCATACCATGAAATCGAGAACGTGGGACAGGCGAAGCTGTCGCAATCGCTTGATCGCCGCACAGCCAGTGCTCCCGGCTGCGCCGAACCACGTAACACGCGGATTGAGATCAATTGAGGCGGCGACCTACTGCAGCTCGATATTGGCCGACTTGATCACCGCGGCCCACCGGTCGACTTCCTCGCGCATATAGGCGGATGTCCTGTCGACCGGTCCGCCGAAAATTGCGACGGATAGTTTCTTGAGCTGGTCCTGCACCTCGGGCTGGCGCAATGCCTCGTTCACATCGGCATTGATCTTGTCGACGATGCTCTTCGGAGTTTTGGGCGGCGCCACGATGCCGTACCAGGCGACCGCTTCAAAACCCGGCAGCGTTTCGGCCATCGTCGGTACATCCGGCAGCGCCGGCAGACGGTCGGGCGAGGCCACCGCGAGCAGTTTCAGCTTGCCGGCCTGAACCAGCGCCAGCGAGACGCCGAGATTGTCGAACATGACATCGACGTCGCCGGCGACAAGACCCTGCAGCGCTGGCGCCGAGCCGCGATACGGAATGTGCCGCAGCTTTACCTTTGCCAGCAGTTGAAACAGCTCCGAGGTCAGATGCGAGGTCGTGCCGTTACCTTGCGTGGCGCAGATGGTTTTGTCGGAATTGCCTTTCAGGTATTCGATCAACTCGGGCACGCTCGATGCCTTGATGTTGTTCGGGTTGACGATCAGCGCATTTGGCACCTGGGCCATGACGATAATCGGCTCGAACTTTGTCGGATCGAAGCCTAGCTTGGGGTACAGATTGTGATTGATCACAAGCGGCGGCGGCGGTGACGAGAGCAGGGTGTAGCCGTCGGGCGCCGAATGGTAGACCTGTTCGGCGCCGATGTTTCCGGCGGCGCCCGTGCGGTTCTCGATGACCACCGGCTGGCTCCATTTGCGTGACAGCCAGTCGGCGACAATTCGTGGAATCGCGTCGGCCGTTCCTCCGGCCGGAAATGGAACGACGATTTTTACGGCACGGTCCGGGTAATCACCGGCCAGCGCCGGCGTGTGACCATGCGCGGCGAAGGCCAGAAGCAGCGTCAGGACCGCCAATTTACGGCGGACGGGAAGCAAAGCTGGCGCAGAGCCGGGCATTCAAACTCCTCCCGCTGCCGTTTTACTCCGTCCAGTCTGAGCTGTCGGCGCTTGGTGTTTGCAGCAAGGAAGGATAGCTTGAACGAGCAAGCTTCCGAAGCATTTTTTGCGTGGGACAATGAGGCAGCCGCAGCTCACTGTCGTGATCATTGGAGGCGGAATTGGCGGGCTCTTCGCCGCGAACGCGCTGATTGCTCAGCGCTTCCGTGTTTTCGTCTATGAGCAGGCCCCTGCGCTCGGCGAGGTCGGGGCAGGGGTATTCCTGACGCCGAACAGCGTGCGCCAGTTGCAGCGGGTTGGCCTCGGCCCTCAGGTGGAACGATGGGGCGCCAGGGTCGGCCACGGCTCTCACTATTTTCGCCACGACGGCGCGCCGATAGCCCCGGTCCAGGTGACGGACTCCGCGGGCTGGAACGCCACCTTCGGCATGCATCGCGCCGACCTCGTCGAGATGCTGTCGAACGCATTGCCACCAGGCGTGGTGCGCACGGGACATCGCGGTATCGGCTTTGAGCAGGCGGGCGAGGTCGCGCGCGTGTCATTCGCCAACGGTGCGGTGGCCGAAGGCGACGTCGTCATTGCAGCCGATGGCATCCACTCCGAACTCCGGCCTTTTGCCGCGCCGCCGTCGCGGCCGGTCTTTCACGGGTCCGTCGCCTATCGTGGCGTGTTGCCGCATCGACGCATTCCGCACTGGCCGACTGATTGCTGGCAGATGTGGCTCGGCAAGGGAAAACATTTCCTCACCTTTCCGGTGCGGTCCGGCGAACTCATCAACTATGTCGGCTTCGTGCCGGCCGATGCGGAAATGAAGGAATCATGGTCGGCCCCGGGAGATCCCGACGTGCTCCGCCGCGAGTTCGAGAGCTGGGACCCGCGTATCGGGACCCTGCTGAGCCAGGTTGAAAAGACATTCCGCTGGGCGCTGTACGACCGCGAGCCGCTGCCGACCTGGACGCGCGGTCGGCTGACGCTGCTCGGCGATGCCGCGCACCCGATGCTGCCGCATCTCGGCCAGGGCGCCAACCAGTCGATCGAGGACGGCATGGCGCTGGCGACAATTCTGGCGCTGATGTCACGCGCCAGCGTGCCGGCGGCGCTGCTTGCGTATGAGCGGCTGCGACGTGAGCGCGTGGCGGCGGTTCAGCGCGGTGCGCGCGAGAACGGCATGCGCTACGACTCCTCCTATGCCGATCTCGGCGTTCGCGATGCCGAGATATCAGCGCATGCGGCGTTTCGCAGGCGGCTTTACGATCATGACGTCGTGCCGGAAGCGCAAGCCGCGGCGGCTGCCTTGAGTTGAACAGGCGTTATGTCGCCACCGTTCTTAACCGCGCGATAACCCTGTCGATCGTTGACGTATAGTCATGAGCACGCGCGGCGTTTCGCGCATTCCTTGTGCATCCGGGGCGCGCGTCGCAGGCCTGTTGTGCGAGCGCGACGATTTTGCCCCGGGAACTTGCGATTTGTGTCAAAATCGATACACGCAGAGCGTGCGCATGACTTTCCGGCAGGGCAGTGAATGTGGCTGCACGTGTGCCCTTTCTGCGGCAAGAGATACCTTTTTTTCAGATACTTATCTGCAAACATCGCCCGCACAATTGCGCGGAGTAGGCGTTGCGATGTCGACGAAGAAGCGAACAACAGCAGGGAAGCCCAAGCAGGCGGCGATTGTCCGCTTTCGCGGTCGGCCGGTAAAATCCGGGCCCAAGCCTCCCGCCAAACGCGGGCGTCGCTCGCAGACCGATGATGGCTGCATCATCGGTTTGCGCGTCGATATCACCGAATTGAAACAGCGCGAGGCCTCGTTCCGGCTGCTGTTCGACAGCAATCCGGTTCCGATGATCGTCTGCGCGATGGGCGACGAACGCATTCTCGCCGTCAACGACGCTGCGATCCAGCACTATGGTTACAGCCGCAGCGAATTCGAGAAGCTGACGATCCGCAGCCTGCAGGCCTTCGACGCCGAGCTGCCATGGACCGGCGACGAGCGCACTGCGCGCACGTGGAAGCATGTCCGGGCCGACGGCACGCTGATCGATCTGGCGATCTTTTCACGCCAACTCGTCTATGGCGATCGGCCTGCGATCCTGCTGGCGCTGATGGACACCACCGAACGCAAACGCGCCGAGGCGCGGCTGACTTTCATGGCCGAGCATGACGGCCTGACCGGGCTGCCGAACCGCAATTTGCTGCGTCAGCAGATGGACGATATCCTGCTGCGCACACGCCGCAACGCCGAGCAGGTGGCGGTGCTCGTGCTCGGCCTCGACCATTTCAAGGCGGTCAACGATACGCTCGGCCACGGCATCGGCGACAAGCTCCTGGGCGGCGTTGGCAAGCGATTGCGATCGATGCTGCGCGACGACGATGCGCTGGCCCGGCTCAACTCCGACGAATTCGCAATCGTCCAGAGCGGGGTGACGCGGCCTGAGGATGCGGCGTTCCTGGCGAGGCGCCTGCTGGACGCAATCGGCGACCCCTATCTTCTGGACGGGCATTCCGTCGTGATCGGCGCCAGCATCGGCATTGCGATGTCGCCCGGCGACGGCGACGAATCCGAGAAGCTGTTGAAGAACGCCGACCTCGCATTGTCGCGCGCCAAGAACGATTCGCGCGGCACATTCTCGTTCTTCGAGGCCGGAATGGACGCGCGAGCCCAGACCCGCCGCAAGATCGAAACCGAGCTGCGCGAGGCCGTCCAGGGCGATGCGCTGCGGCCCTATTACCAGCCGCTGGTCGATCTTTCGAACGGGCGCATCACCGGCTTCGAAGCGCTGGTGCGTTGGCCGCATCCCGAGCGCGGCATGATCTCGCCGGCCGAATTCATCCCCGTTGCGGAGGAAACCGGACTGATCAACGCCGTCGGCGGTTTGATGCTGCGCCGCGCCTGCACGGATGCGGCGCAATGGCCCGACGATGTCCACGTCGCGGTCAATCTGTCACCGCTGCAGTTCCGCCTCGGCAATCTGCTGTCGCTGGTAACGGATACGCTGAAGCAATCCGGCCTGCCGGCGAGGCGCCTGGAACTCGAGATCACGGAGACGCTGCTTCTGGAAAAGAGCAGCGAGGTGCTGGCGACCCTGCATGCGCTGCGCGCGCTTGGTGTTCGCATCTCGATGGACGATTTCGGCACCGGCTATTCCAGCCTGAGCTACCTGCGCAGCTTTCCGTTCGACAAGATCAAGATCGACCAGTCCTTCGTGCGCGACCTCGCCGCCAACCCCGACGCGCAGGCGATCGTGCGTTCGATCATCAGCCTCGGCAAGGGCCTGGGCGTCACGATCACGGCGGAGGGCGTCGAGACCGAAGCCGAATTAAACTGTCTGCGCAACGAGGGATGCCACGAGGGGCAGGGCTTTCTGTTCAGCCGCGCGCGGCCCAGCGCGGAGATCGTGAGCATGTTGAAGACGCAGGGCGGCTATGGCGCGGCACTGGTGGCGTAGTGGCGTAGCCCGGATGGAGCGAAGCGAAATCCGGGGCCATCGCGCAGCGGACCAGGTGCAGTCCACCAGTCTGTCCCGGATTGCGCTTCGCTCCATCCGGGCTACGCGCGTCTATTGGCCGTCTTCCGCTTCCGCGCATGATATGTCAGCGCCAGCGCGATGCAGTGGCGCAACGCTTTCTCGGGCACCTCCTCGCCAGCGTCGAGCAGAATGCTACGGTTGCCGCCATACCGCAGTTCCGGATAGAGTTCGCGAAAGGTCTCGACCAGATCGGTCTGGCAGTGGAAGTAGACCGCGTACCGGCCGGCTTCCGCCTTCACGTGGTCGATCCGGATCGTGCTGCCGCTCTTGCTCTCGGTCGTGAGATAACTCGGCTGCCCCCATTTCAGGGTCTCCTCAAGAGCGCCGACGCCTTTGGTCGTCTTGGCGGTGTCGAAGATCAGCCGGCGCAGCGCGAGCAGTCTTGCTTTGACCGGAGTGGGGTAGGCACTGAAGATCGCATCCACCGCGGGCTCTGCAAAATGCCCGCGCGGCCGCGCCACTACGCGCCTTGCGGTTCTCTCTGTTGGCTTCTTCATCCGCCTGTCGGCACCCGCCAAGACTGTTGCGCGTAGCCTAAAGCACGGAGGAGACAGGCGGAAGTGAAGACTGGAGCATTATTGGCGCCTTCGCACCGCCCGAACCGGGACGGCCGCCTCAACGCGCCGTCGGCGGCGTATCGAGATCGCCTGACAGGATCGCCTTGCCGGCATCCTCATAATGGGCGTGGCGGCCCTGAATCTGCTGCGCGATCGCATGCATGTCGCGAAAGCGGCGCTCGAACTTGTTGGCGTTGAATACGGCCGTGGCGCCCGCCATGTGATAGGCGGTGTCGACGACGGCAGCCGATTGATGGATGGTCCAGGTGGTGGCGATGCGAAGCGCTACGCGATGCGCTTCCGTGGTGGCCCCGCCGCCCGCCAGATCGCGCCAGACTTCGGCCGCGGTCGCGTAGAGATAGGCGCGCGCCGCGCGCAAGGTCGCCTCGGTGCGGCCGATCAATCCCTGCACGGCATTGTTGTCGCGCATCGCGTTCAGCGCCTGCGGCGTCTTGGCGCGGGCAAGGTCGATCGCCGCGTCGAGCGTCGCGCGGGCGACGCCGAGCGAGGTTGCCGCAAAGCCCATACCAAACACCATGTTGGTGGAGAGCTTGTACAGCGGCCCGTTTTCGCGCCGGGCCTGGGGTTCGTCGCGAAGCGCTGCAAATTTTTCAGGGATGAAGAGGTCGTCGACCGAATAGGAATCGGTGCCGGTGCCCCGCAAGCCAATCACGTCCCAGACGTCATACATGGTGGCGCTGGTCACCGGAAACAGGATGGTACGGATCTCCGGCGAGCCATCCTGCTTGCGCCGCGGCGTGCCATCGGCCTCGACAACGCGGACATGGGCGCCCAACCAGCTTGCCTGCCGCGAGCCGGAGGCAAAATCCCAGCGTGCGCTGGCTTTGTAGCCGCCCGGAACCGCCTGCACTTCATGGTTGATCGCGCCCCAGGCCAGGATGCCGGGCGCGACGTTGAAGATTTCGTTGGCGGCGTCGGGATCGAGATAGGCCGCGGTCATGGCGCAGACGCTGCACTGGCCAAGGCACCACGCGGTCGAGGCATCCGCCTTGGCGATTTCCTCCTGCATCTGCATGAAGGTTTCGAGCGGCACCTCGGCGCCGCCAAAGCTTTGCGGCAGCAGTGCGCGGTAAAGCCCGTTCTCGATCAGCGCCTGTGTCACCGCTGGCGTCAATCGGCGCGTCCGCTCGATCTCGTCGGCGTCGCGCACGATCAATGGCGCCAGCGCGCGTGCACGCTCGACGAGGTCGAGGCCGGGATGCCTGTTCATGCGCTTCCTCGCATTCTCTTGTTCTTGGGCTTAGCCGCGATGGTGACCCATCCGCCGCCCTCGATCAAGGCAATGGGATCGCGTCCTTCGCACAAGGCATCGCGCCCGAGTCTTGCCCGGGCGGTCTTCCATGGCATTGTCAACGCGCGACGGGGCGCCAGTGGCCGCTCAGGGGCACTCGACTTTACGTTGAAGTTGTGGGCTAATTTCATCTGATCGAAAGGTATCGGGGGAGAATACGATGGCTAGCTTGCGCCCTCCGGGACTGGGACCGTTGGTCGGTGCGACGACGGACAGCACCTGCCGCATCTGGATTCGTGCCGGCGATCCCGCGGACCACAGGGCCGACCTCGATGAAGATCGCCGAACGATCGGCGTGATCGGGATGCTGGACACAAGCAAGCCCCAGGCGACGGTGACCGATGCGTGGTATTTCCGCTTGCAGCGCGAATTCGATCGCACGGGCACTTTTGCGCTCGGCAAGGACGTTCAGCTAGGCTTTTATTCGACCGACTTTCAGGAACAGATTGCCAAGGGCGTCATCAACAGTCTTCCGGCTCCGCTGCCGCCGGAAGCCATTGCCAGGCCGCTGGAGCCGGACAAGCAATACACAGTGCGGTGCGGTACGCTGACGATCGACGACCCTATGCCGAACGCCGCCAGCCTGTCCGACTGGGAGCTGATCCAACGTCTGCCAGATATCAACAAGATAAAGGGCGAACTGCTCGGGCCTAATTTCAAGGAAACAGAATGTCAGGCCACGTTCCGGACCTTCCCAGCGGCGGCCGGCGCGGTCGAAGACTCCCTGTCCTTTCTGCTCGGCTCCTGCCGTTATCCGGGTCTGTTGTGGAAGATCAAGGAAGCCGATCGAATCTTCGGACCGATGCAGGCGCACTTCAAAGGCGGCCCCTTGGGCAAGCCGGCCCGCTATACCATGATGTGTGGGGACCAGGTTTATGCCGACATGCTGAACCGCATGATTCCGATTCTGAGGGCCGACACCTTCGAGGAATTCCAGGAGCGGTATTTGACCGCCTATAGCGGACCGAATCTGCGTCAGCTCCTGCGCAGCTCGACCACTTACATGATTCTGGACGATCACGAAATCGAGGACAATTGGACGCAAGACCGGGTCACGGACCAGGGACAGCACCATCTCTTCAATATCGCCATCGGCGCCTATCAGAGCTACCAGTGGAGTCACAGCCCGCGCACGTTCGGGCAACTATTCTATTACACGTTCGAGTGCGGCGGTTATCCGACCTTCGTGCTCGACACGCGGACGCAACGCTTCAAGGACGATCAGGTCGGCCTGCGCGACAACCATTTGCTGGGTCGCCCGAGCATCGATCCGGATCATCCCGGCCAGCTCCAGCGTTTGCTCGATTGGCTTTCGGTGCAGCAGAAGCAGCGCAAGAACGTGCCGAAATTTATAGTTACCTCGAGTGTTTTCGTTCCGAACGACATGAGCGAGCGCATCGCGCCTGTTCAAGGAATGACAAAGGGGATCAAGTCAAAGACCGCAGACAACATGCTGTTCGGCGAATACTGGAATCGCGACCGCCGCAATGACAGCGATAGCTGGCCGGCTTATCCGAACACCCGGCTCGCCTTGCTGAAGCATATCGTCGATGAAAAGATCCAGAACGTCGTGTTTCTCGCCGGTGATATTCACTGCTCGAATACGGCGGTCATCGAGTTTGATGGCAAGGACGCCAAGGGCCTCAAGGCGTTCTCGATTACCTCTTCTGCATTCTATTGGCCGTTCCCGTTCGCCGATGGCGACCCCAACAACTACGTGCACAATTCGCGGGATGCCAAGCAGAGTGACCCGTTCCCGATCGGAACGGATGCGGCCATGCATTACAAATCGTTCGGTTACACCCAGGAGGATAATTTCACGCGTATCGATCTCGACAAGGCGGCGAGCACGCTCACCGTGCGCGTGTTTGACAAGGAAGGTAACCCGGTTCTTGTTGGTCCTGACAACAACAAGCAGCCACTGATCAATACGCTTCAACTCGCCAGTTGGAGCTGACGCAGGCCAAAGCTCAATTCACGCCGCCGCCCGCCCCAGATCGAGCGACGGTCGCTTGGCTGACGGGAAGCTCAGCGCCACGGCGACCGCAGCCATGCCGATCGCGAAGGACCCCACATAGAGCCAGTTGTAGGCGTGGAAGGTGTCGAACACCCATCCGCCGGCGAGCGGGCCCAGCGCCATGCCGAGGCTGGCGAAGGCGGAGACGGCGCCGAACATGCTGCCCATGATGCGCACGCCGAAATATTCACGCACCAGCACGGCGTAGAGCGGCATCACGCCGCCATAGGCGAGACCGAAGATCACCGACAGCGCGTAGAATTCGCCGAGCTGGCCGACCGCGAGAAAGGTGGCGATCGACATAGCCTGCACGAACAGGCCGCCGACCAGAACGTGCTTGGCGCCGAAGCGATCGGCCAGGACGCCGAGCAGCAGCCGGCCGCCGAGGCCGGAGAAGCCGGCAAGGCTGTAGACGGTGACCGCGGTCAAAGGCGCGATGCCGCAGATCATGGCGTAACTCACCAGGTGGAAGATCGGTCCGGAATGCGCTGCGCAGCAGGCGAAATGCGCTCCTGCCAGGATGATGAATTGTGGTGTTCGCAGCGCCTGCCCGACGGTCCACTGCTGCCCCTCAGGCACGCCCGCCCCATTTGCAGCAGCCGATGTTGACGGCGCCGGCGGCTGTCGCACCAGCAACGAAGCCGGAATCAACAGCGCCAATGCGACAATGCCGATCACCAGCATCGCCGTGCGCCAGTCATAGGTCGTGATCAGCCAGCTCGCGAACGGGGCGACCGTCAGCGGGGAAACGCCCATGCCGGCGGTTACCAGCGCAACGGCGAGGCTGCGGTGGTGTTCGATCCAGGCGCTCGCCGCTGCAACCATCGGCGCGTAGAAACTGCCGGCCGAAATCCCAATCAAGACGCCGAACGCCAGCTGGAACTGCCACAGGCTCGTGGCCTGGCTCGCCCCGATCAGCCCGGCGCCGAGCAGCAGCGTGCCTGATAGTACGACGATGCGGGTGCCGAACCGGTCGGACAGCGCGCCCCAGAAGAACGCCGACAGTCCCATGGCAAGAAAGTCAATCGTGGCCGCCGCCGACACGCCGCTGCGCGACCAGCCCATCGTCTCCGAAATTGGCTGCAGGAACACGGCCAGCGACAACATCGACCCGAACGCGACGCAGGTCATCAGCGCGCCCACAGCAACCACAACCCAGCCGTAGGAAGATCTGGAGGACTTGCTCATGCGTTTCCTTGCGCGTGTGATGTTGTTTGTATGCGCGGGGTAATGGTGGCCTATTCGCCGTCGCCGATCAAGACGTGCGCAGAGACCGACCCGCTTCAAGAAAACGCGTCAAATCAAGAATCTGAAGTCCAGTTTCAATTTGATCGAACGGACGGTTGCAGTGGGACGCGGTCAGGCGCACGTGAAGCAGAGACAGAATCGACTTCACGTTGTATGTGTAGGATGCTACGTCCTAGATTGGTGCGAGATTTCAATTGGGGGAGGAAGCATGGCAAGCTTGCGTCCACCGGGGCTGGGTCCAGTGGTCGGTGCGACAACCGACAGCACCTGCCGAATCTGGATCCGAGCGGGCGATCCCGCAATTCATAAGACCGATCTCGATGAATATCGTCGGACCATCGGCGTGATCGGGATGCTGAATGCAACTAAGACACAGATAACTGATGCTTGGTACTTCCGGTTGCGACGCGAATTTGATCGCGCGGGTACCTTTACGCTCGGTGAGGATGTCCAATTAGGTTTTTCTTTCACCGATTGGCAGGACCTACTTGCAAAGGGTGTCATCACCGGTCCTCCGGACCCGCTGCCGCCGGAAGCCATTCCAGCTTTTTTGGAACCGGGTAAAGAGTACACGGTACGGTGCGGCACGCTGACAATTGATGACCCGACGCCAGCCGCTAGCTTATCCGATTGGGAACTCATCCGGCGTCTGCCGGACATCAACATGATCAAGGGCGACCTTTTCGGCCCCAACTTTAAATCGAAAGCCTGCGAGGCGACGTTCCGCACTTTCGTCACGGCACAAGGTTCGGGGCTGATGGATGAAGCCGAGACGCGAGACGTGCCTCCTCCGATTCCGCCAAAACAAGGCCACGGCCCTCACTTTGAAATTAATGAGCGTGGCGTGATATCATTCGCTCCGCCTCAGTTTCTTGATCGACAAGGCAACAATGTTGATCGTCTGAGAAAGTTACACCCGAACCTGAGAGATATTTCGACAGGTTTGGTAACTAGCCTTGGTGCGGGCAATGTACCTCATTGGCATCTGCGAGATCGCGCTATTGCATACTCGAAGCTTGTAGATCAAAAACTCGAAGATATTGATTTTGCTCTTCTCTATGTCGAAGGTGTTAGGCTAGCTAATGCAGATAGGGCTACCAAGAAAAAGATATCAGAGGAAGAGTTGCCCTCTCTAGATACGCAGGTCCACGAAGCAGTTGAAAGTCTATTGCACCTGCACGGTACATTTGTACTCTCTACCGCTGCGGGTACCGAATTTCTAGCTGACGAAGAACGTTTCCAGCGGAATCCAAAGGAAGAAATCGAGTATCGCGAAGCAGCTGTCGAGTTCGCGCGGAGCTTACAAAATAAGCCACACATTATCGATCAAGCGGCTGCAGCGTTTGTTTTAGGTACAACAGAAGAAATTGGAAAAGGCTCGAATCTTGAACGCTCAGGAGTTGTAGCTGATGCGACCATCAAGAACGTTGCGATCACCGTTTCTACCGCGGCGGTTCTTGCCGCGCTATCTGCTGGAGCAGTTGCTTCGGGTTCCGCCGCTCTCATAGTTGGTGCCGGCGCGACCGTACTCGTTGCGGGCGAAGGATTAAAGCGATCCAAGTCTTTTGAGATTGTGGCCTCCTTGGTTACGCGGGGTCTGGATAAGGCCTCCGATACCGAGATAGCCGCTTTTTTCAATAAACTAGCGGAGCACTCAACAGCGCAGCTAGGATTTGTAATTTCGCTAGAATCCCAGCTGCGGCGGTTAGCTGCCAAGGGGAGGGAGCTCAACTGGTTGAATCAGACTCTCGACTGGATCAAAAATCAATCGAAGCGCCATCCGCCACCCTCTAAATAGCCTCAGCTACCCACCTTCAGCGCCGCAATGAACGCTTCCTGCGGGATGTCGACCTTGCCGAACTGCTGCCGCATCTCCAGAAGCATGCGTTTGAGCGTGATGTTGGATTGCGTCGGTTCCGATGAATTTGGCAAGCGCCCCACCGATCACACGCGCTGCGATGATGGCGTCGTGCCGCTGATTTGCCCGTGAGGCATCACGCCGGCAATCGGCGGCTACTTTGCATGGGGTTGTTTTCGATATTTTTGTTGTCCGGTCACGGAAGCCTCAGACCGGACCCAATCTCATCATGCTTTGGCGGTTGAGCATTCGCCTCAGCTATCCACCTTCAGCGCCGCGATAAACGCTTCCTGCGGGATGTCGACCTTGCCGAACTGCCGCATCTTCTTCTTGCCTTCCTTCTGCTTCTCCAGAAGTTTGCGTTTGCGCGTGATGTCGCCGCCGTAGCATTTGGCGGTGACGTCCTTGCGCAGTGCGCGGACGGTTTCGCGGGCGATCACCTTGCCGCCGATCGCGGCCTGGATCGGGATCTGGAACATGTGCGGCGGGATCAGTTCCTTCATCTTCTCGACCATGGCGCGGCCGCGGCCCTCGGCGCGGGCGCGATGCACCAGCATCGACAGCGCATCGACCGGCTCGTTGTTGACCAGGATCTGCATCTTGACGAGATCCGCCACCTTGTAATCGGTCAGATGATAGTCGAACGAGGCGTAGCCCTTGGAGACCGATTTCAGGCGGTCGTAGAAATCGAACACGACTTCGTTGAGCGGCAGATCGTATTTCACCATCGCGCGGGAGCCGACGTAAGTCAGCTCCTTCTGCGCGCCGCGGCGGTCCTGGCAAAGTTTCAGCACGCTGCCGAGATATTCGTCCGGCGTGAGGATCGTGGCTTCGATCCAGGGCTCCTCGATGTCGGCGATCTTGACCACGTCGGGCATGTCGACGGGGTTGTGGATCTCGATCTCCTGGCCGTCGGTCAGGTGCATCTTGTAGATCACGCTCGGCGCCGTCGCGATCAGATTAAGGTCGAACTCGCGCGACAGCCGTTCCTGGATGATTTCCAGATGCAAGAGGCCGAGGAAGCCGCAGCGGAAGCCGAAGCCCAGCGCCGCCGAAGTTTCCATCTCGTAAGAGAAGCTGGCGTCGTTGAGCCGCAGCTTGCCCATCGCGGCGCGCAGCGTCTCGAAATCGTTGGCGTCGACCGGGAACAGGCCGCAGAACACAACGGGGATCGCCGGCTTGAAGCCCGGCAGCATCTCGGTGACTGGCTTCTTGTCATCGGTGATGGTGTCGCCGACGCGGGTGTCGGCCACTTCCTTGATCGCCGCGGTGATGAATCCGATCTCGCCGGGGCCGAGTTCGTCGACCTGCTCCATCTTGGGCGTGAAGAAGCCGACGCGCTCGACATCATAGGCTGCATTGGTGCCCATCATGCGGATGCGGCTACCCTTCTTCATGGTGCCATCGACCACGCGAATGAGCACGACGACGCCGAGATAGACGTCGTACCAGCTATCGACCAGCAGCGCCTTCAGCGTAGCATCCCGGTCGCCCTTCGGCGGCGGCAGGCGGGTCACGATCGCTTCCAGCACGTCTGGAACGCCCAGGCCCGTCTTGGCCGAAATCATCACCGCTTCCGACGCATCGATGCCGATCACGTCCTCGATCTGCTGCCTTATCTTCTCGGGCTCGGCCGCGGGCAAGTCGACCTTGTTGAGGACCGGAACGATCTCGTGATTGTTGTCGAGCGCCTGATAGACGTTGGCGAGCGTCTGCGCTTCGACGCCCTGGCTGGCGTCGACCACCAGCAGCGATCCCTCGCAGGCCGCCAGCGACCGCGAGACTTCGTAGGCGAAGTCGACATGGCCGGGCGTGTCCATCAGGTTGAAGATGTAGTCCTTGCCGTCCTTGGCACGGTAGTTCAGCCGCACCGTCTGCGCCTTGATGGTGATGCCGCGCTCGCGCTCGATATCCATGGAATCGAGCACCTGTTCCTTGCCCGCCATTTCGCGGTCCGTCAGCCCGCCCGTCATCTGGATCAGGCGGTCGGCCAGCGTCGATTTGCCATGGTCGATATGGGCGACGATGGAGAAGTTGCGGATGTTGGAAATGGGGACGGTTGTCATGGGGCGCGGGATAGCATTCACACCCCCGTGCGGCAACCATCTTGCTGTATTCCAAGGGGGTGTGGAGACGAATCAGCCGGGCTTTTCCGGGGCCTCCGGTTATCGATTTCCGGGTGTCTTTCTGCTAGATCTGGCGCCATCGAAAACCTGGATCCGACGATGCGCTGGACCACTCTTGCCGCAGGGCTGCTCGCCGTGCTTTTCGTCTCGCCGGCAGTTGCCGAAAAGCGCGTAGCGCTGGTCGTCGGCAATTCGGCCTATCAGAACGTATCGCGGCTGGAGCATCCGAAGAGCGACGCGCTGCTGGTGGCCGACACGCTGAAGCGGCTGGGTTTCACCTTGGTTGGCGGACAGGCCCAGGTGGAGCTGGACAAGGCAGGCTTCGACACCGCCGTCCAGCGCTTCGGCAGTCAGCTGATGGGCGCGGACGTCGCGCTGTTCTACTACGCAGGCCACGGCATCCAGGTCCGTGGAACGAATTATCTGGTTCCGGTCTCGGCGAATCCCACGCGCGAGGCTGACGTCGATTTCCAGATGGTCGATGTCAATCTGGTGCTTCGCCAGATGGAAGGGGCGGGAACGCGGCTCAATATCGTGATTCTGGACGCCTGCAGGAACAACCCGTTCGGCGGACGCGGGCTTCGCACCGCTGACGGTGGTCTCGCCCAAGTCCGCGCACCGGAAGGCACACTGCTGTCCTACGCGACTCAGCCGGGCAACGTCGCGCTGGATGGCGATGACGGACATAGCCCCTACACGCGAGCGCTGGTCGAGACGATGCAAAAACCCGGGCTCGATGTGCTGCAGACCTTCAATCAGGTCGGCCTGGTCGTCAAACGTGCCACCGGAAGCGCGCAGCAACCCTGGGTATCGACCTCGCCGATCGATGGGACCTTTTACTTTTCCGGCAACGCGCCGGCGCAGGTTGCAACAGCTGACCCGTCGTCAACGGTGCTGCCGCCGACAACAAACCTGCCTCCACTCGCATCGCCGGTTGCGCGCGCGCAGCCGGATTTCATCTTCCCGGACTCGGACAGCCGCCATCTTTCCGAGGGCGATCTCAGCAAGCTCAGCAAGGACGATCGGCGGATCGCCCGCAATGAAATCTTTGCCCGGCGCGGCCGCTACTTCAATGCGCCGGACCTCACCGCGCGATTTAGCAAGTTCGCCTGGTACGCTCCGCACACATGGGATCCCGACCTCAACGCGGTCGAGCGCGCGAACGTCGCGTTGATCGATCGGTTCGAGTCTGGCGGGGGCGCAGTGCAGAGCGGCTTCATCTTTCCTGATTCCGACCGCCGCCTGCTGACGCCCGGCGATCTGCAGCGAATGTCCAAGGACGACCTTCGGATCGCCCGCAACGAGATTTTTGCCCGCAGGGGTCGCTATTTCGAAGCTGCCGATCTCAAGGCGCGCTTCGAGCGGTTCTCCTGGTACGCACCGAACACCTGGAATCCGAGGCTCAATGCGACCGAACAGGCCAATATCGCGCTGATCGAGCAGGCCGGGAAGCGTTGAATGGCCACGCGGTGGGCGGTTTGTGCCTTTGCCGTTCTAGCGCTCATGCCAGCGTTCGCGCATGGCGAAAGCAGAGGCAGGCTGCTGGATCGGCTCGTTCGCGCCTATCCCGATGCTCTGTCAGGGCACGACGACAAGACGATTACTTGGCGCGACGGCACCATCATGCCCGTGGACGACGGCGTTGCCGAGAAGTCGTTCGAGCAGTTGTTACGCAATGCGTCCATTCTCGATCAGATGCGGCTGGCATATCCCACGGGAGCATCTGCGCTGCCTGCTCCAAATGTCGATCCTGGACGATTCCGGAACGAGGCCTTCTTCAAAAAAATGTATGGCGACTGCAATGCGGGCGAGGTCAAACGGAATCTCGTGACGATTATCTGGTTACCCCGATCATGGGGCAAACCGGTCCAGGTCACACGGGTCAATGGCGTGGCCGAGCGCCTCAAGCAGGTGTCTGCGGAGATCGATGCGCTGGATCCCGCGGTGCGCGCGGCCGCATTTCCAATCGCGGGCGTCCTGTCGTGCCGTAACGTCGCCGATACCGGGAAGATGAGTATGCACGGCTACGCCGCCGCCATCGACTTGAACTTGAAGTACTCGGACTACTGGCTGTGGGCGGAAAAAGGCAAGTCCATTTCCTACAAGAACCGAATGCCGCAACAGATTGTCGACATCTTCGAGCGCCACGGATTCATCTGGGGCGGCAAGTGGTATCACTACGACACCATGCACTTCGAGTATCGTCCGGAACTTCTGGGCAAATGAATCCGGGGCGGCTAAGGCCTTCGTTCACGCCAAGCTGATTTCACCAGCCGCAAAAACGCGCTAGGCACGAGCCATGTCGACTGCATCCATTTTGCCCACGGCCGCGCGCGGCAAGCGCATTCCCACGATCCGGCGGCTCGGGGCGTGGCTGGCCTCGCGCGCCGGCGATCCCAAGACCGAACCTATGGCCGGCCTGTGGCTGGTGACCGGCTTTGCCGTGGTTCACGCGGTCCTGTGGACGCTGATCCTGGTCAATCTGAAGACCGGGCAGGACGTTCACATGGACGTCGCGGAAGCCTACGCCTGGGGACAGAAGTTCCTCCTCGGCTATGGCAAGCACCCGCCGCTGTCGGGATGGGTCGCCGGCGCCTGGTTCATGCTGTTTCCGGTCACCGACTGGGCGACCTATGCGCTGGCGATGGCGACGCTGGCTTGCGGGCTCGTGATCTGCTGGCTGCTGGCGTTGCGCGTGGTCGATCGCCGGCGCGCGTTCTTCGTCGTGGTGATGCTGGCGCTCTATCCGATCTTCAACTTCAAGGGTTTCAAGTACAATCCGGACCTGTTGCAGCTCGTCACGCTGCCGCTCGTCGTGCTGGCTTATCTCGACGCGTTCGAGAAGCGCAGCATCAGGTCCGGCGTGTGGCTCGGGCTCGCCGGTGCGCTGGCGCTGATGACCAAATACTGGGTGCTGACCATGATCGGCGCCATCGGCCTTGCCGCGCTGATCCATCCCGCGCGCCTGCAATTCCTGCGCTCGCCGGCGCCGTGGGTCGCGATTGCCACGCTAGTGGTGGCGATGCTGCCGCATTTGATGTGGCTGAAGCAGGTCAATTTCGTCCCGCTCACCTATGCCGGCGATACCTACTCCCTCACTGACCGCGCGATGATCGACGATCTCGCACTCGGCTATGTCTTGCATAATCTCGCGCTGCTGGCCTTGCCGGTGGTGCTCGGCGCGATCGCGCTTGGCTGGCGGCCGCTCCGCTTGACGCCGTTTCCGGCTCTGGCGCGTGGCGCCAATTCGGGCGTGAACATGTCTCAGGCGCTCAATGTCTGGATCATCCAGGCGGTGGTGGCGATCGGGCCGCCACTCGGCGCGCTGATATTCCACGTCTACATCAAGACCGACTGGGGCATCCCGCTGTTCTTCCTGCTGCCGCTCGCGCTGATCGCGATCCCAGCGGTGCGGGTCCGGAAAATCGCGTTGTTGAATCTGACGGCGACCTGGCTGGTGATTTCGCTCGTCGTGCTGGCGGCATCGCCAAAGATCGTCGCCTATGAACTCGGCGAAAAGCGCACCGCAGGCGCGACCTACCGGGCGCGTTCCGAACTCGCCCGCGAATTGACGGAAGCCTGGCACACGCGCTTTCATTCGCGCTGGCCGGTGGTTGCGGCCTATACCGATACCGGCCAGCCCGTCACCTTCTACAGCCCCGATCATCCGGCGCCGCTGACCCCTGACGAGCCATGGTCGTCCGGCCTGACTTCGCTCGACGAAGCGAAGCGATCGGGCTTCATCGGCATCTGCGAGGTCGGCGACTGGAAGCTCGAAAAATGCGAGGCGTGGATGAAGACCCATGCCGCCAATGGCGAGCGCATGGTGATGACCACGCGGCGATTCTTCTTGGGCATGCCCGGCCCCGCGACGGCCTGGAACATCTTCATCGTGCCGCCGGCCAAATAGCGGCTACAAGAAAATCAAAAGGGGTAACGCATGGATCTCGACCTGACGGACAAGACGGCGCTCGTCACCGGTTCGACGCGCGGCATCGGGCTCGCGACCGCAATCGGGCTTGCGCAAATGGGTGCGGAGGTGATCGTCAACGGGCGCGACAAGGCGGCGGTCGGCGAGGCCGTGGCAAAAGTCCAACAGGCCGCACCGTCGGCCAAGGTGCACGCGGCGACGTTTGATCTCGGCCATGCGGCGGGCTGTGCCGCGCTGGTGGAGCAATTCCCCGACGTCGACATCCTCGTCAACAATCTCGGCATCTACGAGCCGAAGGGCTTCTTCGAGATCGAAGACGCCGATTGGACCAAAATGTTCGAAGTCAACGTCATGAGCGGGGTCCGGCTGACCCGGCATTATTTGAAGCGGATGCTTGATAACAAGGACTGGGGCCGCGTCGTGTTCGTCTCCAGCGAGTCCGGCGTCTATATACCGAAGGAGATGGTGCATTACGGTTTCTCGAAGTCGGCGCAGCTCGTCATCGCGCGCGGCGCAGCGGAGACCACCAAGGGCACCAACGTAACAGTCAATTCGGTGATGCCGGGCCCCACCTGGGTCGAGATGGCGCCGGTCCGCCTGGCCGCGCGCGCCGAGGCTGCCGGAACCACCGTCGACGATCTGGTCCAGCGCACCTTCACCGAACGCCGCCCGGCATCGCTGCTGCAGCGTTACGCCAAGCCGGAAGAGGTCGCCAACCTGATTTGCTACGTCTGCTCGAAAGCCTCCAGCGCCACCAACGGCGCCGCGCTTCGTGTCGACGGCGGGATTGTCACCAATCCGTTTTGATAGATTTGGAATGGCTCTGGTTTACCTCGCCCCGCTCGCGGGGAGAGGTCGGATTGCGAAGCGATCCGGGGGGTACAGGTCCATCAATTCGCACCGGCTTCGCGGAGAGAGCCCCTCACCCCAACCCTCTAAGAGCGAGCTTCGCTCGTCTCGACCCCGCAAGAGCGGGGCGAGGGAGCCGAACAGAATCACACGCCTTCTTCGTTGAACTTGTCAGCGACCAGCGCGGCGATCGCATCCACCGCTTGCTGCGCATCGGGGCCGATCGCGGAGACCGTGACAGAGGTTCCCGGTCCCGCCGCCAGCATCATCAACCCCATGATCGAGGTTCCGCCGACGGTCTCGCTGCCGCGCGTCACCCAGACTTCGGCATTGAAGCGTTCGACCATCTGGACGAACTTGGCCGAGGCCCGCGCGTGCAGGCCGCGCTTGTTGATGATTTGAAGTTCCCGCGAAATGGCGCCCGCAGGCACGCTCGGCCCGAGTTCCTTTTCGGGCGAGGCCTCGTCGCTCATTTGCCGGCGAGCACGCGGCTGGCGATGGTGACGTATTTGCGGCCGGCTTCCTGGGCCATGGCGATGGCGTCGGGAAGCGAGCGCTCTTCGCGCACCTTGGCGAGCTTGACCAGCATGGGAAGATTGATGCCTGCGAGCACTTCCACCTTGGGGCGGCTCATGCAGGAAATCGCAAGGTTGGAAGGCGTGCCGCCGAACATGTCGGTGAGGATCGCGACACCATCACCGCTGTCAACGCGATTCACCGCTTCGATGATATCGCTTCGACACAGATCGGAGTCGTCCTCGGCTCCAATCGTGATGGCTTCAATTTGTTTTTGCGGACCCATGACATGTTCGAGCGCCGCCTTGAACTCGTCGGCAAGGCGCCCATGGGTCACAAGCACTAGACCAATCATCGGAAACTCCTCGCGGGTGCTTTTTGGTGCACCGCACGAACGCGCCACTTTGACCATCCAGAGGCCCCGCGCAAGAGGGCATCTTGGCTATAGTTCCGGTATTTGGCGGTAAACAGTGGGGCCTGTGCCGGTTTATTCGGTGGCGATATTGGGGCTTATATGGTTACCAATCCCCTTCGAACAATCATCCAAAGGTTGGAGGGAACCTGAACTTGCGGTTGTTGTCAGGGCAGCTGCAATCAACGGGAGGGGGTCATAGCCTGTTCCGACGGGGATTCGCGGTAATAAAACACCGTTTAGGCTGATGGAGAGCGCTTCGGGCGGCGGCAGCCGCTCCGCGTCGCTGGCTGCGAGGTCGGCGATCAGGCCGATCACCGCCGCCCCAACAAAGTCACAATGGCGAATGCCGAGGCCCCGGACCTCGATCAGGCCGGCCAGTTCCGGCGCCGGCCGGACCCACAATTCTCCGGCGACTGTGTCGAGATGGACACGGTCATCGCCAACCAGAACGGCCGGCGGAAGCTGTCCGCCGCGTCCGGCGAGAATCAGGTCGAAGGCCAGCCGCGACTTGCCGGCGCCTGACGGCCCGCGGATCAGCACGGCGCGATTGCCCACCAGCACAGCGGAGGCGTGCACGCTCGCAACCGGCGTCATGGTGTGGGCAGCCTGACCACGAACCGTGCGCCGACCACCGTCGGCTTGCCGTCGGCGTCGGCCGGGCCGTGGCGATTTTCCGCCCAGACCCGCCCGTTATGCGCTTCGATGATCTGCTTGGAGATCGAAAGTCCCAGGCCCGAGTTCTGGCCAAAGCCCTGATGCGGCCGGTCGGTGTAGAAGCGCTCGAAGATGCGCTCCAGCGCATCCTCGCCGATGCCCGGCCCGTCGTCATCGACGACGATTTCGATTTCCGAGCGCACGCGGCGGCAGGTGACGCGCACCTTCCCGCCGGGATTGGAGAAGGATTGCGCGTTGGACAGCAGGTTGGAGATCACCTGCCCGAGCCGGGAATCATGGCCCGGTACCGAGAACGTGTCGGTGGCTCCGCGGCCCTCGAAGCGCGCCTCGACCGCGACGTCGTGGCCGAGCCGGGTTTCGTTGGCGACCGACGTGAGCGTCGTCAAGAGCCGGCGCAGGTCGACCGGCGCCATGTCCTGGCGCTGCAATTCGGCATCGAGACGGCTGGCGTCGGAAATATCCGAGATCAGCCGGTCGAGCCGCCTGACATCGTGCTCGATCACCTCGAGCAGGCGCGCACGGCTGGTTTCGTTGCGCGCCAGCGGCAGCGTCTCCACCGCCGACCGCAGCGAGGTCAGCGGGTTCTTCAATTCATGGGCGACGTCGGCGGCGAACATCTCGATCGCCTCGATGCGGCTATAGAGCGCATTCGTCATGTCGCGCAGCGCGCCGGACAGATGGCCGATCTCGTCGCGGCGGCGGGTGAAATCGGGAATCTCGACGCGGGTCTGGATGCGCCGGCGGACGCGCTCGGCGCCGTCGGCCAGTCGCCGCACCGGACCCGCGATCGTGCTCGCCAGCAGTAGCGACAGCACGATCATGACCGCGGAGGCGACGCCGCCAACCTTCAGGATCGCCAGCCGCTCGGCGGTGACCATCTGGTCGATGTCGTCGCCCTGCGTCGAGAGCATCAGCGCGCCGTGCACGGCGCGGAACCGCTGCACCGGCACTGCGACCGAGACGATCACCTCGCCGCGGTCGTTGACCCGCACCATGCTGCTCTTGACGCCGTCGAGCGCCTGCACGATTTCCTGGTAGCCCTTGCCGTTTTCCGGACCCAGCTCGCGATAGAGCGGGAGGTCGCCGCGATTGAGCCAGGTGCGGATCGAGATCGTGGCGCGCTCGACGAAACCCGGTTTCTCCGTCGACGGCGGCGGCAGTTCGAAACGCAACACGTCGCCGCGGCCATAGAGGCTGCGGCTGTCGAGGATCATGCCGCCGTCGCCGCCATAGATGCGCGCGCGAGTCTTGGTCGGCGAGATCAGCCGCCGCAGCACCGGCGCGACGCGCTCCGGATTGATCGGAAAATCGAGACCTGAGGATTCATCCGGCGCGCCGTAGCTTTCGCCGGGCTTGAGGTCGAGCAGGCGGTCCGGATCGATGGTGATGGTGTTGGTTTCGACGGTGGCGGAGGCGGCAATCGCGCCGGCGATGATTTCGGCCTGCACCAGAAGGCTCTGCGCGCGCGCGTCGATCAGGCCGGCGCGGAACTGCGAGAGATAGAGAATGCTCGCCACCAGCGCGACGAGGCCCGCCAGATTGAGCGAAACGATCCGGCGCGTGAGGCTGGAGAAAGAGAGCGCGAAGAAGAATTGCCCAGCCCGGCGCAACCAGCCGAGCGGCCGCCGCCAGCCCTTCTCGCCCGCATTATCGTCGACAATGCGATCCCGATCGCGGAGCTCGGGGGCTTCCTCGTGGTTCAGGCTGGGATCGGGCTGCGTTCGATCTAGCAATGGCTGAGACTGCCGGTTGTGATGCGCCGCTCTGTAATTCTACGCTGAGCGGGCGGATGTGTCAGTCGGCACATCCGCCCGGAAAACGCAGATCAGGCTTCCTTGAAGCGATAGCCGACGCCATACAGCGTCTCGATCATTTCAAAATCGTCGTCCACCACCTTGAACTTCTTGCGCAGGCGCTTGATGTGGCTGTCGATGGTGCGATCGTCGACATAGACCTGATCGTCATAGGCCGCGTCCATCAGCGCGTTGCGGCTTTTCACCACACCGGGCCGCGTCGCCAGCGCCTGCAGGATCAGGAATTCCGTCACCGTCAGCGTCACCGGCTCGTTCTTCCAGGTGCAGGTATGACGTTCTGGATCCATCCGCAGCAGGCCGCGGTCGAGCGCGCGCGCATCCGGCTCCTTCGGCACGGCGGTTGGATCCTTGGGCTGGCCGCGGCGGAGCACGGCCTTGACGCGCTCGACCAGAAGGCGCTGCGAGAACGGCTTGCGGATGAAATCGTCCGCGCCCATCTTGAGACCGAACAATTCGTCGATCTCTTCATCCTTGGAGGTCAGGAAGATCACCGGCAGATCGGACTTCTGCCGCAGCCGGCGTAGCGTTTCCATGCCGTCCATGCGCGGCATCTTGATGTCGAGGATCGCGAGGTCCGGCGGCGAAGTGCGGAAGCCGTCGAGCGCCGAAGCACCATCCGTGTAGGTCATGATGCGATAGCCTTCGGCTTCGAGCGCGATCGACACGGAAGTGAGAATGTTGCGGTCATCATCGACCAGGGCGATTGTGGGCATGAGCCTGCTTTCGAATAAGAGAGTGGCTTAAACGGCGGGCAAATCAGCCAGACGCCGCATAAATGGGCTTCGTGTACACAGTCAACGAGCAATGCAAGCTGGGCTGAAGTGTGACCGAGTTCCGCAAAACGCTCCTGCGGGGATACGCCGTCCCCATATAGCACCCTGTCTGGGGGAGAAAAGCCCCCTTTTTGCAACAAGATGCCCGGAAGGGAACCATGCAGCCGACCTCAGATTTTGATGCTTCCAAACTCGCCCGTTCGCTCTTGCGGCGCAGCCGGCAGGGCGCGCTCGCCACCCTTATGCCCGAAAGCGGCGATCCCTATTGCTCGTTGGTTAACGTCGCAAGCCACGCCGACGCGTCCCCGATTCTGCTGATTTCGCGGCTCGCGCTGCATACGAAAAATATTTTCGGCGACAGCCGCGTATCGCTGATGCTGGACGAGCGCGCCGCCGGCGATCCCCTGGAGGGCGCGCGAATCATGCTGGCGGGCCGGGCCGAGGAGGCCACAGGGGAGGCTGCGAAAATCCTGCGGCGGCGCTACCTCAACGCCCATCCATCCGCGGAAACCTTTGTGGATTTCAAGGACTTTTCGTTCTTTCAGATTGCCCCGTCAGGCCTGCACCTGGTCGCCGGTTTTGGCCGCATCATCGACCTCAAGCCAGAGCAGTTTCTGACCGAGATCGGCGATGCCGCCGATTTGCTGGAAGCCGAGCAGGGTGCCGTCGAGCATATGAACGAGGATCACCGCGAGGCGATGAACCTCTATGCGACCAAACTGCTGGGGGCAGAGCCTGCCGTTTGGCGCTGCACCGGCTGCGATCCTGATGGCATGGACTTGCAGGCCGGCAGCGCGACGCTGCGGCTTGATTTCCCGGAACGGGTCGCCAGCGCCATGGCATTGCGCAAGATGCTGGTTCGGCTGGCGGGTGAGGCGCGGGCCAAGGGCTAACAAGGGTTAATGTTTGCTGTCATCGATTGCGGATTTTAACGGGTGCGGAAGTTTCCGCGACCTAACCCATGTCCGCGCAACGGTGACCAGCGAAGGCCCGCATGAAATCCGACGCCGCCGACGAGTTCGACGCAGTCGCCAAAAACCTCGGCGTCGCGGCTGCCGATATTCACCGCGGCGAGGACGCCGGCGAAACCACGCTCAAGCGCACGCCGCTCGCCGAGTGCGGCATTGTCTATTTCGCCACCCACGGTCTCGTCGCCGGTGATGCTGGTGCTGAGCATTCCGAAGCGGCCTGCTCACCGCGAGCGACGTTGTGCAACTGAAGCTCGACGCCGATTGGGCGGTATCTGCGCCAAACGGACAGGACGCCGCGCGCTGAATTTTTTTGTTGTGCGTCGCAGCAATCTTCGGTCGGCAGTGACGGATGGTCGCGCAACCACGACGGCAAAACAACGAAAAGCGCCGCAGCAAGCGATTGATGCATATCAACCGCCCTCGCTGGAATAAACCAAATCGCGTGGATCGGCTTGGCAAGCCCAGCGTTCATCAGTATTAGGTCGCCGGACCGAGGCCGGAAGGCTATATTCAGGGGTCACCGCGACAGAGCGCGTCAAGCGACAGGCGCGCGATTCGAGTAACGCGGGTTCGAGGAGGATTTCTTCGTGCAAGAGACGGGTCTACGCAACGGTGCCTTCGGCGCCGACAAATTCGGCTTAAAGAATCTCAAATCGGTGCACTGGAATCTCGGTGCGCCGCAGCTCTATCAATATTCGCTCTCCGCGGGTGAAGCTGTATTGTCGGCGGATGGCGCGTTGTGTGCGGACACCGGTGAGTTCACCGGCCGCAGCCCCAAGGACAAGTTCACGGTTCGCGATGCGACCACCGACAAGAACATGTGGTGGGCCGGCAACCAGTCGATCACCGCGGACCAGTTCTCCGCGCTCCATGCCGACTTCCTCAAGCATGCCGAAGGCATGACGCTGTTTGCGCAGGACCTCTACGGCGGCGCGGATCCGAGCTTCCAGATCAAGACGCGCGTCTTCACCGAGCTCGCCTGGCACTCGCTGTTCATCCGCACGTTGCTGATCCGTCCCGAGGCGTCCGCGCTGAAGGATTTCGTGCCCGAACTCACCATCATCGACCTGCCGAGCTTCCGCGCCGATCCCAAACGGCATGGTGTGCGCTCGGAGAACGTCGTCGCGATCGATTTCGCCCGCAAGATCGTCCTGATAGGCGGGTCTTATTATGCCGGCGAGATGAAGAAGTCGGTCTTCACCACGCTGAACTATTATCTGCCCGCGAAGGGCGTAATGCCGATGCACTGCTCGGCCAATGTCGGCCCCAAGGGCGACACCGCGATCTTCTTCGGCCTGTCCGGCACCGGCAAGACCACGCTGTCGGCCGATCCGAACCGTACCCTGATCGGCGACGACGAGCACGGCTGGGGCAATGACGGCGTCTTCAATTTCGAGGGCGGCTGCTACGCCAAATGCATCAAGCTGTCGAAGGAAGCCGAGCCGCAGATCTTCGCGGCCAGCAGCCGCTTCGGCGCCGTGCTTGAGAACGTCGTGATGGACGAGCGGACCCGCGTGGTCGACTTCGACGACGGGTCGAAGACCGAGAACACCCGTTCGGCCTATCCGCTCGACTTCATCCCGAACGCTTCACGCACCGGCCGCGCCGGCCAGCCGAAGAACGTCGTGATGCTGGCGGCCGATGCCTTCGGCGTGCTGCCGCCGATTGCAAAGCTTTCGCCGGCGCAGGCGATGTATCACTTCCTGTCCGGCTACACCGCCAAGGTCGCCGGCACCGAGCGCGGTCTCGGCAACGAGCCGCAGCCGGAATTCTCCACCTGCTTCGGCTCGCCGTTCCTGCCGCTCGATCCTTCCGTCTACGGCAACATGCTGCGTGAGCTGATTGCGAAGCACAATGTCGATTGCTGGCTGGTCAACACCGGCTGGACCAGCGGCAAATACGGCACCGGCAGCCGGATGCCGATCAAGGTGACGCGCGCGCTGCTGACCGCCGCGCTCGACGGCAGCCTGCGCAACGTCGAATTCCGCACCGACAAATATTTCGGATTTGCGGTGCCGACCGCGCTGCCGGGCGTGCCGAGCGAGATTCTCAATCCCGTCAATACCTGGAAGGACAAGGCCGAGTTCGACAAGACCGCCCGTAGCCTGGTCGGCATGTTCCAGAAGAACTTCGCCAAGTTCGAAGCCCAGGTCGACGCCGAAGTCCGCGCCGCCGCGCCGGACCTGAAGCTCGCGGCGGAGTAACCGGCAAACGATAACGAACACATTTGAAAAGGGCGGCTCCATGAGCCGCCCTTTTGTTGTGGATACGCCGTCAGCCGTTACCCGGAAGCACCGCGTTGCTCGGCGTGCGGCGATCAGTGATCTGCAGTCCAAACAGGCTGCCGATCAGTTCGACGGCAACACGCGCGGTGCGGCCGCGTTCGTCGAGAAACGGGTTGAGCTCGACGATATCGACCGAGCGCACCAGATCCGAATCGTGCAGCAGCTCCATGATGAGATGTGCTTCGCGATAGGTCGCGCCGCCCGGCACCGTGGTGCCGACGCCCGGCGCGACGGCAGGATCGAGAAAATCGACGTCGAAGCTCAAGTGCAGAACGCCGTTCTGCGCCCGCACGCGCTCGATGACCTTGCGGATCAGCACGCCGACGCCGAATTCGTCGATCGCGCGCATGTCGGCGATCGCGACGCGGCGCTCGAACACCAGCTTCTTCTCCAGCGGGTCGATCGAGCGGATGCCGAACAGGTCGAGCCTGTCGGGACCGATCGAGGCGCGGGGATGGTTGCCGAGCAGCCCGTCGAGGCCGCTCTCGCCGCACAAAAAGGCCGCCGACATGCCATGCATGTTGCCGGTTTCCGTGGTCTGCGGCGTGTTGTAGTCGGCATGGGCATCGAGCCACATGACGAACAGTGGCCGGCCCTGCTCGTGCCAGTGGCGCGCGACGCCGTTCACCGATCCCATCGACAGCGAGTGATCGCCGCCCATGAAGATCGGAACGGCGCCGGAGCGCGCCAGTGAATAGGAACGCTCGCTGAGCGCGCGGATCCAGCCCTTGATCGTGTCGTAATATTTGGCATTCGCCGGCGGCGCGCCCTCATCGGGAGTAACGTCAGGTTTGGCCATGTTGCCGTGGTCCTCGACGGCAAAGCCGAGCTGATCGAGGATGCGGCCGATGCCCGCCGTGCGCAGTGCATCCGGCCCCATCAAGGTTCCGAGTTGTGAGGCCCCGATCTCGATGGGGACGCCGAGCAGGGCGATCTTTGGTCGGCTGGCGCGTTCGGACATGAGGCGGGGCCTCCGAAGAATTGTAAGGTGGGCAAAGCGTAGCGTGCCCACCGATAAAGATCACCAGCCGGATAGATGGTGGGCACGGCGCAAACGCGCCCTTTGCCCACCCTACGCCGCTACGCTTTGAAATACGCGATTTGCGTTGTGGTTGCGAGCAGGCGCCCCGACGGCGACCACAATTCGCCGTTCTGGTCGCCATAGCTCCTGTGGAAGATCTTGGCATCAGCCACGGCCAACACCCGCGTGATGTCCTCGGCCGCCAGTTCATCCGATGACGTGTGGAAGTAGGTCGTTAGCGAGACCGTGCCGAATGGGATCAATTCCCGGCGCACCAGAAACACCCGGCCGAAGAACGCGTCCGACATCGACATCAGCGACAGCATGTCGATCTTTCGCGGCACGTGATCGCCGATCCACTGCTTGGAGTACGCGTCGAGCGGCGAGGACGCCGGCGAGCCGTAGAAACTCGGCTCGCCCTCGACGAAGCGGAAATCATGCTGGTGTGTCCAGGTCATCGGCGTGTTCGGAAACGCGCGCGCCTGTTCAAATGGCGCAGCGCCGGGAAAAGCCGCCTGCTGGTGCGACCAGGATGGGCGGCGCTCGGCGAATACCGCGGTCGCCAGCGTCGCGACGTCGCCGCCGCCCTGCGTCATCTCCACGCACCAATGCTGGCTCGAGCGGTTGGCCTTGACCAGGCGAACGTCGAGATCGAAGCCGCCTTCGGCGATCGGCGCGCAGAAATTCACGGTCAGCGACAGCGGATCGCCCGCCCGCTGCGGATGGTCGATCAGCGCGCGCAGGATGGTCGCGGCCGTGCAGCCGCCAAACGGGCCGACAAAGGCCCAGTAGTCCGGGCTGGTCCTGCCCTGCCAGCAGCTATCGCCGGCGGTGACCCGCGTGGCGTCGTCGAACAGGTGAGGGGCTTTGGTCAGCATGAATACTCTTCGGTCTTGAGAGGCGGGACAGGGTTGGCGCAAGTGCCGTCATTGCGAGCGGAGCGAAGCAATCCATGGCGCCGCAAGCGGAGGGATGGATTGCTTCGTCGCTACGCTCCTCGCAATGACGGTAGATGGAGTATCGCGACTCTTTTGCCGAATTCAATGACGACTGAGGTAATGGCTTCCCGCGTCCCGGGATTTACCGCGTCGCCCCGCGCTGGGCGCTTGTCTCCGGCACCGGCGCGGCCGCGCGCACCGGCACGTGCCAGATATCCTCGGCATACTCCCGGATGGTGCGGTCGGAGGAGAACCAGGGCATCCGCGCCACGTTGAGGATCGAGGCACGGGTCCAGGCCGGCACCACCTGCCAGCGGGCGTCGATGCCGCGCTGGGCCGCGTAGTAGGAATCGAAATCGGCCGAGACCATGTAGTGGTCGAGATAGCGCAGCGCGTGACCCATCGAGGCAAAGCGGGCAGGATCGTCGGGCGAGAACGCGCCGCTCTCGATTGCGGTAATGGCCCGCGCCAGCCGCGGCGAGCGGCTGATCACATCCGTGGCGTCCAGGCCCTGCTTGCGGCGGACCATGACGTCGCCGGCCTCCATGCCGAAGATCGCGATGTTCTCCGCGCCGACATGATCGCGGATTTCGATATTGGCGCCGTCAAGCGTGCCGATGGTGAGCGCGCCGTTGAGCGCCAGCTTCATGTTGCCGGTACCGGAGGCCTCCATGCCGGCGGTCGAAATCTGCTCGGAGAGATCGGCGGCTGGAATGATAACCTCGGCAAGGCTGACATTGTAGTCGGCGAGGAAGACGACCTTCAGCCGCCCCGAGACGTCGGGGTCGTTGTTGACGACCTCGGCGACGTCGTTGATCAGCTTGATGATCAGCTTGGCGTAGCGATAGCTCGCCGCCGCCTTGCCGGCGAAGATCTTCACCCGCGGCACCCAGTCACGCTGCGGCTCGTCCTTGATCGCCTGATACAGCGCGACGGTCTCGACGACGTTGAGCAATTGCCGCTTGTATTCGTGGATGCGCTTGATCTGGATGTCGAACAGCGCCGACGGATCGATCTTGATGCCGAGCCGCTCGTTGATAAGCCGCGCCAGCGCCACCTTGTTCTGATGCTTGACGTCGCGAAAACGCTGCTGGAATGCGTTGTCACTGGCGCGGGCCTCGAGGCGCTCGAACAGCGAGAAGTCGTCGAGCACGGCGTCGCCGCAGACCTCGCGCATGAGGCCGGTCAGCTTCGGGTTGGCCAGCATCAGCCAGCGGCGGAAGGTGATGCCGTTGGTCTTGTTGGTGATGCGGCCGGGATAGAGATGGTTGAGATCGTGGAACACGGTCTCCTTCATCAGGTCCGAATGCATTGCCGAGACGCCGTTGATGCGGTGCGAGCCGACGAAAGCGAGCTGCCCCATCCGCACCCGCCGTCCGGACTTCTCGTCGATCAGCGACACCGAGGCGCGGTAGTCGATATCGCCAGGGCAACGCTGATCTGCCAGCGCCAGATGCGCGGTATTGATGCGGTAGATGATTTCGAGATGCCGCGGCAATAGCCGCTCGAACAGTTCGACCGGCCAGGTCTCCAGCGCCTCCGGCAGCAGCGTGTGATTGGTGTAGGACAGCGTCGCCACCGTGATCTTCCAGGCCTCGTCCCAGCGGAAATTGTGCAGGTCGACCAGGATGCGCATCAGCTCGGTGACGGCGAGGCTCGGATGGGTGTCATTGAGCTGGACCGCGACCTTGGAGGGGAGGTTGCGCAACTGCCCGTCGGAAGCGAGGTGCCGCTTGACCAGATCCTGCAGGGAAGCCGAGACGAAGAAATATTCCTGCCGCAACCGGAGTTCGCGCCCCGCGGAGCTCTCGTCGTTCGGATAGAGGAATTTGCAGATCGATTCCGCGCGCGCTTCTTCAGCGACGGCGCCGAGATAATCGCCGGTGTTGAAGACGTCGAGCCGCAGCGGGTCGGGCGCGCGCGCCGACCATAGCCGCAGCGCGTTGACGTGCTGGCCGCGCCAGCCCACGATCGGGGTGTCGTAGGCGACAGCCTGCACGGTTTCTCCCGGACGCCAGGTGGCGCGGTCGCGGCCGCGGTCGTCGACGTGGTCGACAAAGCCGCCGAAATGGATGTGGTAGACCACCTCGGCCCGCTGGAACTCCCAGGGGTTGCCAAAACTCAGCCATTCGTCCGGGTATTCGTGCTGCCAGCCCTGCGCGATGATCTGGCGGAACAGACCGAAATCGTAGCGGATGCCGTAGCCAATGGCGGGAATGGCCAGCGTCGCCATGCTCTCCATGAAGCACGCCGCGAGCCGCCCGAGGCCGCCATTGCCGAGCGCCGCGTCCGGCTCGCATTTGCGCAGGTCGTCAAGCCCGACGCCGAGATCGCCGAGCGCCGCCTCGAACACCGGCAGCAGGCCCATATTGTTCAGCGCGTCGGTGAACAGACGGCCGATCAGGAATTCGAGCGAGAGGTAATAGACCCGCTTGCTGCCGGCGTCGTAGCTCTCCTTTTCTGCCGTCAGCCAGCGGTGCACGATGCGGTCGCGCAGCGCCAGCGCTGCGGCCTTGTACCAGTCGCGCCGTGTCGCCATGCCGGCGTCCTTGCCGATCGCAAGCCGGAGCTTGGCGAGGATTGCGCCCTTGATTTCGGTCAGCGCCAGCTCGTCCATCGGCTGGTCCAGCGCCGGATAGTTGGCCGGAGAGTTTCCTGGGATTTGTTCCTGCAACACGTCAGTCCTAGCAGTTGAGACTCAAGCGAAGATACGCGCCTTGCCCCCCGATCGAAACCAGCCGGAAGTATGTGTTCACCGCATTGGTATGATTTTATGCAAGGACCGGGCCGATTTCGCGGCACGGCACGACCGCTTTTCGTGCTATAATTTCATGCAAAGCTGTGGGATGCCGGAACTTGGCTGGTGGATGCCGGTACGCGTGAAGGAGACGTTCTCGAACAAGCGGGAGGCCTATCATGAGATTAGCGATCGAGATCGCCGCCGCTGCGCTGTTGGTAGTCTGCATCAGCGCGACCAGCGCAGCCTTTGCCGCAGGCAAGGCTGGCAAAAGCGCGGATGGCCTCAGTTGTTCCTTCAGCATCCCGCAAGGCGCTTCGCCGGCCGCGCGCTGCGCGGCGATCAAGCGGCAGTGCGGCGGAAAGTTCTACGCCAATTACTGCGGCGACAAGCTGTTGTCGGCGATGTGAGGCGATTGGCACTGACAGTTCACACCATGGTGCCGTCCCAATCTTCGCCTTCCTCGGCAAGCCCGGGGTAGCGGAGATAGAGCTTTTGCAGCAGTTCGAAATGCAAGGCGGACGATATCTCGTCGAGAGGCGTGGCAAGCAAGGCTCGGTCTTCGCTGTCGAGGGTGGATACGATCGCATTCGCGCGATCGATCGCGTCGGCCGCCTCCAGTAACAGGGTCCGGAGCTGGGTAGCCTGTGTCGCGTCCATCGCCCTCGATTCTTTGCGGGGCAAATCACCAAAAACAACCTCTGATGGGAGATATTTTGTCGCTCCACCAGAACAAATTAAGAACACTTTAGCAAGTGTTTGATATATCATTGTGATTCGGCGCGTCGCCGACACAACATTTATGGTCTATCCGAGTTTGCGAGGACTACATGTCCACCATCGCCTTCGATCAGTTTGCTCTCACCCGTATCGCCGATTTTGCGCGCTCGCTGTCGCGCCTGCATCAGGCCTCGCGCCGCCGGCTCGTCGACGATGACGCGATCGACCGCGAGTTCAACGCGGTCTGCATGTCGGTGTGGGGTTACACCACGGACGATTTCAGCGACGAGCTGTTTTCGGTCGAGGACCACGCCTTTCTCGACGCGCTGGATGAAGCGCAGGCGCGAATCTTCGCAGCCCAAGCGGGCTACGACCTGGTCGACGATCAGGGCATGCTGACCGACTGGTGGGGCTATTGCTGGATGATCCTGGCCGAGAAGCGCGGCTTGCTGACGCCGGAAAACCGCGCCGCGACGCGTGCGGCGATCGAGGAAAAATATCTGTCGGCGCCAAACGTGATCGGCGTCATCGTCGGGCGGTGAGCGGTGACTTTGTAGCCCGGATGGAGCGCAGCGTAATCCGGGAAAGTGTGCGAGACCGGCCCCGGATTTCGCTTCGCTCCATCCGGGCTACGATATCGCCTAGTTTACTTCCGCCCGCTTCGCCGGCTTCGGCGCGGCGGTCTTCGGTATGGAGGCGGTCGGCAGCTCGACGTCGCGTCTTGTTTCGGGAAGCGGCGCGCTGGCCGCGACCATCTCCGCGCTGACCGGCGCCACCTTCATTTCGCCGAGCCGGGCGCGGACATCTGCCGTGAGGCCGGGATAGGAGGTGACGGGGGTGAATTCCGCCGTCTGGTCGGCGCCTAAGCGAACGCCGGTATAGGCCACCAGGCCGTCGGTGGTAGCGACGACGTCGCCGGAGCGCAGCGAGGTGTCGAGTGCAAGATCGACCGGCGCCAGCCCGGACGGGCTTCGGCCGTTGCAGGTGCAGTCGGCGCTCAGCGCCTTGCGATAGGCGTAGGCGTTTTCGCTGTCGGCATAGCGCTCGCCATTGCCCGCGGCCGCGCTGTCGATACTGCTGCCGTAAAATACCTTGGTGACGCTTGCCGGGCAGAAGGCCTGGCAGGTCTGAACCGGCGAGGCGTTGCCGCGCATGGTCAGCGGAAAATATTTGCCGTCGCAGCTTCGCACGCAGAAGGCAGGTCCGGAGCCCGCGACGCGCGGCGCCGGCGCAGGATGGGACGGTTGATTGATGCCGAACGGATCGGCGAAGAAGTTCGCCTGCGCGGGGGCCTGCCGCGTCTGCTGTTTCTGGATGCCGCCGAACAGGAAATCGAACAGACCCTCGGCGGAGACGCTGCCGGGCGTCAGCGTGAGCGCACCCGCAAGGGTCACGGCGGCCACAAAGGTCGCGCGGCGCCGCCTGCGCGAAAAAGCCAACTCTGTACGCAACGCCAACTCCACCCAACAAACGCGCTGAAGCGCCAAGGCTTCAGTTCGGGTAACCTTAACGGGGGATGGTAAATGAGCTTTTACTGGGGGCGAGAGGGCGGAAAAGAAATGCGGGCTTCTTCTTACCTCGCCCCGCTTGCGGGGGAGAGCTCGGATCGCCTCGGCGATGCGAAGCATCGATCCGGGGTACAGGTCTCACTACTCTCACGACTCGCGGAGAGAGCCCCTCACCCCGACCCTCTCCCCGCAAGAGCGGGGCGAGGGAGAAGAGAGCAATCACCCCTTCAAAAATTCGCCGGCCTTGTACAGCGAGCGAAACTCGAGCCCCGCCTCGGCAAAGACTTCGGTCGCGCCTTCCTCGCGGTCGACCATGGTGAGCACCAGCACGATCTCGCCGCCGGCATCGCGCACGGCCTCAACCGCCTTCAGCGCCGAGCCGCCGGTGGTGGTGACGTCCTCCACGATGACGATGCGCTTGCCCTGCAAGGTCTCGCCCTTGGCGAGCCCCTCCACCGCGAGGCGGGCGCCGTGCTCCTTCGGCTTCTTGCGCACGAAGAACGCTGCGATCGGATGCCCCTTGAGCCAGGACAGCTGCGCGATTGCGCCCGCCAGTGGGACTGCGCCCATTTCCAGCCCGCCGACGAAATCGAGATTGTCGTCCTTCAACGCCTCATAGGTCAGTTCGGCCAGGAGCGCCGCGCCCTCGGGGTCGAGCATGGTCGGCTTGAGGTTGAAGTAGAAGTCGCTCTTGCGGCCCGAGGCCAGCGTGATCTCGCCGCGGCCGAACGAACGCTTGCGGATGATCTCGGCGAGGCGGGCGCGGGAGGCTGATTTGGACAAGGCGGTTTCCCCGGGGGTTTCAAGCCGGCCGCAATCTATCGGCGCTTTCCGGGACATTCCAGCGCCGATCCCGCGCCGTCAACAGGGCACAATGTCCTGCCGTGGCCGCGGCGAATGCAGGGACGACATTCGAAAATGGCTGGTTGTAAGCCGCTTTGGTTCCGCGCTAACGGGAGGGACAAAGCCTGCCTTTGGGGAAACCGTAAATGACGATCGAACTGCACACCTGGAACACGCCGAACGGCCGCAAGATCTCGGTCGCGCTGGAGGAAATGGGGCTGCCCTACAAGGTGATCCCGGTCAACATCACCAAGGGCGAGCAGATGGCGCCCGGTTTCCTCAAGCTCAGCCCCAACAACAAGATTCCCGCGATCGTCGATCCCGACGGCCCCGGCGGCCAGCCGGTCGGTATTTTCGAGTCCGGCGCGATCCTGCTCTATCTCGGCGAGAAGACCGGCAAGTTCCTGCCCAAGCCGCTCGCCGAGCGTATCCCGGTCTATGAATGGCTAATGTGGCAGATGGGCGGCTTTGGACCGATGCCCGGCCAGGTGCACCATTTCATCGCGCTGGAGAATGAAACCGACCGCGCCTACGGCCTGAAGCGCTTCATGGCCGAGACCCGCCGGCTCTATGGCGTGCTCGACCGTCGCCTGGAAGGCCGAGAGTTCGTCGCCGACGCGCTGTCGGTCGCCGATTTCGCCATCCTCGGCTGGGCCTGGCGCCACCCGCGCCACAAAGTGGAGCTGAAGGATTTTCCGAATGTCGAGCGCTGGTACAACGCAATGATGGCCCGCCCGGCGACCAAGCGCGGCATGGAAGCGAAGCTGGATTGAGCCATCGTCATTGCCGGGCTTGACCCGGCAAGCCATCTTCTTCGCAGAAATTTCTTTCCGTCTGCTGCCGCAGACGATGGATGCGCGGGTCAAGCCCGCGCATGACGAGCGAGCGCTACGCCCGCTTCGCCTCGAACGCCATCTTTACCGCAAGCCCCGCCAGCACTGTTCCCATCAGCCAGCGCTGCAGCAACAGCCAGCCCGGCCGTGTGCCGAGAAAGCGCGCGATCGATCCGGCGGCGAGCGCAATCATCGCGTTGACGCTGACGCTGATGACGATCTGGATCGCACCCAGCGCCAGCGACTGCGTCAGCACGCTGCCCACCGTGGGATCGATGAACTGCGGCAACAGCGCCAGATACAGCATCGCGATTTTCGGATTGAGCAGATTGGTGACGAACCCCATCGCGAACAATTTGCGCGGGCCGTCGACCGCGAGCTCCTTCACCTGAAACGGCGAGCGGCCATTGGGCTTGATCGCCTGCCAGGCCAGCCACAGCAGGTAGGCGGCCCCCGCAAACCGCAGCGCGTCGTAGGCGTAGGGCACGGCAAACAACAGCGCGGTGATGCCGAACGCCGCGCACAGCATGTAGAACACGAACCCGAGCGCAACGCCGCCGAGCGACACGATCCCCGCCGCAGGCCCTTGCGTGATCGAACGCGAGATCAGGTAAATCATGTTCGGCCCCGGCGTCAGCACCATGCCGAGCGAGACCAGCGCGAAACCGAGCAAGACGGAAAAATGGGGCATGGGAGACTCGCGAGATGACCACTTTCTAACGCGCGACACACAGCGATTCCATTGCGCAATTGCACCGATATGGAGCGACTATGGTTCGGAGCAATGCAGATATCGCGTGTCCCGGACGCGGCGCGGCATGAAATGACGCGACGCAGAGCCGGGACCCAGTGGACCCCGGACCAGCAGCGCATCACTTCGTGCTGCGCTGCATCCGGGGAACGCATCTATTCAATGCGCCTCGTCCCAGTTATTCGCCGCCCGCGCATCCACCTGCAATGGCAGCGACAGCACCACCGCCGGGAACGGCGCGTCCTGCATCACGTGCTGCACCACCGGCAACGTCGCCGCTACCTCGTCGTCGGGCACCTCGAAGATCAGTTCGTCATGCACCTGCAGCAGCATCTGCGCCGATAGTTTCTTTTCCGCCAGCGCATCTTCCATGCGAATCATGGCGCGGCGGATGATGTCGGCGGCGGTGCCTTGCAGGCGCGCGTTGATCGCGGCGCGCTCGTTAAAGGAGCGGACCGACGCGTTGGAGGCCTTGATGTCCGGGTAGTACATCTTCCGCCCGAACAGCGTCGTGACATAGCCGTTGGTGCGGCAGAAATCCCGCGTCTCGTCCATATAGGCGCGGATGCCCGGAAAGCGCTCGAAATACTTCTTGATGTAGGCGGAAGCTTCCTCGCGGGCGATGCCGAGCTGGTTCGCAAGCCCGAACGCCGAGATGCCGTAGATGATGCCGAAATTGATCGCTTTCGCGCGGCGGCGCACCTCGCCCGGCATGTCCTTGATCGGCACGCCGAACATCTCGGACGCCGTCATGGCGTGAATGTCGAGCCCGTCGCGGAACGCCTGCTTCAGCACCGGGATATCGGCAATCTCGGCCAGCAGCCGCAATTCGATCTGCGAATAATCCGCCGACACCAGCTTGTGGCCGGGCGTCGCGATAAAGGCGCGGCGGATTTTTCGGCCGTCCTCGGTACGCACCGGGATGTTCTGCAGGTTCGGCTCGTTCGATGACAGCCGTCCCGTGGTGGTCGCTGCCAGCGCGTAGGTGGTGTGGACGCGGTGGGTCTGCGGATGGACATATTGAGGGAGTGCGTCGGTGTAGGTCGACTTCAGCTTCGACACTTGCCGCCATTCCAGGATCTTCTTCGGAAATTCGTGGCCCTGTTCGGCGAGTTCGTCGAGGATCTGCGCCGAGGTCGACCACGCGCCGGTCTTGGTCTTGGTACCTCCGGTTATGCCCATCTTGCCGAAGAGGATGTCTCCGATCTGCTTGGGGCTGCCGACATTGATCGGCTCGCCCGCGATCTCCTGAAGCTCGGCTTCGACGCGGGCCGCGGTCTGGGCGAACTCGCCCGACAGCCGCGCCAGCACCTGCCGGTCGATCGAAATGCCGCGCCGCTCCATCCGCGCCAGCACGCTGACCAGCGGCCGCTCCAGCGTCTCATAGACCGTCATCATGTGTTCGGCGGCGAGCCGCGGCTTGAGCACGCGATGCAGCCGCAGGATTACGTCGGCGCTTTCAGCCGAGTAGGCGGTCGCCCTGTCGATCGCGACCTGATCGAATGTGAGCTTGTTCTTGCCGTTGCCGATAAGCTCGCTATAGCTGACGACGGCATGGCCGAACCAGCGTTCGGCGAGCGACTCCAGCGCATGCGAGTTGCGTCCGGCGTCGAGCGCATACGACATCAATTGCGCGTCGTCGATATTGCGCAGGGTGACACCGTGCTGCGCCAGCATCACGGCGTTGAACTTGATGTCGAAGCCGATCTTGAGAATGCCTGATGATTCCAGCAATGGCTTCAACGCCGTCAGCGCCTCAGTGGCCTTGATCTGGTCGGGCGCGAGGCCGGCGTCGAACAGGCCGGCACCGCCGCCGGATTGCTTGTGGGTGAGGGGCACATAGCAGGCATCGTTCGGTGCCAGCGCCAGCGCGATGCCGCAGATGTCGGCTTGCATCGGATTGTCGGAGCTCGCCTTGGCGTCGATCGCGAAAGTGCCGGCATCGTAGGCGCGTGCGATCCAGGCTTTGAGTTCATTCAGGTTGCGGATGGTCTGGTACTTGCTGCGGTCGACCGGCAGTTTTCGCGCGGCTTCGGCGCGCGCCGCGGCGAGCGAGATCGGCGCTCCCTTGTGGCTGGCGGCCTTGTCCTGCTTGTCGGCTCCTTTGCCCGGCGCGACCGCTCCCTTGCTCGCGGGCGCGGCGGAAGAGGGGCCGGGGGCATCGAACAGCGTCGCTCCCTCGGAATAGCCTTCCGGCTTCTTGCCGGAGGGCGGCACCGCGAAAACGCTCGCGCCGCTCTTGTTGCCCGCATCCGGCTCGATGTCGGCCGGATCGATCTGCGAATATTCGGCGACGCGGCGGGTGAGGGTGGAGAATTCCATCGCCTTGAGGAAGGCGATCAGCTTGCGTGCATCCGGCTCGTGCACGGCGAGGTCCTCGAGCGGTACTTCGAGATCGACCTTGTCGTCGAGCAGCACCAGTTGCCGCGAAATCCGCGCCTTCTCGGCGTTCTCGATCAGGGCCTCGCGCCGCTTCGGCTGCTTGATCTCGCCGGCGCGGAACAACAGTTGTTCCAGATCGCCATACTCGATGATCAATTGCGCGGCGGTCTTCACGCCGATGCCGGGCACGCCGGGAACATTATCGGTGGAGTCGCCGGCCAGCGCCTGCACCTCGACCACCTTCTCCGGCGGCACGCCGAACTTTTCGATCACCTCCGGAATACCGATACGGCGATCCTTCATGGTGTCGTACATGGTGACGCAATCGGTCACGAGCTGCATCAGGTCCTTGTCCGACGACACGATGGTGGCAGAAGCCCCGCGCTCGCAGGCGATGCGGACATAGGTCGCGATCAGATCGTCGGCCTCGAAGCCGACCTGTTCCAGGCAGGGCAGGTCAAACGCGCGCACCGCCTCGCGGATCAGTGCAAATTGCGGGATCAGATCGTCCGGCGCCGCTGCCCGGTGCGCCTTGTAATCGGGGTAGAGCTTGTTGCGGAACGTGATTTCCGACTTGTCGAACACGACCGCCAGATGCGTCGGCCGGTTATCCTCGGGCATCTCGCGCAACAGCTTCCACAGCATGTTGCAGAAGCCGAGCACGGCATTGACCTGCAGCCCGTCGGATCTGCGGTTCAGCGGCGGCAACGCGTGATAGGCGCGGAAAATGTAGCCGGAACCGTCGACCAGAAAGACATGGTCGCCCTTGGCGGGTTGTTTGGCGGGCGCCTTGGTTTCTGCCTTGGCCGGGGCTTTGGCGGCGGGAGCGGGTTTCGCGGCGGCTTTGGGGGCTGATTTCGGCATGGCCGAAATTTAGGGATTTTTGCGCGGATTGACAGCCTTGGGAGGTGGATTTTGGTCGCTACCGCACAGCCAAATTGCCGTCGTCCCAGCCAAGAATCGTAGCCCGGATGGAGCGCAGCGCAATCCGGGGGCTTCTGCGAGCCAGCGCGTTCAAACCCGGATTGCGCTGCGCTCCATCCGGGCTACAGGACCAACAACCTACTCCGCCGGCTGCAACGCAGGCGCAGCCTTTTTCGGCGCGATCCAGAATGCGTCGGGGCGCTCGAACAGGAAGTCGGCGCGCAGCGCCAGCGCCAGCCGCCAGATCACCACCGCGCCCGCGACGCCGGCAACGGTCACGATCAGGGAGATCGTCCCGATATCGGCGATCAGGCCGGTCTTCAGCAGCAGCGTTCGGGTCACCGCCATCGGCAGGAAGAACGCGAGATAGATGACGATGGAATGCTCGCCGCAATAACGCAGGAAATTGAGCCAGTGCATGCGCGCCAGCAGCGTGCCCATCACGATGATGGCGCCGGCCCCGGCGAAGCCGAGCGCCAGCGAGACCAGCGGCCAATCGCTGAAGCCCGACATCACGAGGCCGCTATTGACGAACGTCCACAGCGCCAGTCCGGCCAGCGCCAGCGCGGGCTTCTCCCGTGAACGATCCGACAGCGCGAACACGTAAGAGGCCAACAGATAGCCGGAATAGAAATAGACGAAGTGCGCGCAGAATTCGTCGATCACCGTCCAGCCGGTCACGACATGCGCGGTCTCCAGCGCTGCGGCGACGAGCCAGACCGCCATGGAGGGGATGCCGCGTGACAATTTTGTGACGACGAAGAAAATCGGCAGCAGATAAATGAACCACAGCGTGCCGAACGGCTCGATGAAGGATTCCAGATACAGCAAGCCGATATGACGCCAGCCGCTTTCGGCAGCGAAGCCCGGCGCCTTGAAGCCAAACTGGATCGTCATCCACAGCACATAGAAATAGGCGAAGTGCAGGACTTTGCGGTCGAGATAGGTGCGCCAGTCGCGGTCGATCACGACGGCGAGAAAAAGGCCTGAAATCAGGAAGAAATCCGGCATCCGGAACGGCTGGGCGAACATGACGAACGCATGCATGAAACCGGTCTCGCCGGCCGCCTTTTCCACGCCCAGCACCGAATGCATCATGACCACCATGACGATGCAGATGCCCTTGGCATAGTCCACCCAGTCGATACGGGTGGAGCGCTCAGGTCTGGCGGATGTGCCGTTTAAGGTCATCGGTGTCCCTCTTCGGTGCGACGCGGCCGCATCTTCGGCCCGATCCGTTGCTTTCTCCTTTATCCATACAAAGGACATGCCGGTATCGAGCGCTTTTTCCGGTTTCCCCTTTGCTGAAAAATGCTCTAAGACGCCCGCAAAATCGGGATTAGCGTTAACCATCAAATACGGATTGTTTCATGCGAATCGCCATGATTGGCACTGGCTATGTGGGGCTGGTATCCGGCGCCTGCTTTGCGGATTTCGGCCACCATGTCACCTGCGTGGACAAGGATGCCGGCAAGATCGAAGCCCTGCGCAGAGGCGAAATCCCGATCTTCGAACCCGGGCTCGACGCCCTGGTGGCGTCCAACGTCAAGGCCAAGCGGCTGGATTTCACCACCGACCTGACCGCGCCGGTCGCGGAAGCCGACGCGGTGTTCATCGCGGTCGGCACCCCGTCGCGGCGCGGCGACGGCCATGCCGACCTCACTTACGTCTACAGCGCCGCGCGCGAGATCGCAGCCGCGCTGTCCGGCTTCACGGTGGTGGTGACAAAATCGACCGTGCCGGTCGGCACCGGCGATGAGGTCGAGCGGCTGATCGTTGAGGCCAACCCATCGGCTGACGTCGTGGTTGCGTCCAATCCGGAATTCCTGCGCGAGGGCGCTGCGATCCGCGACTTCAAATTCCCCGATCGCATCGTGGTCGGTACCGATGACGAGCGTGGGCGCAAGGTGCTCGGAGACGTCTACCGGCCGCTGTCGCTCAACCAGGCGCCGCTGATGTTCACCGCGCGGCGCACCGCTGAACTGATCAAATACGCGGCGAATGCGTTCCTCGCCACCAAGATCACCTTCATCAACGAGATGGCGGATCTTTCCGAAAAAGTCGGCGCCGACGTACAGGAGGTCGCGCGCGGCATCGGGCTCGACAACCGCATCGGCACCAAATTCCTGCACGCCGGCCCGGGTTTTGGCGGCTCCTGTTTTCCCAAGGACATCCGCGCGCTGGTCAAGGTCGCGCTCGATCACGATGTGCAGTTGCGCATCGTCGAGGCGGTGCTTGGTGTCAACGACAACCGCAAGCGCGCGATGGCACGAAAAGTTTCCAACGCGGCGGGCGGTAGCCTGCGCGGCAAGACCGTGGCGGTGCTCGGCCTCACCTTCAAGCCGGATACCGACGACATGCGCGAGGCGCCGTCGATTCCTTTGATCACCGGCCTGCTCGACATGGGCGCCAAGGTACGCGCGCACGATCCGGTTGGCATGGAGCAGGCGCGCAAGGAATTGCCCGACATCGAATATTGCGACGACCCGTATGAGTGCGTGAAGGGGGCGGACGCCATGGTGATCGTCACCGAGTGGGTACAATACCGCGCGCTCGACTGGGAGCGAATCAAGAGCGAGATGGCGCAGCCCGTCGTGGTGGATTTGCGTAATATCTATCGATCCGAAGACATGGCCGCCCATGGCTTCACTTATGACAGCGTCGGCCGGGCGGCTGGCCCGAGAACTTGATGCGCCGACGCGGCGTCAGGAGTTCGTCATGGCCGGGCTTGTCCCGGCCATCCACGTCTTGTTTTGTAACCGCACCAAAAAGACGTGGATGCCCGGGACAAGCCCGGGCATGACGAGTTGGTGAGACCTTGCCCCGCAGTTTCGACACCCCACTCCCGATCGACGCGGTGCTCGATGAACTCGGGCGCACGCTGACGGCAAACAATGCCGCCGTGCTGGTCGCCCCTCCCGGCGCCGGCAAGACCACGCGGGTGCCGCTGGCGCTGCTCGACGCGCCCTGGCTGAAAGGCAAAAAGATCATCATGCTGGAGCCGCGGCGGATCGCGGCCCGCGCCAGTGCCGAGCGCATGGCACGGACGCTCGGCGAGCGGGCCGGGGAGACCGTCGGCTATCGCGTCCGCTTCGGCTCAAAGATATCCCGCGCGACGCGGATCGAGGTCGTCACCGAGGGCATTTTCTCGCGGCAAATCCTCGACGATCCTGAACTATCAGGCGTCGCCGCCGTGCTGTTCGACGAGTTTCACGAGCGGTCGCTCGATGCCGATCTCGGGCTCGCGCTGGCACGCGATGCGCAGACCGGCTTGCGCGAGGATTTGCGCATCCTGGTGATGTCGGCGACGCTCGACGGCGCGCGGGTCGGCAAACTGCTCGGCGACGCGCCGGTGGTTGCCAGCGAAGGCCGTGCCTTTCCGGTGGCGACGCGCTACCTCGGCCGCAAGGCGGATGCACCGATCGAGCGGCAGATGGCCGATGCGATCGCTGTCGCACTGCGTGCTGATCCCGGCTCGGTGCTGGCTTTCCTGCCGGGCGCCGCCGAAATCCGCCGCACGCAGAATTTTCTCAGCGAGCGGGTTCATGATGCGAGCGTCGAGATCGTGCCGCTGTTCGGCGCGCTCGACGCCGCCGTGCAGGACCGCGCTATCGCGCCGGCGCCGAAAGGCCAACGCAAGGTCGTGCTGGCGACCTCGATCGCGGAGACCTCGTTGACCATCGAGGGCGTGCGCATCGTCGTCGATTCCGGTCTGGCGCGCGTGCCGCGCTACGAGCCAGACATCGGCCTGACCCGGCTGGAGACGGTGCGCGCCTCGCGCGCCGCGGTCGATCAGCGCCGCGGCCGCGCCGGCCGTACTGAGCCCGGCGTCTGTTACCGGCTGTGGGACGAGCCGCAGACCGCTTCGCTCGCCGCCTACACCCAGCCAGAAATTCTCTCGGCCGATCTGTCCTCGCTGGTGCTCGATCTCGCGCAATGGGGCGTCCGCGATCCAACGACGCTGGCGTTTCTCGATTCGCCACCGGCGCCCGCGCTGAAGGAGGCCAACAGCCTGCTCCACGAACTCGGCGCGCTCGATTCCGACGGCCGAATCACTGCGGAGGGCCAGAGCCTGCGGGCGCTGGCACTGCCGCCACGGCTGGCGCGCATGATCGTGGATTCGCATCGGCTGGGCGCGGGCGAAGAGGCGGCCGACATCGCGGCGATCCTGACCGAACGCGGCCTCGGTGGCGACAGCGTCGATCTCGACCACAGGCTCGATCAGTTCCGCCGCGACCGCTCGCCGCGCGCCAGTAGCGCCCGCAGCCTCGCGCAGCGCTGGGCGCAGCAGGTGGCGGCGACAGAAGGGCCGCCCAGCGAGGATGCCTCGCCCTCCACCGGCATCATGCTGGCGCTCGCCTTCCCCGACCGCGTTGCGCGCAATCGCGGCAATGGTAGTTTCGTGCTGGCCAATGGCCGCGGCGCTGCCGTCGAGCAAACCTCGTCGCTGGCGCGCGCGCCCTATATCGCGGTCGCCGAGCTGACAGGCACCGCAGCCCAGGGGCGGATTCTGCTGGCGGCACCGATCGCGCAAGAAGATATCGAAATGCGCTTCGCCGATCAGATCGAGGACAGGGAAGAGATTTCGTTCGATCGCGGCGCGATGGCGCTGCGTGCGCGCCGCAAGCGGACGCTGCACGCGATCACGCTGTCGGAAGCGCCGGTCGCGCTGTCGCCCTCGACAGAGACCGCGCACATTTTCGCCACGGGTTTGATTGCCGCCGGGCTCGACAAACTGCCGTGGTCGAAATCCCTGAAGCAATGGCGCGACCGGGTGATGTTCCTGCGCAAGGCGGAAGGCGATAGCTGGCCCGATCTGTCGGACGCGGCGCTCGCCGCCGAAAGCGAAAATTGGCTGGTACCGGCACTATACGACAAGACCTCGCTGAAGGAGCTTTCGCCCGGCGATCTCTCCGACGCGCTGATGACGCTATTGCCATGGGAGTTGCGCACGCGGCTGGAGCGCGAAGCGCCGACGCATTTCGAAGCGCCGACCGGCACCATGCTGGCCATCGACTACGAGGCCGAGCAGGGCCCGACCATTGCGGTTCGCTTACAGGAATTGTTCGGGCTCAACACTCATCCCTCGATCGCCAAGGGCGCGGTGCCGCTGGTGCTGGAATTGCTGTCGCCGGCGCAGCGTCCGGTGCAGGTGACGCGCGATTTGCCGGGCTTCTGGCGCGGCAGCTATGCGGCCGTGCGCTCCGACCTGCGCGGCCGCTATCCCCGCCACCCCTGGCCGGAAGACCCGGCGACCGCGCTGCCGACCCGCCGCGTCAAGCCGCGCGGAACGTGAGGGCGCAGAGCCGTCATTGCCGGGCTTGACCCGGCAATCCATCCCTCCTCAGGGAAGCCTTTTATTGAAGATTGATGGATACGCGGGTCGAGCCCGCGTATGACGATCTCGGGCGTTAACGCTTCACTCATCCTTTTCGTCAAAATGGCAGCCTTGGCCGCCTCTGTTAATCGCGGCTTGGCCCCAGGCGTGATGTTATCGGCGGTCTGGCAATCGAGTGTGGCGTAATGCGTAACCTGATGATCGTTGCCGCCGTTCTCGTCGGTCTCGGTACCTACATGGCGCAGATGGCGGACAAGATGTCGCCGGCGCCGGCCTCCGCCAGCGCATCGCCGACAAAAGCTCCCACCCAAACGGTCGCGCAGGCCTCTGGCCGCAGCCTCAATATTCCCCGCGACGCCCGCGGCCATTTCCTGACTGACGGCCGCATCGAAGGTCAGCGCGTCAATTTCATGATCGACACCGGCGCTTCGCTGGTGGCGCTGAACGAGAAGTCCGCGGCGCGGTTCGGCCTGCGTCCCTCGCGCGGCGATTACAATGCGACCGTCACCACCGCCAACGGCACCATCAAGGCCGCCCGCACCCGGCTTGCCATGATCGAACTCGGTGGCCTCGTGGTGCGCGACGTCGACGCCGTGGTGCTGCCCGACGAGGCGCTGTCGGAAAACCTGCTCGGCCTGTCGTTCCTGTCGAAGCTGAAGCGTTTTGAATACGCCAACGGCAAGATGGTGCTGGAACAGTAAGGTTTCTCGGTTACCAATCCGCCGCAATTAGCCGCCACAAGGCGCCGGTCCCGCCTATCGCCGGGCCGGCGTATTCGCTATGGCTGCGGTGTTCCCTCGCAATTTATTGACAAGGCTGCCCCATGTTCCCGAAGCCCAAATCCGTGCTGGTTCCCAATACCTATGCCTACGAATCCGGGCCGATGGTGAAGGCAACCGGCTTTCGCGAATACGACGCGCGCTGGCTGTTCGAGAAGGAAATCAACCTGATGGGCGTTCAGGCGCTGGGCATGGGGCTCGGCGCGCTGATCAGGGAACTCGGCGTTAAACAGGAAATCGTTACCGGTCATGATTTTCGCGGCTATTCGGCCTCGATCAAATACGCGTTGATTTCCGGCCTGATGGCGGCGGGCTGCAAGGTGCACGACATCGGGCTTGCGGTGACACCGATGGCCTATTTCGCGCAGTTCGATCTCGACGTGCCCTGCGTCGCGATGGTGACCGCTTCGCATAACGACAATGGCTGGACCGGCGTGAAGATGGGCGCCAACCGCCCGCTCACCTTCGGCCCCGACGAGATGACGCGGCTGAAGGAAATCGTGCTCAACGCCGATTTCAACAACAAGGCCGGCGGCTCCTATCAATTCCACGAGGACTTTCCGGCGCGCTATATAGCGGATCTGACGAAGCGGCCGAAGCTGAAACGCAAGCTGAAAGTCGTGGTCGCCTGCGGCAACGGCACGGCAGGCGCGTTCGCACCGCAGGTGATGGAAGCGATCGGCTGCGAGGTGATCCCGCTCGACACCGAACTCGATCACACCTTCCCGAAATACAATCCGAACCCCGAAGACATGGAGATGCTGCACGCGATCCGCGACGCGGTGCTCAAGCATAAGGCCGATGTGGGCTTAGGCTTTGACGGCGACGGCGACCGCTGCGGCGTGGTCGACAATACCGGCGAGGAAATCTTCGCCGACAAGGTCGGCGTGATGCTGGCGCGGGACATGTCGGCGATCCACAAGGATGCGCAATTCGTGGTCGACGTGAAATCCACCGGGCTGTTCGTGACGGACCCGGTGCTGCAAAAGCAGGGCGCCAAGACCGCCTACTGGAAGACCGGCCATTCCTACATGAAGCGCCGCACCAACGAGATGGGCGCGCTGGCGGGTTTCGAAAAATCCGGCCACTTCTTCTTCAACAAGCCGTTCGGCCGTGGCTATGATGATGGCCTGGTCTCGGCGATTGCGATCTGCGAGATGCTCGATCGCGCCTCCGATAAGTCGATGGCGGACCTGAAAGATGCGCTGCCGAAGACCTGGTCGTCGCCGACGATGTCGCCGCATTGCGCCGACGAAACCAAATACGGCGTGGCCGACGCCGTGGTGAAGCATTTCGAAGCGTTGCAGAAGAACGGCGACAAGGTCGCAGGCCAGAAGATTCGCGATCTCGTCACCGTCAACGGCGTGCGTGTTACCGTCGAAGACGGAAGCTGGGGCTTGGTGCGGGCGTCATCCAACAAGCCGGAGCTGGTAGTGGTGGTCGAGAGCCCGGTGAGCGAAGCGCGCATGCGCGACATGTTCGAGGCGATGGATTCCGTGCTGCGCACGCATCCGGAGGTCGGCGCGTATAATCAGAAGATTTGAGGGGCGGACGGTGTTTGCCTAACACGCGCTCGTCGTCCCCGCGAAGGCGGGGATCCAGTACGCCGCGGCTTTCCTGTTAGGTCACTGACGTCTCTGGAATACTTGTATGGGGGTGATCAAGAGTGAGCGTTGTCAGATCATTGCTATCGTCTCCTTGTTCGACGAAGACCGACATCTCCTCGTCCCGACCCCGAGACGACTAGCCGCCTGGGCGGAACGACGGTCAAGGGTGGCCGCAGGCCATCGCGGAGCGACGCAGCCCTTGACGGTCGTGAGCCCGGCGGCAGGCTTGAGGGCGGGACGAGGTTTGGCGTTAGCGGCATAGGGACGATTTCCGAGGCGAGCCCACCGTGGACGCGATACCGCGTCGCAGACTTGTATTCGGTTGATCGATCGGGACCAGAACCATGATGCATGCATGCGCATCGGGGGCGAAGCTCCGGGGCGGCGGGTCCATTCTGGGTCGCGGCGCAAAGGCCATGTATTCCGGCGGATCACCGCCACCTCGGATGTCGTCGGCAGACTGCCGGCTGCCGAACCGTCAATCGTGTTGGGGTTGCGGAAGCTGCATGGTCAGGTTCCGGCCGGGCGCAGCCTGAGCCCCTCCGTCATCTCGCCGGTGGTTGCCAGCCGCCACAGCGCGATGAGCAGCTTGCGCGCCAGCGCCACGATCATGGTTTTGCGCGTGGCGCTGCGGCCATCTGCGGTGCGCTCGCGGAACCAGCGGACGAGCCGGCTATCCTTCTGGAAGATCAGAAAGCGCCAGGCCAGTTGGATCATGCCGCGGCGGACCCGACCATTGCCGGCGCGGGTCCCTTCTCGCGCCGGCGCTTGCCGCTCTCGTCCGGCGCGCCGGTCAGTCCAGCATAGCGCGCAACAGCTTTGCGATCGCGCAGCTTGCGCGCCAGCGCCTCATTTACCAGCATGTCGGCGGTCTCAATGCCGACGCCAAAAACCCTTGCGATCAGACGAACCATCGCGTGAGGCCTTGTCGTTGCGGCCGGCGCGAGCGCGAGCCGGCGCAACCGTTCACTTTCGATGATGTGGATCTGGTCGTGCACCAGGCGCAGCCGCTCCAGATCGCGGCGCAATTCGGCGTGGGCATTTTCCGGTAACGGTGTTCCTTCCGCGGTGTGCAGTGTCTCCAGCTTCTGCGCCGCCTTGCGCAGCCTCGGATTGAACCCGCCGATGCCGAACAGGGCGAGGACAGCCTTGATCCGGTTGACGATCCGTGTTTGCTCGCCCACGAGGCTCTCCCGCTCACGACTCGGCCGCCGCGCATCTTCTTCCGCCATGGTCGGGATCGCGACCATGCTGCAATGGCGCTTCTCGCCACGCAGCCAGCCGAGAAACGAGCGCATCAGCAGTTCCGTATCGACCCGATCGGTCTTGGCCCGGCGGTGCTCGCGGGACACTGCGATGCTTGCGGCATGGATGACGTAGGCCTCGATGGCGCGCGCCTGCAGCCAGCGCGCCAGCCAGAATCCGTCTCGCCCGGCCTCATAGGCGCAGACGATCCGCCTGACCGTCCGCCCGGCCTTGCGCGCTTCATCCTGCCAGCGCTGCAACAGCTTCAGCAGAGCGTCCGCATTTGCACCAAGCTTCTTCAGGGGCTGGCGCTCGCCCCCCGGGATCACAGCCGCAACAAGCCACTTCGACTGGCTCATCTCGATCACTGCGACCAACGTGCTATCCTGTTCGAAGGCGGTGAGGGACCTGCTGGCGTCAAACGATTGCGACATGGGGTGCTCCATTGCGTGATCACGGCGCTCGAGGGTATCCACACCCTCGCCGCCGCTCCCCCCATAGCATCTGGATCGTCCGCCTTCGCGGACGATGACAGTGTTCTCGAATTCTTACGCCACGTGCAGCGAGCCCAGGAAGCTGTCGACCTCGGACTTCAGCTGGTCGGATTGCGACGACAGACCGTTCGCAGCATCCAGTAGCTTCGATGTTGCCCGGCCCGCCTCTTCCGAAGCACGGCTGACACTGAGAATGTTGCCGTTGACGTCCCGCGTACCGTTAGCCGCCTGCTGCACATTTCCGGCGATTTCCCTCGTCGCTGCGCCCTGTTGATCGACGGCGGCGGCGACTTCATTGGATATCTCGTCGATCTCGGCGATGGTTCCGCCGATCGCCTGAATGGCGCTGACGGCCTGGCTGGTGGCCGTCTGGATGTCCTGCACCTGCGCCGAGATTTCTTCCGTTGCTTTCGCGGTCTGATTGGCCAGCGCCTTGACTTCGCTCGCCACCACCGCAAATCCCCGTCCATGTTCGCCGGCGCGGGCGGCTTCGATCGTGGCGTTCAGCGCCAGCAGGTTGGTCTGGCTCGCAATGCTCTGGATCAGCGTGACGACTTCGCCGATCTTCTGGGTGCCGGCGGCAAGCCCCTCAACCACGGAGTTGGTGCGGCGAGCCTCTTCGGCGGCCTTGTTTGCGATTTCGGCGGAGCGCGTCACCTGCTGGGCAATGTTGCTGATGGAGGCCGTCAGCTCCTCGGTCGCCGCCGCAACCGTTTCCACGTTCGATGAGGCCCGGGTCGAGGCGGCCGCTGCCTCTGCGGTATGCCGAGTGGTTTCCGCGTTGCTCTTGCTCATCAAGGTGGAGAGGCCCTGCACCTCGTTGGCGGTTAACGCGACCGCCTCGACGATGCTGCCGATCTTGCGCTCGAAGCCCGCGGCGAGTTCGCGGCGCGCCGTGTCGCTGTCCTGCTTGGCCTGCCGTTCGGCGGTCATCCGGTCGATATTGGCTCGGGCTTCGGCGGCATTTGCCGCTTCCGCCTCGGCGGTCTTCTGCGCGGTCGTCTCGAACAGGCCGGACAGCTTCACCGCCAGCCAGCTCAGCACGCCGGCCTCGATCAGAAGAATGACGGCGTGAAGAACGACGCGGCCGAGATCGGCGCCGCCGGGATAGACCGCCGCCGGAAGCAGGAAGTTCAGCACCAGATGATGCAGCGCGACCGCGACCGCGCCGGCGAGGATCGGGCGATAGTCGCAATAGGCGAGGAGACACGCCAACGTGGCAAAGAAATACATGTGCGTGTCGACCTGCCAAGCATGGCCGGCGAACTGGAAGGTAAACACCGACACGCTGCCCATCAGGGCGACGGCAAAGATCAGCCGGGTCGAAAGCCCGTTACCCGAGGTGCGCCACGACAGGGTCGCGGCCAGCGCCATCGCCGCCATCAGCGCGGTTGGCGCCAGCCAGCCGCTATCGCGCATCAGGCCGATGACGAGCGCCATGGGAACATGAAGCCAGAGCAATCCCAGCAAGGCCTTGCTGGTGGTTTCGCGCAAAGCTGCAAGATCATCGCTTTCAATGGTCATTTCCGGATTCCCAATATGCATTCAATAAATAGCTGCTTTGTTTGTGAAACAGGCCACGATCGCTTGCGGATCGATTGCGAACCAGGCCCCGGCCTCGTGCAGCCGTGACAATCCCTCAACGCCGTCGGGCCGCACCACCAGCAGCGATGGAACGGCGGTCACGCGGACGATGGCAGCATTGGCTGAAGCGGCGGCCGAGAAGGCCTGCTGAGAATCCCACCAAACGGGAAATGCTACGGCCACGACTTCAGCGCCTGGACGGGCCTGAAACGACAGTCCTGCGATGCCGGTGAAGCTGGCGATCAGCAACAGCATGGCGTTAAGCCATGCGGGCCATCGGTGGCTGAGTGTGACATTCCGACCCATCCCCCGTGTCTATGGACACAGGGCTAATGTTCGGTGAACGGACCCGCTCCGTAGAATTACGGAGGTTACTTACGCCGCCGGCACCGGCAGCGCGGTCACCGACTTGATCTTCTCCATCGCAAAACGCGAGGTGACGTTCTTCAGCGGCACGGCGCTGATCAGCTTTTTGTAGAACACGTCGTAGCTCGCCATGTCGGCGACCACGACGCGCAGCATGTAGTCGACGTCGCCGGCCATCCGGTAGAACTCCATCACCTCGGGCATGGCGCTGACGGCGCTGGCGAAGGCTTTCAGCCACGCCTCGGAATGATCGGCGCTCTCGACCGAGACGAACACCGAAATGCCCAGCCCGATCTTGTTCTGGTCGACCAGCGCCACCCGGCGCAGGATCACGCCGTCGGCCTCCAGCCGCTGGATCCGCTTCCAGCACGGCGTCGACGACAACCCGACCCGGTCCCCGATCTCGGCGACCGAAAGGGAGGCGTCCTCCTGCAGCACGGTCAGGATCTTGCGGTCGATGGCGTCTAAGCGGCGGTTGGCTTCAGGGAGCTGAACGGCTAAATCGGTCATGAGAAGAATGTTCCATACGGGAGATCATATCCCCTAATATATAGAAAATTCTTCTATAGCAAGCCCTGCTATTGGCCGGTCGACGCCCGGTCTGCAGCCTGGCCGTGGCTTAAAAACTCCTCAACTTCAGCACGTTGCGGGGCGGCGAAGGCACCCCCGAAACGGGTGCATTTCAGCGCCGCGGCGGCGGAGGCGAATCGCAGCGCCTGCCGCAATTCCTGCTTCTCGGTGATGGCCAGCGCGAACGCGCCGTGGAACACGTCGCCGGCGCCAAGGGTATCCACCGTATGCACCGGGAAGGCCGGGGTTTCCTGGATCTCCCCGTTCTCGTCGAGCCAGATGGTGCCTCTCGGTCCCCGCGTTCCCGCCAGGAACGACGGCGTCAGTTTGGCAATCTTCTTCAGCGCCTGGGCGTCGTCGGTGACATCTGCAGTTTCCTGCAGCGGTTCGCTGGAGAACACCAGGTGGGAGGAGGCGTTCAGCAGACCCTCGCGCAGCGACATCGCGCGATCGACGTCGACGATCACGGGAATGCCGCGCCTGATAGCTTCGGCGCAAAGCTCGGTGCAGAATTCGGCGCAGCGGCTCTCGGTGAGAATGGCGGCGCAATCGTCCAGCAGTGTGTCGAAATCGGGCAATTTCACATGCCACAGTTTCGGATCGCGGAAGGTCACGATGGTGCGTTCGCCGGAAGGATCGATCATCACCGCCGAGATCGGCGTCACCAGCCCCGGCATGTGAATGAGGTGCTTTGTGTCGATGCCCTCATGCGCCATCTGCTCGAAGATGAAACGACTGGACGTCTCCCTGGAATCACCCATAGGCCCACAGATCGAGGCTCGGCCGCCGAGCCTCACGATGCCAATTGCGCCATTCAACGCGTTGCCGCCGCAGATTTCGTCGAAACCTGTCGCATTCTCCTTGGAACCACGCCCGGGGACACCGGGTGTATTGAAGGTAAGGTCGCGCACCGGCATGCCGATGCAGAGAATCCGCGGCGGCCTTGTGGGCGCTTTGTCTTGAAAGTTCATCTGGGAATCCGTCATGTCGGTTCCGCCTTCAGTCGGAACCAAGATCCCGAGTTAATCGACTGGTCCATGGACGGTTCCCGCTATGCACCAGTCTCTTTTCCGTCATGCACCCAGCGTCCGATGAGATGATGCGCAATCGCGAACGGATGCGCCGCAAACAGGCCGTCAGGATGTTCGCGCCGGTGCATCAGGGCGACCTCGGCGCGATCGAACCAGCGTGCGTCCTCGAGCTCGGTGCGGTCCACCACGATATCCTCGTTGAGCGCGCGCGCGGCGCATCCGATCATCAGCGATGACGGATAGGGCCATGGCTGCGTCATGTAATAGCTCACGTCGGTGCAGCGAATGCCGGATTCCTCGAAAATCTCGCGGCGGACCGCGTCCTCGATGGTCTCGGCGGCTTCGACAAAGCCGGCCAGACATGACCACATCCCGGGCAAAAACTGCTTCTGCCGGCCGAGCAGGCATTTTTCACCATGCGTGACCAGCATGATCACGACCGGATCGGTGCGCGGAAAATGCTCGGCCTTGCAACTCGGGCACTCGCGCTTCCAGCCGCCGTCCTTCATCGCCGTGCGGGTGCCGCAATTGGCGCAATAGCCGTGGCGCTGATGCCAGGTCACCATCGATTTCGCCATGGCGATGGCGGAGAGCTGTTCCGGCGGCACCGTGCCTTGCATGGCCATGCCGCGCAGCTCGGTGACGGCGACGTCGTCGCGCGTCATCAGCTTCTCGACGGCCGCGGCCGAAATGCCCATGCCGAAAACAGGCGCGCCGTCGCGCAGGCCTAAAAAGATCGTGCCGGGATTGGCGCCGAGCTTCACCGCCTCTTCGACGCCGAGCAGCACGCGCGGTCCATCCGCCTCCTGCCTCACCAGAAGCGAGTCGCGGTAGATCACATAGGCGCCGGCGTTGCGCTGGCCCTCCAGTGCGAACAGTTTTTCGTCATTGGTGCGCAGATGCGCGGCGCGATCCAGAATGTGGGTAACGAAAGCGGGCTTCCCCAGCGGATATTTATCGAATGCGGACATCGGTTCAACCCAACCAGATCTTGCGGCGAAGCGCGTTGATGAAATTCTGTACTTCCTCGGCGTCATGCGCCAGCGGCGGCATCACGCCCCAGACCGGGCGCGGCCAGGCCGCGTCGCTGGTGCGCCGCGCGATGACGTGGACATGCAACTGCGGCACCAGGTTGCCCAGCGCCGCGACATTGAGCTTGTCGCATCTGGTGACCTCTTTCAGCGCGCGCGAGACCCGGGAGATTTCCGTCATCAACTGCGCCTGCTCGACCTCGTCGAGGTCGATGATTTCCACCGCACCCACCCGGCGCGGCACCAGCAACAGCCACGGGTAATGCGCATCCTTGATGACCAGCACCTTGCACAGCGGCAGGTCGCCGATGTCGATGGTGTCCTTTTTGAGCTGGGAATGCAGCGACCAGGCGGAGGCGTCAGAGGGCATTAGGGTCTATGATCCTCAAAGTAGGATTGCAGAGGGCGGCCCTGCAAACAACACCCGTCATGGCCGGGCAGAAGCGCGAAGCGCGTTTTTGCCCGGGATGTCCCGGGCATCCACGTCTTTTTTGCGCTGAATTGGAAGAAGCAAGACGTGGATGGCCGGGTCAAGCCCGGCCTTGACGAAACGGGGGTAGTTCCAGCGCATGGCACCCACCAACCCCGCTTGCTTTCCGACCCTTTTGGCCCCAAATAAGGACCGGGAGATTGGCGGTGGACGAGCCACTCGCCAACCGGGTCAGGTCCGGAAGGAAGCAGCCCTAACGAGGTCCGGATCGGGTCGCTCGTCAGTCTCCTACCTGTTTTTCGAGCGAATCGCGCAAGGAGAGCGGAAAAGTCCGCGCCTTGCGCCTGGTTTCGTTCCTTTCCGCAAGCCGGCCCCGAGAGACAATCAATTGCGGATCGACCGATGAGTGATGCTGGCGCTCCCCCCGACAAGTCAGACGACGCCGGCCAGAGCGGCTTCGGCCTCGGCGGCCAGGGCGAGACGGCCAAGCCCTACCGGGTGCTGGCACGAAAATATCGCCCGTCCAGTTTTGACGACCTGATCGGCCAGGAGGCGATGGTCCGCACCGTTTCGAATGCGTTCGAAACCGGCCGGATTCCGCAGGCCTGGATCCTGACCGGCGTCCGCGGTGTCGGCAAAACCACCACGGCGCGGATTCTCGCCCGCGCGCTGAACTACGAAAAGCCTGACGGGTCGGTGAAGGGGCCGACCATCCACATGCCTGACCTCGGCGTGCACTGCCAGGCGGTCATGGAAAGCCGGCACATGGACGTGCTGGAAATGGACGCGGCGTCCCATACCGGCGTCGACGACGTCCGCCAGATCAATGACAGCGTGCGCTACGCGCCGGCCAGCGCCCGCTACAAGGTCTACATCATCGACGAAGTCCACATGCTGTCGACGGCGGCCTTCAACGCCTTCCTGAAGACGCTGGAAGAGCCGCCCGAGCACGCCAAATTCGTGTTCGCCACTACCGAGATCCGCAAAGTCCCGGTCACGGTGCTGTCGCGCTGCCAGCGTTTCGACCTGCGCCGCGTCGAGGCCGACGTGCTGATGGGGCATCTTTCCAGCATCGCGAAAAAGGAAGGCGTCGAGGTCGAGCCCGAGGCGCTCGGCATCATCGCGCGCGCCGCGGAAGGCTCGGTGCGCGATTCGCTCTCCCTGTTCGATCAGGCGATTGCGCACGCGGCGGGCCTTGTCCGTGCCGACGCGGTGCGGCAGATGCTGGGCCTGGCCGACCGCACCCGGGTGATCGACCTGTTTGAGCATCTGGCGCGCGGCGATATCGCCAGCGCCTTTGGCGAATTCCGTTCGCAGTATGACGTCGGCGCCGATCCGGTCGTGGTGCTGTCCGACCTCGCCGAATTCGTCAATTTCGTCACCCGCGTGAAGATCGTGCCGGCCACCGCCGACAATGTCGCGTTCGGCGAGACCGAGCGCGTCCGTGCCCGCGAGTTCGCCGCAAAACTGTCGATGCGGGTGCTGTCGCGGATGTGGCAGATGCTGCTCAAGGGTATCACCGAGGTGCAGACCGCGACCCGGCCGGCGGCGGCCGCGGAAATGGTGCTGGTCCGCATCGCCTATGTCGCCGACCTGCCGACGCCGGACGAGGCGATCCGGATGCTCGACCAGAACGGCGGCGGATCGCAAATTGCCTCCGGCGGCGCGGCGCCGTCACGGGCTGCGCCCACCGCACCGGTATCTTCAATGTCTGCGGCTTCGCCGATGCGGACGCCTGTCTCGCCCCGCTCCGGCGCTGAAGCGTCTGCGCGGCCGCAAATGGTGGCGCCATCGGCCCAAACGGAGTCCGCGCCCGTCCTGCGGATCACCACTTTTCCGCAACTGGTCGCGCTGGCCGGCGAGAAACGCGATATCCTGACCAAGACGGCGCTGGAATCCGATATGCGCCTCGTTCGCTTCGAGGACGGGCGGCTGGAGGTGGCGCTGGAGCGCCATGCGGCGCGCGGGCTGGTCAACGACCTCTCCCGCAAGCTGGAATTATGGACCGGGCGGCGCTGGACCGTGGTCATCTCCAACGAGGCCGGCCAGCCGACGCTGCGATCGCAGAACGAACAGGCGAGGAACGAGCACGCGCGCGCCGCGGAAGCCGATCCGCGCGTCCAGGAGGTGCTGGCGCGGTTTCCAGGCGCCAAGGTGGTCGAGGTGCGCCGGCTTGCCGCCGAGCCGCCGGAATCCAGTATTATCGCTGAAGACTTGAACGAGATTTCCGACGGCGACGACGACTGATCGGACTCTCGAGAGGACGGATAAATGGCTGATTTTCTCGGCATGATGAAGCAGGCGGCGGAGCTGCAATCCAAGATGCAGGCGATGCAGGAAGAGCTCGGCAATCTCGAGGTCGAGGGCATTTCCGGCGGCGGGCTGGTTGCCGTACGCATGACTGCGAAGATGGAAGTGAAGGGCGTGAAGATCGACCAGTCGCTGATGAAGGCCGAGGAGCGTGAAGTGCTCGAGGATCTGCTGGTGACCGCGCATAACGATGCGCGGCGCAAGGCGGAAACCACGGCGATGGAAAAGATGCAGGCGCTGACCGGCGGGCTCGGCCTGCCGCCCGGGCTTGGCCTCACCTGAAATGGCAGCAAGCGTTGCCGGCCCCGAAATCGAACGTCTGATCCAGCTCCTGGCGCGCCTGCCGGGGCTGGGGCCGCGCTCGGCGCGGCGCGCGGCGCTGCACCTGATCAAGAAGCGCGAGGCGCTGATGACGCCGCTCGCCGGCGCGCTCCAGGTCGCGATCGACAAGATTCAGGTCTGCAAGACCTGCGGCAATATCGACACGCAAAATCCCTGCACGGTATGCACCGACCCGCGCCGCGATCCCTCGACCATTGTCGTGGTCGCCGACGTCGCCGATCTCTGGGCGCTGGAACGGGCGAATGCGACCAACGGCCGCTATCACGTGCTCGGCGCCACATTGTCGCCACTCGACGGCGTCGGTCCGCAGGATCTGACCATCGACGCGTTGGTGGCCCGCGCGCACGAATCACAAGTTAGCGAAATCGTTCTGGCGCTGAACGCAACGGTTGATGGCCAGACCACCGCCCATTACATCACCGATCTCCTGCAGGACGCCAACGTCAAGGTGACCCGGCTTGCCCACGGCGTACCGGTCGGCGGCGAACTTGATTATCTCGACGAAGGTACGCTATCGGCTGCCATGCGGCAGCGAACGCTGTTCTAACCCACATCAACGGAACTGATCGACATGACGAAACCACGATTCGGCAAACGCTCCCGCTTTGCGGTCATCATCATGGCCGCAGCCCTGGTTGCGCCTTCCGCATGGGCGCAGCAGGCCGAGCCGGCGCCGAAGCCCGGCAAGCCGATCAATGCCGGCGACGTCCTGTCCGGCGAACTCAACGCTATGAAGGGCGGCAAGAAGAGCAAGCGCGCCGCGACCTACCAGATCACCAGCGAACCGCGCCGGCTGCCGCCGCCGAACGGGCTCTGCAATCTCGAAACGGGACCTGAGACGTTCCAGCTCGTCACCAGCAGCGACGCCCAGGCCGCGCAACTGAAGAATTTCATCGGCAAGGAAATTTCCGTCAAGGTCGACGAAGTCGCCTGTGCGCAGGACGCCGGGCAGATGAGCGAAGCCGTGATCACCAAATGGAGCGTGGTGACGAAGCACTAAGCAGCGAACTTCGTAGCCCGGATGGAGCGAAGCGCAATCCGGGATATCTCAGCCGCCATCGCACCGGCCCCCGGATTTCGCTCTGCTCCATCCGGGCTACAGGACTAAATCTTCACCGGCCCCAATTCGTCAAAATGCCCGCGCCGCTGCAGCCACGCCAGCAGGATCAGGCTCGGCACTGCGACCGCGACGGAGATCACGAAGAACAGCGACCAGCCCGTGGCCTCTGCCACATAGCCCGCACCTGAGGACAGGTAGGTGCGCCCTACTGCGGCGAGCGCGGTAAGCAGCGCGTATTGGGTCGCGGTGTGCAGCGGGTTCTGGCACAAGGCCGAGAGATAGGCGACGAAGATCACGGTACCGATCGCGCCAGTGAAGTTCTCCGCCGAGATGGCGACCGCCAGCGCCCATTGATTGACGCCGACATAGGCGAGCCACGCAAACACCAGGTTGGAGATCGCCTGCAGCACGCCGCCGATCCACAGGCTTGCGACCAGCGAATAGCGCCGCGCCAGATAGCCGCCGGCAAATCCGCCGATCAGGGTCGCGATAAGGCCGACACCCTTGACGATGGCGGCGTAGTCGTTGCGGGTGAAGCCGAGGTCGATCACGAACGGCGCGGTCATCGTGCCGGAAAACGCATCGGTGAATTTGAACAGCACCACGAAGGCCAGCGCCACCCAGGCATACTTGCGGGCGAGAAATTCGGAGAACGCCCCGACGGCCGCATGCATGACGCGCGAGAAAGCTGTCTCGCCGCGAGTCTTGGCCTCCGCACGCACCGATTGTTCCGGCTCGGTTGCGGCCAGCGCGGTGACGGTGCCGATCAGCACCAGTGCTGCCATGGCAACATAGCCCCACATCCAGGCTGCGTGACGCCCGATGCCGGTGCTTTCGAATGCGCTCACCAGGAATAGAACGCCGGCGGTCGATACCAGCAAGCCGATCCGGTAAGCCGCGACGTAGGAGGCCATGCCGGCGGCCTGTTCGCTCTCGGGCAGGCTTTCGACGCGGAATGCATCGACCACGATGTCCTGCGTCGACGACATCGTTGCGACCAGCAGTGCGCCGAGCGCGACGAACAGCGGCGAGCGCGCCGGGTCGGTTAGCGCCAGCAGCAAGATCGCACCGATCAGGAGCAGTTGCGAGAACACCAGCCAGCCGCGGCGTCGGCCGAAGGCGCGCGTGAAGACCGGCACGTGCAGTGCATCGACCAGCGGCGCCCAGACAAATTTCAGCGTGTAGGGCGTGCCGACCAGCGCAAACAGCCCGATGGTGCCGAGATCCACGCCGGATTCCCGCATCCATACCAGCAGCGTCGATCCCGACAGCGCCAGCGGCAAGCCTGACGAAAAGCCGAGCATCAGCACGATCAGCACGCGCGGCTGAAGATAGACGGCCCAGCCCTCGCGCCAGGACGGTGCGGGAGCGGCAGCTTTCTCAGGTGAAACGGAGGTGGATTCTGGTGCTGTCATGGAGGGGTGTTAGCAGATTCTGCAACAAAAAGACTGTCATCGCCCGGCTTCAAGCCGGGCGATGACAGTTTGATATGTGGCTATAGCTGCGCAATAACTGCCTACTCCCCCGCTTGCAGCTTGCGCGGCACGGGGAACAGCTCGGCTGTTCCGCCCTTGACCACGCGCGGCACTTCCACCGGCGCGTCGGTCTTGCTGAAATCGAGTTCCTCGATCCGCCCGGCGCGCTTTTCGATCTTGTCGGCGGAGATCAGGATCTGCCTGACGTCCTCGTTGACGTCGCCAAAATGCTTCTGCAGCTTCAGCACGCGTTCGCGCAGGCGCCCCAGATCGTCGCCGAGGTTGAGCACCTCGGTGCGGATCTGGTCGGCGGCGTCGCGCATCCTGGCGTCTTTCAGGATCTGCTGCATCACCTGAATCGCCAGCATCAGCAGCGAGGGCGACACCAGCACGACGCGGGCGCGGTAGGCCTTCTGGATCACGTCGTCGAAACCGTCGTGGATTTCGGCATAGACCGACTCCGACGGCACGAACATCAGCGCGGTATCCTGGGTCTCGCCAGTAATCAGATATTTCTCGGCGATGTCGTTGACGTGCTTCATCACGTCGTTGCGCAGCCGCTGCGTGGCGAATTTCTTTTCCTCGTCACTGCGCGCATCGTGCAGCGCAGTCATCGCTTCCAGCGGAAATTTCGCGTCGATGCAGAGCGGACGCTGGTCGGGCAGGAACACCACGCAGTCCGGCCGCTTCCCGGTCGAGAGCGTGTGCTGGAACGCGTAGGAGCCCTGCGGCATGCCGTCCTGCACGATCGCTTCCATCCGCGCCTGGCCGAAGGCGCCGCGTGACTGCTTGTTGGCGAGCACGTCGCGCAGCGTCGTGACCTGCGACGTCAGGTCGGTGAGGTTCTTGTGCGCATTGTCGATGATGCCGAGCCGCTCATGCAGCACGCGCAGACTATCCATGGTGTGGCGCGTGGTCGCTTCCATCGATTGGCCGACGCGGTGGGTCACCGAATCCAGCCGCTCATTGACCGCGCGCGCCATCTCGGCTTGGCGGCCGGCCAGCGCCTGGCCCATGGCGTCGACCCGGCCGGTGGACTCGCTCTGCGCCCGCAGCATCTCGCTCAGGCGCTCTTCCAACTCGTCGGCGCGGATCGCCTGCGCCATCGCCAGTTCCGCGCCACGGCGGCCGGAGCGGGCGATGACGATGGCGATCGCCAGCAGCAGCACCAATGCGAGCGCGCCAAAGCCTGCCAGCGCCTCGCCGACGTGGATCGGCAGGTCGCCGACGATGAAAAGAATCTCGTTCATTCGCGACTTGTAGCCCGATTCGCCGGCTTTCGCGAACGAAGAGGGAACATTTATGGTAAATGGCGGGTTAATTTTCATGTGTAACGCGGCGTTAAAAATCATGGTTAAGGCCGTCCGAATGCGTTCCGCCGCGCATTGACCCCGGCAAATCAGCAGCTTAAATCGCGCGCTATGGCCCTAAGAGAAATCATCATCCTGCCGGACAAACAGCTCCGGCTGGTCTCCAAACCCGTCGAGAAGGTGACGACGGAGATCCGCAAGCTCGCCGACGACATGTTCGAGACCATGTACGACGCCCCCGGCATCGGGCTGGCTGCGATCCAGGTCGCGCAGCCGTTGCGGCTGATCACCATGGACCTCGCCAAGAAGAGCGAGGACGGCGAAACCAAGCCGCAGCCACGGGTGTTCATCAATCCGGAAATCATCTCCTCGTCGGAGGAATTGTCGGTGTACGAAGAGGGCTGCCTCTCGATCCCCGAATATTACGAGGAGGTCGAGCGCCCGGCGCAGGTGCGCATCCGCTTCACCGATCTCGACGGCAAGGTGCACGAGGAAGACGCCGACGGCCTGTTTGCCACCTGCATCCAGCACGAGATCGACCACCTCAACGGCGTGCTGTTCGTCGACTATCTGTCAAAACTGAAGCGCGACCGCGTGATGAAGAAGTTTACGAAAGCCGCCAAGCGCGCGGCGGAGTAGACCCTACTCTATCGACCGTCATGCCCGGCCTTGTGCCGGGCATCCACGTCTTTCTTTCTCGCTGCACCAAAGACGTGGATGGCCGGGACAAGCCCGGCCATGACGGATTAAGCTGAAATCGTCCCGGGATTTTCCGCCTCATGCCGCTTCGCTTGATCTTCATGGGCACGCCCGATTTCGCGGTGCCGACGCTGCTGGCACTCGTGGCCCACGGCCATGAGGTCGAGGCCGTCTACACCCGCGCGCCGAAGCCGGCCGGGCGGGGCATGAAGCTGCAGCCGACGCCCGTGGAGCAGGAAGCGCGGCGGCTAGGGATTCCCGTGCTGACGCCGACCACGTTGAAGACGCCGGAAGCGCTTGAGGAGTTTCGCGCGCACAATGCCGATGCGGCGGTCGTCGTCGCCTACGGCATGATCCTGCCGCAAGCCATCCTCAATGCGCCGCCGCTCGGCTGCTTCAACCTGCACGCGTCACTTTTACCGCGCTGGCGCGGCGCAGCCCCGATCAACCGCGCCATCATGGCTGGCGACGCCGAGAGCGGCGTGATGGTGATGAAGATGGATACAGGCCTCGACACCGGCGACGTCGCGATGGCCGAGCGGCTACAGATCACGGATACCATGACCGCCGCCGATCTGCATGACGCGCTGGCGCCGCTCGGCGCCGACCTGATGGTGCGTGCGATCGGCGCGCTGGCACGCGGCGGGCTGCAGCTCCAGAAGCAGAGCGAAGACGGTGTGACCTACGCCGCCAAGATCGAGAAGGGCGAGGCGCGGATCGACTGGCAGCGGCCCGCGCGCGAAGTGCTGCGGCATATTCACGGGCTGTCGCCGTTCCCCGGCGCCTGGTGCGAAGTCGCGAGCGATGGCGAGCCGGCACGTGTCAAGATTTTGCGCTGCGAACCGGCCAAGGGCGCGGGCGCGCCGGGCGAGGTGCTCGACGATGGGTTGACGATCGCCTGCGGCGACGGCGCGATCCGCATCCTTGAGTTGCAGCGCGCCGGCAAGGCGCCGATGAAGACTGCGGAGTTTTTGCGCGGCACGCCGCTCAAACCGCCAGCGCGGCTCGGCTGATGCCCCGCTACAAACTCATCATCGAATATGACGGCAGCCCGTTCTGCGGCTGGCAACTGCAGGAAAATGGCGCCTCGGTGCAGGGCGCGCTGGAAGATGCGGTCAAGGCGATCTGCGGCGAGCGGGTGCGCGTGCATGGCGCCGGGCGCACCGACGCCGGGGTGCACGCGCTGGGCCAGGTCGCGCATTGCGATATCGCAAAACATTTCGTGCCGGGCCGCTTTCGCGACGGGCTGAATGCGCATCTTCGGCCGCATCCGATCGGCGTGCTGTCGGCGGAGATCGTGCCCGATACGTTCGAGGCACGTTTCTCGGCCAAGAAGCGGCATTACCTCTATCGAATATCCAATCGCCGGGCCAATCTCGCGCTCGACCTCGGCAAGGTCTGGCGGCTGCCGCGGCTGCTCGACACCGATGCGATGCATGAGGCCGCGCAGCGGCTGGTCGGCAAATTCGATTTCACCACGTTTCGCGACACCGAATGTCAGGCGAAGTCGCCGGAGAAGACGCTCGACCAGCTCGACGTGATCAGGCAGGGCGACGCCGTCAACATCATCACCTCGGCGCGCTCGTTCCTGCACAGCCAGGTGCGCTCGATGGTTGGATCGCTGGTCTGGGTCGGCGAGGGCCGCTGGAACGCCGACGATCTGCAGAAGGCGCTCGACGCCCGCAGCCGCGCCGCTTGCGGCCCGGTCGCGCCGCCCGACGGGCTCTATCTGGTGCGGGTGGAGTACTAGGCGAAATACCTATCCAGCAAGCCGCGATAAATCCGCGTCAGCTTTTCCAGATCCGACACCGGCGTGCGCTCGTCGATCTGGTGCATGGTCTGGCCGACCAGGCCGAACTCGATCACCGGGCAGTAGCTCGAAATGAAGCGTGCGTCCGAGGTGCCGCCGGAGGTCGAGAGCTCCGGCTTGCGCCCCGTCACCTCCTCGATCGCGCTGACGGCCAAATCAGTGAAGGCGCCGGGTTTTGTCACGAACACGTTGGAGTTGGAATATTCCCACGCGATGCGGGCGCGGATGCGGTTGCCGCAGGCCGTCGCCAGCCGTTCTTCAACCAGCGCGCGCAGCGTTTCCTGGGTGTGGTTGTCGTTGAAGCGGATGTTGAATTTCGCGCGCGCCTGTCCCGGGATCACATTGCTCGCGGTGTTGCCGACATCGACGGAAGTGAATTCGAGATTGGAGGCCTGGAACTGCGCGCTGCCGTGATCGAGTGGCGCGTCGGAGAGCGCCACGATCAGCCGCGAAATATCCGGCACTGGATTGGCGGCGCGATGCGGATAGGCGACGTGGCCCTGCACGCCGTCGACATAGAGCGTGCCGGATTGCGAACCGCGGCGGCCGATCTTGATGCAGTCACCCAGCATTTCGACATTCGAGGGCTCGCCTAGCACGCAATGGTCGAATTTCTCGCCACGCTCGGCGCACCACTTCAAAAGCTTGATGGTGCCGTTGACGGAAATGTCTTCCTCATCCCCGGTGATCAGAAACGAGATCGAGCCTCCGCCATTTTTTTGCGGCTTGCCGCCATTGTCTTTCAGATAGTCGAGTACCGCGGCGACGCTGCAGGCGATGCCGCCCTTCATGTCGACGGCGCCTCTGCCATACAGGAAGCCGTCCCTGATCTCGCCGGAGAACGCGCCGAGCGTCCATGCGGTTTCGTCGCCGGGCGGCACCACGTCGGTATGGCCGGCAAAGGTGATGTGCGGGGCGCTGTCGCCGATGCGGGCGTAGAGGTTGTCGATATCGGCGGTGCCGGGCTCGCCAAAGGTCATGCGGTGCACCTCGAAGCCGGCGTCTTTCAGCAGGCGCTCGAGGACGCCGAGCGCACCGGCATCGGCAGGGGTGACAGACGGGCAGCGGACGAGGTCGCGGGTAATGGAAACGGCGTCATTCATACCCCGGCTTAACACGCCAAACCGGCGGCGGGCCAGCCTTGTGCGGCACCATTTCGATCTCGCTCTGCTGGTCCCAAGGCGGACGCGTATCGAGTGGCGGTTTCGGCGCCAGCGGGTCAGGCCCGAACCGGTTGGTCTTTCGCGAGCCCTTCAGGCAATACATTTCGATGAAGCCCCACAGGCAGAGAACGGCCGCGGCAATGGCGAGCGGCAGGTCGGCGTAGGAATCGGGAAGCCGGTCTGCAAACTGATTGTGGAGGCCGGGCATCGCGAAGAACGGCACCATCCACCAGCCGCTCTTGTCGCGGTCATGCAGCCGCTTGATCGACGTGGCGAAGTAGACCCACATCAGCAATGAGACGCCGAATAACTTGAAGAGGAGCCTGGGAAGATCGGCTAGCTTCAGCGTCCGGTAGACGTCGGGATCCACCAGCTTGAAGATATCCTTGGTGCCTAAACTGAACGGTGTCGGCCCGCCGAACAAGCTCTGGATCGCCACGATCACAGCGCCCAGAACAGTCAGACAGCCCAAAATGACCGGCATCGCGAGCCACAATTTGGCGCGGTTGATGCGGCCATCAAAGCGGAACAGGTACCACGTCCAGTCCATGCCCAAAGCCCCGGAGGGCGGTAGAATGCCGCCCACCCGGTACATTGGTCGCGCGGGAAAGTCCCCGGTTCGATTAGTCCCGCAGCAGTTCGTTGATGCTGGTCTTGGCGCGGGTGCGCTCGTCGACGCGCTTGACGATCACGGCGCAGGCGGTGGACGGGCCGGGCTGGCCGTTCTTCAAGGGCTTGCCGGGCAGCGCGCCGGGAACCACGACCGAATATTCCGGAACTTCGCCGATGAAGATTTCGCCGGTCTCGCGGTCGACGATCTTGGTGGAGGCGCCGAGGAACACGCCCATCGACAGCACCGCGCCCTTGCGTACGATCACGCCTTCCGCCACCTCGCTGCGCGCGCCGATGAAGCAGTCGTCCTCGACGATCACGGGCTCCGCCTGCAGCGGCTCCAGCACGCCGCCGATGCCGACGCCGCCCGAAATATGCACGCGCTTGCCGATCTGCGCGCAGCTTCCGACCGTCGACCAGGTGTCGATCATGGTCGCTTCATCGACATAGGCGCCAAGATTGACGAAAGACGGCATCAGCACGACGTTGCGGGCGATGAAGGCCGAGCGGCGCACGATCGCGCCGGGAACGGCGCGGAATCCTGCATCGCGAAAGCGGTTCTCGCCCCAGCCTTCGAACTTCGACGGCACCTTGTCCCACCACGACGCCTTGCCCGGGCCGCCGGGGATCGCGCTCATGTCGTTGAGGCGGAACGACAGCAGCACCGCCTTCTTCAGCCACTGATTGACCTTCCACTTGCCGCTGGCCTCGCGCTCGGCAACCCGCGCCTCGCCCTTGTCGAGCAGCTCAAGCGCGTGATCTACAGCCTCGCGAACCTCGCCCTTGGTCGATGTCGAAATGCCGTCGCGGGCATCGAAGGCGGCGTTGACGGTGGATTCGAGCGCGGACAGGGACATCGGGATTTCCTTAGGGATTTCGGGCGAAGTTGACGGGCTTTTTCGGGATTTGGGCAGGGAGAGTCAAGCTTCCGCTGTCGTCCCTGCGAATGCAGGGACCCATAACCACAGGTGCGGATTAATTTGATGGGGTGTCTGCCACGGTGCCCTTTTCGAGCCGCCGCGGCGTATGGGTCCCTGCGTGCGCAGGGACGACGAACTAGTTTACGCCTTTCCGCTCAACCTCTCCAAAAATCCCGTCAGATCGTCGGTCACATGATCGACGTAAGCCGCATCCCGGCCTTCCAGCTCCCAATCCTCGCGCACCACTTCCTTGGCGCCGTCGGGCACCACCAGTACCGTGGTCATGCCGAGCTGGTGCGGCACTACGAGGTTGCGGGCCAGATCCTCGAACATCGCCGACCTCAGGGGATCCACGCCATGGATGCGCAAGAATTTGTCGTAGGTCTGCGGCGCCGGCTTCGGTTCCAGCTCGGCGGCGATGATGTCGAACACCGCCTCGAAATGTTCTGTTATGCCGAGCCGTGCCAGCACCGCGCCGGCATGGTCGGTCGAGCCGTTGGTCAGGATCAGCTTGCGGCCGGGAAGTCTTGCGATCGCAGCGTCCATCGCGGGGTTCGGCTCCAGCGGCGAGTGATCGATCTTGTGCACGTAAGCCAGATAATCGTCGGCGTGCACGCCGTGCTCGGTCATCATGCCGCGCATGCTGGTGCCGTAGCGGCGGTAATAGTCCTTCTGGATCACGCGCGCTTCTTCCGCGGAGATTCTCAGGAATGCGCTGATGAACTCGCCGATCCGGGCGTCGACCTGCTGCCACAGATTGACGTGATGCGGGTAGAGCGTGTTGTCGAGATCGAACACCCAGGTGTCGATGTGGCTGAAGGCGCGGGGTGTAGTCATGCCTCTCTCACCGGGTCGTCCCCGCGAACGCGGGGACCCATACGCCGTGTAGGTTGTTGGTAAGCACGGTGCGTGTTGCCTTTAATCGTGGTTGACGGCAGTGGCCAAAACTCAGCCCTGTGGTTATGGGTCCCTGCGTTCGCATTGCGTTCGCAGGGACGACGATAGAGCGGGGCCAGCATTCCATCACGGCATCGCAAATCGCAGCGTCTTGCCGCCACTACTCATGTCGACTTGCGCAAAGCCGATCACCGCAAGCCCGCGGGTGCGGCAATCGCCCTGTTCCGATATCTCGAACTTGCTCTCGCGCGTGCAAAGCTCTTTCGAGCCGCCCCAGTTCAACGGCCTGTCCCGGTATTTGATGGCGCGGTTCTCGCCATCGACGGCTTCGGCAAAGCTGTAGACCTGTTTGGGCTGGCCGATCACGTCGGGATGCAGGCACTTGCCGGGATCGATGCGGTACCAGCCGCGGCTGGTCACCGCCTTGCCGTCGTCGGTGGCGACCGCGGCCATGACCTTGTGCGGCGTGTCATTGCACCAGGTCAGTCCCGAGGAGGAGGGCTTTTGCACGGCCTCGACCATGGTGGTGAAGAAATTCTGCGACTGCACGATGTCGGCCGTCAGCCCGCGGCTCTTCAGGAACGCGGAGAGGGCGCCTTGCGTCTTCGGCCCGTCGACACCGTCGATCGGCGCGGCGTCATAGCCGGCGATGACCAGCAGCCGCTGGATGCCGGCGAGCCGCGCCTGCTCGTCGTCATACTCGGAATCCTCGGCGAGATAGGCGATCAGGTTGCCGTCGTCGGTCCGCGTCGGCGTGATCTGCGTGAACGGTGCAGGCGTCTGGTTGCCGCGGCACTGGCGGGCGGCGGCGATGACGAAGTTCTCCGGCGCGATGCACAGCGTATCGCTGCCGTTCTGCGGGATCGGCGAGGCGCCGTAGACGCCGAGCGCGCGTGCATTCAGCAAGATGCGGTCCGCGGTCAGCGCGCCCTGCAGCACCACGCGGCAGGCGGCCGGATCGATCCGGAACCAGCCCCGCGTCGCGGTCGCCGACTTGTCGTCGATGCCGATCGCCGCCTCAACCACATAGCTCATGCGGTTGCAGAGTTTCAGGTCGGCGAAGGCGGGCAGTGAGGAAGCGAACAGCGAGATCGTCGCGGCCGGCAGGGACATCAGGAAACGGGTCAATGCTGAGCGCGACGGGCGCGATGCCCTTAACTCGTCATGCCCGGTCATGACGGCCTTCATGCGCGTCGCCGCTTTGCTCATCACTTGTGGATCAGTGTGCCGGTGCCCTGGTTGGTGAACAGTTCGAGCAGCACCGCATGCTGCGTCTTGCCGTCGATGATGACAACGCCCTGCACGCCCTGTTCCAGCGCGTAGATGCAGGTCTCGACCTTCGGGATCATGCCGCCGGAAATCGTGCCGTCGGCGATCAGTTTTCGCGCATCCTTTACCGACAGTTCCGGTATCAATTTTTTCGACTTGTCGAGCACGCCGGGAACGTCGGTCAGCAGCAGCAGCCGCTTGGCCTTCAGTGCGCCGGCCACCGCGCCCGCAAAGGTGTCGGCGTTGACGTTGAGCGTGTGGCCGTCATGCGAGGTCGCCAGCGGCGCCAGCACCGGGATCAGTTCGTGTCCGATCAACTGGTTCAACAGCGTGAGATCCACCTTGTCGGGATCGCCGACGAAACCGAGGTCGATGGCCTTCTCGATGTTCGAATCCGGATCGACCATGGTGCGCGACGTCTTCGACGCCTTCACCATGTTGCCGTCCTTGCCGCTCAAACCTACCGCCTTGCCGCCGGCTTCGTTGATGTAGCCGACCAGCTGCTTGTTGACCGAGCCTGCCAGCACCATCTCGACGATCTCGATGGTGGCGGCATCGGTGATGCGAAGCCCGGCCGCGAATTCCGACTGGATGCCGAGCCGCTTGAGCATGGTCGCGATCTGCGGCCCGCCGCCATGCACCACCACCGGATTGATCGCGGTCTGCTCCAAAAGCACGATGTCGCGGGCAAAGGCTTTTGCGGTTTCCTCGGCGCCCATGGCATGGCCGCCATATTTGATAACGATAGTTTCCTCGTCATATTGCTGCATATGCGGCAGCGCTTCCGACAGGATGCGGGCCTGATCGAGCGGGCTGATATTTTGCGCAGATGTCATGAAGCGGGTCTCGCCATTCCGGATGCCGGGGCGGGTTCTATCCGATTGGCGGGCAGGGCGCAAAGTGGGGGAATTGCGGAGTTCGTAGCCCGGATGGAGCGAAGCGAAATCCGGGGCTGTCCCGCCGGTTGATCGAGTTTTCCCGGATTGCGCTCCGCTCCATCCGGGCTACGGAATTCTCACCCCCGCTTCGGCAAGGCGGCCGCTACCGCCAGCGCCAGCCAGCTTGCGATCAGCAATGTCCCGCCGGTCGGCGCGGCCATTGGAAACAGCCCATGCCCGGCATATTGCCGTAGCGTGAGGTCGCCGGCGAACAGTGACGCCGCGATCGCGAAGCCGAACGCTGCCACGATCCCGATGCGGGCATGGATCACGCCGCGCTCAGCCAACGCGACCGCACCCAGCACGGCGATGGCGTGAAACAGCAGCATCGACGAGGCGGACGCCAGCCGCGATGCATCCGCCCCATGCGCGGACGCCGCCGCCAGCATGACGCCGTCGGCGCCCATGATGGCGGCAAGAATGATCAGGATGCGGCAGATGCGGCTCATCAGGCGCGTTCGCGCAGCAGGCGCACCATCGCCGCGCGCAGTTCGGCCATCCCGGCGCCGGAGCGTGAGGACGTCACCAGAACTTCCGGAAACGCCGCCGGATGCTTGCCAAGCGCCGCCATGGTCTCGGTGATGTGCTTTTCCAGCTCGAGCGGCTTCACCTGATCGGCCTTGGTCAGCACCACCTGATAGCTCACCGCGGACTTATCCAGCGTCTTCAGCACGTCCTGATCGACATCCTTGATGCCGTGGCGCGCGTCGATCAGGACATAGACCCGCGCCAGCGTGGCGCGTCCCTGCAGGAATTGATGGATCAGCCTGGTCCAGGACGCGACCTTGGTCTTTGGCGCCGAGGCGTAGCCGTAGCCGGGCATGTCGACCAGCCGCAGTCCTGTCGTGTCCGGGCCGTCGAAGAAGATCAGTTCCTGGGTGCGGCCCGGCGTGTGCGAGGTGCGCGCCAGCGCGTTGCGGCCGGTGAGCGCATTGATCAGGCTCGATTTGCCGACATTGGAGCGGCCGGCGAATGCCACTTCCATGCCCGCCATCGGCGGTAGCGTCTCGATCGAGGGCGAGGCCCAGACGAACTTCCAGTCGCCGGCGAAGAGTTTTCGGCCCTCCTCGATCAGCTTCGCATCAGTCTCGGCGGTCATGCGAAGTGTTCTTTCCATCCGTCATTGCGCGCGAAGCGAAGCAATCCATCTCGCCGCGGAGACGCTGTGGACTGCTTCGTCGCTTTGCTCCCTTGCGCAAACGCTTCGCGTTTGCCGCAGGCAATGACGAGGAGGGCGCCCGTCACGTCTTCTCGGCAGCCTTCTTGGGCGCGAACGTCGCCTTGATATTGTCGAACAGCTCCACCTTCACGCCGTTCTTGCGCATGATGTAGCTCTGCTGCAGCACCGAGAGCAGGTTGTTCCAGGCCCAGTAGATCACGAGTCCCGCCGGGAACGAGGCCAGCATGAAGGTGAAGATCAGCGGCATCCAGTCGAATATCATCTTCTGCGTCGGATCCGGCGGCGTCGGGTTCAGCTTCATCTGGAACCACATCGTGATGCCCATGATGATCGGCCAGACGCCGAGCATCAGGTATGGACCGACCACCGCTCCCAGCACCATGGGATCCCACGGGATAAGCCCGAACAGGTTGAAGATCGTGGTCGGATCGGGCGCCGAGAGATCCTTGACCCAGCCGTAGAACGGCGCGTGGCGCATTTCGATAGTGACGAACAGCACCTTGTAGAGCGAGAAGAACACCGGAATCTGCAGCGCGATGGGAAGACAGCCGGCGACCGGGTTGATCTTCTCCTTGCGGTAGATCTCCATCATCTCCTGCTGCTGCTTCTGGCGGTCGTCGGGGTAGCGCTCCTTCAGCGCGGCCAATTGCGGCTGCACCGACTTCATCTTCGCCATCGAGGCGTAGGACTTGTTGGCGAGCGGGAAGAACAACAGCTTGATGAGCACGGTCACCAGCAGAATGGAGACGCCGAAATTGCCGACCAGGTGGAAGAAATAGTCGAGCGCCAGGAACATTGGCTTGGTGATGAAGTAGAACCAGCCCCAGTCGATCAACAGGTCGAAGTGGTTGAGGTCGAGCTGCTTGTTATAGCCGCCGTGGCCGGCGAGGGGAAAGTTGATGCCAACGACGCCGGCTTCCTTGGCCCCGGCAAACAGCCGCGCATTGGCGCTGGCGGTGCCGCCGATCGCAATGGTCTGCGGATCCTGCAGATAATCGGCCTGATAACGAATTTTGGCGCCCGGTTCGGCGAGGAAGCGGGCCTTGAGGCGGGCCGACGTGTCAGGCAATAGCGCCGCAGCCCAATATTTGTCGGTGATGCCGAGCCAGCCATTCGTCACATTGAACTCAAAGCCCCGCCCGCCATTGCCCAGAACGGGCGCCTCGGCGACGGCCTTGTAGCCGTGCTCCTGCAGGCCCTTGTCGCCGAGATAGCCGATCAGGCCTTCATGAAGGATGTAGTAGCCCGAGACCTCAGGCGTGCCGTGGCGGGAGATCAGGGCGAACGGATAGAGCGCGACGGGCGCATTGCCGACGTTGGTGACGTCGTCCTTGATGGTGAAGAGATAGCGGTCGTCGATCGCAATGGTGCGGCGGAAGGTGAGGCCTTCGCCATTATCCCATTTCAGCGTCACCGGGTTGCTCGGCGACAGCGCGCCCGAGCCCTCCTGCTGCCACACCGTATCGCGGTCGGGAAGCCGCGCCGTCGAGCCCGAGGCTGCGACCCAGCCGAACTCGGCATAATAGGGATGAGCCGTGTTCGAAGGCGAGAACAGCACGATCGCGGGCGACTTCGGATCGACGGTGTCGCGGAATTTCTCCAGCGACAGGTCGTCGATGCGCGCGCCCTTCAGCGCGATGCTGCCCGAAACCCGCGGCGTCTCGATCTTGATGCGGGGCGAGGCCGCGATCGCGGCGTCGCGGCTGACGACCGGCTGGGGCGCGCCCGGCTGGCTGGCGGGCGTGGTGGTGGATGGCGCCGAACCCGGTTGTGGCGTGGTCGATCCCGGTGTCGTCGATCCCGGCGCCGTCTGCGGCGACGGCTTGGCGAGTTCGGCCTGGGTCTGGGTTTGCGCGCGCTGCCGCTCCATCTGCGGCATGTTGTAGAAATACTGCCACGCGATCAGCACAAGGCCGGACAGAATGACGGCGAGGATGGTGTTGCGATTATCGGTCATCGTTTTGGGGTCTCGCCATTCAATTCGATTTGCGGCTCGCGCCGCCCGGTTCCGACTGAAGTCGGAACCCATTGTCTTTTCGTTTTGACGCGTTTTCTTGACGCGAACCGGTATCCACTTCGCTCGAAAACGCATTCGTTGCCGGCTGCCGGTCGAGGCGATGCAGCGCCGAGCGGAGATCGTCGAGCATGGTTGCGAAGTCGCGGGTGAGCGCGGCCCGGCGGCCGACCAGCACATAATCATGGTGTGGTCGCATGGATATGACGTCCAGCCGCTTCACGAGTTCGCGAAGCCGGCGCCGGATGCGATTGCGTTCGGTGGCGGTACCGTTCTTTTTGGTAACGGTGAAACCGATCCGGATCGGGCCATCATCGTCGCGGAGGCGGCCCTGCACCACGAAGGCAGCACTGTTTGCCCGCGTGCCATTGGCAACGGCGAGAAAGTCCGCCCGCTGCCTCAGCCGATCCATGAATGAAATCTCCGGAAGATCCGGCTCAGGCGCTCAGACGCTTGCGGCCACGCGCACGGCGAGCGGCGAGAACCTTGCGGCCGCCGGCGGTGGCGAGACGGGCGCGGAAGCCGTGACGGCGCTTGCGCACCAGTTTGCTGGGTTGATAAGTCCGCTTCACGGGTTAGTTCTCCGCTGACCGGGCAATTTGCCTGTTGGATTGAGATGCGTCCGATGATGCGGGCCGGCCCGAAAAAGGGCCATTTACGGCCCAAACGAGCCGCCCCCGGTGGAACCGGGCCATCGCGGACAGTTGGCGCGGCTTATACGGGAGCGACCTGTTTTCGTCAATGTCGGGGGTTGCCGGATCAGCCGTTCTTTGAAACGTCGCAATTGGGGCGAATATATCTGTTTTCGCGGGGTTTTTAGGGGCGAGACGGCGGCGTGCCCGGACCATCGGAACATCAGGACATTAGCGATCGGTAATTTGACCGCTCGGTGGCCCAAACGCATCCTCGGAATCAGTGTACGGATCAGGACCAGCGCCGGTTTCTGAGTCGGCGGGGCTCCAAACACAGCGATATCAAGGCGGATGTTCGTGTCAGCGACCAACGATCAGTCGACCCCTCAAGCGCCGCGGCCGTCGGGCCCGCGTCGGCTCGGCCTGTCCGGCAAGCTGCTGCTGCTGACGATCCCGCTCGTAATGATCGCCCTCCTGATGATCTACGTGCCTTCGATCGCGAATTTCTGGACCAACCGGCTGAACGATCGCCTCGCGGCGGCCAACACTGCCGCCTTGGTGCTGGATGCCGCGCCGCTTGGCATGGTGCCGGATTCGCTGGCGCGGCAGATCCTGACCAGCGTCGGCGCCCGCGCGGTCGCCATCAAGATGGGGCAGCAGCGCCGGCTGCTTGCCAGCGCCGACCTGCCGGCGGCGATCGACCGCGATATCGACCTGCGGACCCTGACGGTGTGGTCCGCGATCGTCGAGTCCTTTGAGACCATGCTGGACACCGGCAACCAGACCATTCGCGTGGTCGGGCCCGCGCCCGGCGGCGCGCAATTCATCGAGGTCGTGGTCGATGAAAAGCCGCTGCGACAGGCGATGTACCGCTTTTCCGGCAATCTGCTGCTGGTCTCGCTGGGGATCGCGATTCTCGCCGCCGGGCTGGTCTACCTCGCGCTGCATTATCTGTTCGTGCGGCCGATGCGGCGGCTGACCGCAAATCTCGTCGGCTTCCACGAAAACCCGGAAAGCGCGGCGCGCATCATCGTTCCGAGCCAGCGCGGCGATGAGATCGGCGTGGTGGAACGCGAGTTGTCCGACATGCAGCGCGACCTCGTCTCGATGCTCTCCCAGAAGAGCCGGCTCGCCGCGCTCGGCCTTGCGGTGTCGAAGATCAACCACGATCTGCGCAATCTTCTTGCGTCCTCGCAACTGCTGTCGGACCAGCTTGCCAGCGTGCCCGATCCGAGGGTGCAGCGCTTTGCGCCGAAACTGATGCGCTCGCTGGAGCGCGCCATCGATTTCTGCCAGTCGACTCTTTCCTATGGCCGCGCGCAGGAAGCCGAGCCCGACCGCCGCATGATCCTGATCGAGCCCGTGGTGGCCGAGGTGCGCGAATCCGCCGGCCTTGCCGCCGATGCTTCGATCACCTGGATCAGCGCGATCGAGCGCTCCCTCTCGATCGATGCCGATCCGGACCAGCTGTTTCGTGTCCTCCTCAACCTGGTGCGCAATGCGGCCCAGGCGCTGGAAAGCGCCAAGGGCGATGCCGCAACCTTGCAGATCCGCATCACCGGCCGCCGCGAAGGCTCGGTCGCGATCATCGAGGTGTCAGACACCGGCCCCGGCGTGCCGGCGAAGGCGCGCGAGCACCTGTTCGAGGCGTTCCAGACCTCGGGCCGCTCCGGCGGCAGCGGGCTGGGGCTGGCCATTGCCGCCGAACTGGTGCGCGCCCATGGCGGCGACATCCACCTGGTCGAAGGCACCATCGGCGCCACCTTCCGGGTCTCGATCCCGGACCGCCCGGTGGAACTGCAGAGCGTCCGCAACGAGCGGGCGCTGGCGTAAGGCGGTCGCCACCGTCGCTCCGACCTCGGCAGATCGCGTGAGGCGGACGCTTGTCAGGCGGGGCAGGCCAGGCTTCGTGCACGTCACTGCAGCTTGACGCCCCCCGCTTTGCCGACCTGCGCCCACTTCTCCATCTCGGCCTTCACATGGGCCGAAAACTGTTCGCCCGTGCTGCCGACCGTGGTTGCGCCCTGAAGGGCGAGCTTGTCCTTGACCTCGGGCGAGTTCAACGCCTCAACGGCCGCTGAAGATATCTTGGCGGCGATGTCGCCTGGAATGCCGCTCGGCGCCACGAGCCCATACCAGTTGTTGGCGAGCACCTCCGGCATGCCGAGCTCGGCCGTCGTCGGCACGTCGGGCGCGCTCGGGGCACGCTTGGCGCTGCCGATAGCGAGCGCACGGAGTTTGCCGGCCGTCACATTGCCGAGCAGTACGGGAATGTCGGCGAACATCATGTTGACGTGACCGCCGAGCAGGTCGTTGACGGCGGGCGCTGCGCCTCGATATGGCACATGCTCGATGTCGACGCCTGCGGACACCTTGAGCAATTCCCCTGCCATGTGCGGCACGCCACCGACGCCGGTCGAGGCGAAATTGAGCTTGCTGGGTTTGGACTTGGCGAGCGCGATGAGCTCGCCGAACGTCCTGGCCGGGACGTTGTCGGCGACGACCAGCAATTCGGGAACCTCGACCACCTGCGTCAGGAGCTTCAAGTCCTTATGCACGTCGTACGGCATCAACTCGGAAAGCACCGGCGTGATCGCGAGCGGGCCGGCGCTCGAAAGGCCAATGGTGTAGCCGTCGGGTTCTGCTTTCGCGACCGCCGCTATTCCCGTCACGCCGCCGGCGCCGGCACGGCTTTCGATGATGATCGGCTGGCCCAGCAGAGGCGCCATCTTCTCCGTCAGCACACGGGCGATCGTGTCGGCCGGACCGCCCGCCGGAAACGGCACGACCAGCTTGATCGGTTTGTTGGGGTAGGACTGCGCCTGTGCCAATTGCGGCCCGACCAGAAGCGCGGCTACGATCATCCCGCGAACAAGACTTCGCATCATTACTTTCCTCCCATGTGCGAGGCGCTTGCTGCACCTCGTTTTTCATTGATTGGGTGCGTTACAGCTTCGCGATCCAGGCTACGATGGCGTCGACGACGGCGCCCGGCTGCTCCGGGATCAGCGCGTGGCTGGCATCCGGGATCACGACGACGGACACACGCTCGCCAAACTCCTCGCGGCTTTCGTTCCACTTCTCCTTCGGTTTGAACGGGTCCCGCTCGGGAACCAGATCGAGCATCGGAACAGTGCCGGCCTGCCAGTATTCGGCCTGCTTCGTCGCCGATGCAGCCACGCCCTGCGCCTTGTTCGCTGCCGGCGCCCAGCCGCGCAGCCACACGGAGGCGTCATGGCCCGGAAGGAAGAAGCCTGTGCGCAAGGTCGCGAGACGCTGTTCGTCCGGCAGGCTCGCATCGGCGGATTGCTGCACGACGGTTCGCAGTTCGTTCGGAAATGTCCTGGCGGCGGCGGCCATGAGAACGATGCCGCGCACGAGCGCGGGATGGTCGGTGGCGGTCATGCGCGCAACCCAGTTGCCGTAGGCATGACCGGCGATCACGGCCGGGCCCGCCTTCTCGCGGGCGATGACATGCGCGACGTCGCGGGCGAGATCCTGCATGCGGATGCCTTCGAGCGGGCCCGTGCTCTTGCCGGCGCCACGCGGCTGCGGCCGGAGGATGCGATGGCCGGCCTCTGCAAGCCGGGATGCGACGTCGTCGAAATCCTCGGAGTCGCGGCCGCGCGATGGCAGCATCACGATCAGCGGCCCGCGCCCTTCGGCGATGAGATCGATTTCGACATTGTCGTAGCGTACGATTTCGCGGGTGCGCGCCACCTCGGCGGCCGCCGTAGGGCAAGGCAGCAGCATTGCCGGCCACATCGCGGCCAGGATAACGATCGGGCGCATAAGTGCATACTTATGATCTATTGAGCCCTTGCCGGTCACTTGACGTCCATGTCGACGCGCACGACGTCGCCGCGGTATATGCCCTTCGACACCAGCACGAGCCGTCCCCGTTGATCCACCGCCGAGCGATCGATGAAACAGATCGGCGCATTCAGCGGCAATCCGAGCAGTTCCGAGACTTCCAGATCGGAACTGCCGATCGTCATGGTTTGACGTGCGCTGGCGATGTGCACGCCGGGAATGCTCGCAGCGAGGCGCATCGCGGTCAACGTTGTGATGGCGCGCTTCGGCAGGCGGCTCGCCAGCCCCTCGTCGATATAGACCTCGGCGACAAGGAACGGGCGCCCGTCGCGGACGTGGCGCCGCCGCAGCCGCCGGTACGTCCGCGATATCGTGCCGATATCGTGCGGCCATCGCTCGAGCGCAGGAACCAGCGTGTCCTCGAGCACCTCGATCGTCGCGCCATCTCGCGTGTTCAACATGCCGCGGAGATCGGTCGTCACATCGAGCCACACATGGGCCCGGGCCTTTTCCGTAACGAACGTGCCCTTGGCGCGATAGCGCGAGACAAGACCCTCGTCCTCGAGCAGGCCGAGCGCCTGGCGGATCGTCGCACGCGCGACGCCGCATTCGGCCATCAGCCGTTCGATGGTCGGAATCTGCGCGCCGGCGGCCCATTGGCCGGACATGATGCGGCTGCGGAACAAGGTCGCGAGCTGGATGTAGCGCGCCACGGCGCTACGGCTCAAAGGTACTCCGGCGTCTGTCAGGCTCGCCATGGTTCCCCCGGCTGGCAGTTCAATTGACAAAAGTCCGTATATATGACCTTTGTCGCAAAGGGAAGGCCTCTTGACGCGGCCTGCATTCTCGACGGGCGAAAGCATGAAACTGCATTGGTCTCCACGATCGCCATTCGTGCGAAAGGTGATGATCGCCGCGCACGAACTCGGCCTGGCCGAAAAAATCGAATGCGTGCGCAGTGTTGCGGCGATGGGGAAGCCCAACCCCGCGATCATGCTCGACAATCCATTGAGCAAGATCCCGGCGCTCGTTCTCGGGGACGGCACGGTGCTGATCGATTCGGCCGTCATCGTCGAATATCTCGACAGTCTCGCCGGAGGCGGCCGGCTGCTCGCGCCGGCGGGTCCGCTGCGCTGGGTGGTGCTGAGCCGACAGGCCCTGGCCGACGGCCTTCTCGACCTGCTCGTGCTCTGGCGCAACGAGCGCGAAAAGCCTGCCGGCCGGCAGACGCACGAGTGGCTCGACGCCTTCGCAATCAAGGCTGCCGCCACGCTCGACCGCCTGGAGGCCGAGACAGGGGCACTGGAAAGCGAGCCGTTCGGGATTGGGCACATTGCGGTCGGCTGTGCGCTCTCCTATCTGGACTTCCGCTTTGCCGATCTCGCGTGGCGCGAGGGACGACCCCGGCTGGCCGCGTGGCACGCCACGTTTGCGGGGCGCCCATCGGCCAAAGCGACGGAGATCGTCGATGGTTGAGGCGGCGCATCCACGCACGGGTCCATTGACGCACATCCGCGTGCTCGACCTCGGGCGCATCATGGCGGCGCCGTGGGCGACGCAGATTCTCGCCGACCTCGGCGCCGATGTCATCAAGATCGAGCGGCCGGGCGCAGGCGACGATACACGCGCCTGGGGTCCGCCGTTTCTCGGGGATTGCGAGGGCAACCTCACCGGGGAGAGCGGCTATTTCCTCTCGGTCAACCGCGGCAAGCGATCGGTTGCCGTCGACATCGCGACCGTCGAGGGCCAGCAACTGATCCGCGCCATCGCGCAGCAATGCGATGTCGTGATCGAGAATTTCAAGGTCGGCACGCTCGCGAAGTACGGTCTCGATGCCATGTCGCTGCGCGGGCTGAAGCCGTCGCTCGTCTACTGTTCGGTCACCGGTTTCGGCAAGGACGGTCCGAGAAGCCAGAACGCCGCGTACGACTTCGCCATCCAGGCCATGGGCGGCCTGATGAGCGTGACCGGCGCGCGCGACGGCGAGCCCGGCGGCGGCCCGCAGAAGGTCGGCGTTCCCATCGTCGATCTGATGACGGGCATGTACGCAGCCGTGGCCATTCTCGCTGCACTCGCACGACGCGCCGAGACGGGACAAGGCGAGACCATCGACCTAGCGATGCTCGATGTCGCGGCGGCGTTCCTCGCCAACCAGGCGATGAATCATCTCGTCTCCGGCAAAACGCCGCAGCGCAGCGGCAACCGTCATCCCAACATACAGCCGCAGGACGTGTTTGCGGCGTCCGATGGACATTTCGTGCTCGCGGTCGGCAATGACGGCCAGTTCGCGCGGCTCTGCGAGGTGATCGGCGACGCGGATCTTGCGCGCGCGCCGCGCTTTTCGACCAACGCTGCCCGCATCCGTGCCAATGCCGACCTGACGGCGCTGTTGTCCGCGGCCTTCGCCTCATGGAAGCGGGACGCGCTCGTTGCCGCGCTGGACGCCGCCGGCGTGCCCGCCGCACCGATCAATACGATTCCGCAGGTCTTCGCCGATCCCCAACTGCAGCATCGCGGGATGCTGCGGTACCTGCCGCATCCGCTCGCCGGCAGCGTCCCCCAGGTCGTCAGCCCGATCAAGCTCGCCGACGCGCCGCTGCGCTTCGACCGGGCGCCGCCTCTCCTCGGTCAACATACGCAGGAGGTGCTGCGCGAACTCGGACTGCTTGCGGAAAGCGCATCGTGACCGGCGTCGAGGACCAGCGCCCGCGCATTCCACTGCTCGACGTCGCAGACATGAACGCCGAGCAACGCCGTCTCCACGACTCCGTCGTGTCGGGTCCGCGCGGGCAGATGATCGGTCCGTTGCGCGCGGCGATCCACAGCCCGGAGCTGGCGTCGGCATGGTCGGTGCTCGGCGAGTTTTTGCGCTACCGCACCTGTTTGCCGCCACGCCTCAACGAACTCGCGATCATCGTGACGGGGCGGCGCTGGACGGCGCAGGTCGAGTGGTGGGTGCATGTGCGCGCCGCGGTAGCGGCGGGCCTGAAGCAGGAGATCGTCGATGCCATCGCGGCCCTCGAAAGCCCGGCGTTCGACGACGCGGCGGAGTTCGAGGTCTACGAGTTCACGCGCGCATTGCAGCAGACGGGTTGCGTGCCGACGGTCACGTACGACCCCGTGCTGGGCCGCTGGGGCGCGCGCGGCGTGGTCGAGCTGACGGCCGTGATCGGCTATTACACGATGGTGGCGCAGACATTGAATGCGCACCAATTGCCGTTGCCCGAGGGAGCGACGGGGCTGGCGCCCGAGACGATTTTGGTCACGCTGCCGCCGGGGCGCTATGGGAGCGCGCCATGACGGCGGCCGACTTCGAGACCGTTCCGGCGCCGGCCGCAAGCGTGCCGGCGTGGACGCTGCCGCCCGACGCGTGCGATGCGCATTTTCACGTGTTCGGCCCACACGATCGCTTTCGTCCGGTGGCCACGCCGGTATACGCGCTTCCCGAGGCGACGCCGCAGGTCGCTGCCAGCCTGCGCCGGACGCTTCGCCTGACGCGCGGCGTGCTCGTCCAGCCCGCGCCCTACGGCAGCAATCCCGATGCCATGCTGAGCGCCATCGCAGCCGCGCCCGACACGCTCCGCGGCATTGCGGTCGCAGATCCCGGGATCGACACCGGCACACTCCAGCGCTGGCGCGCGGCGGGTATCGTCGGGCTCCGTTTCGTCGAGATGCGCACACCGGATAGCAGCCGCTATCCCGGCAGCGTCGGCTTCGATGCCTTCGGGGTGTTGGCGCCGCGCATGCGGGCGGTTGGCCTTCACGCCCAGCTATGGGCCAGGGCGAATGATCTCGCGAACTGGCTGCCGAATTTGCTGCGGTCGAACGTGCCGCTCGTGCTGGACCACATGGCGTGTCCTGACCCGCTCCGTGGGCCTGACACCGCTGCTTTCAAATCCATTCGCGCGCGCCTCGCCGACAGCGACGTCTGGGCCAAGCTGACGGTTTGCCGCGTGTCGCAACGTCCCGGGCATGACGATGCGCGCGCCTTCCACGACGCCGTGATCGCCGCCGCGCCGGAACGTGTCGTTTGGGGGTCTGACTGGCCCTATGTGCGCATGAACCCGGCGCCGGATGCCGGTCAAATGCTCGATCTCCTGCATCGGTGGGTGCCTGATCCGGCGCAGTGCACCCGCATTCTCGTCGACAATCCAGCTCGCCTCTACGGCTTCGAAAGGACTACCCCATGAAAGGTCTCGAAACGCTCGAATGCTTCCGCATCGACGTCACCGATCACGTCGCCACGCTGACGATAACAGCGCCGCCGGTGAACTCGCAGGATCGCAAGTTTCGCGAAGAGATCATCCGGATTTTCGACGTGCTCGGCGCCGAGACCGACGTGCGCGCCATCGTGCTGACGGGAGACGGCAAGATTTTCTCGGCGGGTGCGGATCTGTCGGAGCGCCCTGCGCTGCTGCAGGAGCCGGGCGGCTATTCACGCCACAACCGTCTCGTGCGCGCCTCGTTCGATTGCGTGATGGAATGTCCGAAGCCGGTGATCGCGGCCGTCAACGGCGCGGCGATCGGCGCCGGTTGCGTGCTCGCCCTCGTCTCCGACATCCTCGTCATCGCCGAGGAAGCCTACATGTCCATGACCGAGGTCGACTACGGGCTCGCGGGCGGCGTCCGGCACGTCTTGCGCTCGTTCAGCCCGTCGGATGCGCGCCTGATGATTTATACGGCCAGGCGCATGTCGGGCGCCGACCTCTACCGCATGAACGTCGCGTCCGTCTGTGTGCCGCGCGAGCGTGTCGTTGCCGAGGCGCAGGCGATCGGCAGGACGATCGCGGAGAAGGTGCCGCTCGCGGTCGTTGCGGCCAAGCGTTCGTTCGGATTGACCGAGGAACTGCCGCTGCGCGACGGCTATCGCTACGAGCAGAGCCAGACGGCGGCGCTGGCCGAAACCGAGGACACCAGGGAAGCGCTTGCCGCGTTCCGCGAGAAGCGCAAGCCGGTGTTCAAGGGGCGGTGAGGCGTTCGGCGGCGGTCCATGGGCCCCGTCGCTACCGGCTGCGTCGATGGCAATCCGGGTGGGCCACGTCGCCGGCACGTTGATGCCTGCGATCAGCTGGAAACCCCGCTTGGCGGGCGTTGCGCCCCGGTTGGGGCATCGTGCCGCGCCGCGCCCCGAATTGCTTGTAATTGCTGGGAAATTTCGGGTGTGCGCCAACGGGCGTCGGTAAAGGGCGTCAAATTGACAGCCTCCGATTCGCCACTTGAATCGCACGAAGCGGACCTTGCAAAGCGAGGCCGGAGCAGGTAGCTAAAGCGCTCCTTCGCGGCCGTCCGACCTTGTTCGGACGCATCCGGGCCCCTTAAAGCCCAAATGCACAAGCGAAAACGCGCCCGTAGCTCAGCTGGATAGAGCACCAGACTACGAATCTGGGGGTCAGGAGTTCGAATCTCTTCGGGCGCGCCATTTATATCAGGCACTTACTAAAGATCACCGTTTGAAGCGGCCAAATTAAAACGGTTTTTCAAACGGTTCTTTATTGCGAGAGTCAAACGGGTCTTTTTCGCGCGAGCAAGTGTTGATCACGCCGGGGAGCGGGACTCGCCTCAGCTTTAACTCTGAATGAACTCGAATCCCTTTCGCGTTCTTCGCGAAGCGCACGAGCACCTTGATCGTCACCAAGGCTTCGGAATACGCGAAGAAATATCTCATCCGCTTTAATCCACGGCCGCGACCCTGGCTCATAGGGGACGGTTGCCTCTAGTTCCGGGGTGCAAAGGTAGAATGTGCCTGCGAGTTCGGCTTAAATGCGGTAGCCAGACGCCTTCAAAGCCGCCGCGCGCGACGAACTGCGGCTAGCGGCTGATCTGCATGGAGTGCTGGATGGACCTTCTCGAATTGCAAAAAACGCTGCAGGAAGGCGGCGCGCGTTGGCGGGCGAAGCAAACCCCGCTCCTTGATCTGAGCCCGAGGGATAGAAAGGTCGCGGGGATTCCCGAGATCGACGTAGTTGAATCCCTTCGCGCAGCGTCGGGAAACCTTCTTCCGCCGCGATCGAGTCGGACTTCCGCTGCGCCCAGCGTGGATTGGCGAACGCACCAGCCCCCGATCATAGGCGCAGTCAGAGACCAGTCGGCATGCATGTCGTGCGCCGCGTTCGCGCTCTGCGCCGCAATGGAGTCGCGCCTGCAGCTGCAAGAGCCTGGGAACGGTATCGATCTGTCCGAGGCCGATCTCTTCTTTTGTGGAGGAGGAAATTGCTCTCTCGGTATGCCGATCGACGTGGCGCTGTCCCGCGCTCAGAAAAGCGGAGTCGGTCGCGAAGCGGATTTCCGTTACGATCCCGCCGCAACTCAATGCATCGCCATAAGGCCCTACGCAAGGGTCGCAAGCTTCCATTACATCGTAAATGACAGGGATCGACGACTATCGATTTCCGAAGACGGTCCCGTCGTGGCGATAATGAGAGTCTACACGGACTTTCTCGCGTACGACGCCGGTATCTACGAGCAGGTTTCAGGAGTGTATGAAGGCCTGCACGCAGTCGTCATCGTCGGTTACGACGACCGCGAGCGGTTCTGGATAGCGCGCAACAGCTGGGGATCCGACGTCGGCGAAGATGGCTACTTTCGCATCCGCTACGGTCAATGCGAGATCGATACGCGTCCGTTCATCGCGGTCGATCCAGAAAGAATTCGATGAGCGGCGCCGGGACGGGGCCGGAGCGAACCAACGTCGACGTTCGTCGCGGGGAAGTGTTCGAATTGGTCCTCCCGAATTTTGCCACGGCTGGCTTTCAGTGGCAGCCGACCTTTGACAATTCCGGATTTACATTGGTGGGCATCGAGAGACGGGGCGACTTGCGGCAGGTCGTATTTCGCTTCCGCGCCCTCGGTTCGACCGGGAAAATCGCGCTCGCCCTCGCCCGGCCGGGGCGCGCGCCCCAAGAGACCAGGACCTACACCATCTGCGTCTCTGAGCCTTGACCTTTGCTTCCGTTTTTTGCATAATTTGCAAAATGGGAGAGCTCAGTGAGCGCCAAACGGAGAGTCAGCGCCTGCTGGCAGGCCGGGTTTCCGCGTATCGAGATCGGCACAGGTTGACCTTACAAGCGTTGGCCGACAGGCTCGGCTGGCATATTGCCATGCTGAGCCGCGTTTTGAACGGGGTTACTGGCATGAGACCCTACCAGGAGGCCGGTTTTCGAGACCTGCTCGCGACGGAGGACTTAACCGCCCGTCAGGGAGAGCTCGTTACCATGATCAGTCAGATGCGGCCGGGTGAGATCGAGGCCGTGTCGCAGATTTTGCAAATTATGCAAAATCTGCGAAGATCGCCTGAACAGGACTAACATGGCCACCGCCCAGCAAATTGTTGCGCTTATCAGAAGCTTCACGCGAGGCGACCGCGAGCGCTTTACGCGCGTTGCAGAGCAGCTTGCGGATAGCGCGGCCGGGCGAGGGCAAGAGAAAATCGCCGAGGAAATCCGGTCGTTGTTGCGCGAGGCCGAGGCGTCGAGCGGTCCGGCTTCCAAATCGCGCGATCCGATTCCAATGCTCCGTCCGCGCGGCGAACTTGCGGGCGTCATGTCGGTTGCCAGCCCGGATGTTCGTCTGTCCGACATGGTCCTGGACGAACATCTGCTCAGCAGGTTGCGCAAGATCATCAAGGAGCAGCGCGAGAGGGCCAAGCTCTCTGCCCGTGGCCTGGAGCCACGGCGTAAGTTTCTCCTTGTCGGGCCGCCTGGGACGGGAAAGACCATGAGCACCGCGGCCGTTGCCGCGGAGCTGGGACTGCCCCTTTTCACAGTTCTGCTCGATGGCCTCATTACGAAATACATGGGCGAGACGGCTGCAAAGCTGCGACTTGTGTTCGACGCCATGACAGAACGACGCGCGGTCTATCTGTTCGACGAAGTCGATGCGCTCGCGACAAGCAGGGCGGCCGATAATGACGTCGGGGAGGCGCGGCGCATTCTCAACTCCTTCCTTCAGTTTCTCGATGAGGACCGAAGCACGAGTCTGATCTTCGCCGCCACGAACCATCCAGAACTCCTCGATCGGGCGATCTTCAGAAGGTTCAACGCAGCGCTGCATTTCACGCTTCCCCAGCCCGGCCTTGTACGGCCTCTGGTCGAATCCGTGCTTTCTCAGTTCGATCTACATGATATCGACTGGGAGGCGGTCTCCGCCGGCGCGGCCAATCTGAGCCAGGCCGAAATCGTTCGCGCGGCGGACGATACGGCTCGGGACGCGGTTCTCGACCATGACAACGTGGTGGACACCGAACTGCTGTTGGCCTCGCTCGCGGATAGCCACAGGGTAGGCCGTTCGCTGAAAGGATAGCGGTTGACTCGGGCATCGCCGCCTCGCCCAATATCGGCGCAATGGTCACGATTCGCCGATATCCTCACCTGCTTGTCGATCTGCCCGCCTACCGGATTTTGTTCGCGGCATCGGGTGGCGGTGGCGATTCCGTTGCACCTGATCCGGTAAAGGACAGAGGGCAGCATTCTCGAAGGATCGCACAGACTCTGGATAGCGCGATCGCCGTGAAACGCGCGGCGCTCGATGAATCAGAAACGCCGACCGATGATGCGCAGATCCATCTGAGCGTGTCCGCCAGGACATCGGTGGGCGTGATAACGGGGGATAGCTTCCAGAACCCCGCCGCTGCGCTGCAGCTGCTTTCCGTCAAGGGCCATGGCAGGCGGCAACGAGCAAATCTCCTGCTCACGCTTTCGAAGTCGGACACGATCCGCCAGCGCGCCTCCGACTACGCAGCATGGGACAACGGCGACAAAAGGCGCCCGAGCAATTTCTACTTCTTCGAGAGCATTGACCGGTTTTATCCCACCAGGCTCGAGGACTTGTGGCTAGACGACGAAGAGCTTCTGCCGTCGGCCGGCAAGGTCGCCGAGTGGGAAGTCTGGGTGAGACCCGAAGCCTCTCAGCGAATGAGAAGTTCGGCCAAACTGTACGGCGTCAGGTTCGACGTGGGAGAAGTCGAGTTCTCGCGGGTGCGGGTGCTGCGGGCTCATGCCAGACGCGAAGACCTCCAGCGCCTGATCGACAAATCGGGTGCGGTGATGGAGCTGCGGGCTTGCTCCAGCCTGACCCTGGATGTGCTGGACATGGGGCATGAAGCCCGTCGCGAATTGAGCGCGAGAATGCAGGCCCGCGTGCGCCCGCCGGCCGCAGCGGCCGCCCGCATTAGCATCCTCGATACCGGCGTCGACCATAGCCATCCATTGCTTTCGCCGGCATTGGCGGAATCTCGCTGCCATTCGCTATCCGAGCACTGGCCGGAAAACGGCTGGGATGCCCACGGCACCCGGATCGCAGGAATAACGCTTTATCCGAATCTTGGCGCGACGCTTGAGGGCACGGGGCCGATCCAGCCGGAGAATTCTCTCGAGTCCGTCACGATCTTGAGACCTCCAGGCGGTCAACGCTTCGCGCGCGAGGCGGTGGGCGAAATCGCCGCGGCCGTCGAGTTGCTGGAATCCGCTGAGGATGCCAAGCGCGTCTATTGCCTGGCGTTCACCAGTCCGAAGGGTCTGGACGATGGCTCCCCATCGACGCTATCGGGCTCCGTCGATCAACTCGCCTGGGGAAAGGACGCGTCGCCGCGGCTCTTCTGCGTGGCGGCGGGCAACATACTCGATGAACCGCTGATGGTGGCGGGTTACGCCAGCAGGAACGAAGAGTCGGGGATCACGTGCCCGGGGCAGGCCATCAATGCTCTCACGGTAGGCGGATGCACATTCGTCGACGAACATCCTCACGGCGGCGCACTTCTCTCGCTCGGAGGAGATCTTTCCCCGACGAGCAGAACAAGCTGCTCCTGGGCAAACAAGAAAGCGATCAAGCCGGATGTCGTCTTTGAAGCCGGCAACCATGAGGTCGACGGTTCAGGATCCGGCGAAACCACGGCTCTTCCCGAGCTTGGCGTTTTGACCACGAACAAGCACACAACGCGGAAGTTCGCTACCCTCGATCAGACCAGTGCAGCGACGGCGGCTATCGCTGGCATGGCTGGCCGCTTGACGTCTCGCTATCCCGACTATTGGCCCGAAACGATCCGCGGCCTCATCGTGCATTCGACAGACTGGACGCCGGCCATGATCGAGCGCGCGTCGAATCTCAACAAGCAGCAGCAAAAGGAGATGCTCGTCTCCTTGTTCGGCTATGGAGTCCCGGACGAGGATATGGCCGCCAGGAGCGCGTCCGACGCATTAACCCTGGTGATACAAGGTCAGTTCACGCCGTTTTCGTTCGCTAAAGGCAGAACCGTCGCAACAGAAATGGCCTATCACGACTTGCCTTGGCCGAAGCGAATTCTGCACGACCTGAAAAAGACGCCTGTCGAGCTGCGCGTAACCCTGTCCTATTTCGTCGAACCAGATCTGACAGCTGCCGCCGCGGGACGCTGGTCCCGTTATGCATCCCACCGGCTGGCATTCGACGTGCGGGGGCCGGACGACGACGAAATCGACGTTCTTGGACGACGCAACAAGGCACTCAGCTCGCGGCGGACTACCAAGCCCCCGGCACGTTCGGAGGAGGGGTGGGCACTGGGATCCCAGTTGCGGGAGAGAGGCACCATCCACCACGACAGATTCTCCGGCGAAGCCATCGATATCGCGCGCCAGAACGGCATCCGGATAACTCCAAAGAAAGGATGGTGGACCGATGACGTCTGGAAGGGCGAATACGCCGGCGCTCCGGTCCGCTACTCGCTGATCGTGAGCATTCGATCGCCGGCAATCACCCAGGACATCTATCAGGTGGCGGTCACGGAAATGGCGACGATGGCGCGAACGAAGAACAGAGTGCTTACGGACCTGTCCATCAAACCGACCATCATACGCAGGAAGTGACGCGGTTTATCGGGCTTCAAGCGGATCGACGGTTCCGCCGATGGGGAATGGGCCGAGTGCAGATCAGTTCGTTGCGGATTGTAAGATGCATTTTTCCTTTGCGCAAAGGCCAGGTCGTCAAGGCACTCTCCATCGCCTTCAAGGTAGAAAACGCGGCGATAACTCTCCCGAAACGATCAGTCTCGCAGCGAACCCATCGATCAAGGTTCGCACCTTCTCGCGCCATTCCCCGTCTTTCGACAGCGGCTCCAGCCGATCGAGGGCCTTGAGCATGCTGCGTTGAAAGAACTCCTTGGCGCGTTCGAACTGCTCTTCCTTTGGACTGCGTTGCGGACCACCGAAACCCAGACGTCACGCGATTCCTGGCGCCACGGTCTCCTCGTGGCACACCAAGCCGTCCTCGTCGACGTACTTTGCTTTCAAAGCGCCACCATCAAGGTCGATCACTGCGAAACCCATGTACGCCCAGTGCTCAAGACCGCCTCCCATGTACCGACGATCCTCGAATATCGCCGGTGCCTCATAAGCATCGCTCTCGCCATGCGTCATGTAAACGGGCACGCCGCCGTTGCCTACGAGGCGCGCGTATTCGAGATTACCGTGCGGTGCGTGAAGCACACAGCGATGTTCGTGTCCCCAGATAGCACCGAAAATTCTGCGTTCCGTCAACAAGGGTCCAAGCTTGTCCCGCAAGGTTTCGCCGACCGAAGGCGAATTCTCGTACGCGCTGAAGAACTGGTGGTGCGTAAGCAGGATTGCGCGCTGCGGATTTTTCGCCAAAGTATCGGCGAGCCAAACGGCCTGCGGATCCTTCAATCCGTTGTCGTCGTAAGCGGTATCCAAACCGATGAATTGCCAGTTGGAGTTGGCGAGCCGGAAGAAGCTTGATTTTGCCTGCTTCGCAAAACGAACGTCGGCAAGTAGCGTTCCGAAGTACGCGTGACCGCCCGAATACATGTCATGATTTCCGTTCAGCGACCAAGAGCCGATGCGATCTTCCTCGCCGGGATTTACGGGCCAATATGGAAGGAATCGCTTGCGGTATTCGTAGTCGAATCCGGAATAGTAAACGTCGCCCAGATGTAGCACGTGGCATTCCGTGCCTGCAGTCAAGGATTGCTCCACGAATTTGCGCATTTCGCGACCGACCTTTTGCGCCCGCGGAAGGCCACTTCCCCAATCGCCGACGATTACGAGGCGGCATTGATCGGCCATGGTGTGCGTAGGAGCCGGCGCGGGATTGAACGGATGGGGTTTTCGGAACTTCGAGATTCCCATCGCGACGAGCGAGCTGACCCATCCGGGATCAGTGATCGAAAACTTGTCCAACACCCGGCGAGAGGGCAGAGTCCGGCCAGTCGACAGGTACCGATCGGTAACTGCCGGATTCGATTCTTCGCCGCGCCGTTGGGATCGCTCGCTCGGCTCCCCCACGTGATCCGGGCTTTGGGGATCGTCGAAATACTCCTGAAGCGCGCTCTGGGTAATGCTTACGATCGGATCGCTGCTGATGAAACATGTCTCGTCCAACGAGACGGACGGGGTTCCGCCACGGCGCCGCGATTGAGGATCGAATCCTGTTGGCCCCGATGTATTCGCCGTTTCATCGCGCAACGCCGTTTCCATCTTCTTGGCAGCTTGGTCGTAGTCGTCCATATCCACTGGAACGTCGTGGTCGCCCGTCGCAGCGCTGCCGCCGCGACGCCTCGATGCGCGTTGCTTCAATTCCTGCAATATCGCCTTCATCTGGGCCAAGACAAAATCGCGGTTAAGTACTTCGCCGATCATCGGACCTCCAAACGCCTCGCAACCGGCGCACCGAATCGGGATTGCGCAGCCTCCGATCCGCAGTGTGACGGCTGCTCGAGAGAGCAACCTAGGCGATTCTCGTGGATCCGCAACCGTCGACAAGCTGCCTGCCCGGATCAATCGCCGCGCGATGTCGCGCTCGCGCAATCCGGCTCTCGTCGCTGGGTCGTCCGTCGACGTCCGTCCGACGAAAATAGCAGCTCAGCCGCCAGGCCTCGCGGGCAATATAGTCCGACTCTCCGCCATCGATGCCAAGGGATCTCCGAAGAAGCAGTAGGCGGCGTACGTGTCCTTGCCCTCGACGTAAGCTTTGGCCCTGATCGCGGAGAAAATCCGGCTGAGCGGTACCGATGGCTTCTTACGGACCTCCCTGTAGAATTCTTCGGCAATCCGGTGCGCGATTTCGTCGTCAACGCTCCAGAGCGGTGCGATTACCGCCGAAGCTCCGAGTTCTATGAAGGCAGGCGCGAAGCCTCCCAATCCGACAAGCGAAGGAATGCCTCTTCCCACCTCGCACGCATTCAGAAATACGACCGGTTTCTTCGCGGAAAAGATCTTCGCTAGGCCGTTGATGCCAATTAAGGACGACGAAGTCAGAACTTCGTTGCCTTCCAGGCGCAACGACTGGTTCTCGAACGCTGCTGAATTTCCGTGACAGACGAAATGTATGAGCGACCTCGCCTGACCGAGCAATCTCATCCTGATTTGCGCGAAACTGGCGGGAGAAATCATCTCGCCATCGAAGAGGGAGGCGACCATCTTCGCTTCGGCTGCAGCGTTCCTAAGATCGCCGCGTCCGTTATAGTTCGGCGCAATTACGAAGCTGTCGTTGAGTTCAATGTCGCGCGTGGGCGAGACGATGTCCGGAGAGGTCCACCGACCGACGCCGAAAAGCACGCCCAGAGATTTTTCGAACTCTTCGAGTCCGTTTTTCGATCTTCGGCGGGGAATCATAAGCTCCCAGGGAAAGTAGGGCTCTTCGCTAACGATGGCGATCGAGCGAAGCGGCAGGCCAGCGTCCGACAGCGCCCAGAAGACTTCCTGAAACAACTTCGGAGATGCGTCAAACAGCTTCTTCCCCGCACCGTTGAGCTCGTCGATAAGCTGCTCAGGCCCGGTGCTCGCCGATGTGAATTTCTCCATGTAGCCACGCACTACTGCGCTCGTTGAATCGCTGAGATTCCACGGCTGCGCCTTTGCCTGACTGTACTTCTCAATATGAGGTGTCGTCACCGTGCATTGAAATTGACGACCATTGTTGATGATGTCCGCTACCACGGTGACAGTCAGATCGGCCGGGACCACTCCGTTGGGCACGACAACGATCCTTTGAACCGTTGCATCTGTGGCGGCATCGACGCGCCCTAGCGGGATCCGCCGACTCACCTTCCCGCAGGGCCTGCCGTCGATGAAGAAAATCGCGATGACGCCTGCCCCATCGCTCTGCCATTCTGCCTTCGGTCGAACGACTAGCTCAAAGAGCGGCAGCTCGATCACGCCCGAGACGTCGTTAAGGATGAATGAGGCGGAGTCGGGTCCGAGAATGGCAAGCTGGCTCGACGCGACCAATGTCATTTCTATGCGGGTGCCCGCAGGCGCCGCGATCCCTTGCCCGATCTCTCCCGGCCGCATCGGCAACTTGTCGAGATATACCCGGATCTTGAACCTGTCATCGGGCTCCAGGGGGCTGTCTCGAATCACATCGATATGGGGAGTCCGCTCGACCCGGAAATCCGACGTTCTCGCTAAGGAAGGCATAGGTCCCTCCTTGGTGCCGACGAGCAACCGGGATCTAGGCCTCGGCCTGCTGGCCGACTCCGCCGGACGTGGCCGCGATGCGGCGCGCGGTAGCGCAACCTTCTCCAAGCGACCTTGGACCTGCATGAGGACGCTTTCAAGGCGTTGCCATTCCTCCGATCCACGCTCAAGCCGGGACTGAAGCAACCCGACAATCCGAGCGATATAGATTTCGCAGCGAGCCAGCCACCGCGCGTCCCCCGCAATCGAAACGAAAGCCGCCAGCGCTATTTCGAGATCGCCCTTCTCGAAGAGCTCCTGCGCAGCGGCGAAACGATCTTGGCCTTCCATCATGACCGCGCCTCCAGCGGCACCGCGTTGAACGCATGCGGCGACTCGAACTTCCGGATACCCATGGTAACGAGGCAGCTGATCAAGCCAATCCCCGTCATCAAAAACTTGTCGAACATTCTACAGTCGGGAGACGAGTGTGCCGGCTCTGGTATCGCCAAGGAACGGTCCGTCACTAGAATCTCGTCGAGTGACCTCCAGCGGGTCGAAGCGGCGCCTTTAACTGCCGCTATTTCTGCAGGTGATCGATTCGACGGCGTCGCTCTTGCTAGAGCGTTACGTACTTCGGCAGCCAAGTGTTGAATTTCAGTTGAGCCTAGATCGGGCACTACGGGCGGCGGGGCGGCCCGCATCTGCGGTTCTGCATGTCGATGCCGCTTGATGGCGTCCAACTTATCGAGAACGAATCTGGCGAGCTTTCGATTGAGGATTTGCGCAAACATGGGAGCGATCCATTCGGCCAACGTATTTCGGCGGCGGCACCGGCGTCTTCTTTCGGTTGCCGCTGTCTCCGGATGGGCCGACTTGGCGACGCATCCAAGTCTGAACACTTATCCGCCAAGCGGAAAGCCGAAGCTTAGCTTCTGCGTGTGGATGTGCAACATCGATAATGGTGGTTGTTTTTCGATTGCCGTAAGTTCGATCGGCGGCTAGTGTGGCGTTACACGTGCGATGAGATCGTCCATACATGCCATGGGCTATATATCCGGTCGCCACCCTTTCGGTCATCGGTAAGACTCTTTGCTTGCCCCGGATTCATCATCCGACGATCACCGCAAAGGCGACAACCCACCGTGCCAGATCGACGCTCGGCAGTCGTTTCTCTGAAGCCCGCGCACTATTCCCGGTTTCCTTGGCTCTGGCATTCATTTTCTTGTTCGCAATCCAGTGCTCCCACGCTCTTGGCCAGAACCAGAGCGCATTGCCGTCGCTGCCCCAGTCCGCGCCGACAGCTGAGTTAACGGGAAACTGGGAGTTCATACCGGTGCCTCTTCCGGACCGGAATGTGACCCACATCCTCGTCTCAAGAGCGAAGGATCGGGTCTGGCTCGGCACGTCGGGAGGCGTCGCCTCATACGACGGCGTGACAGCGAAGGCACCACAGTTCGATGATTCTCGATTGCAGCAATCCTTGATCGTGAATTCCTTGGTCGAGATAGACCACGGTACCGTCATCGTCGGAACGATCAACGATAGCCTGTGGCGATGGACGGAAAACAAGATCTCGCCGGTGTACGGCGCCTGCGATCGCAATGCGGGAGGATGTCCCAGAGCTGATTGGGCGTTGGCGAGATCCGAAGACGGCAACCTTTACGTCGTCTCATCATCGTTCGCCCCCCGACAGACTGAGGCTATCTCAGCTCTAGAAGAAGTTGTACGCGGAAAGGTAGTCCCCGTCGAAGTTCAGGCGGGTTTTCTCGGCTTCGCTGGCGAGGACCTCGTGGCCGTCGACAACGGAAGAATCTACTTAATCGATAGGGCATCCGGAAAAGTCTCGTCCACGATCAATTTCCAGGTGGAGCCCGGAACATTCGTCCGCAACGTATCGTATGCCGCCGGCAAGGTGCTCATTGGTACGGACAAAAACTGTCTTTCCGTCGGCCTGAGGATAGCGTCGACCCCCGAATTGCTCGCGACTGGCAATTGCAGTGCCGTCTACCAGCAGCGGGACGGCACGGCGTGGGTCTCGACGGACTATCTCTATCGGCACCAGAACGCCTGGATGCGTTGGTCGCCCGGACAGAGTAGTCCGATAAAGGCAAGCTCCATCATCGAGGACGGACTTGCCAATGTATGGATAGGATCGCCGCTCGGTCTTTGGCGGTATTTCGATGTATCGCGCGAACAAAAGTTTGTGGGTGACGAGAGAACGATCTCATCAATGGTACCCGGCCCTGATGGTGGCATCGTAGTCGGGTTGAAAAATGGCGAAGCTTGGCGCCTGACCCGCCAGCTGGAGGCGTCCCGATTGGAATTGCCAGCGGCTGGGTCGACTGCTTCCCCCTATTTTCCCGGCGCCCTCTTGGCTAGCGGTTCCAAGGATAGGCTCTGGGCTCTGACTGGGGCCGGCCTGTTCTCGATTTCGGACGCCAAAACCGAACGGGTGGCGGACTATCCAGTGCCGAAAACGGAAAGTTCCGTTGCGCCTTCGACGTTAGCGGTCTCCGACGACGGAACGGTATGCGTTGGACTTTTCTGGTCAATCTCCGCTCTCTGCGTGTCCGACAAAAAATGGCGCGAAGTCGCGGAAGTCGACCCCGACTTCGGTGGTTCGGCCATCGGAGCTTTGGCCTTCGACCAAAGTGGAACGATGTTCGCTGTCGGAGTCGTCGGGATAACCGTCGCATCCGGCGAACGCGCGAAGCTGGGTCCCTTCTCGCCGGCTCCCTATGGCAAGAAGCATCTCTTCGGCGCCATCGCTCTGACCGATATGATCGAGGGCGCGGACGCCGTGGCTTCTGGAGGATGGGGCGGAACGGTTTTCCTGAAGCGGAACGAAGGCAAATTCGCGGTCGTCGGCTTCGGCGGTCCCGATGTTCAGGATCAGCCGTATATTATCCGCTCGTTTGCCGCGCACCGGGAACTGGGACTGCTCGCCGCCACCGACGCCGGGCTGTTCCGCTGGGAGGGCAGCGTCCAAGAAGGAAGATGGAAAACACTCAGAGGTCTGGATCCTCGACTCGCCGAGCCCATCAACCTTGTTGTCCCTTCGACCGGCCGCGGTTTTTGGGTCGCGTCAGCGGGAAGCGTCGCGCTGATACACTTGCCAAGCGCGAAGCCTGAAATCCTGATCGAGCGAACGCCTTCGACCGAAACTATCGATACGAACTCAGTGACATACCGCTTGGTGAGCCCCGGGCTCGTTGGGATGCCCTCTTCTAAGATCACGGTCGTATCGTACAACCCGCCCATCGCGAACGCCGAGCGTCGCCTGGTCGGACCGGAAAACCGTCTGGATCTTTCCAATCTCGATGATTTAAAGAGTTACCGCCTCTTTGCGAGTGTCACCGACGGCTTCCTGAACGTGGGAGATTTCCACGACTCCCGCTTCTCCGTGAGCCTGCCTTTCTATCGCAATCCCTACAAGCTCACTGCTGCAATCTTGGCATCGATCCTCTGCGCAGGGCTGCTCCTGACACGCCGCGGTCCTACGGGTTTCCTGTTGCGGCGGATCGGGCGATTGAAATGGTCGCTGGAAAAGGGCGATCCTCGATTTGCCGTCGAGATAACGGCTTTGTCTCCCGATCTCGTTCGTTACCAATTGGAAGCGCCATCCTCCTTGACACCTATTCGGCTCGAAGTGGATGTGCCATCCGCGCTCCTAAACGGCATGCCGAAGCAGATGTTGCCCTACTTGGTGCAGACTGCGGAAGCTCCAGAATTTTCCAAAGCTGATTTCGAAGGCTCGATCGCGCGGGTGTCGAAGATGTTGGGCGAGGACGCGCTCCCGGATAACATGCGGTTCACGACGAGCCAGTTTCACGACGATGTGTTGAGTCTAAGCCTTTCGAAATCGTTGATCTGGCTTCCCATCGAACTCGCCGACGACGGGACGGGCGAAATGATGCAGTTGCGATATGCAATCGGGCGCACGGTGACAGCTGACGTTACCGTCAGAGCCAATCCGCTATCGTCATCGAGGCTGAAGGTCGCTGTGTTTGGTCCGAAGCAGGATCGTTCCGGCGCGCTACCGCACGTGGCGGCCGAAATAGATTCGGTCAGCAAGGCGGTCAAATCGTGGGGGGCGGACGTGATCTGGGTGCGACCAGACGCGACGAAAGCTGAAGTCCTGAACGCAATCTGCGACGCCCACCTGTTCCATTACGCCGGACACGCTCAGTTCGTGCCCGGTGCCCCGGATAAAAGCTATTTACCGATCTACCACGACCAGATTCTCGCCGAAGAGGTGGCCGCGGCTCTGAAGTTACGACCCCACAATCTCGTCCTGGCCTTCATTAACGGTTGCGGGAGTTGCCGGGAGGCCCCTTGGCAGCGCAGTGCCGAGATCTACGGGTTTGCATCCGCGTTCATGGCGAATTCTGCATACTTCGTCGGTGCGCAGTGGCCGATCGATGACGAATTCGCAGCCGCGTTCGCTCGAGAATTCTATTCACGGCTTTTTCCGGCCGCTTATGACATGTGGTGGCGTCTCGTGAGGCGCGATCCTCTGAGCGGTATACCGTTCGCGGAGGCGCTACGACTCGCGCGGCATCATCTGCTTGATTTCGGGCCAGTGGCTACTCAGACGTGGTCGTCGTACGTGTACTATGGAGATCCTACGAGGCGCTTGGTTCTTCGCTGAGTGAGATCCTTACGCTTATTCTGAGCGCGCCGGCTATAACCGACCTGCCCGAAGACGCTGGTATCCGCTTGATATTGCGCAAGCAGCCAACGTCGTTGAGACGAGTACGCCTCTTCGATCACCAGAGTCCATGCACATCAGTCAGGCTCGAGGGTGGCGCGGCTGCCAAGCCAATTGTAGCAGAGTCGCGGATGGACGCCGGCCCGACTTGGCGCATTTACGGCAGCGCAGCCGGCTGGCGAAGGTGGTCGGCGGGTGTTTCATCGCTGCGAGGTCGACGTCGCTCGGCGTCTTGCAGCGCGCGCACCTGATCTCAAGCCAAGGGTAGCCTCCATTCACGGCCTGATCGATGGTGGGCGACGGATCGAGCGGTTCGCCGTCGCTCCACATCCGCTCGTTCCAACTTTCGCAAAGGAGCCGGTCAGCTTGCTGGATGATCGCCTCGCCCTTGGCCCGCATCTCCACCGATTGGGCGGCCAGGATGTTGGCCATCGCGCGTGCCTTGCCGAGCTCTTTCGCCAGAGCCTTGCGGTCGCCGCCCGACAGGAGGCGTTGGGTGATACTTCGGGGCCATCCGGACATCCAGGCGCAAAGAGATCGGATCGGCGATCCGGAGCGGGCTACGGCGCCTCGAACGCCGGCCAGCACCCGTCTTCTTCATGCCTGCCGGTGCGCTGCTGGCAGGTGTTGTCGAGCAGCCGCTGCGCGACGTCCTTCCAGACCGCGTTGCCGCCATACAATCGGACGGCATCGGCGGTCTGGATTTCCACGGTCCGCTCGCAGCGGCGGCAGGAGATGCGCAGCACGTGGCGCTGAATCTCGCAAAGACGTCGCTGCCGCAGCTGGGCCCCGGTCGCGCCGACGCGAGGGTCTTTGAGTACCGATTCCCAGTATTCGGCCGGGAGGGGCGCATCCGGAGCCGCAGCGGAGGGGCCCGGCCTACGGGCGACTTCAGCGGCCAGCTTTTCCATCTGCCTTGGGGTCGGCATGCGCCAGCTCGCGGGTCGGTCGGTCATTCCGAATTAGAACATAAAGAGAACAAAAGTCGAGTCCGCTTCAAGCCCGCTCCGTGAAAAAATCATCCCGTTGGGAAGGCCGCGATGTCGGAACCAAGCTGGGTGGATCGTCTTGAATCCGGCATCAGTATTGGAGTTCCCCCGCCATGGCCCCCCGCGCTAACTGGAAAGGCTTCCTGCGTCTTTCCCTCGTCACCTGTCCGGTCGCGCTCTATCCGGCCACGTCGGAATCCGAAAAAGTCTCGTTCAATCAGCTCAACCGGAAGACAGGCCACCGCATCAAGTACGCCAAAGTGGACGCCGATACCGGCGAGGAGGTCGCCAACGAGGACATCGTCAAGGGCTACAAGGTCGACACCGACACCTTCATCGAGGTGACCAAGGAGGAGCTCGAGAACGTCGCGCTGGAATCGACGCGGACCATCGAGATCGACGAGTTCGTCGACCGCAGCGAGATCGATCCGCGATATCTGATCCGCCCCTACTACCTGGTGCCGGACGGAAAGGTCGGCCATGACGCCTTCGCCGTCATCCGCGAGACCATCCGAGAGATGAACAAGGTTGCGATCGGGCGCGTGGTGCTGACCAATCGGGAGCACATCATCGCGCTCGATCCGCTCGACAAGGGGCTGATGGGAACGCTGCTGCGCTATCCGTACGAAGTGCGTTCTGCGGACGAGTATTTCGACGACATCCAGGATGTCAAAGTCACCAAGGACATGCTCGATCTCGCCAGGCACATCGTCAATCAGAAGGCGGGCCACTTCGACCCAGACAAGTTCGAAGACCAGTACGAAACCGCCCTTATCGATCTCATCAACCAGAAGCGCGCCGGAAAACCAATCGCCGCGAAAGAGCGTCCCCGCGGCGAGAACGTGGTGGACCTGATGGACGCGCTGCGCAAGAGTATCGGCGCCGCCGGCCCGGCTAAAGAGAAGCCGGCGAAAAAGCCACGCAAGGTCGCAAGCGGCCAGAAGGAAATGCTGATGCCGATCGATGGAAAGAAATCGGCGAAAGAGGCAGCGGCAAAGAAGCCGGCCGCAAAACCGCAGCGGAAGTCGGCCTAGCGTATTGTGAAGCAGCCGGTGAGAAAACTGAAGACCTACCAGACTTCGCTGGGCTTCTTCGATCTGGCGGTCGCCGCTCCGTCGATGAAAGCGGCCCTGGAAGCGTGGGGCGCCGACAGCAATCTCTTCCACCAGGGGGCGGCGAAGGAAAGCGACGATCCAGGTATCATCGCTGCGACCATGGCGAAGCCGGGCGTCGTTCTCAAGCGCCCCGTCGGATCCGAGGGACGCTTCGGCGAGCGTGCCGAACTTCCCACCGATCTGGGCAGCGGCGGAAGACAAACGAAAACTGCCCGCAAGTCGGAAGGCCGCAAATCGAAGAAGCCTCCCTCCCGTCCCGTCGACAAGGCGGGGGAACGGCAAGCCGATCTCGCCTACGAACGGGAGCAGAAGCGCCGCGCGCGTGAACAAGCGAGGGAGGAAGCCGCCAGACAGAAGGAGCGCCAAAGGCGACAGCAGGCGATCGACAAGGCGCAGGCGGCGTTGGACAAGGCCGAGCGCGAGCACACCAATAGGGCCGCAGCAATCCAGGCCGAGGTGGAGGTTCTTGCGAAGAGATCCCAAGTCGAAGATGCCAGATGGGACAAGGAAAAGGAGCGGTTGAAGGCCGCGCTGCGGCGCGCGCGGGGCTAGATCTCGCAGGGGCGCACGTGGATGGCCCATCCGCCTAACTTCCGTATCGCCGGCCTTCGTTCATTCGTCGTCAGCATTCAAAAAGCTCCTGATACGACGACTGTTTATGTCCCGTCGTTCGTTCCAGCTGAACACAAGGCTATGTTTCGCAAGGGCCGGAGCTCAAGGTTTGGGCGCGCGCGGCAATGGCCGCACCGGGCTCTCGTGAACCGAGCCGCAAAGCTGCGTCTCGGCCTTCGGCTTCGATCCCTCGCGCGATAACGTGTCGCTCGCCGGAGGCACTCGCCCTCGGTCCCGCCGTCATTTCATTCCGGCGTCGCTATCACTGCCCTTCGTTCGGGTGCCTATTTAACCGGTCTCGCGACTGCCGACTGGCCTTCGCTTCGCTGCGGCGCAGACGCCCTCTTTCTGTTTCGGAGCTAAGGGCTCCGCCCTCGCGCGGACAAGGGTGAAGTCCCGGAAGATCCGGGACCGGCCGGGGCGGTCTCCCCGACCTTCCGCGCGGACGTCAAGACCGGACAGCCGCCACCATCGGAATCCGCTTGTGCAGGCCGGGTGATCCCCCACCGCCCCGGCCGCCCTTGCCCTTGCTACCCCGGTCTCGCCGACGGGCAGGGGTGCAGGCGCGAGGTGCGCGCTGCACCCAGGCCCTAAAAGGAGATCGATCATGTCCATCAAGAATGTCGAAATCGTCACGGCGAGCGGGACCGAGAGCTTCATTCCGTTCAACAAGCTCAAGAAATCCCCGAACAACGCCCGCAAGACGCCGCACAGCGAGGCGTCGATTGAGGCCTATGCGGCCAGCATCGCCGCCAAAGGCATCCTGCAGAACCTTGTCGTCGAGCCGGAACTGGATGCGGATGGTGCGGCCACCGGGTTCTATTTTGTCACCATCGGAGAGGGCCGCAGGCTGGCGCAGCTTCTCCGTGTCAAGCGCAAGGAGATCAAGAAGACCGAACCGATCCGTTGCGTCATCGACACCGCGAACGACGCCTTCGAAATCAGCCTCGACGAAAACGTTACGCGCGAGAACATGCATCCCGCCGACCAGTTCGAGGCGTTCAAGAAGTTCGCGGAGGAACGCGGTTTTGGCGCGGAGGAAATCGCCGCCCGGTTCGGCGTCACGCCGCACGTGGTGCGGCAACACCTGCGCTTGGGCGGGGTTTCGCCCAAGCTGATGGAAATTTATCGCAACGGCGATCTGTCGATCGACCAGTTGATGGCCTTTGCGATCACCGAGGATCATGCTCGGCAGGAAGCCGCCTTTGAGCGGCTGTCCTTTAACCGCGACGCCAGCACGATCCGCCGCATGCTCACCGAAGCCAACGTTGCCGCCACCGATCGCCGCGCGATCTTTGTCGGCGCGGAAGCCTATACCGAAGCGGGCGGCACGATCCTTCGTGATCTCTTCACCGAAGATCGCGGCGGCTATTTCGAGGACGTGGCGCTCCTCGACCTGCTTGTGATGGCGAAGCTCGGACGTGCGGCGAACGCCTTGCTGGAAGCAGAGGGGTGGAAATGGGCGCAAGTCTTCCTGGACTACCCGCACAGTCACGGGCTACGCCGGACATATCCGCAAGCAGTGGACCTTTCGGCGGAGGATCAAGCCGCCTTGGATGCCGCGAGGGGCGAGGTCGACAGCCTGACGGAGCAACATGAGAGCGCCGAGGAACTGCCCGATGAAGTCGATGCGCGTTTCGGCGAGCTTGAGGCCGAGATCGAGCGGCTTGAGGCGAAGCGTCGGGCCTATGACCCCGCCGACATCGCGCGTTGCGGGGCGTTTGTCATCCTCAATCATGACGGTACCGTGCGCATCGAGCGCGGTTTTATGCGGGCCGAGGACGAGACGCCGGAGCCAGAAACACATGATCTGAATGGCGAAGGCGAGGACAGTCACACCGTCCATGAGGACGGCGAAAACCGCCCGCACGGTGAAGCCGAGGGTGAGGGTTTGGATGGGGAGGACGAGGACGGCGACGGTCACAAGCCGCTGTCGGACATCCTCATCCGCGATCTTACCGCGCACCGCACCCTCGGGCTTCGCCTTGCCTTCGAGCAGCCGGACGTCGCCATCGTGGCCGTGACCCATGCGCTATCGGCGCAAATCTTCTATCGCGGCGCGGACGCCCACGTTCTCGACATCCGTCCGGTCAGCACGGTGCTGGCCTCCCATGCGGATGGTATCGAGGACACCAAAGCGGGGAAGGCATGGGCGGATCACCACGCCCGTTGGGCGGCTCAGATGCCGCGCGATGTGTCCCACCTCTGGGCTTTTGTCGTGGAATTGGACCACGACAGCCGCATAGCGCTGTTCGCGCATTGCGCCGCGCTCACGGTCAACGCCGTGAGACTACCATCGGAGCGCAGGCCCCGTGTGGTGGCAACGGCGGACAAGCTGGCGGAGGCTGTGTCGCTCGACATGACCTCGCATTGGATCCCGACCGCGCGGACCTATCTGGGTCGTGTCACCACGACGCATATTCTTGCCGCCGTGCAGGAAGCTGTCAGCGAGGAAGCCGCTGGACGGATGGCGGACATGAAGAAGCAGGAGATGGCGGAAGCCGCCGAGCAGTTGTTGGTCGGAACCGGGTGGCTGCCCGTATTGATGCGGACGCCGGGAGCCGTCCAGGAGCCTGCCGAACACCCGCAGGCGGATGCCGTCACGGAGACGACCCCCGACGCGTACTCTGTGGCCGCCGAGTAAGCGGCAAGGCCGGGACCGCTCGCGCGGTCCCGGCTTCTCATCGCGCAACTGTCGTATTTTTTGGCCGCGCGCCTTCAGGCGCGCGGCTAACGTCATGATATTCACACCCTCGATCGGATGCATTCTCTAGGGAAAGGAAGATGCTTTTTGGCCTGAAGCGCGCGGGCAGCGTGCGTTGTGGTCCGCGCCCGCGAACCCGCCCGAAGGACGGCACGTCGCGTCGATCCAGTTGGATCAGTCGCCGTTGCGGCGGGACCAGATCAGGGTGAAGCTGTCGTGGCCCTCACCTTTCACCAGCGAGGCGTAAATCGGGGCGGACCTATCACCATCTCTGACATCGAGATCGCAAGCTGGACTCCGCGGGTTTGGATCGAGGGCGAGTGACGGGTCGGCCCTACGATGCGAAATCATGCGCCGTCGTTCGAAAGGGGCGCGTCTTCGCCTTCGGGGATGCGCGGCTGCACGTCTTTGTCCGATTGGTGATCGCTGTCCTTGTGCGGCGACGATGATGGCAGTCATGGTGGTCTCCATCAGTCCGTTTATAGGCGCGCACCAACGCAACCTCGAATGGACGGATCAGGCCCGAGGGACGGCTGCGCCTCGATCGCCTTCCCGCAACAGCTCCGCCGGCTTTTTTCCCCTGCCGCGAAGTGGCGGCATTCCTCGCGGAAAGCAAAAAAGCCGTCTAACGCCGTCCTCCGCTGCGCTGCGGGCCTGACGGCTGCGGGCCGATCGCTCCCCGGGCCAAGGACCGCCATCGAGGCCGCGATGGTCGCGGCCCGACAACAGACGGAGACCACCATGGCTACCATCGGAACCTTCACCGCAGCGGACAACGGCTACACCGGATCGGTCAAGACGCTCACGCTCAACGTCAAGGCGAAGTTCGTCGCAACCGAGAAAGAAAACGACAAGGCGCCCGACTTTCGCATCTTCGCCGGCGCCACTGAATTCGGCGCGGCCTGGAAGAAGACCGCGCGGGAGACCGATCGCGAATATCTCTCGGTCAAACTCGACGACCCGAGCTTCCCGGCCCCGATCTACGCTTCGCTGGTGAAGGGGGAGGGCGACGACAGCTTCACGCTGATCTGGTCCCGCCGCAACGGCGACTGATCCAACCGGATCGAAGCGCCCCGCCTCCTCGGAGGCGGGGTTTTTCCTGCGCTCAGGGCCACAACGGCGCGGAAAGAAGAGGGAGGACCTTCGGTCTCCTTGTTTTCATGATAGTCGCTAAGGGCTCCGCCCTCGCGCGCGCAAGGGTAAAGCGCCGAAGCCGGCGCCGGCCGGAGTGGTCTCCCCGGTCTTCCGCGCCGTCGCAGAATTTTCACGACGACATGAGCGCCAGGCGCGTGCAGACGCGCGCGTACCGCGCGCCCCCTTGGGCGGGTGATCCCCCTCCACTCCGGCCGCCCTTGCCCTTGCTACCCCGGTCTCGCCGACGGGCAGGGTTGCAGCGCAGCGCTGCGCTTTAACCCAGCCCCAGAGGAGAATCAGCGATGACGATGATAACCCTGACCCAGAACGAACAGCCTGCTTCTAGCGGCTTTCGCGTGGATGTATCGCGCGGCAAGCGTGTTGGCCGCGTGTCGTCGGAATGGTTTTCGCGGCCGGATGACGAGCGTTACTTGAACCTGCCGGAACTCTATGACGCCGTGCGCGGTCGCGCCGAGCGCGCGCAGGCGCGGACGGTGGAAAGCAAGTCAATCAGGGTGGAGGCGAACCGCGACAGTGTCGAGCGGCTGGCGTTGATGGTCCCCGGGCGCGATGAGCCGGTGGCGCCCACCCATTGGAGCTTCGGACAATTGTGCACCCTTGTCGGGGCGCCAACTTCGTATCTGCGGCAACTTCCGGCCGCGCTGTCCGGCATCAATCTGCAACATGGCTTGCTGTCGCACCGCGCCGAACTGGTGAAGACCTTGGAAGCTGATAACGGCCGCGTCGAGCTTCGTGCCGTCACCGGCCCCGACTATGGCCGCATCTGGGACCATGAGCTTGTTGCCGCCGTGATGAAGATTGCAGGCAATGGAGTTGGGGATACGCGGTGGAAGGTGCCGGGCGTGCTGGATTGGGCCACCATGACCCACAATCCCTTCGTGGACGTGACCAAGGACACCACGACGCTCTACGCCAGCGACCGGGATGTGTTCCTGTTCTTGGTCGATGACACCAACCCGATCGAGGCGGGGCGCTTGCCGGACGGATCACCGGACCTATATTTCCGGGGATTTTACTGCTGGAATAGCGAAGTTGGCAGCAAGACGCTCGGCATTGCCAGCTTCTACCTTCGCGCCGTCTGCATGAACCGCAATCTGTGGGGCGTCGAGAATTTCGAAGAAATCACCATCCGGCATTCCAAATTCGCAGGCCAGCGCTTTGCGCATGAGGCGGCACCGGCCTTGACCAGCTTTGCCAATTCTTCGCCCGCGCCATTCGTTGCCGGAATCAAGGCCGCTCGGGGGCGGATTGTTGCCCGGACGGATGAGGACCGTGAGAGCTTCTTGCGCAAGGGCGGGTTTTCCAAATCGGAAACGGCGAAGATTATTGAAACGGTGCTTGGCGAAGAAAATCGAAAGCCCGAAAGTGTCTTTGACTTCGTGCAAGGCATCACCGCGCTGGCCCGGACCAAATCTCATCAGGATGCGCGGCTGGAACTCGAAGGCAAGGCAAAGCGCTTGATGGAACGCGCCATTTAGAACGTGCGCCGCGCAATTTGAGAAAATTGCGCGGCCACTTCATTTCTTGCGAATGGTGCCCCAAGTGCGCCGCCGCCGATCCGGCAAGCGGATCGGCGGCGGCGACGCGTGTTTGCGTCGGCGCTCGCCGGGCCTTTGGCCCGGCTCGCGCGGAAGCACAGAGCCACATTCGTCAGATGGAATCGTTCACTTTTTCTTGGAGGGTTTGGATCGTTCGCTGCGCACTTCATCATCTGGTAGCACAAGGTCGATATGGCTCACGCCCAAGGCTGTGGCGAGTTCAAACAATGTAACGATGGTCGGATTGCGACGTCCGCGTTCGAGACCGCTGATGTATTGTTGGGTAAAGCCGGATGCTTCCGAAAACTTCTCCTGCGTGAAGCCCTTCTGCTTCCGCAATCGTCCGAAGTTTCGGCCAACCAACTTGCGCATGTCCATTCGCGCAAGTTGCTTCTTTACATACTATGAGGTTTATCTCCTATAGTGTGTATTCCCAACTGCGTAGGCATTCGAATGCCCTCCAGGAATAGCTGCCTTCCCGAAGTTTGGCTGCGAACGGTACCGAATAGGGCTAAGGTGAGGCTATCGCCGAATGGTGGCCAAGCGCAGCCTCGTCGCCACTCGAAGGAGCTACATGCCGTCACCCCCACTTGACCCCGATGTTGCGGACCTGGCACCGGATGACCCCGTGCTGACGGCTTATGACGAGCAACACGTCGTCACCTATCTCCGGCTGCTGGATGCTGACGCTGACAACGCGGACTGGCGTGAAGTTGCAAGAATCGTTCTTCACATCGATCCTGAACGCTACCCGGAGCGCGCACGCAGAGCCTTCGATAGCCATCTGTCTCGCGCCAGATGGATGACGAACCATGGCTATGGCCATTTGCTACGTGGCGGCTCCGCCAATCGGTAGGAAAACGATCTGCAGAATTAAATTGGGAGGGAAGAATTTTCTGTACTGCAGATAATTCGCGTAACTAACCGGTGGGATACGTTATGCAACCATAAATGGTCCATATTTAAAGTGTTGCAATGCGTCATTGTTTCGCGTGAGGATCAAGTACAATGCCGGATTTCGATTGGCGCTCGCCTGAGGCCTATTCAAAACTGCAGAACGCCGACCTGACCGGTCTCGCCTGGGAATGCCTTCGTCGTAATCCCGAATACCGAAAACACTATAGTGCGCTAGCGAATCCGCGCGCCGGCGCTCCGGCCGAATTCCGGAATAAATGGGGCCTGTCTTTTCGCGGCTGATCCGCGAAAGGCCTGCCACGAGCAGATCATATTTTGGGCACCTGAAGTTCTGCCGACCGTTTTGTCGGTAGGAGCTTCGTCGTCGCAAACTTCAGATCAACCGATCGCTCTGGATCTAACTGGACTGTCGCCCGGCGAGTTGCGGCAGAACACGGACGGCTGGCATGCCGTGCTCCGGTTCGGTGGTGCCACGCATCGCGTGTGGATGAAGGAATTGCCTGCAGCCTCGACGCCGCAAGCGATCGAGTTGCCAATGGACTCGACGTTTGAACTCCGCACCCAGGCGGCCCAATCGCTCTGTCGTACGCTGAGCGGCCGTTCTCCGTGTCCACCCCTGTCCGACCTTCCTCAGCAGCGGCGCCAGCGGTTTGCTTTGGTCTTGCGTGCGCTCGACGGACGTAATGAGGGCAAGACTTATCGTGCGATCGCCGAAGGTCTTTTTGGCGAGAAGCGTATCCCGGAGCGCGCCTGGAAGACGCATGACTTGCGCAATCGTACCATCCGCCTCGTGCAGCGTGGCCTCGCCTTGATGCGCGGCGGCTATCGCGAACTCCTGCGTCCAAGGCGCAAGGACAAATAGCCCCTTTCGGGTATCGATAATCCACCCCTCGATCTTCGCCATCCCCCTGCGACGGGCTGCTCCTCCATGATCACCGCACACACGCCGGCACCGCCGGTGATAGCGCGATTCCATGATGGAGTTCTCAAATGCCCGATCCCATGGCCGGTCTGCCGCCACGTTTCCTGCGGACGCCCGAGGCCGCGCGATATCTGGGGCTGTCCGGCCGCACTTTGGAAAAGCACCGCACCTACGGCACCGGTCCGACCTATCGGAAAATTGGCGGCCGGGTCGTCTATGCGCTCGATGATCTGAAGGCTTGGGCCGATCTCGGGTCCAAGACATCGACGTCCGATCCCGGGAAGGGGACGGTCCTGCCTGCCAAGAAGCATCCGGCACTGCGCCCCTATGCGGGCCAGGAACGTCGCTGATTGCCGCGGGAGCATTGGCAGATGCGGCGCAAATTTCGATCCGAGCGCAGTCAACTCGAGCTGTTCCGCGCCTTGCCTGGCGATCTCGCGCCGCGCGACGCCCAGGACTTGATGGCCTATCCATTCTTCTCGCTCGCCAAGTCAAAGCGGATTGTGCCGATCGATTTCCGCGCGGGCGCAATCTCCATTCGCGTCGAGGCAGTGCCCGAACACGGCATGGCGACGATCTGGGATGCCGATGTCCTGATCTGGGCAGCTTCGCAAATTGTCGAGGCGCGCGACGCCGGCCTGAAGACCTCGCGCCTGATGGCGGCAACCCCTTATGAAATCCTGACCTTCGGTTGGCCGCGGCACCAGCGCGCGCGACTACGATCGTCTCAAGGCAGGTCTCGACCGGTTGCAGGCAACCTCGGTGCTGACGTCGATCCGCCAGCCGGCAGAGCGACGACGGCATCGTTTTTCCTGGATCAACGAATGGAAGGAGACGGCCGATGCCAATGGGCGTCCGCTGGGCCTCGAGTTGATCCTGCCAGACTGGTTCTATGCCGGCGTTCTCGATGACGCGCTCGTGCTGACCATCGACCGCGCCTATTTTTGTTTGACCGGCGGACTCGAGCGCTGGCTTTACCGGCTTGTCCGCAAGCACGGCGGTCGCCAGCAAGGTGGCTGGAGTTTTGATTTTCTGCATCTTCACGCCAAGTCCGGCAGCCTCTCGCCGCCCAAACACTTTGCCTTTGACCTGCGCGAAATCGTCCGTCGGCAGACCTTGCCCGGCTATGAGCTCGTGATCACGCGCGACCCAAACGGCGTCGAACGGTTGAACTTTTCGCCCCGCTGCACCGATCCGTTCGAGGAGCGGCTTCGCAAGCGCGGGCTCACGCCTCAGGCTGGAGATAAGCTGTGAATCAACTCGTGCTATCGGGGACCGCTACTCTCGTGCCATCGGGGACCAGATCCTCGTGCTATCGGGGACCGGAATCGGTCCTAAGCGTTTGTTATCAGGCGCGTTCGAGCCGCCGTAACTCTTCTAACCAGAAATCCTTCGGATTTCTTCTAACGGACCGCGCCGTTTTCCTCACTGTGCATAACCCGCCGCCGAGGGATCTGCGTGCTCGTCCGCAGGCGTTGGAGCTCCGCCTAGACGGAGTGGCCTCATGAACGAACTCACGCAGGTCGAGCTTCTCTGGCTTGAAAAACGCATCGAGAACCGAATTCGCTTCGGTCGCGCCGTCGAGGAAAGGATTCTCGACCGCAACAGGCGCGTCCTGTCATTCGCACCCGGCAGCATCTTTGCTTTCGTTCGCTGGATGTCGAACGATTTCGGGACGGTCGTTTCCCGCATCGACATCTTGCGGGCGGTGGCAACTGGCCAACGCTGCTCGACCGTCCCTTATGTCAAATCCGGCGGCGAAATTCTCTTGCGCCTGTCAGGCTGGTCCAAGGTCGAGCGTGTGTTGCAGTTGATCGACGCCGTCGAGGCGCTCGGCATCGACCCTGCCGACGCGGCGCCCGACTATTGGCATCACGTCCACAACCGCCTGTCTGTCAACGAAGCCCCGCGCGCCTACACAAAGTCACGCCATCAGGCCTGGCTTCATCGGCGGAGGGTCGCACCGTGATGATGCCCCGAAACCGAACCCTCCTAACGACGATCGGCGCAGTTGCCTTGCTCGCCGGGCCGATTGTCGCACAGCCATGCCCAATCTACATTTGGAACAGCTCTGCGAGCGTCCCTGTCGGCCTCTATCGCGTGCGGCCTGCTGGCAATCACTACGTCACCGAGCTGGTCGTAGTTCGGCCGCCGGCGCCGCTGGCAAGCTATCTGGACCTGAACGGCTATCTTCCAACTGGCGTTCCCATGTTGAAGCGTGTGCTGGCGCTTCCCGGACAAACCGTCTGCAGAAACGGGAGCACCATCACGGTCGATGGCATCGCGGTGGGCGAGGCGCGGGAGCGTGACAGTCGTGACCGGCCGTTGCCGGTCTGGGAAGGGTGCGACGTCGTCGACGACGGAAAGCTCTTCCTCATGAACTGGCAAGCCGCGGACTCCTTCGACGGGCGTTACTTCGGAATGATGCCAGCAACCGCAATCGTCGGCCGTGCGCGTCCCGTTTGGACAAATGAGAACTGACGGTGCGTGCTGTGGGCTCTCGGTTGGCCATTCCTCTGTTCGATCGAAGGCCGCACCATTCCTCCGTCCCGACCAGCGCTGTCGCAGCCGCCGCGCACAGCGGCCGTCCAGGGCGGCCGAATGGCCGGCGCGAAGCAGCTTCACCCTGGACGGTCGCGAGCACGGTGGCAGGCTCGCCTTCTATCGGGATTGCCGCTTGTGCCGCTGTGGCGGCTGTCTTGTTTGTAGTTCTGATGGTCGCGCCCCCTGCAAACGAGCTCAATCGCATTCTGTCGAAGCTCTTCGCACTCTTGGCGGTGCGTGATTGGGAGCAGGGGCAGACCGACCGCGGATGGCAAGGGAAAAGCGCCGCCTTCGGTCGGGCGCATGTGGTTGGTGGAGTTGAGAGTTTAAGAGGCATGGGAAATGATCAAGCCGTCGCTCCATTCCAAATCGTCAAGGAAACCAACGCACCGAAAGCCATCGGCCTGCGCAAGCTTGCGGTGAGGCGATCGTGAGCCAGCACGACAATGACCTTCGTGTTCGTCCTGGTCGCATCCGCGACAGCGGACGTAGCTCGTCGCGTCCGAATAGCTTTGTCGGCCAGGTTATGCGGGCGGCCAAGAGGGCCGGGCATGTCGGCAACGGTTTCGGACGCGGTAAGGCCGGCGCTAGCCGGTCGCGCTTCGGGCGAGGCCGGCGCGCCGCCCTTTCCTTGTCGCTCCGCCCGACCTCGCGACGCGTGGTGATGAAGGCGCGCGTGGTTCGTCACCACGGCACCCGCTTTCGCTCGGCGCCGCTGCCGAAGCATATTACCTATCTGAAACGGGAGGGAGTTACACGGGACGGCGCTGATGCTCGGATGTTTGATGCGGCGTCGGATACAGCGGATGAGCGTGCTTTCGCCGAGCGCTGCAAGGATGACCGGTACCATTTTCGATTTATTATTTCTCCCGAGGACGCCGCCGAGCTCGGCGATCTCCGTGCCTTCACGCGCGAGTTGATGACCGACGTCGCGCGCGATCTCGGAACCAAGCTGGAGTGGGTCGCGGTCGATCACTGGAACACCGACAACCCACATATTCATGTCCTGATCCGCGGGCGCGCCGAGGATGGCCAGGATCTGGTCATCAGTCGGGATTACATCAGCCGCGGGTTTCGGGATCGTGCCGCCGAGCGCGTTACCCTGGAGCTTGGGCCGCGCAGCGAGCGGGATATCCAGTCTGCCCTGGAAAGGGAGGTCGAGGCCGAACGCTGGACGAGCCTCGATAGGGCGTTGCGTATTGCCGCCGACGAGGGGGCCGGCGTGGCGGACCTTCGCCCCAGTGTAACAGGCGAAGACCTCGCACTCCGCCGCCTGATGGTTGGTCGGGCGGCCAAACTCGAACGTCTCGGTCTTGCGGATCAAGTTGCATCCGGCTGCTGGACGCTCAAGCCTGGTATCGAGGACAGGCTGCGTGACCTGTCAATTCGCGGCGATGTCATCAAGACAATGCATCGGACGATGACCGTTCGTGGCCGCGAGCCGGATGTCTCCGGCTTTGCCTTGCACGGCGAGGAACCGACAGATCTCGTGCTCGGCCGGCTGCTCGAGCGCGGATTGCATGACGAACTGAAAGGCTCGGCCTATGCGATCGTTGAGGGGATCGATGGACGAACGCATCACATCAGGTTCAGCGATATCGAAATGACTGGCGATGCCGCGCCCGGCGCGATCGTGGAGGCGCGATCTTACGATGATGTGCAGGGCCGCAAGCGGCTCTCGCTCGCCACCCGATCGGATCTTAGTATTGAGGCTCAGGTCACCGCGCCGGGAGCGACCTGGATTGACCGGCAGTTACTCGCGCGGGATTCGATCGTGGCAAGCAGCGGTTTCGGATCCGAAGTGCGCGAAGCCATTGATCGCCGGGTTGACTATCTCGCAAGCGAAGGTCTCGCGCGCCGTCAGGGGGCAAGGGTCACCTTTGCCCGCGATCTTCTCAATACGCTAAGGCAACGGGAGCTCGATGCGGCGGTTGCAAGAATCTCGGTCGAGACAGGGCTACCCCACAATCCTTCGTCGGAGGGCGAACGCATCGTGGGCATCTATCGTCAGCGTATAGCGCTGGCGTCAGGTCGGTTTGCCATGATTGACGACGGGCTTGGATTCCAACTCGTGCCCTGGCGGCCCGCCCTTGAGCAGCATCTCGGTCGACAGGTATCCGGCATCGCCGCAAGTGGCGGCGGTGTGACCTGGAGCTTTGGAAGGAAAATTAGCCTGGGAATCTGATTGGCGGACTGCCCGGCACTTCCGCGCCATGTCGCACCTCGCGCCGCCCGCCGGTGCCATGCAATCTCGATCGGCCTTCTTCTACGCCGATCTATCCGAACGCACGGCGGTTGCGATTGAGCGGTTGCTCGGGGACCGTGAGTAGCCCCTTTTGTTCAGCGCGCCGCTGCTTTAGACGCGCACTGCAGGAAATCAGGCTTTCAAAAGGTCCAACGATGAAGCCCAGAATTGGCGTCTACCTCTCGGAGCAGATGGCCGCGCGGCTAGCGGCAGCCGCCAAGCGTCCTGGCGCCAGCAAGTCGGCGCTCGTTGAGGCCGCCCTTGCTCAGTTCTTCGGTTCGGACGACGATAATGATAATCTCCCGGTAGACCGCCGCCTTTCCTTGATGAGCCGCCAGCTCGAACAACTCGATCGCGATCTTCGAATCGTCAACGAGAGTGTCGCGCTGCAGGCTCGATACCAGCTTGCGGTGACGCCGCCGCTGCCGGCCGCCGCTCTGCGGGCCGCGTGTGCGCTCGGGGCGGAGCGGTTCGATGAATTTGCCACACAGGTTTGGCGGCGCGTTCAGTCGGGGACCTCGCTCGTGCATGAGACGGTGGATCGGCTCGGCCACAAGAGACGTACTCACGCTGACGGTTTTGGGAAGGGAATGGCAAAGACCTCTTCGCCAGTTCACGAGCCAGATCTCCGCACGTCAAACCCGGTTGGCATCGAAGTAGAGCACTCCACTGCCGTCCGGGAGGGCGGCAGCCTGTTCAACTTTCCAGGGAAGGCGGGACTGCCTCTGCACTAGACCTGTTGCGAAGCAGACAATTGCTCACGAAGAATCGGTCGAACAGCCACTACGGTCCCGACTGTCCAGCCATGCGACTCGACGCCGACGTGTCGGCGGCTCGACAGACTGGCACTTGATTCTGCGCGTCTTCCTGCCGTTCGTTGCCGCTTACTACCTCTCATTTCTGTTTCGGACCATCAATGCAACGGTCGCCGGTTCCTTGACGTCGGAATTTGGCCTCAGCGCTGGCGATCTTGGTCTACTGACGTCTGTTTACTACCTGACTTTTGCTGCTGCCCAGATTCCGATCGGCATCTTGTTGGACCGATATGGTCCGGGGCGGATCCAAAGTGCCGTGATGATTGCCGCAGCTCTAGGCGCGGCGCTATTTGCCGTCTCGGACAATTTTTGGCTGCTCCTCGGCGGCCGGGCGCTGATCGGTCTTGGTGTCGCCGCGTCATTGACGGCCGGCTTGAAAGCCCTCGTGCTCTGGTTTCCCAGCGAACGTATCCCGTTGCTCAACGGCCTGATGATCATGTTGGGGGCCCTGGGCGCACTGACGGCAACTTTGCCTGCGGAGTTCCTGCTGGTTTCGGTGGGTTGGCGAGCATTGTTTGCGCTGCTCGCGATTGTCTCGGCCGGATGCGCTCTTGTCATCTATCTTGCTGTCCCAGAGGTGCCAGCACGTATATCGGTGTTATGCGGACCAAATAGTCTAAGGATGGTTTATGCCGACCCACGCTTCTGGCGCCTGGCTCCGCTTTCAGCCGCCTGTATCGGGACGGCATGGGCGTTGCAGGGACTGTGGGCGGCGCCATGGCTCAGCGATGTCGAGCGTCTCGACCGCTCGGGACTACTCTGGCATTTGCTCATTATGGCAATCGCATTGAGTTTGGGCGGGCTTCTGTGGGGCATTGCGGTCGATCGGGCGCGCCGACGTGGGACCGGACCGCGGACACTGTTGGGCCTTGTCGCCACGATGTTTATCGCGGCTCAGTTGGCATTGATCCTGCGATGGCCGCTCCCGTCATATGTCCCGTGGATCGTCGTGGCGGCCGTCGGCGCAGGAACTGTTCTCAGTTACGCTATCCTGGCCGAGTATTTCCCTAAGGAGCTGGCGGGTAGGGCCAATGCAGCGCTGAACGTCTTCCACATCGGTAGCGCGTTTGTCGTGCAATATATGACGGGGCTAGTAGTTCAGCTCTGGGCGCCCATAGATGGGCACTACCCTGAAGTCGCTTACCAAGCAGCATTTGCTTTCAATGTAGGGCTCCAGATCGTGGCTGGCCTCTGGTTTGCCGCACCAATCTGTTCGCCGGGGTATCCGAAAATACTAGCAGCTTGCAAGATGGCTTGTCCGCGGATTACGGAGTCACTTGATATTCGATGCCATGTCCGCAACCAGAATACTTTGGGGCCAGATCGCCTGCGTCTTGACCGTCGTGCTCATCACAATGTGGGCCGCGACGCAATGGACGGCGTGGCGTCTCGGCTATCAGCTGCAACTCGGACACCCCTGGTTTGAGCTCGCACCGGGCGTTCCCATCTATCTGCCTCCGGCCTTCTTCTGGTGGTGGTATGCCTACGATGCCTACGCACCTGAAGTGTTCGTTGAAGGGGCATGCGTCGCTGCGTCCGGCGGGATCATCTCGATTATAGTCGCTTTCGCGATGTCGGTGTGGCGGGCTCGGGAGGCGGAGACGGCGGCCACATATGGTTCTGCACGTTGGGCCAGCCAGCTTGAGATTCGAAGTGCCGGCCTTGCCGGGGCAGATGGCGTGATCCTCGGGCGGTTCGAGCGACTTTATCTGCGGCACGATGGACCTGAGCATGTCCTTTGCTTTGCCCCCACCAGATCCGGCAAGGGTGTCGGCCTTGTTGTCCCCACGCTCCTGACTTGGCCGGGAAGCTGCATCGTTCATGACATCAAGGGTGAAAACTGGACCCTGACGTCCAGCTTTCGGGCCCAACACGGTCGGGTGCTGTTGTTTGATCCAACCAACTCAAGGAGTGCAGCCTACAACCCTCTCTTGGAAGTGAGGCGAGGGGAGCGGGAAGTTCGTGACGTGCAAAATGTGGCCGACGTGTTGGTCGATCCTGAAGGGTCGCTGGAACGGCGCAACCACTGGGAGAAGACCAGCCATGCGCTACTGGTCGGAGCCATCCTTCACGTCCTCTATGCGGAGCAGGACAAGACGCTCGCCGGTGTTGCGAGTTTCCTGTCCGATCCGAAACGGCCGATCGAGACCACGCTTCGCGCAATGATGACTACGCCACACCTTGGCAAAGCCGGTGCGCATCCGGTGATCGCATCCGCAGCGAGAGAGCTACTGAACAAGAGCGAGAACGAACGGTCCGGCGTGCTTTCGACCGCGATGTCTTTCCTCGGCCTCTACCGCGACCCTGTTGTTGCCGAGGTGACGCGCCGCTGTGATTGGTGCATCCGCGATCTCGTTGAAGACGATCGGCCGACGACGCTCTATCTCGTTGTACCTCCATCCGACATCAGCCGCACCAAGCCGCTGGTGCGGTTGATACTCAACCAGATCGGTCGCCGTCTCACCGAGGAACTCCAGGCCAAGGGCCGCCGGCATCGATTGCTGCTCATGCTCGACGAGTTTCCGGCGCTGGGAAGGCTTGATTTCTTTGAGTCGGCGCTCGCCTTCATGGCGGGCTATGGGCTCAAGAGTTTCCTTATTGCGCAGTCGCTCAATCAGATCGAAAGAGCATACGGGCCGAATAACGCGATCCTCGATAATTGTCATGTGCGCGTTTCCTTTGCGACCAATGACGAGCGTACGGCCAGGCGGGTTTCGGATGCGCTTGGGACTGCCACGGAATTAAGGGCGATGAAGAACTATGCCGGTCACAGGCTTAGCCCGTGGCTCGGCCATCTCATGGTTTCGCGACAGGAGACCGCGCGGCCATTGCTAACGCCCGGCGAGGTGATGCAGCTTCTGCCCGAGGATGAGCTGGTGCTGGTTTCCGGCGTGCCACCGATCCGCGCCAAGAAGGCGAGGTATTTTGAGGATCCACGTTTGACCGAGCGCGTGCTACCACCGCCAAACTCAAGCTCCCTCGATCGCGACGGTAGGGCAGTGATAGACGATTGGAGCCAACTGCCAGCTCCGCCGAATTCAAATGTTGCCGAGCCGGTAAGCTTGTCGGGTGCTCGGCAATCTACCGTAAATTCCGGCATTCGCCGCGAGCCGGAGCTTCCCGAGCATGAAAATATCGCGCCAGCGGCCTTAAAGCCTCCACCGGAGTTCGACTTCACGGAAGATGTGGGCGACGGTGACGCCATACGAGCGCGTGTGCTGCGCATGAACGTCTCCAGCCTCGCACGCCAGGCCGCGATGGATCCAGACGATGGCCTCGACCTCTAGGGTGAGATAATGCGGACTAAACATACGTTTCGCCTGCCTCCGGACCTTGCGGGCAAGCTCGCCGATCATGCCAGCCGCAAGCGGGTGCCGCAGGCGCTCATCGTCGAAACTGCGCTGGCCTCATTCCTGTCGCCGGATAATTCGGAGCGGATGGAAGCGGCGCTCGGCCGTCGCCTTGACCGGCTGACCCGGCACGTCGAGCGGCTGGAGCGTCACATCACCATTTCAAACGAAGCGCTCGCCTTGTTCGTGCGGTTCTGGCTGACGGCAACGCCGCCGCTGCCTGATACCGCGCACCCCGCTGCGCAGGCCAAGGGCCGGGAACGGTACGAGGGGTTTGTCGAAGCCCTTGGGCGTCGGCTGGCCAGGGGCCAGACCCTGGCCCAGGAGATCTCGCTCGACATCGATCCGACGCAAACGCCGCCAACCGTTCCTCGTAAGTGATCCCGCCATCTTTTCTTTTGCTACGCCACGATACGCCGCCTGATTTCAGCTTGTTGCACGAGCGCGTAACCTGCCTTTTCTACTGATCCCCACCGCCGAGCTCATATCTCGGCGACCTTGGGGGCAAGCGTGGCAGTTCATTCCTTTCAGTCCGAGGCGGTCTCGCGTGGTGCACGCATGTTGCGCACGGCGCTCGGACCGGCGATAGCGGCCTGGCTCGAAGACGCTGGGATCGTCGAGGTCATGCTCAATCCCGATGGCCGGCTCTGGGTCGATCGGTTGTCGGGGGGCATGACAGATACCGGCGAGCGTCTCGCCGCAGCCGACGGCGAGCGCATCGTGCGGCTCGTTGCCCATCACGTCGGCGCTGAGGTTCATCCGGAAAGTCCCCGCGTCTCGGCCGAGTTGCCCGAGACGGGAGAGCGTTTTGAGGGGTTGCTGCCGCCCGTGGTGACCGCTCCAGCCTTTGCCATTCGCAAGCCGGCGGTGGCCGTCTTCACGCTCGACGACTATGTCGCCGCCGGCATCCTGACAGTCGCTCAGGCTGAAGGGCTGCGGAACGCTGTCCGGGACCGTCAAAACATCCTCGTGGCCGGCGGTACTTCGACCGGCAAGACCACGCTGACTAATGCGCTGCTGGCCGAGATTGCAAAAACTGCAGATCGTGTCGTGCTGATCGAGGATACGCGCGAACTCCAATGCAAGTCGGCTAACCTCGTGGCGCTGCGCACCAAGGATGGTGTCGCCTCGCTGTCCGACCTCGTGCGCTCCTCGCTCCGGCTACGCCCCGACCGAATCCCGATCGGTGAGGTGCGAGGGGCCGAGGCGCTCGACCTTCTCAAGGCCTGGGGCACCGGCCATCCCGGTGGCGTCGGCACCATTCACGCCGGCACGGCGCTTGGCGCGCTGCGCCGGCTTGAGCAGCTCATCCAGGAAGCCGTCGTCACCGTGCCGCGCGCGCTGATCGCGGAGACCATCGACGTGATTACGGTTCTCTCCGGCCGCGGCGCAGACCGTCGGCTGACAGAACTCGCGCGTGTCGATGGCCTGACGACCGAGGGCGACTACCTCATTTCACACGCAGGAGACCCATCATGAACGGCGTCACATTGAGAAGCGGGATGATAGCTGTTGCGGTAGCTCTCAGCTCCGTGGCGATCTCGCCCACTGCAGAGGCCGCTGGCTCCAACATGCCGTGGGAGCAGCCGCTTAACCAGATCCTGCAGTCGGTCGAGGGGCCCGTCGCCAAGATTCTGGCCGTGATCATCATCATCGTCACGGGCCTTACGCTCGCCTTCGGCGACACTTCGGGCGGTTTTCGGCGCCTGATCCAGATCGTTTTCGGTCTGTCGATCGCGTTCGCAGCCTCGAGCTTCTTCCTGGCATTTTTCTCATTCGGCGGCGGAGTGCTGATCTGATGGACGGGCCGGTTGAAGGTTTTGCAATTCCGGTGCACCGCGCGCTGACCGAACCGATCCTGCTCGGCGGCGCGCCGCGTGCGATCGCCATCGTCAACGGCACCGTTGCCGCTGCGCTCGGCCTCGGCCTGCGGCTGTGGATCGCGGGCCTCCTGATCTGGGCAATTGGTCATGCCGCTGCCGTCTGGGCCGCGAAGCGCGATCCGCTCTTTGTCGAGACTGCAAGACGCCATCTGCGCATCCCAACCCATCTGAATGTGTGAGCAACCAATGATGAACCTTGCCGAATACCGCCGCTCCACTACACATCTCGCGGATTTCCTGCCATGGGCCGCACTGGTCGATAAAGGCATCGTCCTCAACAAGGACGGATCGTTTCAGAGGTCCGCGCGCTTTCGCGGGCCCGATCTTGATTCCTCTGTTCCAGCAGAACTTGTTGCGGTTGTCGGGCGCCTCAATAACGCCTTGAGGCGCCTCGGATCCGGCTGGGCGGTGTTTGTTGAAGCGCAGAGGTATTCATCGAACGCCTATCCACCGAGCAGTTGTCCGGACGTGGCATCGGCCCTGGTCGATGCCGAGCGCCGGGCCCAATTCGAGGAAGAGGGAGCTCACTACGAGTCAGCCTATTTCCTCACCTTCCTGTATCTGCCGCCGGCCGAGGATGCGGCGCGCGCCGAGCGTCTCCTCTATGAGGGAAGGGAGCGCGGGGAAGCTGCCGGCGCTCACGAAGCGTTGCGCGGCTTTGTCGACCGGACCGACCGCGTGCTGCAACTGGTCGAAGGGTTTATGCCGGAGTGCCGATGGCTCGATGACGGCGAGACCCTGACGTACCTGCATGCTTGCGTGTCGACCAAGATACATCGCGTCCGCGTTCCCGAGATTCCCATGTATCTCGATGCCCTGTTGGCGGACGAGCCCCTGACGGGTGGGCTCGAGCCGATGCTGGGCGGCCAACACCTGCGGGTGCTCACGGTTGTTGGGTTCCCGACGGCAACCACGCCGGGGATCCTGGACGATCTCAATCGGTTTGCCTTCCCCTATCGTTGGTCGACCGGGCGATCATGCTCGATAAGGGAGACGCGACGAAGCTCCTGACCAGGATCAGGCGGCACTGGTTCGCCAAGCGGAAATCCGTCGCCGCAATCCTGAAGGAGGTAATGACCAACGAGGCTTCGTCGCTGATCGACACTGACGCAGCCAACAAGGCCATCGACGCCGATGCAGCGTTACAGGAACTCGGCTCCGATCTGATCGGAGAGGCCTTCGTCACCGCCACGATCACGGTCTGGGACGAGAATCCGCGCATCGCGGACGAACGGTTGCGCCTGGTCGAGAAAGTCATTCAGGGACGCGACTTCACTTGCATGGTGGAGACCATCAATGCCGTCGATGCCTGGCTGGGCTCGTTGCCCGGCCACGTCTATGCCAACGTCCGCCAGCCGCCGGTTTCGACCCTGAACATCGCCCATATGATCCCACTGTCCGCGGTTTGGGCGGGGCCGGTCAGGGACGCGCATCTCGGCGCGCCGCCGCTGTTCTTCGCCCGGACGGAAGGATCAACGCCGTTCCGCTTCTCCCTCCATGTCGGGGACGTCGGACATACGCTGGTGGTCGGTCCGACAGGAGCAGGCAAATCCGTATTGCTCGCGCTGATGGCGCTGCAGTTCCGCCGCTATCCAAGCTCCCAGATCTTTGCCTTCGATTTCGGCGGGTCGATCAGGGCCGCGGCGCTCGCCATGAAGGGCGATTGGCACGATCTTGGCGGTGCGCTGTCCAATGACGCGTCTGAGGCGGTCGCCCTGCAGCCGCTAGCCAGGATCGACGATGCGGCCGAGCGCGGCTGGGCGGCGGAATGGATTGTAGCCATTCTCGCCAGCGAAAAGATCGACATGACGCCTGAAGCCAAGGAGCATCTTTGGTCGGCGTTGTCTTCGTTGGCGTCGGCACCTATTGGCGAACGGACGCTGACCGGTTTGTCCGTGCTGCTGCAGTCCCAGGGCCTGAAAAGGGCCCTTCAACCCTACTGCCTCGGTGGCCCCTTCGGGCGCTTGCTCGATGCCGAGACCGAGCGGCTTGGAACAAGTTCGGTCCAGGTGTTCGAAACAGAGGGGTTGATCGGCACTGGCGCCGCACCGGCGGTCCTGTCCTATCTGTTTCATCGGATTGAGGGGCAGCTCGATGGGAGGCCAACGCTGCTCATTATCGACGAAGGTTGGCTCGCGCTCGATGACGAAGGGTTTGCCGGCCAGATCCGCGAATGGCTGAAGACGCTGCGCAAGAAGAATGCCTCCGTCGTCTTCGCCACGCAGTCGCTCTCGGATATCGACGGCTCCGCGATTGCGCCTGCCATCATCGAGAGTTGCCCGACGCGGCTGTTCCTTCCGAACGAGCGGGCGATCGAGCCACAGATCACGGCTATCTATCGGCGCTTCGGTCTCAACGATCGGCAGATCGAGATCCTGGCGCGCGCTACCCCCAAACGCGACTACTACTGCCAGTCCCGGCGCGGCAATCGCCTGTTCGAACTGGGCCTTGAGGAATTCGCGCTCGCCTTCACCGCGGCTTCATCAAAGTCCGATCAGGCCATGATCGAGCACGTGCTCGCCGAACACGGCCGCGATGGTTTTGTGACCGAATGGCTCGCCGCGCGTGGACTGGCTTGGGCCGCCGATCTCATTCCCGGTCTCGTCAGGCAGGAAGGTTTGTCATGATGCGTCGCCGCCACCTCTCAGCAGTGAGTGCGCTCGCCATTGCGATCGCAAGTGCCGCCTCACCAACAGCCGCGCAATTGATCGTGTTCGATCCCAACAACTATGCGCAGAACGTGCTCACGGCCGCACGTGAGCTGCAGCAGATCAACAACCAGATCACCTCGCTGCAGAACCAGGCGCAGATGTTGATCAACCAGGCCAAACATCTCACCAGCCTGCCGTATTCCTCGTTGCAGCAGCTCGATCAATCGATTCAACGAACCCAGCAGCTTCTCGGCCAGGCGCAGCGCATTGCCTACGACATCAAGCAGATCGATCGGGCCTTCTTGACGACCTATGCGCCGGCCTCGACCAACGAGTCAAATCAAGTGCTGATCGCGAATGCGCAAACACGCTGGCAGAATTCTGTGGCGGGCTTGCAAGATGCTTTACGCATCCAGGCGACCGTGGTTGGGAATCTCGACTCCCACCGCAAGGAGATGTCGGCCCTCGTCGGCTCAAGCCAAGGTGCGACCGGCGCGCTGCAGGCCAGTCAGGCCGGCAATCAGCTCCTTGGTTTGCAGGCGCAGCAGCTCGCCGACCTTACGGCAGCAGTTGCAGCACAGGGACGGGCACAAAATCTCGAAACCGCCCAGCGTACCACCGCCCAGGACCAGGGCAGGGAGCAGCTTCGTCGCTTCCTCGCGCCCGGTCGTGGCTATCAGCCTTCGATAGTTCGGATGTTTCACCAATGAGCGGACGTGGTGGACTTAAGCGGGTGATGCTTGTGACGACAGCGGCTGCCGTCCCCATCCTTGTCGCAGCATGCACAATCCAGCTCCGCGGCGACAGCGACGCTCCACCGGCTAGATCGTCGGCATCCCGGGCAACCAGTCCGGTTCGCGGCGAACTCGAACGCTGCCGGAAGGTCACCTCCGAGCAGGTTGCAGAACTCCAGGAGTGCCGGCTGATTTGGGCGGAGAACCGCCGTCGCTTCCTTGGCTCAAAGAAAACACCGGGCGTTACTTCCGCCGATGCTCAACCAGGCAGCTCGACACCGTCGTCGGCGCAGCCCAAGCATCCCGATCGTCTCCCCCAGGGCTGGGCGCCCGTTGCAACTCCCGAACGCGAGTGATTCCATGGGTGGCACCGGCGTCATCGACCGATTCCTGGAAACGTTTACCCGCTATATCGACTCTGGCTTTGGGTTGCTTGGCAACGAAGTCGCCTTTCTCGCAACCACGCTTGCCGCGATCGATGTCACGCTGGCCGCTCTGTTCTGGGCCTGGGGTACCGACGAGGACATCATCGCTCGCCTCGTGAGGAAGACGCTCTTTGTCGGCGTGTTCGCTTACCTGATCGGCAACTGGAACAACCTCGCCCGCATCGTTTTCGAGAGCTTTGCCGGTCTCGGCCTCAAGGCCTCTGGCACAGGACTGTCCTCGGCTGAATTCCTGCGCCCGGGGCGGATTGCACAGGTCGGTATCGATGCGGGGAGGCCGATCCTGGACTCGATCTCGGGCTTGATGGGCTATGTCAGTTTCTTCGAAAACTTCATCCAGATCGTGGTGTTGCTGTTCGCCTGGGTGATCGTGCTGCTCGCCTTCTTCATCCTGGCAATCCAGCTCTTTGTCACCCTGATTGAATTCAAGCTGACGACCCTCGCGGGCTTCGTCCTGATCCCCTTTGGGCTGTTCGGCAAGACGGCCTTCGCCGCCGAACGCGTGCTCGGCAACGTCATCTCGTCAGGCGTCAAAGTCATGGTGCTCGCCGTGATCGTCGGCATCGGCTCGTCGTTATTCTCACAGTTTACCGTTAGCTCGGCCGGCGCACAGGTCGGCATTGAAGATGCCATGGCCCTGGTGCTCGCCGCGTTAGCGCTGCTGGGCCTGGGAATCTTTGGGCCCGGCATCGCCAATGGCATCGTGTCCGGCGGTCCGCAACTTGGCGCCGGAGCCGCCGCGGGCACGGGGTTAGCTGCCGGCGGGGTCGTGGCGGCTGGAGCGGGCCTCGCTGCCGGAAGCGTCGGTGCACTCGCCGGCGCGGCGCGCGGGACTGCGGCGCTAGCGGGTAGCGCGAGCGGGGCGTTCAGGGCTGGTGGTTTGTCCGGCGTCGCGGATGCCGCCACGTCCGCGATGACGAGCCCGCTTCGTCGCGCCGCGGCTGCAAGCGGCTCGGCTTCAACTGGTGGCACTGCTGCCGGTGAAGCCGGCGCAGCTCAGCCGCCGGCAAGTTCCTCACCTCCGGACAGTCAGTCCAGCTCGGCCAGACGCATGAAGCGGATGCAGATCATGAGTCAGGGGGCGTCGGCCGCTACCAACGTCGTTCGCACTGCCGACCATGGTGGAGGAGGCGCCTCCGTCGATCTCTCCGAAGGAGGGAAGTGATGTTCAAACGACCATCCGTTCATTATGGCCGCACGCCCGCGCCCGTAACGCCCTATCAGAAAGCGGCGCAAGTGTGGGACGAGCGCATCGGCTCGGCGCGGGTGCAGGCCAAAAACTGGCGACTTATAGCCTTCGGTTCTCTGATCCTGTCGGCAGGACTTGCATCAGGTCTCGTCTGGCAATCCACACAGGGAAGCATTACGCCCTGGGTGATTGAGGTCGATCGTCTCGGCCAGGCAGAGGCGGTTAGCCCAGCCAATCCCTTCTATCAGCCAACCGATCCGCAAATTGCCTTTCATTTGGCACGCTTCATCGAGAATGTGCGCGGGCTGTCGGCTGATGCCATCGTGCTGCGTCAGGACTGGCTGCGCGCCTACGACTTTACGACCGATCGCGGCGCCGCCGCCCTCAATGACCACGCCCGCGTCAACGATCCCTTTGCCAAACTCGGCAAGCTGCAGATCGCTGTGGAAATATCCAGCGTCATCCGTGCCTCGCCGGAAAGCTTTCGGGTCGCCTGGATCGAGCGCCGCTACGACAATGGGCAGCTTACCGCCACCGAGCGCTGGACCGCCATCCTCACCATCGTGATCGAAACTCCGCGCGATGCCGATCGTCTGCGCAAAAATCCTCTCGGGGTCTATGTCAACGCCATCAACTGGTCGAAGGAGCTTGGGCAGTGAATATGCAGATTCCTGGAGTCGCAAGCCCGAGTGTGCGCAAGGTCATGCGCCCGTTTCTGTTTGCTTGCATGTTTGCACTCAGCGGCTGTGCCACCTCCAAACCGCCGCAGATCAGCTACGACGACGATATCCCGCCACTTCCCAGTCCGCCGTCGCTGGCAGAGGATCGTCCGCGATCCCTTCACGTTCCGCCGTCCTGGACGCCGGCGAAGGGAGGCAAGAAGGGAGTGCCGGAGGCCAAAGAGCCTGTTGCCCGGATCGAGACGGCGAATGATGCTGCGCGCGTCGAGCCGCGTAGCGCCGGCTACTTCAATGCTGTGCAGGTCTTCCCTTTTAGTCCCGGCGCCCTCTATCAGATCTACGCGAGCCCCGGACAGATCACCGATATCGCACTCGAGCCCGGCGAGCAGCTCACGGGTTCGGGGCCGGTATCGGCTGGCGACACCGTGCGCTGGGTCGTTGGCGACACCGAAAGCGGAAGCGGCGATACCAGACGTATCCACATCATGGTCAAGCCGACGCGGCCTTCGATTGAGACCAACCTCGTGGTCAACACCGACCGGCGCACCTATCTCATGGAGTTGCGCTCTCGTGAAAAAACCTACATGCCATCAGTCGCCTGGTTCTATCCCGAGGACAGGCCCGGCCGCGCCCGAGCTGTTTCCCCGACGCCAGTTCTTCCCGACCCTTCTCAGCGGCGCTATCGCTACACCGTCGAGGGCGACAATCCGCCTTGGCGGCCGGCCGGCGTCTATGACGATGGCCGCAAGGTCTATATCGAGTTCTCACCCGGCATCGTTCAGGGAGAAATGCCTCCGCTGTTTGTCATCGGTCCGGACGGCAATTCCGAGATCGTCAACTACCGAACCTATCGTAACGTGCTGATCGTCGATCGGCTGTTTGCCGCGGCCGAGCTGCGACTTGGTGGCGACTCTCAGCAAAAGGTCCGAATCATCAGAAGCGACGGGAGGCCGTCGTGACTGATAAGCAAACGACTGGCGCCGGTGGTCCTGGTTCTACCTCGCCGAAGAGTGCTGCGGAGATAGCCAGCTCACTGCGCCTGCGTCCGGAACGTTCGCCCGTGACCCGCCTGTCGCGTAAGGTATTGGCCGGGGGCACGGCACTCGCACTCGTTCTCGTTTCCGGAGCCGTGCTGTGGGCCCTGCAGCAGAATCGCACGCGTGGTCCAGCTTCCGAAGAGCTGTACAGCACCGATCACCACAATGTCGCCGACGGCCTTGCCGGGCTGCCGCGCGACTATGCGGGCATTCCGCGCGAGGTGCCGCGCCTCGGGCCGCCATTGCCGGGTGATCTCGGTCGCCCCATTGTTGCCGCCCAGGCCCAGTCCGGGCCGCTTGCGGTCGATCCCGAGCAACAGCGGATGAGCCAGGAAAGCGAGGCCGCGCGCACCAGCAAAGTATTTGCGTCAACGAATGTTCGGCCACCGGCGGCAGCGACTCCTGCCGAGACGACCTCAAATGCCGCATCACCGTCCGATGAGGCGTTTGCCCAGAATGGACAGGACCGCAAGCTCGCTTTTGTCGGCGCTGCCGTTGATCGGCGGACCACGAGCCCTGACCGTGTGGCGCAGCCGGCCTCGCGTTATGTCGTCCAGGCAGGGTCTGTGATTTCGGCGGCCCTTATAACGGGCATCAGATCTGATCTGCCCGGACAGATCATGGCGCACGTGACCGAACCGCTATTTGATACGCTGTCCGGTCAAACGTTGTTGGTGCCCCAAGGTGCGCGGCTGATAGGAATCTACGATAGCCACGTTACACATGGACAGTCACGCGTGCTCATGGTCTGGACACGCCTTATCATGCCGAACGGCCGATCGATTGTCCTTGAGCGCCAGCCGGGTGCCGATACCGCAGGCTATGCTGGGCTTCACGATGAGGTCGATCTCCACTGGGGCGAGCTGTTCAAGGCGGCGTTGCTGTCGACTTTGCTTGGTGTAGGAGCCGAACTTGGATCCGGCTCGGATGCTGGCAACGGAAACAGCGCCATTCTGCAGGCCCTTCGCCGTGGGGCAGGGGATTCCCTGAACCAGACCGGTCGGCAGGTCGTTCGGCGCAATCTCAACATCCAGCCGACCCTGACAATCCGGCCGGGTTTTCCGGTGCGGGTAATCGTCAATCGCGACCTCGTGCTCGAACCATACAGAGGCTGAAAAAATGGCAAAGCTGAAGCTCGGCGCCATCGCCGATGACAAGCCGGTAAAGATCACCGTGGAACTGCCGGCCGATGTCCATCGCGACCTCGCGGCCTACACCGACATGCTTGCCCGCGAAACCGGGCAGTCGATCTCGGATCCGGCAAAGCTGGTCGCACCAATGCTGGCGCGATTCATGGCAACCGACCGAGCCTTTGCAAAGACCCGCCGCAAGGGTCAGCCTGCGCAAGGCAAGGGATAGCGCTCGCTCAACAATTTGAGGAAGTTTGCCAGCGCCGGATTGTCATTGTCCTTGCGCCAATGTGCTGAATAATTGACCTGACTCGGCCCCGTGCCGTCTCGTACCTCTCGATAAGTCAGGCCCGCAAAAGTAACGCCGATGTCGGACTCGGCCACCAAACTGACACCGAATCCTATGGATATGAGGGTCTTGATGATACCTCTGCTAACGTCATGGCGTTCGATCTTGGGACGGTCTGCTGTCGAGATCAGCTTCGCCAACAAGAGATCCTCAAGTTCTCGTCCCGGGTCATAATGGCTGAGAAGGACCGTCTCATTCCGCAGGTCGGTCCAGTAGATCGCCCTCTTCACAGCCAGTTGATGTCCCTCAGGCAAGGCCACCAGGACGCGCTCGCTCCACAGCGGCAAGGCGTTGCTGTCAAAGACGTGTCCCCCGTCGGTCGCGATGACAACGTCGATTGCACCATTGCGTAAGGCGGTGACGAGGCGCATCCGCGACCTTTCGACCATGCCAAGTGCGACCTGTGGGCACCGCTGCCTGAAATCTACCAACGTCGCCCGTAAATTGCCGGCCGACAGCGACGTATAGAATCCCACAGACAGCCGCCCAGCCTCGCCGCGTCCGTTAGACTTGGCTGACGTAACCAGCGCATCCATTTGTTCGAGAATCGACCGCGCCGTTCGGAGAAAATCCCGGCCAGCCGACGTGGCGCAGACGCCGCCGCTCGATCGCTCGAACACAATCACGCCTATTGATTCCTCGAGTTCCCGAATGCAGCGGCTCAAAGTTGACTGCTGCGTCAACAACGCTTCTGCAGCCCGCCGGAAGCTTCCATACTCCGCGGAAACAACCGCATATCGGAGGTGTTGAAGGGGGATCGTTGCAGATTGATTGCGGAGAGATAAATATCTGTGGTCTTGTTCGTCGGCCATTCGCGACCATGGTGCTCTGAAAATGCAGGAGCATCGATAAGATATTTGGAATCGGGTGATTTCATCGGCAGGTTGTGTTTTTTATTGGGCCGATCCGTGCCCTGCCGTCGGCGTCCGGCAGGCGATGGGGCGCCATCAGGACCGCGTGTCGCCCGAGTAGCGCACGCTTCTCTCAGATCGTCGGATAAGCGACATCGCGTTACGCTACGCGTGGCGACTGCACCTCGTCGTGAACATCGCGCCCATTGCGAACATCCGGCGAAAGCGCTTTACAGACCGGCAAGCATCACGTGATCAGAGCAGGGCGCAGCTTGTGCTCTGCTGCGGCAGCCGGCGCTTATACCAACGAGGGCGTTCTAGTGAATGCTTGCACCTGAATTGAGCGAGAAAAATCGCTTTACCCGAACTAAGCTCTGCCTTTAGTCTAATCTTCAGGTCCGATGTTATGCCGCAAGTAAAACTGTCTTGTGCAAGGATTTGATGGGTTGCATTGCCTCTCCCGTCATCTGCGGTCGTATGCTCGCGCGTTGTCGGGTCGCTCCGTGGCGCTTGGGCGTGCCGACGCGGTGCCGCTTCGGTCACCGCCCATCGCGCGTGTGATGACTTTGCTCAGTTCGCGGAGCCACAGTACAGAACTTGCGACCGCCGCGCAGAGAAGCCAATCGCCGACGTCGAGGCCGCTAGTCGAGAACGCTTCCTGCAGGAAGGGTACGTAGACAACGGCCGCGTGCAGAAAAAGCGACAAGGCGATGGCCGCCCAGAGCCAGCGGTTCCGGAAAAGGCCGCAAAAGGCGCTTTCCTCGTCCGAACGGGCGTTCAAGGCATTGAAGAGCTGGAACATCATCAGGGTCGTAAAGGTCATCGTCTGGCCGTAGCGCATCGTGCCGGTCCCTTCAATGAGACCGCCCGGCAACGAAGCATCGAGGACGAGCAAGGTCCCGGCCGCCATCACAAGGCCGACGAAGAGGATGCCGACCCACATGCGACGTGTGATCACGCCTTCGCCGCGCGGCCGCGGCGGCTGATTCATGACGGCCGTATCAACTGGATCGACGCCAAGGGCGAGCGCTGGCGCGCCGTCGGTAACCAGGTTGATCCAAAGGATCTGCGTCGCCAAGAGCGGGAGCACGACCCCGCCACCCGCCTGCGACAGCCCGATCAGGTCGATCAGCAGCACGCCGAAGAACATGGTCATGACCTCGCCGATGTTCGACGACAGGAGATAGCGCAGGAACTTCCTGATATTGGCGAAGATCGCTCGCCCCTCCTCAACGGCCGCAACGATCGTGGCAAAGTTGTCGTCGGCAAGCACCATGTCGGCGGCCTCCTTCGAGACGTCGGTCCCGGTGATGCCCATGGCGATCCCAATGTCGGCGGTTTTGAGCGCGGGAGCGTCGTTGACGCCGTCCCCGGTCATGGCCACCGTCATGCCGTCGCGCTGTAGAGCTTTGACGATGCGCAGCTTGTGCTCGGGGTTGACGCGGGCGTAGACCGACACCTCGCGGACCGTCTGCTCCAGCGCCTCTTCTGACAGCTTCCCGATCTCCACACCCGTGACAGCTCGGTGGTCGGTCGCGATGCCGAGCTCGGCGGCGATGACCGAAGCGGTCTTCGGATGGTCGCCCGTAATCATGATGGGGCGAATGCCGGCGCCTTTCGCGCGCGCGACCGCATCCTTCGCTTCTTGCCGAGGCGGGTCGATCATGCCGATCAGTCCGAGAAAAACGAGATCCTGCTCGACTCCTTCATCGATCGCTTCCGGCCCGGCGGCCTCCTTAGGCAGCGAGCGGAAGGCGACGCCTAGCGTACGCAGCGCCTCGCCGGCCAGCGTCTCATTGGCCGCGAGGATCTCCGAGCGGCGGCTCTCCGTCAGCGGACGCGCTTCCTCTCCCGCGAACTCGTGCGAGCAACGCGCCAAAAGGACGTCGGGCGCGCCCTTGGTAAAGGCAAGCAGGCGCTCTTGGCGTTCGGCGTCGCTGTGGACCGTGCTCATCAGCTTGCGCTCGGAGGAGAACGGCACCTCGCCGAGACGCGTGAAGCGGGCGTCGAGCGCCTCCGCCTCCAAGCCCGCCTTACGGGCGGCGACGATCAGCGCGCCTTCCGTCGGATCGCCTTGAACCGCCCAGCGGCCCTCGCGTTCCTGCAGGACGGCGTTGTTGGCGCGGTCGGCGGCGGAGAGCGTCCGCACCAATTCCGAGCGCTGCGCGCCGACGATCTCTCCGCCGTCGTCCCGGCTGAGCGGCCCTTCCGGCGCATAGCCGGTGCCGCCGAGAGTCACGCGTCCGCTAGCGGTGGCGATCACGCGCACGGTCATCTCGTTCTTGGTGAGCGTTCCGGTCTTGTCGGAAGCGATCACGTTTGCGGAGCCGAGCGTCTCCACGGCCGCGAGATGGCGCACGATGGCGTTACGTTTGGCCATCCGCTGCACGCCGAGCGAGAGCACCGCTGTCACTATCGCGGGCAGGCCCTCCGGGACCGCGGCGACCGCGAGCGCGACGCCGAGGATGAGGACGTCGAAGATGGCCGAGATCCCAGTCACGTCCTCGACGAGAAGGATCGTGGCGATCATCACCATCGCGATGACGACAACGATAAGTCCGAGCAGCTTGCCGACGCGGTCAAGCTCCTTTTGCAGCGGCGTCGTCTCCTGCTGCGCCGCCTTCAGCATGCCGGCGATACGGCCCATCGCGGTCTGCATACCCGTGGCGGTGACAACCGCGCGCCCGCGCCCGTAGGTCGCCGTCGTACCGCTGAAAACCATGTTGCGCCGATCGCCAAGTCCCGCCTCTCCCGCGACCGGCGCGCTGTTTTTCGACGTCGGCAGGCTCTCGCCGGTGAGCGCCGCCTCCGCCGTTTGCAGGGCGACGGTTTGGAGCAGCCGGGCATCGGCCGGGACCGTGTCGCCTTCCTCGATGAGGACGATGTCGCCGGGCACGATCTCGGCTGCCGCAATGCTCTGCGGGGCGCGGTCTCTCACGACGTTAGCGTGTGCCGCCGAAATCTGCTGCAAGGCGGCTACAGCCTGCTCCGCCCGGGCCTGCTGGATATAGCCCATCACGCCATTGAGAAGCACGATCGCGGAGATTGCCATCGCCTCGTACGGCAAGGCGGATTCGCGCTCATAGAGCCAAAGCACAGCGGAGACGAGTGCCGCAATGAGCAATACGATGACGAGGACGTCGGCGAACTGAGCGAGAAATTTTCGCCACGCAGGCACGGGCTCTTCGGCGGTGAGCTCGTTCCTGCCGAAGCGGTCGAGCCGCGAACGGGCCTCGGCACTGGTCAGGCCGACATCAGCATCGGTGTCGAGCGCTGACAAGACCTGATCCGCAGTCTGCTGGTGAGGCTCCGCCCGGCCGGACTGGTCGACGTTGATGTCCATGGTTCGGGACCTTGTTTCTGCCTCGTTCTCTTGAAGGGACCTATGTCCGGGACGTTACGGGAGTACGGGCGTTGCGTCACGTTGTCAGATGTAGCTCAGCCAGCGCCAGTACGTCGCAATGCGTGGGAACATTGATCGCCGCTGTGCGGGCTCGGCTGGCAGCGGCTTAGGAGCGGCATTTGTTGTGTCTGATCGGCGCGGGGGGTGTAGACTATGGACTTCACCTCGCGTGGGGCGGCCGACCGCGATGAACATGCTGCTCTTGGTGCTCGACCTCATCGGGACCTTTGTCTTCGCGCTTAGCGGGGCCACCGCTGCCGTCAAGCGCCGGCTCGACTTGTTCGGTGTTCTGGTGCTGTCGTTCGTGGCGGGAAACTTCGGAGGTATCACGCGCGATCTGATGATTGGCGCTGTTCCGCCCGCAGCGATCAGTGACTGGCGATATCTTGCCGTCTCCCTTCTGGCGGGCGTGCTCACCTTCTGCTGGTTTTCCGGCGTCGACCGGTGGCACAACTCCGTCCTCTTGTTCGACGCTGCGGGACTGGCGCTGTTCGCCGTGTCCGGCACCCAAAAGGCGCTGGCCTTGGGTCTGAATCCGGTCATGGCGGCGCTGCTCGGCATGGTGACGGGAATAGGCGGAGGCATGGTGCGCGATGTGCTTGTCGCCGAGATTCCAACCGTGCTGCGCGCCGATCTTTATGCTGTCGCCGCTTTGGCCGGTGCGGCGGTGGTGGTTGCAGGCAGTCTGTTGCACATTCCCTCGACCGCGACAACGATTGCCGGGGCAGCACTGTGCTTTGGACTACGCCTGATGGCGATCCGTCGCGGGTGGCAACTCCCGATTGCCCGTCCGCGCAAACACTTCGAAAAAGACCCTTGAGTGGGAGAGGACCGGCCATTGCGCGGTCGTCCGCGGCGCTACCGACAACTCTGTTGGGAATGCTGTATGGCCGACCGCTCGACTTGTGCCAGGACGTGAAACAGATCAATCGACTGGAAAGCGAAGGCGGAATCGTGCGTTCAGACGACGCGCCCTGACATTGTGGTCGTGATGGATGATCGCACCGCGCTCTACGACGCCAGCGGTAGGTCCGACGGCATTCCGCGTACCGGCCGCTCGCACTAGGCGCTCGATTCGTCCAAAGTGGAAATGTTGTTGAACTGACGCCGAGACACCGTTTCGAATGCGTCCGAATCAAAAGCACCAGAAGGAAACAGCGCCGAAGATTGAGATCGAGCTCAAGTAATTGATGCTGTAATCTCGCAAGAGAAGGGACTTTTCTGAAAAGAACGTTGTGGTGAGGAGATAGATCACAAGGAACAAGTCGCGGCGGATTTGGACTTAAAGTTAGCCCGCCATTCCAATTATGGCCCTTGCTTCAGGAGGAGATGCAGATGACCAGCTACAAGGTGGGTTATTTCGTCGGAAGTCTTGCTGATCAATCGCAATCTGGCCAAGGCGCTCACCAAGCTTGCGCCGCCGAGTCTGGAATTTGTTGAAGTATCCTTTAAGGATCTCCCGCTTTTCAGTTATGATTATGACGCGGACTGTCCGCCAGTTACTCGTGCATTCAAGGATACCCTGAAGAAAGTTGACGCATTGCTGTTTGTAACTCCTGAATATAACCGATCGATCCCCGGGGGCCTGAAGCACGCCATTGACTGGGCAAACAGGCCATATGGCGCCAACTCATTCACGCACAAACCCTCGGCGGTTATCGGCGCGTCGCCAGGGGCAATCGGTACTGCTGTCGCCCAACAAAACCTTGCGTTTTTAGCTTCTGCAATTCACCGCAGATGAATGCGCCGGAAGCTTATATCCACTTCACGCCGGCCTCGTTACTGACGATGGCGAGGTGACCGTCAAAAGCGCGCGGCTTTTGCCCGGCGTTGTGACCGCCGATGCCGAATTGGAGCAGCGATCCAATTGTCTTTTCATGGTCCAATTCGGAAGTTCGTCCGCTTCGGATCGGGGAGAGGATTTGTGAATGTCGGATCCACCCCATCGGAGTGTTCTCACGGTCGCAACGTCGGTAAAATTTAACACCATGCGCGGCGCATGATTGTTCGCCGCATCGCGACTCCGCAAATTCCTCATCGCCGGTTTGGACGGTAGACCCCGATCGGAGTTCATGCGGGAGGGAAAATAACGCTCAAGAGCCGAAGCTGGTCTCTTCGCATCGAAAATCGCGCGCCTATGCAGGTGATTGGCGCTGTGAACACGATCCGGGCTTATAAAGCCGCGTGGTGTAGGGAACCCCCGCCGGGATAAAACACTTTCTCGACGCAACAGCGAATGCGCTCGTGAGCCCTTGCATCAACGTTACCTTCAGCGCGTTTTGAACTTGCGCAAGCTGCTATCGCAGATCGATCAAGGCCGACTAATAATCAGCGCATTCGCGTGTGCCGAGCGAGCAGCGCTGATGCGAGCCAGCTACGCTGCGCCATCGCAGGACCTTCCCCGGCCACGCCGACGCAGCGTCCAGTTGCGCATGACAGCGTCGCCAACGGTGCGTGCTTCCGTCGCAATGGTTTTGACGCAAGGAGCGCCTATGTTTGGTCTGTTATGATCTGCGCGACTGGAATGGATACGCTGCTTACCCGCTCGTTTCTGCACGGCGGACGCTTAATCAGGCGTCTAGCGGACGGTAGCGCTTGCTGCGGTCCGGTATCACTTCACATCAAAAAATCTGCTTCATGGTTCTTTCCTAGGTTCGCCTCGGTTGCCTTTAGAGGAGTGCGATAATGTCTCTACCTTCAATTACCTTAACGGCGTCCGACCATCCCCGACTTGAGAAGCTCGCGCTGCTCTCTGCGCAGCGAGGTGACAAGTGTGCGCCATTTTTGCTCGCCGAGATCAGGAGGGCGCAAGTCGTCTCGGACGGCGCTTACGATGTCACGTCACTTGTGACGGTGGGATCCTGGGTCGCGTACTGGACGAACCGAGGCATTCGCCGAAAAACAGCGCGACTGGTTTGGCCAGAAAATATCACGTCCGATCCGAGCGACGTCTCCGTTTTGTCGAGCTTAGGCGCAGCGCTCATCGGCCTACGAGTCGGAGATCGAATGCCATACGTCGTCGACAGAGATATGGACGTCATCAGAATCGAGGACGTGAATCCGTGATCGGACGAAACGCGTCAGCCTGATCAAGTGAGTCATCTTGGATTTCAGCCATCGTAACGTTGCAGCGGACGCGTGCATCAAGAATGCAAATGGGAATGCTCACACACAAGGCTGGAAAATGATGAATCGATTGGAACGGAGGAATACATGGACAGCTTCCGAACTGCCTCACAGCTGAAGGTCGGACATCGCGCCTACACGATCTACCGCCTCGACGCGCTCAAGCGACACGGTTTTGCCGTGGAGCGTCTACCGTATTCGCTTCGCATCCTGCTTGAAAACTTGCTGCGAACCGAAAATGGCTCTTCCGTGACACGCGCCGACATCGAGGCGCTGGCGGGTTGGCGACCGAATTCGCCCGAGCGCGCCGAGATCGCATTTCAGCCGGCCCGCGTCCTGCTGCAGGATTTCACGGGCGTTCCGGCAATCGTCGATCTCGCCGCGATGCGCGACGCCATGGTTCGCCTAGGCGGCGATCCCGCTAAAATCAATCCGCTGCAGCCGGTCGAACTTGTCATCGACCATTCCATCCAAGCCGACGCGTTCGGCGTTCCCGGCGCCATGGCGATCAACCAAAAGCTCGACTATATGCGCAACGGGGAGCGCTATGCGCTGCTCAAATGGGGCCAGCAGGCCTTCAAGAACTTCCGGGTCGCGCCGCCGAACAGCGGCATCTGCCATCAAGTCAACATCGAATATCTGGCGCGCGTGGTGTTCGGAGCGGACGAGGACTCGAAGGGAAATCCCGCAAGCGGTGATGTGCTCCCGCTCGCCTATCCGGATACGCTGGTCGGGACCGACTCTCACACGCCGATGGTGAACGGCCTCGGCATCCTTGGCTGGGGCGTCGGGGGTATCGAGGCCGAGGCGGCGATGCTCGGCCAGCCTATTTCGATGCTCATCCCAGAAGTCGTCGGCTTCAAGCTGACGGGCAAGCTCCGCGAAGGCGTGACCGCGACGGACCTCGTGCTCACCGTGACACAGATGCTGCGCAGGAAGGGAGTGGTGGGCCGGTTCGTGGAGTTCTATGGGCCGGGCGTGGGCAACGTTCCCGTGGTGGACCGCGCGACCATCGGTAACATGTCTCCAGAATACGGGTCGACATGCGCGATCTTTCCGATTGATGCCTTGACGTTGGACTATCTCCGGCTAACGGCTCGCTCGGAGGAGCGGGTGGCGCTCGTCGAGGCCTATATGAAGGAGCAGGGGCTTTTCCATGACAGCACCGCGCCCGGGCCGATGTTCAGCGACACGCTAGAGCTTGATCTCAGCGAGGTTGAGCCCAGCATTGCCGGTCCTGGTCGCCCTCAGGACCGTGTGTCTCTTAGGCGCGCCAAAGTGGCCTTCGAGGCTTGTTTGCCATCGCTCTTGCCGCCTAACTCTCCGCGCAGTCGAAAAGGCGCCGATGCTCGCACCTCGCACCATGAGCGACTGGATGTGTGGGGTGAATCGAGCGCAGGGGATTTTGGAGGCGGCCCGCTCCATCCCGTGGTGGGTGGCGCCGACGTCCTGGAGCACGGCTCGATCGTCATCGCTGCCATTACAAGCTGCACCAACACATCAAATCCGTCGGTCATGTTGGCCGCCGGCCTGCTTGCTAAGCGCGCGGTCGAACGTGGCCTGAGCCGGCAACGTTGGGTCAAGACCTCCCTCGCGCCAGGCTCGCGCGTGGTGACCGCTTACTACGAACGCGCAGGACTCACGCCCTATCTCGAACAACTCGGTTTCAACCTGGTCGGCTATGGTTGCACCACCTGCATCGGGAATTCCGGACCTCTTCCAACCGAGATATCGGAGGAGATCGAGCGCAGGAACCTCGTCGTCGCCGCGGCGCTGTCCGGGAACCGCAACTTTGAAGGTCGTATCCATTCGGAAGTACGTGCCAATTATTTGATGTCACCGCCGCTCGTCGTTGCATTCGCGCTCGCCGGACGGATCACAATCGATCTCGAAACCGAGCCGCTAGGGCATGATCGGGAGGGACGCCCCGTATTTCTGCGCGACATTTGGCCGAGTCAGGAGGAAATCCGGTCAACCATGCGTGAGGCGACCGGTTCGAAACTTTACCTCGAGAACTACCGCGAGATTTTCGCCGGCGATGACCAGTGGCGCACGCTGCAGGCACCCGCGGGAAACATTTACAATTGGGACCAGACTTCCACTTATGTCCGGAGTCCGCCATTCTTCGAGAAGATGCCCCGCAAAGCCCCTCTGGAAGTCGAGAACATCCGTGGTGCTCGCGCGCTCGCAGTGTTTGGGGACAGCATCACCACGGATCACATCTCGCCCGCGGGAACGATCCAGGTGCAGTCACCTGCCGGAGAGTACCTCGTTTCGGAAGCCGTCGCGCCGAAGGACTTCAACTCATACGGGTCACGACGCGGCAATCATGAGGTAATGGTCCGTGGGACTTTTGCGAATGTTCGCATTCGCAACCGGCTCGCTCCGGGGACAGAAGGCGGCTACACGACTTATCTGCCATCTCACGAAGAAGTAACTTCAATTTATGAGGCGAGCCAGCGTTATCTGGAGGAGGGCATTCCTCTTCTGGTACTCGCCGGCAAGGATTATGGATCCGGCTCCAGCCGGGACTGGGCGGCGAAAGGCCCCTACCTCCAGGGGGTGAGGGCCGTTATCGCCGAAAGCTTCGAGCGGATTCACCGGTCGAACCTTGTTGGCATGGGCATATTGCCCCTCCAGTTCGCGGACGGGTCCTCGGTAGCCAGCCTTGGACTCACCGGGTGGGAGATTTTCGATATTGACGGAGTCACCGCCGGCGTCGCGAGCGGCTTTGCGCAATCGCGCCGCTTGAAGGTGTGCGCCCGCCGCGAGGACGGTAGCGCAGTCGAGTTCGAGGTCAGTGCCCGCATCGAGACCCCGCAAGAAGTGCTCTACATCCGCCACGGGGGCATCCTGCAGTACGTCCTACGTCAACTCCTTGGAGATCTGTCGGAAGTCTCTGCGACCCCTGCCCGCAAACCGCACCCGCTCCCCGCTGAAGGAGCCCAAGATAGGACCGTGGACGAGGGCTCGATCCAGTCGTTCCCCGCAAGCGACCCGGCCTCGTACATGGGAAGCACGCGAGTTTAGCTCTGCGTTTGCACTTTATGCGACGTTTGTTGATTTCGGTGTGCCCAAGCCGGTTGATGCGCGCCTTTCGATCGCATTCAGGCGCGCTCGTCTTGGATGAACTTGAAGCCGGCGCCCACCCGCGGATCGGCGAAGGTGTGTTGGATGCCGTGGCGATCGCCGCTATGACTACGGAAAGACTTCCGGTGATAGACATGTTGACCGCATAGTAAGAGACATACCGACCGGCATCGATACCGCAGAAATCCGACGCTTTCCGCATGTGGGCGGGGAATAAATGAAGGTAGAGCTTGCGCTTCCACCGTCGAAGCGGGATCTCCGGTTGGACCTGTTTCGCGGCCTCGCCAACTGGACGATGTTTCTTGGCCATGTTTCCAGCAGCGTGCTGGCCTGGCTTTCGTTCCGAAATTACGGCTTTAGCGACGGCGCCGATCTGTTCGTATTCATATCCGGCTACACCTCGGCTCTCGTCTTCGGGAGAAGAATGATCGAGGGCGGCTTTATCTTAGGAACAACGAGACTTTTGAGGCGCGTTTGGCAAATCTACGCCGCTCACGTTTTGCTTTTCGTATTCTACCTGTCCGCCGTCCATTTCCTGTCCAATAGTGTCAATGCTCCCCATTTCATCGACCGGTTTAATGTCGCTCCCTTGTTGAACGCGCCGGTCGAAACCATCACGCAGGGCCTATTGCTCCGGTACAAGCCGCTGAATCTGGACGTGCTGCCGCTTTACGTCGTCTTGATGGGCTCGTTTCCGCCGGTGCTCTGGCTGATGCTCAGGCACCGAAACTGGGTCATACTGGGATCCATATTGCTCTATTTCAGCGCTCGGCAATTCGGCTGGAACCTGTCCTCCTATCCCTCCGGAGTTTGGTACTTCAACCCTTTCGCATGGCAGCTTCTTTTTGTGCTGGGCGCATGGCTGGCGCTGGGGGGAGCGAATACGCTGCGTTTCTTGGTGCGCTCGAGGATCGTTCTGGTCTTCGCGTTGACTTATTTGCTATTCGCGACCGTCATGACGTTAGCCGGGCAGATACCGGAACTTCAGCAATTGTTTCCGCGCGTTCTGTTCGAGGCATTTAACCCGAACGACAAGACCAATCTAGCGCCCTATCGCTTCCTGCATCTGGCGACTCTGATCATTCTCGGCGCGCGGTTCATACCAATCGATGCGCCGAGGCTGCAGGCAACCCTCTGGAAACCGGTGGTCAAATGCGGCCAGCAATCCCTCGAAGTGTTTTCCGTCGGAATTTACCTTTCGTTCATCGGTTATTTCGTGCTGGAGACGACGTCCAATGGGATTGTGGTCCAACTCCTGATTGGAGCCGCTGGCATCTCTGTCATGACGGCTGTCGCTTACTATCGGTCGTGGTCGAAGCGCATTGAAAAACTCGCTCACGATGCCATTCCAGTCAGCTTGCTGCCCAAAACCCTCAGGCATCCGCCGGTGAACTAGTCCAGCCGGGCGCGGGATCCCAAATCTCCGGTTGTGCCTATCGCGGTTTCGGCCACCTTGATCGTTCAGATCTGTTATCTTCTTTAAACTTGGGTAGCCTCATCATGTCCGCTCCGTAACATTAGCGCCATCACAGACCTCGAATTCCGCTCTAAAGGACCAAATTACATCGACAACGCGCCGCCAACGAAGCAATTGTAGCAGGTCGTGTAAGGCTCCATGCTTGCGGCGCAAATTCGCACCTTGGTGCGCGTGAACGCTAGGCCTATGGAAGCATGAGTGCCAGCTCCGATTCTGACGCTGTTGGAAGATCGTGTAAGCGATCTTCGCGGGCGCGGCCGATCGGGCAGGCCGCTTCAATCTATGCGAAGCAATATTACAAGGCGACTATCTCGACATCAGAGCGCAGCAGACCTCGCGCAGGAGGTTTATGCGAGCGACGGTTATGGCGCCTCGCAGAAGTTGGCGAGGGTTCGGGCGTCAGGCGGTGGGATTGCGTCGCTGGAATGGCAGCAACGCCGTTGCGCATCGGCCGCGCAACATCAGACATTTTCCAGACCGATCATTTCGAAATTGCAGTCCTAGCACGTCGCGCGAAATCGAAGTTCGTATGTCGACATCATAGCGGTCTTGGCGATGATATGAGTGAAAGCGACGAGCCGAGCCAATTGTCCACTTTAGGGACGGCTGGGTGACCTTTTCCTAGGATGAATAAATAAGGGAGAGAACGTGACGGGCGATAGTTGTTTCTTCGCTTGTGTGAATTACGCGGACTTCGGCGGAGCTAGAATCGAGGCTGACAAGGTCGGCAGCTTCGTCGTTTGCTTTTGGATCGAGTTCGAGACCCAGCCAATGGAGCCTTGTGCAGATCATGGCGCGCACTTTCGCAGCGTGTTCGCCGATGCCCCCGGTGAACACAAGGCACTCAATGCCCCCCAGTGTGAAGGCCATACCGCAAACGGCTTTCGCCACTTCGAACGTAAAGAGTTCGATGGCTTCGGCTGCTCGCGGATCGCTGCTCGACAGAAGCGAACGCATGTCGCCGGAAATACCCGAGATACCCAGTAAGCCGGACTTGTGGTAGAGAAGTTGTTCTAGATCATCCGTCGACATGCCCCGCTCGCGCTGAAGATAGAGCAGGATGCCGGGGTCGATTGCCCCGCAGCGGGTGCCCATCATCAGCCCGTCGAGCGGGGTGAAGCCCATAGTCGTGTCGACACTCTGGCCGCCGCGCATCGCACACAGGCTTGCGCCGCTGCCGAGATGTGCAACAACGGTGCGTTTGTTGACTAGGACCGGCGAGATTTCCTGGAGTTTTCCCGCAATGAATTCGTAGGAAAGCCCATGGAAACCGTAGCGACGAATACCGCTTGCCTCGTAGTTGCGGGGGATCGCGAAGCGGCTAACCGGAGGGGCGAGGGAAGCGTGAAAGGCCGTATCGAAGCATCCGACCTGCATCAGTTCTGGACGTAACGAGACCAATGTCCTGGCAGGCGACAGGCATGCTTCCTGATGCAGCGGCGCCATCGGTGTCAGGCGGGCAAGTTCGTCGATCGTCTCCCGGGTCAACCGGGTCGGGGCAACAAAATGCGAGCCACCGTGCACGATGCGATGTCCCACAGCCGATAGGCCGCCGCTTCCCGCATTCTTCTCTGTCCAACCTAGAATGTCTTTCAGAATATCTTCCTGCTTCCTAGGTGACGTCCAGCAGAGGTCCAGGACTACCTTGTCATGCATGTCCCTGACTGTGAGATAAGACTTACCGTTGATGTTCTCCACTTCACCTGCGAACAGTTGCCTGGGTTCGGTGCCGGCAGTACCGAACAGACCAAACTTGATGCTCGAAGATCCGGTATTCAAGACGAGTACTGTTTTTGACATCGCTTGCATCCCCGGCAGCTGTTAAAATTGGTGAAGCGAATATGCTAGTCGCCGGCTTCGGCAGCCGTCTTGTACGGCCAGCTCCACGCTCGAATCTCGGGCATATCCTCGCCGTGCTCCCGCACGTATGCGGTGTGCTCGAGCAGCTTGTCGCGAAACTGCTGCTTCACGTGTGCATTGGCCACCGCAAGGTCGGGGACGCGGTCGATGACGTCGATCGCGAGATGGTATCGGTCGAGCCTGTTGAGGACGACCATGTCGAAGGGCGTCGTGGTCGTACCTTCCTCCTGGAACCCATGAACATGCATCTCGGAGTGATTGGTGCGGTTATAGGTGAGCCGGTGGATCAGGTAGGGATAGCCGTGATAGGCAAAGATCACCGGTTTGTCCCGCGTAAATATGCCGTCGAAATCGCTATCGCTAATTCCATGCGGATGCTGATCTTTTGGCTGAAGTGTCATGAGGTCGACTACGTTGACCACGCGAATCTTGAGGTCTGGCAGCGCTTTTCGGAGAAGGTCGACCGCGGCAAGTGTTTCCAACGTCGGGACGTCGCCGGCGCAGGCCATCACGACGTCAGGCTCCGCACCGCTCGCCTCGCTGCCGGCCCACCTCCATATGCCGATGCCAGCGTCGCAATGAGTCGCTGCTTCCTGCATGGTCAACCATTGCGGTGAGGGCTGCTTGCCTGCAACGATGACGTTGATGCGGTCGTAGGTTCGCAGGCAATGGTCGGTGATCCAGAGCAGTGTGTTAACGTCAGGCGCGAAATATACGCGGACGATGTCGGCCTTCTTGTTGACGACGAGATCAACGAAACCGGGATCCTGATGACTGAAGCCGTTATGGTCCTGACGCCAAACGTGCGAGGTCAACAGGTAGTTGAGCGAAGCGATCGGCCTCCGCCACGGCAGACTTCGCGAGACTTTCAACCATTTTGCATGCTGGTTGAACATCGAATCGACGATGTGGACGAAAGCTTCGTAGCAACTGAAGAAACCGTGCCGCCCCGTGAGCAGGTAACCCTCGAGCCAGCCCTGGCAGAGGTGCTCGCTGAGAACTTCCATAACACGGCCGTCCTGAGCGAGATGGACATCGTAGGGTTCGATCGTTTCCATCCAGATCCGCTCAGTGACCTCGAACACTGCATCAAGCCGATTCGACGCCGTCTCGTCCGGCCCCATGATCCTGAAGTTACGGACCTCTTCGTTGAGCCTCACCACATCCCGGAGAAATTGGCCCATCACGCGTGTTGCTTCGCCGATGGCACCGCCAGCATGCGGCACCTCGATGGCGTAATCGCGATAGTCCGGCAACTTGAGTTCGCGCTTCAGAAGTCCCCCATTGGCGTGAGGATTGGCACCCATACGCCGCTCGCCTTTGGGTGTCAGTTCCTGCAATTCCGGCCGCAGACTTCCGGCTTCGTCAAAGAGTGTCTCGGGTCCATAACTGCGCATCCATCGCTCAAGCAATGCCAGATGATCGGGATTACCGCGCGGGTCTGTGATCGGGACTTGGTGCGCGCGCCAGAAACCTTCGACCTTGAGGCCATCAACTTCTTTCGGGCCGGTCCATCCCTTGGGACTGCGCAGCACGATCATTGGCCACACCGGCCGCGGTCCAATTGCATTACCTTCACGGGCAGTCTTCTGAATCGCGCGAATGCGGTCAAACGCCGTTTCCAGCGAGTCCGCCATCAGCCGATGCATCTTTTGTGGATCGTCGCCCTCAACGAAAAGCGGTTCGTGACCGTATCCAAGGAAAAGGTACTTGATCTCCTCGTCGCCCATTCGGCCCAGGATCGTGGGATTGGCAATCTTGTAGCCGTTCAGGTGAACGATCGGCAGAACGGCCCCATCGTGCGTCGGGTTCAGGAACTTATTGGAATGCCAGGATGCAGCAAGCGGCCCGGTCTCGGACTCGCCGTCGCCGACCACGCAGGCCGCGATGAGGTCCGGATTGTCAAAGACGGCGCCATACGCATGCACTAGCGCATAGCCCAGCTCGCCGCCCTCATTGATCGAACCTGGCGTTTCCGGAGCGGCATGGCTCGGAATTCCGCCAGGGAATGAAAATTGCCTGAAGAGCTTCCGCATACCGTCGGCGTCGCGGGAGATATTTGGATAGATCTCGCTATAGGTGCCTTCAAGATAGGTATTGGCGATCATCCCGGGCCCGCCATGACCTGGTCCGCATATGTAAATTACATTCAGATCACGCTTACGAATTGCGCAATTGAGATGCGCGTAGATGAAATTAAGACCTGGCGTTGTCCCCCAGTGACCCAGCAATCGCGGCTTGATGTGCTCCGGGCGAAGCGGCTCTCGGAGCAACGGATTGCCGAGAAGATAGATCTGACCGACCGACAGATAATTTGCCGCACACCAATATCGATCGAGCAGGCTGAATTCCTTCGCGTTTTCGTCTGAAAGAGGAGCGTTGGCAGTATCTGGCATAAGTCAGCTCCGTTTATGCGGTCAAGTTAGGGAACTAAACGCATGAGCGGGCCGAATGGCCACTTCGAGTCGGCTACAAAATGGCCTCGGTATCTCCATCGTGGGCGTGGACGAGATCTGCCCAGATGCCCGAATTCGAACGCGGAACTTTATCTACCACGTCCGATTATGGTGGACCTCAAAACGAACTTCCGCACCGCTTTAGCAAAACCCTCATTCTCATTGGTGTCCGTAACTGCGCTCGCTTGAGATTTCACTTCGTCGCTGGAATTTCCCATGGCAATGGAAAAACCGCTTTTACGAAACATGAACACGTCGTTCGGCATATCCCCAATCGTCGCAATCTGGTCCGGTCGAATATCGAAAAACTTGGATAAAGTGGTCACAACTGTTCCCTTATTGGCCTTGGGGTGAGTCACATCAAGATAGTAGGGTTGCGAGCGAGCGGCGCTTGCAATTTTACCTAGAATGCGTTGAGCCATTTTCTCGCAATCGGCCACTAGGTTAAGATCATCGGAGACACCGACTATCTTCACCGCCTGAGCCAAATGTTCGTCGGTGAAGGACGCTACGACTTTCGCGTCGAACTTTACCGTCGACGTCTCGCGCGCAACATGAGGCGCATTCTTGTAGCGAATGAACCAGTCATCCGCCGTGTAGATCCAAGCATCAAGCTCGCGGTCGAGCATCAATTCGAGGGTCTGCCTGGCGGTCGCGAGATCGAGCGTGTGGCTCTCGATGACAGAGAGATCGGGATTAACAAACACGCCGCCGTTGAAGCCGGCGATAGCTCCCTGCAAATTGAGTGGCTCGATAAGCATGCTCATGCCGCGTGGAGGGCGGCCGCTGGTGATGGCAAGCGCAAGGCCGGCGTCATGCAGTTCCGCAGCAGCTGCCTTTGTCGCTTCGGTGAGCACCTTGCCTCGGGTAACCAGTGTCCCGTCTACGTCGGCCAACAGGAGGCAGATGTCGCGCTGCCTGTTCACAACATCTGCTCCGACGGCTTCGGGTCTAGGTCGATAAGCTCGTAGCTGCCCAGAGGAGGTCGTTTGGTCTGCTGGAAAAACATATGACAGCGGGCTCCATTAGTCTTGAGGTTGCGCGTGCAATCACGAAGCGCGCTAAAGCGCATCAGCCGTCCAAGTAATCAGCTCGGTTGCGATGTTGTCGAATGCGTCATTAAAGGCCGCGACAGCAGAAAGCGGATCGACCTTGTCGAGCTTGCTGCTTTGCAGGAACAAGCGAGACGCGACCAGGCGTCCGTTTTTGGAGAGAATCCGTGCTGAAAATCCGATCACGGCGGAAGCATCCGGATCGCCTTTGACTTGAAAACTTCTGATATCGATGAGAAGTTGGTAATCGGCGTCGAGACCATCTACTGAACGCAGTGGTGCATGCGCAATGTCGTAGTTTTCGAAGCTCTGAATCAGCTTTGTCTGAAGAAGCTTCGGAATACTGTCAGCCCATTGGACGTCAGCGAATCCTTTGACATCCCTGTTCGGCGAAAACAGAATACGCTGGGTTTCCAACATGACGACTGTCGTTGGATCTGGAATCGTAACCTGTCCCTTGAGAGCCTTTTTTGGCGATACAAAGCTCTGCAGAGGAGTTAAATCGTAGATAATTTTTTGTGGCGGTGCCGCGCCACCCCCGGTCATTCGTTCAAGACCCGCCACGATCCCGTCGAGCCCACTGGTGTTCCGGGCGAGCCCTTCGGAAAATATCGTTAAGTTGGCGATCGTACTCTTCAGGGGCTCTGCATTTTCAGCCAGCACGGAATCCACTCGTCCGAGCGCGTTCCGCGCAGCCTGCGTCATGCTTTGACCGGCAGTTGGGTCGGCGACGAGCGTTTGCGTACCGGTTGACGCGCCAAACGTTCTGCCACCTTCAAGCGCGATGACTGGAACACCCGTCAGGCCCTGGAAATCGAGACCGACCTTGGTGTCGGTGTGTACCGGGGTGCCCGATGTTACGGCGATGGTCGCATCGACTTGTCGCGGATTGGCGGCGGCCAGGCCCAGATGGGTGACCTCTCCGACGCGGATTCCGTTGAACAGTACCGCCGCACCAACCAGGAGTCCCGAGACCGACCCATCGAACTGAATATGGTGCACGGTTCGTGCCCCAGTTCCACCAGTATTGTGGAGCCAATACACGAATCCAAAGACTGCGCCAATCGTTGCCAAGACCAAGGCGCCAACAATGATAAATGGAGCACGGGTTTCCATTGTATTCAACTCGCCTCGAGTTGCAGCATCAGAGAACGCTTGCCGTGGAAGTACGCCTTGACCCATGGGTGATCGGAACGAAGCAACTCAGCCATCGAACCGTTGACGACAATTTTTCCGTCAGCGAGCGCTGCAACACGGTCGCAAACGGTGTTCAGGCTGGCAAGGTCGTGGGTGACCATGAAGACCGTCAACCCAAGAGTTTCCTGTAGCGTCTTGATCAGATCATCGAAGTCGCCAGCAGCGATCGGATCAAGCCCCGATGTCGGCTCATCGAGGAACACGATTGCGGGGTCAAGCGCGAGCGCGCGCGCGAGGGCAACGCGCTTCGTCATTCCGCCGGAAAGTTCGTTCGGAAACTTGTCGCCATCCTCCAGCGTCAAACCAACCATCTCGAGTTTGGCCCTTGCAATCTCATTCATCAGCGCTTCGGAGAGGACAAGGTTTTCCCGCAGCGAAAATTGAACATTCTGGAGCGCCGTCAAAGAAGAAAATAGCGCGCCCTCTTGGAACAGGATGCCCCACATGGCAGCGGTGCGAGTGTCGCGATCGTGGTTGTTGTCAATGTCGACACCCATGACCTCGATGTGGCCGCTCCGTTTTGGAATGAGCCCGATAATCGTTCGCATCAGCACGGATTTACCACCGCCGGATGCGCCGACCAGACCAAGGATTTCGCCCTTGCGAACATCCAGCGACAGGTGGTCGATCACAGTCTGTTGGCGAAATCCCACCACGAGGTCGCTCACTTGGATCGCAAATTGGTCTCCTGATCCGTTCATCGTCACATTCCTATCGACGCAAAAAACACGGCGAATACGCCGTCGAGCACAATAACCAGAAAGATTGACTTGACGACCGAGATTGTCGTCTGCTTACCGAGAGATTCCGCGCTTCCCTTGACTCTAAGACCTTCGCTGCTTGCGACGATGCCGATCACCAGCGCCATGAAGGGCGCCTTGATCATTCCGACCTGGAAATGCGTCACTGATACGGCTTCATGAAGCCGCGCAATGAATGTCGCCGGGCTCATCCCGCCATAGGTCCACGCGACCAGACCGCCGCCATAGAGAGCAGCCATCGCACCTATGAAGGCTAAGATAGGAAGTGCGCAGACGAGCGCTACGATGCGCGGCAAGATCAGCACTTCGACCGGATCGAGTCCCATTGTGGACAAAGCGTCGATTTCCTCACGCATCTTCATAGAGCCGAGCTCGGCGGTGTAGGCGCTGCCCGACCGGCCGGCGACCATGATGGCGACGATGAGAACACCAATCTCACGGAGAACGAGGATGCCGACGAGGTCGACGACATAGGAATCCGCACCGAACTTGCGGAAATGAAAGATGCCTTGCTGAGCGATGATTGCGCCGATCAGAAAAGTGACCAGAGCGATGATGGGTATCGCCTTCCAACCGACCTGATGGAGGTGGTAAATCAAGGACTTCAAACGAAGTGAACGCGGCGTTCGCAAGACGCCGAAACCGGCGGAAGCCAGCGCACCCAGCATCTGCAGAAAAACCGATATCTCCTCCACGGCGCTGAATGTGGCCCGGCCAACGCTTTCCAGCCGCGCAAGGATAGCATTTTGAGTTGTCCGGTTCGCGGGTTTGCGGCGGTTGACCTTTCGAACATCTTCGATCAAACCTGCGTAGCGGCCTGCCACGCCGACAAGGGTTGCGGGATGGCCGGACTCCGATGCGCGCCGTAACAGTTTTTCAAGCAACCACGCGCCGAGGGTGTCGAGCTCACGCACCTCCGTCATGTCGATCTTCAGGGTTGTCGCCTGTTGAAGCTTCGGCAAGGCCACGTCGAAGAGACCCTCCAGCTCATTTGCGTGAATAGTTGTCCAGGATCCACTGGGACGGAGTTCCAGTGTTTCGCCCCGGCTTGCTGTAGCCAGGAAAGGTGCAAGGCTCGGGATATTCGCCGACCAGGAACCAATCTTCGTCATGACGTTGAGCTCCGACCCTACCGATCGAAGATGAGGCAGGTGGTTGTTCCGTGCGCAAGAAGACGACCCTCGCTGTCGGTCAAACGCCCTTCAGCGGTACCGATGCGCTTACCACTGGTAATGACGATCCCCTCAGCTCTTATCGGGCCCGTCTCTGGCATCAGAGATCGCAAAAGTGAGATCTTGAATTCCAGTGTCGTTGAGCTTAAGCCCGTTCCAATCGTAGTAAGAACTGCGAGTCCCATGCAGGTATCGAGCAATGTTGCTGCGAAGCCTCCATGCACGGTTCCCGCAGGATTGAGATGATCTGCCGAGGGGGCAGCGGTTACGATAACCCGTCCTGCCGTCGCTTCAACGATATCGTAGCCTAGCGTTCGGGCCATGGTGTTTAGTGGCAATGCGCCGGTAACGAGCCGTTGCACGAACTCAAGCCCACCCAAGGCGCGTCGCTCGTCAGCAGACACAACTCCGTAACGTCTTTCTATTGAAACATCCGGCGACATATGGTCCTCCAATTCGCTTTGACCGTTCGATCTGACCTCAGCCTAACGCGAGACTAGTTTCGTTGTCAGCCAATCTATCTAAAAGTGGACGGCCTCTTTGCCGATGTGGCCGGACAATTTGTGCGGCTGCCAAACTTTGAGCGTGGTTCTCCAATCGCTCGGAGCTGAAAATCGCTTCCCGAATAACCTTCGGATTGTCCCAAGGCGATTCCGGCATCCTGCGTCCGAACTTGCTTAGAGAGAGCACCATTCAATACCTCTCGACGTCATTACCGGCCATTCGATCAGCCAGATAATCCTCGATCGTTAGCGACGGCTATTATCCACTGGCTCCGCCGACTCTAACGACGCTCAAAGTCAGGGAGACCAGCTGTGCGCTCGTTTGTGCATAAATCTCAATAATGCTTCCGTAACCTGTAGTTTGACCACAGAGGTAAGGACGGTTCTTTCGACCAATCACCCCTCACCTTATCGTTGCGCGTCACTCAGCGACGATCTGAAGATCCATCTCGCAAGAACGTTAGACAAACGAATTCTATTGTTACTTAAATGCACTTTTGCGGATGCATCAGAACTGGCATCGAGTTTGCTAGAACCCTCTCCCGCGATTCTCTCAGTACGGAGTGTCGTTAACTGCGCAGACCGATTGATTGCCGACCAAACGACGGTCGGCGCACAGGCTCGCTCCTTGAGCAACAGCTCGGGATAGCTGTGAGCTGGGAGTCATAAGCCCAGAGAAAAGTCGGATTGATCTGAGTTTAATGAAGGCCAGACAGTTGCCGGAGTTTGCGTCGGGGTCGCGACACGGCTGCGCGACCGCGAAGTTGCCAAGCGCCTGCACGCTGAAACCAGCGCGGAGGCAGCGCATGTCATCCTGACTGCAGAGTCCTGGCGCGGACACGACCCGCCACCGGATTGAAGGCACACGGTCTGATCGTCGCCGCGAATGCCGCCGTTGACTTTCCGCAGCGAATGCCTAAGTCTAGGCTCATCATGTGGAGCTTTGCGACATTTCGTCGAGGCCTGTGTCACGCAGGCGAATTGATCGCGGGCATTTAGCCCCGAGCTCAGCGGCGCCTTCGTATCCCGAGCTCGGGGCATCACACTAAGCTGACTGAAGCGCGTCGCCACTTTGGTGGTCGGCCGCCCAATAGTCGTTGGCGCATTCATCAAAAGCTTGTTCACCCGCGTCAGGCCGAACAGCCTGCCGGCGCGTGCGCTATGAACAGCAAATCGGACGAAACGCTCTCCAAAAAGAAGGACGGACGAGCAGCTGCGTCAAACAAACATTTGGCTCATTCGCGTAAGGGGCGACGGCCAGAGCGATGCGACGGGAGAGACCGCGCGGAAACTCCAGAGGCCGCGAGCCAATCATGCAAGCCAGCTCCACTGGGGCGGACAACGATGACGATCCGGGTCCGACGGTCGCCTGGACGGCAGATTTCGAACAGGAATAGGAGATGATCATGATAATCCATCACAAGGCGATAACTATTAGCGGTGAGATCAAGTCCGCGCATAACGCTCACGGCCAAGGATTACGAGGGAATCTCGCGACTCGCGCGAGCGGCAGCGACCAGGATGCCGGATCTAGTGTCAGTCCTTACCGAGGAGCTTGAGCGGGCGCACGTTCTTGCGGATGGCCTTCCAGAGCAGACCGCGTGCATGGGTAGCGAAGTCGAGTTCCGGGATGACACGACAGGAAAGGTCCAGACCGTGATTCTCGTCTATCCGGGCGATGCGGACATTTCGCAGGCAAGGATATCTGTTCTCACCCCCGTCGGGGCCGCGCTGATCGGCCTCAGCGCCGAAGAGTCTATCACTTGGGAAACACGGACGGGAGAAATTCGGCAATTGACCGTCCTTAAGGTCCGCGAGCCCCAGTTTGCCTGAGGCTCGCGGGAACGCTGTCGGGGTCGAAGTCCTCTATGATATCAAGAAGGTCTTTCCCGGCGAGGGACCGTGTGTCGATACGGAGTATCTGTGTTGACGCCAATCGGCGCGGCGCGTGTCAGCTTGTCGGAAGCCGCCACAATCGAGTGAGCACACGTGCGAGGGATAGGAGGAGTTTTACGGTGCGCCGGGTGCGCCGTCGAACTTTAAAAAACGGACCAGTGTCCAAGGATCAGAAATGAAAGAGTAGACAAGCATGTCGGCGCCAATTGTGTTCACGGGCCTTAGCCTCTCTCAAGAAGAAGCTATGACGCTACTCGCAGCCGAAGTCCGGCCTCCGGTGAAGCGAGGCGATCTCGATCAATTGAGCGATGGGACAGTCGCTGCGATCATCGATGGAGAACTCAGTGGAGGTTCCGTCGTCCCGCTTGATGAGATCCGTCGAGCTCTGCGTCGCGGGGTAAAGATCAGCGGCGCCGCAAGCGTCGGCGCTTTGCGCGCGTACGAAGCACGCGAGGACGGTATGGTGGGGCTTGGATGGGTATACCAGGCCTACTGCACCGGGCGTATTAGGGGCATCGATGAGATCGCGGCCATATACGATCCCGTTTCCTATCGCTCCCTCACGATCCCTTTAGTGAATGTTCGCTTCTGCCTGGAGCGTCTGACTACCCTGCGTGGCATCAGCGCGGAAGAGGCCCACCACGCCATGGTTTCATTGAAGCAATTGAGCATCGGAAAGCGTGATCGCCGAACTATAGTACTTCGCCTTTCTGCGCTATTGGGTCGAGACCGAGTAAGGAAGATGTTAAGGCTGGTCAGGCCTGCAGGGGACGACGTGAAGAAAAGCGACGCATACGAGTTGCTGCGCATCTTAGCCAAAGGTTCGAACAACTAGGCCACAATACCTATCGCGGTGAGCTGCAAAGAATGAGAATTGATTCCATGGTCGCGACGGTCTTGGCAAGCGCGCGGCGTGAGGGCAATTTCGTACTCTGTCATTCTCTGACCGACATGCGGTCTCCTGGACCCTGATCAGCGGCACTGTTCCCACACTGCCGATGCACTGATCACTCGCTCGCATGGAACCAGCGAACCTTCTGCCGCCGGTTGTTTGCCACTTGTAGTGCTCGTTTGATCCACCATATCAAAATAGCAAAATTGAAGTGCTCCTTGAGTGTCTTTATCTCGCATCTTGTACGAAATTAGTGCATGTCGGATGTGCGAAGCCGAGCTTCCGCACGGCGCCCGACCGATTTTGCGCGCTTCAAAAAGCGCACGACTCTTGATCATCAGTCAGGCGCCAGGCAGCAGGGTCCATGAGACGGGTATCCCGTGGAACGACGCAAGCGGCGATCGCCTGAGGGATTGGATGGATTTGAACCGCTCGATCTTTTACGACCAGAGAAAAATTGCGATCCTTCCCATTGGCTTTTGTTACCCCGGCGCGGCCGCGAACGGCGGTGATAGGCCGCCTCGTCCGGAATGCGCTCCCCTCTGGCACGGGCGCGTACTTGATCACCTGCCAAATCTTCAGTTGACACTGTTAGTCGGTCAATATTCCCAAAAGCGTTATCTGGGATCAGGTCGGAAGAGCTCGATGACGGAGACGGTAAAGGCATTTCCTGAATATGGGCCGAAGTTCTTCCCGCTTCCACATCCAAGTTGGCGAAGCGGAATCTGGATGCAAAGAGAACCATGGTTTGAACAGAAGGTTATACCTCAGCTGCGACGGGCTGTACGGCGCGTAATCGAGGATTGAGGCAGTCAAGTTGGCAGTCTGCGCTGAAATCGGGCCTGGACTCGAAGGTCGGTTCTTCGTTGATCCTTGATATCGCGGTTATGAGTTTCTCTGCTTCTGTTCACAACGAGGTAACAATGCTCGCTTACATTTTTTTGGCACGCACCCTACGTCGATATTGATGTATCCGAGTATGAGAAGGCGCTGCTACGTTTCCACGAAGATCTGATGGCAGATCCGCCTGCGGGACTCGAGGCGTCCGCGACCTATCAAATCTCCGAAGTGCCTTGGTTAAGCGGCCTTCCAGGTTATGAAGATTGGTGCTTCATGACGTCATCGGCCGCTTTGGATACGCTGAACAATGCAGCGGTCAGACCGGAGCGCTGGAATGTGCATGCTGCAGTTTCCTGCAAAACAGATTTCGGGCATGGTGGTCTTTACTACCACTTGCACGGGGCCGAGAAGCCAATTGCCGGCTCGCGGGTAACTTGGTTGAAGCGGCCTCGAGGTATACGATATGAACAAACTTTACGCGACATTGTCGGTGAGTCGAAAGGCTTCTTGAGCTGCTGGCGAAAGCAAATGGTCCTAGGTCCCGGTGACGAGTTTGTCATCATTGGAAATTCTTCGCTTGAAGTTCCGGTGCCGCAAGGCTGGCAAACCAATGTTGTGAAAAGAAGATTATTAGGTCCGCTACGTGACGGGTGATCTTTATACTAGGACATGGACGACTGGCTGCAAGCGCTGAAAGGTCGCCCGTGCCGTCTTGCTGCAGCGCGTTTGATGTCCTTTGTGACTACCTGCTCGGATCGCCTTTGTTCGCCTCGCGGGTGCGGAAGTAGTCCTCGGTGGTCTTGGTCGGTGGACGCGGCACCGCATGAGGATCGAAGCTTTCATTGACGACCGCCTCAACGCGGCAGTCTTCACACATCTTTACGACATCAATGCGCCGGGCATTAGCACCGGTAAACATCCAGTGCTTTTCCTCGAGTGTGGCGACGACGCGTTCGATTGTGCTTTTCGTGCCGAACGGCTTGCCACATCCGATGCAATGGAAGGGATCCTCTTCCTTCAACACCCGCTGCCGCGCGTTCCACGCGTGGAAATCGAGCCGCGATTGCAGCGTAATGGCGCCTTCAGGACACGTCTCTTCGCACAGCCCGCACTGTACACAGATGCTTTCAGTGAAGCGCAGCATTGCGCGGTCTGGATTGTCCGACAGCGCGCCCGTCGGACAAGCGTTCACGCAGGAGTGACAGAGCGTGCAACTATCGGCATTCAACAACACGCCACCGAATGGCGCCCCGGGCGCAAGCGCCACGACATCGACGGGCGCTGGCGCAGCGAGGTGCAGTTCGCGAAAAGCGGTTTCGAGCAAGCCGCGCTTGGCGCCGCGCGGAACGAATGTCGCGGGTTTCCGGGTTGCAACGCCAGCCGGCGCTGTGTCCAGCATGGCACGGAGCTGATCAGGGTCGTCGGTCTCGATGACGCGCACCAGCCCATCGCCGAAGCCGAGCGCTGCGACGATGGTTTCCGACGTCTCAACAACCCGTCGCAGGCCGAGAAGATCGTGACTGGCTTTTGCACGCGTCAGCAACGCGGCACCGGCTGCGCCGTAAGCGAACAGCGCAGCAATCGCCTCGGGTCCAACCTGCGTGACTTCGTTGACCTCGACCGGGAGCACATTTGCCGGCAGACCGTCGCCGAACCGCGCCAACGCGTCGATGAGCGGCGCGCCATGGTCGCCGTCATGAAACAGCACGACCGCATTGGTACCGCCAGCCTTGCGATAGACCTGCACAAGCGTGCGTAACCGTCGCATCAGCACATCCGCGGCCGGCAGCGCATAGGATGCGGCTCCGGTCGGGCAGGCCGCGGCGCAGGAGCCGCAGCCTGCGCAGATGGCAGGGTCGATTGCCACCGCGTTGCCGTTCGGCGTGATCGCGCCAGTCGGACAAAGGTCAAGACAACGCGTGCAGCCGATGATTCCCGAGCGCGAATGGGCACAGAGCGATTCGTCGAACTGGATAAAGCGCGGCTTGTCGAACGTGCCGACCAGATGCCCGGCGTCCGCGATCATTTTTTCGACTGCGGCGCGGTCGCGGGGATCGGCGCATAAATAGCCGGGCCGCAATTCATGTGCGGGAAATAGCGGCTGGCCGCCGCTGATATCCAGCACGATATCGCAGGTCGAGACCGCGCCATTGCGCGGGACTCCGAACTCCAGCCGGCGGCGCGACGAAGGCGCGGGAAATGCATAATCGTCGATCGTGAGTTCAAACTGGCCGAGATGCCCACGAGCATTGCGCACGCTGCCCTTCAGGACCGGAAACCCGTTTGAGTGGCGAGGGGTCACGTCGCCAGGCTTGGTCAGAAGCACCGTGATGTCGAGACGGTCGGTAAGTCGGCGACCGACCTCGATCGCTGCCTCGTCGCGGCCATAGATCAGGGCGACGCCGCGGCTCTCGAGCGTCACCAGCGCCATGGGCGGCGCATCCTCGCCTGCTGCCGCGATCAGCGCTGCGGCATTTGGGCCAGCCACGGCCGCATCCTTCGACCATCCCGCGGTTTCTCGAATGTTGACGAATGTGAGCGCTGAGGAGGGGACCAGATCTTCCGCTACCTCCCGGAACAAGGGTGCTTCCTGGATACAGGCGACGGTAATAGGTACGCCATCGGCGAGTGCCGCCTTGAACCGGTCGATTTCGAGCCCGCAGAGCTGGTTGGCCTGGGTAATCCGCCCTGAACAGGCGCGACCTATCGCCCGCGCGTCAAGCTGCATGGATTCCTCGCAGGTGCAGATCATCAGATGAGGTGCGGTATCACCCATCATTTCTCACCCATCACCTCGTACGGCGACGCTCATCCTCACAGTCGCATGGCCAGACTTCCGCGCTTAGATGAAGCCGAAACTGGGAGACGTCGTCGGTGCGCCTAATATCGACTTCAGCTGAACATGCGAACGCGTAAGCCGACATCGAAGAGCATCCACCGTATGACCACGGCTGATTTTGACAAACGATAAAAGTCGTCAATTGATATCAAATTTATTGATAGAACGGCGTCATCCCGCACCCGACCGAAAACCGCAGGCGCTTTATCTTGCTTTACGCAGTGTCCGTCTTACTTGTTGGAGGCATCATTTCAAGAGGTGGCGTTCATGAGAGCTTTTATTGCAGCGGTAGTTTGCACGGCGGCGATCGGGGTCGGAGCGTCCTACCTGCTCCAACTGCAACAGGAGACTGTCGCGGTTGCGTTTTCATCGACTAGCGCGCACGTCGGAGATCCCGGACACAATCTGGTCGGGATGAATTAAGAAGGGGCGAGCATGGCAGACAGCTCGTAAGCATTCGAATGGAGCGTGATCTCAAGGGCTTTAAAGCCCGTGGAGATCGGAATGATGATCTGAAAGCGGCTTAACACCAGAAGGGAAGGCTTAAATGCCGGACATCGTATCTCAGTCGCACACAAAAGGGCTTGCGCAGAAGCGCAGAGACTTATCACCTAACACTGAGGCGGCTTTTCAAAGCTTCAGCCAGGCAGTCTTCGCCGACGGCGCGCTACCTACCAAGGTTAAGCAGATCATCGCCGTCGCGGTGGCACATGTAACCCAATGCCCTTACTGCATTAAGGGACATACGAAGGCGGCGTTACGGCACGGCGCCTCGCAAGAAGAGCTGATGGAGGCGATCTGGGTCGCAGCCGAAATGCGAGCAGGAGGGGCTTACGCTCATTCTGTTCTCGCGATTGAGGAAATGGAAAAAGCTGCGACGGCAAAGAATGAGTGAGGCGACGACACGTTGCCGTGGACCTCAGACCTCTCGTCACCGACGAATACCTGGCAGTCCATGTGGCGCTGTGTGGAACTGAGCCTATCGTCCGCAGCCGATGCTGCGGAATACCGATGGCCGCCGCTCTGGTCTCAGCGAGCCAGTCCAGCGTCATCAAACTCCATTGGTTGACATTCGGGGATGCAAGCGTAAAGCCAGGGATGCAAGCGTAAAGCGGTCTTTCTCATCTTGGCCGTCCCGCCCGAGAAGAAGCTGCGCACGAAACCGCAATTGATCAGGCTTTCGACCGAGCATTTGGAGGCAGTCGCGTGAACGTGATAGCACCACTCGTGCGGATTCCCATTGGCGTCATTGTCGAACGATGCAAGGCCAATTCGCCATGGTCTGAATTTACCTGGCGCCCGACCGGCGTGCTTGGCGGCTTCCCGGACGCGGATCCGTGGACGCGGCTTTCAGGCGAAGAAGAAACCGTGACCTTTTACGCCGGTGTGGCGGAGATCGAGCTTTATCGCACCGAAACGGAAAACTACCGCGACAATCTCGTCTCGGCCGCTCCCTCGGTGTGGATCGCACTGCTATCAACCGCAGGCGATCCCCCGTATAGGATTGCCGCCGTCACGGCGGACCCAGCAGAAGCGGAGGCTTTGACGGAGCCGGGCCAAGGAATTGTTGAAGCCGTGCCGATGCCCACCTCGGTGCGTGATACCATTGCCTCGTTTATCTCCGAACACCATGTCGAGCGGACCTTCGAGAAGCGTAAGCGCAATCGTGCGGATCCGGAAGCGCTGGCGCGGCGTGGCCCGCAATACAGGAGCGGCGATGAGCAATGACACGGATTTTCTCGCGCGATGGTCCCGTCGCAAGCATCACGCGGCGACAGACAAAATCAGGCAATCGAAATCGGAGAGTACCTCTGATGACATTGTCTCCGGAACTTCGGCTGCTCTCGCGCAGGGAGAAAGTAGACTGCAATTCGACCCTGCGAGTTTGCCTACAATCGAATCCGTCGGTGCCGAAACTAATATCAGCGCCTTCCTCGAAGCCGGAGTGCCTGGCGATCTGGCGCGTGCGGCGCTTCGCCGCGTGTGGTCGTTAGACCCTGCGATCCGCGACTTTGTCGGTCTTTCGGAGAACTCCTGGGACTTCAACGCGCCTGGTGCGATGGCGGGCTTCGGATCAATCGATGGGGAGGAAGTCGGGCGGCTTTTGACGCGGCTGTTAGGGGAACCGGACACAATAGCCGCTGCGGTGCATCCGCGTGTCATATCGCCGCTGGCAGAAGACTCTCAGAAGCCAGCAGGCGAATTCGATCCGGTCGAGAATCAAGCAACTAACGCGGAATCGGGGGCGCGCGGTCAGCAATTGGACGTCGATGAGATCGACATCGGCGGTGACGTGGCGCAACAGGGCAGAGCCACTGCTCCGCAATCTGAACTCACGCCGCCAGAATGTCTTTCGCTAGCTTTGCGCCATCGTCACGGCGGCGCTTTGCCCCAACTCCCTTCGAGAAAAACGGCGGACAATAGCGAGTGAGTTCCCGCTCCTTGGGCATAGAAAACAAGACGAGATAGCCGATCGGCGCGGCAATCACCTCAACTGAAAGTCTTGGTGGATGCGACGCGGAGACCTCGCGAGCATTTGCAGGATTCGCGCTCAAGCCCTGCCGTTGAGTCGAACCGGCTGCCCGAATTGACGAAATGCACTGAGCAGGCTGGATACGGGAACCGCGCTGATCTGAGCGCCGCGGTTGGTCCGCTGCACGCACCAAGCTCCAGTAGGGCGATCTCAAAGAAATACTTCTAGTCAGTGCCTAGATGATTGCCAGCAAGAGAACTGCACTCAATCCTCAACAAAATTCAATTGTCTCATCTATGCCTTGATGAGACGCTCGCGAGGTCCTGTCGGCGCGTGGTCCATCAGGCGCGGAATGTTACACAGACGGCAACAGGACGGGCGCACAATCTGCGCACTTGGTGAGAGGCAAACGGGATGACCGTGCTTACCCATACCGGGGCGCTAAAAAAGAAAGCTGAAAACGGCGACCGGAGACCTCAGGAAGCTGTTCGGGCGATTGGTGGTGTTCTCGATGCGCCTCAGCTTCCCGCGTCGAGGTTGTCTAATGTTCCGGCGCGTCCGCTGTCGGTTGAAGCCGTGATGGATCTCGCGGGCGAGATATTGTGGCCGGAGTCTGGCCATGAGCAGCCCCTCGAGATCGACGGCGTCGATGCGCACCGCGCCCAAGAATATTCACTTCTCGCCATGCTGCTTAGCCGTTCGCCAGATGCAACCACGCTCAAACGAATCGTTAAGCTCCGTGGTGATGCGACCCCGCTTGGCCTCGCGCATTTAGCTCTTGCGCAGGCAGCCGCTACTGCGAGTGCGGAAAGGGTCGCGCGGGAGTACTTCACCCTTTTCATTGGAGTTGGACGCGGCGAGTTGCTTCCCTACGGATCATACTATCTCACCGGCTTTCTCAACGAGCGGCCGCTGGCGCGATTGCGTGAAGACCTTCGCGCGCACGGTATTGAACGAGCCGAAGGTCAGGTGGAACCGGAGGATCACGCTGCTACTCTTTGCGAGATCATGGCCGGGATGGCCAGTGGTCAATTCCCGATACCCGACATAATGCAGCGGCGGTTTTTCGAGAAACATCTCGTCCCTTGGATTGGTCGTTTCTTCGTTGATTTGGAGCGAGCTGAGGCCGCCGAATTTTATCGTCCGGTCGGATCGCTCGGCCGGCTCTTCGTGGAGACCGAGACAGAAGCGTTCATGCTACCCCCAAGGGCCGAAGCGCGTAACCACCGGGAGGAGACGTGATGCATACGGTAGACAAGACATCGCTCGGACGCCGTCAGTTCCTTCATGCACTAGGCGCAGGAGCGGCGCTCGCCGCCGCGTCTCCGCTAGCTCTGGAGGCGAAAGCCGATAGCGAGAACAACGATGAAAAGCGCAAGTCTCGCTACAAGGAAACCGACCATGTGAAAGCCTACTACCGCGTCAACCGTTATCCGAGCTGAAGGAGGCGACTGTGCTGATCAAGAGAACTGAACGCGAGAAGCAGCGCGGCTCGTTCGCTGCCTTCGCCAATGGCTCGAACAAGCATCTCGATCGTCGTGCGTTCTTGCGCCGTTCGGGCCTTGTCGCAAGCGGCCTAGCCGCCCTGGGAACCATGCCGCTCACGAGCGTGCGAAAGGCGAAGGCCGGCCCGCCGGCCGCGCCGGGCGCTGCGGTCACCATCCACAAGAACATCTGCACGCATTGCGCCGTTGGCTGCACGGTTACTGCGGAAGTATCCAATGGCGTATGGATCGGCCAGGAGCCGAGTTGGGACAGCCCGATCAATAGGGGCTCGCATTGCGCCAAGGGAGCTTCGGTGCGTGAGCTGGTGCACAGCGAGCGCCGGCTAAAGTATCCGATGAAACTCGTCAATGGTGAGTGGACTCGCATCAAATGGGATCAGGCCATTGATGAGATCGGCAATAAGATGCTGGAGATCCGTCAAAAGTCTGGGCCGGAATCGCTCTATTGGATGGGATCGGCGAAATTCTCCAACGAGGGCGCTTATCTCTTTCGCAAAATTGCGGCGTTCTGGGGCACCAACAACAACGACCACCAGGCGCGTATCTGTCATTCGACCACCGTCACCGGTGTAGCCAACACCTGGGGTTACGGAGCGATGACCAACAGCTTCAATGACGTTCGCAACTCCAAAACCATGGTTTTCATGGGCTGCAATCCGGCCGAGGCACACCCAGTCTCGCTGCAGCACATGCTTGAAGGAAAGGAGCTCAACAGGGCGAACTTCATCGTCATCGATCCCCGGCTGACGCGCACCGCCGCCCATGCGAACGAGTATGTCCGCATCCGTCCCGGCACCGACATTCCGGTGCTGATGGGAATGATGTGGCACATCTTCAAGAATGGCTGGGAGGACAAGGAGTTTATCAAGCAGCGCGTCCACGGTTTCGAAGAGGCGCGCAAGGAAATCGACAAGTGGAATCCGGAAGAGGTTGAGCGCGTCAGCGGGGTTCCCGGCGCGCAGCTCGAGCGCGTCGCCAAATTGTTCGCGACCGAGAAGCCCTCGACCCTGCTCTGGTCCATGGGCCAGACCCATCACACGGTCGGCACCGCGAACGTTCGCGCCAGCTGCATGTTGTTGTTGGCGACGGGTAACGTCGGCAAGCCGGGGACCGGCGCCAACATCATCCGCGGTCATGACAATGTGCAGGGCGCGACCGACATTGGCGTCGATACCGTGACGACGCCGTTCTATTACGGGCTCAGCGAAGGTGCATGGAAACATTGGGGTCGTGTTTGGGAGGTCGACTACGATTATCTGGTCTCCCGATTCGATTCCAAAAAGATGATGGAAACTGCGGGCATTCCCCTGACGCGCTGGTTCGATGCCGTTCTTCTGCCCAGGGATCAGGTTGATCAGAAGGACAACGTGCGAGGCATGTTCGTACAAGGACACGCGAGCAACAGCATCACGCGTATCCCGGAATCAATGAAGGCGTTGCCGCAGCTTGATCTGCTGGTCGTCGCCGATCCGCATCCCACCACCTGGGCCTCGCTCGCCGTGGCGGCCGGGCGCAAGGACAACATGTACCTGCTGCCGATTTGCACGCAGTTCGAAACCTCCGGCTCGCGCGTTGCGTCCAATCGCTCGCTGCAGTGGGGCGAACCGATCGTCAAGCCAACCTTCGAGTCCAAGGACGATTATCAAGTTCTGTACTTGATAGCGAAGAAGCTCGGCTTCGCCGACCAAATGTTCAAGAACATCAAGGTTGAAGGTGACCGGCCGGTCCCCGAGGACGTCCTGCGTGAAATGAATCGGGGAAGCTGGAGCACAGGCTACACCGGCCAGTCGCCGGAGCGGCTGAAGGCACACATGAGGAACCAGCACAAGTTCGATCTGGTGACGCTGCGCGCGCCTAAGGACGATCCGGAGGTCGGTGGCGACTTCTACGGTCTGCCCTGGCCATGCTGGGGCACGCCGGAGCTCAGGCATCCCGGCTCCCCCATCCTCTACAACAGCGACGCTGCTGTCATGGACGGTGGAAATGGATTCCGTGCGCGCTTTGGAGTGGAGCGCAACGGCCAGACGCTGCTGGCCGAAGGTTCATATTTGCCGGGTTCGGAAATCAAGGACGGCTATCCTGAATTCACGATGGGTGTTTTCAAAAAACTGGGCTGGGACAAGGATCTTACGGCCGCAGAACTCGCGACTATCGAGAAAGTCGCAGGCAACTCTGGCAATATTGACACGGTGTCGTGGTCGACCGATCTTTCCGGCGGTATCCAGCGCGTCGCGATGAAGCACGGTTGTTCGCCCTACGGCAACGGAAAGGCGCGGACGGTTGCCTGGAATTTGCCTGACCCGATCCCGGTGCACCGCGAGCCGATTTATTCGCCGCGCGTCGATCTGATCGCGCAATATCCGACGTTGCCCGACGCGAAGCAGTTCAGACTGCCGAATATCGGCTTCTCGGTACAAAAGAGCGCTGTCGACAGAGGCATTGCCAGGGCGTTCCCGCTGATCGTGTCATCGGGTCGCCTTGTCGAGTACGAAGGCGGCGGCGAGGAGACCCGCTCTAACAGGTGGCTTGCTGAGTTGCAGCAGGACATGTTCATCGAGATCAGTCCGGCGGATGCGGCCGAGCGCGGAATCAAGGATGGCGGTTGGGTCTGGGTCACAGGAGCTGAGAACAGCGCCAAGGCGAAAATGAAAGCGCTCGTGACCGAACGTGTCGGAAAAGGCGTGACCTGGATGCCCTTCCATTTTGGTGGCTGGTTCGCCGGCGAGGATCTGCGGTCCAGATATCCACAGGGCTCCGATCCGATAGTGCTGGGCGAAAGCGCCAACACGATCATGACTTACGGCTACGACCCGGCAACCGGCATGCAGGAGCCCAAGGTCAGTCTGTGTCAGATCAGTGCGGCATAAGGAGGCGATACGATGGCTCGTATGAAATTCCTCTGCGACGCCGACCGTTGCATCGAGTGCAACGCTTGCGTCACCGCCTGCAAGAACGAGCACGACGTCCCATGGGGGATCAACCGTCGTCGCGTCGTAACCATCAATGACGGCAAGCCGGGCGAGAGATCGGTCTCGATGGCCTGCATGCATTGCACGGATGCACCGTGCCAGGCGGTGTGCCCGGTGAACTGCTTTATCACCACTGCCGACGGCGTCGTGCTGCACTCTAAGGATCTTTGCATCGGCTGTGGCTATTGCTTCTATGCCTGCCCGTTCGGCGCGCCGCAATATCCCCGCGTCGGAAACTTCGGCTCGCGCGGAAAGATGGACAAGTGCACCTACTGCGCCGGAGGTCCGGAAGCGGATGGCTCAAAGGAAGAGTATGCGAAATACGGCGCCAACCGGCTGGCCGAAGGCAAGCTGCCGCTATGCGCGGAGATGTGCTCGACCAAATCGCTGCTCGCCGGTGACGGCGAGATCATCGCGCAGATCTACAAGGAACGCGTGATGAAACGCGGCTACGGATCTGGAGCCTGGGGCTGGAAGACTGCGTATCAAGAGACCATCGCAACTTAGTACGAGCCCGCGGCCGTCAAGGCTCGACTACGCTCGAAACGAGTCTCACAGGGGTTCGAGAAGAGCCTCACCAGGAGGATACGGCATGATAATTGTTATCGCCAAATTCCGCGTCATCGTCGGGGCGCTGGCGTTCCTCGTAATGGCGCTAGGTGTACAGCCAGCGAGTGCTCAGCAGCCTACGATGGTCAACCCCCAGGCGAGCGCCGTGAAGGAAGGTCAGCTCTTCGATGAGCTGAATCGCATCTCCGGTCGCTGCACTGTACCCGATCAGAAAGCCTGCACGATCGAGCAGCCCGCCGGCCGTGATTGGCGACATTTCCACCAGGTAACGCTCCGTTGGATCGGTGGCCTCGTCATCATCGGTACCTTGGCCGTGCTCATGGTCTTCTATCTCTGGCGCGGAATGGTAAAAATCGAAAGTGGACGGTCAGGACGCGCCATCGTGCGTTTCAACGGCTTCGAACGGTTCGTGCATTGGATGACAGCGACTTGTTTCATCATTCTTGCTCTTTCTGGGCTCAACATAACCTTCGGCAAGCCTCTACTGTTGCCTCTTATCGGTCCCGAGTCGTTTACAGCCTGGTCGCAATTGGCAAAATATGCCCATAACTATCTGAGCTTCCCATTCACGATCGGTGTGTTTTTGATATTTCTCATATGGATCGCGGGAAATATCCCCAATCGGGTCGATGTGGAATGGCTGAAGAGGGGCGGCGGCATCGTCGGTCATGATCATCCGCCGGCGTACCGGTTCAACGCCGGGCAGAAGATGATCTATTGGATTGTCGTTCTCGGCGGCACCGCTGTTGCGGTTAGTGGCTATGTGTTGATGTTCCCCTTCTATGGCACGGATATCGGCAGCATGCAGGTCGCTCAGATCGCACATGCTATCGTCGCGGTGCTGTTCGTCGCTGCCATGATCGGACACATCTATATCGGTACCGTAGGTATGGAAGGTGCGTTCGAAGCCATGGGGACCGGAACTGTCGATCTTAATTGGGCCAAGGAACATCATAATCTGTGGCTTGAAGAGGAGCAGGCGCGAACCGGGCCGAACGAGACGCAGCGGCAGCCGGCGATCACCCCAGCGGAATAACTTCGTTCGCGGCGAGAAGGTGGGGTTGATCGGGCCGCCGTTGGGGGTGGGCGCCCAGCGTAAGGCCGGCGGTTACCACGGCCGTCGACTACTCAGGCTAGAACCACGAGGACATCGACGCAACGGGCTGGGACGTTTGCAGGTCCGCCTGAATCAGCTGTAGCGTCCATTTCAAGGCTGAGGAATATCGCAGTTGCTACTACTTCTGCCGCAGCGGTTCAGTTAATCGGCTGCCTACGATCATTTCTTCGGAGTGGCGTGCTCTTTACGATCATTGGGGTGGGGTTGCATTCCGGGCGGCGAATCCCCCTGGGGGCTCGATGCGGGCGTACCGCCGGACGTCGTATCAATCGGCCCGGGATGACCTTGTGGCTGAGGTTGGGTGGGTGCTGCTGTGGTCGGACTACTAGCGGCTGAGTTAGCAGCTGGATTGTTGGTAGGATCCGAATTGGGAGACGCGGTTTGTGCAAGCGCGGCACCTCCAATTAGCGCAGTGCCGAGCACCAATATCAAAGTTACGCGCATATCGTTTCCTCCCTCTCGCCCTTCATTATGATAACCGTTGCGACAGCCTGACGTTCCACGCCTCGTACCTCTCTGGCCGTGGTTGCTTGACTAATGCTGGAAACGCCTTTGGTGAGTTTGATTGAGCTGTAGCCCAGCACGCGTGCGGAAGTGGTGCAGTCGCGGCTCAGCCGCGGCCCTTCCAAACGTTCAAGGGTACCGAGATTGAAATGGTGGTGAGGGAACTTGAAAGTAAAATTGTCACGCCTGGCCGGATCCGGAGCGGTCGGTGCTTACGAGTGCGGTCTGCGCGATCTCCCTCTCCATCGAGAGCTCGGCCTGAAGGCTTTCGTGATCTCTAAAGATCGAGGCTATTGCCAGCGTGCGTCCGTTGCGCTTGAATCGTAAAACGCAATCCTTGCCAGCGATGTCACCTTCAATTGCAATTTTATCCCAATGTTCTGCATGGCCGACATAATTGATCGGAACGTCGTAATGCTGATTCCAAAAGACAGGAACAGTGTCAAATTTCTCGCGATGTCCCATCATGTTAAGTGCCGCGGTTTGTCCTTGACGCTCCGCCACAATCCAGTGTTCGACTCGAATGCTTCGGCCAGAATGCGGATCAGGCCAACGCGCGATGTCACCGGCGGCAAATACACCCTTCGCGTTCGTTTCCATACAGGCATTCACGACCACGCCCCGCTGGACGGCAATGCCCGCTTTTGCAGCAAGATCAATTCGGGGACGGACACCGATAGCGGCAACTACGAAGTCTCCTTCGAGGATGCCACCGCCCTTTAGGGTCATTTGATTTCCTGTGATTGACAGGGCCGTTTCATTGAGGTGGAAAATGACACCGTGTTCTTCATGAAGTGATTGTACAAATTTTCCCATTTCCTGACCGAGGATGCGTTCCAAGGGCCGCTTTTCCGGCGCCACCACATGAACCTCGATACCGCGGCTACGCAAAGCAGCCGCAACTTCAAGCCCGATAAAGCTTGCACCAAGTATGATTGCCCTGCGCGCCGTTTGTGCGCGTGCGATGATGGCGCGACAATCGGCAAGCGAGCGAAGAGAATGAACGTGTCCCTGGTCGCCCCCCGGGATCCAGAGACGAACCGGCTCAGTCCCGGTGGCAAGCAGCAATCGATCATACCGAATATTCTGTCCGTCGGAGAGCGCGACTTCGCGCGAACCCGGATCAAGGCGGACAACCTCCGTCGCGACCCGCAGGTCGATGGCATTATCTGAATAAAACGATTCCGGCCGGAGCGGCACCCGTTCCTCGGAGGCGTTGCCGGCGAGATACTCCTTTGACAGAGCAGGGCGGTCCACGGGCGCGGCAACGTCGCTACTCAACATCACGATACTGCCTGCAAAGTCTTCTCGCCGCAGCATTTCAGCGGCGGCAAAGCCAGCTGCACCCCCTCCAACAATTACAATTCGCTTGGGCGTGTCGCAAGTGGACTTCCCGACCTTGATGGCTTTGGCCTTGTTACGCTTGCCCCGAACGAATACGCGGTTGTTCCGTAGCTCAACTACCCAACATGACAACGGATCAAAGGCGGGCGCCCGAAGAGCCTCACCCGACCTCAAGTCAAAACAAGCATGATGCCACGGACATCGTATCGTTTGGCCAACTACTAGCCCCGCAACCAGTGGACCATGGTAATGAGTGCAGTGAGCTCCGACCGCAAAAAAGTCGTTGCCGATCCGAACTAACAAGACCGCTTTTTCGCCCACGCGGCCGAGCAGCTTGGCTCCGTCAGCAAGTGCGTCTTGCGCAATACCGAGGGTAAGATCAGGACTACGGGGATCGCGACGACGCTGCATCTCTCCCTTTCGACGATGCGGGGGCGCATTGGTGGGCAGATTACATCGCCTCAAACTAACTCCGCGTAGCCCTACGGCAACGTATGCACGTGAACATCTCGTGACGAATGTCTCTTCAAGACGTCTACTGCGCGATCCTCGGCCTTAACGTCCCGGGTTCGCACCCATAGCAGCAGACCCCCATGATCGATTTGCGTCTGCAGATACTGCGCGTGGTTGTCGCCCAGCCACTTAGCTAGGAGCGCACCGACGATGCCTCCGGTCGCGCCGACTAATGCTCCCACGACGACGGCAACAACGATTGCCCCGCCCGAAATAAGGACCGTTCCGGCCGCAGCCGTTGCCCCTGCATACACAAGACCGCTCACTATGCCACCTTGAGCGTCCCCGATGGCCTCAGGCGAGACATATGCCGTTCGCGGAACAACGGGATCATCCGCCACAACGCGCAAGCTCGCAGAGCCACTGCCGAGCTTTTCATTCACCACTTCTTGACTGGCGAGTAAGCTCAGTTCGGCCCGATGGAAGCCGGAACTCAGGAGCTCGTCTATTGCAGCCTGAAGATCGTTCTCGCTGGCAAAGACGCCAACTGCTTCGCGTACGGTGTCTGGCTGATCGTCCATGTCAATTCTTTCATTAATACTCAGCAGGGGAAATGGCGCACCCATCTCCTTCATCCCGGCGTCCATCATGGCGTATTCTGTTTGCCATCTGCGTCGAATTGTTTCAGGTAAGCGATCACGTCTGATATTTCCTGACTTTTCGTCAGGCCGGAAAAGATCATCTTTGTGCCAGGTACAATCTTGGCCGGCGCGCGAAGATAAGCGGATAACGTCCGCTCGTCCCACACCAAACCAGAGTTCTTGTTTGCTGAGGAGTAGCTATAGTTTGGATACTGACCGGCTGGCCGGCCAACGACGCCGTTTAGCGCCGGTGCGATTCCATTTTGAGCGTTAGGGCCGATTTGATGACAGGCCATGCATTTCTTAAAGACCAGAGCCCCGGCATCAGGGCTCCCCGCAGGGATGGCAGCATCCTGGCCTCGAGCTGAGCCGACCGCGATAAGCATTAGCGTAAGCACTAGCATCGAGATTTGGTTCAATCTTTTCTTCCTGGGCAGAGCTCGCGGCTAACCATTGATGCGCTTGTTTTGATGACGAGGGGAAGCTCGTACTACCTGGTTGTCGAAGCCGCGACTTGAGCATCAGTTTTCTTGTCCCCGTTGGTCAATGCTACCCTCTCATCGAGCAACAGCGCAGACAAACGAATTTCATTGACATTTGTCCTTATTGATTATGCTATGAAAACATGGACATCGAGCTCGCCAGGACTTTTATAGAGATCGTTTCCACCGGGAGCTTCATCAAAGCCGCCGACCGTTTGCATGTCGCACAAACGACGGTTAGCGCACGGGTGCGTCTCCTTGAGCAGCAGCTCGGACGACCGCTTTTCGTTCGCAATAAAGCCGGCGCGAGCCTCACTCCAGCGGGTGAACAATTCCTTCGTTACGCTCCGACATTCGTACAACTGTGGCAGCGCGCAAAACAGCAGGTCGCGGTGCCTGAAGGACACCGCGCAGTTTTGACGGTTGGAAGCGAGGTCAGCTTGTGGCAGCCGCTTCTGCTCGAGTGGGTCAGGATGATGCGGCGCTCGCATCCGGACATAGCGCTTCGCGTACATGTCGACGTTCCTCAAGATCTAATCACGCACGTAGCGGCCGGACTCGTGGATATCGCGATCATGTACGCGCCCCACCATCGACCTGGTTTAGAGATAGACTTGCTGATTGAGGAAGAGCTCGTGCTGGTAACAACCGACCTCAAGACGTATCGCGCAAATGATCCAAAATACGTTCACGTCGAATGGGGACCGGAGTTTTCCCTTCATCATGCGGTAAGTTTTCCGGACACAACCCCGAGCTTGGTGGCCAATCTTGGTCCGCTGGCGCTCAATTATGTTCTGTCGGAGGGGGGGTCTGGTTACTTCCGAATGCATGCGGTTCAGTCCCATCTGGCATCAGGAAAACTCCATCTGGTCCCGGGCGCGCCTCATTTCTCTTTCCCGGTCTATGCCACGCACTCGGCGAACGTAGATGCCGGTACATTGGGTGCAGCGCTCACCGTGTTGCGCGCTGTCGCAAAGGTAGAAGTAGAATAATCGACGGCAAGCCTTGACGGCCAACCTTCAAAGCTCGTCGATAAAGGACGGCGTCATCTGTGCGATCGTTGCGCAGTCGAGAGACATTCGTATCGTGACTCCACAATGCGCCACCCATTTTCTTCATTCGTCAGGAGAGTGTCCCGTCGAAATTTGTGGCCGGCGCGTTAGCCATTCGGCGATCGGTGCGGCTCTCAGCCATTAGTCTTATTCAGAGCCGCGCCTTTATGCATCGCGATGTGGTCGGCCTTATCGCTCTGGATTTCATACTGCGGTTCATCCTTGCTGGCGCGGTGCATATGTCCTTTGTAGTTAACATCCTTGAGGTGGACCCTGATAATCGTGCCGCTCACGTATCCTGCTTCCGAATTCCACGTCACATGATTGCCAACTGCGAACCGCTTTTCCATGAAGTACTCTCCGTACGGTTTTAGGTGTGAGATTCGCAACGCGCCGGATTCCGTAGAGTTCCAGGCTCCCTAACGCCGCGCCACACAGAACGCGTCCAAAATAGCTCGGGGCGCACTTCGGGCCGCCCGTTATCAACCACGCAGCATGAAGTGTGTTATTAAATCTCAACTAAATTCGTTTGTCTGAAGTATGCGCTAGGCTCACGATGCTAGCGGCCGACGATGTGCTTGCAGCAGGGCGTTGGCGTAATTGTCAAGACAACTCGTCACTGCATGACCACCCCGCGGCGTGCACAAGCCCGGCACAGATCTGATCACTAGCCGGATGTTGGGCTGCTTGCGCACAGCGTGCTGACCCGACAGGAGTTTCTCTGCATGGCCGTTCGATAGCGGCCCCTGAAGGAGGAAACATGGTGGAAAAAAGAGCCAAGTCCAGTGGTCCGGACCTTACGCAAGGCATCGCGCTGAGCGTGTTCACGAGCGAGACCCTACTTGGGCATGTCGGCGATCAGGATGTTCTGCTGGTACGCTTCGGCCCGGAGATCTTCGCCGTCGACGCGCATTGCAGTCACTATCACGGACCGCTCGCCGAAGGGCTCGTGGTCGGCGACGGCATCCGCTGCCCCTGGCACCACGCCTGTTTTGATTTGCGCACCGGGGAAGCAACCCGCGCACCGGCGCTCACCCCGCTCGCGGTCTGGCAGATCGAGTACGAGGGCGATTACATCTTCGTTCGGCAAAAGCGCGAACAGCCGAAGCCGCGTGGCAAGAGACCCGTTGATGCGCCCGGCAAGATCGTGATCGTCGGCGGCGGAGCAGCGGGATTCGCTGCGGCGGAGATGTTGAGGCGGCAGGAGTTTCGCGGCAGCATTGTCTTGCTGAGCAACGATACCGTGTCGCCAGTCGATCGGCCGAACCTGTCAAAGGAATATCTCGCTGGCACCGCGCCGGAAGAATGGTTGCCGTTGGGTCTAGGTAGCTTCTACGCTGAAGCCGGTATCGATCTGCGGCTCAACACAGAGGTCCTCTCGATCGACACCAAGGCACGCAACGTCGTCATCGCAGGTGGCGGCGATATCCCCTTCGACCGCTTACTGCTGGCGACAGGTGCGGAGCCGGTGAAGTTGCCGATCCCGGGCGCGGACCAGCCGCACTTCCACACGCTGCGCTCGCTTGGGGATTGTCGGGCGATCATCTGGTCTCTGAACGGCGCACGCCGCGCTCTCGTGATCGGTGCCAGCTTCATCGGCCTCGAGGCCGCGGCGGCATTGCGTGCACGAGACATCGAAGTCCACGTCGTCGCGCCGGAGCAACGGCCGATGGAGCGCGTGCTTGGCCCCGATATGGGAGAATTCGTACGCGCGCTGCACGAAGAGCAGGGCGTTATCTTTCATCTCGGTGATACCGTGGCCGAGATCGATGGCAAACGCGTGATACTGAAAAGCGGTGGCGTGTTGGAGACCGACGTTGTGGTCGTCGGCGTCGGCGTGCGTCCGCGGCTCGGCCTCGCCGAACGGGCTCGTCTATCGCTGGAGCGCGGAGTTACCGTGAATGCCTATCTTGAAACCAGCGTCGCCGGGATCTATGCGGCGGGTGATATCGCGCGCTGGCCCGATCCGCATTCAGGCGAAAATATCCGGGTCGAGCATTGGGTGGTGGCGGAGCGTCAGGGACAAACCGCCGCTCGGAACATGCTGGGACAGCGTGAGGCGTTCGATGCGGTGCCATTTTTTTGGAGTAAGCATTACGACGTAAGGATCAACTACGTCGGTCACGCGGAGACGTGGGATGAGATTGCTCTCGACAGTAGCATCGCGGCCAGGGACTGCCTGCTGAAGTACAAAAGCAAGGGTCGCGTGCTTGCGGTCGCCTCGATCTACCGCGACCTTGCCAGCCTGCAGGCCGAACTAGCCATGGAGCGAAACGCGATGCGGTGATGTCGCCTGACTGTTGTCGCGGCGTGTCCGCGCTATGACGCCGCGTTTCAGAATCGTTCCGAGCAGTTCAGCATGAGGAGTGTGCGCAGATGTCGCTCTCTACTGCCAATTCGCGGGTTCGCGTCCGCACAACCTTGGAGTGAAGCCCTTCCAAACGCAGGAGCCAGCATCCCGTGTCCAGCTACGACGAGCGATCGAGAACCGCTTTTGTGTTCGCAGGTGGTGGCAGCTTGGGTGCCATTCACGTCGGCATGCTGCATTCGCTGACGAGCCGCGGGATTGTCGCCGACATGGTCGTCGGATCAAGCGTCGGCGCGCTCAATGGCGCCTACTACGCGGGAAACCCACGGTTGAAGGGATCCAACGGCTGGACACGATCTGGCGCGGATTGCGCCGGAGCGACGTGTTTCCATTGACGTGGCGGACGGTAATGGGCTTTCTGTATCGGCGGGACTTTCTTGTTACGTCGGATGCACTGCGCCAGCTCGTCGATGACAATCTCGGCTACTGCAATCTGGAGGATGCAAAACTTCCGGTGCATATCGTTGCGACCGACATTTTGACCGGCGGTACCGTCGTAATGTCGGAAGGTCCGGCGGCGCGAGCCATCATCGCGAGCGCTGCCGTTCCGGCGGCGTTCGAGCCAGTGCACTTCAACGATCTTTATCTTGCGGATGGAGCGGTATCGAGCAGCACCCCGGTCACCGTAGCGGTTGCCCGTGGCGCGCGGCGCCTGTTTGTTCTCCCTACCGGTTACGCCTGCGCTCTCGAGAAGCCGCCGGCCGGGGCCGTCGCTAATGCCCTGCACGCGCTGACTTTGCTGATCGCGCGTCAACTAGTAAACGAGTTGCGGGGCCTTGATCATAACATCGACTATTTTGTTGTGCCGCCGCTCTGTCCGCTGACCGAATCGCCGTATGATTTCCCGAGGACCAGCGAGTTGATCGAACGGGCAGCGAGGAGCACGGACGCGTGGCTTTCGGAAGGAGGTCTCGATCATCCCCGCGGTCATGCACTATTGAGCACGCACAAGCACAGGCATTAACTCGCGTGGCAGATCGTTCTCGGACGAATTAAGAGGCGCGAACGTCTCAAAGATCACCGTACCTTCTCAGTCGAGAAATGATAGAACGGTGTCGAAGCAAGTTGGTGACAAAACGGCACCCGCCTTCGACCGTCTTGATTAAACGGTTATCACCCCAAGTATCTATAATTGCGCTCGATCAGAATATCACGCCGCCGCCGGCTCTTCCAAGTCTGCACGTACCCCGTGGGCTCGCGTCACGCAAAGGCAGCAAGGCCGGGCTGATACCCATCAGCAATCATGATTGCCCTATCAGCGGCCAAACCTCGCTCATCCCGCGCCAGATCATATCTACGGCGACATACAGGATTACAAGCAATCCCGCATATGCGATCCACCGGTGCCTGTGCAATAGGCGAGCGATATAGCCCGCCGCTATCCCCATCAGAGCAACTGATAAGCCAAGCCCAATAATCAGAACAGAAAGATGCTCTCGCGCGGCTCCTGCAATAAGCCAGCACGTTGTCGAGGGACATTGAGACGTCGGCCACAATGATCTGACTTGCAGCCTGAGCAAAGGACTTCCGCGGCGCATGAGTTACAATTGTCCCGTCATCATTGATGTCCATATTGCTCATTGCTTCGATAGCGTCGTCCTGCCCCTCAGCGGAGAGCCGCAACTCTCGGAACATCTTCCAGCTCACCCAAAGCAAAAGAACGCCACCCGCAAGCACTAGGCCGACGACCTGTAACAACTGGGAAGTGGCTGCAGCGAACGTTATGCGCAGGACGGTCGCTGCGACTATACCTACCAGCACAGCTTTCGTGCGTTGCTGCAGCGGTAATCCTGCCGCGGCCAAGCCGATGACAATGGCGTTGTCACCGGCCAAGACCAAGTCGATCATAACGACTTGAAGTAGTGCCATGACTTCGTTTGAAATGAAATGGAGCATGGTCGAGACGGCTGACTTCCCGAGGGGCGATCCGGTCTGTTGGACGATTTGTCAGATCCATTATCGAACTGGCGCCGATGACACAGATCAGAGCTCTAGCACTTGTTGCGGATCGCTAAGCATTCCCGCTGCAAATCCAATGAATGCATACGCGCCCGAAACATCCCACAAGGTAATGCCGGCGCCGTGACGATCGGACGACAAGCACCACGCGGCCAGTGCCACGATGGCTGAGAACGCTAGTGCGATCACACTCATCGATTCCAGCAGAAGAGGTGTACGAGTCAGAAGCAAAAGGCCGGTAGGGGGGATCGCGACGGCCAACAAAAGGACCGCCGAGATCAGATACGGGCGTTTCCGGGTAAACATGATGCCTCCATAACGCTCTCTTTGCCTGCGGTTCCAAATCGAAGGGATGCGTTAAGGAAGAAGTAGGCGTGACCTTCGGTTCAGACAAACGAATTCAATTAGCGCTTTGCTGCAAGCATTTTGTTCTAGGAAAAGGAGGGCCCGGGTAGGACAGCGAGCCGTCTGGCAACAGCACAGCCTCTCGAGTGAGAGATGCTGGCACGACCTGATTGGTCCCCAAGATGTGGAATACCGTCTCGCCCGCCGTGATGAGATAGTCAGTAATTATCCTTCGATGGCATCGCCACCAGACGGCCTCGGCACACATTATTGCAGATGTGGTCCCGTGCCCAAGTTTGCGCAGCCTGGCGAGGCCGGACCGAAACTCATCGCTCATTGCGTAGTCCGCATAATTGTGAAAGCTCCGATTCTCCCAGAATGCATTTACGTTCGCCGGAACGTCTCGCCCCCTGCCGCGGAGTCCCCCTAGCTCGGGGATATGTTCATAGCCGATTTCACACTCGGACAGTGCGTTAGCGAACCGGGTCGCATTGTACTGGGGATTGGTCAGGGAGCGCGGAATGCTTCGAACATCGACGACAAGCTTAACCTCTTGCGGCCGCAGCAAGTTCACGAACTCACTGAAGGAGCGGGTGGAATGCCCGATTGTAAAGGATCGAAGCGTCATGTCTCTAAGCTTCCGTTCGACTAGGATGCTCCTTCGTAACTTTCATTAGCCGCCGCATTGCCGACGTTTTCCTCGATCCCACTTCAAGAACCGCGAGGCTACGCTCTCTACCTTGCTCGATCCAACGAATCGATTGCCCCGGCCCAAGACCGATCAACGCACTTCCGATTGGACTGAGCACTGAGATGCAGTGGCAGCGCTGAGCCTCTCCCGGGAAGACAAGTTGAGCTTGATGAATTCGTGCATCTGCGTGATCCACGAATTTTACGTCACAATCGAGCCTTACGACCGAATTAGGCGCGACATCATCTGGCGCAACAACCGCACGCTCGATCTCCTCGCGAAGAAAACAAGCAACCTCCGTGTTCGATGCCGCCGGCGTGGCGCCAAGCAACGCGAACAACCTTTCACGGTCCGATGCCGTCAAGACGATAGGCGGCCTTTGTTCAACGCGATTTCGCTCGAAGTCGTTCATGATTGTTTCTTTCGCAACGATCATTAGTGATCACCGAGTTCACTGAGGGCGATCGACTGGGCGAACTGCCTCCTCACACATGTAATCTCGGCCAGCCTGTTTGCAAATGTCTTGCGAACCTACGAACGCGACGAAGCCGCTTCAGCGAAAAAGTATCCGATCGATGACGTTCGGCTAGCGAAACCCCGATCGGCTACGGTGGGGCGAAGTCGAGCGAGAATGAGGCCCTCGTGTGATACTCCGGCCAAGCAAGATCTCTCTCAGAACGACCGCGTCGTTATGAGTCTTATCATGCGCTGCAAAAACGAGTGTAATCCGTCCTCCTTGCGCGAGAGCACGTAGTTCGTCGAGCCGGTCGCCGTGCTGATGGATCTCTTCCGAGTAGCGGCGTCGAAACTCGTCCCAGCGAGCGGGATCATGCCCGAACCACCTCCGCAGCGCAGTGCTGGGTGCAATGTCCTTGGCCCACAGGTCAATCGCAGCATCTACTTTCCTGACCCCGCGAGGCCAAAGACGGTCGATCAGTATTCGAGTCCCGTCACCGGAGCGAGCGGCATCGTATGCCCGTCTTAGCTTGACGTTCTTAGCAACAATCCTTCTGCCCATCGATACTGCTCCCGTATCTCGATTAATCTGTTCCAATTCCGCGCGATGATCGTGTGACGGTATGCTCCGGTGCAGCTCTGCTGACCACGTGGGTCGGATCGCCGGAGTCCTTGGTTAAGCTCTGCATGCTGTTTCCCGAAATAGCGATCGACATAAATAGCATCCCGGCGACCACCCAAAACGTCAACCTGCCGTTACCATCGCCCGCCCAGAGCGGAGTAGAGCGGGGACAACCATGTGACGGCAGAAGATCGATCAAACGAACCGCCACTATGCTCGCCTCCGACGGCGACCACTGGTCGTTATTCGATTTCCAGATCTTTGTAGCAAGGCTGTTTATCGCCTGAGCCTTAGAAAGCTGAGTCAGGCGAGCCGCCTCTTGCCAGGGATCGACGTCCTGACGTGCGAGTAGGGACAAGACGCTCAATGTCGACTCATCTGTCTCGCAAACCGAAGCGAATAGGAAAGCATCATACTGGGATTCGAGACCAGATAGTTCGGTCATATTACGCTCCCACTCTCGAAGGAAATGTCCGATTGGCAAACGGTGCGGCGTCGTTGCGCTATCGGGGGCTGTGGTATCCTGCGCGATTCATAATCACGAAACTGATAGGTGCCTCCGTTGGACCTTTGGTACGCTAGTGGTTCTCCGTGTTCGGACCACGACGCTGGGGGATTTTGCTGAAGAGCGGGTAATCTTCGGGGGATCGCTTGCTGGAAATGTGCCCTCCAGCTCCTCATCCAACCGACGGTCGATTTCTCTCTTTTCTCGTTGCGTAACACTGTCTTTTGCGCTCATGACGAACTCCATCCATCTTTATACATGCGGTGCAGCACAATGTTGGTTCGGCTCCGATCATTCGACTCAACGCTCGACTTGAAGCAATTGTCCCCGTCAATCCTACCATCTCGCGCAAGAATGGACGGAAATCATGAAGGTCGGACCCGAGCGAGCTAGGTAACAAACGTTTCAAGCTGCTCGACCTGTTTACGGTGCAACAGCAGCAAGTACATAAGCTTCGCATTCAGTTTTGAATCGAAGATGTTCAAGACGGCTTCCTCAATCATATCGGCCAGCCTAGCCTGGTTGCGGCTTGCGAATCCGATTGTCCGTCCGAGGCTGCAATCGCTGTTAGGAACAGGGGGTGCCCTCTTGCGACGAATTATGTTGGCGCCACCTCTTGCGGCCATCTCCTTTTTGAGAAGGATGCAGATCGCGGCCTGAGCCAGTTCGGACTCAAAAGCCAGGTCTGCAACCTGAGAGTCGGCCGTGCGTCCGATTGCTGCATATGCAGTGACGCCGATGCGTTCACTTTCAAGAAGCTCCTTGAGAAAATGCAGTATCTCTTCCTTAGACCAATAGCCGAGGTACCTGGGGTCGCCCACATTCGTCCTGCGAGGAGAGGACGCGAAATGTTGGGTCGTGTCGTCTAAGTCCGCTTGTTGGCCTAACCGGGCTTTCCGCATGATTTCGTTTCCCTGCGAGAACGAGATGAGGATCTGCAGCCGTCTTACTCTTCGGACCGCGTGTTGCTTGGGCTGCCGCGCACAACTACTTGCTATTTGGCCAAGTTCTACAAGCGAAAAGTATTGTCAGTTTGCATCAAGAAAGTTGTTACTTGAAAGAGTTGGAGTGGCGCAGTGTGCGATATGCGTATGTTGCGCGGGCTCCGTCTTCCACTTCGCGGGTGAGCGAGCGGTATTGGGTGACGCTGTGAACACGCTGACGTGAAATTGGTCAGCGACGTTGATGAACATCGCGCCGATAACATTGGCCGATAGCATTGAAGGAGCGCGCATAAGGATGATGAACCTTCATGCTAGCAGGTCCAAGTCATTTGCGGATTGATAGTACGACGGTGAGGCGTCTGATCGATCAGCACTCGTTGTCGACGTTAACAATTCCGGTGTGCCTCAAAGCATTGGTGTCAAAATCGGATCGAGCGGGATGTTGGACATCGACGCTGCTTTCGTAGCCATAGGCCTACTCATGATCTTCACGATATCGACAATTGGATTGGTCGCGACGTAACGACGGGCGATGGCCCTGTTCGGCTAGGCCAAAGACTGACATTGACCAGCAAGAGGCCTCCAGGCGGCTTTACTCGGCGGGCGGCTCCCTCCGTTTCCTAAACGGATCGGCCGCATCGTCGTGACCGCTGCGGCTGCTGAAAAACATGAGGGCCATCAGACCGCATCCAATGAGAAGCGAAAAGAATGTGCCGAGACCGAGGGCGATCCAGCCGTGCTTATCCATCACGACGTCGCCGGAGGAGTTCCATACCATCGTTGCCCATATGCCAGTGAGAATGAGCAAGGCAACGAGAACTGCGATAAGAGCGATTTGGCCGGGGCTAAGTCTTCGCATGGGTAGCGCCTTTCCGTTCCAATCTCCGACAGGCGAGTTGAACCAGCAGGGGCATCCGTTCCTCAGCGAAAAATGGATCAGGACGGGGCGGTTCGCCTATTTGGAGCAACGGGGTCATGTACCTATGCAGGCTGATGGTCGACACCGCCTCCAAGTGGCCCAGCTGTTCCTCTACAATACGTTCGCTGGCAAACAAGCTTAAGCCAACACAATGGAAGCTGGATCTGAGCAAGTCGTCGATCGACAACAAAAGCCTGCGCACGAATGGAGATGCCAATAGTCTCTCATCGAAGGATGCAGCATGCAAAACAATTTAATTCACATTTGAATGTAATTGTCATGCTAGATGAGGTCCCTGGACATCGAATTGGCTGGGACGTTTTTGGAGATCGCCTCGACGGCAAGCTTCATCAAGGCTGCCGAGTGACTACATGTCGGTCAAACAACCATCAGCGCTTGGGTACGCTTGAACAGCTTGGGCGTCCGCGTTTTGTCCGGAACAAAGCCGGAGCGTCTCTGGCCCCAGCCGAACAGCAATTTCTGCGTTTCGCACCAAGCTTTGTGCAACTCTGGCCACGTGCACCAGCAAGTGGCCGTGCCAGCCGGAAATCGCGCGGTGCTTGCCGGTGGGTAGCGAGGTCCCTGTGGCAGTCTCTCTTGCTCAACTGGGTTCGGCGGATGCGACGTTCATACTCGAACATTGCTCTTCGCGTTCATGTCGATGTCCACAGGATCTCATCACTCATGTAGCAGCGGGAATTGTCGACATCGCGTATGCGCCTCAACACCGGCCATGACTAAAGATCGATCTGGTAATGGAAGAGGATTTGTCCTGCATGGCTACGATCCCTCTCAGGTCGTGCGGACTGCGGAGCGCTCTCGCTCGACGCGTTCGGTGACGTCGCGTGCCACGGCGACCGAACCAAGCACTTCGCCTTCGTCGACCTTGACGATGGCAAAGGTCATCTCGACGTAGAGTTTGCGTCCGCTTTTGTGCAGCGCCCGGGTCAACGTCGGACGACCTTGAAGCTTCGTTACGCCCGTTGTCATCGCCGCGTTAAAGCCGCTCCAGTGCGAGGCGCGCAGATGCTCTGGAATGATCAGATCGAGGCTACGGCCGAGCGCCTCTTCCGCGGAGAAGCCAAACATACTCGTCGTAGCGCGGTTCCATCGGACAATTTCGCCCGATCGGTTTGCGTAGACAACGGCATCGGCAATTTGATCGAGAATTCTCTCAGCCAAGAGTCGGTCTTCCATGGGTAGCCTCCCGGACATCGGCTCCGCGACGAACGCTAGACGTCTTCTGATTGTCGAGCAACCTGCTGGTCTCGAGGATTGCAGCAATTGTTTTGGGCCCGAGGCGCAATTTTTTTCGCTTGTAGAAAGCGAGTGGTAAGCGAGAATTGCGTGGCTGGATACGACAGGAGTCTGGAAAATGAATGCCGCCGACTACCATCATCCCGTGACGCTTCCCCCGGTCATTATTTCAGAGACGGATCGAGAGAATCTGTACACTATTGCCACCTCCGCGCTGACGAATAGTCGCATGGCGCCGGCTGCGTCAAACGTATTGCGGGAGATCTATCGAGCGACAATTGTCCCTAATGATCAGCTTCCAACGAATGTTGTAGCTGTCAACTCATGCGTAGATGTACGGGACAACGTCGCCGGCGCGAACAGGCGAATAGTCCTCGCCCTGCCAGACGAAACGTCTTGCGAACCGAACACGGTTTCGGTGTTGAGCCCGCTGGGCGCGGCCTTGATTGGACTGTCGGAAGGCGCGTCGGTCGAATGGTGCACTGCAAGCGGCGATCGAAGGAGTATAACGGTTGTTCGCTCCACGCCGAGTTCGGCAATGCTCGCCGATAGGAAAGTATCGCAACTCGAAAAGCCCATGTGAGGTAAATGCGGGCAAGGCGAGTAGGGCAGGCAATGTATACAACGCTTCCGTGCGACGGGTTTACAACGTCGCACGGCCAAGCATCGCGTCAGTGCCGATGAAGTTTGCGGACCGAGATTACGGTGAGTTGCCGCGTCTCTCCGAGGGGCGTTTCCCACGTGATCGAGTGTCCGGTCCGCAGGCCAATTAGGGCTGTTCCGACCGGCGTCATCACGGAGATCTTCCCTTGCGAGATGTCGGCTTCGTCAGGATACACGAGTGTAACCTGACGGGCACGCCCCGTCGTATCATCGCGAAATTCGACGTCGTCGTTCATGCCCACGAACTGGTTCGCTATTTCGTCCCGGCCCAGCACGTGCGCGCGGCCGACCTCCGCGGCCAACTCAGACGCCAGATCAGGCAGTCTGTTCTGAGCCGCGCGCGCAAGCGTGGAAAGCCGATCATAGTCCTTTGCTGAGAGGATGATCGCGGGCTTGACGTCGCTCCTCGCCATGGTGACTGTCTTTTCAATTGTCATCTCAATCTCCCTGATTCATGCTCGCCAAGTCGCCGTTTTGCTAGGTAAGCATCGGCGGTCGGACGGCACCGAAGTCATTACGTTATCTTCCTTAGGCGGTCTGCACTGCGGCTTCCGGCGTTAGCTGCCGGCTGATTGCTTGTTAAGCGTTGGTCCGACGATCAGCAGTCAGGGCTTTTCTCGGCCCCGCTGTGGCTCCGACGAGGTCTCGGTGCGCTGAATCCATCGGGGTCAAAAAACAACACCAAGCTTAGCCACAAAATCAGGACAGTCGCTGTTAACATTAGCAGCATTGACATCATCACTCCTCTATCGCGCGAGCTACGACCGTTCCGCCTGGCAGGCGTGCAACGACGCGTGCCAAGCGGGTCGAGTAGGTGAGATTGCAAAAATTGGATAGAATCATCCCGGCCGGCGTAAGCCGTCCGGGCTACCTGCCAGCTTGCAGGAGGCCCACGCGAGATTGTAAGGGGGGCGCTTTTGACATCATCATACCTACGAGCTAATCATGAAATCAGAAACGTCAAGTCGTCGTTATTTCACTTCCACGCTCATACAGATCGTCTGTGTCGAAGCTCAGGAAAATTTATCGGCAAACTGCTTTGCTAGCGCGTCAGCGGTAGCATCGGCAATTTGATAGATGTGATTTTTCATCTCTTCCCAGGTGTGAGCCTCGGCTTCGTACTTGCGACCTTTCAATTGTTGGATCTGCTGGATGTGATGACCGCCATGCGCCAAAAGAAGGTTGTTAACTGCATCCTTCGGCAAAAAAGGGTTTGCTTTGCTTAAGAAGCTGGCAATCTCCTCAGCGTTCGACGTCAGAGATTGAGTTGCCGTGCCTTGCTTGGTGGCGTCGTCTGCGACCGTCGCCACAAGATAGGCCTTTACAGCACCATAGTGCCCCGCGAGGAGCTTGAAGAAGGTGTCCTTGGCCGCTGCTCCGTAAAATGGTTCGATGGTCGCGGCGATGGACTGCGCGTTGGTGACGGCTTGTTGCTCTGCTATTGTTGCGGCGGCGTCGTGCTTTTCGATCGTGGCTACCGAGACCGCTCTTACCCAGAAGATATGTCCGATCCAAAGATCTCGAAGAAGCGCTGCGGTCTCGAACGTTTTATCGGTGCGGGCCTTTCTTTTGGCGCGGTGAGAATGTCTGCTGGCCGCGAAGGCACTTCCGGAGAGTGGCACTAACGCTGCGATAGCGGCACCGACGGTTAAAAGCTCGCGACGATCGGTGAGGGCCTGTCGTATTACGTTCCGTGACATTGAAGCCTCCTCGGACGGATCAGCACCGTTTGGCTTGAGTGGTTTAAAAGGTTGTATTTCACCAAGGGTCGGACCAGGCAAACGAATATAATTGTGATTTCAATTCATGATTGTTGCTAATCGTGGCGCGGCGAGGAATTTCGGCCATGAACGTCGTAGACTGGTAGCATGAGCTACATGGCGAGCTGTCGAAGCCGAATTGTCGCGCAACTGCACGTGCAGACTGGCGCATTGACAATCTGCTCGCCAATGCCTCTAGCGACAACGCGTCGCGTCTTGTCGTCCCGTCGAAGGGTAGCTTTTAGAATCGGACGGACCAACTGAAACGAGAGGGAATCAACAAGGGTGTCGGACCGGGCCTCTTGATGAGTGGACCTCGGCAATCTTTGTTAGGAGCGATCGTATGCAGATCCTGGCAGCAACGGATTTTTCCACGCGGTCCCAGCGGGCGTTGCGTCGAGCTGGCCAATTGGCTCAAGCCACGGCCGCGGAACTCGCCATCGTCCATGTCGTGGATGATGATCAGCCACAGCGTCTCGTCGAAATGGAGGCGCGGGAGAGCGAACGCATGCTTACGGAACTGATCGGCGCAGTGTCGGAATTGCGCGACGTGCGATGCCACCCGAGGGTCGTGATAGGCGATCCCTTCGACGCCATCGTGCGCACGGCCGTGGCGCAAACGGCTGATCTCATCGTGATGGGTGCACACCGCAAGCAGTTACTGCGCGATATCTTCGTGGGCACGACAGTTGAGCGCGTGATCCGAACCGGACACCATCCGGTGCTCATGGTAAACAACGAAGTGAACCTACCTTACGAGGTTGTGCTGTCTCCTGTCGACTTGTCGGACGCATCCGCGAATGCGATCAGGGCTGCCCGAACCGTGGGGGTGATCGACGGAGCCCGCTTGGAGATCCTTCACGCATTCCTGCCGGTGGGGAAGGGGAAGATGTCGATGGCGGGTCTCGATCAAGCCGACATCGACGAGTACGTTTCGAGTGAACGTCAGGAAGTGACGGAGGACCTGACAGCGTTCTTGCTCGAAAGCGATCTTGGTGGGCTTGGAGCATCTCTGCGCGTCGAGGAAGGAGGTGCTTTCGAAGTGATCTCTGCTGGAGTCGATAGGATGAGGCCTGATCTTCTGGTCATTGGAACGCATGGCCGTTCTGGGTTGCTGAAGGTGCTGCTTGGAAGCGTCACCGAAGAGGTGCTGCGTTCGTTGAATGTGGACATTCTGGCTGTGCCACCTAACAAACGGGAAGATATAACCGGGCCCTGAGCAAGACATACAAGGCGCACAGTGCGATCACTCGCAGCCGTCCGTCACGATCGGCTGGGTATGCTCGTCTCGGGTCTCGACGATCGTCGCCGTGCAGCAGCTTATAATTGTCGGAATTGCGGGCCTCCGTCGACGTCAACTTGCCTCGATGTTGTGATGGCGTGAGCTACGCCGGCAGACCCGGCTTGAACGAGAATCCAGTGCGCGGTTTCGCCGCAATGTAGGCAACGCGATGTGGCACTATGTTAGGTCTTCCATGACAAACGCTTCCGACATTGATCCGCGCATCGCGCGGCTTTGTGCGCATTCCGGCCGCCTGCAACTAGGCATCTAACCGGGCGGCTAGTCGCGCCGTCCGGCTTCTTTTCGAATCCCATTCTGATTTGTGGCTGCTCTGCAGGGGCCGGTTGCTTCGAACGTGGGAGTGCGCCGTGCTGCCTCTTCCTAAGCTCGCCTTGACTGCTTTCAACTATCCCGCCTTGAACAGCCCGCGCGGGTAGCCGCTAAACGGGGGGATATCGATGCGTTGTCCCTGATGATTGAGATCAACCGCGCGGAGATTGTCCCTGACGATGCGCTCGAAATCGAATCGATCGCAAGGATCGGGTCTTGGGTGAACTACTGGACGAGGCGGCGCATGTTTCGAAAGACCGTACAACTGGTCTGGCCGGAAGGACCGCACGTCCGACCTCGCCCGTATCTCGGTTCTGTCCCCATTGGGCGCGGCACTGATCGGCCTCCGTGCCGCGATCAGATGGCCATACTTTGTCGCCGGTGCCATGAACGTCGTACGATCGAAAGCGTGAAACAGTCCAAGCCCAATGTCGATCCTCTTGATCCGCTACTCCGCGCTCCCGTATTGGTCAATGATGACGGCGACGATCCAGGAACGACAACCGCCTCAGAAGGAGGGAGTGCAGTGAAGAGCAGATGCGAGGGCAAGCCCAGACCCACGCTGCCGTCTATCGTAATCAATGCGCGTCTGTTCCCGCGTGCAGCGCGCTTCCTCGCGCGCGAGATCGATCGTGCGAGCGTCGTGCCTGACAGTAACGAACTGCGGAACGTGGTCCGGATGGGCTCCGAGGTCACATATCACGATGAAGAGACCGGCGAGGTGCGGAATGTGAGGTTGGTCTATCCGCACGAGGCGGACATCTCCCATGGAAGGATCTCCGTCCTTGCGCCGGTCGGCACCGCTCTGGTCGGTCTGTCGGTCGGACAGGCGGTCGAATTCGGACGCCGAGCCATGAAACGCGAAACATTACCGTTTTGAGCGTTTCGAAGTGAGGAGTGGCTCGCGAACACGTGACAAAGTCTTTTGCAGGGACAGGCCCGATTGTGCTGTGATGTTTACCCGTAGGGCTCGCCATGAACCATGGTCGGCAAAGGATGACGAACTGCTGCGCACGATGTCTCACGCGGGAAAGAGCATCACGCTAATGACCGTCAAACTCAATCGCCCTATCGCGTCCATCAAGGCCCGAGCCGCGGATATCGGCGTCGGCATCCCTGGCACCCGAATCGGTCGGCAGAGTAAGCCAAGGAGATCTGTTTGAATGAGTTTGTTCGAAGGCAATGGCGGTGTTCACTAACCTAACCCTCGTTCTCGAAGGAGTTGAACTAATGCTGAGATCAGTTACTTCGAAAACTATTGTCTACGATCTATTCGAGGTTGCGTTCGCAACGTTGGCCGCGTTTTCGGCTGTGTCGCGAAACCGGGCGGCGCCGACCAATACGGTCAGAGCGACGGGCGGGGTCACGGCACCTAACCCGACAATCAGGATTTCGTGCAGCACGGGCCGGCTCTGGAGAACTGAAAAGTAAACGATTGAAGCAAGCGCCACGAATACGGTGCCGAGCGTTGTCCCGAGCGTTGGTGCATGGACCCGCTCGTAGAAGGTGCCGAGCCGCAAGAGACCGAGCGAGCCGACCAGCGTGACCGCGGCGCCCATCAAAAGGAGAGCTGCCGTGAGAGCAGCAGCCCAAGCCGGCACTTGTTCCATACCAGTCATTCGATCACCTCGCCGCGTAGCAGAAATTTGGCCAAAGCGACTGTGCCAACAAAACCTAGGAGGGCCATCGCCAGAGCCGCCTCGAAATAGAGCGTGTTGCCTGATCGGATGCCGAGCGTCAGAAGCAATAGCATCCCATTCACATACAATGTGTCGAAGCCCAGCACGCGGTCCTGCGCTCTCGGTCCCCGAAAGATGCGGAAGACAGCGCAACCCATGGCCATCCCAAGCAGGATCTGTGCGACCGCAAGAGAGTATGTCAGCAGGAGGGCGGTCATTCGAATATCTCCAGCAGATGACGTTCGTAGCGGCCCTTGATCGTGCGAATCCACTCGCCTTCATCGATCAAGTCGAGAACATGGATCATCAACAAGCGCTTCTGTGCATCGAAGTTGACCCACAGCGTGCCGGGAGTCGAAGTGATGATGCAAGCTAATAAGGCCAGCCCGTAGGGATTGCGGATGTCGAGGGGGATGGTCACGAACCCAGACGTTCGCTGTCGCCTTCCAAAACCGACAATGATCCGGCCAACTGCGATGTTTGAGCGGATGATGTCCATCGATACCAGGCCCAACAATCGGAGGAGGGTACTCGGCCGGCGAACGTGCGCTCTTGGCAACTGCAGGGTGGTCAGGATCCACCCGCCGACAAGCGCGATCACGCAACCGATGAGGAGCTGTCCCAATGAGGCTGTTTGATTGAGCAACATCCATAGCACTAGAAGGCCGAAACTCACGAACGGAAAAGGTAGCAGTCGTGTCATATGCCGCCTGCCTTTCGTGTGCTTTGCCCGCTGGTCTCCAGGACGTCGCGGATGTAGCCGCTCGGCGCATGCAGCGATTGTGCTGTGGCCTGCATGAAGCGCATGACCGGTCCGGCTTGTACGGTTTGGGCGGCGCAAATGATCAAGAGGAACATGACCGGCGCCATCTCGATCACGCGCACACGCGGCACGGTGCGATCCGGTGAGGCCCAGAAAGAGCGGATGCCCGCTCGCGTCATCGCGACCAGCGTCGCAAAGCCGGACGAAATTAGTACCACGAGGATCGCCCATCCATTGCCAGGAATGGCACCGGCTCGGTGCATCTCCGATGGATGGAGGGCGGCTGTGAGGAGCGCGAATTTGGCGATGAACCCCGACAGCGGCGGAAATCCGGCGATGACGAGCGCGCACCCGATGAAAGCAACACCAAGCAGCCCCATCGTGGCCACAATGGCCATGCCGACCTCCTCTTCCTCTTTGTCCGCGTCATCATCTTCTCCGTAAGCCTCTCGGGTGACGGCGATCATGTCCGCTCCAGGTTCGCGCCCGCGCTCGATTAGTTCGATTAGAAGGAAGAAAGCGCTGATGCCGAGCGTCGAGCTAACCAGGTAAAAAAGCGCTCCACCGGTGACACCGACTTGTCCCATCCCGGTGGCGGCCAGCACCGTTCCGGAGGATACGAGCACTGAAAAAGAGGCTAGACGGGCCGTGTCTTGCGATGCCAAGGTTCCGATTGCGCCGAATACGATCGTCGCCAACCCGCCCAAAAACAACCAGCTGCTGCCGAAGCCCGCCGATGCGCCAGCACCGTCGCCAAAAAGCAATAGCGAGAGTCGCAGCACGATATAGACGCCGACTTTCGTCATGATCGCAAAGATCGAGGCCACCGGCGGACTCGCTGCTGCGTAGGTCGTCGGCAGCCAGAAACATAGTGGCCAGATTCCCGCTTTGAGCAGGAATGCCATCGCTAGGATGCCGGCACCTGCCTCGAGCAAACCGCGGTTCTCAGCAGCGATCGTCGGTATCCGCGCCGCAAGATCTGCCATATTGAGGGTCCCGGACACGCCGTAGATCAGACTGACGCCGATCAGAAACAGCAGCGATGCCACCAGATTCACCACGATGTAATGCAACCCGGCTTTCACCCGCGCAAGGCCGGAACCATGCAGCAGAAGACCGTATGACGCCGCCAGCAATAACTCGAAGAAAACAAACAGGTTGAAGAGATCGCCGGTCAGGAAGGCGCCGTTCAGGCCCATCAGTAAGAACTGAAAGAGGGGATGGAAATGCGCGCCTGCGCGATGCCAACGGGCGAGCGAGAACACCACCGCGGCCAAGGCCAGGATGCTCGTCAGGAACAGCATAAGAGCGGAGAGGCGATCCAGAACGAGCACAATTCCAAACGGAGCCGGCCAATCGCCGAGACGATAGACTTGGCTGATCCCCGTCTGACTCGCATCCGACACTCTGAGCAACGCTATCGCGATGCAAGCGAGTGCAAAGGTCACGGCAACATTGATGGTAGCCATGATGTTGCGGTGTCGTTCTCCGCTAAGCAGCAGCATGCCGGCACCGGCAACGAGGGGCAGGACGACTGGCGCGATAATCAGGTTTGCTACGCCGCTCACGTTTCTGGCTCCTGACCGTCAACATGATCAGTCCCTGCCAGGCCGCGCGATGCCAGGAGGACAACCAGGAACAGCGCCGTTGTCGCGAAGCTGATAACGATCGCAGTCAGAACGAGCGCGTGTGGGAGCGGATCAGCATACTGCGATGCATCCCCGGTTTCGGGTGCAACGAGCACCGGTGCTCCCGTCCGCAACCGTCCCATGGCCACGATAAAGAGATTGACCGCGTAGGAAAGTAGTGACAGCCCGATGATTACTTGAAACGTGCGCGGTCGCAGGATCAACCACACACCGGAGCCCGCAAGCGCACCTATACCGACGGCCAGGACAAACTCCATCACACCACCTCCTCCTTCGGCCGATGGGCGGACGCGCGTTGCTCTCTCTGGAGCGGGACACCGTAGCGCCGCAGGGATTGATGCGCGATTGCGATCAGCATCAGCACCGTTGCCCCGACGACGAGCGAGAACACGCCGATGTCGAAGACGAGAGCGCTGGCCGTCGGAACGCGCCCGATCAGAGGAAGTTCGGTGTAAGCAAAGTATGAGGTCAGGAACGGGCGTCCGAAAACCCAGGCGGCAGCTCCCGTACCAGCCCCCAATAGGAGGCCAAATCCCATCCAGCGCACCGGCATGATGTGCAGACGCGCCTCAACCCATACCGTGCCGCGAGCCATGTACTGCAGGATGAATGCGCAGGCCATGGTGATGCCAGCGACGAAGCCTCCGCCCGGAAGGTCGTGCCCGCGCAGCAGCAGGAAGATGGCCGTTACGCCGATCACCGGAAACAGCAGCCCCATTATCAGCGCTGCCGTAGTTGTCGTATCCTTTACAGTGTCGCCCCTCTTGCGATCGGGATGCGCGTGGTCGTAGGCGTCCTGAGCATGCTGCTGTTCGGGGACGGGAATGCTTTCGGGCGCCGGACGGAAGCGGCGTAGCAACGCATAAACGGTCAGCGCAACGACCGCGAGCACGGTGATCTCGCCCAGCGTATCGAAGCCGCGGAAGTCAACGAGGATGACGTTCACCACATTGGTTCCGCCGCCCATGGTGTAAGCGTTCTCGACAAAATACCGCGAAATACTGTTGGGAGCAGGGCGCTGCATCACCGCTAATGCAAGGCCCGCTAATCCGACGCCTACGAGGAGCGCGATAGCGAAGTCGCGAACGCGGTGCCATCGGATCCTGCCGACGGTGGTGCTCGGGGCGATTTCCGCGACGCGTTTCGGCAGCCATCGCAGGCCAAGCAGGAGGAGTACTGTAGTTACGGTCTCGACGACGATCTGCGTCAGAGCGAGATCGGGCGCGGACAGCCAGACGAAGCTGACGCAGGTGACGAGACCCGCGCCGCCGAGCAGTATCAGCGCGGCGACGCGGTGAAATTTAGCCTGAAGGGCGGCACCCAGCGCGCAAGCAATCCCGACCGTCCAGAGCAGCCCAAACGCGACGTCGAGTTGGCCCTGAGGCGGGTCCCCGACCAGGATTCCGCGTGCATAAAGCGGCATCAGGGCAGCGACGAACGCTGCCCCGGCCAAGAGCCGCAGCTGTGGCTGTAAATGCCTTGTCCCGAGGTTGCTCTCAAGCCATCGTGCAAGTCGCCAGGATAACGTCACAAGCACCCAGTCAAAGATCCGCTTGCCATTGATACGACGCAGCAGGGGCGGCCCCTCACGTGTGAGCAGATAGGAGCGCAGCATCACGTAGACGGCCAGGCCGCCGGCCATTGCGACGAAGCTCATCAGGAGTTCGGGCGTAAAGCCGTGCCAGAGAGCAAGGTTGTACTCCGGCATCGCCGAGCCGAGAACCGCCCGGGCGGCCGTATCGAGTATCGGCGCTACGGTAAACGACGGTGCGACGCCAACGACAAGGCACGTCAGCACGAGGAACTCGGCCGGAAACCGCATCAGGAGCGGGGGCTCGTGCGGAATGCGTGGCAGGGCTGTGGGAGCCGGGCCGAAGAACACGTCGCGAATGAATCGCAGCGAATAGGCAACGGTGAAGGTGCTGGCAAGGGTGACGATATACGGAAGCGCCTGATCGACGAGCGAGTTGTCATGGACCTCGATCGTCTCGGCAAAGAACATTTCTTTCGATAGGAAACCATTCAGCAAGGGCACGCCTGCCATCGCTGCGGCGGCCACCATAGCCAGCGTCGCCGTGATCGGCATGAAGGCCCATAGCCCGCTGAGGCGACGAATGTCACGAGTGCCCGTTTCGTGATCAATGATACCTGCCGCCATGAACAGCGACGCCTTGAAAGTCGCGTGGTTGAAGATATGGAAGATCGCGGCTATCTGCCCGAAAGGAGTATCGAGTCCCGTTAAGAGCGTAATCAACCCGAGGTGGCTGATCGTCGAGTAGGCCAGTAGTCCCTTGAGATCCTGCTGAAATACCGCGAGAAACGCGCCTAGAAAAAACGTGATCAGGCCAACCGATCCCACCAGCCATAGCCATTCATTTGTTCCGCCCATCGCCGGCCACAGCCGCACCAGCAGGAACACGCCGGCTTTCACCATTGTCGCTGAATGGAGATAAGCCGAGACCGGAGTTGGAGCGGCCATCGCGTGGGGCAGCCAGAAATGAAATGGAAACTGAGCACTCTTCGTGAAGGCGCCAAGGAGAATCAGGATCAGTGCTGGAAGATAAAGCGAGTGCGAACGGATCACATCGCCGGACGCCAGCACCCGCTCGAGGTCGTAGCTGCCGACGATGTGTCCAATCACCAGTACGCCGGCGAAGAGGCAAAGGCCGCCAGCCGACGTGACGGTCAGGGCCATCCGTGCGCCGTCGCGAGCGGCCACGTTGTGATGCCAATAGCTGATCAGCAGGAAGGAAAACAGGCTTGTTAGCTCCCAAAAGAACACGAGCTGCAACAAGTTGCCCGAGAGCACGATGCCTAGCATCGCCCCCATGAACGCGAGCAGGAAGGAGAAAAAACGCGGAACGGGATCGCTGGGGGACATGTAGTAGCGCGTATACAGTACCACCAGGAAGCCGATTCCGGTGACCAGCATAGCGAAGGTCCACGCGAAGCCGTCTGCTCTCAGCACGAACTCGAGACCAAGATCCGCGATCCACTCTGCTCTCAGTTGGATCACGCCACCATTATCGACGCTCGGATAGGCTGTTGCCATGAGACCAAAAGCGACAAGAGCGACCGAGCCGGCGAGCCATGCCTCGGCGTTGCGGGCATTGACCGGCAGGACAGCGGCAATACAGCTTCCGACGAATGGAAGAACGAGAACGGCAAGGAGGAACATTTGCGTTCGTTACCCCTTACTGGGAGGTTCCGGGAGATTAGTCTCCGTCATCGATAATTGCATAGCTGGATATCTCCACTGCCAGATTTAAAGTTTCGCGCTGAACGATCGTGCGAATTCGCCGCGACCCGCAAGCCGCGGTTATCTGTCCCGGAACTCTTGAGAATACTGTCGATTAATGTGTCGTTCCAGCCGCAATCCGATCCGATTAATGAGCTGGCCAGACCCAGTGTGGTAGCGTACCAATCGCAGCCGAAAGTGCGACTGTGAGAGCACTGAGCAAAACGTAGAACGCCCACAACCCGATCACTCGCCAACCGCTCGTCTCGACCGGCCGGGTGTCCTCTTCGCTAAAACGTGGGGCGGCGTCGCGTTTCATAAAAAGCCCCTCATTGTTCCGAAGCTCCGGGGATGTGAGCGATAAGTTGAAGACTATAACCCCGGTCCGCAGAATTTCGGCTCACTTTGGCGTCAAATTGCCCGCCACTTTGACAGCATAGGACAGCCGGCGGGGCAGGCGTGAACATTGAACAGTGCGCGCTTTCGCCGCAATGTTGGCAACGCGATCTGGGACTATGTTGATGTCATGACGACTTTCTTTGACATCGATCCGCGCATCGCGCGGCTCTGTCCACACGCCGGTCGCTTGCAAGCACGCGTTTAGCCGGACGGTCGATCGCGCCGTCCGGGCTCTCTTCTCAACAACAGTTTGGTTTTGTGGCTTCCCTACAGGAGCCCGACTCGCCTTGAGCAGAAGGAGTGCGCCGTGCTGCCTCTTCCCAAGATCGTCCTTTCCGCCTCCGAGTATCCTCGTCTTGAGCAACTAGCGCGCGTTGCCGCACAACGAGGGGACGCGAGTGCGATGTTCCTGATGGTCGAGATCAATCGCGCGGAGATTATTCCGGACGATGCCCGCGATATCCAATCGATCATAACGATCGGATCCTGGATCACGTATGGGACAAATTGGGGTGTCGCGCGAAAGACGGTGCAGTTAGTCTGGCCAGAGGACTGCACGTCCGACCTTGCCCAGATATCCGTTCTATCGCCCTTGGGGGCTGCATTGATCGGCCTTCATGTCGGTGACCAGATGCCATACTTCGTCGCGGGCTGCATGAACGTGGTCAGGATCGAAAGCGTCACGGGACCCGAGTCCAATGTTGTGCCGCTGGTCCGAGCGGCCAAGTCCGTCGACAATGCCTCAATTGATGACGATCCAGGGCCCACCGCCGCCTGATTGAAGGAGACCGCAATGAGCCAGAATAAGCGAAGGACTAAATCCCAACTACCGCCCATCCACGTTACAGGCGACGAGATGCGTCGATTGAGAACGCTTGCGAACTCTAAAATGGACTTTATCCCGCGCGTTGTGAACTTCTTGGCGCACGAGTTGGACCGCGCCAGCGTGGTGCAAGATGATAGCGATCTGCGGAGTGTGGTTCGAATGGGATCCCAGGTCAGTTACCGCGACGACAAGACCGGCGAGGTCCGGCATTTGGTGTTGGTGTATCCGCACGATGCCGACATGCATGGGCGGATCTCGGTCCTTACTCCCCTCGGCGCGGCGCTCATCGGCCTGTCGGTCGGACAGGCGATCGAATTCCAGACGCCAGGTATGAAACGGGAAAATTGACCGTTCTCCGCGTTTCACAGCAGGAAGAAGGGATCCGGTATGCGCGACAATCGGTCTGAACATGCTATTCTGATTGTGATTTGCACTACAATAGGGCTGATTGGCCTCGTTTACGTCACGCAGTTGCTCATGTGATGATGCGCCAGGCGGGCCCTTCCTGGTCGCCGTTGGCGTGTCAGATCCATTCCATGACAATCGCGCGGACTGCTCGGCCATGACCTTCGCCGGGCGGCGAGTGCAGCTTAGGAGCTGCGCGCTAGAATCGCATTGCAGCGCGCCCGGTCGGCAACAATGAAAACAGGGCGTCGGACGGTTCGCAAGGCTACGCGACCCGGTTCCTTTGCAAAACCGACGGCGGTCGTGTGCAGTAGCGGCCCCCGACGAGACTTGCGTCGATCTGTTGGTCCGTCGCTTTCACGATCTCCGGCTGCTACGATGCGTAGTGGGCCGCTGCTTCTCGATCTGCAGCGGCCTCATCGCACGCGATGCTGCGCATCTGTTGGGTGATGTCGTTGCGGCGTTGGCCCGACGAGAAGGCCAGAAGCTGGTCTTTCATATAGGCTGCCGACTGACCCTCCTACTATGGGCTGCCAACCTTGTTGTCCGGGCCGCCGTGGCAGGACCCGCAGGGCGCGATGCCCCGTAGCGGTGCTCCGCAGATCACGATGCGCGGCTTCGGAACTCGCGGTGTCGGGTGATAGGCCGGCAGCCTGGGCAGATAGGCGTAGCAGGTCGCGATGTCGGTGATTTCCTGATCCGTCAGATCGACGCCAACGGAGACATCACAGCGTTGGTCCGGACGCCTGTGCGGAAGTCGAACAGTTACTTGTAAATCACGCTGGCGTACTGTCCGGCCAGATAAAGCGAACCGTGATAGATCATGCAAGGCTGCGCGAGGGGTCTTCAAGCAGCGGTGCGGCTATCTTCGGCCTGGCTTCGCGCATCCAGCTGAAGCCACTGGCCAATTCGTCCACAACAACCAGCGTACCACTGAAGCCTTCCAACATCATTGCGCTCCTGTTCTATCGTTCGAACGAGCGTAGCGGCTTGCCTTGATATTTTCGGCCGGCAGGGGCGTTGTGCCAGCCTTTGCTCCGGACATTGTGCCAGCCTTGTTCGGGACAAAGAGTGTGCATCCAAGTTGGTCTTCGAGCGTGCGGATGCGCGCGCTGACCGTCACAGGCTGACGTGAATCCGGTCGGCCGCGCTAACGAAGTGTCCACTCGTGATGACGGCCCGAACCTTGCCGGATCTGGGTCCATGCGAGACCTTACCTCAATAAAATCGATAATAAGTGACGATACTTTTCGTTTGTCAAAATTGATCGCGGGCATACGTTGACGGCAACGCTAGCGCGCCGGTCGTTGCACCGGCGAGGCGCATAGTGGAGGACCAGATGACGAAGAAATCATTTCGGAGATTTGAACTGGTGACTTCTCTGCTCAGAACGCTAAGGCGGGTCATGGACGCCCGTTTGCTTTTGGTTAGTCCCGAAAGTCTCGACAACGAACGGGCATCGCTCTTACGGCCTGGATCTATCGATGAAGGACGCTTGCGGCCGGCGCTAATACCCATTCGCCCTTACAGCAGGCGACTCTAGCACAGCGCGCAACAGCTCCTTCAAGCGTCCGTTTCGACGCCAAGCCCGTGAGTGAGCGTGACTCCGTTGTCGCCGATGCAGGGCGGAGCCTCAGATATCGGCAGCCAAATGCGCCGATTATGAGCTCAGCGTACCAACCTACAAAAGGGAGATCCCGCATGTATCAAAAAATTCTCCTAGCTTTCGACGGTTCACCCGATGGCCGCGAAGCACTGGTTCAAGCCGAAAACTTAGCATTAGCATGTGGTGCGACAGTTCATCTTCTTGCGATCATAGACCCGTCCGAAAGCATGCTCATCGTTGAGGCAATGTCTTTCATTCCCGACAATCAGCGTTTTGTAGTCCAGACCGTACTTGACGAGGGCGTGAAGCGGTTGCGACGCGCTGGATGCACTGCAACCAGCGAACTCAAGTATGGCAAGCCAGCGGAACAGATAATTCTGTCCGCAACAGACATAAGCGCGGATCTGATCGTCGTTGGTCATCGGGATCAAGGGACGCTTGCGCGTTGGTTGAACGGGTCGGTCGGCGAATCAATCTTGCATCAACCGCCATGCAGCGTGCTCGTAGCCGTAAAGTCCGAGCAAGGGGCGAGTAACGTCACGCCGATTCAGCAACGGAAGGCGCGGGGTAAAGGATAAACTTCATGTTGAAAACCTCTGCTGATGGGCGCCTTCATACGTGATGACAAACTCGCGATAATCCGCGACCTAGATAGAATGTACGAACAGCGGATGTGCGCGATGGCTCGCGGATTGATGGCGGCTCCAATCCTGCTGATGATCGACGAGATGAGTTTGGGACTGGCGCCCGTCGTCGTGGAACAGTGATGGATGCGCTGGCAACGATCCGTTGCGAGGGCGTGACGATTTTATTGGTTGAACAGGACGTCAATCTGGCTCTGTCGATTGCCGATCGAGGTTACGTCATGGAAACCGGTCATATCGTTCGTAGCGGGTCCACCAAGAAACTCATAGACGATCCTGAAGTCCGGCGTGCCTATCTCGGACTCGTTGAGACGTCAGCTAATGACGGAAAAACCGTCGAGAGTAGCGTCTGTCCTATGTGATAACCGGCCGCGAGGACACAGTTTCGTATCAAGTCGGAAGGAAGGCAGGTTGAGTTGCTAGTTCCGCTTAAAGTCGAGCATGCCATGACCAAGGAAGACGCGATTGATGAACTTAGATCGCTGCAACGGAACGGTGAAGGCTCCAACGTGCACGCGAACGCCGAGACGGTTCTTTGCGACTTCCTTGATGCAGCCGGCTATGGAGAGGTCGCACGCGAGTTCCGGAAGATCCACGAGATGTATCCGGTGGTGACCCCTAGATATTCGAAGCCTTCTTGGCCGTCGTAGGCAGAAGATAGGCGAACGGCTACACCAAGGATCGTCCGTGCTGAATTGTTGGGTCCAGCTCCATCATTCGGGCCTCCGGACATCCAAGGCAGCGGTGTCGATTGGGAGAGTCCGTTACGATTTCGAACGAGGAAAGCGTGCTCAGCGATGGAGAGGGCGAGTAAACGGCAATCACGGCGCTGGCGGTTGATTGATCAAGAAACATGCACTCAAACAATAATAAAATTCGATTGTCGCCTGCATCCTCCGATGAGACACAATAGCAGATGTGGCGGATGTCGAAGGCCACGGGAGCATTCGGCGCTTGTATCACTCGCGGGTGAGCTGCTTGATCGGAGCTAGTGATGCCGACTATGTCGAGAGTTAGCGACGCGCCCGAGAGAGGTCACGCATATCCGAGCGGCTGGCGCCGCTATCTTTACTCAACCAACCACAAAGACATTGGCACGATGTACTTCGTGTTTGCTATCTGCGCAGGTCTGATCGGTGGAATCATTTCAGTTGTAATTCGGATGGAATTGCAGCAGCCGGGCCTCCAGATTTTCACGAACACGAATACCTACAATGTATTTGTAACCGGCCACGGCCTGATCATGATCTTTTTCACGCTCATGCCGGCGATGATGGGTGGATTTGGCAATTGGATGGTGCCGCTGATGATCGGCGCGCCGGACATGGCGTTTCCGCGCATGAACAACATATCGTTTTGGCTACTGCCTGCATCATTTGCACTGCTCATTATCTCGATGTTCGTCGAAGGCGAGCCCGGCTCGAGCGGCGCCGGTACCGGTTGGACGCTGTACGCGCCGTTGTCGACCTCGGGCCATCCGGGACCGGCCGTCGATTTCGTAATCCTGTCGATGCATATCGCGGGTGCGTCTTCGATCCTCGGCTCGATCAATTTCATCACCACCATATTCAATATGCGGGCGCCGGGTATGAGCCTGCATAAAATGCCGTTATTCGCCTGGTCGGTCCTCGTGACGGCCTTCCTGTTGTTGCTGTCGCTGCCTGTGCTCGCCGGCGCCATTACCATGCTTCTCACCGACCGCAATTTTGGAACGACGTTTTTCGCGGCGGAGGGCGGCGGAGATCCGGTATTGTATCAACATCTTTTCTGGTTCTTCGGTCATCCCGAGGTTTACATCATGATTCTGCCGGGCTTCGGCATCGTCAGCCACGTCGTTTCCACATTCAGCCGCAAGCCGATCTTCGGCTATCTCGGAATGGTCTATGCACTGGTTGCGATCGGATTTATCGGATTTCTCGTCTGGGCCCATCATATGTACACGGTCGGGATGTCAAGCACCGCCCAGGCGTATTTCGCGTTGGCCAGCATGGTGATCGCAGTTCCAACTGGCATAAAGATCTTTTCCTGGATAGCAACCATGTGGGGCGGCTCCATAACATTTCGAACGCCGATGCTGTGGGCGATCGGATTCATCTTCGTGTTTACGGTCGGCGGTGTCACCGGTGTTGTGCTCGCCAATCCGGGCATCGACCGGACGTTGCAGGACACTTACTACGTAGTTGCGCATTTCCATTATGTACTGTCGCTTGGCGCCGTATTCGCGATCTTCGCAGGTTGGTATTATTGGTTCCCGAAAATGACTGGATACATGTACTCGGAAGCCCTCGGCAAACTGCACTTCTGGCTGACCTTTGTCGGCGTCAACCTTGCGTTTTTTCCGATGCATTTCCTCGGATTGTCGGGAATGCCGCGACGAGTTGCAGATTATCCCGACGCATTTGTAGGCTTGAACCAGATTGCCTCGATGGGGTCCTATGTCTCCGCAGCCGGTCTGATCGCGTTCTTCGTGGGCATGGTTTATGCCTTCGTACGGAAGGAGAGGGCTGCGGACAATCCGTGGGGACCTGGCGCAACCACGCTGGAGTGGACGTTATCTTCGCCGCCACCGTTTCATCAATTTGAGATCTTACCCCGAATTGAATAGATCAATTCTACGAGCTCTACAAATCAGCCGCGCCGACGTGGCAAAGGAGCCGGCAGACGCCTCCGATTCCGCGTCAACGATGCTCCGCTTTGCGTCGCACGCACGGTAGCGGTTGAAGCCATCGTTAAAGGGATCCGAGCCCGTGCGCAGACCGAAAGGTGTCACACAAGGCACTCCATTCTCATCCAACCGCAAAAATGTATTCAAGCGTCAATAGAATTCGTTTGTCTAACGTCCTTGCAAGATGGATCCTCAAGTGCTGCCGAGACGATCTTAAAGCGAAGCGGCATACGCGGTGACAAGTGGAGAGTGATTGTGATCAAGGACATTCTGGTGACCCTTCCGGCGGGCGATACGCCGTCCTTCGCGGTGGACTACGCCGCAACAGTCGCCAGAACTTTCAATGCGCACCTCACGGGCATTGCATTTGTGCAAGACGTGGCCAGCTCTGGAGCGTTGTTTGACTGGGCTCCGACGATTGTTCTGGATGATTATCGTCGAGAAGTGGAAGCTGCCGCTGAAGCTGCCAAAGCCCGGTTCGAGGAAACGTGCCAGCGAGAAGGCCTCTCCGCTGAATCGATGATTCTCAACGCGGGAGCGGTCAGCCTTCCTGAACTCCTTGCACGCGCAGCGCGGAGGTTCGATTTGACAATCCTTCCTCAGGCTGACCCGGAGGACGAGCGGTCGGAGGAGGTGATGATCGAGGCAGCCTTGCTGGGATCCGGTCGCCCAATCTTGCTCGTTCCCTATTTCATGGAAGGCGCAGTCAAGTTTGACCGGGTTCTTGTTTGCTGGGACGGCAGCCACAACGCCGCGCGCGCGATAGCCGACGCGATGCCATTCCTGAGATGCGCCAAACAGGTTGAAGTAGTAACCGTTGCGACTGATGGGAGAGCGAATGACAGCACGGCCGGACTGTGTATAGCACATCATCTTGCCCGGCATGATGTGATCGTCGAAGTGAGGAATATTGTCGCTCACGGCCAAGACGTGTCACTCAGGATTCGTTCTCATGCGGCGCAGCACTCGGCAGATCTAATTGTTATGGGTGGCTATGGGCATTCGCGGCTTCGCGAGTTCGTTCTAGGTGGCGCGACGCGCGACATTCTCGAATCGACGGTTGCTCCAACCCTGATGTCACGTTGAACTGACCACCGGCAACCCTGGTAGCGATAATCTTGAACTTAGAGTTCGCGTCCGCCCGCAGTTTCTTGGATTTGCGAATGGAGGGAAGCAGGACGTGAAATCACCCGGATGGAGGCGTGCTGTGTCCACTCTCTTCTGACCATCGCGCTGCCCGCGTCCGATCGCCAACTTGGAAGGGTTAGCACGCGTGCCGCGGAGCAAGGCGACACGGATGCGGGCCTGACGGGGGAGGTCGATCGGGCAGCTCTTGAACCGGCGATGGCGCCGCAATGCGAGACGCAACCTCAACTGCCGTCTGCGATTGTGATCGTGGCGACGCTTTCTCACCGGAGATGTCCCGTTGCGCCTCGGCTTTATGAACGACATCTCAGAGCCGCCGGCGTTGCGGCTCGCCTTCGAGGAGGGCGGCGCGAACATCCATCGCGTGCCCATCCTTCGGCCGTATTGAACGCGCCACGGATTACTTGTCGGCAGTATCCGATATGCGTGCGAGAGAGAAACAAGATAGTCTTCATCTTTGGGCGCCCGAACGAGGACTCTTGTGTAAACTTCTGTAGTGTTGGGGCGAGACACCGTACATAGCCTTGAAGCTTCTACCGAAATGGGTCATATCGGAAAATCCCCAGCCGTACGCGATGTCGCTGATCGTCCGATGTCCTTGCAGAGGGTCTTCAAGCGCTATTCGACATCTCACAAGTCGCCGGGTTCGGATCAGGCGCGTAATCGAGGTGCTCTGCTCGCCGAGGAGTGCGTTGGCATACCGAACGCTAATTCCGGCGGCCTCGGCCACTGTTCGAGGATCCAGCGCTGGATTGCATAATCTTGATTCGATAGCTGTGCGCACGTTGAGCAGCGCGAGTGACCGCGCGGACGAAACGCGCGGTTTTGATAATCCCACCGCGTTCAGAAGTGACCATGCAATGACATCGAGTGTTTGATCTCTGGCGATTTCTTCCGCAGCGCACGGAATGGAGCCGGCAATTCCGGGCAACATCGCTACGAACGATGAGGTCGAACCGAACCGGGGATCGCACGCCGAGATTGGAATTGCAACCATCTCGCGTGTTTGCCCAAGGCGGGCTCTTAGATCGGCCCTAGGAACCTTCAGCACAAGTAGCTTGGATACGTCCGAGAATCTTGCAAAATAAGGTAACAGCGGGTCAACGAGCGTCACGTCGCCCGCTTGCAGTATGACTTGACGGCCGTTCTGCTCTATCGCGACTGAGCCTCTGACCTGCTGACAAACGAAAAGGCTATCGCTCTCCGATTGCGCGATGTGCAGCGCTGTACGTGTGACTGTCATGGAGGAATTCTCGAAAAGAACAAGCCCCATATCTGCGATCGACCCGCCTTCGATCTGTGCTTCAAAAGTCTGCTTGGACGCCGGCTTTGAGGAATGTCCCGCAATGTTTCTGCACGCAACGTCATGCCAATAGTCAAACCGGTCTCGAGGATGTACATCCATCGTCGAAAAGAGTTTATCCATCTGGGGTGTACCTACGTAGCCGAGGAAATATGCCTATATGGCCGAGTAACCTTTGCGCCCAGTAATAAGATGATAGCAAGAATCAATCTGCCGGCACGAATGAAATATCGCAGGGGCAACATCAGATCGCGTTCGACGGTCTGACGGGCTTGTGCGGCTCCATAACATTGCCGCATGCCCCAAAGTCGCAGGCGAATTTCACGAAACCAGATGCATGGAAGGCACGGGGATTGGCGTCCTTACGCCAGAGGTCTGTAAATGACGCGTCAGATATACATAGGTCTCAGGCTTGGCAGAAACGAACCATATACTTTGGGGCAGCCCAACCCTTCTGGGGAGCTGAAGAGAGCCGTCCGTGATCAGTAGTGGACATGAAATGTCCCACGTTTTCGTTGTTGATGATCAGAATCACTTACGTTCGGTCCTTGCTATGGTTCTCCGCATTAAAGGGCTCGAGGTCGTCGTGGCCGAAAGCGGTGGGGCAGGTTTGCAGGAGCTCGAGGACTCGAATTTTGAGTTGGTTGTCATCGACATTTTCTTGCAGGACGGCATGGGCGGCATCGAGCTTATTAGAATGCTGCGGGAGCACGACCCAAGTTTGCCTATCATCGCGATACCGGGCATAGCGCCGATCGATTTACTCACGCAGTATCCCGAGCTCAGTAGTGTGATACGTCTGTCGAGCCCTTTCGTCCAATGGAGCTGAATGCTTGCCGCTGACGAGGCTACTCAGTCAAACCTGTGATGAAGGCACGCACAACTCTTTGGTTGTTCTAATCATGACAATGAGCAAAGTATGAAGGGTGGCGAGAATAGGATCGCGCTCCTTATCGATGGAGTAAACCTTTCGGCGAGCGCCAAGGCGCTCGGTTTCGACATCGACTACCAACGCCTGCTGACGGAATTCCGGACCCGCGGAACGCTGCTGCGCGCGAACTATTATACGGCGATCATCGAGGATCGGGAGCCTTCCTCGGCTCGTCCGTTGATCGAGTGGCTTGATTACAATGGCTACACCGTCGTCTCCAAGGCAACCAAGGAATTTATCGACGCCAGCGGCCGCCGCAAGATCAAGGGCAACATGCATGTCGAGCTCGCGGTCGATGCGATGGAGCTCGCGGAGCATGTCGACGAGATCGTGCTGTTCTCCGGCCATGGTGATTTCCGCTCGCTGGTCGAAGCGGTGCAGCGCCGCGGCGTCCGCGTCACCGTGGTCTCGACGATTTCGAGACAGCCGCCAATGATCGCCGATGAGCTACGGCGACAGGCCGATGTCTTCACCGATTTATTGGAACTGGAATCCAAGCTCGGCCGCGAGCCGCAGAAGCGACGGCTCTCTCGACGCAAGGATCGGTGCGGGTAGTTACTTTCAACAGGCTAGGGCATCGGGCAAAAAGTCGCTGCCCCCTTCAGTACATCCCACGCAGGCACGTGTGAGGGCCCATCAAACGATTGGCGATGCTTAGTGCGCCGGGCTCATTGGTTTCGAGGGCAATCTTCTGAGCCAGCATGACGTCACCGGCCGCTAGATAGCCAACTGGCCCGAAGCACCATCGGCAAACGGCCTCACCCGCGCTGTTCAGTTCCTCAATATTCGTCTGCGTACCATGGCGGATCCTAAAGACGCTGCCGCTATGGCTGCCGATGACGTCGAAATACGCAAATCGCTCATAGCAGGCGAGTTGCTCCGGCGAGAGCCACTGCTTTAGGAGCCTTAGAGCGCGGGCATGACCACTACGTTGTATGGAATGCTGTGCGAGAATCCCAGCAAGCAGCAACATCAGTATAATGATGATCAACGAAATGGTCATCGCCATCTGCGACATGCATTGATCAGCTGCCAACCAGCCGCGGAAAGAACAGTGTTTCGTCCGCGGTCGGATCGAAATTTTTGATAACCCGGGGCTCGCCAAGCCCAGAGCGAGCGGCCGCCGTGAAGCCAGCGCCCGTCAACTCCAGGAAACGCTTCTCTGCCAGCGCCAGCTCAGCGTGATCATTGCTATCGAAGGTATGCCGAGTATCGCCGGAGCGGTCCATCACTATTTGAGTTGACATGTAAGCACTCCCTTTGAACGAAAGTGTAAGGCCCCCGCGCAGCAGCTTTCTCTATCAAGAACGAAAACTGACGTTAGTTCCAAAGGTCTGGAGGCATAGTGCTCAATCCGATTCGACTTCTGGTCCTATCGTGGCTTGCTTTACGGGTGAACTGAACTTCGTGCTTTCGCCTTAGTCGCGCCGCTCGTCATCATCGTTGGCATAATCTAAAGACCTTCCTGCAGGAACCAAACCCACCAACTAGCGTCAATTGGATACCCTTTCCACGCGAGGTGCTGCTATGCCTGCTAACCCCCAAAGCACTGCAAAGATCGGAAATCATCCCCTTCATCCAATGCTCATCCCGTTCCCGGTTGCATTCCTCGTCGGTGCATTCGTCAGCGACTTGGGATTCCTAGGTACCGGCGACAGCTTCTGGGCGAGAGCGTCCATGTGGCTGATCGGCGCCGCGATCGTGATGGCGCTTCTCGCCGCTCTGGCAGGCTTTGCGGATTTCTTCAGCGAACCCCGTATCCGCGCCTTGTCCGATGCCTGGTATCACATGATCGGCAACCTGACTGCGGTGGTCATCGCGCTGGTCAACTTCGCACTCCGCTACAGCCAAGGCGCCGAATCCGCGATCAGGCCATGGGGCGCAGTGTTGTCTTTTGTCGTGGTTGGCATCCTGCTATTCACCGGCTGGAAGGGCTGGGAGATGGTGTACCGCCATCGGGTGGCTGTCCTCGATGCCCCCGAACAAAGGGCGGCCGGCACGACGGATACGCGGCCGCGGGGCCCGGGACGTCGCAGCGCCGCGTAATGTTTTTGCCTAAGTTAGGCGAAACGGAAAGGAGGGCTGCTGCCCGGCCAGGATGAACCGCCGCCAATGCCCGCGCGTGACCGTGTGCCTTATGGGCAGCTCGGAGACATGACGCCAAGTGGCGGCGGACGCTGCACGCCTTACGGTCCTGCGCGCGCGATCGATTCCGACCTTGTAGTGTACCGCTACCGGTGCATTCTTCTTCGGCGCGGCGTCCACGATAGGCTCCGTGCTCGATGGCCTCGCCGATAGCCACAAGGCGCATGCGCACGATGTCTGCAATGGGAACACCCAAACTTTGTTCGATACCTCTTTCGCAATTGATTCGATCTAGGGGAGAATAACGGCGTGCGCGGTAGCCGCCGCCATATGAGGGCCAATCCGCTCGCTGCGGCGAGGGCTCCTCCATTTTCATGCCTGGCGGCGGAAGGGCGGCGCCAGCCTCGGCATTCGGCTTGCCAAAGGGACCCACCAGTACGAGGATTGCTCCGATTAAGAGCAGGAGACCGACTGCAATAGTTGCGGCAGCTTCGTAGTCATGTCGATATGTCCGCAGTGTTGGGGTGATCGCAATCACGCAAATTAACAGCAAGGCCGGTCCGAGGATCCGAGCAAATAGATCCCAGCGGTTCGCACCGACTTCCCACCAAGTCCAAACCAGGGTGAGCAGGAAGGCCAGCAGGTAGATCCAGGCTCCCTCGGCCCGACGTTGGCCCAACAGATAACCTGATACGATAAGCCCGACACCGACCAGCATATAGTAGAACGACCCGCCCGACGCGACCAACCAGGTGCCGCCTGCCGCGAGCGCCGCCCCAAATCCCACCATGGCACCGGCGGTGCCTTATGCCATCCAATCGGCTGCTGAATTCCTGCGGAGCATGGCATAACCTTAACAGACATGTCGCCACTCGGAATGGAGAGCTGAAACGGCGGCTAATTGCCGTTCAGTTCATCTTCGATCGGCTGAGCATACTCATGAATTGTGCCGTGGCGTTGCCGAAGGCCATGGCAGTTAGGACAAGGACGACGCTGTCCGTCATAGTCAAGGTAAGTCCCTGAGGTCGGATCACAGGATTTGAAGCGTTGGAAACAGTAGGCGTCATTTTGGGCCGCCTGCGCCTTGCTGTTGGCGATAGCGCCCCCAATGATTGCGCCCGCGGCAAGCCCGCCTACCGCCGGCCCCCAAGCCGTAGTGGCGATGATAGTCATGTCGCCAACCATGTGCCGTCAGCCATGGTGCTAGCGTCCGCCGCGCCATTGGAGCTTGACGGCTGTATCCACCTCAGGGGCGACGCCCGTGCCCGCGATCAAGGGAGCTGCCAAGGCTGAGCCGGCAAACGCGCCAGCGCGGAAAGATGACGGCCGCGGCTCGCAAACTGCGATTGAACATATCTTTTCCCCTGTGCTTTGCACTGACCAAAGTCAATCCATCGCATTACGGGTGGTTGCATCAATGAAGGTACGCATACGTACAGAAGAGAGAGCGCGCTGGGAAAGCTCGCCTGGTCTGGGCTTGCCCCCGAATTGGGTGTCTCAAAGAGAAAGCTCGAAATTCCCATGACAAACGGTTGGTCGCGAACAAAGTCCGCGTCCTTACTTGATGTTTTATCGTTTATCCCAGGGATGAAGAGTCGCGTTCTGCCCACCTGCCAGTTCAAGTACTCCTCACGGTGGAGGAAAGGCAGCACATCATCTTCGTGGGATCGGCCGGACCCTTCGCGTTGGATGGATTGCAATCCTGATGTTCGCCTTATGGATGTTGAGAGACATAGTCTTAGTGGCGTTCGCCGCCATTCAGAGCGGCCAGATCACTGAGCAGCTCAAAACTGGCCGAAAACGGAACCGCCTTCGATACTGCCGATTGGCAACGGAAGCTGGCAGCCGCCCGGCGTAGAACGGATTTCATAAAGCGTCCAATAACGGGAAGCCGATGCGCACCCTGCCGCCGCATGGTCACGAGGTTGATTTCGCGCAGATGCTGTGTCTGAGGCCAGCTTGCGATCACGGAGGATCTGTCACCCTTGCTTTGAAGCCAAAGCCGAGGCGCGGCTGAATCTTGCCCTGAAATCCAATTCGCGCCGGACAGCGCAGATAGAAGGAGAACCCAGCCCTCTCACCGCGACTACGCGCTACGACAGATGTCTGATAGCGTACCAAGGTTCGCAATCGTGATCTGCAGAGTTGAGCCTTCGTGGTATGTCTGGGTTGCCATCTGTCCCCCACGGATGGCAGTTCCTCTGAAAGCCCAAGGCCCCAACTCCTTACTCGGAGTTGGGGCATTTCTTTTCGCGAGAGTCGCAGATGATAGTCTTCGTCGTTGGCTCTTTAGCAAACGCCTAGCGCTGTCACGCACCTAGGTTGCATAAGTCAGAGGCACCAAGTTCTTTAAGACGTATAAGCCCGCTCGGTGGTATAGCTTTCCGAACCACTCTGGGTGACGAACTGCGTTGTAAAATCTCCGCGGGTTGAGGGGACGAATAGCAGCCCTCGACGATCGATTTCGCTTTACGTTTTCTACGATCTAGATCAAGACCAGCGTCGTTCGCGACAGTTCCTGATCACCAAGATTATCGGGAATCATCCGCATCCTGTCCCGAGGCGAGGTCAGGGAGCGGCGGCAAGGATTGCCGCAGTTCCAGTTTGGCGTCGATTGCGCTGAAAGACGCTGACGTTTCGAATATGCAAGCCTCTTCGACTAGGCATCTATCCTAGCATCAGACGCCGCGACCATTGCCAGGTGGCTGCTTTTGCAGCTCTCGTCGCCTTGTTGGCCGGTGAGGCTGTGTTCTAAGGCAGAATAGCTGGAGTCGTCGGTGCAGAGCGGCCATCGTCGGCTGCAAGTTATCGCTCGCGATGTTAGCGGCTGACAGGCAGCGTCTCGGCAACCACTGGTGCAGCGTCCGACGGTGCCGGCGCCAGCAGTATGCCGGCCACCGCAATCGCTATGAACATCGCCGTAAAAAGGATTGTCAGGGCCAAGCGCATCGTCATTTCTCCCATAGGATTATGAAGACGGTCTCGCTCAAATGGATTTCTGAGAGCAGGTCGATAAAAGCCGAACGTCGCGAGAAAGTTCGCCTGCACTTTCGATAGACGGTACGTTTTCGCACCACTGCAAACATCTCTTCTTTCCCCAAGCACGCTACTCGCGATCTGGAATCGGGTTTTGTAGCTCCAGCGCCCGGAGCACGCCGCCCGTTACGATAGCTGTGAAGAAGGCGTGTCGCCTGCGTAGGTCGGCCAATCCGTGCTCGTCGAGCTGCTGCAGGTAGCCGCGTCGTTTGTCCAACACGGGTGGAGGCAGCGGATCGGCTTGGCGGGTTTCAGTCGTCAGCTGTTGTATCGCGGCGTGCATCATCTCCTCACTCACGAGGTTGACCACGTGTCGACCTTGATGCGGCCTGCATGTATCCAACGAAAATGGACGAGTGTCGTAACGCAGTCGAAGGCAAACAGATGGCAAGGCTAAGTAGATGCGGAACAAATGCATCGTCGTTCTCGGTCCTAACTCTACGCGGACGATGAGATCAGCTTTGTTTTGATCGCGAGGGATACAGGTAGGAGTAGGGGGCGCGGCGCGCGAATTAGGCGGCTGGCAAACCGACTCTGGAGCTAATTCTGTATAAGCTTAATCGTCGAAATAGGCCATTGTCCGGCGTGGCCGCTGACCGAAATGCGCAAGCCGTGCAATTCGTCCAAGAAGAGTCCGTCGATTGTTCCTGCTTTTCCATCGCTGAGCACAACTGCCTTTCCTATCAATTCGGTCTGAGCTTGTTCGTACTGTACCAAGATCGTGTAAGCGCATTCTTTGACGAGCGGCATTTCCATCTCGACTGAAGATTTGGAGCAAGGCAGCATCAGAACTCGGACACCAAGAGCCGCAACTATTTTTTGCATTTGCGAGGTCGTGCGAACACGTCGCAGGCGGCCCGCAATCCTTAGCCCACGACATCAACATCGGCGGCATCGAGATAGGGACCTATCAACGTTTAGTCCAGTGCGCGCGGCAAGCTTTTCAAGTTCTCTTGGTCGAAGGTAAGTCAAACTCATGTCGCAAAGTGGATTGGTGCGATTGCGTACCAACTTCGTCGCTCGTTGGCAGAGTTGTGGAACGTGAGAAACCAACGGTACGTGCACGTTTAGTACTGCCGAACTGCCCGCCATCAGGACATGCAGCTCTGAGGCGGGCTGACAATGCGTCCCGAAGATGAGGGACGCTTCCAAGACCAGGAAGGCCGAAGGCTAGCCCTTCGATATGGCGTCATGTCGAAGGTGAAGATGGTCGCCCCGCCGCCGGCGCGGCGTTATAGGCGGAGACGGGGTAGAACAGGCCGACAGGTCGCGCAGCCAATTTCATCCGATCGCCTTCGCTCGAGTGAACTTGCATGCAGTGCGGTGGACCTACTGAACGGAGGTGCGTCTCTCGCCAGACCGCATGTCTTGGTTGGCTTGAGAAAGCTCCGTCGCGTCCATCGCGGCAAGTCGCTCAGCGCAACGTTCTGCGGCGGCGGCGACCGGCTTGTCCAAGCCGGGGAGCTTGGCCCATCCCCCCTTCTCAATGAAATCATCACGCTGCCAAGAGCTGGTATTCTTAAGGGCCGTGAGTTGAGCGCGCGCATCGGACGCGTCGGCGAAACGCTGAACGCAAACATTCGCCGCGAGCTCAGCGCGTGCGTCCCGGACGGCCTTGTCGGCCATCTCCCTGGCTGTCCCGCCGGTTACCCAGCCGCCCCACGTGAAACCGATGATCAGTGCGACGACGACAGAGCCCACGCAGCTCCAGAATAGAGCCGCTTTTGAAGGACGATATTCTCGCCAACGCCGCCCCAGTAACTGGGCGCTAGCCATATTGTGATCTCCTCACTGCTTATCGGTCCATCGTCAGCGTCTTGACTCTGCTTGTATCGACGGAGACGAAACCTCGACGCAATAACCGCGATCGCTAAAGAAAGCTCCACTGTCGTGCTGATAGATTGTACGCTGGTGTACGCACTGTCGATTCCGACTCAGCCGTCGAATTGGAGGGTACTGCTGGTGCAAAAGAATGGGGGACTAGGAGCCCGTATGGCTCAGCTCGTCTACGTAGCGCACAATGGCAGGCCTGCCGAACCCAGATGAGCACCGGGCAGGCGGACCTGTAAGCAGAGAGAAATCGGGATCCCGGCCGAAAGCTGGAGCGAAGATCGCGTTTCGCTCGGTGTCACCTTGACCTCGAATTTGCTCAGACTCGGAGTTCGCCTCCGCTAACAGATCCGTGATTTCGCGGTCCGCGCTGGCACGAAGCTCCTGAGTGACGCACGTTGCGCGTTTGAGCATCGATGACGGCGAGATACCTGCTGCACGACCATTTCCAAATCAAGCCCAGGATGAATTTCATGTTGGCAATCTCCTTGAATCTGAAATAAGGATGGCGACGCCCGTTTCTGGACGTCTTCGCTGGCTGAGGAAAACGGCGAGTTTTGCCTCTATCTGCGCGTGGCGCCGCCGCGCGAGTCCTCAAATCGGCTTCGCCCTCCTAACGGCCTCTTCTAGACAAGCGCTACGGGCAGGGGTGACGCAGTCCATCATAGCCCAGATATGTTCCCGACCGCGGGTCATACGATTTGAACCGCTGCGAACAGTACGCGTCATTTTCCAGAGCCTGGGCACGACTGTTGGCAATAGCACCGCCGATCGCTGCACCTGCTGCAAAGCCGCCGATGGCCGGGCCCCAGCCATAGTAGTGCGGATAGCCGTGTCGCCCGCCGTAATGGTGCCGTCCGTGGTGCCAGCCACTGCCTCGCCAGCCGACGTCAACGATGTGGCCCGCACCTTCGGGACTGTTTTGCACCGTCACCGGAGCTGCCGCGACGGAGCCGACGCCCGAAAAGGATGCAACGGACGCAATGGCCGCAATTCGCAAAGTCCGATTGAATCTCATGTTTCACCTCCGTTGTCGTGCACTGCATGCGACCAATTCGTAAGCGCGCAGCTTGGTTGCAATCAGCGACGGTACAGATGCGTACAGATGTGAAAGCGAACGGTTAGATCCAAACGCGCGCTTGTTGCCGCGGGTTGAGATCAAAGATAGAGCCCGCCACAACAGCGGTATTGCCAGAAGCCAGGAACAGAATGCCGCGACCGTCGGTTTCGGAGTGGCCGCGCTGCTAAGCTCATTCCCGAACTAATCAACGGCTGGGTTCGATTCTCAAAAGAGAGGCGGGCGCGCCGGTCGTCCTTTGATAGTCGCCGCGGCCGACATCAACCCTTCGGAGAATGCTCAAGCCACCCTTGAGAAATGCCGTAACGTACGATGTCAGCCCGCGTAAACAGCCCCAGCTTTTCCACAGCCCTGGATTTGTGCGTTTCGACCGTCTTGACGCTGACGTCCAGACGGGCGGCGATTTCCTTGTTGCTGAACCCCTGGGCAATGAAACGGAGAACCTCGGTCTCGCGAGGAGTCAGTTCGAGTTGGGCGGCTTTGCCCGGTGATCGATGTTCGCCGGAGCCGGAGGGTAGGGCCTTCTCGGCGATAGCGGGGTCGAGGTAAAGCCCGCCACCGGCGACGGCGCGGATCGCGCGCACCAGTTCGTCGGCGGCCGAGCGTTTCAGGAGGTAGCCGCGTGCTCCGGCCTGCATCATCGGCTGTACGTAGGCACGGTCCTCATGCACGGTCAGGGCCAACAGCCGAACGGTCGGGAAATCAGCCGAGATTCTTCGCGCAAGCTCGATCCCGCCGAGACCCGGTAGCGAGATGTCCAGGACAGCGATATCGGGCATGGCTTGGCTGATCATCTCTATTGCAGCTTTCCCGTCGGTCGCTTCGCCCACAATCGTAATGTCCTCGACCGGTTCGAGCAGGGCCTTCATGCCGGCCAGTACCAGCGGATGATCATCAGTCAGGGTAATGCGGATAGGGTTCACGGGTCGGATTCCCTTCCACTCAGCGGCACCATCATGAAAAGCGTTGTACCGTTCGACGGCTGAGACTCGATGGTGAGCGATCCTCCCAGCAGTACCAGTCGTTCTTCTATAACGGACAGGCCGAGTTTTGAATTTCTAACTTCAAGCCGTGTCAGCTCCTGGGTGTCAAAACCACAGCCGTCATCTTCGACTATGATGCGAAGCTCGTGGTTCCGACGATCCAGCACGATGCTGACGTTTCGGGCGCTGGCATGCTTTACAACGTTGTTGAGCGCTTCCTGAATAGCGCGATATACGGCGATCTCGACATCAGCCGCCGGTCTTTCGATATTTCCCAGCACCTGAACGTCAACGTTCACTCCGAAGCGCCGGCTCCATTCGGAGCAAAACGCTTCGAGCGCCTTGTACAGCCCTAAATCGTCCAGTCCGGTAGGCCGCAGATCGGCAGCGATTTGATGAATATCGCGACCAATCGCCCTTGCAAGACCTTGAAGCCAATGCAGCTTCTCAAGGCGTGCCGCCCGCGCCGGCACGTCTCCAAGCGACTGCTCCAGGCTCTTGAGGCCGAGCAGCAGGCCGGTCACGGTTTGCCCGATCTGATCATGCAACTCGCGCGCAATTCGCCTACGTTCATTCTCCTCGGCTTGTCCAAGGCGCCTCAGCAATTGGTGGCGCTCCAGTTCCGCGCGCTTGGTCTCCTCGATATCCAGAAGGACAGAGAAAACTGAGTCCGCCGCTGAGCGATCAAGACTAGACACGCGTCCGCTTGCTCGCAACCAGCGGCCGTTCGGCGGAGCAGTTCGGAAATCGACCACGACGGCTTTGCCGTCGCGACACTGAAGGAAAGATGGCTCGAAGAACGAGCGATCGGCCGGGTCGATGCTGGCCAGCAACCGCTCGAACGAAAGGCTTGTTTCCGCCAAGCCAGGAGTAGCTTCAAGGTGAAGCATTTCCAAGGCTCGCGCGGAAGCGACCACCTCGCCGGTCCTGAAATTCCAGCTGAATACGCCGAGATCTGCCGCATCGATCGTAAGTCTCCGCCGTTCTTCGCTCGCCTTGAGCGCGAGAGCGGCCTGCGCCTCTTGTTCTTGGCGGCGCTGCGATATGTCGCGCGCCGTAAACCACACAAGCGCCAGTGCCAATGCCAAGCTGACCGCACCGCCACCGGCGAGAAACACGACCGAGCGACGAACCGGTGCATCGAGTTGATCGGTCGGAATACCGAGGTGTACGGACCAGCCGTTTGTACCGGGAAGCTCCTTGTAAATCGAATCAACCTGATGTCCTTCGAGGGTCGTGCCGATATAAGCGCCCTCGGGTCCTTGTGCGATGGCCTCGCGCACAGACTGGCTCGCCGGACGCCCCAGCTCAAATTGCTCTCCAATCGTTCGCGCGACAATATTCCCCTTTGCATCAACGACAGCGCCGATCCAGCCGGTCGGAGCGCCGACGCCCTTCAGAATTTGGCTTACGGCATCAGGAACGAGCGCAATCGTCAGAACGTATTTAAGTTCGCCGTTGCGCTCGACCGGCGCCCGGAGCGCGATCAGGCGTTTTCCCGAGATCGGTCCGAGCGGGCCTATCCCACCTATGGCCGCCTTGCGCGTCCGCAGTATTCTCTCGAAGTTTTCCCGATCCGCCGTTGCTCCAAGATCGGCGCCGATCGGACGCAGCAGATTGAGCACCTGATTTCCTTGAGGGTCGACAAGTTCGATCGTCTCCCAAAGCGGCCGGGCTTCCTTGACACGCAGAGCCTCCAGATAGAACGAGCCCAGGTCCGGCTTGTCCAGTGTCGCCGAGGCCGCCAGGGTTTCTGCGATCTGGACTTGCACACCGAGTTCGGATGAGAGGCGGGTCACGACCCGATCGAGTGTTTCGAGCGCGGCAAGGCGTGAATCAGTACGTTCCTGACGGGCGTTCAAGAACACGACCCAGCCTGCGAACAGGACAAGCGGGATTGCTGCAGCCATCACCAGCAGAATTAGCGGACGTTGTGCTACGTTCTTTGTCATGCCTGCTCCGGATGCTTCGGACCTAATCATCCTTGCGACCAGACGCCCTACGCCTTGAATCCTTTAGCCTTTCCTAGGATGCCGCGAACTCGGCCAGGCCCATGGTCAGGTTTTTCCTGACCGACCCTGACGCTCAGCCCGACTGCTGATGGCGGCCATCTGCCCCAACCTTTAGGCAGAGGTCACCATTATCCAGGAGATAGTTATGCTTAGGCCCGATCAAACGGCAGAAGCAAGAACGAGGCACTCAGATGGGGTCGAAACTGCATTGAGAGCACCTCGCGCATGGACAGGCGGGCCCGGTTGCTTAATTGCTAACGATCTCGTCGGACGCCTGTCGTCGCAATCGCGTCACCAACTGCTCGATCGTTGCGAGACGGTCCGCCTGTTCCAGCGACAAATGCTGCAGGAGCGGGGGGCTGAATTGCGGTTTGCCTATTTCATCGAGTCGGGTGCCGCCTCCCTCACTGCCCGAGCGGGGGACTGCCCGCCCGTTGAGATTCATACATTGGGCAGAAAGGATTTCGTCGGCATACCCCTAATTCTTGGAATGCGGGTTTCTCCGCATCGCTGCACAGTGCAGGTGGCGGGACAAGCGTTGCGCCTGCCAGCCGAGGACCTCGTCCATCTCGTCAAGACGAACGTCGAGATTGAAAAGCTGCTTTTGGGATACGTGCAGGCCACGCTGATACACAGCTCCCAGCTGATTGCGTGCAATTCGCGGCATAACCTGACACAGCGCCTCGCAAGATGGCTGCTGGTAGCCAAGGACAGATTTGGTTCAAATGAGATCGCTCTGACGCATCGCGCGATGGCGCAGGCATTGGCCGTACGCCGCGCTGGAATCACGACGACCATGGGTGCGATGGAGCACGCCGGCATGATCCGGCGGGGCCGAGGAAGGACCGTTATCGTCGACGAGAGACGCCTCGAAGCGGTATCTTGCAATTGCTATCATGTAATCCAATCCGCTCACGATCGTTCGCTCAATTTGCCTCCCGCGATCCGAATCGCTCATTCGTAAAGGACAAAAGTCGCTTCTCAGGCAGGGCCTTCTTCAGTCGGAAAACGTATGCAAGGAGCATGACATGAAAGTCAGTATGCGAAGTGCGACCGCTCTAATTGCGGCAATGGCCCTGGTCTCGTCCATTGGAGCGGCCACCGCACAAAAGAAGTATGACACCGGCGCGTCCGACACTGAGATCAAGATCGGCAATATCATGCCCTACAGCGGGCCTGCGTCCGCCTATAGCGTTATCGGGCGCACCGAAGCTGCGTATTTCCGGAAGATCAACGACGAAGGCGGCATCAACGGTCGGAAGGTCAACTTTATATCGTACGATGACTCGTACAGTCCCCCAAAGACCGTCGAACAAGCCAGAAAATTGGTTGAGAGCGACGGTGTCTTGCTGATCTTTAATTCGCTTGGCACGCCAACCAACACAGCCATTCACCATTACATGAACCGGAAGGAGGTACCGCAATTGTTCGTCGCTACCGGAGCCACGAAATGGGCGGATCCAAAGGACTTTCCGTGGACCATGGGCTGGCAGCCGAACTACCAGACCGAAGCAAGGATCTACGCCCGCTACATCCTCGAACACAAACCAAACGCGAAAATCGCCGTCCTGTATCAGAACGACGACTACGGAAGGGATTACCTGAAAGGTCTGGTTGACGGGTTGGGGAACAAAGCAGGTATGATCGTGGCCAAGGACAGCTACGATGTATCAGAACCAACGATATCGTCTCACATCGTGAACCTGCAGGCCAGCGGAGCCGACGTTCTGTTCACCGTCGCGACGCCCAAATTCGCCGCGCAGACGATCCTAGAGGTGCGCCAGCTCGGTTGGGATCCGCTCTTCATTCTCAACAACGTAAGTGCATCGATCGGCGCGGTTCTGAAGCCCGCCGGATTTGAAAATGCCAAGGGGATCATCTCGGCCGCGTACATGAAGGACGAAACGGATCCCAGGTGGATGAGCGAACCGGATTCCAAGGAATGGGCGGCATTCCTCGACAAATATATGCCGGACGCCGACAGATCCGATGCAGGCGTGGCAGTCGGCTATTCGGTGGCGCGGACGCTTGTTCATGTCCTCGACATGTGCGGTGACAATCTGACGCGCGAAAACGTTATGAAGCAGGCCGCCAACCTGAAGGACTTCGATCCCGGATTGCTGTTGCCCGGAATCAAGATCAACACCAGCACTTCGGACTTTGCGCCAATTGAGCAGTTACAGATGATGCGGTTTAACGGGAAATCCTGGGAGTTGTTCGGACCGGTCATGAACGCTGAGGCCAGCTCATAGCACTCATGGAGTAACTCTCCGCGCGAGAGTGTAGCGGAGGGCTAATTTGTCGATCCCGCTCGCTTGGCTCGTCACCGCGGGCAGACCTCCGAACGTCGCATGCTGCGATTGTCGCGAAGTCGGCGCAATGCGTGCGTCTTGCACTTGTTTCTTGCGGACTCGATTCTTGATCGAGATCGCCTCCAAATTAAAGCGAAGGTGAGGGGGAGAGGCGTCCTAGGGCGACGCGAGAAATGAAATTCAAGGCGAGGGCGCGCCGCAAGAAACTCAACTCTCCTTGAGAAGGAATCAATTCCCCAATCAACATCTCGAAAGAGTGAGACCGCCAGGTAGCGCGCGCGTTATTGGGTGTATCTTATAAGAGCCGGGGCCCCCGGATGTTTCGACGTATGGCCATAATGTTGGTCGCTGTCGGCGTGGTTTTTGCGGCGATCTTTGGGTTTGAAGCTTTCAGGGCGAGAATGATCCAGAAAGCAATCGAGGGTCTGCGGAACCCGCCGCAGACGGTGTCCACGATCACGGCCACCACGCAGCAGTGGCAGGATCGCCTGGAGGCTGTGGGCAGTACCCGGGCGGCGAAGGGGGCCGACCTTAGTGCGCAGGTCGCCGGAATGGTCAAATCGATCCACTTCGAGTCCGGCGGAAGAGTCGAGAAGGGAGCGCTGCTCGTCGAACTGGAAGATGCCGACGATGTCGCCCGTCTGCACGCTTTCCAGGCGACGGCGGCGCTAGCGCAGCTCAACTATGACCGCGACAGCAAGTTGCTAAAGACCGAGGCCATCAGCCAGCAGACCGTCGATAACGCCCTGGCGACGCTCAAGAACAATCAGGCGCAGGTGGCGCAACAGCAGGCGCTGGTCAGTTACAAATCGATCAGGGCCCCTTTCTCCGGCCGGCTTGGCATCCGACAGATCGATCTCGGCCAATATATCGCGCCAGGCACGCCGATCGTGACGCTGCAGCAGCTTGAGCGGATTTTCGTCGATTTCTACCTGCCGCAGCAGGCGCTGGCGAAGGTCAGGGTCGGGCAGGCCGTCATCGCCGAGGTCGACACCTATCCCAAGTTGAAGTTCACCGGCGAGATCCTGGCAATCAATCCGCTCGTCGATGAGGCGAGCCGCAATGTCCAGATCCGCGCGACATTTAACAATCCCGACGAAAGGCTATTGCCGGGAATGTTCGCAACCGTCGACATCGACATTGGCGAGCCAAAGCGCTACGTGACCCTGCCGAAAACTGCGATCTACTATAACTCTTATGGCAGCATCACCTACGTGGTTGAGAATGCAGGAAAGGACGAGGGCGGAGGCGAGCAGGAGGTCGCGCGCCAGGTCTTCGTGAAGACGGGTCAGACGCGCGGCGACCAGGTCGCGGTGCTGGAGGGAATCAAGCCCGGCGATGTCGTGGTCACAGCTGGGCAGAACAAGCTCCACAACGGGTCGCCCGTTCGGACCAACAACGAAATTCCCGTACCCTTCAGCGCGAACCCGCAAGTCTCGGAAGAGTGAAGGGACTGCAATGAACTTCACCGAGCTTTTCATTCGTCGACCGGTTCTCGCAACTGTCGTTAGTCTGATGATCCTTGCACTCGGCCTGCGCGCCATGGGTTCGTTGCCGGTGCTGCAGTATCCGCGCACGCAGAACGCCGTCGTAACCGTCACCACGACCTATTACGGCGCTGATCCCGGCGTGATCGCGGGATTCATCACCACGCCGCTCGAGAATGCGATCGCGCAGGTGAACGGTATCGACTACATGGCCTCGAAAAGCGCGAGCGGTGTCTCTTCGATAACTCTCAACCTGCGGATGAACTACGATGCCGCCAAGGCGCTGACGGAAATCAACACCAAAGTCAATTCGGTGTTGAACCAGCTTCCCTCAAGATCGCAGCAACCGGTCTTGACGGTGCAGATCGGCCAGACCGTGGACGCCATGTATCTTGGCTTCGATAGCGAAGTGCTGGCCCGGAACCAGATCACCGACTATCTCACCCGCGTCGTGCAGCCGAAGCTACAGACTGTACCGGGGGTGCAGACCGCAGAGATTCTGGGTGCGCAGAACTTTGCGTTGCGCGCGTGGCTCGACCCAGAGAAGCTCGCCGCCTACGGCCTCAGTGCCGCCGACGTTTCCGCGGCGCTGACCCAAAACAACTATATCTCTGGAATCGGCACCACCAAGGGCCAAATGGTGGAGGTCAATCTGACCGCGTCGACCGGCCTGCACACTGAAAGCGAATTTGCCAATCTGATCGTTAAGCAGGTGGGCGGCGCGATCGTGCGGCTGAAGGACGTAGCGGACGTCTCGCTCGGCGCGGAAAGTTACGAAACCCAAGTCGCCTTCGACGGCAAGTCCGCGGTCTATATCGGCATCCAGGTGGCGCCGACGGCCAATCTGCTCGACGTTATCGCTGGCATACACAAGATATTCCCGGCCATCCATGCAGCACTGCCGAATGGCCTGCACGGCCGGATCGTTTACGATTCGACGGATTTCGTGCATGCCGCAATTCGCGACGTGGTGTGGACGCTGGTCGAGGCGCTGCTGATCGTCAATTTGGTCGTGTTCCTGTTTCTGGGATCTGCGCGTTCCGTCGTCATCCCAATGGTCGCGATCCCGCTGTCATTGGTCGGCGCCTTCACGATGATGCTGGTGCTCGGCTTCTCGATCAATCTCCTGACTCTACTAGCACTGGTGCTTGCCATCGGCCTCGTAGTTGATGACGCCATCATCGTCGTCGAGAACGTCAACCGTCATCTTGAGGAAGGAAAGACGCCGGTTGTCGCGGCGATCGAGGGTGCGCGAGAACTCGGGCGTCCGATCATCGCAATGACGATCGTCCTGGTCGCGGTCTATGTCCCGATCGCGTTCCAGGGCGGCCTGACCGGCGCGCTGTTCAACGAATTCGCATTCACCCTGGTCGGCGCCGTGACCATATCGGCAGTCGTCGCGCTCACCTTGTCGCCGATGATGAGTTCGCGCCTGCTCAAGGGCCACGGCACGGCGCAAGGCTGGCAGGAACGCCTCGTCGTCCTTATCGACTATCGCTTCGAGCTACTACGGCGCTTTTACATGAGGTGGCTGCACAGCAGCCTAGACTTTATCCCCGTAACGGCGGTCTTCGCATCGCTGGTGCTGTCCAGCATCTATTTCCTCTATGCTGGCGCCAAAAGCGAGCTCGCACCGCAGGAAGATCAAGGCGTCGTTATCGCGTCGTCGACGCTAGCGCCAAACGCCACGTTGCAACAGAAGGTGCTCTATGCCCAGCAGGTTTACCGGATCATGAAAGGATTTCCGGAGACCGATCACGTCTTCCAGATCAACTCCCCCGCCAACGTGGTCGCGGGCATGGTGCTGAAACCATGGGACGAACGCAAGAGAACCAGCAACCAGCTCCAGCCGATCGTTCAACGCCAGCTCGACCGGGTCGCTGGCGCTCGCATTGCCGCGTTTCAGCTCCCGCCGCTGCCGGGCAGCCAGGGCTTGCCGGTACAGTTTGTGATCAAGACCACCGATTCATTCGACAGGCTCAATGATGTCGCCCAGCGCTTCCTTAGGGCCGCGCTCGACAGTGGCATGTTCATCTTCCTCGATACGGATCTGAAGATCGACAGCCCGCAAGCGGTGGTCGAGATCGATCGCGACAAGGCCGCGCAACTCGGGCTCAATATGAGCGATGTCGGCAACGCCATGGCGGCGATGCTGGGCGGTGGGTATGTGAACTATTTCAGCCTCGATCAGCGTTCCTACAAGGTGATCCCCCAAGTTCAACGGCGATTTCGCCTGAACACCGATCAGCTGCTCAATTATTATGTCGCTAACGTCTCCGGCGTTCCGGTGCCTCTGTCGACGATTGCACACATCACCGCCAAAACGGTACCGGAGACACTCAATCACTTCCAGCAACTCAACAGCGCCACGATCCAGGGCGTTGCAGCGCCCGGCGTGGCGCATGCCGACGCGCTGGATTTCCTCATCAACCTGGCCGCCAAAACCTTGCCTCAGGGCTACACTGCTGATTACAGCGGGCTGTCGCGGCAATACATCCAGGAATCCTCCGGGTTCCTTGCTATCTTCGGATTCGCGCTTGTCATTATCTTCCTCTCGCTTGCTGCGCTGTTCGAAAGCTTCCGCGATCCGTGCATCATATTGGTCTCGGTGCCGATGTCGATCGCGGGCGCGCTGATCTTCGTGAACCTTGGCGTCGGCGGCGCATCGCTAAACATCTACACCAATGTTGGCCTGGTGACCCTGATGGGGCTGATCAGCAAGCATGCGATTCTGATCGTCGAATTCGCCAACGAGCTGCAGCGCAGCGGCGTCTCCAAGCGTGAGGCTATCGAGCAGGCCTCCGGTATCAGGTTGCGTCCGATTTTAATGACGACCGCGGCGATGGTGCTCGGGGTTGTGCCGCTGATCACCGCAAGCGGCGCCGGCGCCGTATCGCGGTTCAACATGGGACTCGTGATCGCGAGCGGACTTTCGATCGGAACACTGTTTACGCTGTTCGTGGTTCCGGCGGTCTATCTGTTGATAGCATCCGATCATTCCCGCCGGGTGGAGCAGGGCGCCCCCGGTGCGGTGAGGACGGTCTGAAAGTCTAGCATTGAAGGAAAGGGGACCGGATCGAACAACCCGCCCTTATAGGCCTTGCCGCTTGGCGCGTCCGGCGACGCGCACAGGCAGCACCTCCTGCTACCAGCCAATCCGCATCGCGACGAACTTGGTGGCCCGCGATGTCTTCACCTTTACCGCACGTCGTGTTGCCGTCGCTTTTCGCTTCCGTGAGCGCCTTGCGGATGTCTCCTGCGCCGCCGACGATGTTGCCGGACTGCGAGCCGTGACCCGCGTCCGCGCCCTCGGGATCGACGGTTGTCACGATCACACTTTTGTCTCCTTTATCGCCGGAGCTCGCCACTTCGTTTGTCGGAGCGGCCGTGAGGCCGAGATGGGAGATGTTGCGGGCTTGCTTCGGCTGATACTTTGTCGACCTTGGAGGCAAAACACCGGGTTGTCAGGGCTTCCCCTGAGCCTGCACCTTCGGTCTCGATGTTCGCTTCGCGCCAACTTGCGTGCGCGAGCACTCGCTGCCAGTCCCATCTTCTCCGACTGCCGAGCCTCAACATCGGTGGCGGGGGCGACGACCTCACGGTGGACTACCTGCTGACGACGACGCGGCAGGCATCCCGGCATCCTGGTATTGACGAACTCGATGAGCTCTTCCGGGACCTCACATCTGAGGTCCCATGCGGCGGCGGATGTTGCAGCGCTCACATGCGCTCGCAACTGGATGGTCTCCGCGGTAGGGTCGGTAACCTGAAGACTGACGACGCGGCGGTCCCACCTCGGATTGGCGGCGACTATCTCGTTTAGTTTCGAGCGTATCGTTGGGACGTCCGTCGAATAGTCGACGTTGAAGGTGACAGCGCCGATGATGGATGAACTCTCGCTGGTCCAGTTTTGGAACGGCTTTTCGATGAAGTAGCTTAGGGGGAGAACCATTCTGCGCCAGTCCCACAACTGTATCACGACGTAGGTTGAGGTGATTTCCTCGACGGTGCCGTATTCCCCCTCCCACGATGATGACATCCTGAACTCGGATCGGCTGTGTCATGGTAATTTGAACGCCGGCGATCAGATTCGACAGCAAGGGGCGCGCAGCGAGGCCTACCGCAAGTCCCGCCACGCCCGCCGATGCGAACAGGCTGACTCCGTATTGCCGAACCGCGTCGAAACTCCGGTGCCGATCACGGCAGTCACGGTGACTGCGGCACGTTTCAATATTCGCACTTGCGTGGCGTGCTTGCGCGCAAGAAGGTTGTTCTCCACGTTGACTTGAAGATGACGAAGATACACCGAACCAAAGATTTCGATAATAACGATCGCAATCCACGTAAGTAGCGCAATGACAGCGACTTGCAGAACGCGAGCGAGAAAAGCGGGGGAGCGCACCGCTAATCGGGGTAAGTTGCAGCAGCGATGTCGCGAAAAAAATGACAGTGCCAAGAGCGGATGGAGCCCGCAGCTTCTTCAGGACCAGCAGCCAGGCAAAATTCTCGGTACTGCGGAGCCACTTTTCAAGAGTGAGAAATAGAAATCGATAAACCAGCAGCCCGGCGACGATGGCTGCCAGAAGCGTTGCTGCGACGATGACCCACGCTGGCACCGAGTTTATGACGGTAGCCATCGACGCACTCCAGTCTTGCATCACGGTTCGCGCAACTTGCCAATGAATTGGCTTTTGGGATGCGGGCACGCCAGCGACAGCAGATCATTCCCGATCATTCGCGTCCGGTCTAAAGTCCCAGTCCAAGAAACACACATATAGGAAGAAGCAAGAACCGCCGCGTTCGTTTCCTGGTGTGGACCGGCAGTCCCCCGGAAAGCGAGGCCAATTGGTCTCGTTGCGTACCAATACCGAAACAGAGCCATGAACATTTGCGAAGACGATGATGCGTTTCCCAGCATCCGTCGAGGAACGAAGCGCGCGGCCACGCGAGTTTACGGTCACGAAGGTTTTCGGTGACGACGCACTGACGAAACTAAGGATGTCGACCTCGCCGTTGACGAGAGCATGCTCTACAGGATGCAAACTGCTGGATGCCAGATATTGGAGGCCCGAATCAGCGTTAAGGCTCTCGTCGTAAGCAAAGTGCACCGGAATTCGACTAGATACGTCGCGACGCTCGACTAGAGAACAAGTCCGCCTCTGGGCTGCATAGCGTCAGTCGGCTTCGTCTCTAACCTGTAACGGCGCCCATTGACCCGGTACGATACCGTACTGTCTCGAAGGCCCCATTGGTTGCGCAAGGAACTGCAAGAGTCCCGGGGGCGTTTGCATTGAAGGGCGACGCGCGGGAATTCATCATGATCAGGTTCGTCGCCTGCCTCGTCACCGGGCTTCTTGTGTTCACGGCAATGCCCATGACTTTGGACGCACAGCCGAGAGGGCATCGTCCAGGAGCTGCCGCACCCGCGCCTCGCGCAGCGATGCCAAGACAGGCAGCACCGCACCGGGTGGTCCCGAGGGCTGCTCCGGTTCCGCGCGTTGCCCCGCGCGGCATGCCGTCTCGCGCCGCACCAAGCATCCGACGGGCTGCGCCACCGCAGGTTCGCCAAAAACTGCAACGGCAACAGCGAATTCAGCGGCACATGCGTGCGCAACCTCGGTCGCGGATCGAGCAGCGCGCCCGCCAACAGCGCCGACAGGAACGTGTCCGGCGCCCGCAACGGCATGAGAACGTTCAACAGCAACGTCGAGAGCGGTTGCAGCCCCGACGGGAGAGGGCCGAGGATCGGCTGCAGCGCCGGCGGGAACGGGCCGAGGAGCGGTTGCAGAAACGGCGGGAGCGCGCGGTGCAGCCAGACCGCCGAGAGGACCGCGAGCGCGCGCGGCAGGCGGAGCCGCAACGAGAGCAACGCCAGCAGGAGCGTGCCGCAGAGCGGAAGGAGCGGCTGGAGCAGCGTGAGCAGCGGCGACAGGACGGTGCGCAGCGACGGGAGCAGTTGTTTCGGGAACGTGCGCAGCAGCGCGAACAGCGGCGCCAGGAGCGACTCGAAGCGCGTGAGCGGCGGCCCGCTCCCCTAACGCCGGAGGCGGCCGCTCGCGGGCGCTTCGCTGCGCAATTCCGCGCCGACCGGCGGCAGGCCGAGGAAGCCCGGCAGCAGGCCAGAGAGGCGCGCCGGGCCGGGGTCGCTGCACGGCACGCCTGGCGGCATAAGCATCACGCTCACTTCGTAGCGTGGGTGGGACCGGTCTTCTGGCCGTATGCCTACTTTGACATCTTCCACTATACGTTCTGGCCTTATGCCTATAGCGAGGGTTATTGGGCATACGCCTACGACGACATTTTCGAAGGAATCTTCTGGCCGTACGGCAGTTCCTATTCTCAATCCACATATGCCGCGCCGTACCCGGACGGTTTGAAGAGTGCGTCGCCTGGCGACCGGGCGTCCCGCGACCGAGCCGCCCGGGTGATTGCGCAGGTCTGCGAGCCGGCCAAAGTCGTCACGGCGTGGCCGTTCGAGCGCATCGAGAATGCTATTCGGCTGGATCCCGCGCAGGAAAAGCTTCTGGATCACCTCAAGACGGCGGCAGCGGAGGCAGCCGAGGCGTTCAAGGCTGCCTGCCCCACGGACATTCCGATGACGCCGACCGGACGTTTGCAGGTCATGATTGAGCGGCTTGAGGCGACGCTTGAGGCCATCCGTATTGTGCGGCCGCCGCTCGAGGCGTTCTACAATTCGCTGGACGACGAGCAGAAGGCGCGTTTCAACCTGCTCGGGCCGGAGGTGGGCCGCGCCAGCACCGGCCGGCAGACTCAGGCGCAAGACGAAGCCTCCCGTTGCGGCGAGCCCAAGCCAGGCCTGATAGACCTGCCGATTGGAAGGATCGAGGAGGTTGTGCGGCCACAGGGGTCGCAGGAGAAGGCGCTCGACGAATTGAGAGGAGCGACGGTGAGCGCAGTTGATATGCTCCAATCCGCTTGTCCCGACGTTACTCCGCAGACGCCGGTCGGCCGGCTCGAGGCGATGGAGAGCCGGCTAAAGGCGATGGTCGACGCTGCCAGGACAGTGCAGCCGGCACTCCAGACGTTCTACGCTTCGTTGAGCGGCGAGCAGAAAGCGCGCTTCAACACGCTTGGAAGCGAAGCGAGACACAGGCGCCCGTGAGTAAAAACGCAGCCATGCGTTTCACGCCTTTTCCCCCACCGTCAGATTGACCCCTGGCGGCCCCGGCTCCGCCTGGTAGGTCGCGATGACTGGAATTAACAGAGCGCAATCGTTTGGTCGCCGAGCACAGGACTTCGTAGTCAACAATGATACCGTAGTTCAGCTGCTGAACTAACAGCGTCCTGGTCCCTGTCCAAGCTTGAGGTCTCGACAATGCACTCGATCTTAGGAAAGTTTTGGCGAACAGGTATCATTGGAAATCTGCTGACTGGCATGTTCGTTCTGCTGCCATTTATGCTGACCGTCCTGATCATCAGTTGGGTCATCAGTACCGTTGGAGCGACAATCGGTCCGGGTACGTGGATCGGCGATCTGCTGACGAGTGGCGGCGCGGCAATCGTCGGGCAGAAACGTGGGCTAATCGCCTTTCTCATCGGTGCTTGCATCGCCCTTGCAAGCCTTTGGCTCCTTGGCCTTATCGTGCGAATCGAGGCACGACGCGCACTCGATCGGACCCTAGACGACGTGCTGGCGACGGTGCCTTTATTTCGATCCATCTATCGCCCCGTTTCCCAAGTCGTTCGTCTTTTTGCCGCCAGCAAAGCAGACTTGGCCGGCCTGCCGGTTGTGATGTGCCGCCTCGGAGGGGATCAAGGGGCGGACGTCCCAGCCTTGCTCGCTGCTAACGAGGTTTTCGATGTTGGCGGCGACCGACGCTTGTTGGTCTACCTGCCGACTTCGCCTCTCCCCGCCTGGGGTGGCCTGGTTTTAGTACCGGAAGCCGCAGTGATACGCGTTCCCAGCATGGACGCGGACGCGCTGATAAAGCTCTACTTTTCCTTCGGTGTGCTTGCCCGCGAGGTTATCCCGACGGTCGCGCGGTCCTGATGAATGGAAGACAGACGGGCTGTTAGTTCAGTACCAAGCGGTGCCGATGCGCTTCGGTCACGGATCAACACGATGTGGATGCGGCACCTTGGCGCGGTTGCGCAGAAGGCTCCAGCAACCAACCAACAGCTGGCAGTCGATCGATACGAAAATCGTCAACAGTGCGAGCGAGAATGAAGTAACGGATGTCCCCGATCGCTGTCGACAAGGCTGCCGCGTGCGCAGCTCGCTCAATCCGCACCTAATCAGCGCGAACGTCAGTCCCCGAGCGGATATTTGAACAAGCCTTCGAACGTCAAGAGATCACCTTCCTTTTGAGTTCCCGTGGAGAACCTCACTACGCAACGGCGCTGCCAGGCTGCTCGGCCGGCGCAGTCGTTCGGATGAGCGCCACACCGAGCTCGAAAACGCGTACCCTCCCATAAGTAGCTTAGCCCTCCGAACTCGGGTGCCACGGGGTCGATCGGACCATCGCAGGGGGAGATCAGGCTTCATCCCTCAGAAAGAGCTAATGCGACAAACCGAGTGACGTCTCCGGATTTCACGCGCATCAGCACGTGCCGCTTGTCTGATTGAGCCGCGTCGCGTACTTCTTGGCGCACGTCTGAAGGACTGTTCACGGCTTCGCCTGCAACTTCAAGGATCACATCACCTGAGCGGATACCAGCGGCCACCGCTGGGCCGTCGGGACTGACGTCGATCACCACCACGCCGCGGTCGCCGACGCCCGCGACACTGCTCGCCGGCACGAGGGTGAGTCCAAGGGGGGCTGCGCCTCCGCTCAACGGCCCCTTGAAACCCAGGCCTGCCTGCCGCTCGCTTGGCATCTCGCTGACCGTCAGGGAGATCTTCTTTTCGGCACCATTCCGCAAGATCCCGAGCTCAACCTTCGAGCCTGGACGACTCGCGGCAATCTTCTTCGCAAGGTCGCGAGAATTTTTGACGTCTTGACCGTTTACTGAAGTGATCACGTCACGCGCCTTGATACCGGCCTCCGCCGCTGGCCTGCCCTGCTGAGGTTGGACAATCAGCACCCCCCGCGCTTGCTTCATGCCCAGAGCGTCGGCCATATCGGGCGTGATCGATTGGATCCTGACACCGATCCACCCGCGGGTGACGAAGCCTGTGTCCTTGAGTTGCGCGACCACGGACTGGGCTGTGTCCGCTGGAATGGCAAAACCGATGCCGATAGATCCTCCGGTCGGTGAGTAGATCGCGGTCGTAACACCAATGACGCTCCCATTCGCGTCGAACGCCGGCCCGCCAGAATTGCCCTTGTTAATTGGCGCATCGATCTGGATGAAGTCGTCGTAGGGACCGGCCCCAATATCTCGGCCGCGAGCGGAAACGATGCCAGCCGTCACCGAGCCGCCCAGCCCAAAGGGGTTGCCGACCGCGATCACCCAATCGCCAATTCGCGGAGCGCCTTCGGCAAATGTAACGTACGGAAAGTTCTCGCGTCCTTCGACCTTGAGAAGGGCAATGTCTGTTTTCGCATCCGCCCCGACCACCTTGGCGCTATAGGTTTTCCCATCATCCGTGGCGACCTCTACCGATTTGGTGCCTTTGACCACGTGATTGTTCGTCACAGCGTATCCGTCGGCCGAGATAAAGAACCCCGACCCCTGCGCCCTCGAAAAGCGATGTCGCGGTATTCCTTCCGGGAAGCCATACTCGCGGAAGAAGCGCTCCAAAGGTGATCCCGGATCGAATGGAAACACTGCCTCCGGCCCAACCTTGTTTTCCACCTTGACGCGGACCGCGATCACGGCCGGCTTCACCCGTTCCACGATATCCGCGAAACCCGGGGGCCTTGTGCTTTCGGTCGCATAGGCGTGAGTCATCAGTCCTGGAAGGTTCAGCTGAGGTGAGGTGCCGGACCCACCAACCAGCAGGCCCAGTCCAATCAGGGCTGCCGCAAGGAGGCTCGATTGCCCGAGCGTTCCAATCCTACCCACCGCAAACCGATAAGCACGTGTTGGCATCATCGCTGGTTTCCTCCGGGTGTGCACAGTGTGCATTGAAGGTGTTCGACCGTCCCAAATGGAAATGGCGATCTATAGGTGTTGGGCCTAGCACTAAAGATCACGAACTCGGTACGATGGCAGACCGACTAACCTCGCAATCGGCACATTGGTGCGCGCTCGTCGCAGTTTCGCTACCAAGAATAGACCCAGTCGGGAAATTCTTGATGGTGTCGGCGCCGCGATCCACAGCTCGGGGGAAGGCTCCATATCCGCAGGAGCGCCGTGTGCTTAGTGCGATCAGGCTACCGGGTCGGCATGTCGGGGAAAGAAAAATGCATTGAGCCTCCGTACCAACAAGAGCAGCGCGGTCGCTTGCACGGCCTGACCCATGGGTGACGTTGAAACGAAAGAATTTTATCACCAAATAGGTGGCGTCGAAACAAATGGGATCAGTCAGTCCAACGAATAATGCTTGCTCTCGATCTGTTGCCTGGTACCGACCAATCGCGCCGTCCATCTTTGGCGCTGAGGAGCTTCGCATGACGACACTTGACCCTCGTGAGCCACGCGTTCCGCGTCCGTTACTTATCGCCCTCGTGATTGTTGCCGTCTTCGGCGTAGCAATTGGTCTCGGGGTCCAAGAATGGCGTTGGCGCGGCTTCACAGCGGTAAGTCAGTCACAGCTGGAACGCGCTAAGGAGGCCATTCGGGAGGACAATCAGTTTGCAATCAGCGTCTTCACTCAGCTGTCCGATAAGAACAATCCCGATGCGCAATATTGGCTCGGGTACATGACCGAGCTTGGATTGGAGACCCCCCGTGATCCGGGGAGGGCTATTGAGCTTTACAAGATGGCCGCCAATCAGAACGTCGTTGCTGCAGAGCTCAGGCTCGGGGAAATCTACCTTCACGGCAATCTCGTACCGCCTGATTTCTCGCAAGCAAAGATCTATCTGAAGGAAGCGGCCTACCACGGCGACCCGCGCGCTGCGATGCTGCTAGGTCGCACGTACCGCCTTGGTCTTGGTGTAGTTGCAGATCCGATAGAGGCATACGCGTGGTTGGAAGTCGCTGTGCTTGAGGGCAGCACTTTCGCAAAGAGCGATCGCGATGCGTTACTTCACGACCTGAGCGTAAAGGATCAAAAAGTCGCGATCGCTCGCGCAAAAGAGATTCTTGCGGAGATCAAGCGCGAAACGACTGTACCGGAGCAGCCAAATCTGCTGTCATGAGATCAAACATTCGAGTGGCTCCTGACAACTCTCCCTTCTCTCCACCGCGAATCGGCACAGACGGACGAACTATTCGTAGATCTGCACGCCGAGCCGGCCCTAGACGACCGGTTCGTGCCAGGCGCGCTTGATCGCGCACGAGCCCTCGAGGTCCAAGAAATGCGCTTGCCATGTCCAGCCTTATGGGCGGCGGCGGTCATGGCGTACGGTCCACGACGGGTGTCACGCGAGCTTCCACTGAGCCTCGCCACCGCTTTATTGCTGACTGTGAAGCGATCAGGCGCGCGAGCGCTCCCGCGCAAATTCTCGCCTCGTCTTCCTCTCTATCGTGAGCAAGCTCGATTGTTATCTTTGGGAAAGAGCGACGCGCATGTTCTGCCAGGAGACTCGCCAAGGGGGTGCCTGAATGCTTCGACACCCGTCACGCAATGTCGAGCGTGGACGTCATTGCATCAATTCTCTCCGGCTCGAAAACGAGTTCGTGCACAGTATGATTCCTGCGGGCAGACCATGAATGCGGCTTCCCATCTTCTCGCTCACGTCACGAGAGAACGGAAGCTATTGTCCGATGCCGTACCTAACCTTGATGTCTGTCGCAGCGGAGCGCCGGAACTCGTCGCACCAGTCATTTGTCGTGATCTAGATACCGATCTCAATTGCCGGTACAGAAGACGGAATTATTGGAGTCCTCAATGGACATCCAAGACGGCCTTAACGACGACATCGGTCAATTGCATCATCAAGGTCGCACTTAGGAAGTGACGTTCACCACTTTATCGGACGGTCGGAAGTAATCGAGGAAAGCAGCAAACGCGACTACGTACGCCGCCGTACTTTGTCGAGAAACCGCAGGGCGGAACGTATGTTGATAATGACGAATGGCAGGTGCGGCCTACTGATGTGTCGCAGTCATCTTTGAGTTCGTGACTGCGGAGGGACATTTGCGTGGACAGTCAACCTGATGGATTCCTTTGAAATCAACAAGATTCTCGGCGCAATCCTGGGTACTTCTACCTTCTTGCTCGCGGTCAATATCGGCACAGACGCGATCTTTGCGCCCGACGAGCCGGCAAAGCCCGGCTATGACATTGCGGTACAAGAGCCAACGACCCCCGAAGCCAAAGTCGAACAGCCCGCCGAGCCGGAGCCAATCGAACAACGTCTGGCGAAAGCAAACGTCGAGCGAGGCAAGAGCGCCGCGAAGAAATGTTCAGCGTGTCACACATTCGAAAGGGGCGGTCCGAACCGAGTCGGTCCTAATCTCTGGGGCATCGTCGGCCGGCGACGAGCCTCGGAGGATGGTTTCAACTACTCGACGGCGATGAAGGATAAGGGCGGAAAATGGACGTTTGAGGAGCTAGACAAATTTCTGACCGATCCGCGTGGGTATGTCCCCGGCACATCGATGACATTCGCTGGCATTTCGCGCGCGAGCGAGCGGGCCGACGTTGTCGATTACCTTCACACGCTGGCAGACAATCCGGTGTCACTCCCCAAAACGGCAGAGTCTCCGGCAAAAACTCAGAATAATGACAAAGATACAGCACCCAAGGCACACTGATTGAATGCGAGGCCGGGGGTGACGTCCCAGATGGTGCCTCGCTGCGCGACCCGGCTTCGGATTCCATGTCATAGTCGCTCGGACGCCGATGCGGCTACTGCTTGTAAGTATGCCTGCCCCTGTTCGTGGCGAGGGTGCAAAGCAATCACACACCAAGAAGCTCAAGACAATGTAGTTTGAGGGACGCCGGCGCTGCACCGCCTCGACCAGTGGACGGAAATCGCAGTCGCGGGAGCCGAGACCGATACGATCGGCTTCGGATACCCGGGAGATGCCGAAGCACCTCCTTCCTGCCGATTTTGTTCACAAGAGCTCTTGCGAGGCTCTCTGCCGACGAGAGGACTTGGCGGAGGCCCCGCTCTCACTTGTCGAAGCGCAGGAAGCTGTTGGAAAGGGCCAGACGGCCTCCGGCGGGTAGCGAAGACCTTGACAACCCGCCACGACGAGCTCGCCGGCAACTACCTCGCATTCGTTCGGCTTGCGTCCATCAGGCCGGGGCTTCGCGGTAATGACGCCCTAGTTGATCAAAAGCGGCGGGTCGTGCGGCTCCCCAGCGATGCTGACAGAGCCATCAACTGACACGAGAGCCGAGCGCGCCGAGATCGATGGGATGCGGGACGACGGATGCACGCGCCTTACCGCCGGCCCCAAGCAGGTCGATATATGCCCATAAGGGGTTCCCGATCAGGTTAGTAAGCCATTTACCGCGTGGCCTGGGTGACCCAGAGCCCCCGGATTTCCCAAAGCGGTGTCTTACTGATGTTGGCCCAGATCCCGCTGCCGAGCAGCAGCAGGGCTGCGGACGTAACCAGCACAAGTGTCGCGTACCTCATGCGTCCCTCCCTTCTTTTACTACGCCTATTGTTCAGCGGTGTGTTCGGTGTTCTTGCGCTGTCGGCCGCCGTGTCATTGCCGGGCCCCGCAGGAGCGCGAAGGCGGCTGTTCATTGGACGGCGTGTAGGTGCTTCCTGTGATCTCTCAAGCGATCGCTATGCGATGGCCTATCGTGCCGGCCCGGGACGAATGCTTCGAGATCGATCCGCTGACCAAGGTAACGTAGCGGTGATGCACCGATTTTGGCTCAACTCCAAGAAGTGCGAACATTTGAACAGTCGGCATCGCGAGGACACCGCCGTCGTAGGCGATCACTTCCTCGGCTCGAAATTTGATCCGGGCAGATGACGCCAAGAGGCGCCGCATTGCGAAGCGCGCGCCACGAGGGCGGCTGCCGTCTCACGCGATGCCGATCCGCTCCGCAACCAAGGGGCCCTTTGTGCGTGTATCGGATAAAGGGGACCGGGCCTCAAACGCAAATAGTATTTCCCACGGCATGGAGTTGTCGAACGTCTACCTTCAGGCTTGACTGTAACTCGACGTCAAATCGTGCAGCCGCCGACGCGCTCGTCGAGAGCTGGTTTTCCGCGGGGACCCTGTTGTTCGCGTTTTGCCTGATCGGATCCGAAACGGCGCCTGGAAACGAGAGTGACGGCTGCGGCGCGTCAGGATTTACCTGACCTTAGTGGGCGACACGGGGCTTGGCAGACTAATGTCAGGCTGGTCCGACAGCGGAATGCAATGTAAGGGACACCACGGCATTTTTTAGTCTTCGCTGGCGAAAAGATATGCGCACAACCGTGATCGCGGAATTGGGGAGCAGGCTCTCCTCCGCTTCAGGCCGGCCAAAGGAAGGAGTCTGGCTTTTCACGGCGCTCGTTCTCACGGCCGCCATTCCGGTCCTGCTTCTCGGGGGATGGATGGCCTATATCACCGCCGATCAGGAACGAAGCTACGCCCGCAAGGCCGCCACAGAAGCGCTGACCCAAGCGGCGCACCGGATTGAAGGCGAGATCTCCCGTGAATTGCAGGTGGCTGAGACGCTTGCAAGCTCGGCCGCGCTCGATCAGGGGAACCTGCGGGATTTCTATCTCGAGGCAACCCGGATCGTGGCCGCCCGCCCGCTGTGGGAAACCGCGGCGCTGACGAAGCCGGATCAGGAGCAGGTCCTGAACGTGCTGCGGCCGCTCGGCGCCCCGCTCGGACCGGTAACCGACGCCGAGAGCTTTAACGCCGTGCTGCGGACACGAAAGCCGGTGCTCGGCGGGCTCGGTCCGTACCAGGCCGCCATTGGCAAGCAACTCGTGTCCCTGCGTGTCCCCGTTATCAGGGATGGGGAACTCCGCTACGTCCTGACGATCGGCCTGTTGCCCGACCAGATCGGTACGATTCTAGGCCAGGCGGGACTGCCCGCCGGATGGGCTGGTACTGTCGTTGACGCCAAGGAGAAGATCGTTGCGCGCACGCCCGACACGAAAATCGCCAAGGCAGGCGCGACGACGCCGGCCGTACAGGAAGCCATGGCGCGCGGCGGCTCGAACTCGGCACGAACGCAGACGCGTGAAGGCATCGATGTTGAGACTGTCCACCGCATGCTCGCGGGCACCGATGGGTGGTCGGTCCACGTTGGCGTGCCGGTTTCGGAATTGAATGCGCCCGTATCCCGCTCGTTGCGGCTGTTGTTCGGCGGCACGGCGGCGAGCGTTGGCCTCGCCATCGCCCTCGGGCTGGTAATCGCCCGGGAAATTGCCCAGCGGCGGCGAATGGAGGCGCTTCAGTCGGCAGCGGCGTTGCTGGACAGTGAAAAGCGCGGGGCGCTTGCGATCGATGCGGCTGAACTCGGTACATGGCGCTGGGATCTATCCGCAAACGAATTCAGCGGCTGTGGCCGCTTCTGCGCGCTTCTGGGCCTGGCAGGCGCGCGATCGGGAGAAACCCGATGGTCGGCAGACCGGATTGTCGCGCTGGTCGAACCAACGCATCGCGCGGCGCTGGCCTCGTTTGCCACCAACTGCCTCGAGAGCGGCAGATCGAGCAGCGTCGAGTTTCCGATTCAGTCGGACGATCGCGGAGAGTATTGGTTGCGCGCGGCGGGGAGGGCCGAAGGGCCACCCAACCGCCGTCATGTGATTCACGGCGTGTTGGCCGACATCCATGTTCTCAAGCGCGCAGAAGCCGAACGGTCTCACTTGCTTCGGCGCCTGGCTTCGGCCCAGGAAGAGGAGCAGCGCCGGATTTCGCGGGAGCTGCACGACCAGATCGGGCAGACCGTGACCGGGCTGTCTCTTGGCCTGAAAGCGCTCGAGCAGGGATTGGCCAAAGGCGGCAACGGCGAGGCGGCGACCGAGCAGGTGCGATGGCTGGAACAGCTTGCCGCACAGATCGGCCGCGACATTCATCGCACGGCGTCGGACCTGCGGCCGACGGCCATCGATGACCTCGGCATCTTCAAGGCGATCGAAGCCTATGTTGCGGAATGGCAGGAGCGCTACGGCGTTCGTGTCGATATCCAGACCTTCGGGCGCGACAATTCGCTGCCACCCGACGCGGCGGCGGTGCTGTACCGGCTGGTTCAGGAGGGATTAACCAACGTGCTGAAGCACGCCAGCGCAAGCAAGGTGAGCATTGTGCTTGAGAAGAAACCGGAAGGGCTGGCGCTGGTTCTCGAAGACGACGGGATCGGTTTCGACCCTGAGAACGTCGGCCGGGTGGCGTCACGGGGCGGTCGGGCATCGGGATTGGGTCTCTCCGGCATGAAGGAGCGGGTTGCCCTTCTCGGCGGTACGATCGCCGTCGAATCTGCGCCAGGAAAGGGAAGTACGATTTTTGTTCAGATTCCGATGGAAGCGTCGGAGGCCGTCAGATGACGCCTGTTCGCATCGCGCTCGTTGACGACCATCCCGTCGTGCTCGCCGGCATCCGCGCGCTGCTGCAGGGCGTGCCCGAGGTCGAACTCGTTGGCGAAGCCAACACGGGAGCCACGGGCTTGAAGGCTATTTGCGATTCCTCGCCGGATATCGCGGTCATCGATCTTTCGCTGCCTGACATCAGCGGAATGGAGCTTGCCCGTCAGGTGAGCAGGCAATGCCCTGACGTGAAGATCATTGCGCTGACCGTTCATGAAGATCGGGCCTATGTGCATCCGGTGCTTGAAGCGGGCGCGAGGGGATATTTGTTGAAGCGATCGGCCGGGGACGAACTGCTCCGTGCCATCCGGGCCGTGAACCAGGGCGACCTCTATCTCGATCCCGCGATAGCCGAAAAGGCGGCGATGAACGCGCCCGAACCAGCCTTGTCGGAAGAGAGCGATGGTGGCGAACTCAGCCGGCGGGAAGAGGACGTGCTTAAGCTCGTGGCTCAGGGCTTCAGCAACAAGCAGATCGCAGGACAGCTTGAGGTGAGCGTCAAAAGCGTGGAGACCTACAAGGCGCGAGCGTCGGAAAAGAAGGGGCTTCATAGCCGAGCGGATATTGTCCGCTATGGCATCAAGCAGGGCTGGCTCGCCGCGCCAAACTGACATGGGGCGGGGGCAGGCAACTACACCTTGCGCTAACGCGAGCCCAAGCTGTGTCGAGCGGCTATGGGGATGTGGGCTACTTGGCGAGGCCGGAGCGCGGCACGCCCTGCAGATCGCTCATAGGCACACAGCTCTTCTTGCGGCGCTGATTCCGAGGTGCGCCCTGCACCTTCAGAACCTTGCCTGCCGAACAGGAGCCATCGTTGACATAGATCGTGGAGTACGGATCCATCATCAGTGGCTCGTAAGCATATAGTTTCTGGGCGAAAGATGGCTGTGCCATGAACAAGACCATCAGAAGCACCGCGAGGCCCGCCTGCCTCGCGCAGGACCACAGTGCCTGAGGTGCGTCCGCGGCCCGGGCCCGGCTTGCTTGCGCGCACTTCATCGATCCCTTCGAAGCCCGCGCGTCTCTGCCGTCGGGCGAGGGCCTCGCGATTTGCCGTGGATGACATCCGTCACCGGGATGAGATTGCGAGCGTATGCTTCCTTCAGCCTTCCAATCATTTCGACGTCTTCTTCCGATGCGTTCAAGCCAAAAACATCGTCCTTGCGGACCAGCAAGCCATTGGCACAAAGTCCCTCGAGCGCTTTTGCCGTTTCGGTTTCGCCGGCGTAGATGCGGGCCGCGACCTTCGACACGCTCCAGCGCTTCTCCGGATTCGACCAGATCAGGAGCAGCGCTTCAATCTGGGCTACCGAAGCGATATGCTTCAATATGAAGTCCCTGATGTCGCCGGGGACGTATTGCGTTGCCATGCCGTCGGTTGATGTTGTGGGTTCCAGACCAATCGCGGAGTGAATTCGCTTGCTGCGGAAATTTCTCACCCGGTGCGACACTCCGGCCTGCCATGGGCCGCGGCGGTCTCTCGCGGCCCGGCGGGCTGTTCTATTTCCAGCTTTGCTCGCGCCGCCTCCTTTTCATATTCGTCCACCAAGGCCTGAAGCTTTGTCGCAAATTTCGGATCGGCTGCGCCGATCGCCAGGCGCTTGAAGAAAAACGCCCGTTCGTACAGTTGCTTACTCCGGTACTGCTTGAGCGATTTGTCGTCCTTTTGGTCCACCGCGCGCCCCCTCGGAAGTTGCATGCTCTCACTCGACCAATCACCATCCTAGAGCCCAATCCCGCGCCGGCGCGTCAGGAAAAACCTGTCAACTGTTAATGCCGAACATGGCGCACCGAACATTACGCTGCACGAAGGCGCTCGAACCGTGCTGCTTATGAAGATGATCCGATTGCCCTTTGGTGCGCTGTATCACTGCGCGAGTCGTTGCTGCAGACCAGGCAGACGGCTCTCGATGTAAGCCGGCCGTTGACGCCTAGCCGTTCGTAGCGGTGCGGCGTTCTTTCCGAACATGGAACGCAGTAAGCCAAAGGTTGATTATTGACTGTGTTGCCATTGAACATTTTCAAGCCTCGATATTGAATTTGAATCTCCAGCTACTTTTCTCTCTCGTCAGCCCCACCAACAATCACCACCACAAGCACGAACGAGAGGGCGGCAGCGGAGATGAGAGCATTAAGCCTCAATACGGAGGCGGGGACCCCCAGCCCGTAGTGGATAAGCAGCACCGTTAACAACGCGGTCACGCCGGCACTTCCGATGAAGATGGTGAGCGCAACAGCCCGATCTACGATCCATAGTTGGCTAACTTGCTATCGCTCCTTGCTCGCGAGCATTTCGATCGTGACAAGGCCCGCCATGAGGGCCGCGCAGATCAGCGCCTGCTCGCGAAGCGCGGATCGAGAAAAGCCGAGACTGTAGTGTGCAAAGTGCGCCGTCGCGTACGCCACGATCGCCGCACTGCCCAAGGCAAGAACAGATATGACTACGAGATGGAAGAACTGCTTCACCTGTATTCACCTCGTGCTGTCGATATGCCCGAAGATGGTTTTGATGATACGGATTGGTCTATGGCAGATTCGATCGGCTGCTCGCGCAAAGGCACATTAAAACTGGTGCCTGGATCGAGAATGTCAGGAAAAGCCCGTCAGGCCGTGGCGGCAGACCTTTATGGCATTTGGGCGGCCAGCAGCCGGGCCAAGTCGTTATCGAGGGGGAGCGAACGAGGGAAGGGCGCTACTTAGCTTGCGTTAATGACCCAAGGCAAATTGGATTTGCGGCTAAATCGTCAGAAGCTTCTGAATGACTTCCATAGTAGTCATGCACAGCAACCCCGCGGCGTCCTGTAACCGCCGTGTACGGCTTCAAAGTACCAGCGACGCGCTGGACGCTCTCGGGAATTTCATCGCAATCGAGGTCAAATGCAGTTGTGGCAACAAATTCAGTAGCAGGGTAAAGTTAGAGACGTCCTTGAGACGGTGCCGGCGAGATTTTTGCAGTGATTGCATTTTCTGAAGCCTCGTTCAATTCTCGCTCAGCCTGAAGGTAAAACTCTTCGTCTCTATCTTTCGGCTCGCCTGCCTGCTGCCACAGTTCGTAAGCGCGCCTTGTGATCTTCATCTTCTGGGAATCTGCCACTGTGACCTCCTTCGAGCTGAGTCGGCACGACCAAAAGTATGGGTATTTCCCAAGTAGGCGCTCAACCACAGAGTTTCCGAGCAGGCGAAGTTTTACGGCTTGCACCTGAAACCAAAAATATCCTCTTCGACAACTGCCGTAGTTGCTATCAGCGGTGTAATTTCTCAGCACCGCAGACTGAATCTTTGTCGTCATGCCTTACTCGATGACTGTCACACATCATAACCACAGCGGATTGCGCATGGTAGTAAACACGAACAAAGAAGAGCTTAGAATTCGCCACAAATGGCATTGCGGGACATGTCAGGAATTTCCTTACACGAAGAGCAGCCCGCCTCCCAACCGGGACTGCTTAAACGTCGAACGGTCTGTCACGCATCAACACCGCTGGAAGCCTTACAGGGGCGCACACCCTTGTTTGTCGGGGATATCCTGACACAAGCGGAGGCCAAGGTCGGGTACAACACGGAACGATTCGATTGGTGGGATCTCGGGACAGGGCGATCGAATGGAAGAATGCGCGAGAAAGGCGTGGGTCGTAAGCATCGGCCGGCGCCAAAGAGGTGGTGTATTCTTTGAGTACTGCTTTTTCTACGTGGGGCATCCGACCAGGCAATCGGCAGTGGACGCAGTGCGCCGCAGTCTGAGTTCGCAAATCGATCTTCGGCGGGTGAAAGCAGAGCGGGAGTTGAGTTCATACGAAATCGCCAAGGAAGGCTTGCGATACCGGCAAGTGAAGTATGCTGCGAAAGGCTCCGCCCCGCCGTGAAGAAGCTTGGAGGATCGATTCCTCTCCTCCGGCCGGAGCGGCCATGGTTCGTCGTTTAGCCCCTTGTGCGACAGCCGTGGTCGCGTCTGGTCGCGGCTCGGTGCAAGCGCTTCTTTTGTGAACAGGAAAGCGGCGCTAAGGATAATCGCCGCGTTCTCACACCAACTTCTCACTGCGGCAGGCGATATCGTGATTGTGTCGGCTCTCGATCGTCTCACGCGGGGGGCGGCCCCCCTTCAAGATGCCGAGCGTCCTCGCCGAGATCACATCGCGTGGTGCAGCTAAATCCCTGGCGGAGCCGTGGGCGGACACCACGCACGAATTGGGCGAAGTGCTAGCCGCACTGGTCGGGTACATCGCTCAAAAGACACGAGAGGGCATTCTTAGGCGGACCGCCGCCGGCCGCGAGCGAGCCCGGCTGCGCGGTGTGAAGTTTGGCGCAGCCCAAGCTCTCGCCGGAGCAACAAAGTTAGGCGCTTCGCCGACGCCAATCCGGAGAGCACCTGAAGTCAATAGCGGCCTGTTTCAAGGTCAGCTCGACGATGATATCCAGGCTCAAGCCGAAAGCGTCTAGAAATGCCTCCTAGCGCGGTTTCCGGGTTAAGCCACGGGCAATGCCCGGACCTGGGCATTGCCGATGACCGGCCCATTGCGCCGTCACGGCGGCACGTCAGGGGCGGCTTGCCGCTCGTATCACCTTTGATGTGGCGACGGGACGGAACTGCCCCGGCAAGGATCACTCGGCGGAGTTCACGCGGATTTCGGATTGGACGAGCCTGCAACCCTTAGCTTCGGCGCAGCGGTCCATCGGAACAACAAGCATCTCCCTCAACCTGCGTTGCTTCTCTCCTTGGGAAAAAGCTGGCGCTAACTGGTCGGCTCTTCTCCGAATCTCACTTTCCAAAGCGGCTCGCTGGTCAGGAGTAAGTGCCTTCCCAGCCGTCATTAAAAGGAAACCAACTAGGTCATGCCGCTGTAAGTCCAAATCCAGAATGATGAGCCCGAAAGGACCATCGGGGATGCTCACCCGCTTGAAAATGCAATCATAGCTGTTCTGGCACAGCGAATATTGTTTCAAGTTCACATACCGCATGCTGCATTCCGGAGGCGTTTCCAAACGAACAACGCAGACCGCCAGATCCGGCGCATTTTTGTTGGGGATGGGAATGGCCGTCGGACCGCGCCCCCCGCCAAGGCCTGGAATGCCGTCCCAGGGTTCTCCGTTGGCCTTCGTGTGGTCGGCCGCCACGGTGATGCTGATGGGTTTCCCTTCACCGGCTAGGCAGTAGGCGGGGAACACCAAAATAAACAAAATGGCCCACAAGGACCGTCGGCTTATGCGCGAATGCCAACTAGCGACTCGGTAAGAGCGCCTGAACAAGCACAACTGGTGTATTTGCATATTGCGCATCCGACAGGTTTTTCCTGACCCGGGCTCGCGATTCATTGATGATCCCTTTGCGAGATCAACATATTCTCGCGTACGGATGCGTCAATGCCTGAGCGACAAGCTCTATGGCAGAGCGCCTGGGAGAGGTACTTGTGAATTAAGCGGGTTTTGATTCCGATCGCGTTTGTCCGGAAGGGTTTGGATACCGTATGTGGGAGACGACGATGGTTCGCCGCTTTCGACCAAAGGACATGCGCGGGCGCGCAACGGTTCAGGACAGTGGCAAGACGGTGACCGTTCCGCTTACCCCGCCAGCCCGAACATGATGACCGGAAAACTTCAGGCGGAGCTTACGCCAAAGGCCGTCGTCGTATTCTCAGCCAGCCTGCATGGTCATTCTCTGACGGCGAGATATACAGCGGAGTAAGGTCAAGCCCCATGCAGCTCAATCAATCAGCGGTCCAATTGCCGGGGGTCCCATTGGCCCTCGGCTCGGCCGTACTGTTTGGTGCTGCCGCGCCGTTATCTAAATTGCTGCTCGCCAGCATTGATCCTCAGATGCTCGCAGGCCTGCTCTACCTCGGAGCAGGCCTGGGCCTGGTCGCCGTGCACATCGCGCGCGCCGCGATTGGACTCTCGGCGCCTGAGGCCTCCTTAAGACGACACGACCTGCCCCGGCTCGCAGCCGTAGTTATCTCTGGGGGTATCCTTGGTCCAGTGTTTTTGATGCTTGGACTTGGCAAGACATCTGCCTCCTCCGGATCATTGATGCTAAATCTCGAGAGCCTTGCAACAATGGGAATTGCGTGGCTCGTCTTTCGCGAAAACGTCGACAGGCGTTTGTTGGTGGGCGCCTTGGCGATCGTCCTCGGCGCAATGGTCTTGTCGTGGGAAGGACAGGGCCTTTCGCTTGACGTAGGCGCGGCACTAATTGCTGCCGCTTGCCTGTGTTGGGGCATCGACAACAACCTGACCCGAAACCTGTCGTCGGCCGACCCGGTTACCATTGCAATGGTCAAAGGCTTGGTGGCCGGAGCGGCGAACATCGCCGGCGGATTTTGGCTTGGCGACGCCTTGCCTTCGGCCGGCGTCGCGACCATGGCTGCAGTTTTGGGATTCGTTGGGATCGGCGTGAGCCTTGTTCTTTTCGTGCTCGCCCTTCGTCATCTCGGCACCGCTCGTACCGGCGCCTACTTCTCGCTCGCTCCCTTTATCGGCGCACTGATCGCCTTGGGCTTGGGAGATCCATTTACGCTCAAGCTTGCCGTCGCCGCGCTGCTGATGGGGTTAGGTCTATGGCTGCACCTAACGGAAAGACACGAACACGAGCATGTTCACGACGCTCTGGCGCATGAACACCGGCATGTTCACGATGAGCATCACCAGCATCATCACGACGGGCCGTTTACTGATGAACCACATTCGCATTGGCACGATCACAAGCCGCTCCGACATAAGCACCCGCATTGTCCCGACCTGCATCATCGGCATCCGCACTAATTTACTCCGGGAGCAGGGCATTGGGAGCAGGGAATCAGCGACGTTATCCTCGGCCGCTTGGGCTAGGGTAAGCTTTGTCGTGTCTCCCTTGCGGAATGACGGTTACGGCAGCGGCGTGATCGCGATCTGGTTGAAGCGGGTCACGCTGTCGGCCTTGGTCCAGAGTGCCACTCCGCCTGGTTCGGCAAAGGTGCGGTCGGTCGCGCTGAACAGCGTCTTGCCGTCATAGGATACAGTGAACCGCTCACCCTCGGCGCGCAGGCCAAGACTGTGCCATTCGTTCGCCGTGACCGGCAAATCGACGCCTTTCAGCTGCTCGCGCCGGCCTTGGATGATGCGATAGAAGCGGACATTGTTCTCCAACGCGTTGGCGCGGACCACATAATAATTGTCCGCGTCCCGCAGCCGCACAGCGATGCCGGCGGCCTGATCGATCTTGCCGGCGACCGCCTTGAAGCGGAGCTCGACGGCGACATTGGCGGCCGAAAAACTTTGATGAATGGCGAGCGGAAAGCGGTAGTCGGTGCGATCCGTGTTGGTCTGCTCGATGGCGCGGCCCGTCGTCGCTGTCGGATCGGCGGTCACGGTCCATTCGCCCTCGGCACCCCGTCCGGTCCGTGCGAAGGTGAATCCTGAAGGCGGTGATCCCAGCGTCATGCGATCAATAGCAATCATCATGGCGGCTCCTGTTTGTGCGGACGCGAACAATCCCGCGTCCGCGAGGAAGCACGCGGCGAGAAATGCGCGAAGAACTGGTCTGAAGGGACAAGCCCGATGTCCGCTTTTGCCTTGGACTGTCATTTGCTGTCGCGCCACGCACGCTCGTACAAAGAAGACTTGCGTATTTCTTCGACGACCGTCCTAGAAATGCCGATGTCGGCGAGCAGCCGGTCATCAAGTTCGAGAAGTTCTCCGTACTGGTATCGTCGTCCCCACCACCGGGCTATTTCGACAAGCCACGTAAGAGGAACTTTCCAGGACCATCTAAGATCCGGGAAAATGGGTGAAGCTGCGCCGAGAGTGTTGGTTGAATTGCAGGTCGTGCTGCCGCAAGACATGTTTCACCTCCGTAATGGAGCGAAACAACGCTTGGCTGCGGGAGCTCATCGGGCGGTTGTCAATGGCCCGAGTGATTTCTCTATCATACCCACCCTTGGTGCTCAAGCGATTGTAAGCGAGCATCAACTCATGAAGTCGCCGTGCGGCTTGCCGCGCCTTATCATCTCCTGGCAATACGCATAGAGCGCGTCGTAGACGATCCACTCCGCCGCGTTTTGTGAGTGGTCATCCTTGAAGCCGAGATGCCGGAAGCCTTCGGCGACAGCTTCCAGGCCCGGTCCTTCCGGCTGATGGTACAACGTGTTGTCGGTGTCGGCGCCGTTAACAATCCGCCCCAGCAACACCAGAGCGGGGTCGCCGGTGAGTTTGTACTTCTTCAGGATGGCTTCGAACGAGCATTCCTTGCCGTGATGGCCAAGCTCGACGTCTTTGACGTCGTAGGGAATGGCATCGAGGCGCGTTGCCTCCATCATCACCTTCTCCGCAGGCACAAAGACGAACTCGGCGTCCTTATCGACGAACTTCTTGATGAGCC